>JAQWSC010000012.1 GCA_029243385.1 Flavobacteriaceae bacterium | reverse complement strand
AGAAAGCTTGGGAGGGGTTTGCCTCAACTGGGGTTGTATTCCTACCAAAGCATTGTTAAAGTCAGCTCAAGTTTTTGATTACCTAAAACATGCTTCCGATTATGGTCTCACAGTAAAAGAATACGGCAAAGATTTTGATGCCGTAATCAATCGAAGCCGAAACGTTGCCCATGGAATGAGCAAAGGAGTTCAGTTTTTAATGAAGAAAAATAAAATTGATGTCATTGCTGGATACGGTACGCTCAAAAGAGGAAAGAAAATAAGCGTAAAAGCTGAGGACGATTCTGAATCAGAGCTTTCTGCCGAACACATTATCATTGCCACAGGCGCTCGTTCTCGCGAACTTCCAAGTTTGCCACAAGATGGAAAAAAAGTGATTGGGTATCGAGAAGCCATGACACTTCCCAAACAACCCAAGAAAATGATTGTTGTGGGTTCTGGAGCCATCGGAATTGAATTCGCCTATTTCTTTAACGCTATGGGTACTGAAGTTACCATCGTTGAATATTTACCCAACATTGTTCCTGTAGAAGACATTGATGTCTCTAAACAGCTCGAAAAATCTTTTAAAAAGAGTGGAATTAACATTCTTACCAATGCAGAAGTTACTGCTGTTGATACTTCGGGAAAGGGCGTAAAAGCGACCATCAAAACCAGTAAAGGAGAAGAAGTTTTAGAAGCCGATATTGTTCTATCAGCGGTAGGTATCAAGTCCAACATTGAAAACATCGGACTGGAAGACGTAGGTATTGTAGTAGATCGTGATAAAATTGTGGTAAACGATTTTTATCAAACCAACCTCCCTGGATATTATGCCATTGGAGATGTTACCAACGGTCAAGCGCTCGCACACGTTGCCTCAGCAGAAGGAATATTGTGTATCGAAAAAATAAAAGGAATGCATGTAGAGCCTTTGGATTATGGAAACATTCCAGGCTGTACCTACTGTGCTCCAGAAGTTGCTTCTGTAGGACTTACAGAACAACAAGCTAAAGATCAAGGATACGATATTAAAGTCGGTAAATTTCCTTTTTCCGCGTCGGGAAAAGCGCAAGCCAGTGGAAACAGCGATGGATTTGTTAAGGTAATCTTTGACGCAAAATATGGCGAATGGCTCGGATGCCACATGATTGGCACAGGCGTTACTGACATGATTGCAGAAGCTGTTTTGGGGCGTAAACTAGAAACGACTGGACACGAAGTACTCAAAGCAGTTCATCCGCATCCAACCATGAGTGAGGCTGTCATGGAAGCCGTTGCGGCCGCCTATGACGAGGTGATTCATCTATAAAACTAACTGATTTACTCCAAAAAGCTTTGAATAGCCAATGAGTAGCTTTTCAAGCCAAATCCTAAGATAAGACCCTTGGCATGGGGAGTTATAAACGACTGATGTCTAAAATCTTCTCGGGAAAAGGTGTTGGATATATGCACTTCAATCACTGGAGTTTCGATAGCCTTAATAGCATCTCCTATACCCACAGAAGTATGTGTATATGCCGCTGCGTTGAGTATAATTCCGTCGTAATCAAAACCCACCTTGTGAAGATGATCGATGAGTTCCCCTTCAATATTGGATTGGCAATAGGACAGTTCCACTTCGGAAAACTGCTGCTGCAATGTAGAAAAATAAGCATCAAAAGACTGGTTGCCATAAATTCCGGGTTCACGCGTTCCCAACAAATTCAGATTGGGTCCGTTTATAATGCATATTTTTTTCACACGATTTATTTTCTGTAAAAATAGCAAACTTACGCTAACAAAAAAACCGAGGGAATTTCCCTCGGTTTTTTTAATACTTTTTTAAAACTTAATAGTCTATAAAAATATGTTGAATCCTATGTTTATACCAAAGTGGTTAAAATCTCCATCTCCAGCATCTTCATTTAGACCAAATCCATAACGAAGACCAGGCTCAATACTAACATTACTAGCTATGTGCCAAGCATATCCTGCTTGGATTCCCAAATAAAGAGGAGTGTAACCATCTGATGAAGATCCGTTTAAATCAACTCCAACAGGGAACTTTTCAGAAATGTAATATTTACCTCCAAATTTCCAATTAAATGAACTTTCACTATCAAATCCATCAATATCATTTGATGAATAACCAAGTCCAAACTTAAGAGCAAAATCATCCGCTATAAAATAGCCAGCTTCTCCACCAATTGACCAAGCGGTATCTCCATCAACTGATCTAAAACTAAAAACCGTATTTGAAGGAGAAGCTTCTCCAAATCCTGTGTTAATTTCTAACATCCATGAGCCTTTTTCTCTAACTCCATTTTCAGATTCTGATTGAGCATAGCCACTAAAACCAACAGCTAATAAAGCAATTAAAAGTAATTTTTTCATTGTAAATAATTTTTAGGGTTAATAATTTAATTAAAGGTGCGAATTTAAAGCAACACCGTATGAATTACAATGTAAAGCGCTGTAAAAATCACTGTTTTGTGTAAAAAGTGGCAAAAAAATGGATTTTATTAAAATCATTATTTACTATATCATTTGACAGTTTTTTTGGATAAAAATTTTGTTTTTGCTCATTAAAAAAAACTACTTTTGAGCATGAAATGGTCAGAATTGTTGGATGCGTTTAAAAATTACCTGTTGTTGGAACGCGGGCTCTCCAAAAATTCTATCCACAACTATATCTTGGATGTAAAAAAGCTTGTTGGCTATCTCGAAAACAACAGCATTCAAGAAAGTGTCTCTTCTATCGAAGCAGAACAGCTCAAACAATTTGTTTATGAAATTGCCAAAAGTGTAAAGGCGCCCACTCAGGCTCGAATTATATCGGGATTACGAAGTTTCTTTGATTTTGTGGTTTTGGAAGAGCTTCGCAAAGACAACCCCATGAATCTTATTGAAAGTCCAAAAATTGGAAGACGCTTGCCCGATACCCTTTCGTATGAGGAAGTCGATGCCTTGATTCAATCCATTGATTTAAGTACTTCAACGGGGGAACGCAATCGTGCTATGTTAGAATTGCTTTACAGTTGCGGATTGCGTGTAAGCGAATTGACTAGCCTACGGATTTCTGATTTGTTTTTTGAGGAATCGTTGATTAAAGTGCTTGGAAAAGGTAATAAAGAACGTTTTGTCCCCATTGCTTCTATTGCGCAACATTATGTCACTATTTATCTATCCGAAATACGAGTTTTTACCCCTCCTCAAAAAGGGCATGAAGACACCTTATTTCTCAATCAGCGTGGCAAAGGATTGACCAGAAACATGCTGTTTGTCATTGTAAAACAATTGTGTGAAAAAGCAGGTATGCGCAAAAATATAAGCCCTCACAGTCTTCGACATTCGTTTGCTACACACTTGGTGGAAAATGGAGCCGACTTGAGTACAGTTCAACAAATGATGGGACACGAAAGCATTACCACTACCGAGCGCTATTTGCACGTAAGTAAGAAACATTTGATGGAGTCCATGCTACGTTTTCACCCTAGAGGCAAGCAATAATTCCTTACGATTCATCCAGGCTTAAACGAAAACCTTCTCCGTGAACATTTATGATTTGAACACGTGGATCTTTTTTAAGATACTTCCGAATTTTAGCTATATACACATCCATGCTTCGAGAGGTAAAGTAATTGTCATCTCTCCAAATTTTGGTCAGAGCCAACTCGCGCGACATCAAATCGTCTTGATGTAAAAACAACAAACGAAGCAATTCGTTTTCTTTGGGAGAAAGTTTTACATGAGGATCTTCTTTGTATTGCAGATAACGCAACTTGGAATTGAATGAAAAATCACCAATAACGAACTCGAACTCCGAATTGCTTAAAATAGGATTGTGTTTTTGTCTGTTAAAAAGTGCTTTGATTTTATGTAATAGAATTTCAGAATCAAACGGCTTGGTTAAATAATCATCGGCGCCGATTTTATAGCCTTTGATCATATCTTCTTTCATGGATTTGGCAGTCAAAAAAACAATGGGAATTTCAGAATTATTGCTTCGAATTTCTTTGGCGAGGGTAAACCCATCTTTATAAGGCATCATTACATCGAGTATGCACAAATCAAAATCGTTTTTCTTGAACTTTTCAAAACCTTCCAATCCGTTTTTTGCCAATGTGACGTCGTAGTGATTCATAGATAAATAGTCTCTAAGAATGATTCCAAAGTTGGGATCGTCTTCTACTAACAAAATTTTCTTTTCGTGCTCCATAATATTAATTGTCAATCTTTAGCGGAAGCTTTACAGTAAACTGACTTCCTTTTCCTTTTTCGCTTTCAACAGAAACCATGCCATGATGCAATTCTACAATCTGTTTGACATAGGCTAAACCCAATCCATGGCCTTTTACATTGTGAATGTTACCCGAAGTTTCACGATAAAATTTATCAAAAACTTTCTTTTTAACCGAGTTGGTCATTCCCATTCCATGATCTTTAACAGATACGCATAAAAAACCTGAGGTATTGAACGTTTTTATTTCAATTTTAGGTGTGTTATCAGAGTATTTTATAGCGTTTTCAAGGATATTGATCCAAACATTGGTCATGTGATTATTAGAAACCAACAGGGTGCTATGTTGAGCATCAAAAGAGGTTTTAAGAACAGCTTTTCGTTGCTGAATCAACAATGAAACGTGCTCAACAGCACGATCAAGTTGTTTGTGAATGTCTTCAGCGGTTTGGGATAATGAAATTTCCTTTCGATCCAATTGTGAAATTTGAAGCACGTTTTCAACTTGGATATGCATGCGTTTGTTTTCTTGACGAATCATGTGTAAGTATTGCGTCAATTTTTCGGGATTTTTTTGAACGCTTGAATTGTGAATAGCATCAAGTGCCAAATGAATAGTGGCTATCGGAGTTTTAAACTCATGTGTCATATTGTTTATAAAATCGGATTTGATCTCAGAAATCTTCTTTTGTCTAATTATTTGATATATCGCATTGGAAAAAGCAATTACTATAAAAAGTGTAAACACTACCGAAAGAATAGCCGTTCCGAGAATGGAATTTCTTAGATACACTTTCTTACTGGGAAAAGCAATTACCAAGTCAAAGTCACTTTCTCCTTGATCGGATATAAAAAGAGGCGTTTGATACCGGTAATCACCTTCGACATTGATAAAACTTTCTGAACCAATTTTTGTGGCCAATGTTTCATTAAAAACACGATATTCAAAAGGAATACTAATATCACGACTGTTCAATTCTCTTTGCAATAGCAATTCCAATTCAATGTTGGTAACCCTTCTGTGAATGGCTCTATTGGCTGCAATTTCTCTAAAGATTGACGAATACTTTGCACGATCCATTGAAGATATTCGTTCGACGCGTTGCAAACGTTCAATAGAACTCATAGACCGCATTTCATTTTCAAATGATTCATCAATAATAGTAGTAAGCTGGATGCTTTTGTATTCTTTTATAGAAAAAGTATCTTGGAAAGAATCGTCGATTAACGAGGGAGTAATGTTATAATCTTCTTCTAAAATACCGTGATTGTACACATAAGTTTTATTGGTGTTTACATTGCGATCAACATATTGAAAAACCGCTGTAATTTCAGATTCTTTAGGAGTAGCAACGCTGTCTAAAAGCTTTTGATACACTGCCAAATATTCTCGTAGCTCTCGCTCACTTACCTGCTCAGAAACAGATTGTAACGCGGCATTGACGTTCAGTGAAAATTGACGCTCTTTGTTATCAATAGCTGTTTGAATCCAAAACCACTGCACAGAAATAATCCCAATAAGCGCAATGCTCATCAAAGAAACTATCACAAAAAACACTTTTTTATTCATAAAATAAAAATACTATTTATAGCAAGGAGGCAACAAGCTTTAACGAATCATTAACAGGGCCAAATTACTGAAATTCCTGTAAAAGAGATTGATGAATCACATCAACCTGAGCTTTTGTGTCATCAACTTCGATGTTTTGTATTACATAGTCCGCAAAATCAACTTTTTGATCGTCTTCCCATTGACGATTCATTCGATCCTGAATCTGAGAAGTTGTAGTGCCGTCTCTTTCAACAACTCGTTGAATACGAAGTGATTTGGGCGCTACCATCAAAATTACACTATCGAAGTTCTTATAGGAACCTGTTTCAAATAAAATGGCTGCTTCTTGAATTACATAGGTTCCTGTTTGGCACAAAACCCAATCCGAAAAATCATCCCGAACGTAAGGATGGACTAAGTCATTAAGTTCCAAAAGTTTTTGATTGTCTGAGAACACAACTGTGGCTAAAAACGAACTATTAAGACCCTCTTCATTATAACTCTCACTTCCAAACAGTTCCGAAATGTCATTTTTTAATTTCGGGTTTGAATTCATTAGTTTTTTTGCGTGAAAATCGGAATCATAAACAGGAATTCCCTTTTGCTTGAATAGCCGAGCAACAAATGATTTTCCACTCCCAATACCGCCAGTAAGACCTACAATTTTCATTTCTTAACTAAATAATCTATTGTATTTTCAGACAAAACAGGTCGTGAAATACCGTTTGGTTGATCTTGAATAATCAAGGGTAATTTAGGGTGAGTTCCTATATGATTGTAATCGCAAGTAATCAAAAAATCGGAAGACTCAATCTCTTTGATAGTCGAAAAACTCGCTTTAAATTTTAAGGACACAGAGGGTGGGAAAAGTTTTACTTGGGCACCCGAAGGAAGATTACTTATTTGAATCGGAATAATCAATGATTTTTCGGTAAAACGATCTACCTCAGCACGAACACGAATTGATGATGTAGAAGATTTTAATGAGGGATGGTTAAATTGAATACCCACATTTTCTGAAAAAGTGGCATCAATATTTTTTAATGAAACGGGTTGAGTCATCACAATTGAAAGCGAATCCAACACTGCTTTAGGCCCCGAAACCAGAATACTATCGGGAGTCAGAGAAAAAGGCTTTACCAAATCATATCCATTAGCAAAAGAAAGTTTGGATGAGTATCTAACAGGCACTTTTTTTTGAGCCGCAATCCCTAATTGTAAATAAAACGTATCCACCAAAACTTGGCGAATTTGAATATGTTTGGATATCTGAGACTGAATGGAGCGCCTGAGAGGGTTTTGTGTTAAAAAAAAATCAGTTCCATTAAAATGCGCCGAAGAAGCGTTGATTTGAATTTTAGGAGGAAATACTAAATTTTTAGTCAAGCGAAATCCACTAGCAGTAGATTCAGCAAAAACGGTTTGAGACTGGTTAGAATACAGCAACTGATTGTCTGCCAAATTGTGATATACAATAGAAAAACCCAATGTAGTTGTGTAAGACTTTGACAATTTTGTAAACACCCAAAAAAGAACGGAGAGTGCCAAAAAAAATAAAACGGCTCTTGGTGTTTTAATTTTAGAAAAAAAGTTCTTTACAACCAGTAGTAACCGATCCATTGGTAAAATTCAATTCATAGCGCTCTTAAATGACGAGGCTAAAGTTATTCTTCTTTGTCTTCAAACAATTCCATGACCTGATCACTCACACCCATATTAGAAAACCCTCCATCGTTGAAAAGGTTTTGAAGTGTGACACGTTTGGTAAGGTCCGAAAATAGCGTTAGTGTGTAGTTAGCACAATCATCTGCAGTAGCATTTCCTAATGGCGACATTTTATCTGCATAAGCAATAAAGCCGTCAAACCCTTTTACTCCTTTTCCAGCAGTAGTAGGTGTAGGAGATTGCGAGATTGTATTGACACGAACATTTTTATCCCTTCCAAAAAAATAACCAAAACTTCGGGCAATAGACTCTAAATACGCTTTGTTATCTGCCATATCGTTGTAGTCAGGAAAAACGCGTTGAGCCGCCATATAGGTAAGTGCTACGATACTGCCCCATTCGCTCATCGCATCTTTTTTGTATAAACTTTGCATGAGTTTGTGAAAAGAAACTGCAGACACATCCCACCCTTTGGTCATCCAATCATGATTCAAGTCGGTATAATGTTTGCCTTTTCGAACATTGACCGACATTCCAATCGAGTGAAGCACAAAATCGATTTTTCCTCCCAAAATCTCAACAGACTGATCAATTAAATTTTCCAAATCGGCAATAGATGTTGCATCAGCAGGGATGACTTGTGAACCCGTTTTTTCTGCAAGCTCATTAATCGTTCCCATTCTTAATGCAATAGGAGCATTCGTTAAAACAAAAATTCCTCCTTCTTCATGAACACGCTCAGCCGTTTTCCAAGCAATGGAATTGGAGTCCAATGCTCCAAAAATAATTCCTCTTTTTCCTTTTAAAAGGTTGTATGACATAATATTTTATTTATTCGATTAAGTGGCGCAAATATACTACTAATTCAACAACTGCTTTGCATGAAGTCGTGCAGACTCAGAAACTGATTCTCCACTCAACATTTGCGCAATTTCAATAATTCTTTCATCGCTTGACATTTCTTTGAGATGAGAAGATGTTTTGCCTTCAATCTCTTCTTTATAAACCTTAAAATGATGATGCCCTTTGGCTGCAATTTGAGGAAGGTGAGTGATGGCAAAAATTTGCCGTTCTCGACTCATTTCTACCATCAAATTTGCAATAGCATTTGAAATTTCACCAGAAACTCCTGTATCAATTTCATCAAAAATAAGAGTGGGAAGTTGTGTGTGTTTTGAAATTATAGACTTAACCGCTAACATAATACGGGAAAGTTCCCCTCCAGAAGCAACTTTTTTTAGAGGACCAAAAGCAACGCCTTTGTTGGCTGAGAACAATACGTCCAACTGATCGCTTCCGTGCGTATAAAAAGTATCTGTTTGAGAAATTTTAAATTCAAATGCAGCGCTTTTGATTCCCAAATGTGACAAAATAGCTTCCAGCTCTTTAGACAAAGCGAGAGCCACTTTTTTACGGTTTTGATGAAGTGTTTCTGCTAAGGCTTTAAGTTTTTCATAGGCAATCGAAATCTTATCTGTAAGGGCGTTTATTTCGGCCTCAGCATTTGCTGTTTTGGAACAGCGTTTTTCCAAATCATTTTGTACTTTAAGCAATTCATTTATAGAGGCAACATGATGTTTTTTTTGCAGTGAGTATATTGCTTGAAGTTTGGACTGAAGGTTTTCTAACTGCTTTGGGTCGTCTTCGATAGAGACGGAAAGGCCTTGAATTTCTTGACTGATATCCTCCAATTCAATCCATGCACTTTCAACCCGATCATACAAAGTTTGATATGCCTTTGAAAATTTAGAAATTCCTTGAAGCGCTTGTTTTAGGGTGCGAATTTGTGATAAAATTCCAGCTTGTTCATCTTCCAATGCCTGAAACCCTTTAGCAAAACCTGATTTTATGTCCTCTTCGTGTTGAAGAGATTCAAATCGTTGTTCGTATTCTTCCTGTTGTCCAACAGACAATTTAGCAGCTTGTAATTCTTCTAGTAAAAAAAGATGGTAGCTCTGCTCCTTCTGAGCTTGACTTTGAAATGCAATCAATTGATCTTTTTCAGAAATCAAGGATTTGTATTCTGTCAAACAACTTTGATACGCTTTTAGCAC
Source organism: Flavobacteriaceae bacterium (assembly GCA_029243385.1). Classification (GTDB taxonomy): domain Bacteria; phylum Bacteroidota; class Bacteroidia; order Flavobacteriales; family Flavobacteriaceae; genus JAQWSC01. The sequence goes on along the minus strand of JAQWSC010000012.1, from coordinate 38,951 downwards.
AGATGTGTTGTCAGCAAAAGAATCTAAAAGAAGAAAATGATATTGAGTACTGGTAAGTTGTTGTGTTTGTTGTTGCGTATGAATATCAATCACACACTCCCCTATTTTCTTCATTACGTCTAGCGTAGTTGGGGTGTCGTTAACAAAAGCTCTTGATTTTCCCGAAGGAAGTATTTCTCTTCGTAAGATAGTTTCAGGATCGTAGTCAATTTGATTTTCTTTAAAGACATTGGTAAGGGCGTAGGACGAAAGCTTAAAAATGGCTTCAATAGTGCATTTTTGGTCTGAACTTTTAAGACTGGACAAGTCAGCTCTCTTGCCTAAAATAAGTGAAATCGCATCCAAAATAATGGATTTACCAGCACCTGTTTCGCCTGTGACAACAGTCAATCCCTCAGAAAAATCAACGAACAAGTCGTCAATAAGAGCGTAATTTTTGATGGATAAAGAGGTCAGCAATGCTTTATGAATTAGTTATTTTACCAAATATACTGCGGATAAATGAGTTTTCAAACTCAATAATTCATTGAATATTTGCCCATTTGGTAGCAAAGAACGGGGCTGCTTTGTTGAGAGCTATAACAAGGTCTTTTTGAGATTCAATCGATGGCCCTGCAGTAAATATTTGTTCTATTTCATCTGCTTTGGTATCAAAAAACAATTGGGTTAATAGCGCGTTGGGACGACTTCTATCTAATTGTCGTATAGAAATGATAGTGCTTGCAATCGACTCCTTGGCCTCAGCCACATTGTCATACATGGTATCCAGTCCATTGCGATGATACTGGTATTGAACTTTTCTAAATTGTTGATAGGAATTGGAAAGCATCTCATCCATTAGCCGGTATCTGCTTTTTCTTCCATCTGATTGGTTCCATCCGCGATACCCCGATTGCTGAGACAAACCCACTATTTTTTGGGCTGTCTTGAAATACGATGAACCATCATTCATAGAAAATGTATCTGCGTTCATTCCCAAAATCACATATACGTAGAAAGAAACTAACGAAACTAAGTTGGATTCAAAGGAGTTTGCATTGAAAAATAAGGGTTGGTATTCGGTATATGAAAAGTTAAAGTTCTCATCTTTAAACTTAAAAACAGGCGTTTGAAAAGTAGAAGCAAAAACCGGTCGCGAAGATTGTACTTGGAGACTGGCTCCAAACTGATTGTTGTCGTAGGAACTGACATTGATAAACATAACGAATTGTATTCGTTCTTGAGGCAAAAATTCTTTTTCAGTCCAGCGGTTGTTGTTAATGAAATTGGTCAAAGCATTTTCCAAAGTTTTAAAGACCTGCTTATTGGTTCGAGAAACCAATTCAGAATTGATGGTTACGGTTCCTTGAAGCTCTTGAGCAGAGATGAAGCAGGAAAAACAAAAAACAAAAAGTGATTTTAAAGTGTTCATAGTCGGGCAATGATTTCGGTTATTATGTCCAAAGCTACCTCATTTTTGGGCTTAAGTTCAAATTCTTTGGTTTTTAAAGTTGCGTCTATAAAGGTAATTTTATTGGTTGGAGTTCCAAAACCCGCCCCCTTATCATTTAAAGAATTCAACACAATGGCATCTAAATTCTTTTTTTTCAGCTTTTGAAATGCGTGTTCCAATTCATTTTCTGTTTCGAGGGCAAAACCCACAAGAAATTGATGTGTTTTATCGACACCCATTTGAGCTAAAATATCAGTAGTAGGAGAAAGTTGTATTGTTAAATTTCCTGTTTTCTTCTTGATTTTTTGAGCTGCCACATCTGTAGGTTTGTAATCAGAAACAGCTGCTGACATAATCGCTACTTCCACGTCATTAAACCTTTCCATACAGCTTGTATACATTTCTTTTGCACTTATAACAGGTACTACTTCAATATTTGGTTGCTCTGTTTTTTCGTGGGTCGGTCCCGTTACCAAAATCACTTCTGCTCCCATCATAGCCGCTTGATTGGCCAAAGCAAACCCCATTTTTCCAGATGCGTGGTTGCCTATAAAACGAACAGGATCAATAGATTCGTATGTGGGGCCAGCAGAAATTAAAAACTTCTTGGAACGCAAAGGGAGATTTTTGGATAAATCCTCTTTGATAAACTGAACAATGTATTCGGGTTCTTGCATTCTGCCTTCACCATGCAAACCGCTAGCTAAAAAGCCAGAGGCAGCAGGGATATTAACGTTTCCAAAACTTTCTAATTGTTGAATGGTTTTTAGAGTTGCAGGATGTTTGTACATGTCCAAATCCATGGCTGGCGCAAAATAGACAGGGCATTTTGCAGATAAATAAGTAGCTAGCAATAAATTGTCACTGGTTGCCGACGCCATCTTAGAAAGTGTATTTGCCGTAGCAGGTGCTATCAACATAAAGTCCGCCCAAATACCCAACGCAACATGGTTGTTCCAAACGGCATTTTCATCTTCCTCATCAGTAAAGGAAGATAACACAGGGCGATCTGTAAGAGTAGAAAGGGTGAGTGGAGTCACAAACTCCTTTGCCGAAGGGGTCATTACGACTTGAACTTGTGCACCTTCGCGAATCAATAAACGAGCTATCAGAGGTGCTTTGTATGCAGCAATCCCTCCAGTTATGCCAAGGAGGACTTTTTTACCCCGTAGCACTGACATATCTTTTATTTTTCGTCAGTATTTCGGTAGTATATTTTTTCGTTTAACCATTCTTCAATGGCAATTGCGTGAGGTTTTGGAAGTTTTTCATAAAACTTTGAAACTTCTATTTGTTCTTTGTTTTCAAAAATCTCTTCAAGATTTTCAGTTGGCGTAGCAAATTCTTCCAACTTGTTTAGAAGTTCTCTTTTGATTTCTTCGTTAATCTGAACAGCGCGCTTAGAAGCAATAGCAATAGCTTCATAGATATTTTCAGTTTGTGAATCAACGTCGTTACGGTCGTAAGTAACGGTACTTATTGGAGCTTCTGTTTTCTTTAAATCCATAATTACAAGGGAATTAACTTTTTTTAGTGGGTACAAATTTAGTGATTTCTTCGGCGATAGTCTGCATCATCTTTGATGATTTTTTTGCATACTCGGATTCTGGGTAGTATTCAACGAACTTATCGTAAATTTTTTGGGCATTTTTTAGACGCTCAAGTTTTTTGGATTGTACACTATTTACCCCAAGATAGTACGATGATTCAAATTGATAGAACAAGGCATCTTCTCTAAAGGGAGTTCCTGGATAACTAGATATAAAACTATTCAGAGAAACTATAGCTGCTTTATAATCTCGAATGGTATTGTATTGTTTTGCAATCTCAAAAGCTTTTTTCTCTAATGTGTACTGAAGTTCTTGAGCCATATTGTTAGCTTCCGGCATCAATTCAGATTCAGGATGTCGGTTGATAAACTCTTGCAGCTTGTCAAGTGCTTGGACGGTGGGAGACTGATCCAAACTAAAAACAGCAGACTCAACAAAATAACAATAAGCCTCATTGTAAAGAGCCTCAGCAACTTTATCACTTTTAGGAAAAGCCTTTTGAAACGTTTCAAACTGATAAGCTGCTAAAAAATAATCTTTGGTTTTCAACAAAGAATTGGCATAGAAAAAAGTAATTCGTTCCCCTTGCGGTTTGCCACGGTATCTAGGAAGAATTTGTTCGTAAAGTCGGCTTGCTCGCTTGTAATCTTCTTGCTCATAAAGCAATTGAGCCATTTCGTATTTGGCTTTAACATCTTCATTTTTAAGCACCTTTTGGTAATCACTGCACGAAGAAATCATCAAGAAACCAACAAGGGCTACAAAAAAGGTTTGTAATTTATTAATCATATCGCAAATGTAATCAAATCATTTTCAAAAACAAACGCCAAATATAGCAATCCTAAAGGCGTTCTCCTGCTTTATTATTATAACTTTAACGTTTTATGTTTTAAATCAATGTAGCACAAAATATAAAGAAATTTCTTACACATGAAAATTCAAAAATCATGAGTAATAATTAAATTTAAAGTAAAAAAATGATAAAAGTAGCTAATATTAGCTTAAATAAAGAGAGAAATAAAATTAAAAGGAAAAAAATATAATTTAAATTCCTACAAAATCATGAAATTTTAAACAACAATCTTTAATTCGATCAGAAAGCGATTTTGAAGCAGACACCAAAGGCAAGCGAACCTTATCCGTGCACAATCCTCGATGAGATAAAACAGATTTGATCCCTACTGGATTGCCTTCTTCATAAATCAATTGGATTGCTTTGGATAATTTTGCTTGTTTCTGAGTAGCTAAATCAGCATTGTGAGAAAGTCCTAATGAAATTATTTCAGAAAACTCATTAGGGAAACCTCCGCCAATTACAGAGATAACACCATCTCCTCCTTCTAAAACCATTGAAAGAGCTAAAGTGTCATCACCAGAAATTACTAAAAATCCAGAAGGTCGTTTAGCAATCAATTCTTTGGCTTGATGAATATCTCCTTTGGCTTCTTTAATTCCTATTACATTAGAACAATCATTTGCAATTCGAAGTACGGTTTCGACCTCCATATTGGATGCTGTTCGTTGGGGAACATTGTACAAAATAATCGGAAGTGTTGATGCTTTTGACAGTTCACAAAAATGACGATATATACCTTCTTGACTTGGGCGGTTGTAATACGGTGAAACCGACAAAACTGCACTAAAACCTGAAAAATCGGTTTCCTTAAATTCATTGACCAAGGCCTGAGTATTGTTGCCTCCCATTCCCAGTACTAACGGAACACGTTCATTGTTTGCCTGAATAAAAGCATCCATAACAGCTCGCTTTTCAGCAACAGACAACGTGGCCGTTTCTGCAGTAGTTCCCAAAACAACTAAATAATCTACTCCGCCAGAAATAACAAAATCAACCAAAGGTTGAATGGATGAAAAATCTATCGAACCATCTTGGTTAAAAGGAGTCACCATAGCCACTCCCGTTCCTATAAAACTCGACCTATTCATATCTTATTCATAATTTTTAAATAGCGCTCCAACTCGATTTTAAAAATATCTTTTTCCAACATTTGGCTTGAAAAAATCAAATCATTAAATCGATTGTCTATAGTTTCGAAACCAACCCTAAAAAAAGCATTTGTATGAGCAGAAATCAAGCCTAAAACGGAATTTGATTTTTTGAAATAATTAATCAACAAATCGTAATCCCTGGACATAAACTCCTTGGCGTCATCCGAAACAATGTCAGATTTCCATGAAATTGATGTTCTAAGTGCTGTCAATCCAATGGAATATGGCTCAGCCTTTTTGTCATCGTTATACGTTAACATAAATATGTTGTTCGTATGAACATTCAATACTGATGACAACTCCCTAAAATAAGACAAATTCGAAATCAAACTTCCATCAATCAAACACCCAACGGTTTTGATAGGCATGGATTTATCCTTTAATTGACTATCCACTTTTCTAAGTTTCGAGTCAATTTTTTTTCTTAGGATTTGTTTTTTCAGCGAGTTTAAAAGCATATATTTATATCGAGTTCAAAAATACACATTATTATACTCATTTCAAGCCTTGTTATGATTAATTATATAAAAAAACCACAAATTGTTTTATTTACAACAATCTTCTTTTTAGGTTGTGATTTCAAATCAAACAAACTTATTAATTATGAGTACACTAGAATTGAAATCAACAAAAATACTGCCGTAGATTCAACAATCTTATCTTTTATAGAACCTTACACCAAAAATCTTGATAAAAGTATACATGAAGTCGTTAGTTATACGCCAACAACAATGCATAGAAATGATGGAGCAATGGAGTCTACTATTGGAAATCTTATGGCAGATGCTATCATGGAAGAGGTAAGCCCATTATTTCAATCCAAAACCAAAAACAAAATTGACTTTTGCCTACTTAACTACGGAGGCATTCGAGATCAGATTAAAAAAGGAGCTGTTACTGTCAAAACCGCCTACAATGTGATGCCTTTCGAAAATTCGGTGGTAGTACTTAAAATGTCCGGTCAGAAAGTTAAAGAACTCTTTACGTATCTATCAAAGTATCAAAAGGCACATCCTATTGCTGGGGCTAGGGTCATAATTTCTGGTCAAAAAATCAATGCTACCATTCAGGGCAAAAAATTTGATCCCTTAAAGTCTTATTATGTTGCTACTTCCGACTATTTGTTCCGAGGAGGGGATCAAATGGTGTTTTTTGAAAACCCAGAAGAAGTTCACTACACCAACTATAAAATCCGTTCTGTACTAATTGATCATTTTTCTAAAAAGGACACCCTTCAAAGCACTCTTGATCAACGACTTGTAATCAATAAAATAGCTGAATAATGAAACGAAGACATTTTATTAAAACCACATCAGCATCGGCCTTGTTTTTGGGAGCTCCTACCTTTGGACACGCTGTTTTTTCTAGCAAACCGCGAAAACACATTACCATTCTTCACACCAACGATGTACACAGCCACATAGATCCATTTGAGTCAGATGCTGGTAAAAAAGCAAACAAAGGCGGAGTAGCAAGACGAGCTGCGGTCATTAACAAAATCCGAGAAGAAAACCCCAACACATTGCTTTTTGACGCAGGAGATATTTTTCAAGGGACTCCCTATTTTAACTTTTACGGAGGTGCACTCGAATTGAAATTAATGAGTTTGATGAAATACGATGCGGGAACTATTGGTAATCACGAATTTGACAATGGTATTGAGGGGCTTTTGGCGCCACTTCATCATGCCAAGTTTGATCTCGTAAACTCTAATTATGATTTTTCCAACACGGTAATGAACGGTCACACCAAACCCTACAAAATCTTCGAAAAAGAAGGGGTGAAAATTGGGGTTTTTGGACTGGGTGTTCAACTGGAAGGTTTGGTTATTAAATCTGCCTATAAAGAAACTGTTTATATAGATCCCCTCGAAATCGCTCAAGACATGAGCAAGCTCCTCAAGCATGAAAAACAATGTGATTTAGTTATTTGCTTGTCTCATTTGGGTTACGAATACACAAAAACAAATCAGATTTCAGATGTTAAAATCGCCAAAAACACGCAAGATATTGATTTGATTATTGGAGGACACACCCACACCTTTCTTGAAAAACCCACTGAAATTGAAAATGCCGTTGGAAAAACTGTATTAGTCAATCAAGTAGGTTGTCACGGCCTTTATTTAGGAAGAGTTGATTTCTACCTAGAAGAATCACAAAAAAATACGGGAGAACCTTTATCTATTTAACAGCTATAAGCGCTCTAAAATCGGATTCAGACAAAAGCGGAATTCCTAACTTTTCAGCTTTTTGAAACTTACTGGGCCCCATGTTTTTTCCAGCAACTATATAAGTAGTTTTTGAAGAAATAGAAGAAGAAACTTTTCCGCCGTTAATTTCGATGGCAGCCTTTAACTCGTCTCTACTAAAGGATTCGAAGACACCAGAAACCACAAAAGTAGATCCTTTTAACAAGGAGGTTTGCGCAGCCAATCGATCCGCAGAAATGGTCATTTGAAGGCCGTAATCTTTTAGTCGCTGAATCGTTTGCAGGTTGTTTGGGTTGGAAAAAAACAAGACAACACTTTGCGCAATTCGCTCTCCAATTTCATCTACTTCCTCCAACTCGTCTTTGGTAGCATTTGCTAATCGATCAATGGACCCAAAACTAGCAGCCAATTTTTTAGCTACTGTTTGTCCCACAAACCGAATACCCAATCCAAATAACACTCGCTCAAAAGGGATTTTCTTGGACGCTTCAACTCCAAGCAATAAATTATCTACCGACTTTTCTGCCATTCTTTCCAAGGGCAATAAATCTTCTTTTTGAAGCGTATACAAATCCGCATAATTGCGAATCAATCCGTCACGAAATAAAAGTTCAATAGTCTCTGCCCCCAATCCATCAACGTCCATCGCTTTTCGAGAAATGAAATGTTGAATTTTACCCGTAATTTGAGGAGGACAAGCGTTGCTATTTAAACAATAGTGTTGCGCCTCGCCCTCACTTCTTATCAGCTCTGACTCACAAGAAGGACAATGAGTTATATAATCAACGGGCTGGCAAAAAACAGTTCGCTTTGACACATCGACTCCGACAATTTTTGGGATAATTTCTCCCCCTTTTTCAATAAAAACAACATCTCCAATACAAACATCCAGTTTTTCAATTTGATCTGCATTGTGAAGCGAGGCTCTTTTAACCGTAGTGCCGCCCAGCAAAACAGGACGTAAATTGGCTACGGGTGTGATAGCACCAGTTCTCCCTACCTGATAGGAAATACTCTCTAATTGGGTTGACACTTGTTCTGCTTTGAATTTATAGGCCATAGCCCATCGAGGATATTTGGTTGTGTACCCTAACTCCATTTGGTTAGAAATAAGGTTTACCTTGATAACTATTCCGTCTGTCTCATAGGGAAGCGAATGGCGCTTTACATCCCATTGATCTACGAATTGCATAACCTCATCAATTGAGTTTGCTAAAATGGCTTCTGAGGGAACATGAAACCCCCAAGATCTTGCTTTTTGTAGTCCTTCTTCTTGAGTTTCACAAATAGGAGTATCCGAAACCAACTGATACAACAAACACTGAAGCGGTCGCTTCGCCACCTCACCACTGTCTTGAAGTTTTAGACTTCCAGAAGCTGTGTTTCGTGGGTTCATATAGGGCTCTTCTCCTGCAGCGATTCGTTCCTGATTCATTTTATGAAAGCCTGCAATTGGTAAAACAATTTCGCCTCGAATATCAAATTTTTTAGGGTAGTCACCTGTGAGCTGTAACGGAATGGTTTTGATTGTTTTTATATTCTGTGTCACATCATCTCCTTGTGAACCGTCACCGCGCGTGACCGCACGAAGTAGTTTTCCGTTTTCATACGTCAAACTTATGGATGCCCCATCGTATTTTAACTCACAAAAATAGTGTACTTTTTCATCTCCAATATTTTTTTGGATACGAGTTTCCCAATCCAATAAATCTTCTTTTGAATACGAATTGTCCAACGAATACATTCTGTGATCATGGACAACGGTTTGGAATTTTTTAGTAATAGCGCCTCCCACTCGAAGTGTAGGGGAATTTTCATCATAAAACTCGGGATATTGTTTTTCAAGGCTCTGAAGTTCAGCCAATAATTGGTCGAATTCATAATCAGAGATTGTAGGTGCATCGAGTGTGTAGTACTCGTGATTGTATCGATGTAATTGAGACCGTAAGTCTTCTATTTTATGTTGAATGGAATTCATTTTTTGGCACGTATCATTCTATCTTTTCCTCTAAAATCTTTTCTGAGCTCAATATCGTGAAATTCAAGCTTTTTTAAAAGGGCTATAACTGATTTTCCATATTGTTCATTGATTTCAAAAAAAAGCAGGCCTTTGTTAGAAAGATGTTGACTAGCAAAACTTCCGATTGTATTGTAAAAAAGAAGCGGATCGGAATCGGGAACAAACAAGGCTTGGTGAGGCTCATGATCGAGAACGTTAGCATTCATCTGTTTTTTCTCAGAGTCAGCAACATAAGGTGGGTTTGAAATAATAAGGTCGTAAGTATCCTTGGTGTTGTAATTTTCAAGAATGTTAACGCACTCAAAACCAACTGTGACTTGGTGCTGTTTTGCATTTTGTTTTGCTATTTGCAAAGCAGACTCCGATATATCAATTGCCTTTATGGTGGCTTTGGGAAATGTGTAAGCAAGGCTAATTGCAATGCAACCGCTTCCTGTTCCAATATCCAAAACACTTTGAGCATTTGATGATTGAATCGAATCGATTGCCCAGTCAACCAATTCTTCGGTTTCAGGGCGAGGAATAAGAACAGAGGGAGAAACATTAAAAGATAATCTTTGAAAACAAGTTTGTCCTATTATATATTGCAAAGGAACTTGTTTTTTAAGTTGTGTCAATGAGGATTTCAATACAATCATTTGAAAAACCGATAGGAGTCGGGTTGGATGTAAGGCGCAATCGGTTTTGGACATGCCGAGGTAGTGATCAGTTAGAGCATAAAAAAATGAATCAATTTCATTTTTAGGATAGCTATCCATCAATTGGGCATGCATTTCTTTTTTGAATGTTACCAACTCCATTAATTCAACGACTTAATCATCCAAACTGGACAAGAAAAATGCCCTGTATCCCCCATCGGAGTTTCGATATATTGAAAACCCATGTGTTGATAAAGTCCTTGTGCTTGCTTCATATTGGGCATAGTTTCTAAATAGCACTGAGTAAATCCATTGTTTTTTGCATAATTCAAGCAAATTTGAATCATTTTTTTTCCCAATCCCAAACCTCTTGATTTGGGTAAAAAATACATTTTTTGAAGCTCGCAAACAGTTGCATCTTCATCAGCAAGCGGAGCAATTCCGGCGCCTCCCAGCACCTGGTTTTTATAAGTAACCACAAAATACGCACTTCGAGCCACGTCATATGCATGATACATGGAATCCAATTCGGGATCAGCATAGGCAGTACCCACTTTGGGAACACCCATTTCTAGCAGAACCGTTCTCAAAACAGTCGCCAAACTTGAGTTGTCGGAAGGTTCAATTTCTCTGATTTTCCAGTCGGAAGATACTTTCAATTTTTAGTCTATTTTTGCAGTGTGAAGATACACATTTTACAAAAATGAACCACCAAAAATTTATGCAACGATGTTTGGACCTTGCTGAAAAAGCAAAGGGTCACACCTATCCTAATCCCATGGTAGGAAGTGTTGTTGTATATAATGACAAAATTATTGGTGAAGGATATCATCAACAAGCAGGGCATCCCCACGCCGAAGTAAATGCTATTAACAATGTCACAGAAAAGCATTTGTTAAAAAAAGCCACTCTTTATGTGAACTTGGAGCCATGTTGCCATACAGGAAAAACACCTCCGTGCAGTCAACTCATTATTTCTAAAGAAATCCCTAATGTGGTTATCGGAACTCAAGATCCTCATTCGAAGGTAGCTGGAAAGGGAATCGAACAATTACAATCTGCAGGAATAAATGTGACCCTAGGAGTCCTTAAAAAAGAGGCACAGGAACTGAATCGTCGATTTTTTTACTTTCATCAAAAAAAGAGACCTTACATCGTATTGAAATGGGCTGAGACGACCGACGGATTTATAGCTCCTCAAAAACGAAGTCAACAAGCACCTGTTTGGATTACTGGTAAAAAATCACGAAACAAAGTGCATCAATGGCGCACTGAAGAACAATCCATTTTAGTAGGCACACAAACTGTAATTGACGACAATCCCCAATTAACAGCGAGGGGAGTAGACGGAAATCAACCCCTACGGATAGTTATTGATCGAGCGTTGAAAATTGACCGCAAAGCCAATGTGTTTGATTCCAAAGCTGAAACGTTACTAATTTCTCAAAAATCAGGAAAGGGTTATCCTAACAATGTTCGGTTTGCAACAGTGGATTTTTCCAAGCCTTTGGCTCAACAAATATGCAATCATTTACATCAGCAAAACATTCAATCAATCATTGTGGAGGGAGGTAGCAAAACCTTGCAAACGTTTATCAATGAAAATCTATGGGACGAAGCAAGGGTATTTAGAGGAAATCAAAGCTTCACAAAAGGTGTCAAAGCGCCCAAACTTCAAGAAATACTTGTTGACAAATCACTTATTGGAGAAGATGAACTTTTTATATATCGGAATCAGACTCTTTTTTAATAGCTTCCAAAATATTTTTTGGGCACCGAATGGGTTTTCTTGAAGCCGATGCTAAAAAGACCAGTCGAGTATATGCCGTACATAACAAATCGTTGTGCTGATTAACAATTTGGTAATCAAATTCTATATAGTAAGAGGGAATTTCTCTCAACGAAGTCTGAATAGTTAGTGTGTCATCAAAGAAAGCAGATTTTTTGAAATCCAACTCTAACTTCAAAACAGGAAGCAAAATACCATCCTCTTCCATTTTACTGTAAGAAAACCCCATGGAGCGTAACCATTCAATTCTTCCGATTTCCAAAAATTGAGCATAGTTTCCGTGGTAAACGTATCCCATTTGGTCAGTTTCTCCGTATCGAACAGGAATATTGTGTTTTTTCTTACAAAATGACATGAAATTGTTTACTTTTTTTAAGGGAAGATGATGCTTATAATATGCGTATTTTTTTTTTAATATTCAATAGCAAAAGTATTTTTTTTTAATAAAAATTGTTCACATATTTGTAGAGGATTTGAAGTGCTAAAAATTTTAAATCCAAAACTAACCACAACATATAAATTTTTTCTTTTAAATGCAAGTTACTGCGGAATCGGTATGGGGGGAATGTCTAAAATTTGTGAAAGACAATATTCAACCGCAGGCATACAAAACATGGTTTGAACCCATTGTTCCAGTCAAGCTAAATTCAAAAGTGCTAAGTATTCAAGTACCGAGTAAATTTTTCTATGAATGGCTCGAGGAACACTATGTAAAAATATTAAAAGTAGCGCTCACCAAAGAGCTGGGGGAACAAGCACGCTTGGTGTATATCATCAAGATGGAGAACACCTTCGGGAACAAGTCTCCTTTTACTGAAAAAATTCCAAGTGAAAACAGAGGCAGTATTAAAAGCCAAGAAGTTGATGCTCCTTTAAAGAACAGCCACTCTGAACTTAAAAACCCATTCATTATTCCTGGGATTCGAAATTTAAAGATCGAGTCGCAGCTTAATGCCAGTTATAATTTTGATAATTTTTTGGAGGGCGATTCCAATCGATTGGCTCGTTCGGCAGGGATTGCCGTTGCCAAAAAGCCAGGAGGAACTTCTTTCAACCCGCTCCTTATTTTTGGTGGAGTTGGGCTTGGAAAAACACATTTAGCGCATGCTATTGGCGTTTATATTAAAGAACGATCTCCCGAAAAAACCGTTTTATATATTTCGGCTGAAAAGTTTACCCAACAATATATTGAGGCTGTTAAGAAAAACAACAGAAACGATTTCATCCACTTTTATCAAGTCATTGATATTCTCATTATTGATGATGTTCAGTTTTTCTCTGGAAAATCAGGAACTCAAGATGTATTTTTCCACATCTTCAATCATTTGCATCAAAATGGAAAACAAGTTATTCTTACCTCAGACAAAGCGCCAGTCGATATGCAAGATATTGAACAGCGACTTTTGTCTAGATTCAAGTGGGGACTTTCGGCAGAATTACAACGTCCTGATTTTGAAACACGAGTTTCCATTCTTCGCAACAAGCTATATAGAGACGGAGTCGATATTTCTGATGAAATCGTTGAGTACGTTGCCAAAAGTATTAAATCCAATGTAAGAGAACTCGAAGGTGCTATCATATCCTTAATAGCTCAATCTTCTTTTAACAAAAGAGAAGTAACCATTGAATTGGCAAAACAAGTGGTGGATAAGTTTGTGAAAAACACCAAAAGAGAAGTTTCTATCGACTACATCCAAAAAGTGGTCTCGGAATATTTTCAGATGGACGTATCTACTCTGCAATCGAAAACTCGAAAACGACACATTGTCCAAGCTCGACAACTGGCTATGTTTTTTGCGAAAAAATTTACCAAAGCGTCTTTAGCTAGTATCGGTTCTCAGATTGGACAAAGAGATCATGCCACTGTATTGCATGCCTGTAAAACAGTTGACAATTTATCGTTTACAGACAAACAGTTTCGTAAATACGTAGAGGATTTGTCCAAAAAGCTTTCTATATAGCACATCATGAAGACAAGAGTACTTGTTGTTTGTTTGGGAAACATTTGTCGTTCACCCCTAGCACACGGTATTTTTGAAAATCTTCTACCTTCCAATGATTTCACTGTTGATTCGGCAGGAACAGGTGGTTATCATATCGGAAGTGCTCCCGACCCTCGGTCGATTGCAGTAGCAAAAAAATACGGGCTGGACATATCGCAACAAAAAGCAAGGAAATTCCATTCCGAGGATTTTGATTTGTTTGATCACATATTTGTAATGGATCCAAGCAACTATCAAAACGTGGTAAAGCTATGCCAAAACAAAGAAAACCTCAGCAAAGTCCGACTGCTTACTCAAGCAGCTGGGTTGGATGTTGATGAAGTACCCGACCCTTACTACGATGACGATGGGTTTGAACTAGTTTACCAATTGGTTTATCAATCGTGCTTGCAAATCGTAGCTAAACTTATAGATTAAAATTAAACCCGATGAATATTGACAATATTGGCGCTATTTATATGATTCCCAACCTTTTGGGAGACTCTGCACCATTAGAGGTATTGCCAATTTCTGTAAAGAAAAACATAGAGTCGCTGACCTATTTTATTTGTGAAAATGAAAAAGTTGCGCGCGCATTTATTAAAAAAATTGTTCCCAACAAGTCACAGCAAAATTTAAAAATTGTTTTGCTTAACAAGTTTACAGATCCTTTGGAAGTGGAATCGTTTTTGGCACCGTGCTTTGAAGGTGAATCTATTGGTTTAATTTCAGATGCTGGTTGCCCCGCCATTGCCGATCCAGGAGCCATTATAGTGGCTATGGCTCATAAAAAAGGAATTGTCGTTAAACCTCTTGTTGGTCCGTCGTCGATTCTTTTAGCTCTTATGGGCTCTGGAATGAATGGGCAAAATTTTGCCTTTAACGGTTATTTACCCATTGATAAGCAGGAAAGAAAAAAAGCAATAAAAGGACTCGAAAAAAAGTCTTTTGAATTGCAACAGACTCAAATTTTTATGGAAACTCCCTATAGAAATGATGCCATTATGAGTGATTTAATTAAAATTCTCCATCCTTCCACTAGACTTTGTATTGCATGTGATTTGTCACTAAAGTCAGAAACTATTAGGACGTACACTGCTGAAAAATGGAAAAGCCGTACTTTTTCTATTCAAAAAAGGCCAGCAATTTTTTTGATTCAAAAAGATTGATTTAACGGTAAATTTTATTTTGATTTACCCATCGAATGTACTGTCTTCGATTGCGGTTGTGTTCGGCATTGGTTCGAGCAAATAGATGATAGCCCGGACGGCTTACATCGGCCACAAAAAATAAAAAACGATGCTTTTCAGGGTTCAAAACAGCTTCTATTGAAGATATATCAGGCATAGATATAGGTCCTGGAGGAAGCCCTCTGTAGCGATATGTATTGTAGGGCGAATCTATTTTCAAATCTTTATTTAAAACTCGTTTGATAACAGTATCAAAGTCATTATTTCTCTTTTGAATTGCAAAAATAACGGTCGGATCTGCTTGTAATTTCATGTTTCGTTTTAACCGATTTAAGTAAACACCCGCCACTCGAGGACGCTCCTCTATTTTAACGGTTTCTTTCTGAACGATCGAAGCCAACGTAACAACCTCGAGGGGTGTTAAACCCAAGGCAGTAGCTTTTTCAACTCTATTCGGGTTCCAAAAACGCGAAAACTCTTCGTTCATTCGATCGCGAAACTGAACAGCGTGGGTGTTCCAATACATTTGATAACTATTGGGAACAAAGAGAGAAAGTATTGTGCTTTCAGTATAGCCTTTCGATTTTAAAAACAAAGAGTCTTTAAAAGCCTTTACAAGAGAAATGCTATCCGCTTCAATTTGTTCAGAAATTCGACCTGCTAAGTCATTAATATTATCTTGATTATTAAACGTCAAACGGACAGGGATGTTTTGGGAACGAAGTGTGTTAATAATTTGGTGATTGCCCATACCTCGACGAATCTCATATTTCCCTCCTTTTGATCTCCGAAAACCTTTTTTTTGAGCAGCAATCAATAAATCATTGGGGCGAATAAGCATTGAATCTAATATAGAAGCAATCGAATCTATTGAAGCATTAGAGGGGATAAAAACGACTGAGGTGGGCTTTGAAAAAGCTGTGTTGTTAAAAAAGAATACGCGATAAAATTGAAATGTAAAAACACCTCCTATCACTACCCCTATCAGTGCCATAATCAGAAGGATTCTTTTTCTATACATTGGAATCAACATTAATAGTCCCTGAAAAAACCTGTACAGCGGGTCCGACTAAAAAAACATCGGAATAGACCGTACCTTGATTATTAAAACGAACTTGCAAAACTCCTCCCTCTGTGTGAAGTGAAATTTCGTTTTGACTTGTCTGATTAGTGGCGTGCATTGCAATAGCCACTGCCGTAACTCCAGTTCCACACGACAAAGTTTCTGCCTCTACGCCTCTTTCATAGGTTCGAACTTTAAAAGCGTATTCGGACACTACTTGAACAAAATTCACGTTTGCACCTGATTCAAAATACGGAGCTGCATATCGAATTTTTCGACCAACTTGATAAACGTCAAAATCGGATACATTTTCTACGCATTGGACATGGTGGGGAGAACCAGTATCAAGAAAAATATGATCCTTATAAATGTCAATGTCCTTTACATTTTTCATTTGCAGTGAAACGATTCGATTATTGATAGTTGCTTTATGCAATCCATCATAAGCCTCAAATTGTGTATCGGTATCAATAATTCCCAAAAAAGATGCAAATGCAACAATACACCTACCTCCATTTCCGCACATAGATCCCAATGTACCATCGGCGTTGAAATACACCATGGTAAAGTCTGTGGTGGCCGAATTTTCTAGAAGAAGCAGGCCGTCTGCTCCAATACCGAGTTTTCGATCACACAAACGATTGATAAAACTGGCATTGTTTTTGTCAAAATGCATTTGACGATTGTCAAAAACAACGAAGTCATTTCCAGTGCCTTGATATTTGTAGAATGTTTTTGTCATAAAAACCGAGGTATTTGGTGGCAAATGTACAAATTTTTATGAGCTATAAAGTTGTTAAAATCACGTTAAAAGATTTAATCAAATCGTCTTTAACAAATAAATTTGAAAATAAATTTTAAAATAGTTAAAAAATGGAACAGATGAAAAAAGCAGGATTATTACTAATTGTAGCTATTTTGGGTGGTATAATTAGCCTAATAGGCTATAACTCTTTTTCAAGCCCTTCTATTGCTTTTGACTCAGAAATAGTGACATCCCAAAATATCCCAGCAAATTATATTCCGACTGTGGTCAGAGATGCGGCCGAAAACACAAATTTCACCGTGGCTGCCGACAAAACTATCAATGCCGTTGTGCATATAAAAAACACAGGGATTGTTTCTAGCCCTTCTTCCATATGGGATTATTTTAATGGAGCTGGAAACATGCATCGAACCCGAATTGGGATGGGTTCTGGGGTGATTGTTTCACCAGATGGATACATCATTACCAACAACCATGTAATAGAAGATTCAAAACAACTGGAAGTTAAAACCAATGACAACAAAGTCTATGAAGCCGAGTTGGTTGGGACTGACCCATCAACAGATATTGCCGTTTTGAAAATATTAGACGCCAAAAAAGACTTCTCCTTTGTTCGGTTTGGCGATTCAGACCAAACCAAAATTGGCGAATGGGTACTTGCAGTTGGAAATCCTTTTAACCTAACTTCAACGGTTACAGCGGGAATTATTAGTGCCAAAGCAAGAGATTTGTTTGATGGAAAAAATCAATCATTTATTCAAACCGATGCTGCAGTAAACACAGGAAATAGCGGGGGTGCTTTGGTAAATACAGAAGGTGATTTGATAGGAATCAACACTGCGATTACCAGTGAAACGGGTTCTTATATTGGTTATTCATTTGCAGTTCCCAGTAATATTGCCAAAAAAGTCTTCGAAGACATTATAGAATTTGGAGATGTTCAAAAGGGATTGTTAGGAGTTAGAGGGCAAAGCCTTAACAGTGCGATCTCGGAAGAACTGGATATTGAGACTACCGAAGGGTTCTATATAGCCTCAGTAGATGAAGAAATGGGCGCAAAAAAAGCAGGGCTTCAAGAGGGAGATGTCATTCAGAATTTGGATGGAGTGAAAATTTCAAAATTCTCAGAGCTTTCTGGATATTTAGGAAGCAAACGACCCGGCGACAAGGTAACTGTTCATTTCTTAAGAGACGGTGTTAAAAAAACTGCGCTCGTAACACTTACTAAAAATGCCATGGTAGAATTTTTAAGCATGCGTGTGAAAAATCTTTCTAAAAAAGAATTGAAAAAATACGATTTGGATCAAGGAGTAAAAATTATTGATCAAAACAATCCCAACTTACACCGATTGGGCATTCGAAACGGGTATATAATCACCCACATTAATGGAGACTCTATTAATGATGCAAGTGAATTGATGCGAATTCGAAGAGAAACTATCAACGATATTTTATTCATCGCACCTGATGGAGAGCGAGAGCGAATTATTTTCAACTAATAAAAATACTGGTTAATTTTCAATCCAAAAGACAGGGTGTTCCAATTCATTAAGCACCCTGTCTTTTTTGATTCAATAATTGTTTGCATCTTTGTGATATGCGAATCGATATCATTTCCGTAGTTCCCAATTTGCTTAACAGTCCATTTCAGCATTCTATCCTTCAACGAGCGATTGAAGCACAATTGGTTGAAGTTCATATTCATAACCTAAGAGATTATGGACTGAACAAGTACAATCAAATTGACGATTATCAATTTGGCGGCGGAGCTGGAATGGTGATGATGATTGAACCCATTGACCAATGCATTACAAAGCTCAAAAGTCAGCGTGAGTACGACGAAATCATCTACATGACTCCCGATGGGAAAACCCTCAACCAAAACATCTCAAATCAACTCTCATTAAAGAAAAATGTCATTATTTTATGTGGACATTACAAAGGAGTTGATCAAAGAGTTCGAGACCATTTTATTACACAAGAAATTTCAATAGGCGATTATGTGTTATCAGGAGGTGAATTAGCTGCAGCTGTTTTGTGTGATAGCATTATACGGCTTATTCCCGGCGTATTGGGCGATGAAACATCAGCACTTACGGATTCACATCAAGATGGATTATTGGCACCGCCTGTTTACACCCGACCCGCAGACTACAAAGGATGGAAGGTTCCTGAGATATTGACATCCGGGAATACACCAAAAATTGAATCTTGGCGCGAACAACAAGCCGAACAACGAACTAAAAAATTACGTCCTGATTTGCTTAAATAAAATATTTTAGGCAAAAAAAAGTTTTTATTATCTCCAAAAAAAGGTATTTTTGCACACATTTTGGTTCAACCGCTGACGAAAGACGTGAATGTTGTGCTAAATAAATTTTTAACTATTCCATAAATGGAAACACTACTAAAGTACGTACAAGACGAATTTGTCGCAAAAAAAGAATTGCCCGCTTTTGATGCTGGAGACACTATCACTGTGTACTATGAGATTCGAGAAGGAGAAAAAGTCAGAACGCAATTCTTTAAGGGAGTTGTTATTCAAATTAAAGGAACTGGACTTTCTAAAACCTTTACCATTCGCAAAATGTCTGGAACTGTAGGCGTTGAGCGAATTTTTCCAATCAATTTGCCTGCAATTCAAAAAATTGAAGTCAATAAACGCGGAAAAGTAAGACGATCTAGAATTTATTATTTCAGAGAACTCACTGGTAAAAAGGCACGAATTAAAGACCGACAAGAATAATCATTTTTCAAAAAAAAACTTCAGCTGAATCGCTGGAGTTTTTTTTTGAACAACAAAGATTACTGCCCTAATATCACTAAAAGAAATCGCATTAAAATTTAACAAATATATCTTCATTACTGCTTAAAAAAAAGAAGCTGTTGTTGTATATTTGCGCGCATAAATAAGTAAGAAAATGTCAAAAATTAAAGTAGCCCATCCCGTAGTCGAAATAGACGGAGACGAAATGACTCGCATCATTTGGAAATTCATTAAAGATCAGTTAATTCTTCCCTATGTCGATTTGGATATAAAATATTACGATTTATCCGTCACATCTCGCGATGAAACTAAGGATCAAATTACTATTGATGCCGCCAACGCAATTAAAAAATACCATGTTGGAATCAAATGTGCTACCATTACACCCGACGAAGATCGAGTGAAAGAATTTGACTTAAGTAATATGTGGAGATCCCCCAACGGTACAATACGAAACATTGTTGGAGGTACTGTTTTTCGCGAACCTATCATCATGAAAAATGTTCCCCGCTATGTACAAGGATGGACAAAACCAATCTGTATTGGACGTCACGCTTTTGGAGATCAATACAAAGCAACAGATATTGTTACCCGTGGAAAAGGAAAACTTACAATGACTTTTACACCTGAAGATGGTAGTGAAGCCCAGTCTTGGGAAGTATATAATTTTGAAGAAGACGG
Organism: Flavobacteriaceae bacterium; assembly: GCA_029243385.1. Lineage (GTDB taxonomy): Bacteria > Bacteroidota > Bacteroidia > Flavobacteriales > Flavobacteriaceae > JAQWSC01. Next base: position 18,857 of record JAQWSC010000012.1, on the reverse strand, counting down.
TATTGCAATGAGCATGTACAATATCGATTCTTCTATTTACGGATTTGCTCGTTCCTGTATGAATCAGGCACTTACCAAAGGATGGCCATTGTATTTATCCACCAAAAACACCATCTTAAAAGCCTACGACGGACGTTTCAAAGATATCTTTCAAGAAGTATTTGACAACGAATTCAAAACACGTTTTGAAGAAGCAGGCATTACCTACGAACATCGATTGATTGACGATATGGTTGCTGCCGCTATGAAGTGGAACGGAGGATTTGTTTGGGCTTGTAAAAATTATGATGGCGATGTTCAATCTGACACAGTCGCTCAAGGATTTGGTTCGCTAGGACTAATGACTTCAACGCTGGTAACTCCTGACGGTAAAACTATGGAGGCCGAAGCTGCACATGGAACAGTAACGCGTCACTATCGTCAACACCAACAAGGAAAAGAAACATCTACCAATCCTATTGCTTCCATTTTTGCTTGGACTCGTGGACTGGCACATCGAGGTAAATTAGACAACAATCAGGAACTTATTGATTTTTGTACTATATTGGAAGATATTTGTATTGCTACTGTGGAGAGTGGGAAAATGACAAAAGACTTGGCTTTATTGATTCACGAAAAGAATCTAAGTCGAGAACATTATTTGACTACACAAGAATTTTTGTCGGCTTTAAAGGAAAACTTGGACGCAAAAATTGCTTAATTTCTTCTCTTCTGAAAGCAAATGCAGGTTGATTGTTTGAAGATTGAAAACGCTTTTTTGATGAAAAGACACCCTTTTGTTCTAGTATTTCTTTTTTGCTTTTTTTTTGTGAGTGCACAAAAAAACACAACACTTAGTGGACTCATTACTGCCTCCGAAAGTAATGAAAGTCTTATTGGAGTTACCATTCTTATTCCAGAACTGAATACTGGAACGGTTTCTAATTCCTACGGATTTTATTCAATCTCAGTACCTAGTGGGACATATGAAGTCTATGTTCGTTTTTTGGGCTTTAAGGAATTAAAAACTCAAATCGATTTATCTCAAAACGTTGAGCTAAATATCGCTTTGGACGAAACTTCGGAGGAGCTTGAGGAAGTATTTGTCTCCTCGTCAATAGAAGATATTATTCTACGAAAACCTCAAATGAGTTTAAACAGCTTAACAGCTAAAACCATCCGACAAACTCCTACTGTTTTGGGAGAAGCAGACGTTTTGAAAGCCATTCAGCTATTACCAGGTATCAGCAGCGCAGGAGAAGGAGCTTCGGGGTTTAATGTTCGAGGAGGCGCTGCCGACCAAAACCTCATTACCCTTGATGAAGCCATCATTTTCAATTCGTCACACTTGTTTGGATTCTTTTCTGTTTTCAATCCAGATGCCATAAAAGATTTAAAACTTTACAAAGGGGGAATCCCAGCAAAATATGGTGGAAGAGTATCTTCAGTTTTGGATATTTATCAAAAAGAAGGGAACAGTAAGGAGTTCAAAATGAACGGTGGGATAGGTCTTATTTCGAGTCGTTTGATTGCTGAAGGACCTTTAGAAAAAGACAAAGGTTCTTTTTTGCTAGGAGCTCGTGGCACTTATGCACATTTATTTTTAAAACTCTCCGACAATCCCAACAGTGCTTATTTTTATGACCTTAACACCAAATTGAGTTATCAGTTTGACAAAAACAACCGGATGTACCTTTCGGGTTATTTTGGAAGAGATGTTTTTAATATAGATCAAAGCTTTTTAGCGGTTTATGGAAACAGCGTATTTAATCTTCGATGGAATCATTTATTTTCTCCGAAATTGTTTTCTAACTTATCCCTTATTTATAGTGACTATTATTATGGGCTTACGCTCGATTTTGTTGGTTTTAATTGGGATTCTGGCATTCGTAATTTCAACCTCAAGTACGATTTCAAAAACTATATTACAGACAAAATTACATTAAATTTTGGTGTCAATGCCATTCATTACACCTTCAATCCAGGAAGCATTGAACCCAATCGAGACACCTCAGGTATCAATCCTAGTCAATTGGATAAAAAAACAGCATTTGAGGGATCTCTTTATGCAGATGTAACTCAACAAATTTCCGAGCGATTTTCCATTCAATACGGTTTACGAATCAATCACTTCATTCGTTTTGGTCAAAAAGGAATGAACTTGTACGCTAATGATCAGCCCGTTATATACAACGCACAATTAGGAATTTATGAAAGTTCAGCCATAACTGGCGAATATCCAGACACAAACACTTCAAAATCCATTCAAAATTATACGCATTTTGAGCCACGACTTACGCTTTCCTATGGCGCAAACGAATACTCATTAAAAGTAAGTTACAACCGAATCAATCAGTATTTGCACCTAATCTCGAACACCAACTCTCCCACTCCTCTTGATGTTTGGGCGCCAAGTGGTCCTTACATAAAACCGCAACAATTGGATCAATGGGCATTTGGATATTTTAAAAAGTACAACACTAGTTATTCGCTTCAAACCGAGGTCTTTTACAAAGACATCAAAAACAGATTAGATTATATTGACGGTGCTGATTTGGTGGCCAACGAAGCCATTGAACGGGTCTTGTTAAAAGGGAAATCCAGAGCCTATGGATTGGAAATTTTGTTTAAAAAATCACAAGGCGCTTTTCAAGGTTGGCTCGCCTATACCCTATCAAAATCTGAACAACAAACACCTGGTATTGGACAGGGCGATCCTGGAATCAATCAAGGAGAATGGTACGATACTCCTTACGACAAAACCCATGATTTAAGTATTACTGGAAGCTATCAACTGAGCACTAAATGGAGTTTGAATTGTAATTTTATACTTCAAACAGGTCAACCCGTAACCTACCCCAACGGGCAATATGAAATTGCAGGTATTGTGGCTCCAAACTATGGGTTACGAAATGAAAATCGCCTTCCTGCCTATCATCGAGTAGATATTTCAGCAACTTATAGCCCTAAAAATCAAAAACGTTGGAAGAATGAATGGGTTTTTGGTATTTACAATTTATACAACCGTAAAAACGCAGCATCCATAGCTTTTCGCCAAAATACCAAAACGATGACAAACGAAGCGGTGCGTTTTTCTATTTTTGGGATTGTACCCGCAATAACTTATAATTTTAAGTTTTAAAATGAAGAAACTATTCTTTTTATTGATTCTTGGGTTGCTCTTTGGCTGCGAAGAAGTCATTGATTTAGAGGTTCCTTCTGCTCCTCAAAAACTTGTAATCGATGCCTTGATAACAAAATCGGTTTTTGATACTCAAAAGGCTTCTGTTGAAGTAAAATTAATGAATACATCGGATTATTTTGACACCAGCATCCCTGCTGTTTCTGGAGCTGATGTGAAAATTACAAACGTATCAACAAACGAAATTTGGAGCATCAGCGAAAGCGATGACAAAGGAACGTATAGCATGGAAAATGTAGTGTTGGACACCATGTCACCCTATCAGTTAACCATCACTATTGAAGGGGAAATTTATGAAGCCACCTCTAAGTTGGTTCGTTCTGTTCCTATCAAGAGTGTGGTTCAAGGCGACCAAACCTTATTTACAGGAGATGAGACCGAAATCATATTATCGTATCAAGATGTAAAAGATCGTGAGGACTATTATTTTATTGATTTTGGATACAACAATTACTTTGTGGGTACAGATAAGTTTTATGATGGAAGTGATTTTTCGTTTTCCTTTTTTTACGATGAAGATTTCCCTAAAAACGAGGAAGTATTCATTAGTATGCTTGGAATTGACGAAGCAGCCTACAACTACTTCCGTATTTTGCTTTCGCAAAGCGGGCAAGGTGGTGGAGGTCCTTTTTCAACTCCATCTTCTACTCTTCGAGGTAATATTCAAAACAGTACGAATACCGAAAATTTTCCATTAGGCTATTTCAGAATTTCCGAAAAAGATCAAGTTCCGTTTACAGCAGAATAAGTTATCTTTGGATATGGCTTTTGAAAAAATCACTGAATCTGAATCGCTTCATCAAAATTTGGAGCAACAATCGGTTGAGCAACTTGTGTCGATCATCAACACTGAAGATCATAAAGTTTCAGTGGCCGTAGGCTCTGTTTTGCCTTCCATTCAACAACTCACAAAGCAAGTTGTGGAACAATTAAAAATGGGTGGCCGTCTGTTTTATATCGGAGCTGGAACAAGCGGAAGATTGGGAGTTTTAGATGCCTCTGAATGCCCTCCAACTTTTGGAGTATCACCAGGTCTTGTTATTGGAATCATCGCAGGTGGAGATAAAGCACTACGAAAATCCGTGGAGTTTGCTGAAGATGACACACAACAAGCTTGGCTTGATTTGCTGAAGCACAAAATAACTTCCAAAGACATTGTTGTGGGAATTGCAGCGTCAGGAACTACACCTTATGTAATCGGCGCTCTAATGGAGTGCAATAAAAATGGGATTGCTACAGGATGTATTACATGCAATCCAGGAAGCCCGTTATCACAAGTAGCAAAATACCCTATTGAAGTTGTAGTTGGCCCCGAGGTACTAACAGGAAGCTCCAGAATGAAAGCTGGAACAGCCCAAAAAATGATTTTAAACATGATTTCAACAGTATCAATGACTCGCTTGGGGCATGTTAAGGGAAACAAAATGGTCGATATGCAGCTTTCAAACTCAAAATTAAAGCAACGTGGTGTTGCTATGATTGTGGATGAATTGAGTATCTCAACAAATCAGGCTGAAAAACTTTTGAAAAAACACGGAAGTGTTCGATCGGTAATTATGAATTATCAGAAAAATGGATAAACAACTTTTAGCTCAAGGGGTTCGAAAAATGGCAATTACATTGGTCTTAATGTTTACGGGACCGACCTTTGTGTTTCAAGCCTTTAAAAACGAAGGACATCCTTGGTATTATTTCGTGCTTTCAATTGGGCTTTTGATGTGTATTTTTGCTATTATTCAAGGGTTTTTGGGGATTAAAAAAATTGTAGACGCCATTCTTGGTAAAAAACAAGGGACATAATTGCATACTCATGCAATCCTAGTATATTTGTGCATCAATTGAAATGAATACATGATTCAGATTACATTACCCGATGGGGCCACAAAATCAGTAGCCAAAGGAACAACTCCTTTCGATATAGCTAAAGAAATTAGTGAAGGACTTGCTCGAAATATTATTTCGGCTTCTTTCAATTCTAAAACTATAGAGACCCAAACTCCTTTGGAGGAAGACGGATCTTTGGTGCTTTATACCTGGCAACAAGCTGAAGGAAAAAAGGCATTTTGGCATTCATCGGCTCATGTACTCGCTCAAGCTCTTGAAATACTTTACCCAGGAATCAAACTCACCATTGGACCTGCTATTGAAAATGGATTTTATTACGATGTAGATTTTGGAGAACACACACTTTCGGACAAAGACTTGGAAACAATTGAGAAAAAAATGCTTGAAATTGCTCGTGGAAAACACACCTTTTCCATGCGTTCTGCTTCGAAAGACGAAGCACTTTCGTATTACAAAAGTCAAAACAATCAGTACAAAGTTGAATTGATTGATAATTTGGAAGATGGAACCATCACCTTTTGTGATCACGATTCGTTTACTGATTTGTGTAGAGGAGGCCACATTCCACACACAGGAATTATTAAGGCCGTAAAACTTCTCAGTGTAGCAGGAGCTTACTGGAGAGGCGACGAAACCAAAACACAATTAACTCGGGTATATGGAATTTCGTTTCCAAAACAAAAAGAGTTGACAGAATACTTAGCCCTACTCGAAGAGGCTAAAAAAAGAGATCATAGAAAATTAGGAAAAGAACTGGAATTGTTTACTTTTTCTCAAAAAGTAGGACAAGGACTCCCACTTTGGTTACCCAAAGGAGCTGCCTTGCGTGAGCGTTTAGAGAATTTTCTCAAAAAAGCACAGCAAAAAGCGGGTTACGAACAAGTAGCCACACCCCATATTGGAAACAAAGATTTGTACGTTACTTCGGGACATTATGATAAATATGGAGCGGATAGCTTTCAAACAATTCAAACGCCCGCTGAGGGAGAAGAGTTTTTATTAAAACCCATGAATTGTCCCCATCATTGTGAAATATACAACTCCAAGCCTTGGAGTTATAAAGAACTTCCCAAACGATTTGCAGAGTTTGGAACCGTTTATAGATACGAACAAAGTGGTGAACTACACGGATTGACTCGAGTTCGAGGGTTTACACAAGACGATGCTCATATTTTTTGTATGCCCGATCAATTGGATCAGGAATTCAAAAATGTGATAGATCTTGTATTGTATGTGTTTGGTTCTTTAGGATTTGAAAACTTTACGGCTCAGGTATCGTTACGAGACCCTGAAAAGCCCGAAAAGTACATTGGTTCTGATGAGAACTGGGAAAAGGCAGAACAAGCCATACTGAATGCTGCCAAGTCCAAAGAACTGGATTATGTTGTAGAATATGGTGAGGCAGCTTTTTATGGACCCAAGCTTGATTTTATGGTAAAAGATGCTCTTGGAAGAAATTGGCAATTGGGAACTATACAAGTAGATTACAACCTGCCCGAACGTTTTGATTTGACCTATAAAGGTAGTGACAACGGTCTACATCGACCTGTAATGATTCATCGAGCGCCCTTTGGAAGTATGGAGCGTTTTGTGGCAATTTTATTAGAGCATACCGGAGGAAATTTCCCGCTTTGGCTGACTCCATCGCAAGTAATAATACTGCCAGTTGGAGAGAAATATGAAAAATACGCTCAAAAAGTTTTAAAATCACTAGAAAATCACGAAATTCGCGCCCTCATCGATTGTCGAAATGAGACAGTTGGAAAGAAGATTCGAGAAGCTGAAATGAATAAAGTTCCCTATATGATTATCATTGGGGACAAAGAAGCCTCCGAGGAAACGCTTTCTGTCAGAAAACATGGAGGCGAAGATTTGGGGATGTTTACCGAAAATGAATTTGTTCAGTACATTGAAAAAGAGGTAGGCAAAACATTGAAAACATTTAATTAAATTATTTAGTTATAGCAATACGTAGAAAAAGGAGTCGAGGACCCGCCCGAATAATCAAAGAAGACAAGCACCGGATTAATGAAAAAATTCGTGCTGAAGAAGTTCGTTTGGTTGGTGACAATGTTGAAGTAGGAGTTTATCCTACTCGAAAAGCCCTTTCTTTAGCTCAAGAGTTAGAATCAGATTTGGTAGAAATATCTCCCAAAGCGGTTCCTCCTGTTTGCAAAATCATGGACTATAAAAAATTCATGTACGAACAGAAAAAAAGAGAAAAAGCCTTGAAAGCTAAATCTACAAAGGTTACAATTAAAGAAATACGTTTTGGTCCACAAACCGACGAGCACGATTATGAGTTTAAGAAAAAACATGCAATCAAATTTTTGTCAGAAGGAGCCAAACTGAAAGCTTTTGTGTTTTTCAAAGGCCGATCCATTATCTTTAAGGAACAAGGGCAAATTTTATTGTTAAAATTGGCTCAGGAACTCGAAGAGTATGGTAAGGTAGAACAATTGCCAAAATTAGAAGGAAAAAGGATGATCATGTTTATCAATCCGAAAAAATAACAAGCGAGAATTAAAATAGGAAACAATGCCTAAAATGAAAACAAAATCCAGTGCCAAAAAGCGATTCAAGCTTACAGGAACTGGTAAAATTAAAAGAAAGCACGCCTTTAAGAGTCACATTTTGACCAAAAAGTCTAAAAAGCGTAAGCTAAAGTTGACACATGGGACGTTAGTTCATGACCATGATGCCAACAACATCAAAGAACAACTTAGACTTAAGTAATTCTTTGACGGTTCAATCAATTATTAACCCTGGAGTGAGGCTCATAAAGTGTAAATAAGTTACCGCCTCCTACAAAAAAAGTAAATTATGCCAAGATCAGTAAATTCAGTAGCCTCTAGAGCACGGAGAAAAAAAGTGCTAAAACAAGCAAAAGGATATTTCGGACGTCGTAAAAACGTTTGGACCATTGCCAAAAATGCGGTTGATAAAGCCATGCTTTACGCCTACCGCGATCGTAGAAACAAAAAACGTACATTCCGCGCATTGTGGATAACTCGTATCAATGCTGGTGCACGTTTACACGGTATGTCTTATTCAGAATTTATGGGAAAGGTGAAAGCTGCTAACATTGCGCTTAATCGTAAAGTTTTAGCAGACTTAGCCATGAACCATCCAGAAGCTTTTAAAGCAGTCGTGGACAAAATCAAATAAATAAATTCATCTCGTTTGTATAAAAAAACCTGCTAATTGCAGGTTTTTTTATGATTTAAAATGGGATATCATCATCTTCCGATTCAGCACCAGAGCCAAAGGCTTGATTCGGATCCGTTTTAGGCAACGAATTGTCTGCTTCGAAAGGATTATCGGAACTCGAATTGATTTTGGATTGAAATTCAAAAGGAGTATCAAATGTATCCAAGTTGTCGAATTTACCCAGATGGCCAACAAACTTCAAACGTATGTTTTCCAATCCACCGTTTCGGTGCTTGGCAACAATAAGTTCAGCCTGACCCGTAGAAGGTGTTCTTTCTTCATCATCCCATTCGTCAATTTTATAATATTCAGGACGGTAAATAAAAGAAACAATATCGGCATCTTGTTCAATTGCTCCCGATTCTCGGAGGTCAGACAATAACGGTCTTTTGCTACCACCACGCGTTTCAACAGCTCTTGATAATTGCGAAAGCGCAATTACAGGAATATCCAATTCTTTGGCTAAAGCTTTTAAATTTCTTGAAATGGTTGAAATTTCTTGTTCTCTATTCCCTGTTTTACTAGAGCCACCCGAGGTCATCAATTGCAAATAGTCAATGATAATCAATTTGATTCCGTGTTGAGAAGAAAGCCGTCTGGCTTTGGCTCTTAAATCAAAAATAGATAACGAAGGTGTATCGTCAATAAACAAGGGAGCTTTTTCAAGACTCGAAACCTTAACATGGAGTTGTTCCCATTCGTGTTTTTCCAATTTACCCGTACGAAGCTTTTCAGAAGAAAGTCCCGTTTCGGAAGAAATCAAACGGGTAATTAATTGAACAGATGACATTTCCAATGAAAAGAAAGCCACTGGTATATTTTGTAAAACAGCGATATTACGTGCCATGGACAAGGTCAAAGCCGTTTTTCCCATACCCGGACGGGCTGCGATAATTACCAAATCACTGGGTTGCCAACCCGAAGTCAATTTATCGACATCGTTGAACCCTGATGGAACGCCACTCATACCTTCTTTATTGGCGATATCTTCAATTTTCTTTTTGGCTTGGATTACAAGGCTTTGAGCCGTCTCGGTAGATTTTTTAATATTTCCTTGGGTAACGTCGTATAGTTTCGATTCTGCTTTATCAAGCATTTCAAATACATCCTTGGTTTCATCGTAGGCTTCTTCAATAATTTCATTCGAAATTTTAATCAAACTTCTTTGAATAAACTTTTGAAGAATAATACGCGCGTGAAACTCAATATGTGCCGATGAAGATACTTTTTGGGTTAATTGAACCAAATAAAAATCGCCTCCTACTTGATCTAGTTTGGAATCTTTACGAAGTTGAGCAGATACAGTCACCAAATCAATAGGTTCGGTATTTTCAAAGAGCTTAATAATGGCTTCGTAAATGTATTGATGCGCTTGTTTGTAGAAAGCTTCGGGTTGTAATATATCAATTACAGTATCCACACCTTTTTTATCAATCATCATGGCTCCCAATACAACATCCTCAAGATCAATTGCTTGTGGCGGTATTTTTCCTTTTTCAAGAGAAACCATAGAGGCGGAATCTCCTGCGTAGGAAGCGGCTGGCTTTATTTTTTTCATGATTCCAAGGTATAAAAAAGAAGGGGGTTGGCATAATTATTAATGACAGAATGCCTCGAAAAAAACCCACACACAATTGTTAATAAGTAAGCCAAAATTGTTGATAGCTACTCAAAAAATCAAATAAAGCAAAAAGCAACTTTTATTCTTCGTACACTCCCATTTGAGAGAACTTTTCCATACGCTGATTGACCAGCTCTTGGGTGGGTAGATTACTAAGATCCGAATAGGTCTTAAGGATGGTTTTTTTGACCGTTTCAAAAATAGCATTTCGATCAGAATGAGCGCCTCCTAGGGGCTCTTTGATAATACTATCGACCAACTTGTTTTTCTTCATGTCAGTAGCGGTGAGTTTGAGTGCTTCGGCTGCTTGCTCCTTATACTCCCAGCTTCGCCACAAAATAGACGAGCAAGATTCGGGAGATATCACAGAATACCAAGTATTTTCGAGCATCATTACTTTATCACCTACACCAATTCCCAAGGCACCTCCAGAAGCACCTTCTCCAATGACAATTACGATTACAGGAGTTTTGAGACGCGACATTTCAAGAATATTACGAGCAATCGCTTCTCCTTGTCCACGTTCTTCAGCTTCCAAACCGGGATAAGCACCAGGGGTGTCGATAAAAGAAACGACTGGAATTCCAAATTTTTCAGCAGACTTCATCAATCGCAATGCTTTTCGATACCCTTCGGGATTGGCCATTCCAAAATTTCTGTATTGGCGCGTCTTAGTATTGAATCCTTTTTGTTGTCCAATAAACATAAAGCTTTGGTTGCCGATTTTGCCCAGACCACCAATCATGGCTTTGTCGTCTTTAACGGTGCGATCTCCGTGCAGTTCAAGAAAAACATCATTTGTTAGGGCTTTGATGTAATCCATCGTGTAAGGCCGCGAAGGATGTCTTGAAAGCTGAACGCGCTGCCAAGGGGTTACATTTTTGTATATTTCTACTTTGACCTCCGCTAGTTTTTTCGAAAGTTGTTCGCAAGTGTCGGTAACATCTACCTCACTTTCACTTCCCAAAATTTGACACTTTTGAAGTTGATCTTCCAATTCTTTAATCGGTAATTCAAAATCTAAATACTCCATGGTTGGTTTTGTATTGTGCTTACAAATATAAAAAACTTTCTAAGGGTTCGACCAGTATTTAACGATTAATTGGAAGTACTTTTTAACTTAAACAATCCGTTTAAAAGTACCGAAATCAGAATGAGCAAAGTCCCATAATAAAAGGTTGAAGGCATTGTTTCTGATTCATTAAAAATAAAATAGGCTAATAAAATACCATAAACAGGTTCCATATTAATGGCCAACATAACTGAATAAGGACTTACAAACTTCATTACTTGAATAGATACAATAAAGGCGTAGGCAGTGCAAACAAACGCTAAAATCAAAAGCCACATCCAATCCATAGTAGGTAACTCAAAAAAATCAGATGTGAATCCTCCTGTAAATCCTAGGATGAATGTAATGGTCATAGCTCCACTAAATAATTCGTAAAAAGAAATAACGCGTGCATCATGTTTTTGGGCAAATTTTCCGTTAACCAACGTAAAAAATACCGATAAAATAATAGAAATGAATGCGTAAAAAATTCCTTCCTCTACACCTACTTGAGTTTTCAATACCAGTGCTAACCCAACAATCACCAAAAGGCCAAACACCACTTCATATACGACAATTTTTCTTCGGTAAAAAAGGGGCTCCAAAAAGGCTGTAAAAAGCGCTCCAGAGGACATGATCGATAAAGTGAGTGATACTGAAGACACTTTAATTGCATGAAAAAAAGTTGCCCAGTGCAATGCGATTAAAACTCCTGCAACGACAAACCCTATTAGCATGGAACGAGAAATTTTAAGGGAAACCTTAAAGAATAACAACAATAAAAAAACAAACAACGACGCAATGGTCATACGAAACCAAACCAGTGGCAGTGCTTCGATAGATATGAGTGCTCCTAAAATTGCTGTAAAGCCAAAGATTATGACAACAAAGTGAAGGTGAAGTAAATTTTTAAGTTTATCTTTTTGCATACCGCAATAATCCTATTGCGATAACTCCAAAAATAAGATTGGGCATCCAGGCACCCCAATACGGATTCATTCCTGACTTATCGACCATTACTTCAAATACTTTATCAAAAAACACATAGGTAAACGCTAAAATAATCCCTAAGGCTAAGTTGATACCCATACCTCCTCTTCGTTTGAAAGAGGCTACTGCTACGGCAATGATCGTAAGAACAAAAGAAGAAAAAGGCAAACTCCAACGCTTGTTTCTGACCATCAGGTGATTGTTAATTAGGGGAGATCCGCTGGCTCTTTCAGACTCAATAAAATCATTTAGCTCAAAATAATTCAGCGTTTGAGACATATAGTTCACAGGTGAAAGTTCTTTCATTTCAAAGGAAAATAGCGTATCTAAACGTGATTTGGACTCAATGCGTTCTTTATCTCCAGCAAAAGTTCTTTTAAAATATTCTGTTAAACGATACAAACTGTCTTTTTCAAGCCATCGAATATTACGGGCGGATATTTTATATTGTAATGTATTGCCTTCAAAATGTTCGTAGGTAAAATTGTAAGCTAGTCCCCGATTGGGATTGTAGCTACTAACATACACATAATCATTTTCGTTTAATTGTTTAAAAAGGTTTGAGGTTTGGCGGTCTTTTGTTCCTTTTTTGAGATATTCGAACCTGAATTCATGATAACTTTTATTGGTCATCGGGACAATAAACATTCCTACAATTAGAGCCCCAACGGCAATAATAGAAGCTGCAATAACAAAAGGTCGTAGGTATCTGTAGAAAGAAATACCTGAACTCAAAATAGCAATGATTTCGGTGTCGTTTGCCATTTTGGACGTAAACCAAATTACCGATAAAAAAAGAAATATCGGAAACAACATATTTCCGAAAAACCAAATAAAATCAAAATAGTACCACAATATTTGTTCTGTGGGTACCTCGTGTTGCTTAAAATTGTCTATTCTTTGAGAAATGTCAACCAAAATACCAATAGGGATAAACAAAAAAAGCATCACCAAAAAGGTGCTCAAGTATTTTGTTATGATATAACGATCTAAGATTTTCAACTTACAGACGTTTGTTCATTTGGTTTACCATGGTGTTTTTCCAACTAGCAAAATCACCCGCTAAGATATGTTTTCTTGCCTCACGAACCAACCACATATAAAAACCAAGGTTGTGAATCGTAGCTATTTGTTTGCCCAAATATTCATTTACCGAAAACAAATGGCGTAAATAGGCTTTTGAGTAATCAGTATCGACATAGGTATGAGCCATGAAGTCGATGCAAGAAAAATCATTTTCCCATTTTTTATTCTTTATATTTATGGTACCTTCTGAGGTAAATAACATTCCGTTTCGAGCATTTCGAGTTGGCAAAACACAATCGAACATATCGACTCCCAATGCTATATTTTCTAAAAGGTTAATGGGTGTTCCCACTCCCATCAAATAACGCGGTTTGTCTTCGGGTAACACAGCACATACAGCATCAGTCATGGCATACATTTCTTCTGCAGGTTCACCCACAGAAAGCCCTCCAATAGCATTTCCTTCGGCACCCACACCGGCAATGTACTCTGCTGATTGAACTCTCAAGTCTGTGTAAGTACTTCCCTGTACAATTGGAAAAAAAGTTTGGTCATAATTGTATTTGGGAGACGATTTTTTAAGTTGCTCCAAACAACGCTCTAACCAACGATGGGTCATGTGCATCGAGCGTTTGGCATATTTATAATCACACGGATAAGGAGTACATTCATCAAAAGCCATAATGATGTCTGCTCCAATACTGCGCTGAATATCCATTACATTTTCGGGAGTGAATACGTGATAAGAACCGTCGATATGCGATTTAAATTTAACTCCTTCCTCTTTTATTTTACGATTCGAAGAAAGCGAGTACACCTGATATCCTCCACTGTCAGTTAGAATGTTACGATCCCAACCCATAAACTGATGCAACCCACCTGCCTGTTCAATGATTTCGATACCTGGGCGAAGGTATAAGTGATAGGTGTTTCCCAAAATAACATCAGGATTGATGTCCATTTTCAACTCGCGTTGATGAACTCCTTTAACGGTAGCAGCAGTCCCAACGGGCATAAATATGGGAGTCTCAATAACTCCATGATCGGTGGTTAGTGAAGCTACACGCGCCTTAGATTTTGGGTCGGTATGTTGTAGTGTAAATTTCATATAATGACGGCAAAGATAACCAACTAAGTTTGTTTCGATTCCGTTAACGCATAAAATTGTTAAATACTTAACAACTTCATTGAAAAATTTAGCTGTAAGGTTTTGTAACCATATTAGTAAATAGTACTTTTGAAAATCTAAAAAAAAACTATGTCATCAACCCCTCAATTAGAATCATTTGTAACCCAAGTTCGACGAGATATTCTCCGAATGGTTCACAAAGTCAATTCTGGACACCCAGGCGGATCGCTTGGATGCACAGAGTTTATAAGCGTTTTGTTTCAAAACATCATGGAGCGAAAGCCCGGTTTTGAAATGGACGGTATTGACGAAGATCTATTTTTCTTATCCAACGGACATATATCACCTGTTTTTTACAGTGTTTTGGCACGTTCGGGGTATTTTCCAATTGAAGAGTTAAACACTTTTCGTTTGATAGACTCTCGTCTTCAAGGACATCCAACAACTCATGAAGGACTTCCTGGAGTTCGAATCGCATCCGGATCCTTAGGTCAAGGAATGTCAGTTGCCATTGGAGCAGCTTTGGCAAAAAAACTCAATAAAGATTCGCATTTGGTTTACAGTCTTCACGGAGATGGAGAATTGCAAGAAGGACAAAACTGGGAAGCCATCATGTATGCTTCTGCCAAAAATGTTGATAATTACATTGCAACGATTGATGTAAATGGAAAACAAATTGATGGAACAACCGATGATGTTCTTCATATGGGAAGCTTGAAAGAGAAGTTTGCTTCTTTCGGTTGGGACGTTTTGGAAATTGCCGAAGGAAATGATATTGGAGCTATTAGCAACGGGGTCAACGAAGCCAAAAGCCGCACAGGAAAAGGAAAACCAATTTGTATTTTGTTATACACAGAAATGGGCAACGGCGTTGACTTTATGATGCACACGCATGCTTGGCATGGAAAAGCACCCAACGATGAGCAGCTCGAAAACGCCTTATCTCAAAACCCTGAAACTTTAGGAGACTATTAATTTGAACAACTCACAATTGATGAAAAAATATACAGACACAGGAAAACAAGACACACGATCAGGATTTGGAGCTGGTTTGACTGAATTAGGAAGAACCAATCCAAACGTGGTTGCCTTATGTGCCGATTTAATCGGTTCATTAAAAATGGATCAATTTATTGCTGAAAATCCCGAACGTTTTTTTCAAATAGGAATTGCTGAAGCAAATATGATGGGAATTGCTGCGGGTATGACTATTGGTGGTAAAATTCCATTTACTGGTACTTTTGCCAATTTTTCAACAGGACGTGTTTACGACCAAATTCGTCAGTCGATTGCTTATTCCGATAAAAACGTAAAAATTTGTGCTTCACACGCTGGACTTACCTTAGGAGAAGACGGTGCTACGCATCAAATTTTGGAGGATATTGGATTGATGAAAATGTTACCTGGAATGGTTGTAATTAATCCCTGTGATTTTAACCAAACCAAAGCAGCAACAATTGCTATCGCTGAATACGAAGGCCCTGTTTACCTCCGATTTGGTCGTCCAAAAGTAGCGAATTTTACTCCTGAAAACGGGAAGTTCGAAATTGGAAAAGGAATTATGCTAAACGAAGGAACTGATGTAACACTTGTTGCTACGGGTCATCTAGTTTGGGAAGCTCTAATTGCTGCTGAAGCATTAGAAGCCGATGGAATTTCTGCCGAAGTAATCAATATTCATACTATTAAGCCACTGGACGAGGCTATTATTCTTAAATCAGTAGTAAAAACAGGTTGTTTGGTTTCTTGTGAAGAACACAATCATTTGGGAGGACTGGGAGAAAGCATTTCACGAGTACTGGTTAAAAACTCACCCGTTCCACAAGAATTTGTCGCCACTAACGACACATTTGGAGAATCGGGAACGCCAGCTCAATTAATGCAAAAATACGGATTGGACAGTGATGCTATTCAAGTAGCAGCCAAAAAAGTATTAAAAAGAAAATAATTTCTACACCCTAGGAATAGTTGGAATCCAAATAGTCAGGAGTTCCGTCTTCGTCGGTATCATCGTATACCCCGTTTTCATCTCTATCCAATTCGTCTTTGGTTAGGGTACCATCTCCATCGTCGTCGGAGTCCATGTAATTGGGAATCGAATCTGAATCGGTATCGTCATTAAACAAATAGCGATCTGCGTTCAAATCTTCTTCAGAAGAAGGAACTCCATCATTATCGTGATCTGTTTGCTTATAAGTAAACAAGTTGACTGCAAACACCAAAGGGGAATACGATGGTACAGCATTACTAGATTGTGAATAGTAACCCAAGGCGGACGGCATGAACACCATTCCAGCTCCAAAGTTTAAAAAATCAATGGTACCGTCAGTGTTATCTGTATAAGTGCCTCTTTTGAGTTTGGATGAAAAATCTGAAAAACCACGAACATTGCTTGATGAATCAAGCCATAATGGGGTTGTTCTTTGATCAAAAACATCTCCACTCAACAAATTTCCTCGGTAGGTAATATATACAGAATCTGCTACCGAAGGGCTTTCACCTTCTCCTTCACGAGCAATGATGTAATAATAATTGTGTTCGATTGCTTCATCATCGGAATTAATAATAGTTATCGTTTCTGTACTAACTTGATCGAATAAAGAAATTAACGATGTGTTGCCCTCTGGAATGGTGTCAATCACAAAATCAACAAATTCATCTGCTGAAGCCGATTGAAAATCTTGGTGATTGTAATAATGGGTTTTTAAATAATGGATTAAAGAATCATTGTCAACATCATATTGTTCGGCATAATCTCTGGGAGGTTCCACAGAATTTAATGTATCTTCGGAACAAGAAAAAACAGTAATTAGGACAAGTAAAAACGCAAAAAAGGGTTGAAACAACTTATTCATGTGGATCAAAAATTTGAGTTTGCAAGATACAATTTTCTTCTATTTTTGTGTCAACTTTAACATTGTTTTAGAGCAAGGTATGAGAATCGATAAATATTTATGGTGTACGCGATATTACAAGTCACGAAGTATGGCTTCGGAAGCTTGTAAAAAAGGTCAAGTACGTATCGACAATGAATCGGTAAAACCTTCTCGGGAGGTTTATCCCATGGCAGAAATTACTGTTCGAAAAAATCAAATCAATTACAAACTTAAAATTACCGATTTACCCGATAGTCGAGTGGGTGCAAAATTGGTGGATATTTATCGAATGGATCTTACACCAAAGTCCGAATTTGAGCAACAAGAATTGCTCAAATATTCCAAAGAATACTACAGAGCTAAGGGAGATGGTCGTCCGACCAAAAAAGATCGACGCGACATCACTGATTATTGGAATGATAACGAAACCAAAGAGAACTAAAACCATGGACTTTAGTATCTTTGAATTTTAAAAACATAGCTAACTGTGGAAAATCTTATTCTCAATCACCAACAGATCGAACACAAAATACGTCGCATAGCCTTTCAAGTATTGGAGAGTAATATTCAAGAAAATGAAATTATCCTTGCTGGGATTGCATCGAATGGGTATGTGTTGGCTGAAAAAATTGGCACTGCACTGAGTAACATCTGTGATGCTAAGGTTTCGCTATGTAAGGTTCACATTGATAAGTCCAATCCCTTTGACTCCATTACTACTTCATTGGATGTAAAAGATTACACCAACAAGTCTTTGGTGTTAATCGACGATGTTTTACATACTGGTACCACGCTTATTTACAGTGTAAATCATTTTCTTAAAGTTCCTTTGAAACAGTTTAAAACGGCAGTCCTAGTCAATCGAAACCATAAAAAATACCCTGTAAAAGCAGATTTTAAAGGGATTTCACTCTCCACGTCACTCCAAGAAAATGTAGAAGTAATCTTTGATTTCAAAAATTCCAGAGTTGTTTTAGACTGATTAACAGGTCTCCATTCTTTTACATCCATAAAAATGGTATTGCCTCGTGATTCTTCTTTTCATAACGCTTAAACGCTACCTATTTACCAAAGAAAATACCCTAAAAAGAATCACATAAGCAGTCGAAGCAACCGTTGAGAGTAGCAATTGATTTATAATGAGTCAACGATTTGCTGAACGACCTCACTAGGAGATTGCTTTTGGACAGCAATGATTATGGGTGCTTTTCGATAAAACGGCCGACGTTCAAACAAATGCTTTCCAATAAACTCGGTCAGTGATTCTTTAGAATCCAAATGTGCAATCACAGGTCGGTGATTTTTTTCTTTCCACAAACGCTCTACTAAAACCTGAATAGATGTATCTAAATACACCACTTTTAAGGTGTGTTGGGTAATCACATCCATATTGTCAAAATAACAAGGAGCCCCACCTCCTAAGGAAAGAACTTTGTCTTGGTTATCGGTAAGTAATTCATGAAGAACATTACGTTCCATTTTGCGAAAACCCAATTCACCCTGCTCTTCAAAAATTTGAGTAATGGATTGCTGAGTTTTGGATTCCAAGCAATCGTCTGAGTCAACAAAAGGAAGATGAAGCTGTTTGGCAAGTAAATTTCCAACAACAGATTTACCAGAACCCATATATCCAATAAGCACTACAATCCTTGGTGAATTTGTCATATTTTTTTACAAAATAAGATTAATAACTATCACGGCAAATTTAAAGGAAAATCTCTTTGAATAATAAATTTATTGCCCCTATATTTGCACCCATTAAAATAAATACGACTTGGTAGCTCAGCTGGTAGAGCATCTCCCTTTTAAGGAGAGGGTCCTGGGTTCGAACCCCAGCCAAGTCACAACCATCGACTTGGTAGCTCAGCTGGTAGAGCATCTCCCTTTTAAGGAGAGGGTCCTGGGTTCGAACCCCAGCCAAGTCACTT
>JAQWSC010000005.1 GCA_029243385.1 Flavobacteriaceae bacterium | reverse complement strand
GGGTTTGGCACCTCGATGTCGGCTCGTCACATCCTGGGGCTGGAGAAGGTCCCAAGGGTTGGGCTGTTCGCCCATTAAAGTGGCACGCGAGCTGGGTTCAGAACGTCGTGAGACAGTTCGGTCTCTATCTGTAGTGGGCGCAAGAAATTTGAGTGGATCTGACTCTAGTACGAGAGGACCGAGTTGGACTAACCGCTGGTGTATCTGTTGTTCCGCCAGGAGCATTGCAGAGTAGCTATGTTGGGAAGGGATAAGCGCTGAAAGCATATAAGCGCGAAACCCACCACAAGATGAGATTTCTTTTAAGGGTCGTAGGAGACGACTACGTTGATAGGTCACAGGTGTAAAGGCAGTAATGTCATAGCCGAGTGATACTAATTACCCGTAAGCCTATCGTACGCCTTTTTCTTGTTAGTTTTTTTTATAGAAATTGCTCTTTATTTTTTTTGTCTTATAGTATTCTTAATATGTTAACTTATTTTCCTGATTTTACTTTCAGGATGACAAGTTGTTAAAATTTTTTATCTACTTGTTTATAACGCTAAGGTGGTTATTGCATTGGGGCTCACCTCTTCCCATCCCGAACAGAGAAGTTAAGCCCAATAGCGCAGATGGTACTACCATCCGGTGGGAGAGTATGTCACCGCCTTCTTTAAACCCTTCATAGTTTCTATGAGGGGTTTTTTTTGTAAATATTTTTAAATTTTAATATTTTAATATTTGTTAAAATATTAGTATATTTGTTTTATGAAAGTATCTAAAAGACAATTTTCAACAAGCAAGCTTCATAAAGTGGCTAAAGTTCTTAAAACAATTTCTCATCCTGTAAAACTTGAGATTTTAGAGGTATTAGAATCGGAAGAGCCGTTGGATGTTTCTACCATTTGTGAGAGGATAGGTGCTGAGTGCGAAATATCGATGATGTCTCATCACCTCACTAAAATGAAGGATAATCATATTTTGGTTTCTGAAAAATCGGGAAAGCAAGTTTTTTATAGTATTGCTGATCGTCAAATACTTAACATTTTTGATTGTTTGGAAGGGTGCGATATGATTTAGATTAGAGTTTTGGTTTAATTACTGTTGAAGTGTATTAATTTATGGAAGTAATTGGTTTTACAATGGCTCTTGTAGTTGGGTTGTCATTGGGTTTTATTGGAAGTGGGGGTTCAATTTTAGCGGTTCCTGTTCTTACATACCTGTTCTTGCTCGACGAGAAAGTTGCTACAGCGTATTCGTTGTTTATTGTTGGTTCTGCAGCGCTTATTGGTGGACTTCATCAACATAGAAGCAACTTTGTGGATTGGCGAACAGCTCTTGTTTTTGGTTTACCTGCCTTACTTGGTGTTTGGATGGTGCGTTTTTTTGTTGTTCCTGTATTACCCGATGTTTTTTTTCAATATGAAAATTTCTTTTTTACACGTAGAATGGCAATGTTTGGTCTTTTCGCACTCTTAATGGTTGGTGCCGCTTATTCTATGCTGTTTAGCAAACATCAAAAAGGAGGGACGGGAATAGTTACCTATAACTATCCATTAATTTTAGTAGAAGGATTATTCGTTGGAGCACTTTCGGGATTAGTGGGAGCTGGTGGTGGATTTTTAATTATACCTGCACTCGTTATTTTGGCTAATTTGGAAATCAAAAGAGCCATTGGCACTTCTCTTATTATTGTTTCTATAAAGTCTGTCATTGGTTTTTTTCTGGCCGATGCCATGATTATTTCTATAGATTGGAATTTTCTGATGACGTTTACTAGCATTACAATTGTTGGTATTTTTTTAGGACTGTATTTGAGTAAATTTTTAAGTAGTGCATTCTTAAAAAGGGTTTTTGGTTATTTTATAATGATTATGGCAGTTTTTGTATTTGTAATGGAATTTTTTGTTAAAACGTAATTTTTACTATCATGAAAGTAGAACAAATTTATACCGGTTGCTTGGCTCAAGGAACCTATTATATTGAAAGCAATGGTGAGGTTGCTGTTATTGATCCATTGAGAGAGGTAACCCCCTACATTGAAAAAGCAACAAAGAATGGAGCAAAAATCAAATATATTCTTGAGACCCATTTTCACGCCGATTTTGTAAGCGGTCACATAACACTTTCGCAAAAAACAGGAGCTCCAATAGTTTTTGGCCCCAATGCCAATCCACAGTTTGAGGCCCATATAGCCAAAGATAATGAGGAATTCAAGTTGGGTAATGTTGTGATTAGGGCCATTCATACTCCGGGGCATACCATGGAAAGCACTACGTATTTGCTGCTTGATGAAGATGGAAAGGAATATGCGATTTTTACAGGTGATACGCTTTTTTTAGGAGATGTAGGAAGACCCGATTTAGCCCAAAAAACCAACGAACTTACTTCGGAAGAGCTAGCTAGGTATTTGTATGATAGTTTGAGAAACAAAATCATGATTTTGCCGGATGATGTTATCGTGTATCCTGCTCATGGAGCTGGATCTGCTTGTGGTAAGAACATGATGAAAGAAACCGTTGACTTGTTGGGAAATCAAAAGAAAGTCAATTATGCACTTCGATCTGATATGACAAAAGAAGAATTTGTTAACGAAGTAACCGATGGTTTAGAAGCTCCTCCGGGATATTTTCCGTTGAATGTAAGGTTGAATAAAGAAGGATATAAACCAGTTCAAAACGTTTTAGACGAAGGGTTAAAAGCGCTTTCTGCCAATGATTTTGAAGTGATTGCCAACGAAACGAATGCGATTATGCTTGATGTTCGAAAGCCTGAAGATTTCGCAAAAGGTCATATTCCCAATAGTGTTTTTATTGGTTTGGATGGAAGTTTTGCTCCTTGGGTGGGTGAAATGATTGTTGATATCCAGCACCCCATCCTTTTGGTAGTTCCCCAAGGACGCGAACAAGAGGCTATAACTCGTTTGTCTAGAGTTGGTTTTGATAATACGCTTGGGTATTTAGACGGCGGATTTGAATCCTGGAAAAAGGAGGGTAAAGAAATGGATACAGTGATTTCCATCCCTGCAGAATCTTTGGAAATAGCTTATCATGAGAATGCTAACGCTATTTTTGATGTCCGAAAACAAACTGAGTATTTGTCTGAGCACATCAAAAAGGCTCACAATACACCGCTCGCTGAAATAAACGATCATTTAGCTGAATTTCCAAAAGAAGAACTTTTTTATGTGCATTGTGCAGGAGGATACCGCTCAATGATTGCTGCATCAATCCTAAAGTCTAGAGGATATCACAATTTAATTGATATTCAAAAAGGATATAAAGCTATTTCTAAAACATCGATTCCAAAAACGGACTATGTATGTCCTTCAACTATATAAAATGAATAATATGATAGATTTTTTAAGCCAACCTTGGCCTTGGTATATTTCAGGCCCTCTGATTGCATTAGTCATGTTTATGTTGTTACGATTTGGTGGTAAATTTGGTGTTAGCGCGACATTACGTAGCATTTGCTCCATGGCTGGAGCTGGTAAACATTGTGATTTTTTTGATTTTAATTGGAAAAGTCAGCGGTGGAATTTAATTTTTGCCCTGGGAGCCGTTGTCGGAGGATTTATCGCCTCTACGGCTTTAAAAAGTACTGAGCCACTCGCATTGAATCCAAATACAATAGAGGATCTTTCTCAATTGGGAATTTATTTTACGGGTGAAATGGCACCTATGGAAATTTTTAGTTGGAATAGTTTGCTTACAATTAAAGGCTTTGTTGTACTTATAGTAGGTGGATTTCTCGTAGGTTTCGGAACACGTTGGGCGGGAGGATGTACCTCAGGACATGCTATTAGTGGTCTTTCAGATTTTCAACTTCCTTCATTAATTGCTGTAATAGGCTTTTTTATTGGCGGTCTCGTCATGACATTTTTAATTTTTCCAATACTATTTTAATTATGATGAAATTCATTCAATTTTTATTTATAGGTATATTTTTTGGTATTGTAATGACCAAGTCTGAAGTAATCTCTTGGTTTAGAATTCAAGAAATGTTTCGTTTTCAGTCTTTTCATATGTACGGTGTTATTGGCTCTGCGTGGCTTATGGGGGTGTTTTTTGTTCAATTAATAAAAAGAAAGAATATTAAAACCCATAACGGTAGCAACATAGCTTTTAAAAATAAAGACTTCAGTGTCTCTCGATATTTGTTCGGAGGCACAATCTTTGGTCTTGGATGGGCTTTAACGGGAGCTTGTCCTGGGCCTTTATATACTTTGGTAGGAAACGGATTTACAGTCTTTATTGTGGTTATTTTAAGTGCATTGTTGGGTACATACGTTTACGGATTGCTAAAAAATAAGTTACCGCATTAAAAGACACCAAGGAGTAACTGTCATAAAAAATAACCTATTACAAAAGCCGAGACTATGGCTATAAGGTTGTTAATTTTTAATTTATGATTGCTATTGCTTTCAAATAAAATGGTGGTTGATACATGAAGTAGAACTCCTACAACCATTGCGTTGGCCGCGATTTGAATTGCAGAGTCGTTTTTAACAAACAGGCTCAAATAACTTCCCAGTGGAGTCATAAGTCCAAACAAAATGAGTAGGAGGAATGACCACCCCTTCTTGATTGTTGATTTGGCCAAAAATATAGCAATTACAATGGTAATGGGTAATTTATGAATACTAACACCAATGGTAAGCCCTGAAAATTGTCCTAGTGAAAATCCTTCTACAATGGAATGAATACTCAGACTTATAAGCAGTGTTAGTGGCAGTCTGTTTGTGCCATGTACGTGTAAATGTCCGTGTTCAACTCCTTTTGATAACGACTCCAATACCAATTGCAGAAGAATTCCAGTTAAAATCCACAAACCAATATTGCTGTCAGCATCTTTATAAATAGTGGGAAGTAATTCAAAGGCAATTAACGACAATAACAAGGCTCCGCTAAACGACAGTAATAAGGGCAGAAATTTTTTGTTGATCCATTTGCCGAGCCAAAGAGTAGAAGCTCCAACGATTACTGCTAAAAAAGGAAATAAGAAAGTGCTCATACAACCATCATAATTAAACGTTCTGAATTGCTCGAGTGGTAGGGGTTTAATTGATAATCCCCAGACAGTTCTACAATCTGTAAATCGGATTTTTCTAACAGCTTCTGAAAATCTGTAAGCTTGAGGGATCGTACCTTTTCAAAATAATTGTGCTCAACACCATCAACATTAAATGCAATATTTTTAACGATATGAGTTTTTGTCATGGATCGATGTATTGTAAATTCAATACCGTCTATTGTTTTTACCTCATTTTCAATCAACTGTTTCTCAACATACGGAACATTTAAAAAATCAATAATCCCAACACCATTTTCTTTAAGATTTTTCCGAAAACTTTGGAGTGCCAACAAATCATCTTTTTCATCTTCAAAATACCCAAAACTAGTAAAAAGATTAAATACAGCGTCGTACTGAGTCTTCATTGGGATTCTCATATCATGCGTAAAAAAACGCAAATTTTCTTTTTCGAATTGAGAAGCGTGCTCAATACTGTTTTGTGAAAGATCCATTCCAGTGACCTGAAAACCTAATGAAGCTAAAAACAAAGCGTGTCGACCCTTACCACAAGCTACATCGAGGACAGTATCGCCTGATTCTAGGTTAAGGTACTCAGTGAGTCGAGTCATAAATTGTTGCGCTTCTGAATCATCTCTGTTTTTATACAAAGTATGGTAGTAAGGAGAGTCAAACCAAGAAACAAACCAGTCGTTCTTGTTATGGAGGGAAGTGTTGTTCATCATTGGCTAAAATAAAAAATATGTACATATTTTAATGATAATTTTTAGGGAATTGACACTTTTATAAATTTATTGCTTCCAACTGTATATTCATAGAACAGTACCCCTCAAGTCCTATTAAAAATGAGTATTTTTGCAGCTTATAGCACACTCAATGGAAGAACAATTTGAAATGATTGCCAAAACGGCACACGGGTTTGAGGAGATTTTAGCAAAAGAGCTACTTCAGTTAGGTGCACAAAAAATAGAAAAAGGAGTTCGAAGCGTTCGTTTTGTCGGAGATAAAGGCTTTATGTACAAAGCTAATTTGTGTTTGCGAACCGCCATTCGAATTTTGAAACCCGTTGCTAAGGTCACAGCACAAAATGACAATCAGCTTTATCGTGCTATGTACAATTTTCCTTGGGAAACCTATTTAGACATAGATCAAACTTTTTATTTTGGCGTAACGCTGCACAGTGATTATTTTTCACATTCCCTTTTTATTGCTCAAAAAACCAAAGATGCCTTGGTAGATCGTTTTCGAAAATTAGAATCGCGTCGTCCAAGTGTTGATAAAGAAGATCCAGATATTCGTTTTCACATTCATGTTTATCAGGATCAATTCTCTATATCGATTGATTCTTCTGGTAAATCATTGCACCAACGAGGCTACAAAACGGCCACGAATATCGCGCCTATTAATGAAGTTTTAGCAGCAGGAATGCTTTTGCTTTCTGGATGGGATGGACAATCTGACCTCTTGGACCCTATGTGTGGAAGCGGAACTATTGCTATTGAAGCGGCAATGATTGCATGCAACATTCCAGTCAATATTAATCGAAAAGAATTCGCTTTTGAAAAATGGAACGATTGGGATGAAGCACTGTATTTAAAAATCGAAGAATCCTCTCTTAACAAAATAAGAAGCTTTGAACACAAAATAGTTGGCTATGACAAATCCCCTTCTGCTGTAGAAAAAGCTACAGAGAATGTTGCCAATGCCAATCTCTCAGATTTTATTGAAATTCGTCACACTGATTTCTTTAAAACAAAAAAAGAAAACGAAGGTTTTCTACAATTGGTCTTTAATCCTCCCTATGGTGAGCGTTTGAATATCGAAATGGAGTCTTTTTATGAGAATATTGGAAACACCCTCAAAAGAGGATACCCTGCTTCCCATGCTTGGTTTATTACTTCCAATATTCCAGCCTTGAAACACGTTGGTCTGCGTCCCTCTCGAAAAATTCATTTGTATAATGGAAAGCTAGAAAGTCGCTTGGTAAAATATGAAATGTACGAGGGTACTAAAAAAATTCATAAATTACGTTCCTAATTACACACGTTCCTATGAAAAAACAATACATTGCCCTTTTGCTAAACTTTATTTGTTTTGGAATTTTGTTTGTTATTTTTCGATACGGAGTAGGGACTTTACTTCCTCTTTCATACCTGCCTCTTTTGTTAGGTTCAGCAGTATTGGCAAGTTTTTTAGCTCCTAAGTTTGTGGTTCACAAAGAAAATGGAACTGAAAGAATTGTTGTGAAAATTCCTTTTGTTAAGTCTGTAAAAAAACTGTGATTATTTTGTCCTAGTGTAAAGAGGTATTTGGTACATAATTGAATAACTTAAACCAACTCCAATAGTATTGTCATCCAATACTTTGTTAAATCCAGGAATGTATAAATTATCAAAATTTTCAGGACGCTCTTCGCTTATCAATCGTTTTAGTTGAAGATTGACACCCATATATAAGTTTCGAAGAAGTTCTGCTTTTACGCCAAATTGGAATTCTATCCACTGACCTGAAAGTCCAGTGAAATTTCCGTTTTCACCACCTTCAGAAATTACGGATTCTTCCCAATATTGACTGGTATTGTATATTGAATACGAATGCAGCCTTTGCTCATGTTTGCTCAATCCGTATCGTATTCCCACATAAATCATATTTTCCATTCCTACCCAATTGCGATAGGTATTAAGATCAACGCCTAACTTGAAATACGATCCTTTGGTGGTAAAAGCTACGTTGTTTTCAGTTATTGATTTTTTCTCATTTCCTATTTCCCCAGCGATATACAGTCGCTTTGATATCCTATAGTCAGCAAGAAGTTCCAGCCCTGAGTAATTTTCTTCAAGTATAGACCGAATCGGTTTGCTTACATCCACACCCACTCGAAGTCCATAACGCTCTTTATACACAATGGAATCATTGATTACATCCGTGTTTTCTTGTCCCCAAGTCACTGCTATTGTGAATAATAAAAAACTGCTAATGATATATTTTGACATGTGCTTTGGTTTCATTTTCAATCAAAGAGGTACTGATTTCTATACTTTGAATCCATAAATCGGAGTCTGTCGCAACCAGCGCTTGATTCAGCTCGTATTGCGCTTTAAACCCACAAGCTCTGCTTACATAAACCTGCGTAACGTCATAGAGTAGGTTGATTTGATCATCATTTGTATCACTTGTAGTTGGATCGACATAGTTTTTTGTTAACACAAAAGAAGTTGAAGTACTTTGGGATTTTAGAGGAAGTGCCAATGAATCTGTTGACGCTACGATGTAAATCAATTCGTTGCCCACACCTTGTGCAGCTATATTTTCAACGGACTTATACTCCGTAGGGTTTGCAGCATCGTAAAAACGTATGATAAGCTTGGGAGTTGTTGGTGTACTAACTGCGCAAATATCATCGGGTTCACAACCCACTAAAAGGGTTGTTAACACGACAGCCATCAAACAAATTTTTTTTGAGTTCATAAATTAGTTCTCTTTTTCAAAAGTACAACATTTTCGACATGATGTGTATGCGGAAACATATCCACAGGCTGTACTTTTTCAATTTTGTACACAGTATCCATTAACGCCAAGTCGCGGGCCTGAGTAGCGGGATTACAACTCACATACACAATGCGCTCTGGGGCCAATTGCAACAATTGTTCCACAACATCTTTATGCATTCCATCACGTGGTGGATCGGTAATTACTAAGTCAGGAACTCCATGACGATTGATAAAATCCGTATTAAACACTTTTTTCATATCACCTACTTCAAATTGAGCATTGGTGATTTTGTTTTCTTTGGCGTGTTTAGTAGCTGCTTCTATTGCTTCATGAATACTTTCTATACCTACAATTTTGGAAGTCTTTTTTGCTACAAATTGAGCAATAGTTCCAAGGCCCGTGTACAAATCATATACCAATTCATCGCCTTGTAAATCAGCAAATTCTCGAACTACTTTATAGAGTGCGTATGCCTGATTGCTGTTGGTTTGATAAAACGATTTGGCATTGATTTTAAACGTCAAATCTTCCATAGTTTCCTCAATATATTCTTTTCCCGAAAAACAATGAACCTCTAAATCGTAAAAGGTGTCATTTCCTTTAGGGTTGATGACATATAGGAGGGAACTCACAGAGGGAAATTCCTTTTTAATGAAGTTTAGTAAAAGCGTTCGTTTTTCAAAATCATCATAAAAAAACTGCAATAATACCATGACTTCTCCTGTACTTGAGGTTCGAATCATGAGCGTTCGCAACAATCCTGATTGATTTCTAGGGTTATAAAACGAGATATCGTTATCTACTGCAAATTTTTTAATCCCTAAACGAATGCTGTTGGAAGGCTCGGCTTGTAAGTGACATTCTTTTATGTCAATAATTTTATCCCACATACCGGGAACGTGAAAACCCAAAGCATTGCGATCCAAGTCGGTATTGTCAGAATCAATTTCCTCTCTACTGAGCCATCGATTGCTCGAAAACGAAAACTCCATTTTATTGCGGTAGTAATACGGCTCATCACAGCCCAAAATTGGACGTACCGTAGGAATGGATAAGTGCCCAATGCGTACGAGAGCGTTTTCCACTTCTTTTTGTTTGAAGACCAATTGTGATTCATAATCCATGTGTTGCCATTTGCAGCCCCCACAAGTCCCAAAGTGCTTACAAACAGGTTCAACACGGCGTTTGGAGTATTCGTGAAAATGAACAACTGTTCCTTCAAAATAGTTCTTTCTTTTTTTAAAAGTTTGAACGTCCACAATGTCCCCAGGCACTGCGTTATTAAGCAGCAATACCTTGCCATCTTCGGTTTTGGCAATCACCTTTCCTTTTGCACCGGTATCGATTACTGGAACACGCTCAAACAACGGACGTTTATTCTTTCTTGACATAGGGCAAAAATAACATTTTGTTGTTGCACATAACGGCTTCTTTGAAAAATAACTTTTTTATAATGTTTGTCTCGTTGTTTAGGGTAAGTCAGTTTGCTTGTCTATCCCGAAGTTGACCAACAAATCTACCACTAAGTTATAGCTTTGAATGCCCGCTTTTTGATCATTGGCTTTAAGGTAAGCATCAAACGATTTTTTAAAATACGGTTCCAGTGGGTTTTCGTAACCCTTCCAAAAGGAAGCTAATTCTTTGTAGTTTTTTTTCACTCCAATAGCAAGTTTGTTGGAAAGCAAGGTCGCACTTTCAGGATTCCGTTTGTACAGTTCTCTTAATAGATAACGAACACTCAAAGCGGCTCCCGTATATTGAAAATATACATCATCAAATCCTAAACACGCCAAGATACCAATAAAATTAGCCTCATTTTCAGCGGCAAATCCCAATTGATGGGCTATTTCGTGGCAACTGGTGGTGGGTTTGCTAAAAGCAGGAGTTTTTCTATTTACTTGAGCCTCTAAGGTCAAAGGATTAAGGTAACCTCCATAGCCCATATAGCTCAGTCCTGTGCTAAAAAGTGAAGTTTTTACATTTGCATGGGAGTACGTCACAGCAATCCAATCGGGGTTGAGCGTTTGAACTGCTTGTTGACTCATCTCAAAAATTTGTTTGTTGGAGTAGGGGATGACTACCTCCAAAGAATCCGATTCCACAATGCGTTGATGCAATAGGTTGGTTTTGTTTACAAACTTTTCGGTAACCTCTTGCAAACTTTCAGTTGTGTACCCGCTTGAAAGGTTTAGTTGGTCTTTGAGGGGAAGTCGATGGTAGTTGAGGCCCCATTGCAAATGAAACACAAAATAAACAACTGCACAAAAAACTCCTATGTCCAACCATGTTTTTAATTTGTTCAAAAATCGAATTCTTGAAATCAGCCATATACCCATTACCACATATAATAAATCACCTATTGAAAACGAAAATGAATGCCATAAAAATTGACTAAAAGCATACATTTTGGGGTAAATGTTAGAGCTGTAGTAAGCTTCGATCCAACGGGAATTGTTTGCTGCCCATTGGACAAACAACCATTGAGGAATCAAAGAAAGTAAAACAATTATTTTGTAGGAAGATTTCATTGTAGCAGAAAGGTATTAAAAATATGGGGAAGTACTGTATTTAAAACAATAAACCCTGCTCGTAAGAGCAGGGTTTAAATTTTGTTGAGTTAATTGATGTCAACCAATTCAACATCAAAAACGAGAGTCGCATTGGGAGGAATAACTCCGCCGGCGCCTCGTTCTCCATAAGCCAATTCACTAGGAATAATTAAACGCGCTTTGCCTCCTTTTTTCAACAAGGCAATTCCTTCATCCCATCCCTTGATAACGCGTCCTTGTCCAATTGGAAAGCTGATAGGAGCATCGCGGGTGTATGATGAATCAAATACGGTTCCGTTGGTAAGCTGTCCTTGGTAATGTACCGAAACATTCTGTCCAGCGGTAGGATTTTGGCCAGTACCTTCTTGCGTAATTTGATACCGCAAACCACTTTCCGTAATCTCAAACCCTTCCGATAAGCTATCCAATTCTTCTTTTTGTTTCTTCTTTTCTTCCTCTAGGCGTTCTGCTTTTAAAGCAAAATGATCTGCAAAAAGAGTAGTCGCATCAAAGTTTTTAGCATTTTTTCCTTTTCGTATGATGGTTACTTTTTGGAGTGTATCGCTTTTTTGAATAGAATCAACCACGTTTTGTCCTTCCACAACTTTTCCAAAAACACTGTGTCTTCCGTCGAGCCAAGGAGTTTCTTTGTGAGTTATAAAAAATTGACTTCCATTGGTTCCTGGGCCAGCATTTGCCATTGACAAGATACCAGGTCCGTCGTGTTTTAAATCGGTAACAATTTCGTCATCAAAGCTATATCCGGGACCTCCCTGTCCAGTTCCAGTAGGATCGCCACACTGAATCATAAAGTCAGAAATAACACGATGAAACACAATGCCATCGTAATAGTTTTTTCCTTCAAATTGCTCATCTACCATTGTGTTGCTTCCTTCGGCAAGGGATACAAAATTGGCAACTGTAATGGGGGTTTGTTCAAAGGTGAGCTGTGTCAAAATAGTTCCTTTGTTGGTGTCCATTTTAGCATACATTCCGTCTTCTAAATCGGGGTAAGCTGTTTTACAAGCCGAAACAGAAATAATAATCGATGCAAAAATAACAGTAGTAATTTTCATTGTATATGGGTTTATTTGTTAGCAGTTTCAATGTTAGTGATTTTTAGTTGAATCACTAACGGTGTATTTGAACCAATTTTGTTTTGATCGCCCAAAACACCATAAGCCAAAATAGAGGGTAATAAAAAAGTTCCTGAGGCTCCTTCTTTAAGAATAAATAGAGCTTCTTTCAGTCCGAACATTATGGGTTGTTCATTTACATAATAGCTTTGTTTTCCAATTGTTTTACGGTCGTACACCCGTGTGTTGTTCAAATCAAATACTTCGTACTCAAAATCAATTCGAGTACCTTTTTGGGGCGGTATGGTTTCAACGTCCGAGGCAGCAAACCAAAGTCCGCTTGGAGATGTGTTAAATACGAGCTCAGATTGATTGGCAATATACCGCTCAATCAATTCGGTTTCTTTTAAAAGCAATTCTTTATTTATTTGAACGGATGTTGGTTCGGTTTTCGGTTTCGTTTGCTGTATAGGAGACCGTGGCTCGGGAGTTGAACAGGCAGTTACAATAAAAATCAACGCAAGAAAGAGAGTAGGCTTCATGAGGTATGTAATGCTTGTTGGTATTGCGGCAATAAAGAAGTGAGTTTTTGAACAGTTTCACCAATAGATCCATTGTGTTTTCCTCCTGCTGCATTGATATGCCCCCCTCCATGAAAATGTTTTTTTGCCATTTCGTTAACCGAAAAACTTCCCGAAGATCGCAGTGATAATTTTACATATTGTTCACTTTTATCTTCAATCATAATAATGGCCAATTTGATACCCTCAATAGTAAGTGCGTAATTGACAAAACCTTCTGTATCGCCTTTTTGAAAATCAAATTTTTTCAATTCTTCCTGACTCAACGTCATGAAAGCGGTATGATATTCGGGTACTATTTTAAGGTTGCTGAGCGCCTGACCCAATAGTTGGAGACGGCTCATAGTTGATGTGTTGTATATTTGATTGTATATCGCAGCATGGTTGGCCCCACGCTCAATCAAATGGGCAACGATGCGGTGGGTTTTTGGAGTTACCGAGGGAAACCGAAATGAACCAGTATCGGTTAGCATCCCAACATAAATGCAGGTTGCAATTGTGTTGTCAATTTGCTCTAAAGCCGAAAGCGATTCAATGATTTGATAGACCAATTCACAAGTTGACCCTATTTCAGGTTCTGAAAATTGAATATCAGCGTAGTCTTGGGGTTCACGATGATGATCGATCATTATTTTGGTTGCAGCATGATTGCGAACATATTCCCCTAACACTTCAATTCTTTCCAAAGAATTGAAGTCCAAAGTGCAGATTACATGAGCTTTTTCAAGTCTTTTTAAGGCTTGGTCTTCGTTGGTCTCAAAACAAATCACAGTTTCATCTCCCGGAATCCATTTTAAAAATTTGGGATAGGGATTGGGAACAATGACCGAAGCAGTATGATTGTTTTTGTTTAAAAAATGCATCCACCCCAAAGAACTTCCCATGGCATCACCATCGGGGTTTTTGTGCGGAATGATTACTACGTTTTTAGGTGTAGAAAGTAGTTGTTGTAAATTTTTTATGGTTTCTAATTTCATTGATGCTAAGATACACAAAGTGAACTGATGTTAAAAGTGTAAAATCTTGTTTCGATTTCGTACATTTGAATTTCTAAAAACACCTATTACAAGTGCGATTCAATATTTTTAAACTTGGAAAAAACAGACGTTATAATTATACACCTCGTTACTTTAAAGGAAAGGATGCGGGAAATCTGTATGATTTTGATTCGAAGTTTTCAAAATACAGAGACGCTCACAACTCCAACGACTTTGGAGCACATTGGAAAGAAGCGCGTAATGCAAGCAGACACCGTGGAAATCGATCCATTTCTCTCAGATTATTACTGATTGTTTTGTTGCTAGTGCTTGGTTTTTTGTACATAATTGATTTTGATCTATCAATTTTTAATTCGCTAACTTAATGACTGATGTAATTCAATTATTGCCCGATCATGTGGCTAATCAAATCGCTGCTGGGGAAGTGGTTCAGCGTCCCGCTTCGGTTGTAAAAGAATTGATGGAAAACGCCATTGATGCGCAAGCTTCGCACGTTAAGTTAATAGTAAAGGATTCAGGGCGTACACTGATTCAAGTAGTTGACAATGGAAAAGGAATGTCTGTAACAGACGCGCGCCTTTGCTTTGAACGTCATGCGACCTCAAAAATTCAAACAGCTGAAGATTTGTTCAATCTCCATACCAAAGGGTTTCGAGGTGAGGCTTTAGCCAGTATTGCCGCAATTGCCCACATCGATATTACTACCAAACGCGAGGAGGACGAAATAGCTACGCACATAAAAATTGAGGGAAGCGAAGTGCTTTCACAAGAAGCAACAGCAGCTCCAAACGGAACCTCGTTGGCAGTCAAAAATCTTTTTTACAATGTTCCTGCTCGCCGAAATTTTTTAAAATCAAATCAGGTTGAGTTACGGCATATCATCGACGAATTTCAACGCGTTGCTCTCGTTCACCCCGATATAAGATTTTCTTTTTTTCACAACGGAAGTGACTTGTTTGAGTTACCTGTTTCTTCTTTTAGGCAACGCATAGTCGCTGTTTTTGGGAACAAAACAAACGAAAAATTGGTTCCTGTATCCGAAAACACTGAAATCGTCACAATCAATGGATTTGTAGTAAAACCTGAATTTTCTAAAAAAAGTCGTGGATCTCAATTCTTTTTTGTCAACGGTCGTTTTATTAAAAGCAGCTATTTACATCATGCTGTCAAATCCGCTTTTGAGGGACTTTTGCCCGTAGGTTCGCATCCCGGATATTTTATTTATTTGGACGTACCCACCGAATCAATTGACATTAATATTCATCCAACAAAAACCGAAGTGAAGTTTGAAGATGAACATTCCTTATATGCTATCATTCGATCGGCTGTAAAACACAGTTTGGGTCAGTTCAATATTGCGCCTATCCTTGATTTTGATCGCAATCCAGGATTGGACACACAGTATTCTCAACGAAACAGTACACCCTCATCGCCTAAAATCTCAGTGGATTCCTCTTTCAATCCTTTTGACACTAATAAATCGTATATACCTAAGAAACCCAATCCAGAAGGTTGGGAACATCTCTACGAGGGATTGGATGTCGATTTGCCCCAACAGACAGAGACTATCGAAACAAGTCTTTTTGAAGATTCTCAAGATCGGCCTGTGGCTACCACATTCCAATTGCAACGAAAATATATAGTAAGTACCATCCGATCGGGTATGGTGTTGATTCATCAACAACGCGCTCATCAACGTATTTTGTATGAGTATTTTTTAAGTCTAATATCAACCGATTCGTCTCCAAGCCAATCCCTTTTATTTCCGTTGGTTTTGAGCTATTCTAAAAAGGAGGTCATCATGCTTCAAGAATTTCGAGTAACGCTTGAGCATTTAGGGTTTTCATTTGGAGTTTTTGAGGACGAAACCATTGAGATTAAAGGAATTCATAGTTCGTTAACAGAATCTACTGTATCGGAAGTGTTTGACACCTTTTTATCCAATCTTTCCAAAGATATTCCTGATAATGGATTTAGTTTAAACGATCGTTTGGCCAAAATACTTGCTCAATGTGCAGGGATTAAAAGCGGAGAATCTCTCGATGGGGTCTCTCAAGAAGGTTTGGTAAACGATTTGTTTGCTTGTAAGGAACCCGACAGATCGCCATACGGAAAACCAGTGTTTACAACACTTACTCCTGATGAAATTGAAAAAAAATTAGATGCATGAGAAGAATCGCTGAAACCATTAAGCAGTTGCTTATTGTTAATGTGTTATTTTTTGTAGGCTCTCAATATTTGGGACCGCTTTCTTATGACCTTTTGGCATTGCATTATCCAGATAATGATAATTTTTTTGCGTGGCAATTGGTGTCGCATATGTTCATGCATGGAAGTATCATGCATATTGCTTTTAATATGTTAGGACTGTGGATGTTTGGCTCTCCTTTGGAACAAATGTGGGGTAGTAAAAAGTTTTTATTTTTCTATTTTTCGACTGGATTGGGAGCGGCTGGACTGCAATTGCTTATGTACTCTATAACCATCAATTCGGGTTCAACGATGTTGTTGGATGCAGGCGTAGCTCAACAAACCATAGATCAAATACTTTCTTCTGGTTCTTACAATACAAGCATTCTTCAATACATAGATCAAGACAAACTCTACGCCATGTATGAAGCTTTTAATGCTACTATGGTAGGCGCATCGGGTGCTTTGTATGGGGTTTTGGTTGCGTTTGCCTTTATGTTCCCCAATGCAGAACTCATGATGATTTTTTTACCCATTCCCATAAAAGCCAAATATTTTGTTCCTTTATTAATTGTTGGCGATCTTTTTTTCGGGTTTTCGTCCTATTCGGTTGGATCCATTGCCCACTTCGCCCATGTCGGTGGGGCATTGACTGGATTTGTTATGATGTGGTATTGGAAAAAAAACCAGTTTAATAATCAACGTTGGTCATAATGAGTGTGTGGACTTCTTTAAAAATTCGCTTTAATCAACTTACCATTTCTGAGAAGTTGATCGCTGTCATGATTGCGCTGTTTGTTCTACCTTTCTTTTTACGAACATTGCTGTTTTTATTTAATATTTCTTCTATAAATATTTTGGAATGGTTTGGATTGTATCCTTCTTTTGAAAGTTTATTGATACGTCCTTGGACGCTTATTACTTATGGGTTTTTCCATGCCTCTTTGGGGCATATTTTTTGGAATTTACTTTTACTGTATTTTGTAGGACGCATGTTACTAAACTTGTTTAATGAGCGTCAGTTTATTAATATTTTCTTTAATGGCATTCTTGTAGGGGGTGTTGTTTTTGTAGTTAGCTATTCAATTTTTCCTGCGTTTTCGGGTCAATTTCCACCTCTTATTGGTTCTTCGGCTGGAGTAATGGCTTTGTTAGTGTTTTTGGCTGCCTACGCACCTTATCAGGAAATTTATGTGTGGTTTGTTAGAATTAAAATAGTATATATTGCCCTATTTCTCGTGCTAATTGATGTTGTCCAGATTCCTACCAATAATGCAGGCGGTCATTTGGCACATCTTGGAGGTGCTTTTTGGGGTTGGTTGTATCAGCATCAACTCGCTAAAGGAACCGATATTGGCCGTTGGTTTTCCAACAGTTGTGAGTCGGTTGTAAAATGGTTCTCTTCCTCTAAAACTCCTTTTAAGGCGGTCTATAAAACCAAAAAAACTAAAAAAGAAGCGCCAAAATCGAATGTACATCAACAAAAAATAGATGCCATATTGGATAAAATAAGTGCGTCGGGCTATGAAAGTTTAACTCAAGAAGAAAAGGATTTTCTTTTTAAATCAGGAAATCAATAAATTCCTATGGCAGTAAAAACTTCACTTTTGAGCAAATTACTCTTTTTTTTCAACTCTATCTTCGCTTTTTTTCTCCTACTTTCTTATGCGCTACCTTATGTGTTTCCTTCAGTATTTCCATTTTTGTCAGTACTGAGTTTAACATTGCCTGTATTACTAATTATTAATATTTTTTTCCTTTTATACTGGATTGTAAAACTGCATCGCTATTTTTTACTTTCACTTTTTGTTTTGGCATTAGGATATAAGTACTTGAATGCATTGTATCAAAACAATGCCCATAAACCCGAAGAATTTGGCGTTCATGTAATGAGTTTTAATCCCCGTCTTTTTAATCATTACGGTTGGATAAAAGAAGTAGATGTAGAAAAACGTATTCAGCAATTTCTTACAAATGAAGCCCCTGATATTATTGCCATTCAAGAGTATCACAAAGACTATCAGTATTTATTTGATTCGTATTCCTACCAATATATTCAAACAGGAAAAGGAAAAATAGGGCAAGCTATTTTTACCAATTTCCCAATACTTAACCGTGGAAATATTGGTTTTACAAAAACATCAAACGGCGCAATTTTTACCGATATTATGATAAAAAATGATACGATTCGCTTTTACAATATTCATTTAGAATCGCTGCGAATCAATCCAAAAGAAGAAATTTTTACCCAAGAAAAATCTCAAAAGCTGCTCAATAGAATGGGTGTAGGATTTACCAATCAACAATTGCAATCGGAACAAGTAAAATCACACAGTCAAAACGCTCCGTATCCTAGTATTCTTGCAGGTGATTTTAACAATACCCAATTTTCGTATGTGTATAAAAACATACGAAACAATTACAAAGATGCATTTGAAGAAGCTGGTAAAGGATTAGGAACAACCTATGATTTTAAATGGATTCCGCTTCGTATAGACTTTATATTGTACGATCCTTCCTTACAGTTGTATTCGTTTACAACCCATTCCGAATCCTTTTCAGATCATAAGCCTATTAGCGCACGATTTGAGTTGAATTAGTCCTTTCTAAAAAAGCTAAACACACAATTTCCGTAGGTTCTTGAACTAGAAAACCCTTGTATAACAGAAAGGTCGGTGTATTTGGAGTGTTCTACAATTAAAACACCTTCCCTTCGAATCGTTTCTTTTGTGATAATTTGATGGATAAATTGTTCGAACTTTTCCAGTTCCATATCGTAAGGAGGATCGGCAAAAACAATATCATAACTACCATTGTGTTTGGATAAAAAGGAACTGATATCGTTTTGAACCACCTGAATGGTTGCGCCTAAAATCTCAGAAGTTTGTTCAATAAAGCGAGTGCATTTAGTGTTTCTATCCACACAAACTACTTGTTGAACTCCTCTTGAAACAAATTCGTAACCAATATTTCCAGTTCCAGCGAATAAATCGAGTACGGATATATTCTCAAAATAATATTCGTTGTTAAGAATATTGAACAACGCTTCTTTGGCTCTGTCAGTAGTAGGTCGAACTGGCAGGTTGTTAGGTGCTATGATGCGTCTGCCTTTATGAATGCCGGAAATAATTCTCATTTAAAATAGATGATTCAGTATGATGTCGTTGTGTGAATACAATGACCGGACTACCTCACTTGACTCTTCAGCGATTGGATCCTGATAAAATACTACATTTCGAACGTATTGGTGCGTTAGTTTATGAAGCGCATCATTGGGCTCAATTTTACCTATCAACTCCAGTTTATCACTGTCTGGATTGAGGTCGCATTGTTCTGCAACAAATAAAAGGTAATACAAAAAGTCTTCAGGAGTTTGGTAGCCAAACGTGTTGTAGAAAAGTAATTTTTTGTCTTTAATAACAACAATTTCAAGGGATTTTTCTTGCACATGCACAAACCATTGTGCTTCTTTTTTATTGGCTGCTTTAATAAAAAGCTGTTCCAGTAAAACTGTTGAGAAATGATAGTATTCAAAGGATCCAAATTGATCAAACAAAAAATTGTTTAGGTTTACAAAAGGAACATATACGTTGACCAAATCGTGATTTTGAAGCACGTC
The DNA here is from genome assembly GCA_029243385.1 of Flavobacteriaceae bacterium. Classification (GTDB taxonomy): domain Bacteria; phylum Bacteroidota; class Bacteroidia; order Flavobacteriales; family Flavobacteriaceae; genus JAQWSC01. The sequence continues at coordinate 34,331 of JAQWSC010000005.1, read as the reverse complement.
ATAGGTTACGTAGTCGTTTTCGAGAAGTTGCGTATTTAGGTTTAAATAACCTTTGAGCGCATGCTCATCAAATAAGGGGAGTGGAACTAACGAAGAAAGCGAATTGACAATTGCCAATCGAACTTTTGAATAATCCACATCTTGGGGGCATTGGGAGGCTAATGTGTTTTTTAGTTTTTCTAATAATTCTAGGGGAGAAGCTGTCTCTGAAAATGATTCTTGAAAACGAAAAATAGGTTTATTAGAAAACTGCTCTCTAATTAAAAAAGAATGTCCATCCAAGCCAAGCTGGATGGACAATTCCACAGAAATATTGTTATGTTTAATTTTTGGAAGTTGTGTCATATATGGTTGGCCAATTTCCATTGGTGCTTACTTCTGAGAGCGAACCTAAAACAATTTCAGGTCCGTTGATGCCATCAACAGAAACCAATGCTTTTTCTTGGTCTAGCAAATCGCTGTCTTGGTCATGAAGTACAACATCTTTTTTAACTTTGGCTTCGAAAACAGCCACTTTATATCCGTTTTTATCGATAATATCTGATTTCATTTCAAAATCAGCATCAATACCGTTAACAGGAACTTTTTTCATATCCTTGTATCGAGTGGATGTTTTAAAGAGTGAATCTTTAACCGATGCAAATCCAAGTGTGTCAATCACAACCACTTCTTTTAACATATCTATTCGATAAACGCGGTCGTATTCTAAATAACTAGAATCGCGCTTTTCAACAAGGGTGTATTGCGCAGAATCAACAAAACTAATCAAGCTTTCAAAAGAATTTGCATATACTCCCGTCACGCTTTTATGAGCGATTTGAGCATTTCTAATATCTTTTAAACGATCAATGACTTTTGCATAACGCTCGGTTTTGGTTTTGTTAAAGTCCAAGGGGCCATTAATAGAATCATATACTTTATAGCCAAAGAATACGATAAGTATCCATAGTAATATTTGTATACCAATTTTCATTTGTTGTTGTTTTTTAGGTCTCAAACAAAACTACGATTTTTTTTAATTTACAAAAGGCATTCCCCAAAAAAACATTACCTATCTTTGATTATTAAATTTACGAATGGACGCGATTCAATTTTCACAGCTACTTCTTGATAAATTTCCATTCCACCCAACTGACTCTCAACAGCTGGCTATAAAACAATTATCCAAATTTTTGTTTACAGATTCCAAAGACAAGCTTTTTGTTCTGAAAGGGTATGCTGGAACAGGAAAAACAACCTTAATAGCCTCGATAGTAAAGAACTTACGACACGCAAACCACAAGACTGTTCTTTTGGCTCCTACTGGTAGAGCTGCAAAAGTACTCTCTAATTATGCCAAAAAACAAGCGTTTACCATTCATAAACGAATTTATTTTCCTCGTTCGGGCAAAGATGGTAAAGTGGGTTTTGTATTGCAGCCCAATAAGTTTACCAATACTCTTTTTATTATTGATGAAGCCTCCATGATAGGAGATTCGAGTACACAGTCCAAATTGTTTGAATCGGGTTCGTTGTTACAAGACTTGATTTCGTTTGTGGATTCTGGATCCAATTGTCGATTGATGTTTGTCGGTGATACTGCACAATTGCCTCCAGTTAAGCTTACAGTAAGCCCTGCTCTAAACTGCGATTTGCTTGCTTTTGATTTTAACAAAGATGTTTCTGAAGTTGTTTTGAGCGAGGTCGTTCGACAATCTGAGGGCTCCGGAATATTGTACAATGCCACAGCAATGCGGGAACAATTACAGTTAGAAGTTTTTGATAATTTTCGCTTTACTATTGATTCGTTTAGCGACGTTATTCGGCTTATCGACGGTCATGAAATTCAAGAAGCCATCGAATCCTCATATCGTAGTGACGGAAAAGAAGAAACGGTTGTTCTTGTAAGATCAAACAAACGAGCTAATTTATATAACAAACAAATTCGCTCTCAAATTCTTTTTAACGAACACGAATTGTCTGTAGGTGATTTTTTAATGGTGGTCAAAAACAATTATTATTGGCTAGAAGCTTCTTCCACCCCTGGCTTTATTGCCAATGGCGACATCATAGAGGTTTTAGAAATCCAATCGTTTAAAGAATTATACGATTTTCGGTTTGCTGAGGTTCATGTTCAGTTGGTTGATTACCCTAACGAACCATCATTTGACACGGTCCTTTTGTTAGATACGTTGACTTCGGAAAGTCCTGCTTTGCCTTATGAAGATTCCAACAAATTGTATCTTGAAGTTCAAAAAGACTATGCACATCTTAAGTCCAAATACCAGCGATTTAGAGAGGTCAAAGACAATCCTTTTTTCAATGCCCTACAGGTAAAATTTTCCTACGCAATAACCTGTCACAAATCGCAAGGGGGGCAATGGTCTAATGTTTTTGTAGAACAGCCTTACTTGCCAGATGGACCTGACAAGGATTATTTTAGATGGCTATATACGGCTATCACTCGTGCTACCAAAAACCTTTATTTAATAGGTTTTAAAGACGAATCATTTTCTCACAATTAATTTAAACAGTATTTTTACAAAAATTGTTTTAGTTTATGAAGGTTATTGCTGTTATTCCTGCTAGACTTGAAGCCTCTCGGTTTCCAGGAAAACTTCTCAAAGATTTAGGAGGAAAATCTGTTATTCGTAGAACCTACGAAGCAGCAGTTTCTACGCAATTGTTTGATCAAGTTCTTGTGGTGACTGACAGCAATCGGATTGTTGAGGAGATTAACAGTTTTGATGGAAACGTTGTTTCAAGTTCAAAAGAACACGATTGCGGAAGCGATCGAATTGCTGAGGCTGTACAAGACATGGAAGTTGATATTGTATTGAATATTCAAGGAGACGAACCCTTTATAGATAAAGAAAGTTTGTCAAATTTGCTAGACGTTTTTCAAAAGGACGCGTCCCAATTGATAGATTTGGCATCATTGATGATTCCATTAACTCAAAAGGAAGATATCGAAAACCCAAATAACGTTAAGGTGATTGTTGATCGCAATAAGTTTGCATTGTATTTTTCAAGATCTCCGATTCCTTACCCACGTGCTAATGATATTTCTCTTCATTATTTCAAACATGTTGGAATTTATGCATTTCGAAAACAAGCCTTGATGGATTTTTACAATGCTTCAACGACTCCGCTTGAAGCTGCCGAAAAAATAGAGTGCATCCGCCACTTAGAATACGGAAAAAGAATCAAAATGGTAGAAACAGCTAGGTATAGTATTGGTATTGATACACCTGACGATCTTGAAAAAGCCAATGCTTACTTAATGAAAAACTCTTAAAATGAGGAGGTTAAGCAAATTTATTTTCAATTCGATACTTGGGTGGTCTATTGATGGATTGTTGCCTAATCTTAAAAAATGTGTAATTATTGTGGTTCCTCATACTCATTGGCAAGACTTCATCATTGGTGTTTTAGTTCGCGATATTATTGGTATGGAAATCAATTTTATAGGTAAAAAAGAACTTTTTAAACCGCCTTTGGGTTGGCTGTTTAAATGGATGGGTGGTGCCCCTGTGAATAGAGGAAGTAAATCCAATACTGTTGATAGTATTGTCGATATTTTTAATCAACGTGAGCTTTTTCGATTGGCCCTTTCTCCTGAAGGAACACGTAAGAAAGTGAATACATGGAAAACGGGTTTTTATTATGTGGCCAAAAAAGCCAACGTACCTGTGGTACCTGTTTCTTTTGATTTTTCAAAGAAAAAAGTGACTATTTTCAAACCTTTTGAAGTCTCTGATAACAAAGAAAGCGATATCAAGACACTTCGTAATCTATTCAAAGGAGTAGTGGGTAAAATCCCAGAATATTCTTAAAAAATTAATCTTCCAATTGCAAGGTGTGATATACGTTTTGAACATCATCGTCTTCTTCCAATTTTTCCAACAATTTTTCTACATCTGCCACTTGTTCTTCAGTTAGCGTTTTGGTGACATTAGGAATGCGTTCAAAGCCGGAAGAAAGTATTTCAATTTCCGTATTTTCAAGTTCTTTTTGAATAGCACCAAAGCTTTCAAAGGGACCGTAAATCAAAATGCCATCTTCATCTGTAAAAACTTCTTCGACACCGTGATCTATTAAATTTAATTCCAATTCTTCTACATCAAGCCCTTCGGGATCTACTCGAAAATTGCATGTGTGGTCAAACATAAACTCCACCGATCCTGAAGTGCCTAGACTTCCGTTACATTTGTTAAAGTAACTACGAATATTAGCGACCGATCGGTTGTTGTTGTCAGTTGCTGTTTCAACCAAAACGGCAATACCGTGAGGCGCATACCCTTCAAATAGCACTTCTTTGTAGTTTTCAGTGCTTTTGTCAGAAGCTTTTTTAATAGCCCGCTCAATATTGTCTTTGGGCATGTTGGCTGCTTTGGCATTTTGAATAACAGCTCTTAATTTTGAATTGGTATCGGGATTGGGACCGCCTTCTTTGACAGCCATCACAATATCCTTTCCAATTCTAGTAAAGGTTTTTGCCATTGCTGACCAACGCTTCATTTTGCGTGCTTTCCTAAATTCAAATGCTCTACCCATACTGTTTTATGTTATTTCACAAATATAGGCGATTGACAAAAACATTACAATTTTTTAGGTCTTCAAAAAGATGTCTTCGAGAACTTTGGAGTTTGATATTTGCAGGTATTTGGGCAATTTATTGTCTCTTTGTAATAATGCCAAATAGCGGTCGTGATTTGTTGTGTACACTTGCTTAAAAATAGCAGGCTTGTCAGTTAACTCGTTGGCTAGTAGACTAAAAAACTCATCATGATGAATCAAATCTTTGCTTCCCAAATGAAAAATCCCCGTTTTTTTTCGATTAATTAAATAGTGAATCTGCCTTGATAACATAGAGTCACTCATTACGTTCACTATAAGTTTGGGAAAAACTTCAAACGGAATTTTTTGATCAATATGTAATTTCAATTCTTTTATTCTCGGTGAATTGGGACCAAAAACCATGGGTATTCGTGCGATAATCCATTGTTTTTTGGGTAATTTCATAACTCGATTCTCTATTTTAATCTTCAATCTACCAAAAATGCTTTCTGAAAGTGTTTTGTCAAATTCATAACTCGGGTAATTTGTAAACACATCAAAAACATTGGCAGAGGATAAAAATATCAATTTACATTTTTGTTCTTGGGTGTAATCGGCAATGTAAAGATGAAAATCAATTTGATCTTCAAAGTTTCCACGCAATGAGCAAATAATGATATTGGGTCTGACTTTTTTCAAAATTTTTTCAGGACCCTCTGTTTCAAAATGGTAATTAAAAAACCGTTGATTGTTTTTAAATTTTTCATTCGAAAAATAGGTGCCATACACATCAAAATAGGGCGCCAGTTCGCGATAGAGAATGTTTCCCAAATACCCGCTTGCACCAAAAATGAGGATTTTATTCATTGGCTATGGTTTGTAAAACGGAAACGAGGCAACTTCGGCAGCAACTCTTTTTTTTCGAATTTGAATGTATATTTCCGATTTTGGATAACAATGATTAATGGCTACATAACCCATTCCAATTCCAATTCCTAAAGAGGGAGACATGGTTCCTGAAGTTACAACTCCGATTTTCAAACCGTTGTTATCCATAATTTCGTATCCTTTTCTTGGAATGGCACGTTCCTTCATTCTAAATCCAACCAATTTTTTTTGAACCCCGTTTGCTTTTTGATTTTTTAATGAGTCTGCATTTATAAATGACTTCGTAAATTTTGTAATCCATCCCAATCCTGCTTCAATAGGAGAAGTTTTATCGTCAATATCGTTTCCGTATAAACAATACCCCATTTCCAATCGAAGAGTGTCTCGGGCTGCCAAGCCAATGGGTTGTATTCCAAATTCGTTTCCAGCTTCAAAGAGTGCTTTCCAAATAACTTCAACGTCCTTGTTAGAGCAGTACAACTCAAAGCCCCCAGACCCAGTGTACCCTGTGGCAGAAATCAGCACATTTTGAATTCTCGCTAGTGTTCCCGTTTGAAAGGTGTAGAATTTTATTTTAGAAACATCAATATCTGTAAGTTTTTGAATCACATTCGTTGCTTTGGGTCCTTGAACGGCCAATAAGGATATAGAATCTGAGATGTTTTTGAGGTTTACACTCTGGGTGTTATTCGATTGAATCCAATTCCAATCTTTTTCGATATTGGAAGCATTTACGACCAACATATATTCAAACGCATCGGTTCTATAAACAATCAAGTCATCAACAATACCGCCCTCATGATTGGGCATGCAGCTATATTGGGCAGCACCAACAGAAAGTTTTGAAGCATCATTGGAAGTAATGTTTTGTATAAGATTCAGCGCATTGGGTCCGTAACATAAGAATTCCCCCATATGAGAAACATCAAAAACGCCTACGGCATTTCGAACCGTTTCGTGTTCGATGTTGACCCCTTTGTATTGAATAGGCATTGAGTAATTCGCAAAACTGACCATTTTTGCCCCAAGCTGTTTGTGTATGTGTGTTAAGGCCGTTTTTTTCATTGAATTGAATTTTAATCAAAATTCGACAATTTTTAGTACTTTACAACCTAAAATCTATAGTCATGTTTAAAAATTGTATTTCCATACTATTGTTTTTAGTGATTCATAGTCTATGCTCTCAGTCTTCGCCCCATAAATTTTTATCAAGTGATTTTCATAAAAACAGAAGAAGCGAAGTTCGTGCTATGCTCCCTAAAAATAGTGTTGCTGTCTTTTTTGCTAATCCTACAAGAAACCGTTCTAATGATGTTGATTACCATTATCATCAAGACCCTAACTTTTATTATTTGACGGGGTATAAGGAGCCACACGCTATGTTATTGCTTTTTTCCAACGATGTTTCTGGAGTTGGTGAAATGATTTTTGTTCAACCCCGAAACCCTCTGGCTGAACAATGGAATGGAAAAAGATTGGGAGTAGAGGGAGTTAAGCAGCATCTTCAAATTGCGGAAGTTTATAAGAATTCAGAATTCAAAACAAGCACTGTTGATTTTAAAAATTTTGATAAAGTATTGTTTTTTGATTTTAAAAATGACGTACGCGATTTTAGCAATTCTTCTGACTTGTATGATTTGATACAACAATTTAAGGAAAAGACGGCTTTCCCTGATGATTTTGACGCTTCCAAACAACAGGTATATGAACTTATAAAAAGTACGGACGTTGAAAATGTAGCCAACGTTGCACAGACTTTAGGAAGAACTATTAAATACAATCCTACGTTAAAAGACGACACCTTAATTCGTGCATTTCAAGAAACCACATTCGAGGCGACACGTTTGGAGATTAAACAAAAAATTGCAATCAAAGCATCATCTACCAATTTGGATGCTGTGGTTTTACCTGAGATTATGGGTCGTCTTAGAGAAGTAAAAACAGATGAAGAGTTGGTATTGCTCAAAAAAGCGATTCGTATATCATCAATCGCCCAACAAGAAGTTATGAAGGCCATGCATCCCGAACTTTCTGAAACGGAAATACAAGGAATTCATGAGTTTGTTTATAAAAAATACGGCGCTGCCTTTGAAGGATATCCTTCCATTGTGGGAGGTGGTAATAACGGGTGCATTCTTCATTATATTCAGAATGACAAGCCAAGAGTAGGCGATGATTTAGTGCTAATGGATTTTGGAGCTGAATTCGGAGGATACACGGCCGATGTTACACGCACTATACCCGCTAATGGTGTGTTTTCGCCCGAACAGCGAATTATTTATCAATTGGTTTTTGACGCTCAAGAAGCCGGTATTCGAGCAGCCACAGTCGGTGCACCTTTTGGTGGCCCAGGGAAAGTTGCTCGCGATGTTATTGCAAAAGGGCTTATGGATCTTGAGATCATTTCCCAATTGTCAGACGTAAGTATTTATTTTCCGCATGGTACATCACACTATTTGGGATTGGATGTTCATGACCCAGGAACCTACGCTACTTTTAAACCCAATACCGTAATTACAGTGGAACCTGGGATATACATTCCAGAAAACAGCAATTGTGATCCAAAATGGTGGGGGATAGCTGTTCGTATTGAAGATGACATTTTGATAACTGAAGACGGTCCTGTCAATTTATCTGTGATAGCACCTCGTACCATTGAGGATATTGAAAACTTAATGAAACAATCCAGTCCTTTGGATCAGTTTGAGCTTCCTAAACTTTGACTTAACTATTCAGTAAATACGATTTTAATTCCTGATAATCCTCAATAAGAGCACTCTCTTTTTCTTTATCAAGTATGGCTTCAATTTGAGATGGAATTTCCAATGTCAAACCCAGCTGCTGCTCAACAGTATCTTTAAACTTTATAGGATGCGCCGTTTCTAAAAATACACCAAATACATCCTTGTTATCTTTCATAAATTTCTTCAATCCCAAATAACCAACAGCTCCGTGAGGATCAGCAATATATTTTCCGCTCAACGTTCTGATTTTACTGAGCGCTTTTAATGTTTCCTTATCAGTAAAACTGTACGAAGAAAACGTCTTTTTCAGTTTGTAAAGGTCGTTATTGACTATTTTTTGAATCCTAATAAAATTACTCGGATTTCCAACGTCCATCGCGTTTGAAATAGTTTCTTGAGAAGGCTTGGGCTCATAAACACCCGCTTCCATGTATTTAGGAACCGTATCGTTAATGTTTGTGCTTGCCACAAAATGATCGATAGGCAATCCTAATTGATGTGCCATGAGTCCTGCACATACATTTCCAAAATTCCCACTAGGTATCGAAAAAACTATTTTTTTGTCAATCCCCTGTTTTTTCAAGGTTTTGTATGCAAAAAAGAAATAAAACATTTGAGGCAACCACCGAGCTATGTTGATTGAGTTGGCAGAAGTAAGCTTCATATTGTTTTTCAACTCTTGATCCAAAAAAGCGGTTTTTACCATTTCTTGACAGTCATCAAAAACACCATTAACTTCTAAAGCACTCACATTTTGTCCGTTAGTGGTAAGTTGTTTTTCTTGAATTTCACTCACTTTTCCACTAGGATACAAAATGACTACTTTGATGCCTTTGACGCCCAAAAAACCACTAGCTACAGCACCTCCTGTGTCACCAGAAGTGGCTACCAACACAGTGATTTCCTTATCCTTTTTATCACTTTTAGAATTGAAGTACCCCAAACAGCGCGCCATAAAACGAGCTCCAACATCTTTAAAAGCCATTGTTGGTCCCTGAAAGAGTTCGAGGGTTGCAACATTGTCTTCGACTTCTACAACTGGAAAATCAAAACACAAAGTTTCATCAATAATTTTTTTCAACTCCTTTTCAGGAATTTCATCTCCTACGAAGGGATGAATGACTTTATAAGCAATTTCTTGATTAGAGTAAGATTCAATATTATCAATAAATTCGGATGATAAAGGAGTGATTTTTTCAGGAAAATACAACCCTCTATCTGGAGCCAATCCACGAATCACAGCTTCTTTGAAGTTGATTCTGGGAGCGTTATTGTTTAGACTAAAATAGTTCATTCTAAAATTTATTTGTATTCGAGAATTTTAATTCCCTCATAATTCAAAGTAGAGACATGAGTATCAAATTCAATGCCTGTTTTTTGATAAATCGTTTTCATAGTGTCAGCAACTTTGTGTGCTGTAAATATCCCTTTGCTCAAAGCAAACACCGAAGGACCCGAGCCTGAAATTCCACTTCCAAGAGCTCCTGCTTCTTTACATCCTTTTTTTAGGGCGTCAAATTCAGGTATTAGAATGGATCGAATGGGCTCAACAATTACATCTTCCAATGAGCGACTAATTAGTTCGTAGTCTTCCTCGTAGAGTCCGCTGACTAAAGCTCCTAGATTTCCCCATTGTGTAATGGCTTTTTTTAGTGGAACTTTCTGCTTTAATAGCGCACGAGCGTCGGAGGTTTTAACTTCAATCTGTGGATGAATGACTGATGCTGCAATTTCAAGCGGGGTGTTGAGTTTTATGATGTCCAATGTCGAACAATCTCTAACCAACGTAAACCCACCTAGTAAAACGGGAGCTACATTATCGGCATGAGCAGTACCACTTGCGAGGCGCTCTCCTTCCATGGCAAATCGAATCAATTCTTTGTTTGTATAGGGATTTCCTAACAGAAAATTGATGCCCGCAACAGCGCCAGCAGAACTGGCAGCACTACTACCTATTCCGCTTCCAGCCTTAATTTTCTTATAAATTTCAATTTCAAAACCGTGTGTTTCTCCCAAATCATCGAGTAGGGCCAATCCCGCTACTCCGGCAACATTTTTGGAGGTTTCCAGAGGAAGTTTTTGCCCTATTATTTTGGTAATCTGAATTCCTTTTTTGTTGGATTTTCGGATAACCATTTCATCACCTACATTGTCCAAGCACATACCCAATACGTCAAATCCGCATGATATGTTTGCAATACTGGCTGGTGCGAAAATTCTAACTTCATTCATAGATTATCGTTTTCCAATTCGAATAATGTCAGCAAAAATACCAGAAGCAGTAACTTCAGCACCTGCACCTGCACCCTTAACAATTAGAGGTTGATTAACATATCGATCTGTGTAAAATAAAACGATGTTATCACTTCCTTCTAGATTGTAAAAATCATGTCCTTTAGGAATGTGCTGAAGCCCAACAGAGGCTTTTCCATCTTTAAATTGAGCAACGTATTTGATGCGTGCACCTTCTTTGGATGCTTTGTCATAAATTGAATTGAAATGCTCTTTATGAGTAATCAATGATTTGAAAAAAGCATCGTTGTCTGCAGTTTCAAGGCACTCTTTTGGCATAAATGACTTGTTTTCAATATCTGCCAGTTCAATGTCGTTTCCGCTTTCTCTTGCGAGAATCAATATTTTCCGAGCAACATCTACACCACTCAAGTCAATTTTAGGATCGGGTTCAGTAAATCCTTGTTTTTGTGCTTCTAAAACAACGTCGTGGAAAGAGTTTTCATTATCAAAATTATTGAATATAAAGTTCAAACTACCGGATAGTACGGCTTGAATTGTATGTACTTTGTCTCCAGAAGCAATAAGATTGTTTAGCGTATCAATAATGGGCAGTCCAGCTCCAACATTGGTTTCAAACAAAAAAGGAACACCAAAATTCCTAGATAGTTCTTTGAGCTTTTTATAATGTGATAATTGATCAGCGCAAGCGATTTTATTACAGGTTACAACCCCAATATTATTTTCCAAATAGTGTTCATAAACCTGCGCAATTTTTTCACTAGCTGTATTGTCAACAAATATACTGTTTCGAATATTCATTGATTTGACGGCGTCTAAAAACGCAGAAGTATCAGCTTTGTTCCCTTTATCGAGAAGATTTTCCCAGTTTGTTAGATCAATTCCTTTTTCATCAAAAACCATTTTTCTGGAGTTGGAAATTCCTGCAACTCGAATGCTAAGTCTGAGTTGATCTTTCAAATAGTCTGTTTGAGATTGAATTTGATCGATCAATTTACTACCTACGTTTCCAACACCAGTTATAAATAAATTGAGTTGTTTAATGTTGGCTTCAAAAAAGCGTTCGTGCAAAGTGTTTAAAGCCTTTTTGACATCTTTTTTGTTGATGACAGCGGTAATGTTTTTTTCTGATGCTCCTTGAGCAATGGCTTTGACATTGATATTGTTGTTGCCCAATGCGCTAAACATTTTACCACTAATTCCTTGATGACTTTTCATTTTATCTCCAACGAGTGCAATTATAGCTAACTCTTTTTCAAGACTCACAGGATTGAGTCTTTTTATAGAAATTTCATATTCGAATATTTGATCAATAAGTGCTTTTGCTTTATCGGACTCAGCACTTTCTATTCCAATACATATCGATTGTTCAGATGACGCTTGGGTGATCATTATAATGTTAATTCCTTCGTTTGAAAGCGCTTCGAGCAAACGTTTTGAGTATCCAGGAAATCCAACCATTCCGCTTCCTTGCAAGGTGAGAAGCGCAATGTTTTCGATATGACTAATTCCTTTTACTGCCTGACCTTCGTCACTTTCGTTTGCTATACAAGTACCAGATACGTTGGGCTTGAAAGTGTTTTTAATCCAAATGGGAATGTTTTGTTGAAGAGCCGGATGAATCGTAGGCGCATACAATACCTTGGCACCAAAATGGGATAATTCCATTGCTTCCTGGTACGAGATATTTTTAATTGGAACGGCTTGTCTAACTAAATTTGGATTTGCAGTGTACATTCCGCTAACATCGGTCCATATTTCTAGCGCTTCGACTTTGAGCGCTCCTGCGATTATTGCTGCAGTATAATCAGATCCTCCTCTTCCTAAAGTAGTAGGCACTCCATTTTCATCGGAAGCAACAAATCCGGGAAGCAAGGTGATTTTTGCTTTTGATTGTTTAAAAAACGAACTGCAGTTTGAATTGGTTACATCAAAATCAACCACTTTCTTACCAAACAAAACCGTAGTTTGAATTAACTCTCTTGTGTCTTTGTTGAGGACATCCAAACCTTGAGATCGAGCAGATTCACCAATAATATAAGAAGATAAAAGTTCTCCATACCCAGAAATGATAGCTTCTGTTTTGGTGGATAATTCGCTAAGTAAAAAAGTTCCTTCAAAGAGAGTTTCAAGCTTGTTGAGCTCAGATTTGATGTGACTGAGTGCGTGACTCTGCTTTTGGACAGGAATCAATTCTTTAACGGCGGTTAGGTGCTTTTGTTCTAGCTCAATCAGCAATTCTTTGTAAGATTCATCACCCTTGGCAGCTAGACGTCCAATACGAAGCAAGGTGTCTGTAACACCACTAAAAGCGGAAACCACCACCACAATGTCTTCAGAATAAGAAGCAATTATAGTTAAAACTTTTTCAATATTACTTGCATTCGCTACAGAAGTACCTCCAAACTTTAAAACTTTCATAACAATATAAATTAATTATTTCTGATTTTTTTAATTAAAAATAGGTAAAACAAACGGTTAATATGAAAAAGATTATACCCCAAAAGGGGTAATAATAATTGTCGACATAGCGAAGATTAAGTTTGAAAATAAAGCTGTCAATCCGTTTTTCATGTGATGAATTATAACGTACAAAAGTATTACTTTTTAAAACCATTTGTGCATCCTTATAATGTTTTTGAATAAATCACACTATAGTCGCTATATTAATAAGAATTAATCAGTGTTTGCCTCAAGTAATTGAAAAATATTATTAATTTATTAAATAAACTGTTATAACGGTAGTAATTTTTTTTAAAAATTTTTCAAAATGATAATAAGTTTAACTCCTCAAATATTTGTAAATTTATGCTTTGTTTTAGCTTAGTAAAGTGTATTTAATGAAATCAGAAATTCAAGCATTATTTTCAAGAGGCTATTTGGATAAACCGATTCCAAAACACCTTAATTTGGTTGATGAAATTAATAAATTAAAAAAAGAGAAAAACGCTGTCATTTTAGCCCATTATTATCAAGTAGAGGAGATCCAAGATATTTCTGACTATTTGGGAGACAGTCTTTATTTGGCCAAAATGGCTGAGAAGGTATCTGCAGACATGATCGTTTTTGCTGGGGTTCATTTCATGGCAGAAACTGCCAAAATTATTAATCCAACCAAAAAAGTGGTGTTACCCGATTTGAAGGCAGGGTGTTCTCTAGCAGATTCGTGTCCACCAGATCAATTTGCTGCCTTTAAAGCAAAACATCCTGACGCAATTGTAGTCTCTTACATCAATTGTTCTGCCGAAATCAAAGCCCTTACAGATATTGTATGCACTTCAAGCAATGCGGTTGATGTGATAAATTCCATCCCCAAAGAACAGTCTATTATTTTTGCTCCCGATAAAAATCTAGGGCGCTATTTGATTTCCCAAACTGGTCGAGATTTGATATTGTGGGAAGGGTCTTGCATTGTCCATGAAGCGTTTTCTTTTGATAAAATTGTAGCCTTATCTCGAAAACATCCAGAAGCCAAATTCATTGCGCACCCTGAGTCAGAATCTCAAGTGTTGGATTTTGCCCATTATATAGGCAGTACTTCGGGTTTGCTACAATTTATTGAAAGCGATAATGCCGAGTCTTATATTGTTGCTACCGAAGCCGGAATTCTTCATGAAATGCAGAAGCGAGCGCCACACAAAACATTCATTCCTGCTCCTGTAAATGATGATACCTGCGCCTGCAGTGAATGCGCTTTTATGAAACTAAACACTTTGGAAAAATTGTATTTATGTATGAAATACGAACTCCCAGAAATTGAGCTTGATGAATCACTCATGAATGATGCACGAGCTTCTATTCAACGAATGTTATCTTTAGGATAAAAATATGATGCATACAGATGTACTCGTTATTGGCTCCGGAATTTCAGGCTTGTCTTATGTTATCAAAATGTCCGAACGTCATCCCGATTTGCAAATTGTGCTTTTGTCTAAAAGAAACCTTTTAGAAAGCAATACCCGTTATGCACAAGGCGGTATTGCTGTAGTTTCTGATTTTGAATTAGACTCGTTTGAAAAACACGTATCCGACACTCTTATTGCTGGAGACGGTTTGTGCAACCCATCGGTTGTTGATTTTGTAGTTCGAGAAGGTCCTGCAAGACTTCAAGAATTAATTGATTGGGGAACTTCTTTTGATCAAAAATCTGATGAACTTCATCTAGAGAAAGAAGGAGGGCATTCGGCCAGTAGAATTGTTCACCACAAAGATCAGTCAGGTTACGAAATACAAAAATCGTTGATTGCACAGGTTCGTAAATTAAAAAATGTCACGATTTTAGAAAATCATGTTTTAGTGGATTTGATTACCGATCACCACATGAGCCAATCTGCTTTTAATCGATGCTACGGAGCCTATTTGATTTCTATAAAAGATGAATCTACAATTAAAATCACTGCCAAAATCACGGTGCTCTCGACAGGTGGAGGAGGTCAGGTTTATGCGCATACGACAAATCCTAAAGGAGCCACTGGTGACGGCATTGGGGCGGCGTATAGAGCAAAAGTTACAATCAATCATTTGCAATATGTTCAGTTTCATCCAACCGCTTTTTATCCTAAAGTGAAAGGAAATACGTTTTTGATTTCCGAGGCGGTTCGTGGAGCAGGAGGGAAGTTGATTACCAAGTCGAGGAATCGCTTTATGTCTCAGTACGATTCGAGAGCCGAATTAGCCTCTCGCGATATTGTCGCTCGATCTATCGCCATAGAACTTAAAAAGAGTGGAGACGAATGTGTTTTTTTAGATTGCACTCATTTTACAAAAAATGATTTTAAAAAACGGTTTCCAACTATTTACAATACCTGTAAAAAGGCAGGATTCAATCCTGAAAACCAGCCCATACCAGTTGTTCCAGCAGCTCATTATTTTTGTGGAGGCGTACAGGTGGATCCAAACAGCAAAACTTCCTTAGATGGTCTTTATGCCATTGGAGAGTGCAGTAGTACAAGGCTCCACGGGGCGAATCGATTGGCATCTAATTCATTGCTCGAAGCACTGGTGTATTCGCATAGAGCCGTATTGGCATCTTATGAGGAGTTGTCAAAAATAGATATACCGTCACATTTTTTTACAACAATTCCAGACTGGAACGATGCTTTTACGGTATCCAGCAAAGAATCCAAATTGGTAGATTCGCTTTGTAAAGAAATTCAAGAAACAATGAGCAGTTGTGTTGGGATTTTCAAATCTTCGGATTCGTTATTAACGGCTGAAAAAAAATTAAACACTCTTTTTAATCAAGTTGTTCAGTGGTACAATCAAAACAAATTGACTCCGCGACTGTGTGAGTTGAGAAATTTGGTCAGCGTTTCCTACCTAATTGTTAAACAATCGCAACAAACTACCGAAAACAAAGGAGTTTTTTACAATCATGATAATGAATAAATCATTTTACGAACAATACGCAACATTTATAGATCATTTTATAGCAGAGGCTTTGCATGAAGATATTCAGGATGGAGACTTTAGCAGTTTGGCATCATTTTCTAGACAAACAGAAGGCGAACTGGTATTGAAACTAAAAGAGTCGGCTATTGTGGCGGGTGTTGAATTGGCAAAAAAAATATACGCTCAGTACGACAATTCAATCCATGTTAAGGTGCACCATAAAGACGGTGTTTTAGCCGATCAAGGAGATACGGTGTTCTCGGTAAAAGGTTCTGTACAATCCCTTTTAGCTACCGAACGACTCGTTTTGAATTGTATGCAGCGAATGTCTGGTATTGCCACGCTGACTCGTTCATTGGTTCAAAAAGTAGCACACACACCATGCAAACTTCTTGATACTCGAAAAACGACCCCCAATTTTAGATATCCCGAAAAATGGGCAGTTTTGATAGGTGGAGGAGTTAATCATCGTATGGGATTGTTTGATATGATTATGTTAAAAGACAACCATGTTGATTTTTGTGGAGGTATTCGACCTACTCTTGAAAAAACATTTACATATCTTAAAGACAATTCATTGGAAGTTCCCGTAATAGTGGAAACGCGATCGCTTCACGAGGTTAAAGAATGTCTTATGTTTCCTCAATTACACAGAATATTGTTGGATAATATGTCCGTCGAACTTCTTGAAGAAGCTGTGGCTTTGGTGGATGGAAAAATTCCAACGGAAGCTTCAGGAAACATCAGCAGTAAAAATCTTGAAGCCATAGCTGAAACAGGAGTTGACTATGCTTCGCTAGGAGCACTAACGCATTCTGCTAAAAACATAGACATGAGTCTTGTTACGGCTTAAAACGCTACGATTTTTCTGATTCGGAAGAGGAAGTGTCTGAAGTTGAAACGGTAAGGGAAAGTTTTTCAGATTTTTTGTCCCAGTCAAACTGAATATGATCGCCTTCCGATAAATTACCGGCTATAATTTCTTCGGCTACAACATCTTCAATGTGCTTTTGAAGTGCTCTATTCAGTGGTCGAGCACCAAATTGTCTGTCAAATCCTTTGTCAGATATAAAATCAATAGCTTTTTTACTGAGCTCAAGTGTGTAGCCCAATTCTTTAATTCTGGCTATCAATTCTTGTAGTTCAATTTTGATGATCTTATTGATGTGTTTCTTTTCGAGTGCATTAAAGATTACGACATCGTCAATACGATTCAAAAATTCTGGCGCAAAAGTTTTTTTCAATGCATTTTGAATCACACTTTTGGTATGTTCGTCTTCTTGAGATTTTCTGGCGGCTGTACCAAATCCTACACCCGTTCCAAAATCTTTTACCTGACGAGCTCCAATGTTTGAGGTCATGATGATAATCGTATTTCTGAAATCTATTTTTCGTCCTAGACTATCGGTAAGATATCCGTCGTCCAAAACCTGCAAAAGCATATTGAAGACATCGGGATGTGCTTTTTCAACTTCGTCTAAAAGTATGACCGAATAGGGTTTCCTTCGCACTTTTTCACTTAACTGACCGCCTTCTTCGTAACCTACATAACCCGGAGGTGCACCGATAAGGCGAGAAATAGCAAATTTTTCCATGTATTCACTCATGTCAACTCTAATAAGAGAATCGACACCGTTAAAAAGCTCGTTGGACAGTACTTTGGCCAATTGAGTTTTTCCAACTCCTGTTTGCCCCAAAAAGATAAATGAACCAATGGGTTTGTTGGGGTTTTTTAAGCCAACACGATTGCGTTGAATGGCTTTAACTACTTTTGCTACCGCTTCATCTTGACCAATGACTTTGTCTTTGATGTTAGCGCCAAGTTTTGAAAGTTTTAAACTTTCTTTTTGAGCCACTTTATTAACAGGTATCCCTGTCATCATAGAGACAACTTCGGCAACATTTTCATCAGTAACGACTTCTCGATTTTGTTTTTGTTCTTCGAGCCAATCTTCTTGGGCATTCATGAGGTCTTTTTCAAGTTTTTTCTCGTCGTCTCTCAATCGAGCTGCCTCTTCATACTTTTGTTTTTTGACTACTGTGTTTTTGAGAAGACGTACTTCATCAAGCTGATTTTCAAGGTCAACAATCAAATCAGGAACGTCCATGTTTGTAATATGAACGCGAGATCCTGCTTCGTCCAATGCGTCAATGGCTTTGTCTGGAAGAAAACGGTCTGCCATAAATCGATCTGTTAACTTCACACAAGCAACAATAGCTTCGTATGTAAAATCTACATTATGATGCGCTTCGTATTTGGACTTGATATTTTTAAGAATTTCAATTGTCTCTTCAACAGTCGTAGGTTCTACAATCACTTTTTGAAAGCGTCTTTCAAGAGCACCGTCTTTTTCGATGTATTGACGGTATTCGTTGAGTGTAGTGGCTCCAATGCATTGGATTTCTCCACGCGCTAGGGCGGGTTTAAACATGTTGGAGGCATCTAAGCTTCCTGTGGCACCGCCAGCTCCAACAATGGTGTGAATTTCATCGATAAATAGAATGATATCCGTGTTTTTTTCCAATTCATTCATCACCGCTTTCATTCGTTCCTCAAATTGTCCACGGTATTTGGTTCCCGCAACTAAACTTGCCAAATCGAGTGTTACAACTCGTTTGTTGAAAAGTACACGAGACACTTTTTTTTGTGTTATTCGAAGCGCCAGTCCTTCGGCTATAGCAGACTTACCAACACCAGGTTCCCCTATTAAAAGTGGGTTGTTCTTTTTTCTACGACTTAATATCTGTGAAACGCGTTCGATTTCTTTCTCCCGACCTACCACGGGATCCAATTTTCCTTGATCGGCTAGAACCGTTAAATCTCTACCAAAATTATCAAGCACTGGAGTCTTGGTTTTTTTGGGTGATTTTGTTTCTTTTGAAGTGGAAAATGGATTGGATTTTTTGGATTCATTTTCAGAACTTTGCTCTTCAGGAAAAGTTTCCGCAGTGGGCATCTCCAAATAATCATCTTGAGAATCGTTGAGCATGAATTTGAATTGATCCTTAACAATTTCATAATCCACTTGAAGTTTATGAAGCAGTTTGGTTGTTGGATCGTTTTCATTTCTAAGAATACACAATAACAGATGTGCCGTGTTAATAGAGGTGTTTTGAAAAAGCTTGGCTTCTAAAAATGTAGTTTTTAACGCTCGCTCGGCTTGTCGAGTGAGGTGCAAGTTTTTTTTGTGATTTGGCTCCAAATCATGAATTGGATTGGCGGGGCTTAAAATTTCAACTTTGCGTCTAAGATATTCTAAATCAATTTCCAAAGCGCTCAAAATAGAAATCGCTTTTCCACTACCATCTCTTAGAAGGCCTAGCATAAGGTGCTCAGTTCCAATAAAGTCGTGACCCAGTCTAAGAGCCTCTTCTTTACTGTAAGTAATTACATCTTTTACGCGAGGTGAGAAGTTATCATCCATAAAAATTGTTTTAAAAGAAGAAATTGATTTGTGTAATAATTCCAAGTTTTATGCCAAAGCCAAAAACATGATATGCTAATTGACAAAAAAAATCAACGAATTACAAATATTTAACCATTAATTTATTGAAAAATGATTAAAAAAAAATGTTAATAACTACCTCTAAAAAGGCATACATATAATTTAAAGAACACTATCAATTTCTTAAATTAGCAAGGTTTATGTAACAAATTAATTAAAAAAACAATAAACGCTTATGTCATTAGGAGAAAAGCTGATTCCGATCAATATTGAAGATGAAATGAAATCAGCATACATCGATTATTCGATGTCAGTGATTGTTTCAAGAGCACTTCCAGACGTCCGAGATGGTTTAAAACCTGTCCACCGTCGGGTGTTGTTTGGGATGCATGAATTGGGTATGAAGTCTAATTCAGCCTATAAAAAATCGGCTCGTATAGTTGGGGAGGTTTTAGGAAAATATCATCCTCACGGCGACACTTCTGTGTATGATGCGATGGTACGTATGGCTCAGGAGTGGAGCTTGCGTTATATGATGGTTGATGGCCAAGGGAACTTTGGTTCTGTTGATGGTGATAGCCCAGCAGCTATGCGTTATACCGAAGCTCGTATGCGTAAAATTTCAGAAGACATGATGGCGGATATCGAAAAAGACACCGTAGATCACCAACTGAATTTTGATGATACATTAAAAGAGCCGAAAGTACTTCCAACACGCGTTCCTAATTTATTGATTAATGGTGCTTCAGGAATTGCTGTTGGTATGGCTACCAATATGCCTCCTCACAACATAACGGAAGTAATCAACGGAACAATCGCCTATATAGATAACAATGATATTGATGTTGATGGCTTGATGGAGCACATCAAAGCTCCCGATTTTCCCACTGGAGGGACCATTTATGGGTACGAAGGCGTTAAGGAAGCATTTCACACTGGGCGAGGTCGCGTAGTCATGCGTGGAAAAGCCGAAATTGAAACTGTTCAAGGAAAAGAGTGCATCATCGTCACCGAAATTCCTTATCAGGTCAACAAGGCTGACATGATCAAGAAAACAGCAGATCTTGTTAACGATAAAAAAATTGAAGGAATATCCACCATTCGTGATGAATCTGACCGAAAAGGTATGCGGGTTGTTTACGTTCTAAAAAGAGATGCAATTCCGAATATTGTACTAAATATGCTTTATAAGTACACGCAACTGCAATCCTCGTTTAGTGTCAACAACATTGCGTTGGTTAAAGGACGTCCTCAATTGCTCAACTTGCGCGAAATGATTCTACATTTTGTAGAACACCGTCATGAAGTAGTAGTTCGAAGAACAAAGTTTGAACTTAGAAAAGCAGAAGAAAGAGCACATATTCTTGAGGGGCTTATCATCGCTTCTGATAATATTGATAAAGTGATCGCTTTGATTCGATCGTCTAGCAACGCAGACGAGGCAAAAGAAAAATTAATCAAAGAGTTCGATTTGTCTGAAATTCAATCCAAAGCAATCGTAGAAATGCGATTGAGACAACTCACGGGACTTGAACAAGATAAATTACGTGGAGAGTATGATCAATTGATGATAACTATTGAAGATCTAAAAGATATTTTGGATAAAAAAGATAGAAGAATGGGAATCATCAAAGACGAATTGTCTGAAGTTAAAGACAAGTATGGAGACGAACGTCGCTCTGTGATCGAGTATGCTGGAGGAAGTTTTAGTATGGAAGATATGATTCCTAACGAAAAAGTAGTGATTACAATTTCACATGCGGGATACATCAAGCGAACCTCTTTGACAGAATACAAAACTCAAAACAGAGGAGGAGTCGGACAAAAAGCCTCTACAACGCGTAATGAAGACTTTTTGGAACATCTTTTTGTAGGAACCAACCATCAGTATATGCTCTTTTTTACTCAAAAAGGAAAATGTTTTTGGATGCGTGTTTATGAAATCCCAGAAGGAAGCAAAACTTCCAAAGGAAGAGCTATCCAAAATCTTATCAGTATAGAACAAGATGACAAAGTGAAGGCGTTTATTTGTACGCAAGATCTCAAAGATGAAGATTATATAAATCAACACTATGTTATCATGGCCACTAAAAAAGGACAGGTTAAAAAAACATCTTTGGAGCAATATTCGAGACCCAGATCCAATGGAATTAATGCAATTACAATCCGTGAGGGAGATGAATTGTTAGAAGCTAAGTTAACCACAGGGAATTCTCAGGTTCTTCTTGCGGTTAAGTCAGGAAAGGCAATTCGATTTGAAGAAAGCAAAACCCGTCCAATGGGAAGAGGCGCTTCGGGGGTTCGTGGAATCTCTTTGAATGGAGAATCGGACGAAGTGGTTGGCATGATTTCTGTTAATGACTTGGACAGTAATATTTTGGTGGTTTCAGAAAATGGATACGGAAAACGTTCGAGTTTGGAAGATTATCGAATTACCAATCGAGGAGGAAAAGGAGTTAAAACCATTTCTGTAACCGAAAAAACAGGTAATTTGGTAGCCATCAAGAATGTAACAGATTCTGATGATTTAATGATTATCAATCGTTCGGGAATTGCCATTCGTATGGAAGTTGAATCCTTGCGCGTAATGGGTAGAGCAACTCAAGGAGTGAAGCTCATTAACTTGAAAGGAGATGATACGATCGCTGCAGTTGCCAAAATCATGCGTGATGAAGACGATGTTCAAGACGTTCACGATATTGATGTTGTGGATGAAGAACCCAAAGAAGATAACTCTTAAAACTATAAATACAATTTAAATATGAAACAAATCGTCATATCCCTTGTCTTTGCTAGCTTTTTTATGTTTGGTTTTTCTCAAAAAAAAGAGCTGAAGTCGATTAAAAAAATGGTCTCTAAAAAAGCCTTCTCGGAAGCGAAATCTAATTTAGAGTCCATTGAAGGTTTGGTTGCCAATGCAGAAGCTAAGTACCAAACCCAGTATCAATTTTTGTTAGGAAACACGCTCAACGGTTTGAAAGACTATGAAGGAGCCGTGGCTGCTTTCAGAACATTGGAATCTTTAGAATCTTCCAACGGACTTTCAAAATATTCTTCAGAATTGCCTGCTATTTATCAGCAACTAACAGCTGATTTAGTAAATTCTGCGATAGAGGATAACAAAACGAAGAATTACGAATCTTCGTTTAAGAAACTGTTTTTATCCTACGAGCTTGATAAAGTTAATAATCAAGACTACCTGTATTACGCCGCTTCAAGTGCTATTAATGGGGAGTTTTATCAAGAGGCTCTTGATTTTTATTTGACTTTAAAAAAGAACAATTACACAGGGATTACCAAAGAATATTATGTAACTGATAAGGAGTCTGGAGAAGAATCTTTGGTTTCAAAACAAGAGTTTGATTTGTATAAAAAATCAAAGACACATACCAATTTTCGTGAAGCTGATTCTGAGTCAAGATTACCAGAAATTGTAAAAAATATAGCTTTAATTTATGTTCAGCAAGGAGAAGTTGAGCAAGCTATTGAGGCTATTTCAGAAGCACGAGCCAAAAATCCTAAAGATTTGGGATTGCTCTTAACTGAAGCTGACTTGTATATCAAATTAGATGATAAAGAAAAGTTTGCAGAGCTGATGAAGGAAGCCATTGAGCAAGATCCAAGCAATCCTATATTGTATTTCAATTTAGGAGTGATTAATGCAGGACAAGGAAACCATGAGGACGCAAGGAAATACTACGAAAAATCAATAGAGTTGGATCCAGCCTATAAGGCTTCTTACTTAAACTTGGTTTCGCTGATTCTTGATGGAGAAAAAGAATTGGTAGATGAAATGAACAGCTTAGGAAATAGTCGTGCAGACAATATCAAATACGACAAACTATTGTTAAAACGAGAAGGACTCTACCGTGAAGTGGTTCCTTATTTAGAAAAATCTTTAGGTATTGACGCAAAAGACACTGAGGTTTTGACTATGTTAAAAAATATTTACGGAACGCTTGGAGAAACTGAAAAATTCAGAGAGATTAAAGCAAAAATTGAAGCACTAGAACCCTAAGAAAACAGTGTTAAAAATATCTAAAAGCTCGCTTATGCGGACTTTTTTTATATCATCTTTTTAATAACTCGCAATTGATGCGTATGCTTGCCAGTTTCTTGATTGAAAATTCCCAAATGATCAATACGGTCAATACGAACTTTTCCATGAGCATGAATGATATAGTTATCATTCAAAAGAATGCCAACATGAACAATAGTACCTTCATCATTGTCGAAAAAAGCCAAATCACCTGCCTCACTTTCTTCAATAAAACTAAGAACTTCACCTTGAGTTGCTTGTTGAGAGGCATCTCTCAATAACGAATAACCGTTGATTTTGTACACCATTTGAACCAAACCCGAACAGTCCACTCCAAAAGGCGTTTTTCCGCCCCACAAATAAGGGGCGTTTAAGTACATGAGGGCTGTGTCAATCAATGCTTTTTTGGGCTGTTTTCCAGTAATTGAAACGCCATCAAACCCATGCCCCATCACTTTACAAAATCCGATGTTACTTCCCATAACTATTGGAAATAAAACAAGTTGATCTTGCTCAATATGTTCTACTAAGTTTTTGGAATATTGCGGTTGACTTGTGTTGAGCTTCTCAAATGTTTTTTTGTCAATAGTTTGAAATTGCTTGTTGTCAATCCAACCTTGATATTGATCAAAAGCCAATTCAATAAAACTCCATTTAGAATTACTTTCTAAAACTTTGAATGATTCGCCGTAAAGGATTTGAGAAACTAGCTCACTGGCATCATTGGGTTCTTTGCGCAGGGGAATAATACTCAAATTACATATGCCGTATAGCATGCTCCATCTCAATTAGCAATCACAGTATGTGATAAAATCTTCGCTAAAATAATCAATTAAAAAGATTTGTTGCCTACTGGTAACTTAATTTTTTAAAATTTAAACTGTTTGAATATATTCATTACTTTTGAAGTTGAGTACCGAAACCTATAGTAGTTCGGTTCATACAAATTGTTTATTTCAACTTACAAACTCAGTGAAAAACATCATCAATACTTTCTACAAACGCCAATCATTGCTATACAAAGTATTGTTATATCTTGCTTCGGTAGCTGTAATTGTTTATTTATTTCCAAAAGGTGGGAAGTTTAAGTATGATATTCAAAAAGGCAAACCTTGGCAGTATGAAACACTCATCGCTCCCTTTGATTTTCCTATTTATAAATCACTAGATGAAATAACAGCTGAAAAAGAGAAAATCACTGCTAATGCGCGTGCTTATTTTTCGGTTGATGAAACGGCATTTGATCAAGTCGAAGAAAATTTTACCAGCCGTTTCAATATTTTTATGTCCGATAGTTTAGCGGTTTCTCATCCAAATATTTTTGAGTTTTCCTCTCGTTTGCTTTCCGATTTTTATAAAAACGGGGTTTTTTCTTCCCAAAACAATTTCAAAGAAACTCAGATAGTTTCACTGATTAGGAACAACGTTGAACAAGAACTCCTTTTTGGTGATATCAACCAACCCAAGTCATTACAAGTTTATCTAGTCCGGGCATTACAAAATACTCCTTATCAAGAGTTCAGTCTTCCTTTGTATGATTTGTTTTTTGACGTGGTAGCACCGAATGTAAAATTTGATGAAACTTTTACTAAACAAGCCTTGGAGGAATCGTTAGAATCCATTTCGCCCACACGCGATGTGGTTTCTAAAGGAATTCGGATAATAGCCAAAGGGGAAGTTATCGAAGGTGAAAAGTTTCAAAAACTCAATTCTTTGAAAAAAGAATATCAATCTCTGGTGTGGAGTAAATCAAATTACACTTGGATTGTATCAGGCTATGTTGTTTTGGCTGGATTGGTCATGCTTATGTTGTTGTTGTTTTTGAAAAATTATAGAAGTGCCATTTTTGAAAACAACCGAAAAGTCACTTTTATTTTTGTCAACATTATACTGATGATTTCATTGACCACTTTGGTCGTAAAATACCAAGTCAATTATATATATGTGGTTCCGTTGTGTATTTTACCATTGATACTCAAGGCTTTTTTTGATGCACGTTTAGGGCTTTTTGCACACGTGCTCACGTTGTTGTTGTTAGGGTTTATTGTCCCTAACAGCTTTGAGTACATCTTTCTTCAAATTATTGCAGGAATTGTAACTATTTTAACAGTTTCGGAGCTCTACAAACGAGCTAATTTATTTATTTCAGTAGCTCAAATTACCTTTATTTACATTATTGGATATCTAGCTTTTGTGATCATTCACGAAGGAAGCCCAGAGGGAATTACATGGCAAACACCGGGCTTTTTTGTGCTTAACGGGTTGGCGACTTTATTTGTACAGCCTCTGATATATTTATACGAAAAAATATTTGGCTTGGTATCCGATGTGTCACTTCTTGAGTTGTCAGACACCAATACCAATTTGTTAAGAGAACTTTCAAACAAAGCGCCAGGAACTTTTCATCATTCTTTGCAGGTAGCCAATTTGGCGGAAGCCGCTGCAGTAGAAATCGGTGCAAATGCCATGTTGGTTCGCGTTGGAGCCTTGTATCATGATATTGGAAAGATGCTTCATCCTAGATATTTTAGTGAAAATCAAGCGACTTCTTTCAACCCACACAATGAATTGGAACCTCAAGAAAGCGCTAGTATTATCATTGGTCATGTTATAGAGGGTATAAAATTGGCACGCAAATACAAACTTCCCGACCGAGTGATTGATTTTATTCGAACCCATCATGGGACATCTACGGTTTATTATTTTTACAAAAATGCACAAGCATTGGATGCCGAGGTGGATGAAGATCTTTATAAATACCCAGGGCCAAAACCCTTTTCAAAAGAAACATCTATTCTTATGATGGCGGATAGTGTCGAAGCTGCTTCAAAAAGCCTTAAAGAGCCTACCTCTATTTTGATAGACGAATTTGTGGAACGAATCGTGGAGCGTCAAAAGGATACACAACAATTTATTAACGCAAACATTACGCTTCAAGAAATCGAAAAAGTTAAAAAAGTATTGAAGCAAAAACTCAATAACATATACCACCTAAGGGTTGAGTATCCTGAATAGCTAGTTTGTGTTTGTGTGTGTTTTGGAAGAATCGGCTACCAAACGATTGATTTCTTTCAATTCATTTTTGGTTAAGTGTCTGTATGAGCCTACGGTGACATCCAGCGGAATATTCATAATTCGAACTCGTTTTAATTTTACAACCCGATAATCCAAATATTCACACATTCTACGAATTTGTCGGTTAAGACCTTGAGTCAAAACAATTTTAAATGTTTTTTTGTTGGTTTGCTTCACTTCACATTTTCGAGTAATGGTGTCTAAAATGGGAACTCCGTTACTCATTTGTTCAATAAATTCAGCAGTTACAGGACGGTTTACGGTTACCAAATACTCTTTTTCATGGTGATTTCGAGCCCTTAAAATTTTATTGACGATGTCTCCATCGTTTGTCAAGAAAATAAGTCCCTCACTGGGTTTGTCAAGACGACCAATTGGAAAAATTCGAGATTTGAAATTGATAAAATCAATAATGTTGTCTTTCTCGACTTTGGTATCTGTTGTGCAAACAATTCCAACGGGCTTGTTAAATGCAATATAAACAGGTTTTTCTTTGGATTTACCAACAACCTCTCCATCGACACGTACTTCGTCTGTGGGTAATATTTTTGTACCTAAAGCAGGGATTTGACCATTAATTAACACTCGCCCTTCATCAATAAGCCTATCGGCTGCTCGGCGTGAACAGAAACCAGCTTCTGTCAAGTATTTATTAATGCGTATGGAGGGTGTTTCGCTCATCGTTCAGTTAATATCTGCAAAAGTACATTCATTTCTGCAATTTCTCACTGTTTATAAGTTCGTCTCTTTTTTATAATAAAATATAACAATTACATATATATTTGTTATAAATATAAAAAATGAAAAAAATACTAGTAGTTGGAATGGGTAAAGTAGGCACTTTAGTGGGGGTGTTGTTAAATGAAAAATTTGAGGTCACAGGGTTGGATAAAAACAAACCGCATTACGATTTTGAATTACCATTTAAGGTAATTCAGGGAGATGTAAGCGATGTGACTTATATGGCTGATATCCTAAAAAACTTTGATGCGGTAGTGTCGGCACTCCCTTATTTTTTGAACAAAAAATTAGCTCAAATAGCCTACGATTTAGGCATTCATTATTTTGATTTAACAGAAGATGTTGAGACTACTCAATTTATTCAAGATCTCAGTAAAACTGCTAAAAGTGTCATGGCACCTCAATGCGGACTAGCTCCAGGTTTTATCGGGATTGTAGGGAGTGATTTAACCCACCAATACACACGACTTCGAGACATAGAATTGCGAGTAGGAGCTTTGCCAAGGTATCCAAACGGTTTGTTAGCCTATTCATTTACCTGGTCACCAGCTGGAGTAATCAATGAATACATCAATGATGCTGAGGTTATTCATAACGGCGAGAAAAAATCGGTTTCTTCTTTGGATGGGTTGGAGTATATTAACATTGAGGGGCAAGAATTTGAAGCCTTTTCCACTTCGGGAGGTTTAGGAACCATGTGCGATACTTTTGAAGGGCGTGTGGACACGTTAAACTACAAAACCATTCGATATCCTGGACATGGTAAGCTGATGAAGTTTTTGATGTACGAACTTATTTTAAAAGACGATAAGACTCAACTCGAAGAAATTCTAAAAAATGCAAAACCCCCTGTTGATGAAGATGTTGTTTATGTGTATGCTGTCGTGGAAGGATGGAAAAAGAAAACATTGTATCGAAGCGAATATTTCAATGCTTTTTATCCTATTAAAATACAAGGACAAATGTGGAGAGCTATATCATGGACTACAGCAGCTTCTTTGGTAGCTGTTATAGAGCTGGTTTCCAAAGGAGTTCTTCCACAAAAAGGATTTATAAAACAAGAGGAAATACCCTTTCAAGAATTTTTAAAGACCCAAAGCGGTCAGTTATTTGTAAATTAAACATTAAATCAAAACTTTTTCTGATGCTGTTTGAAAAAATTACCCCACTGGACTTTATTTTAAAAGATTTGTTTCATACTTATCTCAAAAGAGTGCCGAACGTAAAGAAAATTACTCAGGCAATGATAGATCATAAAATGATTTCGTCTCAAGAGGAAATTATTAATGATCATATAGCATTTCGCACAATAGGAGTGGAGCAGCTTGGTATTCAGTCTTTTGAAAAAATATTTTTGAAACACGGATACACCAAAATCGATGCGTATTTTTTTGAAAGTAAAAAATTGAATGCCTACTGGTATGCACCTCCTTCTCCAGAATATCCGAGAGTATTTATAAGTGAGTTACGCGTTCATGATCTTTCAGAGACTGCTCAAAAAATTATATCCAAATATACCGATTTGGTTTCTTCGGATCCTTTAGATGCTGTCAATTTAGAGGATGCTGAGCAGATAGCTCATTTTTTAAAAACACCCCTTTGGATACTTCCTTCCATAGAGGATTACGAAACGTTGTTAAAGGAAAGTGAATACGCAGCATGGGTAATTTACAACCGCTATTATTTGAATCATTATACCATTAGTGTTCACGAACTTCCAGCCCCTTATAACGAGCTTCAAAATTTTAATGATTTTCTCAAATCAATTGGAATAAAACTCAATAATTCGGGAGGAGAAATTAAAACAAGTGCCGATGGTTTATTGCTTCAAAGCAGTTCGGTTGCTGAGCAAATACAAGCTAATTTCCAGTTTCACAAGACAAAATACATTGCAGGAAGTTATGTGGAGTTTGCCCAAAGAAAACTGCTGCCAGAGTATGCTCATTTGCCCGAAGAAGTAATCAAATCATCACACCGAAGGGAAGGTTTTGAAGCGGGTAATGCAGATAAGATTTTTGAAAGCACCTA
This sequence comes from Flavobacteriaceae bacterium, assembly GCA_029243385.1. GTDB lineage: Bacteria > Bacteroidota > Bacteroidia > Flavobacteriales > Flavobacteriaceae > JAQWSC01. The sequence goes on along the minus strand of JAQWSC010000005.1, from coordinate 5,187 downwards.
TACCGAACAAATTAATAACAATAATTAATAGTTGTATCAACCAATTTTGTTTCATAAATTTTTTTTTAAATTTCCGTCGTTTAACTATTACCAAAATAGTTAGTAGAATCATAGAGGTTGATAAGATGTAAACAAATTTTGGAATGGGTAATGGGTCTCCAATTGCATAGCTGTGCAAACCCGATAAATAATAATTCACTCCAAAGGAAGTCATAATAATTGACCAAAAGACAAACATACTAGCAACGTTCAAGGTAAATAAATTTTTAAGTTTAGGAATGATTCTCAAATGCAAAACTATCGCATAGATTGATTTATTTTTTTCAAAATTAAACTCATCATATTTACTAAAAGATGATATATATCATGTTATAACAAAAAGAGAGTTTTAACATTAGGGCTTTCTAAAAATAGTTTTTGAGGATTTTTTTATAGTTTAGCATTAAACAAGCCCTTTTTAATATGAAAAGAATAGTTACAAGAGAGGACTGCATAGATTTAGTTCATAAATCTATGCAAAGAGGTTTGGGTTTTGTGTTATCTAAATTTAATTTTCAAGGAACTAAAAGAACAGAGTTGGCTTTTAGCCAATTGAATTACAAAAGTGCTGATTGGTGGATAATTCCTAAAGTAAGACAGCGTTGGAATCAATTAATTTCAGGAGATCCCGAAATTGATTACATAAAATATTTTGTAAATGATGTCATCAAAAATCAAAAAGAAATTAGATTAATTTCTTTGGGAAGCGGACTTTGTCATAAAGAATTAGAATTAGCAAGATATTCAAATTTTACTAAAATTACTTGTGTTGATATTTCTGAAAAAAGAATGTTGGAAGCACAAAAAAGAGCTGATGAATTAGGACTCAAAAACATTGAATTTATTTGCACTGATATTTATGAATGGGAGGTGCCTAAAGATTATTATGACATTGTTTTTTTCCAGGCATCATTGCATCATTTTTATAACATAGAACAATTCGTTCAAAATAAAATTAAAAAATCTTTAAAAATAAATGGGCTGCTTGTAATAAACGAATATGTGGGTGCCAACAGACTCCAATTCCCAAAAATTCAAATAGAAAATATAAATAAGGCTATAAAAATAATACCAAAAGAATACAGAAGAAGACATGTTTCTAACTTATTGAAAAAGAGGTACTTTGGATCTGGATTTATAAGGATGATAATTTCAGACCCCTCTGAGTGTATAGATTCTGAAAGTATTTTACCTACAATTCATTCAAATTTTCAAACTCTTCTTGAAAAACCTTTTGGAGGAAACATATTAATGAGTACCTTAAAAGATATATCTCATCATTTTGTAGAATTGACCCCCAAGAAGAACCAAATATTAGAAGAACTCTTTTTATTTGAAGATGAATATTTATCTTCTAATCCATCAGATTTTATTTTTGGAATTTATAAAAATATTGGCTGATGATTTGTCTTACGGATATAAGTTTTATTTATGAGCAGTGTGACCTACATAATACCGATCTACGGATTTGGAATAGAGTATATAAACGAAAAACATGTCAGGGGTCTTGTGATCGCGACAGGATTCGAACCTGTGACCGTTCCGATTGGAAATCGGAATGCTCTATCCCGCAATTAATTTTTCAATATAAATTCTTGATTTTTTCGCTTTGATTGACCGTTCTCTTTTGTAGGCATCTGCTTTATTTTCAAACATTTCTTTGTAAATTAAAGACCAAGGAATCCCACCCTTGGTAGCCTTACTTCTTCCTGAGTTATGTCTTTTGATTCTATCATTAAGACTAGCAGTGTGACCTACATAATACCGATCTAAGGATTTGGAATAGAGTATATAAACGAAAAACATGTCAGGGGTCTTGTGACCCAAAATTTCGAAAGTTCGAACTTTTTATGGAGTATATTTCAATTATTTCTTGAATCTAATATTAGAATATTGTCCTAAAAAATATGCAATTAGAATGGGTATAAACGAAAAAGCAATATTGTTTTCCAAAAGACCATATTCTGAAAATACAACTAATATTGAAGCTGAAATAATTATAAAAATTAATTCAAATAGTCTTTTTTTCATATAGATATAAAATAATGCACAAATCTAATAAAATATCCCCAAAAATAATTTTTTATTCTTGAGGATAATTTGTGACCCTTGTTGAGCAAACCAAAAACCAAGTTTAAACCCGAAAAGTTTAAATTCGTTGAGCACATCTTTTAACATAATTCCCGCCACAAATGAGACAATGAACCATATTATCAGTAGGATAAAAAGGTATCTAATGTTTTCTTTCCAATAGGCTTTTGGTTTATCTTTTAGTTCTTTTTTTTATTTTAAATAATCTGTATTGCATTATGATTATTGAGGAAACTACAACCAGAACAACAGTCTTGACTAAGCTTTAAAGACAAAATAATCACTTCTTCTTGCTAAAAAATCTTGCTGGCTCACCCCAAGGCTTAGCATCATCAAGCTGACGCCCTAACCCTAAAGGTACTTTATTTGCGTCAGCAATTCTAAATTTAAGCACATTGATAAGGGAATCTTTAACAGCCTTGTAGTTGATATCCTCAGCTAGGTTGTTTAATTCTGATTTATCAAACTTATGATCGTATAACTCATAGTTTACAACGCCTTGTCTATCCCATTGACTAAGCCGATAGCGTTTCGTTTTTATGGAGTACCCCTGCGCTTTGAGGTTATTTGTATTAACTTGTAGCTCAGTCAAGGCACTTGTTCGTACCTCTTGTTTGGAGTTATTGAAATAAGGGACAAGACTTTTACCTCTTACAAATTTAGGGGTTTGCATTCCAACCATTTCCATTATTGTGGGGTAAAGATCAACGAGTTCAACTGGAGAATCTACAAATTCTAGATTTTTTTTAATCCCCGGCCCAGCAAAAATCAAAGGGACTCTTGTAGCATCATCAAAAAGAGTTTGTTTTTGCCAGTGCCCATGCTCTCCTAAATGGTAACCATGGTCTGAAGTAAATACAACAATGGTGTTTTTATCTAGCCCTGTTTCTTTTAATTTATCTAGGACACGTCCAATTTGTGCATCCATAAAACTTGTGGTTGCATAATAGGCATGTTTTATTTCTTTTGCGAGTTCTGTGTCTAAATCTATTTGTTCTTTCTTAGAACGAACAGTAGCAGCTGCTGACTGTGGAATTGTTTTTAAATAATCATTTGAAGTTTCAGGAATACTGAAGTCATCAACATTGTAAAGATCAAAATAAGATTTAGGAGCCACAAAAGGAACGTGCGGACGATAGAGTCCAAATGCCAAAAAGAAATTTTCACCACTATCCGCAAATTCTTGTAAAAAATTGATTGTTTCTGAAGCACCAATACCATCTGTTTGTTCTTCAGCAGTTCCCTCTGCTTGTAACCAACTAAGAGTTCCACCGTCTAGTTTTGGTTTTAATCCTTTAAGCTTGTATTCTTCCATTTTATCGCGCCCATAAGGGTTCACTGTTCGATCCCAAGTAAATGAATCGTCATGACCAGCAGTACCAATATCTCTTGGATTATGGTAGTGATAAATTTTGCCTACACGCACTGAATTGTAGTTTTCCTTTCTAAATTTTTGTCCAATGGTAACGACATCAGGAATTGTTTGCCGAACATATAGTCTCAATTTTTTTGATTTTGTTTGATCAGGGTAAAGCCCGGTCATAAAAGACACTCTTGATGGACCACAAAGTGGATATTGAACATGGGCATTATTGAAAATAAGTCCTTGTTTTGCCAATTTATCGATATTTGAAGTAATGGCCAATGGATCTCCATAGGCTCCCAAAGCACAATTTAAATCATCTGCTACAATAAATAAAACGTTGAGTTTTGGTTTGGGTTTTACTGGTGTAAGTCCTGTAACCGCAAACACTAATAAACACAGAATACCTAATCTTAAAAATTTCATATATAAAACTTATTTAATGTATTGATTCTCAATATAAAAAGAAATTCTAAAAATTCTCTTTCTATTGTTTTAAAAATTTAATGGGGTATTGATTTACAGATAAAAAGTAAACTCCAATTGGTAAATCTGAAACATCAATATAGCCATTTATCAACTGCTTATTAATGAATGATCCCGTGATGCTATACAATTTAATCGATTTTATAGGCTCTGAAAAAATGATTTTTATTTTGTTGGTTGCTGGATTTGGAATAACTTTTAATGTTACATTTTGAGTGTAATCATCAGCGGGTGTCGAAAGGGAACTAACTGGGTTGCATGTATTTGTATATTGATTTGTTAGTACCTCATCGTTCAAATTGTTGAGCCCTACATAATAATCTTCTGGAATAGACGGTGTTGATTGATAGTTATTATAAAACGTTCCAATATCGGTTAGATTCATAGCATCATCAAAAAATTCTCCATTTCCAGGGTCATCAGCTATGGTGATATTTTGTGGTTCAAACCAAGCATAGCGTTCTATAAAATCTACACTCTCGAGGTAAGGAATCGCAAGCTCCATAAACTGACGGTTTGTTTCTGTAGATCTGTATTTATTTCCATTAAACTCTGTAATCCAGATAGGTAATCCATAGAGTTCATAAACGTCCTCTAAATAAGTCTTAAAACGATTGAAAATAGTATTTGGGTTAGCATTAGGGCTGCCTTGAGGATTTGCTCCCCAATCATACCAATGCACAGCGATAACATCGATTCGGATATCATTTTCGACAGCCTCTTGGTTGAAAGAATTTAACCAGTTAAACACGGCGCCTTGTCTGCAAGCAGGAGAAACTAAACGAAGTCCTGTCTTCATTAGGTTTTCATATACTGAAATCGCAACAGGGACATCACACAAATGGTTGTATTGTCCGGATTGACCTTCACAATCATCGGGCTCATTAAAACCCAAAACATGGGTGCTTTTATATTTTGATTTGTATAATTCGATATCACTATCATCATTGGCAGCACCAAATCCCCAAGCCATAGGGGTGTATTCGCGTTGTAAATCAGAAAGACCTTGGTTACTCCATCTATAAAACCAACTATTATCCATCCCTAAAATATCTCCGCCTGTTCCTTTTTTTGACACCCAGTTCCACGGAACAACTCTTAAAAAAGAAACGCCTCCTTGTTGTAAAAAATTGGGCAAAACATGTATTTCTAAATCTTTTTCTGAAGCTATAAAAACTTTACTTTTACCTGTTCCATCTTCATTAACT
>JAQWSC010000001.1 GCA_029243385.1 Flavobacteriaceae bacterium | reverse complement strand
TAGTCCAATTAATGCAAATAGCAATTCCTTATTTACAAAAATTACAAAAAGAAGGAGAAAGTGGTAGAAAAAAGATCAATCAAATTACTAGATGGTTAACCATCGGTATTTGTCTGCTTCAAGCACCTACTTACTTAATTGGCTTACCAGCTTTAGGCGTACCTGTTGAAGCTTTTATAATAGGCCAAACAACTATATTTTATGTTTCATCTACAATTATACTTGTTACTGGTTGTGTATTTGCAATGTGGTTAGGAGAGAAAATTACAGATAAAGGTATTGGAAACGGTATCTCTATTTTAATTATGGTAGGAATTATCGCTAGATTACCACAATCTTTTGCTCAAGAATTTGCTTCAAGGGTAATGGAATCTAATGGTGGTATGATTATGATACTAATTGAATTAGTAATATGGTTTGTTATTATATTGGCTTCTATCATGTTAGTGATGGCTGTTCGAAAAATCCCTGTACAATATGCAAGGAGAACTGCAAGTGGTAGCTATGAGAAAAATATATTTGGAGCAAGACAATTCATTCCTTTAAAATTAAATGCTTCTGGCGTAATGCCTATTATCTTTGCACAAGCAATTATGTTTGCTCCTGCATATCTTGGAAGCCTTCTGGGAGATTCCAATGTAGGTCAATGGATGCAAGCATCATTCTCTGATATATTTGGTTTGTGGTACAACATATTGTTTGCGGTATTGATTATTATTTTCACATACTTTTATACAGCAATCACTGTTCCGACAAACAAAATGTCAGATGATTTGAAACGAAGTGGTGGTTTTGTTCCTGGTATTCGTCCCGGAACAGAAACAGCCGATTTTTTAGATAAAGTAATGTCACAAATAACCTTCCCTGGATCGTTATTCCTTGCGTTTGTTTCTGTGCTTCCAGCTGTAGTTTATCAGCTGTTGGACATGCAACAAGGTTGGGCTTTATTTTATGGAGGAACCTCGTTATTGATTATGGTAGGTGTTGCAATAGACACCATTCAACAAGTAAATGCGTATTTGTTAAATCGTCATTACGATGGTTTAATGAAGACCGGTAAAAACAGAAAAGGTACAGCTTAATGGCAAAACAAGCAGCAATAGAACAAGATGGATCCATCATCGAAGCCCTTTCCAATGCAATGTTTCGCGTTGAATTGGAAAATGGTCATGTGGTTACTGCGCATATCTCAGGAAAAATGAGAATGCACTACATTAAATTGTTACCTGGAGATAAAGTGAAATTAGAAATGAGTCCGTACGACCTTACAAAAGCACGGATTACTTATCGATACTAAAGAAAATGAAAGTAAGAGCATCAATTAAAAAAAGAAGTCCCGAGTGCAAAATTGTACGTCGAAAAGGACGTTTGTACGTTATTAACAAAAAGAATCCTCGATTCAAACAAAGACAAGGATAATTAATATGGCAAGAATTTCAGGGGTTGATATCCCAAAACAAAAGAGAGGCGTTATCGCATTGACCTATATCTTTGGAATAGGAAGAAGCCGTGCGCAAAAGATTTTAGAAGTCGCTAAAGTAGCAGAAAACACCAAAGTGTCTGACTGGACTGATGAGGAAACGGGTCGCATTCGTGATGCTGTTGGAACATTTAAAATTGAAGGAGAACTTCGTTCTGAAAATCAATTGAACATCAAACGATTGATGGATATTGGATGTTACAGAGGAATTCGTCACCGTGTAGGTTTACCCCTAAGAGGTCAACGAACCAAAAACAACTCCAGAACTCGAAAAGGAAAAAGAAAAACAGTTGCTAACAAGAAAAAAGTAACTAAATAATCGATAACGATGGCGAAAGCAAGTTCAAAAAAACGCAAAGTACTCGTAGAGTCAACAGGTGAAGCGCATATCACAGCTTCATTCAACAACATTATCATCTCTTTGACTAATAAAAAAGGAGAAGTTATTTCTTGGTCATCTGCCGGAAAAATGGGCTTTAGAGGTTCCAAAAAGAACACTCCCTATGCAGCACAACTAGCTGCAGAAGATGCTGTTAAAGTTGCTCATGAAGCAGGCCTTAGAAAAGTAAAAGTTTTTGTGAAAGGTCCAGGAAACGGACGTGAGTCTGCAATCAGAACCATTCACAACAACGGAGTTGAAGTTAACGAAATCGTTGATGTTACCCCAATGCCACACAACGGTTGTCGTCCACCTAAGAGAAGAAGAGTATAAATTATTATAAACCATACAAAAGGAATCTGATTGTCGAAGGAACGACCTTAATTCACAATCCCTTTTTACTAAACAAAAACAAATGGCAAGATACACCGGTCCAAAATCCAAAATCGCTAGAAAATTTGGCGAAGCCATCTTCGGAGAAGATAAGGCATTTGAAAAAAGAAATTACCCTCCAGGACAACACGGAAACAACCGTCGTCGTGGAAAAAAATCAGAATATGCTATCCAGTTAATGGAAAAGCAAAAAGCTAAGTACACTTACGGTATCTTAGAACGTCAATTTAGAAACCTTTTTGAAAGAGCCAATCGAAGCAAAGATGTTACAGGTGAAGTTTTACTTCAATTATGTGAATCTCGCTTAGACAATGTTGTTTACAGAATGGGAATTGCTCCAACTCGAAGTGCTGCCCGCCAGTTGGTTGGTCACAGACACATCACCCTTAATGGTAAAATCATGAATATCCCTTCGCATATCCTCAAAGCAGGAGACGTTGTTGGTGTTCGTGAAAAATCAAAATCTTTAGAATCTATTGAAGTTTCTTTGAGTGCTCACGCAGCTGTGTACGAATGGATTACTTGGAATTCCGAAACGAAAGAAGGAACGCTTGTTTCTATCCCAGAACGTTTACAAATTCCAGAAAATATTAAAGAGCAATTAATCGTCGAATTGTATTCGAAATAATAATAAGAAGAATATTATGGCAGTATTTAGTTTTCAAAAACCCGATAAAGTAATCATGATCGACTCCAATGAGTTCGAAGGAAAATTCGAATTCAGACCGCTTGAGCCCGGATATGGTTTAACTGTTGGAAATGCGCTTCGTCGTGTTTTGCTTTCTTCTTTGGAAGGATTTGCGATTACATCGGTTCGAATTGATAAAGTAGATCACGAATTTTCAACCATTCCTGGTGTTGAAGAAGATGTGACAGAAATTATATTGAATCTCAAACAAGTTCGCTTCAAACGTCAAATCGACACGGTTGATAACGAAACTGTTTCGGTTTCTGTTGCAGGTCAAAACCAACTTACCGCTGGTGATTTCCAGAAATTTATTTCCGGATTTCAGGTATTGAATCCTGACTTGGTAATTTGTACAATGGATAAAAGTGTTACACTTAACATTGAATTTACCATTGAAAAAGGACGTGGATATGTTCCTGCAGAAGAAAATAAAAAAGTAAACGCAGCCCTAGGTACTATTGCTGTTGATTCTGTATATACTCCGGTAAAAAATGTAAAATACAGCATCGAAAACTTTCGTGTTGAGCAAAAAACAGATTACGAAAAACTAGTTTTCGAAATTATTACCGATGGATCAATCCATCCTAAAGATGCTTTGACAGAAGCAGCCAAAACATTGATTCACCATTTCATGTTGTTTTCAGATGAGCGTATCACACTAGAAGCTGATGAAATTGCGCAAACAGAAACTTACGATGAAGAATCGCTGCATATGCGTCAGTTGCTTAAAACCAAATTGATTGACATGGATCTTTCTGTTCGTGCGTTGAATTGTTTGAAAGCAGCCGAAGTAGATACTCTCGGAGATTTGGTTTCATTTAACAAAAGCGATTTGATGAAGTTTAGAAACTTTGGTAAAAAATCATTGACTGAACTCGAAGAATTGGTTGTTGTTAAAGGACTCAACTTCGGAATGGACTTAACTAAGTATAAATTAGATAAAGACTAACACGTCTTTTTATAGTATAGAATTATGAGACACGGAAAAAAAGTATCCCATCTTGGTAGAAAAACTGCCCATCGTAAGTCGATGTTGGCCAACATGGCATCTTCCCTTATAGAGCACAAAAGAATCCACACCACAGTTGCTAAGGCCAAAGCCTTGAAGCAATTTGTAGAGCCTTTGATTACGAAATCAAAAAATGACAGTACTCACAATCGTCGAATTGTATTCAGTTCGTTAAGAGACAAGTATGCTGTGACCGAATTATTTCGCGAGATTTCTCAAAAAGTTGGAGATCGCCCTGGTGGATATACACGAATTATCAAACTCGGAAATCGTTTAGGAGATAATGCCGATATGGCAATGATTGAATTGGTGGATTACAATGACGTTTATAATAAGGAAGCTTCTAAAGGAAGAAAAAGAAGACGTCGTTCCAAAAAAGCGACCGATGAAGCTGAAGTCGTTGAAAATACAGAAGAGGTGAAAGAACCAGTAGAAGCAGTTGTTGAGGAAACCAAAGCTGTTGAAGAGGCCCCTGTAGAAGAAGCAGCTTCTGAAGAGGAGGTAAAAAAGCCTGATTCAGATAAATCAACAGAATCTTAACAGATTCTTAATAAGTTCAAAGGATAATCATTTAAGATTATCCTTTTTTTTATGTTATTTTGTGTCGAAATAAAAATTAGTTGCGAATGAGTACATATCAAGTCCGAAAAAAAGCCCTTATTTTATTAGAAGATGGAACTATTTTTCATGGAAAATCTGTAGGTGTCGAAGGAAATGCTTTTGGAGAAGTTTGTTTTAACACAGGAATGACAGGTTATCAAGAAATTTTTTCAGATCCATCCTATTACGGTCAATTAATGGTGGCCACCAATGCGCATATCGGAAACTACGGAGTTTCTGACGATGACATGGAATCTGATAACATCAAAATTTCTGGACTTATTTGTAAGAACTTTAGCTACGACTACTCACGTCCAGCTGCAACAAGATCGTTAGAGGAGTTGTTTAAAAAAGAGAATTTAATCGCAATTTCCGATGTCGATACTCGTGCATTGGTTAGTTATATTAGAGACAACGGTGCTATGAACGCAGTGATTTCCACTGACGTTGATAATGTTGACACTCTCAAAAAAGAACTTTCAAAAATCCCTCCCATGAAAGGGTTGGAATTGGCCTCTAAGGTATCCACAAAAGAACCGTACTACTTTGGTAATGAAAATGCTACCTATAAAATTGCAGCCTTGGATATTGGGATAAAGAAAAATATTTTACGCAACCTATCGAGTCGCGATGCATACATAAAAGTGTTTCCCTACAATACATCATTTGAAGAAATGAGCGCGTGGAATCCTGACGGATATTTCTTGTCCAACGGCCCTGGTGATCCACAGCCTCTAAAGGAAGCGCAAGAAGTTGCCAAAGAAATTATAAATCAAAACTTACCCTTGTTTGGTATTTGTTTAGGACACCAAGTCATCGCTCTTGCCAACGGTATTTCGACATACAAAATGCACAACGGACATCGTGGAATCAACCACCCTGTCAAAAACTTGGAAACGGGTAAAGGAGAAATCACTTCCCAAAATCATGGCTTTGCAATTAGCAGAGAAGATACCGAATCGCACCCAGATGTTGAAATCACTCATGTTCATTTAAATGACCATACGGTAGCAGGAATTAAACTGAAAAACAAAAATTGTTTTTCAGTTCAGTATCACCCAGAGGCAAGTCCCGGACCTCACGATTCGTCTTATTTATTCGATCAATTTATACATTTAATCAAAACACATAAAAAATAATCACATTATGAGCATTATCATTAACGTTCACGCACGACAAATTTTAGATTCACGAGGAAATCCTACCGTTGAAGTTGACGTAGTCACTGAAAACGGTGTTTTAGGCCGTGCTGCCGTGCCGTCAGGCGCCTCTACAGGAGAACATGAAGCCGTTGAGCTTAGAGACGGTGGAAGTGCTTATATGGGAAAAGGTGTTTTAAATGCCGTTAAAAATGTTAATGACATCATTGCTCCTGAGGTTGTTGGTAGCTCTGTGTTTGAGCAAAAAGGGTTGGATCAAATGATGATCGACTTGGATGGAACTCCCAACAAATCAAAATTAGGTGCAAATGCTATTCTTGGAGTTTCTTTAGCAATAGCCAAAGCCGCTGCCAATGAATTGGGAATGCCGCTCTATCGTTATGTTGGAGGAACCAGCGCTCACACGCTTCCTGTTCCTATGATGAATATCATCAACGGAGGCTCTCACTCCGATGCACCCATTGCTTTTCAAGAGTTTATGGTGATGCCTGTCAAAGCGACTACGTTTACGCACGCTATGCAAATGGGAACTGAAATTTTCCACCACCTTAAAAAAGTGTTGCACGACCGTGGATTGAGTACTGCTGTTGGTGACGAAGGAGGATTTGCTCCTACACTCGACGGAACAGAAGACGCTTTAGATACTATCATCCTAGCAGTTTCAAACGCAGGATACAAAGCTGGCGATGATGTGATGATTGCTCTTGATTGTGCCTCTGCTGAGTTTTATGAAAACGGAGTGTATGACTACACAAAATTCGAAGGTGATAAAGGCAAAGTTAGAACTTCAGAAGAACAAGCAGCTTATTTAGCTGAATTGACGCGTTCTTACCCTATAATTTCAATTGAAGACGGAATGGACGAAAACGATTGGGACGGATGGAAATCATTGACTGAAAAAGTAGGTGAAAATGTTCAGCTAGTTGGAGATGATTTGTTCGTTACCAATGTCGAGCGTCTTTCCAAAGGAGTCGATGAAAACATAGCCAATTCAATTTTGATTAAAGTAAATCAAATTGGAACATTGTCAGAAACTATAGATGCAGTCACTATGGCGCATAACGCGGGATTTACCTCTGTGATGTCACACCGATCGGGAGAAACAGAAGACAATACAATAGCTGATTTGGCTGTTGCATTGAACACGGGACAAATTAAAACAGGTTCTGCTTCACGAAGCGATCGTATGGCAAAGTACAATCAATTATTAAGAATTGAGGAAGAATTAGGAAATTCAGCTTATTACCCGCAAGAGAAAGCATTTAAAATCAATCGATAAGTCACTTTTTGTTTCGGTTTTAAGCCCATTAAATGAGGGATTTTTTGTAAATTTGCAAAACTCAAAAAGCGCATTCATTTAAAGAATATTCATATCTATCTATGTCAGATAAAGCAACCCTTACTGTTAACAATCAAAATATTGACTTACCCGTTCTTGTTGGAACTGAAGACGAAGTCGCCATAGATATCAAATCTTTGCGCGGACAATCCAATGTTATTACCTTGGATTCTGGTTACAAAAACACGGGTTCTTGTAAGAGTTCTATTACTTTTTTGGACGGTGAAAAAGGAATTTTAAGGTATAGAGGCTATGATATCGAAGAACTAGCCAATAATGCCGATTTTACAGATGTAGCTTTCTTGCTGATATTTGGTGATTTACCAAAAAAAGATCAAAAAGAAAAATTTCTGAATGATATCAAAGACCATTCTATTGTGGATGAGGACTTGAAAAAGATTTTGGAAAGTTTTCCTAAATCTGCGCATCCAATGGGCGTGCTATCCTCTTTGACAAGTGCGCTAACCTCCTTCAATCCTTCCTCTGTTAATGTCAATTCTGAAAGTGAGATGTACGAAGCTATTGTCAAATTATTGGCAAAGTTACCGGTTATTGTTTCATGGGTGTTCAGAAAAAGAGAAGGATTGCCATTGAATTATGGCGATTATTCTTTGGGTTATGTAGAAAACATAACTAAAATGATGTTTAGTAAGCCCAATAAACCCTATGAGCAGAATGATATTATTGTCCGTGCTATCAACAAGCTGTTAATTTTACACGCTGACCACGAACAAAATTGTTCTACATCTACGGTTCGAATTGTAGGTTCATCCCATGCTGGTTTGTTCGCATCCATTTCCGCAGGTATTTCTGCCCTTTGGGGTCCGCTTCATGGCGGTGCCAATCAAGCCGTTGTAGAAATGCTTTATGCAATCGAGGCAGATGGTGGGGACACCAAAAAATACATGGCTAAAGCCAAAGACAAAAGCGATCCCTTCCGATTGATGGGATTTGGGCATCGTGTATATAAAAACTTTGATCCTAGAGCACGAATTATTAAAGCTACCGCAGATGAAGTTTTGGGTGATTTGGGAGTGGTTGATCCTATTTTAGATATCGCAAAGGGACTTGAAAAAGAAGCGCTAGAGGATCCTTATTTTGTAGATCGCAAGTTGTACCCCAACGTAGATTTTTACTCAGGAATCATTTACAAAGCTCTTGGAATCCCTACTGAGATGTTTACGGTTATGTTTGCGCTCGGACGACTGCCAGGTTGGATTGCGCAATGGCGTGAAATGCGTTTGCAAAAAGAACCCATTGGAAGACCCCGTCAATTGTATGTTGGACCCAAAGTTAGAAATTTTGTTGACGTAGACTTGCGCTAATTTCTTCGATAATTTATAACTTTAAACCAAATACTATTTGGTTTGATTTCAATTTCAGTTTGTAACGAAACAGCAACCCTAGAATCTGTTATTTTAGGGACTGCACAAAGCATGGGTGGTGTGCCTTCTCTTGAGGATGTTTACGATCCAAAATCGCGAAGTCATATTCTCAACGGAACCTATCCGAAAGAATCTGATATGGTGCAAGAAATGACCGCTTTTGAAAGTGTCCTTAAAAAGTACAGTGTGCAAGTATATCGTCCTGATATTTTAGAGCAGTGTAATCAGATTTTTGCGAGAGATATTGGGTTTGTTATCGAAAACTGTTTTTTCAAATCCAACATTCTTCCGCTAAGAGCTCCCGAATTGAAGGCTATTGACTCCATTATTCAACAAATGGATCCCGATCGGGTGATTGAATTTCAGCCAAACGTTCACATAGAAGGAGGAGATGTAATACTTCACAATGATTATATTTTTGTAGGTATTTATCAAGGCGAGGACTATCCTGAAATAATTACCGCTCGAACCAACGTAGAAGCAGTCCAAAGTCTGCAAAATTTTTTTCCTAACAAAAAGGTCGTTCCTTTTGACTTGAATAAATCTGTATTAGAAGCTCATAACAATGCTTTGCACTTGGATTGTTGTTTTCAACCTGTAGGAAGTCATTATGCGATCATGCATTCGGAAGGATTCACCAAGGTCGATCAATTGCTATGGCTAATTGATTTTTTTGGAAAAGAAAACATCCATTTCATTACAAAGGACGAAATGTATCACATGAACAGCAATGTATTTTCAATTTCACCAACGGTGGTGGTTTCTGACCCTTCTTTTGTAAGACTCAACGGGTGGCTACGAAGTAAAAATCTGACTGTAGAAGAAGTTTCCTATGCTGAAATTTCCAAACAAGAGGGATTGTTTCGATGCAGCACTTTGCCTTTAAAAAGAAAGACCAAATGAAACAGTTAACGCAACATATTTTAATGGTTCGTCCTTTTCGGTTTCGAAAGAATGAACAAACATCAGTCAATAATTACTATCAGAATAACATAGCAACGCTTTCCGACGACCAAATTGCGACATTGGCGCATACCGAGTTTGATGAGATGGTCTTAATACTCAATTCGCATGGAATTCGCGTCACTGTAATCCAAGATACCGAAGAGCCAGATACTCCGGATGCTCTTTTCCCAAACAATTGGATTTCTTTTCATGAAAATCACAAAATTGCGGTTTACCCGATGTTTGCTCCCAATCGAAGAATGGAACGAAGCGATCGCGTTTTGGAAGCAATAGAGAATCAAGGAGTGACTTTTAATGATGTAATCGACTATACTTCCGCTGAAGAAGACCAGGTGTATTTAGAGGGCACAGGATCGATGGTGTTGGATCGTGAAAATTGTATTGCCTATTGTGCTCTATCCCCTCGATCTCACGAGGAACTATTTATAGAGTTTTGCGAAGATTTTGAATACACGCCCGTTATATTTACCGCCTTTCAATCTTTGAATGGTGAGCGATTGGCCATTTACCATACCAACGTAATGATGAGTGTAGGGAAAGATTTTGCCGTGGTTTGTTTGGAGGCTATTGATGACAAAAAAGAGCGAAAGCACTTGGTGTCTATTTTAAAAAATAGCGGTAAAGAAATTATTGCGATTACAGAATCTCAAACCCAGCTTTTTGCCGGAAATATGTTGCAGCTTTTAGGAAGTTCGGGCCCAATTCTGGTAATGAGTCAATCGGCTTTTGACTCCTTGCAGCCAAAACAAATTCAAACACTATCCAAACGCACCCAATTGATTTCTATTCCAATACCCACTATTGAGCTTTGTGGGGGAGGCAGTGTTCGTTGTATGATGGCTGAAATATTTTAAGGGTTCTTTTCGCACACAACTCTTGTGTTGCTCATTTTATCCCACAAAGTTTGACGTTTTTTATTTATAAAAATAATTAAAATTGGAATTAGAAGAGGAACTAAACAAACTTTTAAAAACCCTCGTAAGGCTCCATGAGATGGGGAATGAATAGATAGTCCTGTATCAGCATCAACAACTTTTAAATTGAATAATTTATGTCCAATATTGCCCTGGTATACAGGATATAAAATAACACCCAACCCTGAAGAACACACTCCTATGAAAATGAGCCCAAGCGCAAACAAAGCAATATTTTCTATAAAATCTGAGAAGTTATACCCTAACAAGTAAGCAATTAAAAATATAGGAATTAAGGAGAGTAGTAGCTGAAACAAAAAAGCTCCAAGCCTTTTGTAGTAGGGAGCAACAGATAAGATAATCTTAGAGTTTTGATTGTTTGAGGTCATGTTTGGGGCATTATTCATACAAACTTACATTTAATTAATTGAATTTAAATCATTTTTAAGTCGAAAAAGCGTGTTTTTGTTTCATTATCTTCTTAAAAAACAAAATAATAGTAGGTTTGTCAGCCTTTATTTTAATGACAAAATGATCCTTATAAATTGAATATTCATTTGATTTGCCCTTAAACAAAACCAATTTGTAATAAGGAACAACTAACGCATAGGTTTCCAATAACGATCGAAATCGAACAATGATACCTTTGGGTCGGAGTTCAATATTACATATGTTGGTGTTGTGATCCAAAAGCAAGAGGTTATTGATTTCTTTGCTGCAAGCCACAATTTCAAGTTTAGGAGACCCGATACCTCCTAATTCAATTCTTTTAAGTAGTGTGAAAGGTTTTCCAACTTGATTGCTAATCTGCTCTTCAACTTTTGAGTCATTATAAGATACATTTTTCAGCATTTTTTTTATTATAAATATAGCAGAAATCAAGCATTTCACCCCATATTTTTACTTTTTTATTGAGTATCTTTGGCGCAAATAAAACGAATGAATTTGCAACAGCTTCTTTCTGAGTCAGTAATTGACTTTTTAGAATCAACTTTTAAGGCTTCTGTGCCTGAAATTGAAATACAACCCACTCGTAAAGATTTTGAGGGAGACGCTACGATCGTCGTTTTTTCTTTGCTTCGTTATGTAAAAACGAATCCTGTTGCTTTGGCTACTCAAATCGGTGAATATTTGGTCGAAACACATGATGAAATCGAGCGATTCAATGTGGTTAAAGGTTTTTTAAACCTTGTCATTGCGGATTCATACTACATTGATTTTTTCAATTCAATACAACAGCAAGCAGATTATGGATGCTCTTCGGTTACAGCGGAAAGTCCTTATACCATGGTTGAGTTTTCTTCCCCAAATACCAACAAACCCCTCCATTTGGGGCATGTTCGAAATATTTTGCTAGGTTCTTCTATGACACACATTTTAGAGGCAAGTGGTCAACGTGTACTTTCTACTCAAATCATCAATGATCGCGGGATTCATATCTGTAAGTCCATGCTGGCTTGGAAGCTTTTTGGTGATGGCGAAACTCCCGATTCTTCAGGAATCAAAGGGGATACACTGGTTGGAAAATACTACGTAGCTTTTGATAAAGAATACAAAAAGCAGGTCAATGCCCTTGTTGAAAAAGGGATTGAAGAGGTTATAGCCAAAAAAGAAGCTCCGATTCTTTTGCAAGCACAACAAATGTTGGTTCAATGGGAACAAGACGACCAAGAAGTGCGTTCACTTTGGAGTATGATGAATCAGTGGGTATATGATGGTTTTTCCAAAACCTATGATCGTATGGGAGTTGATTTCGATTCGTATTATTATGAAAGTGACACCTATATTTTAGGAAAGGTCGTGGTTCAATCTGGGCTCGACTCTGGGGTCTTTTTTAAAAAAGAAGATGGCTCGGTTTGGATTGATTTGAGTGACGATGGCTTGGATGAAAAAATTGTTCTTCGTGCTGATGGTACTTCCGTATATATTACCCAAGACATTGGAACAGCATTACAGCGTGTAAATGACAACCCTGAAATTACGGGTATGGTTTATACAGTTGGTAATGAACAAGATTATCACTTTAAAGTATTGTTTTTAATACTTAAAAAACTGGGTTATTCATGGGCCGATCATTTGTACCATCTTAGTTATGGGATGGTTGATTTGCCTTCAGGAAAAATGAAAAGTCGAGAAGGAACCGTTGTTGATGCAGATGCTTTGATGACTGAAATGGTTGAAACTGCACAGTCCATATCTGTCGAGCTGGGTAAATTGGAAGGGTTTAGCAACGCTCAAAAACAATCGCTTTACGAAACCATTGGTTTGGGAGCGCTCAAATATTTTATATTAAAAGTGGATCCTAAAAAACGGATTCTTTTTGATCCCAAAGAATCGGTTGACTTTAACGGAAATACAGGTCCTTTTATTCAGTACACTTACGCACGAATTCAGTCGATTTTACGAAAAAGTACGTTTGATATCCACGAGAAAATTGCTGTTAAAACCTTGCATGCTAAGGAGAAAGAGTTGATTAAAATTTTGGAATCTTATCCAGAAATTATTCAAACATCAGCGCAACAGTTTAGTCCAGCTATCGTAGCTAATTACACCTACGAATTGGTTAAAAACTTCAACTCATTCTATCAGAACATCACTATTTTGGGAGAAGAAGATGTCGCTACTAAACAATTCCGTATTCAATTGTCTCACAAGGTAGCTACGGTAATTAAAAGTGCAATGGGACTTCTAGGAATTGAAGTTCCCATACGAATGTAAAAAAAAAGACTGTCCATGAAGACAGCCTTTTTTTGAATAGTTTAATTGGTTGTAATTCTTATTTTGAAGAAGCAGCTAAATTATACACTACCAATCCAAAACCAATTTTGTTAATGGCATCTCCAATGTTGTAAACAACGTCCATATCTAGGTTAATTACGTGAAGGAAATCATACCATCCGTCTGTTCCGAGCATATAGCCCAACGGATAAATAGACCATCCAACTAGAACGAACCAACATAAAGTTTTATGAGCACTTTCAACGGCTCCACCAGCAGATTTTGCCAGCTTAGAAGCACCACCGAACCATATTTCATAAACAATTACAAAATAAGCGATTCCTGAAAGTAGTCCCCAAAATGCGGCTTGATCTCTTGCAACAGCTTCACCCCAGTAACCAGTTACTAGCATAATTACTGATAAAACGATCAATTTCCACAACAAACTTTTTGTAGCTCCCGCTGCTTTTAAGATAAGATAAAACTCAACGCACATTAGTGGCACAGTTAAAATCCAATCTACATAGCGGAAAAATGTTGGAGATTCTCCCACATCTGCCCAATAATCTCTCATGTAGTAATAGTGAACAGCTGCAATGAATGTAATAAGTCCAGAGACTAATACTGAAGTTCTCCATTTTCCGTCAAACGAGCTTAACGAAAGGAAAAAGAAGGCAGAAGCTGCCATCATTGCCATACAGCCTACAAAAAATGTAAACCCTACGTAATCATCAGTTGCCATCTTTGGAACCAATGCAATCATGTTAAATAATTTTTCCATAATATTATAGTATATTTTTAATATTGTTTACAGTAAATATATGAAAAATTATATTTATTCACTATATTATTAATAAATTTTTAGCTTTAATTTTATAGTGTTCATACTTTTTTATGAAAAAAAATAAGAATATATCAATAGCGGTAACCTTCCTTTTTTTGGCGCTGTCTTTATTATTACCTTCTAAAATACAGCAAGTTATATCATTTGCTATGATTTTGACTGCTGGGGTAATTCACGGCGCAAACGACTTGTATTTATTACAGGACCCAAAATTGATGCGTATCCATTTTTCTTACATAAAATCCTTGATTTTGTACTTGCTTTTTGTTTTGGTAGTATTCAGCGGGTTTTATTTTTTTCCTATTTTCGCATTGATTTTTTTCGTGCTTCTAAGTGCCTATCATTTCGGTGAGCAACATTGGTCGTATTGTTTTCGCAAACCAACAACCAAAGTACGCTACTTTTACTTTAGCTACGGTGCTTTGCTTTTTGCCTTGTTGTTTTATTTCAATCAGACTGAGGTGCAGACCATTGTAAGTGACCTTTCAGGCTATTCAGTAGGTCTTTTCTGGTATCATTTCGTACTGGTTATCACTATTCTATTAGTTCTTGTCGGCGTAATTTTAGTTAAGAATCAAATTCGCTCGCAGGCGCTTTATCAACTGTTTGTTCTGGTTCTGTTGAGCGCGGTATTTTATTTTTGTTCACTAGTTGTTGCATTTGCGGTTTATTTTGTTTTTTGGCATAGCATTCCCTCTATTAAAGAACAATCCCAATTTCTTTTTGGAGACTCCAATAACAGTCAACTCTTTGAGTATGTCAAAAAGGCTTTTTTGTATTGGCTTTTTGCGATGATACTTCTTGGAGTTTTGTTCGTACTGCTTAAAGATACTGGTCAAGAGTTACTGTCTATATTCTTTTGCTTTTTAGCAGCCATTACCTTTCCTCATGCTTTTGTTATTTTAAAAATGAAAGATAAAAGCCTTTAAAATCTAACCCTATAATTATGGAGGAATCTCCTTTGAAATTCTTAAATTTGTAGCTTATTTTTAAATAAAAAAACATGTTCAATAGTTTAAGCAATCAACTTGATAAAGCCTTTCATGTACTGAAAGGGCATGGGAGAATTACTGAAATCAACGTTGCGGAAACTACCAAAGAAATTCGTCGTGCCTTATTGAATGCCGACGTAAATTTTAAAATTGCCAAAGAATTTACCAACAGAGTCAAAGACAAAGCGCTGGGTCAGGAGGTATTAACTTCCCTAAAACCGGGCCAATTGCTCACCAAAATTGTAAAGGATGAATTGACCGAACTTATGGGCGGTTCGTCGGATCCGATCAATATTTCCAAAACACCCTCTGTTATTCTAATGGCGGGATTGCAAGGATCGGGAAAAACCACTTTTTCAGGAAAATTGGCAAATTACTTACTTACCAAAAAATCCAAAAAACCCTTATTGGTTGCTTGTGATGTATATCGTCCCGCAGCGATTGATCAATTGCACGTAGTAGGCGAGGCAATTGGTGTTGAGGTTTTTTCGGAACCCGAAAACAAAAACCCAGTTTCCATAGCTTCCAATGCCATCAAACACGCCAAACAAAACGGTCACAACATCATTATTGTAGATACCGCCGGACGATTGGCCGTAGATACCGAAATGATGGATGAAATTGCTAATATCCATCAAACTATTCAGCCGCAGGAAACTCTGTTTGTTGTCGATTCCATGACGGGTCAAGATGCCGTGAATACCGCCAAAGTATTCAATGATATTCTTAATTTTGATGGGGTAGTGCTTACCAAACTCGATGGCGATACACGAGGAGGAGCGGCTTTGTCCATTAAATCTGTTGTTGACAAACCCATTAAATTTATTGGAACGGGCGAAAAAATGGAAGCCATTGATGTCTTCCATCCTGATCGAATGGCAGACCGTATTTTGGGAATGGGAGATGTGATTTCGTTTGTGGAACGTGCTCAAGATTTGTACGATGAGGAAGAAGCTAAAAAACTGAGCCGAAAAATTGCCAAAAGTCAATTTGGTTTTGACGATTTTTTGACTCAAATCCAACAAATCAAAAAAATGGGGAACATGAAAGATTTGGTCGGAATGATTCCCGGCGTTGGAAAGGCCATGAAAGATGTGGATATCGATGACGATGCTTTTAAGCATATCGAGGCATTGATTCAATCCATGACTCCCGCAGAACGCTCCAAACCCAAACTGATCAATCCTAGCCGTAAAAAACGAATTGCCAATGGGTCGGGTCAGACTATCCAGGATGTTAACAAACTCCTCAAACAGTTTGAGCAAATGAGTAAAATGATGAAAATGATGCAGGGTGGTGGTTCCAACAAGCTCATGCAGATGATGCAAGGAATGCGATAAAAAAACAAGTATGATACTTTTAGACGGAAAGAAAACCTCCAATCAAATCAAAGAAGAAATTGCGGATAAAGTAAGCCAAATGAAATCGCGCGGCGAACGCACTCCGCATTTGGCGGCTGTTTTGGTAGGACAGGATGGCGCCAGTCTTACCTATGTAGGCAGTAAGGTGCGCTCCTGTGAACGTATCGGGTTTGAATCCACGCTCATTCATCTTGATGAAGCTACCTCTGAAGAGACTTTATTGGATCAAATCGACCAACTCAACAACGATCCCAATATCGATGGATTTATCGTTCAGTTGCCTTTGCCCAAACATATCAACGAAGAAAAGGTACTTATGGCTGTTGACCCCGACAAAGATGTTGACGGTTTTCATCCCACCAATTTTGGGAAAATGGCACTGGATATGGAAACCTTTATTCCCGCTACGCCCTATGGGATTATGGAGTTGCTCAAGCGCTACGAAGTCGATACGCAAGGAAAGCACACCGTGGTAATAGGTCGCAGTCACATTGTAGGGCGTCCGATGAGTATATTGATGAGCCGCAAAGGAAATCCGGGTAACGCTACCGTTACGCTTACCCATAGCCGTACTCAAAATATCGAACAATACACCCGTGAGGCTGATATCGTGATTTCGGCTTTGGGAGTTCCCAATTTTTTAACGGCCGATATGATTAAAAAAGACGCCGTAATTATTGATGTTGGAATTACCCGTGTTCCCGACACAAACCACCCCAAAGGCTATGTCATTACAGGTGATGTAGATTTTGAGGCGGTTAAAGAAAAAGCCAGTTACATTACACCCGTTCCGGGTGGAGTAGGTCCCATGACCATTGCCATGCTCCTTCAAAATACCCTGTTGGCGAGAAAACGACACGGATAACGGTCTCGGCTATGAGTAGTTGCGTGGGTTAGCACTTAACTTTGCAAGTACACACCAAACTGAAAATCCGCGAGGATTTTCAGAAGTAGGCGAGAACAAGCAATTACTTATAGCCATTGTTAGCAAAAGTGTTATTCAGTTTTATTAATTTGTTGTTTTCTTAAATCTGCTGCTTTTTTTAATTTTCCTTTTCTAACAAAAAGCTGGTACATAACATCTTTAATCAATTCCAGTAATATTTCCGCTCTTTCTTGTGATAAATTTGGTAAATCAGGATGAGCTCCATCGTGCCCGTCAATTATGATTTGTTTTAAAATTTCAAATGTTTCCTCATCTATATCAGCCATTTCTTTCATCTCGTTTAGCTGATTTTGAACTTTACTTTTTCCTTTTGCTCCAATTTCTGCTGCACTTGATTGTATTGTTCTTCTGCACATTGCTGCAAAGGCATTAAGTGACGAAATAGAATAGCAATTTAGTGCTTCTTTAAAATCTGAAACTACATTTTCAGGAATGAACTCAAATTCAAATTCAATAGTTGGTCTTTCAATAATTTCTGGCTCGCTGTAAAAATTGACAGAAGTGTTCGTATGTGACTGTATTTCAAATTTGAGAAATATTGGCTCAGAACAAGAAGCACATTGAAATCCAAAACCTACCTTATCTGGTCGAAATCTTTTTAAAGTTTTATAATCAGGTGGCGAAACTAATATTAGGTTAGTTGATTTCCCGCAATGTGGACAATCAAGATTAAAAGTTTCATCAAAAAGTGCTTGGTTTGTATTATGTCCTAAGGTCATTTTTTACATTTTTGCTAACTTGTAAATAATCGCACTGTTGCGTTTATTTTTTATATATATTTTTACGTTTTTATATTTGTAATATATTGATCTTCAATGTTTTGGTTCACTGTTATAGAGTCATGAGACCATTTATTATTTGCAAGAGATTTTTTTAGATAACAGGCATTATCAACAACAAAGGCTGTTTTAAAAATCGTTGGATATCGAAATGTATCGGTTATGAGTCGTAGGTTTCTCATGGTTGTAGAATCGATTTGGGTGCGTTTCTACCGCTAAGTTAACAAAAAAAAGAATACGATGGATAACGAAGCAGTCTAGTTGGCAAACAGTTGGGATGGGTCTTTGAAGGATTTGAATTCCAAGGCATTTCCGGAAGGGTCTTTAAAAAACAGCGTCGCCTGTTCACCTATCATTCCTTCAAACCGAATGTGAGGTTCAATGATAAAATGGATTTCTTTTTTTTGCAAAGAATCGGCAAACTCATGAAAAATTTCCCAAGAAAGCACCACTCCAAAATGAGGCACGGGAACGGCATGTTTGTCCACATTGTTGTGGATGAGGTTGGGCGAACTATCCTCAGAACAATGAAGCACCAGTTGGTGTCCAAAAAAATCAAAATCTACCCATTGATCGCTGCTTCTACCTTCACGACATCCCAAAACATCGCGGTAAAAACGACGGTTTTTTTCCAGATCATTTACGGGAATGGCTAAGTGGAACGGTGAAAGCATTTTTTAGTTTATTATTCCCAGCCTACAAAAAACGACTTGATAACGGCGTCGTCAGGAATGTGAATGGCTTCAATTTTTTGATCGGTTTCGTAGCGAAGTTCAAGGGGCAGTTCTTTTTTATCAATCGTAACATATATGTCCAATTCATCTACAAAAACAAGTACGCTTTTGATGGTGTTTTGAATGGATGAAATGTGATGTGCCGCTTTGAGTTCTCCAAAAGTACTTGCCGATGTCAATCCCTCAGCAGTTGTATAGCGACTGTCAATAATTTGAATGGTTTCTATGGTTTCTTGCGGGTCAAACTGCTGTTTGGGAATCAAACTCAAAAGTGGATTGCCTTGATTGTCATACAACAAATAAGTGTCGTTTCCTGCCTGAACATAGTCGCCTTCGCCCACTCTTCTTACCAAAGAATCTGAGGCGTAAAGCGAGTCCAATGCCGCTACTTTGGTAGCTGCGGTCAATGGTCCTACTTGATTTTTTTGAATTAAAAATTGGGAATTGTTAGTGCAACTTGCCAATACCAAACAAAGTATTGTAATAAAAGGTAATTTCATGTTAATGGTTTGTTTTTCAAAAATAGACATTCTTCTTCACATACGATAGTGATTTAATTATCGATTTGAATCGGGAATGCGTTATCTTTGTCCCATGACAACATCCACCCAACACAAATTGGTTTCTTTGGGAGTTTCTCTTCCGCTAATGGAAGCGTTTTATACCATCCAAGGAGAAGGCTATCACAAGGGAGCAGCTTCTTATTTTATTCGAATTGGCGGTTGTGATGTGGGTTGTCATTGGTGCGATGTCAAAGAAAGTTGGAATGCCGATACGCATCCTCCTACTGCTGTTGCCGATATCGTAACTGAAGCCTCCAAATACTCCGATACGGTCGTGGTTACGGGCGGCGAACCTTTGACGTGGAATATGGAACCATTGACAAATGCGTTGAAAGATAAAGGATTGCAAATCCATATCGAAACTTCGGGGGCATATCCGCTTACGGGGCAATGGGATTGGATTTGTTTATCGCCTAAAAAATTAAAAAAACCTACTACCGATATTTATCCGCTTGCCGATGAATTGAAAATAATTGTTTATAACCAAAATGATCTCCAATTTGCCGAAGAGCAGGCGGCTAAAGTTAGTGCCGATTGCAAATTGTACTTGCAACCCGAATGGAGCAAACGCGAAACCGTCATGCCCTTAATTGTTGATTATGTAATGAAAAATCCGCAATGGAGGGTGTCTTTACAAACGCATAAGTATCTCAATATCCCTTAGTTTTTTTGAGATGAATACTTCCCTTGATATACTCCACAAACGCGCCAAAGAAACGCAAAAAGAGACTCAAAAATACTTTCAGCGTCTCAAAAAACGTGTTCCCAAAAAACTCGATGAGCAAGTGGGTGCCATCCACGATGAGGTGTTTGCTAACACCGATTGCTTGACTTGTGCCAATTGTTGCAAAACAACGGGGCCGATGTTTACGCCCAAGGATGTGGAACGAATTGCCAAGTATCTCAAAATGTCATTGTACGATTTTGAGTCTCAATACCTAACTACCGACGAAGACAACCATCAAGTACTGCAACAGCTTCCTTGTTCGTTTTTGGGAGCAGACAACCACTGTAGTATTTATGACGTCCGACCCAAGGCGTGTCGTGAATTTCCTCATACGGATCGTAAAAAATTCCATCAACTTACCGAATTAACGCTTAAAAACGTAGCCGTTTGTCCTGCTGCATTTGACATTGTCGAAAAAATGAAAGCACGCGTTGCGTTGCGCTAGTCGTACAATAAGTAGTTTTTTCGAATGACTTTGTATTGCTCGAGTTTGGGTTGCCAACTGGCTCGAATATCTGAAGCGCTCATTCCGTTCTTAATCTGCGCTTGCAGTTGTTTGGTTCCTGCAATTCGATCAAAACCGGATGAAAAAAACGCTTCTTTTTCAGGATACCGTTGGTAGGCGTCTATCAGCCATTCCAATGTAATTTTAGATAAAAATGAAGCTTCTCGTAGGTCTTTACCGAAGCATTTTTGATTTTCAAACTTTGGATAACGCGCCCCTGAAATGGATTTTGGCACAAAAGAAAACGAACTCTCCCATCGTGGAATTCCATAAACTTGAAAAGGAAACGTTGTTCCTCTTCCGATGCTCACAGGAGTAGGTTCCAGCAAACACAAACTCGGGTACAGATTTATAGCTTGGTCGTTGGGCAAATTCGGAGAAGGTTTTATTGGTAACGAATAGCGGGTTTGATGCATGTAATTTTTTATGGGAATTACTGTCAAATCACAGTTTTTATACGTGTCAATCCATTGTTCGCCAACAATCATTTGGGCGTATTCACCTATTGTCATTCCGTGCACAATAGGAACGGGATGCATGCCAACAAAACTTTGGCAATCCATTTCCAACACGGGGCCGTCCACGAAGTGACCGTTGGGATTGGGACGATCGAGTACCAATACAGGGATGTTGTTTTCTGTGGCGGCTTCCAGCACATAATGCAAAGTGGATATATAAGTGTAAAAGCGTGCGCCTACATCTTGAATGTCAAAAATCAAAAGATCAATCCCCTCGAGTTGTTGGTCTGTTGGTTTTTTATTGCTTCCGTAAAGCGACACAATGGGCAATCCCGTGCTTAGGTCTATTCCGTTCTTTACATGCTCTCCAGCATCAGCGATTCCACGAAATCCGTGTTCAGGAGCAAATATTTTTTTCAAACGTATGTCCAATTGCAGCAGGGAATCAACCAAATGGGTTTGGGTAGGGATGTTGGTAAATACGCCGGTTTGATTGGTTACCAAGGCAATATTTTTGTTTTTTATCAAAGGAACATAGGCAGCTGTTTGTTCAATGCCCAATACGGGTTTTTGAGGAGGTTGTGCTGAACATGCCATAAACAGGAAAATTCCAAGAAAAAAAACGGTATTTTTGAAAATTGAATAAAGCATAGCATCTTGAAATTTGAAACCTTTATCGCTCGACGAATCGTCGCTACAAAGTCGTATAAAAGTAGTATTTCGGCGCCAATTATAAAAATTGCCATTGCTGCAATTTCGTTGGGTATAGTAATGATGATGATTTCGATGGCGACTGGTGTAGGACTTCAACAAAAAATTCGCCAAAAGATCGCAGCTTTTCACGGGCAAATTGCAATTGCTACCTACGATAATAACACTTCGGAAGTGTCGGTGAATCCCATTCAAAAAGACCTTATTATTGAATCTTTTCCGGTTCAAATAGAAGGAGTTGACCATATTCAGGGAGTTGCCAAAAAAGCGGGAATCATCAAAACGAAACAAAGTTTTGAAGGAATCATTCTTAAGGGCGTGGACAATCAATACCGTTGGAACACCTTTGAGGAGTACTTGATAGCTGGAAAAATACCCGCCATTCAAGATTCAATAGCTTCCAAAGAGGTGCTTGTTTCAGAGTTTATCGCCAATCGCTTGTTACTTTCGGTAGGAGATCGCTTCAAAACCTATTTTATGAAGAACGATACGACTGCTGTTCCTAGCCAACGAACGTTTGTGGTTAGCGGTATTTATAGTTCCGGTTTTTCCGAATTTGACGCCACTTATATACTGGGAGACATTCAACATATTCGAACAATGAATCAATGGGAAGCAGATACGTATGGGAATTATGAGGTGTTTATAACGGATTTTGATTCTTTAGAAAATCTTACTCAAACGTTGTATCAACAAACTCCTTCGACTTTGGATGTTCAGAATATTTCTGAGAAATTTTATGATATTTTCAGTTGGTTGGCATTGTTTGACATGAATATTTTAATCATTATAGTCATCATGATTTTGGTTGGGGGTGTCAATATGATTACGGCATTGCTAGTCTTGATTTTGGAACGCACCCAAATGATAGGGGTGCTTACCGTTTTGGGAAGCTCGCAATGGAGCATCCGAAAGGTGTTTTTGTACAACGCTGCTTATTTGATTTCCATTGGTCTTTTTTGGGGAAATTTGATTGGACTCTCTTTGTTGTATTTGCAACAAGCCACAGGAATTATTGGATTGGACCCCAATACGTATTACGTAGCTGAGGTGCCTGTGGATATTAATTTTATGTCAATTCTCATGCTGAATATTGGCACTTTATTTTTCTGTATGCTTATGTTGCTGATCCCTTCGTACATCATTACCAAAATTGCGCCCGTTAAGGTGTTGCGGTTTCAATAATAGAAATATCACATAAAAACCAATCATTTTATTTTTTTTAGTTCGACGAACGATTATTTTTGTTGCTAATTAGAACTTATGAAATACGCCCATACAATTTTAGAGACCATTGGAAACACTCCATTAGTCAAACTCAATACTATTACAAAAGAGGTCGATGCTTTGGTACTTGCCAAAGTAGAATATTTTAACCCAGGAAGTTCAACGAAGGATCGAATGGCTCTTAAAATGGTGGAGGATGCCGAAGCTGACGGACGATTGCAACCCGGAGGAACCATTGTTGAGGGTACTTCTGGAAATACTGGAATGGGATTGGCATTGGCAGCGATTGTTAAAGGCTACAAATTAATTTGCGTGTCAACAGACAAACAATCCAAAGAAAAGTTTGATATTTTGAGAGCTGTAGGGGCAGAGGTAATCGTTTGTCCTACCGATGTTGCTCCCGATGATCCACGTTCGTATTACTCGACTTCCAAACGAATTGCTGAAGAAACGCCCAATTCATGGTATGTTAACCAATACGACAATCCGTCCAATGCCGTGGCGCATTACGAACAAACCGGTCCCGAAATATGGGAACAAACCGATGGTAAAATCACTCATTTTGTGGTAGGCGTAGGAACTGGTGGAACTATTTCAGGAGTGGCTAAGTATTTAAAAGAAAAAAATCCCGACATCAAAATTTGGGGAATTGATACCTACGGTTCCGTCTTTAAAAAATATCACGAGACGGGTATTTTTGACGAAAAAGAAATTTACCCTTACATCACTGAAGGCATCGGGGAAGATATCCTTCCTGAAAACGTTGATTTTTCGTTGATTGACGGTTTTGAAAAAGTAACCGATAAAGATGCGGCTGTATTCACGCGTAAACTAGCACGTGAAGAAGGGATCTTTGCAGGAAATTCTTGTGGGGCAGCTGTTAAAGGATTGCTTCAACTCAAACATCATTTTTCAAAAGACGATGTTGTAGTGATGCTAATTCACGACTCTGGAAGTCGATACGTAGGGAAAATGTACAACGATGATTGGATGAAAGAAAAAGGATTTTTATAATCGTTCTTCTAAAAATTATCGGTTTTCAAACGCTTAAAGTCACCTCGGTTATTTCTGATAAAGGGATTGAAATCAAAGGTTAATGACAATTCCAACATGCTAGGAGGGAGGATCGTTTGATCTTGTTTCATCGGGAAACTATAACTTACATTAAAATTAATGTTTCCGGCACTCACTCCCGCGTTTACACCTGCATTTAGAAATGAAAATTCTTCGAGAGAACTCAATTGTTGATGAAATCCAATAGAGAAATTAGACAATTGCAGTTCCTGAGACGCATAAGCTTTTAACAAGCTTCCAGCAGAGGTAGCTGATAGATACAGCATTAAATAAGAGTATCGAGGTAAAAAACTTCTTTCGTAATAGTTGATATTAAATTCGTAGGCTCCTTGAACGGAAATCATCAAACTTTTTTTAACCGATTCATTGTTGTAAGAAATATCGGGTTGATTTAAGTGTTTGAGCGACAGTCCTGCGAGAAATTTTTCGTTGTAAACAATAACCGATGCACCCAAGTCAAAATAGTTGCTGTTCAAGTCAATTTGTGCGAGTGGGTCGTCCGATTGTGAAGCGATAAATCCACTGATTAAGTTGATTTGATCTTCAAAAATCAGCTTGGAACTTTCAATAGATTGCGATCCAATTCCTAAGTATATAGCAGGAAGTATATAGGTTTCGTAATTCAAATTGATTTTATATATATACGACAAGTTGATTTGATTAATTTCTAACCCGTAAGAATTGATTTTAAAGGAGTTCACATCAACCCCCAAGCTGAAATTCAAGTTCTCAAAATTGATATTCCCAAAAGCAATTTTTGTGTCAATATTTTCTTGGGTGTCGTATGACAAATTGTTGTAAATAACCCCAGCCTTAGTCAGGCTGTTAAAACCGTAATAACTGGGATTTATCATCTGAAGGTTTTGGGATTGATTTAACAAATATTCTTGAGCACTCAGTGCCTGAATAGTTAGAAATAACGCCCCTATGTATAATGATATGATTTTTCTCATGTTATTTTAAAATTTGGAAGGTTCCACTTTTTACAATGGTTTTTTCATTGATTAAGGTTGCTTCAATTCTATAGATATAGAATGAAGTGTCGGGATAAGCATTTGCTCCATCCCATCCCAAAATTGAAATACCAGTAATTGCTGGGTTGGATCCTTCTGCACCTGTTTCTGTGTATAATAAATTTCCACTTTCGTCAAAGACACTAAACTCAATGCTTTTGAGTCCGTTGAAAATCGGCCGGAATCGTTCATTGATATTATCTCCATTGGGAGTAAACACATTCGGGATGATTAGGTTATAACCGTCGCCGACGAGCAAAGTTTGTGTGGTTGATTTTGAACAACCCGAGGCGTTGTAAACCGTCATCGTAACCTCATAATTTCCGCTTTGCACAAATTGGTGAGTAATTCTAGTTCCATATTCTAATGAAGTAGAATCATCAAAATCCCATTCTACTTGTGCATATCCAGCAGCATTCGAGGCATTGAATTCTACAAAAGAACGTTCTGAAATAATACCATAATCTTGAAGTTCAGGGCTAGTGTATGTAAAAGAAGGTTCCACAATAGCCAAGTTTAGTATACTTTGGTTCACTAAAACACCACACCCAAATTCATTTCGAATTTCTAGGGTTGCGTTATCTGTTGGTGAATTGATGTAGAGACTATAAACGATTTTTTGATTTGTACTACTAACAATTTCTATATCCGTTTGATTCACTAAGGCATCGTTGTAGAAGAAGAAAATATCGCCACGAATACGTGTGATTTCAATCGTTAAGTAACCAGGGGTGTTTTGACACAAGTCACTGTCAACACTAACTTCCCCATACTCAATAGCATCTCGAACCAATTCAAAACTCTTTTCGGTCTCACAATATTGAATTCCATTACGATCTTCTTGAGTTACAACAAGCTTGTACACTCCCATATCCAAGCCAGAAACGAACGAAGATCCGTCATAACTAGGAAGATATTGGAAAGTACCCGCCGAACAGGAATTGATTCCTCCGCTAATATCAATACTTGATATATCAGGAGTTGCAGCATCCAAATCATGATCCAAATTGGCTGAACTGGTGACCGTATTGGATTTGGCACAAATAATATTAAATCCATTAATGAAGTCACTATTCGAAAGGTTGATCGTTGTAAATGTATTACCAGCTTCGCAGACTTGATACGATACTGTTCCCACAGAATAAGAATCACTTATCCCATCACCGTTCGAATCGGCTTTTCCTGTATCAATAGCTCCATCGCCATCAGCATCGGCATCCGCAAGATCTTTAATACCATCGGCATCTGCATCCGCTTTTCCAGTATCAGTAACTCCATTTTCATCCAAATCAGCATCTGCATAATCAGGAATTGCATCCCCATCATTGTTAACTGGAGCTAAATTGTATGTAAAGCAACTTTCGTCATCGTTCAATCGATACCATTTGAGTTTAGTTGATAAGGAAGGACTTCCTCCTGTAACCTGTACCTGAATTTCTCCATCAATTTGAGAAGTGTTACAGCTTAACGGATTGACTTGGATTTCATTTATTTCAAGAGGAGCTGCTTCCGATATTACATAAGATTTTGAAAACTCACAGTTGTTATTGTTTAAGTCTTTTAACGTAAGTGTGTAAGTTCCTTCTTTTAAATCTTTAATGTACTGACTAGAGTTAGAATAACTACTAGGACCTGTCCATTGTATTGAAAAATCACTTGCAGAACCTCCCGAAAATACCACAAATATCTCTCCATCATCTGCTCCGTTACAAAGAATATTCTTTACCTCGGTTTGAGTGGGTGTAGTCGAAATCGCTTTCACATAGATTTCGGGCTCAATACCCGTTGTGGGGTATAGCGTTATTTTGCCGTCAGCTTGTCCAGTACAACTGCTCACCGAAAATAGGGTGTAGTTAAAAGTTTGATCAGTTGTAAGAGGAACTCCATTATAGGTTCCTGTCAATTCTACTACATTGGTAGTGGGATCAAAAGAAATTGAAATTCCTGGAGGAAGTCCAGTGGCTGTCACAGAACTCGCTGAACCTACAATATTATATACAATTGGTTCAATAGCAGCAGCTTCACAAACCAATTGATCATCGGTGCCAATATTAGAACCGAGTGTTAAATAAGCTCCCGAATCTACTTGAATCACACCTAATTCAGTGTTTCCACATCCTCCAACGGCAACTACTTCGTACTGGAATACACCCGTGGTTGTGGGAGTTCCAGAAATTGTCAACACCTTCTTTGAAGGAGTACTTCCCGCGACAACGTCGAAAGAAACTCCAGCAGGAAGACCACTAACACTGCCAGTGACCGCATTTCCATCCAATTCGTATACAATATCATTGATTGCACTGTATTGACATACATCCTGTGAAGATGTCGCCGGACCCGAAATAAGAGTAATAGAAGTTAGCGCCTCTATTACTATAGTGCCAGTTGCTTGTGTTGACCCACAACTTCCGCTTGTAGTTACGGTATAATTATACGAACCGGGAGTGTCGGTTGCACTTCCGCTAATGGTTAATATATTTCCTGAAACAGTGTAGGATACTCCAG
Organism: Flavobacteriaceae bacterium; assembly: GCA_029243385.1. Taxonomy (GTDB): domain Bacteria; phylum Bacteroidota; class Bacteroidia; order Flavobacteriales; family Flavobacteriaceae; genus JAQWSC01. The sequence continues at coordinate 82,044 of JAQWSC010000001.1, read as the reverse complement.
TTGGCAAACCAGTTACGGTTGCTCCCGAACTCCCTCCTGTTAACGCAAACTCAATATCATCAATTGCATCTCCTTCACAAAGCGTTTGTGAGTCCGTACCTACGGTTGAGGATAATGAAATGTCGTCATCAGGATTGATTTTAATAATTCCCTGCACTTGATTGTTGCAAGTAGCTCCCAAAGTGGTAACAGTATATGTATAAACTTTTGGAGAAGTAAGGTTTGTAGTTGATGTTCCAGAGATAGTTAAAACTCCCGAAGCGTATACATAAGAGACTCCTTGCGGTAGCCCAGAAACACTTACACCAGAAACTCCAGCTCCTACATCGTAAGTGATGTTAACATTGTCTCCTTCACAAATTTCTTGATTATCGCTTCCTACTCCAGAAGAAAGAGAAACACTTACTGCTGCATTAATTGACATACTTCCATTAATTGAAGCAGACAAACAGCCTCCCGGATTGGAGGAAGTTGTAATTGTATAATTGAAAGTTCCACTCTCTGTGGGTGTTCCACTAATAGTCAAAGTGTTACCTGAAATGCTATACGTAACCCCAGCTGGCAAATCAGCTGTTGGGATTGAAGCTGAACCAGCGTTGGTCAGTCTGTAGCTAATAGTATCTATTGGAGTATTTTGACAAAGGATTTGACTATCCGTACCCGAAGCCGAAATCAATTCTATAGATGAATCCGCATTTACAGTAATTGTGCCCGTTTCTTGATCAGGACAAACAGTTCCTGTAGAAGTTAGGGTATAAGTGTAAACCGTTGTCGAAGTAATGTCATCAGTTAGTGTTCCTGAAAAAGTGAGTGTAGCTGGATCATAAGAAATACCAGTAGGCGCTCCGTTTGCACCCCACGATAAAGTAGCTCCGCTTGTGTTGGCACCAAGCGCATATTGAATGGTATTGATCGTTCCTCCCTCACATAGCGTCTGAGCGTTTGAAGTTGGAGCTGTTACTAAGTTGATTTCTTCAGATGGATCAAGAGTGATAGAACCAGTATCCGAAGTAGGTAAGCAGCTTCCTCCTGAAGTTGTAAGGGTATAATTATAGGTTTGCGACGAACTAATGCTAACAGTGGGTGTTCCGCTAACGGTCACCACACCTCCGCTGTATGAGGCGGTAACTCCAGAGGGAAGCCCTGATGAGCTGACTCCTGTAACTGAAGCGTTTACGTTATATAATATAGGATCAATTGGACTGTTTGAACATGAGGTTTGTATGCTGTTTCCGGAACTCAGTACCATTTCATCATTTTCAGCAACGAGCACGTTGGTAGTGGCAGCAGCTCCAGAGCCGCAAGCGCTCATCGGGGTTACCGTAATGGATGCGTTACCACCAGCGCTGTAGTCAACCGTAACTGTATTGGAACCTTGTCCCGAACTAATAGTAGCTATCGAAGAAGGGCTTACATTCCAAACATAACTAGAAGCATTTGTATATCCTGAAACTGTGTAAGAAGAAGAATTTCCCTCACATACTGAAGAACTTCCAATAATTGTCCCCGTTCCAGTTGGAATCGTGTCAAACGAAAGCTGCATGCTTGAAGAAATAGGAAGTCCTGTATTGCAACTAATATTGGGTGTAACGGTCAATGTCAAGTTTACAGAACCGTTTATAACATCTGCATTTGAAGGGACATATTCTGGATTAAGAACGTTCGCGTTGGGTAAAAATATTCCAGTACCATTCGTAGTAGTCCATTCTATATTTTGATAACTTCCTGTGTTGATACTAGCTCCATTTAAAGCAAAGTTAGAGCCATTACCACAAACATTTCCATCGGGACCTGCGTCAACAATTACTTCAGGAATAAAACTTAGTACCATCGAACTGCTATTGTTTCCTCCGCATATTGCAGAGTCGTATCCAATAAGTGTCAAGGTAACCTGTCCGTTACTTATATCAGTTGTTCCAGGTGTATACGTCGGGTTCAGTACATTTTCGTTTGAGAACGCACCATCACCATTCGTAATCCAAGTAACTGATTGGGTATAGTTTTCACTTGCAGACAAAGTGTAATTTCCAGTTTCACAAATTTCAGCATTTGCACCTGCGTCAACAACGGCTTTTCTCGATATGTCGATAGTAAGGTTGTCACTTACAGAAGGAGCACAAGGCAAATTACCAGTAGCTTGTAGAGTAACAACAACACTTCCGTTTGCGATATCTGTAATTCCGGGCGTATAGGTAGGTGAAAGTGTGTTCTCATTTACAAACATGCCATCTCCATTACTACTCCAAGTAAAACTTGAAGAAGAAGTAGAGGCTCCAGATATAATCAGTGAGTCGTCCTCACAAATCATAGCGTTGTTTCCAGCTTCTACCGTCACTTGACTTGTGAACGATACGTTTACTGTATCAATGGCGTTAAACGAACAACCTCCATTTCCTGTTACAGTTACACTCAACACAACACCGTTTGTAATATCATTTGTCGATGGGTTGTATTCTGGATTTAGAACGGTTTCATCAGTAAAAGTACCCGTTCCTGAAGTAGTCCATTCGACAGTATTGTGGTTTCTTGCAGTAACTCCAGAAAGTGTAAAAGGGTTATTGGTTTCGCATAAAATTAAATTGGAAGTACCCACAGAAACTTCTGGCTGTTTGATAATAATAAGGTCTATATCATCTGAAACTGCAGGGCAACTTCCATTTCCACTAGCAGATAGTGTAATCTGAACGGTTCCAGAAGCAATATCGTTAGAACCTGGTGCATAGGTTGGATTGGTTGAGCTTATAGAGTAATCGAAAATTCCATCTCCATTAGAAGACCAACTAATAGTGGAGTAATTACTCACTAAAGTATTACTTAAAACATAATTGTCACCTTCGCATATAGTGGCATCAGGTCCCATAGTAAGGCTTACAGCTTCAGTAAAACGTATTTGAACAGAATCAAAAACTTCCCCCAAACAAGGAGATTGATTTTGAGCAGTTAGGGTCAAATCAACAAATCCTTGGGCAATATCAGCAGGGCTTGGCACGTAGGTAGTACCTAGTTGAGAGGCATCAACAAATGTTCCCGTTCCATTGGTAGTTGACCACAAGTAATTTGTGGAATTGTTGACAGTTCCAGATAAGGTATAAGACCCTTCACAAATAGTTACATCAGGACCTGCAGTTACTTCAGCCAATGCTGCAATTTCCAAATCGAAAGTATCAAGAACCAAAGTCGAACATGGAGCATTTGGTGTTGCTGTCAATGTAAATTGAATGGTTCCCGTTTCACCGTTTGATGGCGAATAGGTTGGGGTTAAGGTTCCGTTATTTGAAATACTACCCAATCCGTTGTGAGTCCATGTATAGGATGCAGCGTTAGTAACCGTAGCACCGTTTATAAAGGTATAATCTTCTCCTTCACAAATAGTGGCATTGGTTCCAGCATCAACTGTAGCCGTGGGTTTAACAGTTAATTCTATTTCATCAGTGGCTGCAACTCCGCAAGGTGTAATTGGATTGGCAGTTAAAAGTAATTTAACAACCGAATCACCAGCTCCTGAAGTATAGGTAGGTATTAATGTGTTTTGGCTAGCTAATGTACCTGTTCCCTGAACAATAGACCATGCAACTGAACTAGCATTGCTGGCAGTAGCTCCATTTACTGTATAGCTTCCCTCGCAAACTTCCACATCAGCTCCGGCATTGGCTATGGGTTGTTTGACAAATGTCAATTCTATTTGATCAGACACTTCATTTATACAAGGTGCGTTGGGTTGAGCAGTCAACACTAGGGTTACAGATCCGTTTGACAAATCAGTTGCCCCAGGAGTATAGGTTGGGTTTAACAGTGTATTTGAATTGAAAGTACCGTCGCCACCAAGGGTTGTCCAAGTGGGTGTGATGCCGTCAGAAATTGTAGCGCCACTCAACACATAGTCGTCCCCTTCACATAAAGTAGCGTCATTTCCAGCAAAAACAGCAGGTAATTTTGTTACAGATAATGTCATTGAAGAAACAGCGTTGCTAGAACAACCTCCTTGTGGAACGGCTGTTAAGGTTATAGTGACATTTCCTAAGGACGCGTCTCCAGCCGTTGACTGGTAGGTAGGATTGAGTGTATTGGCATTCACAAACGTACCAGATCCCGTGGAACTCCATGAAAAAGAACTGTAGTGGTCAGCAGTTGCGTTTAAGTTGTAATCATCTCCTTGGCAAATGGTATCTGAAGTGACTCCCAAGTCGGCCTCTACAGGCTGATCGATTGTCAAAATCATTTGAGCAGTTGAGGTTTCTGTACAAGGAGATATAGATTCAGCTGTTAAAGTCAATGTTACGGTTCCAAATTCTCCAATTCCAGGAGTATAAGTAGGTGTGAGTGTGTTTATTCCTGATAAACTTCCTGAGCCAGTGCTTGTCCATTCGAAAGAACTTTCATTGGACACTGCTGCACCTGAAACCGTAAAGGTATCTCCCATACAAATCGAGGCATTGGGTCCAGCATTTGTTGTTGGCGACGAAATAAGTGTCAGTACCATGCTATTAGAAACAGCAGGACATGAATTCAATCCAATCCCTGTAAGGGTCAAGGTTACTGATCCATTCACATAATCTTGTAAGCTAGGCTCGTAGGTAGGAGTCAAACTGGAAGGATTGATTAAATTTCCAGTACCTGTTCCAGCTGACCAGCTTACGCTACTAGTATTTAATGTTGAAGCAGTATTAATGGTAAAACTTTTATCTTCTTGACATAATGTTGCATCGTCACCTGCATCTACACTAGCAGCTGTTTGAATGATTATATTTTTTGATTTTACATCATCTACCAAACAAGGTGCTTGAGCACTTGCGGTTAAAGTTAAGACTACTGCATTTTCTCCAGCATCAGGAACGTATGTTGGACTTAATGTTGATTCGTTAGTTAACGATCCAGTTCCGGTAGTGGTCCACAATAAGGTGTTATAATTACTAGCGGTTACATCACTAACTGTTATTGAGTCTCCTTCACAAATTGTAAAATCGGCCCCAATATTGATAACGGGATTTTTATTAATCGTAACGATCATTTCATCTTCTACAGATGCACAAGGAGGATTTCCGTTAGCCGTTAATTTTAGCGTAACAGTTCCTGAAGTAAGATCGTTGGCGCCTGGGGTATAGATAGGGTTGAGTGTGTTAGTAACATCAAATCCACCATCACCAGAAGTTGTCCAAGACAAACTACTTTGATTGGTACTTGTCCCAAGCAATGCTACCGTTTGGTCTTCGCAAATGGTTTGATCTACTCCAGCGTTCACAGTTACTGCATCTACAAAGGAAAGCTCGAACGAATCGTCATCTGTTAGCGTACAAGGCGTATTGGCCGAGGCAGTTAATGTTAATATTACCGATCCAGCAGAAATATCTGCAGCAGTCGGGTTGTAATCGGGTTCTAAAAGGGAATCATTGCTGAAAGTTCCTGTACCCGATGTGGTCCAAAGCAAGGCGCTGTATTCTGAAGCATTGACTCCAGTTATATTGAAAACCGTATTGCTACAAGAGTCTTGATTTGTTCCTACATCTACCGTTGGATTTTTAATAATATCTACTCGTTTTTGACTGGTAACATTTCCACAAGGTGCGTTTCCAGTGACTTCCATAGTTAGAATAAAGAATCCGTTCGCTAAATCCACAGCTCCTGGAGTATACTCAGGAGTGAGCGTATCAGCATCAACAAAAGTACCTGAGTTGGTATTGCTAGTCCAGTTGATAGAAGATGATTCAGTAGGAGTGGCATCCGTTACTGTGTAAGCCTCTGTTTCACAAACAGTGTCAGGCGCACCCGTGTTGGCAGTAGCTTCAGGTGTAAGCGATAAAATAAAAGAATCACTATCGTTTTCAGTTATGGTACAAGGCGTATCTGCATTGGCAGTAAGTGTAAGTGTTACACCTCCTGCGCTCACATCTGCTTGACTGGGCGTATAAATAGGATTCGGATCGTTTGCGTTTGAAAAACTTCCGCTTCCAGAAGTACTCCATACCAATAAGGATTCCTCACCATTGGTGGTTGTTCCACTAATTGTGTATGGAGAAATATCACAACTTATATCGTTTCCTTGCAATGTTAGTATTTCAGGAAGCTGTGTAACTTGTACGACAATTTCTTGGGAAACCATTTCCGAACATGAATTTGTACTTCCTACTGTAGCTCGGATTCTTACCGTATCACTGTCTGACGCAGGTGTATAAATAGGATTGAGCGTATTGGCATTCGCTAAGCTTCCGGTTCCACTTATTATTATCCAAGCAACAGAGGTTGTATCGTAGTTGGTAGGAATAGCGTCTAATGTAATCGAACTTCCTAGACAAACGGTCAATGGAGAAGCACTAATATCTAAAGTGGCAATTGGAGTTACATCCAGAGTAAAGTTATCACTTGCATTCGGATTGGTACAACCCAAGCCTGCATCTACACTTATTGTTAAAGTAACTTGTCCCAAAGCAGCATCTCCTGTTCCAGGGGTATAAGTTGGCGTAAGTGTTGTTTCATTAATAAACGTTCCTGTTCCGTTATGAGTCCAAAGAATAGCGGTATCATTAGTTGTTGTAACCTGTCCAGGTTGGAATACATATTCTCCAGTTTCACAAATTTCTGCAGTATCAGGATTTATTGTTACTGTTGCTTGTGGAGTAATAAACAACCTCCGAGTATCCGGAAGTGAAGTAACACAGGGAGTTATTGCATCTGCGGTAAGTGTTAAGTCAACAAATCCATTAGAAATATCTGTGGCATTGGGGGTGTATGTTGTAATAATGCTAGAAGGATTAGCAAATGTTCCTCCCGAAGAAGAAGACCAAGTGGCGTTGATTCCATGCGCTAATGATGCACCAGAAGTTTCAAAAGTATTTCCTTCACACACAGTCGCATTGGGACCAGCCTCTACATCCGGTTGATTTTGAATGGTAAGTACCATAGTTTTAGCAACAGGAGCGTTGCAAGGAGCTTCTGATTGCGCTGTCAATACTAAAGTAGCTTGACCAGCAGTAATTTCTGTTGCACTAGGAGTAAAGGTAGGAGTTAGCGTAGTTTCGTTTACAAAACTTCCACCTGTTGGAGATGACCATACGAAATCGCTAGAATTAGAAACAGTTGCGGTAGAAACTATAAATGTTTCTCCTTCGCAAATTGTTTCAGGATTTCCAGCAAAAACAATGGGTTCTTTGCCAATGGTAAAAGTTCGCGTGCTAATCGCTGGAACCGCACAAGGATTGTTAGGACTTGCTGTCAATTGAAGTGTAACACTTCCTGAAGCAATATCAGCAGCACTTGGCGTATAGGTAGGTGTTAGTGTCGAAGGATTAGCAATACTACCTGTTCCTCCGCCAATAAGAACCCATTCTAATGTATTAAAATCTGTTGCAACGGCTTCGTTTATTGTAAAACCAGTTTCACAAATGGCAATATTGTCTCCTGCATCGGCAGTTGGGTTTTTTACAATGGTCAGATCAAAAGAATCAGATACATCTAGCGCACAAGGAACAGTGGGAGAGGCTGTCAATGTTAATGTAACAGGGACTCCGTTATTGATATCGTCATTGCTAGGAGTATATGTTGGATTGATAATAGCAGTATTCGAAAACGAACCGTTTCCTGAAGTCGTCCAAGAAAAACTAGTAGCATTGGTTGCATCAACACCATCCGTCAAATTGATAACAAGCGCATCCCCTTCACATACTAAGCGATCTGCTCCTACATCTACCGAAGTAGCTTGAACAAAACTCAGTATCATTGAGTCAGTTGCAGGAGTGGCACAAGCCACCAATGGCACCGCAGTAATGGTTAATGTAATATCCGTTTGATTGGCGATATCTGTGGGTCCTGGTGTATATATGGGATTGGGAGTATTTGGGTTCGAAAAAGTTCCATCTCCATTACTTATCCACACAATATTTGAATAGTTTAAGGCACTGGCATCATTTAGTAAGTAGGTGCTATCATCACAGATGGTTGCATCCAGACCTGCTGAGGCAGTAGGATTTTTAATAAAATTAAGAACTCGCGTACTTTGTGTTTCCGCCCCACAATTTGTGGGATCTCTTTTTCCGGTCAATGTGAGTGTTACTTGCCCATTGCTAATGTCTTGTGAATTAGGTGTGTACTCTGGATTAAGAGTTGTAGAATCATTAAATACTCCTGTACCCGATGTCGACCACTCTAAGGTGTCGTAGGAGCTAGCAGTAGCATCCGTTATTGTAAAAGGACCGTTGTCTTCGCACAAATCTACTGAGGGATCTCCAGCGCTTATCACAGGATTTTGGGTTATTGTTAGCAACATATCATCAACAGCTGCTAGGGTACACGGACCGTTAGGATTGGCTATTAGACTGAGTGTTACAAACCCTGTTGCTCGGTCATTGTTTCCAGGCGTATATGTAGGAAGTAGTGTATTTCCTGAAGTGAATATTCCATCACCACTTGTATTCCATTGAATTGTACTGTAGTTAGAGGCGCTTGTTCCTGTTGTGATGGTGTGTGTTTCACCCTCGCAAATAGTAGCTGAGGCTCCAGCTTCTGCACTAGGAGATGGGGTAATATTTATGACCATTTCGTCTGTTACCTGCCCTCCGCAGGCGGTAGTTCCATTTGCAGTATTGGGTTGAACGGTAACTTGTAAAGTTACAGTACCTGAATCATTAACATCTGAAACGTAAGTGGGCGTTAGTGTTGTTGGGTTATCCAGGGTTCCTAACCCTCCAATTTGAATCCAATTAACAGAAGAATAATTTGAGGCTGCAGCAGACACTGTAATTTGGTCACCTTGACAAATACTTTGATCAGTGGTAGCAGTAACGGTCGGTTCCTTAACAATAGTAAGAACCATAAAATCGGTTACTGGGGTACAAGGAGGTTGATTTCCTGTGATTGTTAAACGCACAGAGCCATTGGCAATGTCAGCAGCACTTGGGGTATATACAGGAGTTGTATTTCCCGAATCATCAAATCCACCTGTTCCGTTAGAAGTCCATTGTATTGAATCAAAATTACTAGCTGAGGCCGAAGAAATAAAAAAGCTTCCGCTTTCACAAATTTCCAAATCAGGACCAGCATTTACAATGGGCGATTCAACAAATGAATACATAACTGTATCTGAAGGATTGGCTGCACAGGGAGCACTGGATGTTGCTGTAAGTGTAAACGTTACTGTTCCATTAAAGTCGGTGCCAGCGGGTTCATAAACGGGAGTTAGGGAGTTAGGGTTTGTTAGGAAACCATCTCCATCGTGAGACCATAATAATGTGTCTGCGTTAGTAGCTGTGGCTCCTAATAGCGTATTAGGGCCCTCACACAAGGCACCGTCAGCTCCAGCATCTACAATTACATCTTGATTGATAGTAAGGAGCATGTTGTCGTCTACAGTAGAACTACACAATCCGTTTCCTGTTCCTTCTAGGGTTAGGGTAACCGCTCCAGCAATTATATCATTAGCTCCGGGTGTATAAGTAGGAGCCAAGGTGTTTCCTCCGGAAGAGAATGTTCCGTCACCTGATGTTGACCAAGAAAGAGCCGATGTATTTGTTTGAGAAGATGTACTTATTGTAAAATCAGTTCCAGCACAAATGGTAGCATTGTCTCCTGCATCTACTGTGGGGGGTGCTGTTAGTGTTATAACTACTGGGTCAGTTAAAGGAGTACTGCCACATTCTGAATTGGGAATTACTTCCATTGTCAAAGTAACAGTCCCATTTAAAATATCAGCAGCGCTCGGAGTATATACAGGATCTTCAATATTGGTTGCACTCAAAGTTCCCGGAGAACCCGAAGAAGACCACGAAATAGAACTATAATTGGTTGCTGTTGCATTAAGTTGATAAGTATCAGTACCGCAAATAGTAGTGCCTGGGCCAGCATCAATAGTGGCATTAGGAGTAAAACTCAATGTCATATCATCCTGAACAGTAGAGGATGTACAAGGTCCAGAGGTATTATTGGCATTCATTCGTAAAACAACGCTTCCATTTCCAAGGTCGGTAGCTCCAGGAGTATAGGTTGGATTACGAAGCGTATCATCATCAAAACTTCCATCACCGTCTGATTTCCATAAATAAGTTACGCCAGTAGCGGGTCCAGAGGCATCTGATAAAATAAAGTTGGTAGCATTTTCACATATTGTATCGTCAGCTCCAGCAGATATTACGGGAGTCTGTTCAACGGTAACGGTCATTGATTGAGATTCAGAACACCCCGTTGAAGTAATGGTTTCAGTTAATGTGTAGGTTGTAGTAACCGTTGGAGAAACGGTTGGATTGGCTGTCGAAGATGTAAATCCAGCCGGGTTCGAAACCCACGAATAGGTATGGGTTGGATCCCCCGCAGATCCGATTTGTACCGAATCGCCTATGCATATAACTTGATCAGCACCTGCACTTACTGCAGGTTTTTGATTTACAGTAACTGTTACTGAATTGCTGTTTTGACCACCATCTGGAGTTGTTTCTGTTAAAGTATACATAGTAGAAACAGTTGGTGTCACAGTCGGATTCTGACTGTTTGGATCGCTGATACTCAAATCGGGTGGATTTGAAGTCCATGAATATGTATTTATAGGAACTTCTGTCCCTCCTAAAATTGTGGAATCTCCAATACAAATTGCACGATCGGTTCCGGTATCAGCTAAAGGAGGATTGGCTAACGTTAACGAAAAGCTTGACGAAGCTCCTTGACCAATGGAATTCTGCCCTAATACTGTTATAATACCGTTTGAAGCAGAGTCTGAAAAATCAACGGTGATTGAGTTTGTTCCATTTCCTGAGACAATTGTCCCACCCGGAGGTACTGTCCATACGTAAGCAGTCGCATTTGCAATTGTTGGAACTGAAAAAACATTGCCAGAGCTTCCTTTGTAAATCGTTGAGCTAGGACCGGATAGGGCTCCTGCATCGTCAGGAAGCGGACTTACCGTAACATTAAAATCCGGAGAGACACTTCCCTCTCCGCAAACCCCTTGACCTTTTACCGTAAGGATACCGTCTTGTGCGTTAGAAAAATCTACTGTAATTGAATTCGTTCCAGATCCTGAAACTATAGAAGCTCCAGAAGGAAGAGTCCATACATAGGAAGTAGCATTGTTAATCGCAGCAACGGTATAGGATTTAGCAACATCAGTTTGATCAACACTAGCATCTCCAGAAATGGCAGTCGCTGCGTCTGGTTTGATATTGACTGTTACAGATGCACTGGATGAAGTTCCGTCTCCGCAACTGTTTACCCCATGAACGCTAATGTTTCCACTTAATGCAACTGAATTGTAATCAACAGTTATGGATTGTCCTGTAGCCACTCCCACAATGGAAGCTCCCGATGGAAGATTCCAGTTGTAGCTTGAAGCTCCCGATATTGTACTGACCGCATAAACAATCCCAGAATCTTCTTGACAAACCGTAAAATCTCCTGAAATTGCACCTGCAGCGGCAGGAACATCGGTAATAGAAACGGTAATTCCAGTAGAGGTTGTTTCGCAATCTAAAGAGTTAAATGCGCGAACTGATACCGTGTCTCCGTTGTTTAGCGAATTGATAGTAGTTGTATTTAGACTCGATTTGGAACCGTGAGGAATCCCATTGATGTAAAACTGATATTCGTCTCCGTCAGTGGCTGTAAACGTAATATTTTCACCTGAACAATTGGCTGCAACATCACTGGAAAGTAAAGGGTTAGGAAGATCAACAACCAAAACAGGAATTGCAGTGGCAGTATCTACACATCCAGTAGCGGAATTTCTTACATTTACATTTACTTCATCATTGTTTGAAAAACTACTGGAGGTATAAGTCGATGCAATAGTGTAGCCGGTTGCAGGAACTCCGTTTACTAAAAATTGATATTCATCTCCCCCAGTAGCAGAAAAAGTAACGGAATCACCATCACATACGGGCCCTGAAGCGGAACTGTTCAAAGAAGCCGTAATTGAATTAACAACTAGCGAATTGACACTCAACATATCGTCAGTTGCTGTTACCACTCGTATTCGACCTGTAGTTGCTGCATTGATATTTTGAATGGTAATTTGCGATGCGCTGTCAACTGTATATCCTACAGAGGTTGTTCCAATAAAAACATCGGTAACATCCACAAAATTTGAGCCTGAAACTATAATGTCAACGGGATTGTTGGCACAAATTGAAGAGGGACTAAAATTGGTAACGGTCAGCGAAGATTCTTCAAAATTTACTAATGTCCTTGGATTGGAAAGCACAATTTGAGAAGCAAATAGTAATAACAATAATATTTGAGTAGTTTTAATAGGTATGTGGCTGTTTTCCATATTTTTACAGGCAAAATATTAATTAAATTTTAGCTTTCGGTTCTAACTTATATTTTATAAAGGTATAAAAATCTCTTTAAATCCAATACTAACAAGTAAAAGGTCACTTTAAACTAAATTGAATGCCTTATAAATTTAAATTAAATATGACAATGAATGGTGTAATATTTAACTCTAAAAAAACAGATATTTTTTAAAAACAATATTGATTTTCTTCAGCTATTTTTTCAGCAACCTGATTCCGTAAAGCAACAATATTTGGAAATTCCGAATATTTGGTGTAGCGCTTTAATCCCATTAACATCATTTTTTGTTCATCACCCTCAGAAGAAGAAATAATAGCTTCTTTTCCACGTTTCGAAATCAGTTCTACAGCATCAAACAAGTACAATTGCGTCATCGCAATTTGATGGGCTTGAGATTCAGCGCCCATTCGATCTATGTTTTTTTCAGTTCGTAATACACAAGATTCAGCCATATAAACCTCAATCATGATATCAGCAACACACATAAGAAGTTGTTGGTGTTGCTCCAGTTGATCTCCGTATTTCTTGACTCCAGCACCTGCGATCATCAAAAATACTTTTTTCAAATTTTTAATGATGTGCTTTTCTTGAGCGAGTGGCGCCGAAAAATCAGGAGTATCAAAAGAAGGAATTCCCATCAATTCTTCAGCCACACTCATTGCTGGTTGTAATAAATCAATATGCCCTTTCATAGCTTTTTTGATGAGCATACCTACACACAACATACGGTTGATTTCGTTGGTTCCTTCATAAATTCTGGAAATTCGAGCATCTCTCCAAGCTGATTCCATTGGAGTTTCTGCCGAAAATCCCATTCCTCCTAAAACTTGAATTCCTTCATCAGAAGTATTTTGACAATCTTCAGAAACAGCGACTTTCAAAATAGAACACTCAATTACATATTCTTCAACACCTTTAAGCTCGGCTTCTTGGTGAGTATTTCCTTGATCCACTCGAAGTTGAATTCGATCTTCAATATCTTTTGCAGCTCGGTAACAAGCCGATTCGCCAACATAACTGTCAGTAGCCATTTTGGCCATTTTTTCTTTTATAGCTCCAAACTGACTGATAGGAGTTTTGAATTGAATGCGCTCATTGGCATATTTAATAGCTTCGGTAACGATTCTTTTTTGGGCATCCAAACATGCAGCAGCCAATTTAATTCGTCCTACATTCAAAGCATTCATAGCAATTTTAAAACCGTTGCCTCTTTCTGAAAGCATGTTTTCAACAGGAACTTGGGTTTCATTAAAAAAGACTTGTCGGGTAGAGGAAGAGTGAATTCCCAACTTATCTTCTTCTTCTCCCAATGTTATTCCATTTGCAGGGTCGTTTTCGACGATGAAACCTGTGATGTTTTTGTCATCTTCAATACGAGCAAAAACAATAAATAAATTGGCAAATCCTGCATTTGATATCCACATCTTTTGCCCTGTAATTTTATAATGACTTCCGTCCTCCGAAAGCACTGCTTTGGTTTTACCGCTGTTGGCATCCGATCCTGCTCCAGGTTCTGTCAAACAGTATGACCCAAACCACTCTCCTGTGGCAAGTTTAGGAACATATTTTTTCTTTTGTTCTTCGGTTCCGTACAAAACAATAGGCATCGTTCCAATTCCAGTGTGCGCTCCAAATGCTGTTGAAATTGAACCCGAAGACCCTGAAATATATTCACAAACAAGCATGGTCGAAACAAATGACATCCCCAAACCACCATAGGCTTCTGGGACAGAAACTCCCAAAAATCCAAGGTCTCCGATTTTTCGCATGATTTCAAGTGTTAAATCGTAGTCCTTTTTTTCCAAGCGTGGCTTTTGCGGCCAAATTTCGCGATTCGAAAAATCAACAACGGCTTCTTTCATCATCAATTGTTCTTCAGAAAAATCTTCCGGTGTGAAAACGTTTTTGGCTGGGGTTTCTTTCAAAAGAAACTCACCGCCTCGGGTCATGTTATTTTCCATAATTTCCATAAATTTTATAAGATTTCAAAAATTCCTGCGGCACCTTGTCCTGTTCCCACACACATGGTTACCATTCCATACCGCTGTTTGCGTCGTTTCATTTCTTCAAACAACTGAACCGAAAGCTTTGCTCCGGAACAACCCAAGGGATGCCCTAACGAAATGGCGCCTCCATTGACGTTGATAATGTCTGGATTCAAGCCTAGAGTTCGCATAACGGCTAAGGATTGCGACGAAAAAGCTTCGTTAAGCTCAATCATTTCTATGTCTTCAAGCTTCATGTCGGCTTGCTTTAATACTTTCGGGATGGCTTTTACAGGACCAATTCCCATAATTTTTGGAGGCACTCCTGCAACGGCATAATTTACCATTCGAGCGATAGGCTCTAGGTTGTATTCTTTGACCATAGCTTCGCTCATTACCATTACAAAAGCGGCTCCGTCACTCATTTGAGAAGAATTTCCGGCTGTTACAGAACCTCCGTTAGCAAACACAGGCCGTAATTTACCCAGCGCTTCAATATTTGTGCCAGCTCGGGGACCTTCGTCTTTGTTAACGGTATAGGTTCTCGTTGTTTTTTTTCCCTCTGCATTCAAATAGGTTTCTTCTATGTCAATCGGAACAATTTGTGACTCAAAGACACCGTTCTCGAGTGCTTTTAGGGCTTTCATATGCGATTGAAATGCAAATTCGTCCTGATCTTCTCTAGAAATTTTATATTGCTTTGCTACTTCTTCGGCAGTAAGCCCCATATTCCAATAGTATTCTTCTTTTCCTTGTTGCGCTAATTGATAATCAGGAACGGCTTTGTAGCCACCCATGGGAATAAAACTCATACTTTCGACTCCACCAGCAATAATACAGTCGGCCATTCCCGCCTGAATTTTAGCTGTAGCCATACTGA
This sequence comes from Flavobacteriaceae bacterium, assembly GCA_029243385.1. Lineage (GTDB taxonomy): Bacteria > Bacteroidota > Bacteroidia > Flavobacteriales > Flavobacteriaceae > JAQWSC01. Next base: position 66,909 of record JAQWSC010000001.1, on the reverse strand, counting down.
TGGTTTCTAGCCCTGACGCACAGTAACGATTTACAGTTACTCCTGGAACATCTTCGGTATGAAGTCCCATCAGTGAAATCAATCGTCCTATATTAAGTCCTTGTTCGGCTTCGGGCATTGCGTTTCCAACAATCACATCGTCGATTCTGGATTTATCAAAATCGGGCAGGGTATTCATCATGTATTCGATGGTTTCAGCAGCCAATTCGTCGGGTCGTTTGAAACGAAACAATCCGCGCGGTGCTTTTCCTACTGCGGTTCGGTATGCTTTTACTATATAGGCAGTTTTCATATTGTTTGTGTTTAAATCGTTTAATTTCGAAGCGGTTTTCCAGTAGTGAGCATGTGTTGAATACGCTCCAATGTTTTCCTTTCGGTACATAGTGATAGAAAGGCTTCGCGTTCAATGTCTAATAAATATTGTTCGCTAACTCGTGTTGCTTGAGAGAGATCTCCACCTGCCATCACATAGGCAAGTTTGTTAGCGATTTTTTGATCGTGTTCAGAGATGTATCTTCCAGCTTGCATGGAGTCTGTTCCTACCAAAAACATTCCGAGCGCTTGTTTGCCCAAAACCTTGATGTCGGTTCTTTGAATAGGTTGTGTATAGCCTGCCCCTGCCATAATTAAGGCCTGTTTTTTGGCTTCTGCAATCAATCGATTATTGTTTACAACAACAGTGTCTTTATGTGTTTGAAGTACTCCAAAATCATAGGCTTCGTATGCCGAAGTCGAAACCTTGGCTGTTCCAATGGCAAGAAAATATTCTTGCAAAACATTGAGTTCTACATCGTTTTTTCGAAACATGTCCGAAGCTCTTAAGGTCATTTCTTTGGAGCCTCCTCCACCAGGAATGACACCCACTCCAAATTCTACCAATCCCATATACGTTTCTGCAGCTGCGACCACTTTGTCAGCATGCATTGAAATTTCACATCCACCTCCTAATGTCAATCCGTGAGGAGCCGCTACCGTAGGAATCGATGAGTATCTAAGCCGCATTACAGTGTCTTGAAAAATTTTGATAGCCATGTTGAGTTCCTCGTATTCTTGCTCAACAGCCATCATAAAAATCATCCCAATATTGGCTCCCGCCGAAAAGTTGGCTCCTTGATTTCCAATGACCAATCCCTGAAAATCTTTTTCAGCGATGTCAATAGATTTGTTCAAACCTTGAAGGACTCCTTCTCCAAGGGTGTTCATTTTGGTGCGAAACTCTAAATTTAAAATTCCATCCCCTAAGTCGGTGAGTACAGAGTCTTTATTGCTCCAAACTGTTTTTTCTTCTCGTAATGTATCTAAAATAATAAAGGATTCCTGTCCAGGCTTAACAATATAAGACGCAGAAGGGATGTCGTAATAATGAACAACTCCTTGTTTTGTAGTGTAAAAATCGGAGTTCCCATTGGCTAAAAATTGTTCTACCCATGGAGCAATTTCAATGCCGTTTTTTTTCATCAGTTCAACGCCGTTTGAAACACCAACAGCATCCCATATTTCAAAAGGACCTAATTCCCATCCAAATCCTGCTTTCATAGCATCATCAATTCGATACAATTCGTCTGAAATTTCAGGAATTCGATTTTGAATGTATCCAAAAAGTCCTGAAAAGTTTTTTCGATAAAAATCGCCTGCTTTGTCCGAACAATTTACCAAAATTGGAATTCGTTCTTTCACCGAATCAATTGCTTTTGTTTTTTCGAGCGTGGCAAATGATGCTTTCTTTTTAGGACGATACTCCATTGAAGTAAGGTCTAGGGTAAGAATTTCAGATTTCCCTTTATCGTTTTTTATTCTTTTGTAAAATCCTTGCCCTGTTTTACTTCCCAACCAATTGTTTTCAAGCATAGTGCCTATAAAGTCTGGAATAGCAAATAAATGATTGCATTCATCTTTGGGAAGATTTTTTGACAAACTTTTACTGATGAGAATCAATGTGTCAAGCCCCACAACATCTACTGTTCGGAAAGTAGCTGATTTTGGACGTCCTAAAACGGGGCCTGTGAGCTTATCAACTTCTTCAATGGTAAGTCCCATTTCCCCAATTTGATGGAACAAACTTTGAATACCAAACATCCCGATACGATTTCCTATAAAGGTTGGAGTGTCTTTTGCTAATACCGTAGTTTTGCCTAAAAAAAGATCGCCATAGTTCATTAAAAATTCAGTTACTGACGGGTCGCAATTGGGGCCTGGAATCACCTCAAATAACTTAAGATAGCGAGGAGGATTGAAAAAATGAGTGACTGCAAAATGTTGCTGAAAATCTTCACTTCGTCCCTCATTCATTTGTTTAATAGGAATACCAGAAGTGTTGGATGTAATCAAAGTTCCTGGAGTTCGGTATTTTTCAATATTTTCAAAAACCTGTTGCTTAATATCAAGCCTTTCGGTAACCACTTCTATAATCCAATCAGCAGAACTGATTTTGTGTAGGTCGTCTGCCAAATTCCCTGTAGAAATTCGACTGGCAAACTTTGAATGATACAAAGGAGCGGGTTTTGATTTGATCGCATTTTGAAAATGTGTGTTCACTATGCTATTTCTTACTTCAGGATTTTCAAGACTCAGTCCCTTTGCTTTTTGAGCATCGCTCAAGGTGTTAGGTGCGATGTCTAATAAAAGAACTTCAACTCCTATATTGGCAAAATGACAAGCGATACCAGACCCCATAATTCCGGATCCAATAACGGCTACTTTTTTTATTGTTCTTTTCATTGATTACTGTTTTTTAAAGTCAGATGAAACACTTATTTTATCAATTAAAATAAATTCAATTGAGGTTGTTTCATGCAATATTTATAGCTTGTTTTTTAAGGTATTGTTGAATATTTGTTTGCTGTTTACTAAGTTTTGAATGGTGTCTATAACTGAATAAAACTGATTCAAAGCTTCCTGATCAACTTCCTCTCGGATCCGGTTGTTAAATTGCAACACAAACTCTCTTGAAACCGCTCTTTTTTCCAACCCCAAATCGGTAAGATGAATCAAAACGCTTCTCCGATCGTTGGGATGTGGTTTTCTGGCAATAAGCCCTCTTTCCTCCATTGAATTTAATATCCTAGATAAGCTGGTAGCTTCCATTCCCATTCTTGGTCCAAGTGCTGTAGAGGGTGTTCCTTCATCAGGATCGATACTCAATAAAGCAAAGCCGGTTGCCATAGTGCTGTCTGCCTTGGCAGCCTCTTCGTTGTACATTTTTGCAACGGCTTGCCAGGTAGCTCTTAAAACATGATCGATAGTTCTTTTTTGTTGCATTTTTAACAGGTTGTAGTCAAAAGTACAAAAAATTTATTATGCATGCATAATAAATCGAAAAGAATATTTGCAAAAAATAGCTTTTATAAAATTTGAAATTAGTCTTTGTAAATTTTATTATATAAGGAAGAATAGATGGAAAGTATGGATTTTCTTTTGAGTTTCATTGTGGGTGTGAGATGCCCATCATCAATAGTCCATAGGGTAGGAGTTAACTCAAACTTCTTAACTTTTTCCCATTTCCCAAGTCGTTCATTGTATAGGTCAACTTCTTGTTGAATTCTTTCGATTACTCGGGAATTTTGAGTAATGGTTTTTAAATCAGTGCCCACGTCTATTGAATGTTTTTGTGCCCATTCTTTAACAAAAGACTCATTAATTAAAACTAAGGCTGAAGGCATTTTTTCGCTTTCTCCCATAACCATTATTTGATCAATAAAAAGGGATTGTTTCATTATGTTTTCGATTACTTGAGGAGCAATATATTTCCCTCCTGAGGTTTTAAACATTTCTTTTTTACGATCCGTAATTCGTAAAAACCCTTCTTCATCTATAATTCCAATATCGCCAGTATGGAAGTATTCTCCAGTCATCACTTGTTTTGTTTTATCTGGATCTTTGTAATACCCCATCATTACATTGGGTCCTTTGCACAAAATTTCCCCATCTTCAGCGATTTTGATTACAACGCCAGCGATGACTTTTCCTACCGTATGAAATTTGTAAAACCCTTTTTTGAGCATGTTAACAGATATCACAGGAGAGGTTTCGGTAAGACCGTATCCCTCGTTAATGGTAATTCCTGCAGCTGTAAAAACCTTTGCCAATCGTGGCTGTAAAGCAGCACTTCCTGAAGAAATTAACTTCAGATTGCCTCCCAAGGCCGCTTTCCACTTACTAAAAATAAGTTTGCGAGCAATTTTGAGTTGCAGTTCATAAAAAAGCCCGTTTCTTCCAAAAGGCTCGTAGCGAAGACCAAGTCCCACTGCCCAAAAAAACAATTTCTTTTTTAGACCTGTCAAGTCTGCTCCCTTACCAATGATAGAATCATACATTTTTTCTAACAATCGAGGGACAGCACTCATCACTTCGGGTTTCCTTTCGTTGAGGTTTTGTTTGATATTTTCAATAGACTCTGCAAAGGAAACTCTAATACCATTGTATAAATAAATATACAAGAGTACCCGTTCGTAAATATGGCAAACGGGCAAGAAGCTTAAGGCTGTCGATTCGCCGTGTTTTAGAGGCAATCTTTCAGAAGCCGCAAACACATTAGAGACAACATTGTTATGGCTTAGCATCACTCCTTTGGGTTTTCCTGTGGTTCCTGAGGTGTAAATTATAGTTGCCAAATCAGAGGGCTTTACCTTACTTTTTAGTAATTCAACTTTGTCTTGATCATTCTCGTCGTTTCCTAATTCTTTGAGTTCAGACCAGTGTTTGCAACCGTCAATTTTATCAAATGAATAAACTTCTTTCAAAGTCGAAACTTGATCTTTAATAGCCAAGACTTTCTCATAAATTTCAGTATCAGATACAAAACAATAGGTTGACTCTGAGTGGCTAAGAATGTATTGATAGTCTTCTTTAGAAATGGTAGGATAAAGAGGCACATTGATTGCGCCAATTTGTGCAATACCTGCATCTACGATACACCATTCGGTTCGATTGTTGGAAGTAATCATAGCAACCTTGTCTTGAGCTTTGACTCCTAGTTTTAAAAGAGCACGACTCATTTTTTGAGCTTCGGCATAATACTCCTGCGTAGAAATTCCTTTCCAAACCCCCTCGTATTTTGTGGATAAAATGTTGTCCATTGGGGAGTGAGCAGCTTGATGTGCTAAAAAATCAAATATTCGACTAGGTTTCATAAATGAAATTATATTGATAGTGTATAAATTTAATCAAATAATTTTAATGACAATCTTTAATTACGAATATTAGTGATTTTTACACCACATTTCAGCGTCTATAAATACCTGAATCCATGGGGACAATTCATCGTTTTTTCGTTCGTTGGGATAGTGTCCCCAGTTCCAAGGAAAAATCGATCGCTCCAAGTGAGGCATCATGACCAAATGTCTTCCGTCATTACTAGAAAGCATGGCTGTATTGTAATCAGAGCCATTGGGATTCGAAGGATAGGAATCGTACGTGTATTTTCCAACAATCTTGTAATGATTTTCGTTTTTTGGTAAATGAAATTTCCCTTCTCCGTGAGCCGCCCAAATTCCAAGTGTGCTTCCTGATAAGTTTTGAAGCATTACCGAATTGTTTTGTGGAATAGTTACTGATGTAAAAGTACATTCAAACTTGCGAGAATCATTGTGTAGCATTTTGGGTTTTTCCTCATCATTAGGATGGAGAAGTCCGAGTTCCATAAATAACTGGCAGCCGTTACAAACGCCCAAAGACAAAGTGTCTGTTCTTTCAAAGAATTTTTGGAGCGAGTTTCGGGCTTTAGCATTGTATTTAAAAGCCCCTGCCCAGCCTTTGGCCGATCCCAATACATCGGAGTTGGAAAACCCACCAACAGCAACAATGAGCTGAACATCCTCTAAGGTTTCTCTTCCCGAAATCAAATCGGTCATATGAACATCTTTTACCTCAAAACCAGCAAGATCCATCATATAAGCCATTTCGCGTTCCGAGTTACTACCCTTTTCTCGAATGACTGCAGCTTTGATTTTTTGACCTGTAGGAATTTGGGGTCGCTTTCCGTCAAAGGACGAAGGGAACTTGAAAGAAAGTCTTTGGTGTTTGTAATTCTCAAAACGTTCTTTAGCTTTTATCGCTCCGCTTTGCTTTTGATCCAATAAATAAGAAGTTTTGTGCCAAATATCTCGATACTTGGCGATGTCAAATTCTAGTTGTTCTTCAAAATATTGAATGGATAACACGTTGCTCTCAGTAACAGTTCCAATTTTGTGAAAAGGAATAAAGTGCTGGTTTAATAGCTCTTCTGCAGCAGCGTCTGCTTGAAAAACAATCCCCATATTTTCACTAAACAGTAGGTGGGTCAAATCAGGAGCTTTTATGGATGATAGATCCAGTGTTGCTCCTAACTGATTGTCAGCAAAACACATTTCTAACAATGTAGTGATCAATCCACCCGAGCCTACATCATGTCCGGCCAAAACAGTATTTTTTTGAATGAGTTGTTGAATGGTATCGAAAGCATTTTTAACAAATTCAGCATCTTTTACATCGGGAGTTTCAGCGCCTACTTGTCCTAAAATTTGCCCCAAAGACGACCCTCCCAATTTGTAGGTATCCTGAGAAAAGTTGATGTAATATATAGATTGTTTTTCTTTTTGTAAAACAGGCTCTATAACATTGGTGAGGTCATTACAATGTCCAGCTGCAGATATAATTACAGTTCCCGGCGCGATGACTTCGTCGTTCGGATATTTTTGTTTCATTGAAAGAGAGTCTTTCCCTGTGGGAATATTAATCCCCAATGCAATTGCAAAATCAGAGCAAGCTTCAACCGCCTCGTACAAGCGGGCATCTTCGCCTGCATTGTTACAAGGCCACATCCAGTTGGCGGATAAAGTAACTGATTGCAATCCTTTTTCTAAGGGAGCCCAAACCAAATTGGTTAGCGACTCGGTAATAGCAATCCGACTCCCAGCTTTGGAGTCGATAAGAGCACTTACTGGAGCGTGTCCAATTGAGGTTGCTACTCCTTGCTTTCCGTTGTAGTCCAATGACATAACACCGCAATTGTTTAGTGGCAATTGAAGCGGACCAGCAGTTTGTTGCTTGGCGACTCTTCCTGTTACACATCGATCTACTTTATTAGTGAGCCAGTCTTTGGATCCCACAGCCTCCAATTGTAACAACTGTTCTGTAAGCTCATAGATGTTGTGATTGCTGATACTAACCTTTGTATAATTCGGAGAAGCAGTCTGGTCTTCCATGATGGTTTTGGGAGAGCTTCCGAACATATCAGAAAGCGCCAAATTCATGGGAGTTGTATTTCGTTTTTTAGAGGTTATCAAAAAGCGATCATCGTCAGTTACTGTTCCAACTTCGTAAAAGGGGGCGCGTTCGCGTTCGGCCACCTTTTTGAGGGTTTCTATGTCAGATTCGCTTATAACGATTCCCATTCTTTCCTGAGATTCGTTTCCAATAATTTCTTTATCCGAAAGGGTAGGGTCACCAACGGGTAATTTATCCAAATTGATTTCACCTCCTGTTTCTTCGACCAGTTCCGAAAGGCAGTTCAAATGACCACCCGCTCCATGATCGTGAATAGAGACGATGGGGTTTTCTTTTGACTCCACCATACCTCGAATGGCATTGGCAACTCGTTTTTGCATTTCAGGGTTGGATCGTTGAACAGCATTGAGCTCGATTCCACTACTAAATTTACCCGTGTCGGCTGAAGAAACTGCGGCTCCACCCATTCCAATTCGATAATTTTCTCCTCCAAGGATGACAATTTTATCATTCTTTTGTGGCGTGTTTTTAAGACTTTGGTTGGCCTTTCCATATCCTATTCCGCCTGCTAGCATGATAACTTTGTCAAAGCCCACTTTTTTGGAATTTTCTTCGTGTTCAAAAGTAAAAACAGAACCCGAAATAAGCGGTTGACCAAACTTGTTTCCAAAATCAGAGGCTCCGTTGGAGGCTTTTATTAAAATATCCATGGGAGTTTGATAAAGCCAATCGCGTTCTTTCATTCGTTCCCATGGGCGGTTGTTTTCTAATCGAGAATAGGCTGTCATATACACAGCAGTTCCTGCCAAAGGCAGTGAGCCAATTCCTCCTGCGAGACGATCTCGAATTTCACCTCCCGAACCTGTGGCAGCTCCATTAAAGGGCTCTACCGTTGTTGGAAAATTATGAGTCTCTGCTTTCAAAGAAATCACTGATTCAAAATCTGATTTTTTAAAATAGGAAGGAATATCTGGGCGTTCGGGTGCAAATTGTTCAACAACAGGGCCTTTTACAAAAGCCACATTGTCTTTGTAAGCCGAGACAATATCGTTTGGATTTTCGGCGGCGGTTTTTTTGATAAGCTTGAAAAGAGAAGCGGGTTTTTCTTGACCGTCAATTACAAACGTTCCATTAAAAATTTTGTGACGACAATGCTCGGAATTGACCTGAGAAAATCCAAAAACTTCAGAATCAGTAAGTTTACGATTGAGCCGTACGGACAAAGCTTCTAAATAAGCAACTTCTTCGTCGTTGAGCGCAAGACCTTCCTGCTGGTTGTATACTCCTATGTCTTCGATTTCAAGAATAGATTCGGGTTGAATGTTGACCTCAAAAATAGTTTGATCCAACGTGTTGTATTGCTCCAATAGCATGGGATCAAATTCCTTGTAAAAAGTAACAAATTGTTCGATTCGAATCAATCCTTTAATTCCCATATTTTGGGTAATTTCAACGGCGTTGGTACTCCAAGGCGTAATCATTGTTTTTCTAGGGCCTACAAACTCACTTTCGATAGTTTGGGAATGTATATAAGGGAAACCACCGAACAGCCATTCGAGCTTTTCAATGGTTGAGGCATCAAGTTTGGAATCGGATTGAACAGCAAAGATTCGTTGATTTCTGTCACCAAAAAAGAGGATCATAGTTTGGAAATATTATGGTTTGTATAGCAGTTTCAAAGATACGCAAAGGGAATCGAAATGTGTAAATTTATTTGAGAGTTCGCAACACAATTATACCGTGTTTATTAACAACTGAAATTGCTTTTAATTGCTTTGACTTCGGCTCCCCAATTCTATGATCTCCAAGTCTTTTATATCATTACCGTCAATGACAAATCGAAGCAGGGTTCGGACTTTGTGAAATCCAGATCTGCCAGCTGCTCCTGGATTCATATATAGCATCTGATTTTTGGAATCAAATTGAACTTTAAGGATGTGGGAGTGACCGCAAATAAATAATTTGGGTTTGTGCATATCCAATTGTTCTTTCACTCCTTTAGCGTAGCGTTTTGGTGTACCTCCTATGTGTGTAATTAGCACCGAAACCTTCTCGCATTTGAAGGCATTAAATAATGGAAAGACCGTTCGAATTTTAGCATTGTCAATATTTCCAAACACAGCTCGTAGGGGTGCGATTTTTTCTAAAGCATCGGTTACTGACAAATCTCCAATGTCGCCCGCATGCCAAACTTCATCGGCTTTCTTTGCGTAACTAATAATACGCTCATCCATGTGGCTATGTGTGTCTGAAAGAAGTAGAATTTTTTTCATGAAACAATAGCATTGGTTTTTTTAATTAAAAGGTATCTTTGTTGAATTAACAAACATACGTTTTCTATTGCGATTTTTTTTAGAAATAGCTTATCGTGGAACTCAATATCATGGGTGGCAACGGCAACCCAATGCAGAAACGGTGCAGCAGGTTGTAGAGGCTTCGATGTCGATTTTGCTTAATGAAGCTGTATCTATTATGGGAGCTGGAAGAACAGATACAGGAGTACATGCCAAACAAATGTATGCTCATTTCGATACCAATTACAAATTCGATGATGCTTCAGATTTTGTTTTTAGAATGAATGCAATGCTTCCAAAAGATATCGTAATTAAAAAGTTGTTTCAGGTATCTGATAGCGCGCACAGCCGTTTTGATGCCATTTATCGTACATATGAGTATTGGGTTTATGAGTCTAAAAACCCTTTTTTGGAACCGTTCGCTTATCGTTTGAAATCCAATGTTGATTTTGATATTATGAACCAAGCAGCTGATTTGTTGTTGCATCATCAAGATTTTAAATGTTTTTCAAAAAGCAATACCGACGTTTCAACTTTTGAATGCAACATCACCAAGGCAAATTGGAAATCTCATAACGAGTATAGCGTTTTTACGATTACTGCTAATCGTTTTTTGCGCAATATGGTGCGCGCTGTTGTGGGAACCCTTTTAGAAATCGGACAGGGTAAGCATCCTGTCACTCATCTTCAAGAAGTACTAGAGAGTCAAGATCGAAGCAGTGCTGGATTTTCTGTTCCCGCTCATGGTTTGTATCTTACCGAAGTAGGATATCCTAACGAATTAATAAAAACTCATGGCTAACAAAGGGCAAGGGCAAATTTTAGATACCGTATTGTTGAGGCGACTCATGGCTTATGTTCGCCCTTACCGAGGGACATTTGTTTTTGTGATGCTTGCGGCTATTTTACTTTCAGCATTCTCGACGCTTACGCCATATTTGTTGAAAATAACGGTAGATGACTATATCACACTTAAGGATTACGAAGGGTTGGTTTTGATGATTTCATTCATGTTGGGAACCTTACTTTTGGAAGTCATTTTTCAATTTTCGTTTATTTATTATGCCAATTGGTTAGGGCAACAAGTGATTAGAGATATCAGAATTCGTCTTTTCAAACACATGGTTCGTTTTAAGATGGCCTATTACGATACTTCGGCCGTAGGACGATTGGTAACGCGTGCGGTTAGTGACATCGAAACTATTGCCAGTATTTTCAGTCAAGGATTGTTTATGATTGTTGCCGATTTGTTAAAAATGTTATTGGTAATCATTGTTATGTTGGCCGTAAGTTGGGAGTTGTCATTGCTCGTTTTTTTGGTATTGCCTTTTATTTTGTTTGCGACTCGCAAGTTTCAAAAGGCAATGAAAAAAGCTTTTGATGATGTAAGAACCCAAGTTGCCAATTTAAATTCGTTTGTTCAAGAACGTATAACGGGAATGAAAATAGTTCAGCTTTTTACGCGTGAACGAATTGAATACCAGAAATTTAAAGAAATCAACGAACGACATAAAAAAGCGTGGTTAAAAACGGTGTGGTACAACTCTATTTTCTTTCCCATTGCTGAACTTTCCACTTCCGTTACGGTTGGGCTAATTGTTTGGTTTGGAGGGATGAACGTTGTTGCTCAGACTACCGATATTTCGTTAGGAACCATATTTTTGTTTATCCAGATGTCGCAAATGTTGTTTCGTCCGCTCCGTCAAATAGCGGATAAATTCAATACTCTTCAAATGGGAATGATTGCTGCCAATCGTGTATTTACTATTTTGGACACTCAAAGCATTATTGCCAATCAGGGAGAGAATCAACCCAAAGAAATCAAAGGACACCTTAGGTTTGACAATGTAGAATTTTCATACAAATCCGATGAGCCGGTATTGAAAAAAATATCATTTGAAGTAGCCCCTGGACAAACTCTAGCCATTGTTGGAGCTACGGGATCAGGCAAAACAACTCTTATCAACGTGTTGAATCGTTTTTATGAAATAAATTCAGGAAATATCTATCTAGACAATGCGCCAATTTCTTCCTATGAGTTGTCTTTTTTACGCTCACAAATGGCTGTTGTGTTGCAAGATGTGTTTTTGTTTGCCGACACCATTTTAAATAATATCACTCTTTGGGACGAATCCATTACTAAGGCTCAAGTGATTGATGCAGCAAAACGTATTGGGGTTCATGAATTTATAATGAGTTTGCCTGGAGGATATGACTACAACGTCAAAGAAAGAGGTATTATGCTTTCATCTGGACAACGTCAATTAATTGCTTTTTTACGAGCCTATGTTAGCCATCCTGCTTTGTTGGTTTTGGATGAAGCCACTTCTTCAATTGACACCAATTCCGAAGAATTAATTCAAAGTGCAATGAATAAGATTACAGAAGGAAAAACTTCTGTAATCATCGCACATCGATTGGTAACCGTTCAAAATGCTGACAAAATTATTGTTTTGGACAAAGGAAAAATTGTTGAAACAGGTACTCATGAGCAATTGTTGCAAGTAAAAGATGGCTTGTATAAAAAGCTGTACGAAGTCCAGTTTTTAAAAGAAGAGTCGGTTGCCTAAGACAAATCTTCCGCCAGGATTTTTTTTAGAGCATCATGATCTTTAAAATACGAAAACTCTCCATTTTTGATATAAGAAATCCCTCCTGTTTCTTCCGAAACCACCAACGCTAAAGCATCTGTTTTTTCGGTAATTCCGATAGCCGCACGATGTCTTAGTCCAAAACGAGCTGGAATTTGTTTGTTATCAGATACAGGAAGCACCACTCGAGTAGCCGTAATGGTGTCTCCTTCAATGATAATAGCACCATCGTGTAACGGACTGTTTTTAAAGAAAATACTTTCAATGACAGGGATTGAAGCTTTTAACGATACAGGATCTCCAGAACCTTTTACAAAGTCAAGGTCGTTGTTACGCTCCAAAATAATAAGCGCTCCGGTTTTATTTTGTCCCAAAGTATTACAAGCATCAATAAGCATGTCGCTATCAACTTCCAAAGCCATGGAACTCCCTTTGAAAAAATTCAAATAACGTACCACACTTTTACGATTGGACAGTTTGGGAGAACCGAGAAGGAGTAAAAATTTGCGGATTTCTTGTTGAAAAACAACAATTAGCGCAAAAACCCCTACACTGATAAACTTACCGAGGATATTACTCAACACGTCCATGTTCAGCGCATCTGTCAATTTCCAAATTAAGTAGATAATGACAATTCCAATAAAAATTTTAATGGCTGCAGTGCCTCTTACAAGTCGGTAAACGTAATAAAGAAGGATGGCAACCAACACCACATCGATAATGTCGATAATGCTTAGCTCTAAAAAGTCGAATTTTCCCAACGGTAAATTTTTTCTAAAAATACATAAAAAAAATGGCTATGACGATTGAAGCTTATTGAAGAGTGTGATTGTTTCTTTCGCTTCCTTAACATCGTGAACTCGCAGAATGCGGGCTCCGTTCATCAATGCTGCCATATTCAATGCCGTAGTGCCGTTCAAAGCTTTTTCGGGTGTTGTGTTTAAAGGTTTGTAAATCATGGACTTTCTTGAAATACCGGCCAAAACAGGAGCGCCAATAGCAACAAGCTCGGATAGATTTTGAAGAATTTCGTAATTGTGAGTTACGGTTTTGCCAAACCCAAACCCAGGATCAATTACCATCTCCTCAATACCTAGAGAGGTAGCCTTTTCAAGTTTTTTTTCAAAAAAAGCGACAATTTCTGAAACAATTTGTTTGTATTCTGGCTGGACTTGCATAGTTTGAGGAGTTCCTTGCATATGCATCATAATATAAGGCACTTTCATTTCGGCAACAGTATGCATCATTGCATCATCGATATTTCCTGCTGAGATATCGTTTACAATACAAGCTCCCGATTCGACAGCTTTGTAGGCAACTCGACTTCGAAATGTATCAATGGAAATAAGAGTTTTTGGAAAATTTTCTACAATAAGTTTAATCACTGGAATCACTCGATTCAACTCCTCTTTTTCCGAAACAGTATCGGCACCCGGTCGAGAACTATACCCTCCAACATCAATAAATGTGGCGCCATGGTCCAACATGCTTTGAACTTGATAAACTATCTGTGTAGGATCATTGAATTTTCCCCCATCATAAAATGAGTCAGGAGTGACATTCAGAATCCCCATGATTTTTGGGTTTTTACAATCTACATGAGTGCTATTACAGTGAATAATCATAATTCAAATACAAATCAGTTGATAATCTTTGTAAATTTTTTACAAAAATGGGGATTCCATTTCAAAAATTTGCCCGAAATTTACGCAAAATAGATTGTAATTCATGCATCATACTTCTCAACAATACGATCAAGTCATTGAACAATGTCGTTCTTTATTTAGTAAAAAAATGAAAGATTACGGAAGCGCATGGCGTATCTTAAGGCTTTCTTCACTGACCGATCAAATATTTATAAAAGCCCAACGAATACGAAGTTTGCAACAAAATGAGGTTCGAAAGGTAAACGAGGGAGAAGTATCTGAATTTATAGGAATTATTAATTATTCTGTGATGGCGCTTATTCAAATCGAAAAAGGCATTGTTGAGCAACCCGATTTGTCACTCGATCAAGCGGTAGCATTGTACAACAAACACGTTGAGGTCACTAAACAATTGATGGAAAACAAAAACCACGATTACGGTGAAGCTTGGCGAGATATGCGAGTAAGTTCACTTACTGATTTGATTCTTCAAAAATTACTTCGTGTCAAGCAAATTGAAAATAACGAAGGAAAAACACTGGTCAGTGAAGGAATTGATGCCAATTATCAAGATATGATTAATTATGCTGTGTTTGCACTTATCCACCTTCAAAATAAGAAATAAAAATGTCAATTTCCCTTATTTTAACACAATTTGCTCGGATTTTTGTTGGAGTCCTATTTATTTTTAGTGGACTTATAAAGCTCAACGATCCGTTGGGGTTTTCGTATAAACTCCAAGAATATGCTGACCCTCAAATTCTCAATTTAGAGTTTATTATCCCTTACGCACTGTTATTAGCTATCATCTTGGTGATTGTTGAAGTAGTTTTGGGTGTAGCTTTGCTCTTAGGGTATCAAACTAAAGCCGTGCTGTGGAGTTTATTGGCGATGATTGTTTTGTTCACGTTTCTTACTTTCTATTCAGCATATTTCAACAAAGTGACCGATTGCGGTTGTTTTGGAGACGCCATTCCGCTTACTCCTTGGGAATCGTTTACCAAAGACATCATATTGCTACTATTGATTGTTTTTTTAATTCAAAACAAGCATTGGGTTAGACCTGTTTTTTCTTCAAAACCCCTTATGGCTATTTTGTCAATCGTTCTATTAGGGTCTGTGTATTTTGGCATTCATGTATTGAATCATTTACCAGCGTGGGATTTTCGTGCTTATAAAGTAGGAACGAACATTCCAGAAGCCATGAGCTACCCTGAAGATGCGCCCCAACCCGTGGTGGAATATCAATGGCTGTTTGATCAAAATGGAAAAGAAGTAACAGTTACAACTATGGGAAAATACCCCGATGTGGCAGGTTCGTTACTTTCGGTGGCTACCAAAACCATTTCTCAAGGATACGAACCGCCTATCCATGACTTTAGTTTGGAGCAAAACGGGCAAGATTTTACACAAGAACTTTTAAGTGAAGAAAAACTTCTGTTGATTGTAGCTTATAACCTAAGCAATTTTGAGTTTGATAGCTTGGAGTCTTTGAAAAATTTAATTGAGAAAGCACGATCTTATGGCTATCTTGTTGCCGGCGCCACGGCTTCAGGACCCGAAGAAGCGATGGATTGGGAATCGGCATTGGATTTCCCTTTTTATTTCTGTGACGAAACAGCACTCAAAACAATCATTCGTTCCAATCCTGGAATAGTCGTAATTGAAAGGGGTGTAATACAACAAAAATTACATTGGAACGATATGAACATTTTCAAAGAATAAACTTTGGAAAGGTTCAAAAGTCCAACAGCAAAACCCATCAACCTTTGAAGAATGATTTATCTTCTTAAAAAAACAAGCTATGTGTTGCTTACTCTATGGGGTGTGGCTTCGGTAGTTTTTTTCTTGTTTACAGTTTTGCCAGGAGATCCCGCGCAAATGATGCTTGATCAAAATGAAAACTCGGAGCAGTTAGCAGTTATCAAAACAAAATATGGCTTTGATCGACCGATACTTCATCAATATGCCTATTATGTCAATGATTTGTCTCCCTTTTCGATTCACTCTCTAAACGAACAAGATTTTACTTTTTTAGCACCTCAAAAATACAGTGCGTTCCCTCTTTTTTCGTGGGGAAGCTATCATTGGGTAATTAAACAACCGTATTTGAGAGAATCTTATCAAAAGAATGGCGTCAGCGTTTCTGAAATTATATCCAATACACTTCCCAACACCGTTGTTCTTGCCTTGAGTTCTATTCTTATAGCTCTGTTGATTGGAATTGGTTTGGGAATAGTGTCTGCTCTAAATAAAGAAGGGTGGTTTGATCGGATGATTCAATTACTAAGTACCATGGGAATGAGTGTTCCCTCTTTTTTTAGTGCGATATTGTTCTCGTGGTTTTTTGGGTTTGTACTAAAAGAATACACGCATTTGAATATGACCGGAAGTTTGTATGAATTGGATGATTTTGGAGAACGCTTTCACATACAATGGCGAAATTTGATTCTCCCTTCAGTAGTTTTGGGGATTCGCCCTATTGCAGTAGTTACCCAATTGATGCGAAATTCGTTGTTGGATGTATTGCAGTTGGATTATATACGAACAGCCTATTCTAAAGGGTTGTCCAAATCACAAGTAGTACTAAGACACGCTCTTAAAAACGCTTTAAATCCCGTATTAACGGCTGTTTCAGGTTGGTTTTCAAGCCTATTGGCAGGAGCGGTTTTTGTGGAGTATATTTTTGGCTGGAACGGTCTTGGAAAAGAAATTGTTGGGGCACTTAACACCCTAGATGTTCCTGTTTTGATGGGTTCAGTGTTAGTTATTGCCTCTCTTTTCATTTTGATTAATATCTTTGTCGACTTATTATACGGATGGCTCGATCCAAAAGTTCGAGTAAATTAAAAATTAAATCACTTTTAAATCAAAGCATGAGAAAAAAAATTGTTGCCGGAAACTGGAAAATGAACAAAACCGCGTCTGAAACAAAGGGGTTAATAGACGCTCTTAAAAACCAATTAAATCCTTCTGATGTAGAAGTCATGATTGCACCTACATTTGTAAACCTTCATGCTGCTGTTCAGCAAACCAATGATTCACACATTGAAGTAATCGCGCAAAATATGCATCAAGCAGAAAGCGGTGCATATACTGGAGAAATTTCTGCTGCTATGCTCAAAGATATTGGTGTTGAAACCGTTATTATTGGTCATTCAGAACGTAGGGCTTATTTTGGGGAAACGGACGCTATTCTTGCTGAAAAAACAAAAGCTGCTTTAGACAATGGACTTCGTGTTGTGTTTTGTTTTGGAGAAGAGCTTGCAGATCGTCAGTCTGAAAAACATTTCGAATTGGTCGCATCGCAACTAAAAAACGCACTTTTCACACTGCCTTCTTCGGCTTGGAACAATATTGTATTGGCATACGAACCTGTTTGGGCAATCGGAACCGGAGAAACGGCTTCGCCAGAACAAGCCCAAGAAATGCACGCCTTTATTCGAACAACCTTAGCCGCTGCTTACGACGACGCTTTGGCTCAAGAAGTTTCTATTTTATATGGTGGAAGCGTAAAACCTGCCAATGCAGAAGAAATTTTTGGTAAAGCAGACGTTGACGGCGGTTTGATAGGTGGAGCGGCTCTTAATGCAGACGACTTCAATGCAATTGTCACAGCCAATAAATAAATGTCTAAATCCTATATACAGTGTAGTTTTTCGATGTCTTCTTCTCAAGACGACACCGATATTCTGATTGCTGAATTGGGCGCAGTTGGATTTGAAAGTTTTGAGGAAACTCAAAATGGTGTTCAAGCCTACATAGCCAAAGACGATTGGAATCAAGGACTGTTAAAAGAAATAAGCTCTCTTCAAAAAGATAGCTTGTCATTAACATCTGTTGATGAAATTGCACCTGAAAACTGGAACGAAACTTGGGAATCCAATTTTCAAGCCATCGTAGTGGATGATGTGTGCACGGTTCGTGCTCCGTTTCACCAACCTGCTTCAACAAAAATGGATATAGTGATTGAACCCAAAATGAGTTTTGGAACCGGCCATCATGAAACAACCCATATGATGATTCAATTTGTTTTAAAAGAAGACTTTTCTCTAAAAACAGTTTTGGACATGGGTAGCGGAACAGGAGTTTTGGCTATTTTGGCAGAAAAACAGGGCGCCATCCAACTCGAGGCCATAGATATTGATGCGTGGTGTTTTGAAAATGCCACCGAAAATATTGAGCGCAACCGCTGTAAAAATATTACTCCTTTGCTGGGTGACGCAAGTTTGCTAACAAATAAAAAATACGATGTAATTTTAGCGAATATCAATCGTAATATTTTGTTACAAGACATCCCAACATACACTAGCGCGCTGCAAGCACCTGGAATTTTGTTTCTTAGTGGTTTTTATGAAGAAGATTTGCCATTGATTGTGCAGAAGTGCACTGAAAATGGACTTACTTTCGATTCACATCTACAAAAAGAGAAATGGATTGCTGCAAAATTTGTACTTTAGTAAGGTCATAAATTCTAAATAATAAAGTGTTTTGTTTATCAATAATTGTTTTCTAAAACATTCGACTTATCCTAACAGTGCGACACCAGAAGAGGAAGTGTCCGAAGAACTTCTAGTCGAAACGGAATCAGAATTTGAACATGAAATCATCCTCTACAACGATGAGGTGAACACCTTCGAGCATGTCATTCAAACCCTTATTGTGGTTTGTGGACATACACCCGAACAAGCGGAACAATGCTCACTAATAGTTCATTATAAAGGGAAATGTGCGGTAAAATCAGGTTCTTACGACGAGCTTGAGCCGATGTGTCTAAAACTATTAGCTGCAGGATTGAGTGCAGAAATTGTATAGAAGCGTTACCAAAAAGAATTTGATACCTTTGTAGGATGACCCGATTCAAAAACATCAGTAGTTTTCTCTTGCTAATGAGCTTTATTGTAACTTATGCTCAAAAATCACATTCTATGTCACAAAGTATTCATCAATTTACAGTAACTGATATTTCTGGAGAACCGTTTGATATGGCTTCACTGAAAGGAAAAAAGGTGATGATAGTCAACACGGCATCCAAATGTGGATTGACTCCTCAATACCAAAATTTGCAGGAACTGTACGACCAGTACAATTGTGATAACTTTGAGATTATCGGTTTTCCTGCCAACAATTTTTTGTGGCAAGAACCCGGTTCGGATGAAGAAATCGGAGCCTTTTGTGAAAAAAATTATGGAGTTACTTTCCCGATGATGAGTAAAATATCGGTCAAAGGGCGAAAAATACATCCTCTATATGCGTTTCTAACAAAGAAAGAACAAAACGGCGTGATCGATTCTAAGGTTAAATGGAATTTCCAAAAATACCTGATAGACGAAAACGGTAAATTGATCCGTGTGGTTGGTCCTCGAGTGCTTCCCGATGATCAAAGTATTATTGATTGGATCAAATCCTAATTCATCCCGTGTATTAAAGCACTTAGGAGCTAGTTAAGAATCGTCTTTATTTTATCAAATTTTATGGATTTGTAGTCAGATACCAATTGATTGGCGCGTGAATAGTCTTGATCTTTTGAATGTTCGCTTTTGTATGCAATACAATATATGTTTGCATCTTTAGCAGCAATGATTCCGTTGGTTGAATCTTCAATAACAATACATTCTGATGCCTGGTAACCTGCTGCTGCCGCTGCTTTTGTAAATATTTCTGGATGTGGTTTGGACGCTTTTAGGTCTGCGCCGCTCAGTTTGTCTTTAAAATAGGGATTCAGTTGAAACCGTTCCATTACATTATTAATGGTAAACATGGATGCAGAAGATGCCACAACCAATGTAAGGCCGTTTTTGTGATAGTCTTTAATTGAGTCTTCAACGCCTTTCAAAAGTGTCAATGTATCGTCTTCAAAAAACAAGCGAGTAAAATTTGTTCGCTTGATTTGCACCAAGGTTTCAGGAGATTGATTCAGTTGGAAGTGTTTGCAAAGAAAACGACAAATCTCTTTGGTTGACTGCCCAGTAAAACCTCGATACATTGTGTCTGAAACATCAATTCCTACTTCATCGAACATCATTTTGTAGGCCTTGTGATGGAGTGGTTCGGTATCTACAATGACGCCGTCCATATCAAAAAGTACTGCTTTAAGCATGCTGTTATTGGTTTTGACAAAGATAATTATTCAGCAGCTTCAAGACTTGCTTTATGGTATTTTTTCTAGAGTGATATTCTTTTAATACTTTTATTGTCTAAATAAAATGGATGAAATTAGATATAGTAGCTTTTGGCGCCCATCCCGATGACGTAGAGTTGGGATGCGGTGCTTTGATTGCCAAAGAAGTTTCTTTAGGAAAAAAAGTGGGAATAATTGACCTAACCCGAGGTGAGTTAGGAACCCGTGGATCGGCTGAAATTAGGGATCAAGAGGCGGCTAAGGCTGCTGAGATATTGGGAGTTTCTGTTCGAAAGAATTTGGGTTTTAGAGATGGGTTTTTTAAAAATGATGAAGAGCATCAGCTTGAGATCATTGAATGTATTCGAACTTTTCAGCCCGATATTGTGTTGTGTAATGCGCAACACGATCGACATATCGATCACGGTCGCGGTGCTTCATTGGTAGCAGATGCGTGTTTTTTGAGTGGATTGGTGAAAATCAAAACAGACACTCTCAAAGCATGGCGTCCGAAGCAAGTGTATCACTACATGCAATGGAACAATGATACGCCCGATTTTGTGGTAGATGTTTCCGGTTTTATGAATCAAAAAATGAACGCTATTTTGGCGTATGGTTCGCAGTTTTATGATCCCAATAGCAACGAGCCCGAAACACCCATTAGTGCTCAAGGATTTTTAGACAATGTATCGCATAGGGCGGCAGACTTGGGGCGGCTGATTGGAGTCGATCACGCCGAAGGTTTTACGACTCAAAAAATGATTGGGATAAATCGTTTGGAATCCTTGCTTTAAAAAATCGCTAAAGTTTCTTTTTTTTCTTTGCAACAATTGCGAAATCCATTACATTTGCATTCGCTAAAACGGTGGTTGTAGCTCAGTTGGTTAGAGCATTGGTTTGTGGTACCAAGGGTCGCGGGTTCGAATCCCGTCTTCCACCCAAAAAAAAGCCTTCTCATTGAGAAGGCTTTTTTTGTTTGTATGATACCAGTGATTAGTCCAAAACAACCCGTTGGTCACGATTGGCAATTTCCCAGGCGGTATGGAAAATTAATTGAGCGCGTTGTTCGAGCAAATCGTACTGAATTTTTTCGGGCGTATCTGTTGGTTGGTGATAATCATCGTGTGTTCCGTTAAAGTAAAAAATAACGGGTATGTTGTTTTTTGCAAAATTGTAATGATCGCTACGGTAATAGAATCGATTGGGGTCGTCATCCGCATTAAATGTGTAATCCAATGTGAGGTTGGTAAAATTTTTGTTGGCTTCCTCCGAAAGATCGTGTAAGTCTTGGCTCAGTTTGTCAGAGCCAATCAAGTAAATATAATCTCGATTTCCTTTTCGCTTGGGATCGGTTCTTCCAATCATGTCAATATTAAGGTTGGACACCGTATTCTCAAGCGAATAAACCGGATTGTCGGTGTAGTACTTAGACCCTAATAGCCCTTTTTCCTCTCCAGATACATGAAGGAAAAGGATAGATCGCTTAGGACCTTGACCCGAGGCAACCGCAAGCTGAAACGCTTCGGCAATTTCCAACATGGCTACCGTTCCGGATCCGTCATCATCCGCGCCGTTGTATATTTTTCCGTTTTTAACACCTTCGTGATCCAAATGTGCTGAAATTACCAACACCTCTTCGGGTTTTTCGCTACCTTCAATAAAAGCCAGTACATTTTTAGAAGCTACATTTTTACCTCGAACATCCAATGTCATGGGCTGAAAATAAGATCCGTCTTTGGTTCCAGAAGCAATACCCAATGCCTTGTATTGATCTCTTAAAAACTGTACGGCTTTTTCTTCTCCAGCAGTACCCATTTCTCTTCCTTCAAATTCATCGGAAGCATAGGTGTACAAAAGGACTCTGAGCTCGGCAGCGTCAATGGTATTTGCAAAGTCTTGTTGCGTAAGGTTGGGTTGAGCACAACACACCATGGAAATAAAAAGCGGGGCTAAAAGTAATTTTTTCATGATTTTTTGTTTTTCATAAAAGTACTCAAACCCTAACAATAAACAAAATTGCTATAAAGATTGATAGATGCTATCCCATAGAGCAATACGGTGATAAAGTGCTTGTTGGGAAACTTCGATGCAGGCTTCCCATTTCTGAGAATCGTCGCCACAGAGTTCGTTAATCATTTGAAGTGCCATAGGGCCGTGTTCTTCACTGTCAACTTCGATATGACGTTCTAAATAATAGAGCAACGCAACAAAATCGGTGGTGTTTTCTTGGGCAAGTTTTTGAACGATTTCAATAAACATATCGGGAATCAAATCTTCGCGACCAAAAGTAAAAACAGCGGCGATCAAATGCGGCTGGCCTGTTTCAATTATTTCAAAGGTAAAATCCATAAAAGTTTTGGCAGCAACAGGAATATCGAGCTGTTCGGACGCAGCTTGATATGAAGCGCCCGCGCGAATATTTTCAACCAATTGATGAAGTGCATTTGTGTTTCCACCAAGGGCTTCCAAAGCATCTGTATAAAGTTCAAAATGACTGGCAGGCTGCTGGTGTTGATCTACGTCACTTTCTTCACCCAACACAATTTCATTGATCAATCGTCGGGTGCTTGGACTCCCAACAGGTATCCAAGGGGTAGTGGTGCAAGTGAGGTGTTGTTGCAAGGCTTTCACAAGCGACATAAAGTCCCAAACCGCAAAAATGTGGGTTTCCATAAACAATTGAATGGACTTTTTGTTTGTGAGCGTACTGTATAATGGATGTGAAATTAATTGTGATTTCAAAGGCTCTATTTGAGCCTCTAAAGTTTGTGATGCCGTCATATTGTTTTCTTTTTCGCTACAAAAATAAGGCATCTTTGGTAAATGGCTACCCGTTTTTGATAACAAAATCCCAACACATATTTTTGTTTTGCTTACGCTCTTTTTTCAATGAGGCGATGCACGACTGTTTCATCTGGGGTTTTGTTGGATTCCATTTCCAAAGGGGCGGGAATCCCGAGTATTCGGGATGGAGCAACTTTGGTCAGCCAAAGGCTGAATGTAATCCAACTCCTGTATATCCGAACCTGTTCTGATAGCCACCCCAATGGGGTAAATATTTGAAGCAACTGCATCCAAAAAATCAATGTTTGTAAAATCTATAAAACAGAACTGAAAATGTAGGTCTTTAGAAATTGTAGAATCGTTTTTGGAGCGTTTCTACTGCTAAGTAAAATATACAAACTACAACAACCTTTTTTAGGAGTTGGTATACAACCTCTTTCACCCTAAAAGGATTTTGTACCTTTGAAAAATGACACCGCTCAAAATCATAGAATGTCCCCGTGATGCCCTGCAAGGTATCAAAAAGTGGGTGCCTACAGCTCGCAAAATCGCCTATTATCAGTCGTTATTGGAAGTTGGATTTGACACCTTGGACGTTGGTAGTTTTGTTTCGCCCAAAGCTATACCTCAAATGAAAGACACCGCAGCAGTCATCCAAGGGCTCGACCTTTCCAAAACCACAACGCAATTGCTTACCATAGTAGCCAATCTGCGCGGAGCACAAGCTGCCTGTCAATTTCCAGAAATCACTTATTTGGGATTTCCTTTTTCCATTTCCGAAAACTTTCAAATGCGGAACACCCACAAAACCATTTCAGAGTCGGTTACGGTATTGCAACAGATTGTTGATGTGGCGCATTCTCATCAAAAACAAGTGGTGGTGTATCTGTCCATGGGTTTTGGAAATCCATACGGAGATCCGTGGAGTACCGAAATAGTCGGGGAGTGGACGGCGACCCTTTCCAAGCTCGGAATTCAAATTATTTCCTTGTCCGACACCATCGGCACTGCCCAACCCGATGCCATTCGATTTCTTTTTTCTCACCTTATTCCCGCCTATCCCGATATTGAGTTTGGCGCGCATTTTCATACCCACCCAAATCATTGGTTGGAAAAAATCACTGCTGCTTATGATTCGGGTTGCCGTCGTTTTGACGGCGCCATTCAAGGCTACGGAGGCTGCCCGATGGCTAAAGACGATCTGATCGGCAACATGCCTACCGAAAAACTCCTTTCTTTTTGTACCTCCAAAAACATTCCCATCGCCCTAAACCCGCTTCATTTTGAGGCCGCTTACAACAAGGCTACTGATATTTTTTCTCAGTTTGTATAAAACACCTTTTCTTTATTTAAATTAATTCTAAATAAGTTTGTGTATTTCGATTTCGGAGTATATATTTGCGCCATATTTTAATTTAAACTAATTCTAAATAAAGACATCATGACTAACAAAATTACACTCAAAAACTTGTTAATTGCTTGTTTTCTGATGCCCTCTTTGAGTTTCTTCGGACAAGACACTTTGCAGTTAAATGGAAACCAAAAAATAATTTCGGTTTTAGACGGCGTCCAAAAAGGACTGACCATTGGTGGATACGGAGAAATCACATACAATCAGCCTTCTGGCAAAAACGGAGAGCTCGATGTTCAGCGTTTGGTAATCCTTTTTGGATACAAATTTGACGATCGTGTGCAAATGGTTACCGAAATCGAATTTGAACATGTAAAAGAGGTATATGTAGAGCAGGCTTTTATCAACTACAGCCTTACAGATAATTTCAATCTTCGCGGTGGATTGATGTTGGTCCCAA
The DNA here is from genome assembly GCA_029243385.1 of Flavobacteriaceae bacterium. GTDB lineage: Bacteria > Bacteroidota > Bacteroidia > Flavobacteriales > Flavobacteriaceae > JAQWSC01. Next base: position 42,459 of record JAQWSC010000001.1, on the reverse strand, counting down.
TGGGAATCATTAATGAATACCACGAACCTACAACCTACAACGGAGTTGAGCGCCCAAGTTTGGACAACAAAGTGATTCCAACCACATGGCGTGAAATTGGTTTTGGAGTTTCAGGACGGATCAATTCCGCTTCTATTCGCTACCAAGCATACATTATGAACGGATTTTCTTCCTACACAGATAAAGGAATTTTAAAAGGATCCAACGGATTGCGTTCCGGTCGTCAAAAAGGAGCAGAATCCACAGTATCTGATTTCAACTTTGCTGCCAAAGTAGAATACTACGGAATTCCAGGTTTGCGATTGGGATTGGCTTCTTATACGGGTAGAACCCAAGCGCCAGACGATGCGCCCAAAGGTGCTGATATCGGAGTGTCAATGCTTGGATTTGATGCCCGGTACGTGAAACAACAATTTTCTGCTAGAGGACAATATATCTACACCTCGCTTGACGATACAAAAGCCTACAACGACCTGACTGGAGCGGACTTAGGTTCGGCCATGTCCGGCTACTATGCAGAAGTGGCTTACAACGTACTTCCGGTTGCTCACCGTCAAAAGTTGGACCTATTTGTTCGATATGAAAATTTTGACACCCATGCTGAGGTCGATGGAATTACAGAAAATGATACTTTTCACCGTTCGGAATGGACTACAGGAGTGTCGTATCATATAGCTCCTGGTGCGGTTTTTAAGATCGATTACCAAAATAAGGCTACTGCACTTGATGGCAGTGATGATGCCAAACAATTTAATGTTGGCTTAGGATTTTGGTTCTAACGTTCAACTGATTACTTTTGCAATATGAAAATGCACTTCAAACTTTTTGCTGGTATTTTAGTAACTGCTCTATTTTGCAGTGCATTTTCATTGCCTAAAAACATTCAGAAAAAGGTTAAGAAAGAAATTAATAAAACCTTTAAAACCGAAACTTTTACACTCAATCCACTTGTTTTTGAAAGCTCGGATTTGGTAGTCTCAGATTTTTCCCAAAATCGTTTTTTTGAGGTTTTACAAGATCAAAAGTTGATAGGCTATGCCTATGTCGGAAACGCACCGAGCAAAACAGATACCTTTGAATATCTAGTTTTGTTTAATGCTAATTTGATTATCCAAAAAGCAAAAGTCCTTGTATATCGAGAAGATTACGGAGGGGAAATTGGCAGCAAACGTTGGCTGCGTCAGTTCGAAGGAAAATCGGTAGAAACTTCGTTTTTGTTGCAGCAAAATATTGCCGCTATATCGGGTGCAACGATTTCGGTTACATCCATGACCAGAGCCATTAATGTTTTGAACCAATCGTTATATCAACTGCGACTCCAACAAAAAATTTAAGGGAATTATGATGCATTTTTTAACTCCCATAAGGGAGCTACCTTCCGAAGTAAAAAACTTTATCGCAGCTTTTTTGGTGGTGCTCAATGTAGGCTTTTTTTCAGGACTCACATTTGTAGGACAAACCGAAAGCACAACACCTGATGGAGTTGTTGAAAACTACAACGGTAATGAGGAAATAGAAGATGCCCCTGTCATGAAATTCAAAAAGAGTCAACGCGAAATGCTTACGATTGTACATACGCATATTTTGTCCATGTCTTTCATCTTTTTTTTCATGGGAGGACTTTTAGCGATAACTTCCATTTCCAAAAAATGGAAACAATTTTTGATGATTGAACCTTTTGCTTCTGTCTTGGTTACTTTTGGAGGAATTTACATGATTTGGTACGGAGTAGAATGGTTTGCTTATGTAGTTGTTTTTTCAGGAACATTGATGACGGCTACATTTATTATCGCTACCTTATTGATTTTCAAAGAATTATATCTTTCAAAAAAGCCCTTGTAACGGCTAAATTTTCCTTATATTTGCTTGCAATTAATTACTAATTGCTATGCAAGCTCAACAAAATAAAGTTATTGGAACTGGACTCACTTACGATGATGTTTTACTCGTTCCTGCATACTCTGAAGTTTTACCTAGAGATGTCAGCATCCAGTCCAAATTCACTCGGAATATTTCGTTAAACGTTCCTATTGCCTCTGCGGCCATGGATACGGTAACCGAAAGCAAAATGGCTATTGCCATGGCGCAAGAAGGGGGTATTGGAGTTCTTCACAAAAATATGACCATCGATGAACAAGCCGAAAAGGTTCGCAAGGTAAAACGTGCAGAATCTGGAATGATTATTGACCCCGTTACGCTTCCAAAAACAGCCAAAGTAGCTGACGCCAAAAAATGCATGACTGAGTATCGAATTGGTGGAATCCCCATTGTCGATGATCAAGGCAAATTGATAGGAATTTTAACCAACCGAGATTTGCGTTTTGAAAAAAACAATGAGCGTTCGGTTAGCGAGGTCATGACTTCTGAAAACCTAATCACAGCGTCTGAGGGTACTTCAATGAGTGAAGCTGAAGAAATTCTGCAATTACACAAAATTGAAAAATTACCAGTAGTATCTAAAGACAACGAATTAATTGGGTTGATTACTTTTCGAGATATCACCAAACTAACTCAAAAACCCATCGCCAATAAAGACCAATACGGTCGACTAAGAGTTGCTGCCGCTATTGGTGTCACTGCCGATGCGGTTGACCGCTGCGAAGCTCTAGTTAATGCAGGGGTGGATGCAGTCGTAATAGATACCGCCCACGGACATACACAAGGAGTAGTGGGTGTTTTAAAGTCAATCAAATCCTCATTTTCAGATCTCGATGTGGTGGTCGGAAATATTGCAACGGCCGAAGCGGCAACCTATTTGGTGAATGCTGGAGCTGATGCTGTCAAAGTGGGAATTGGTCCAGGGTCTATCTGTACAACACGAATTGTTGCCGGAGTTGGCTATCCTCAGTTTTCAGCTATTTTAGAGGTAGCCAAAGCACTCAAAGGAACAGGAGTTCCGCTAATTGCTGATGGAGGAATACGATATACTGGCGACATTCCCAAAGCCATAGCTGCAGGTGCTGATTCTGTAATGCTAGGATCGTTGTTGGCAGGTACTAAAGAATCTCCAGGTGAAACGATTATTTTTGAAGGTAGAAAATTCAAAACTTATCGTGGAATGGGTTCAGTAGAAGCCATGAAACAAGGAAGTAAAGATCGTTATTTCCAGGACGTTGAAGCGGATATCAAAAAACTTGTTCCAGAAGGTATTGTTGGGCGTGTTCCATACAAAGGTGAGTTGTTTGAAAGCATACACCAGTTTATTGGCGGACTTCGAGCTGGTATGGGATATTGCGGAGCAAAAGACATCGAAACTCTCAAGCAAAGTGCTTCATTCATTCGAATCACTTCTTCGGGAATTCAAGAAAGTCATCCTCACAACGTGACGATCACTAAAGAATCTCCTAATTATTCCCGCTAATCTCATATGAAGTCTAAATCGTTGCTTATTGTTTTGGGTTTGGGACTATTGATGCTGGGGTGTACCCTATCTCAAGGGAAGCCTTCCAAAGCCATTGCTCGGGTGCAAAATGAATACCTTTTTTTGGAAGATATTCAGGGCAGTATATCTAGTTTTCAAAACGTTAACGACAGCCTTTTGGTTGTAAACAACCTTATTAAAAATTGGGCAACCAAACAATTGTTGTTAAGCAATGCTTATGTAAACTTAAGGGAAGCAGAGATTAAAAGATTGAACATATTGGTTCAATCATACAAAACAGATCTGTATACAAAAACCTACAAGGAAAAATTAGTTAAAACCAAAATTGACACACTCATTTCTCAAGAAGAGATTTTAGAGTATTACGAACTCAACAAAAGGAATTTCAAACTCAATGAACCTTTGTTAAAAGGTAGGTATATTAGGATTTTTAAAGAAAATTATAACATGCGAGAAATTGTAAAGCGATTTCGAAGATTTTCTGAAAAAGACATTGTTTTTATAGACTCTATTGCGCTTCAGTTTTCTTCTTTTTTGCTTAACGACTCTATATGGGTTCAGTCTCAAAAGTTTTTAAACAAGATTTCACCCCTCTCAAAGAACGATTACAACAACTTCTTAAAAAAATCTAAATTCCAACGTTTGGAAGATTCATTAGAAGTATATTTGGTCCATATTAATGAAAAACTGGAGCGAGGTGACACAGCTCCGCTGGAATATGTAAAACCTACCATTAAACAAATTCTTACTAACAAGAGAAAAGTAGAATTTAGTAGAAACTTTAATAATGAAATATTACAAGATGCCCTTCGGAAAAACGAATTTGAAATTTACAATCTCAATGAATAAATACTTCGCATCCTTTTTTTTCGCCTTTTTTCTTTTTGTTGGATCTGCCCAAGACAGTTTGCAAACCCATTCACCCTCAACTCAACGACTCAAAGTTGATGGAGTTGCTGCAGTGGTTGGCGATTATGTTATTTTGGAATCGGATATTGACAAGACACTCATTGATCTTCAATCACAGGGCGTTTCAGTTAAGGACATCGAAAGGTGTAGCTTGCTAGGAAAATTAATGGAAGATAAACTCTATGCTCACCATGCAGAACAGGATAGCTTGGAGGTTTCCAAACAGGATATTGATTCTTACGTAGATCAAACAATCGATTATTTTGTTCAACAGTTAGGAAGTGTTGATAAAGTGCTTGAATTCTACAACAAAAAAGACGAACAATCTTTTCGTGACGAACTTTTTGAAATCAATAAAACCCAACAGCTTGCTCAAAAAATGCAAGCCAAAGTCGTTGAGGAGGTAGAACTTACCCCCGAAGAAGTTCGTCAATTCTTTAACAACATCCCTGTCGATGAACGTCCTGTTTTTGGTGCAGAATTGGAAGTCGCTCAAATTGTCATTGAGCCAAAAGTTACCCAAGAAGCTACCGATAAAATTATAAAGCAACTCGAATCCATTCGAATCGATGTGCTTGAAAATGGATCAAGCTTTTCGACCAAAGCCATTTTGTACTCTCAAGATCCTGGTTCACGATCCCGAGGTGGAAAATACACGCTTTACAGAAAACGCCCTCAAATGGTCAAAGAATTTCGCGATGCGGCTTTTCGCTTACAAGAAGGTGAGATTTCAGACCCTTTCAAAACCGATTTTGGATGGCATATTGTAATGGTTGACAAAATTAGAGGACAGGAAGTCGATGTTCGCCACATCCTAATGATTCCCGAAGTTACCTCGCAGGCGCTCAAAGAGGCCAAAGAAAAGATCCAAAAGATTCGTGATCGAATAGTCGATAATGAACTTACTTTTGAGGAAGCGGCGCGCTCTTTTTCAGACGAAAAAGAAACGCGTGCCAACGGAGGCGTTTTAATCAATCCCTCTACAGGCGATACACGATTTGAGCTTACCAAAATGGATCCGGTTTTTTACAGTCAAGTTCAAAAACTGAAAGACAACGAAATTTCTACTCCACTCATTGAAGAATCTCGAACAGGAGTGAAGAAATACAAAATTCTTAAAGTGACCAATCGATTTGATGAACACGTAGCTGACTATGTAAACGATTACACCCGAGTTAAAGAACTCGCTCTAAAAGAAAAACAACTCAAAACCATTCAAAAATGGATGGTAGAAAAAATTGAAGACACCTACGTAAGTGTCAATGAAGACAACAAAAGTTGCGAGTTTTCTAACCAATGGGTTAAGGAGTAGTTTTTGGTATATAGCTCTCTTTATTTTAATATACGTTAACTGATATTAGTCATGTTTTTTGGGTTTGTGATGCTTTAGCTTTGAAGTATCAAATCTACTATCATGTACAATAAAAGTTTTTCTGTCTTCGCAGCTCACTATTATATGCTTATTCCACTCACTATTATTTTACAATCTTGTATTGGGTCTATTGCAGCGATGTTGGTTTTGATGCAAGGGATTTCTTTTGGATCCGTTTTTCAATTAAGTTTGGTTGTTTTTTCATGTGGATTTTACAACGGAGGTGTTTTGGCACAGTTGCCTACGAAAGTGAATTTCAATCTTCTTCTTCTTAGCCTGTTTCTAAACCTCTTTCTAATTGCAATCAATGGGCTTGTTTTGCTTTAAATATGCTCATTTAGAAAGCGTTATTTGTTTGTTTTTTAATTTCTTAAAATATTTGAAAATCGACCTTCCAAAGCAGGAGGTTGATAGTAAAAATTTGCGGAAAAACCCGTACATTTGACACGCAAATTTACGCTATGAATTTGAAAGATAAACTTATTAATGCGCTGTTTTCTACTCGTTTAACAGCTGTCCTCTTCATTGCCTTTTCCGTTTCTATGGGTATAGGTACTTTTATTGAGAACGATTTCAACACCACCACTGCCAAAATTTGGATATACAATGCTTGGTGGTTCGAAGCCATGATGGGTATGTTTGTGGTGAATTTTGTTGGAAACATTGCTCGTTACCGATTGCTTCGCTGGGAAAAGTGGCCTGTTTTAATGCTACACGTTTCATGGATTCTTATCATTTTCGGTGCCTTCATCACCCGTTATATCGGTTACGAAGGAATTATGCCCATTCGAGAAGGTGCTTCGGAACAAGTTTTTATGTCTGAAAAAACGTATTTAACTGTTTTTGTAGATGGAGAAATTGGGGGAGAGCCTCGTAGAAAAAAATTACAAGACGACATGCTTTTGGCGGCGGTAACTCAGAATGATTTTGTCTGGAACAACGATTTCAATGGACAATCTTTTCAAATTCAATACCAAGGATTTATTGAAAATGCTGAAGAAGGACTGGTCGAAGATCCCAATGGCGAAGAATTCCTTAAAATAGTTGAGGCAGGGGATGGAAACCGACACGATCATTATCTTAAGTCTGGGGAAGTTTCCAATATTCACAACGTTTTGTTTGCATTGAACAAACCAACTTCAGGAGCTATCAATATTCGATTCGATGGAGAAAATTATTTTATTCAGTCACCCTTTTCAGGTTCATATCTAAGAATGGCCGATCAACAACAAGGGGCTGTTGATCAGGAAAAAGAACAAGCCCTTCAGCTTCGTTCGTTGTATAATTTGGCTGGAATGCAATTTGTGATTCCCGACCCTATTGTCAAAGGGCGTTACGGAGTAGTGGCTGCAGCGAATCCAGAGGAAGCGGTTCAAGATGCTTTGGAAGTCTCTATTACTACCCAAGGACAAACACAGACTGTGAAAGTTTTGGGAGGCAAAGGATCTGTAAACCCGCCCAAGAAAATATCATTAGGTGGGTTGGATTTTTGGGTGGCTTTCGGTTCGATAGAACTTACATTGCCTTTCTCTATACGACTCAATGATTTTATTGCAGAACGTTACCCTGGAACTGAAAAAAGTTACAGCAGCTTTAAAAGTAAAATTACTGTAGAAGACGAAACCTCTTTCGATTACGAAATATTTATGAACCATGTGCTAGATCACAAAGGATACCGTTTTTTTCAAGCATCTTTTGATCCCGACGAAAAAGGAACGGTATTGTCTGTCAATCACGACTTTTGGGGTACTTGGGTTACTTATGTTGGATATTTTTTATTGTACATTGGATTAATGGGAATTATGTTTTTTGGAAAAACACGCTTCAAGTCTTTATCAGTTCAACTGGAAAAAATAAAAAAGAAAAAAGCCGCTCTTGGTTTGGCTACTTTGCTGTTTTCTAGCCTAGCAATGAGCCAAACGCATCAACACGAAGTGAGTCCGTTGCAAATTTCCGACACCCTCCTTATTTCACAGGCGGTTCCCTCGCCCGAAGCAGATAAGTTTGGGCATTTGATTATTCAAGATTTAGGGGGTCGAATGAAGCCTATAAATACCTTTGCGTCTGAGTTGCTTAGAAAGGTGAGTAAAAGTGACACCTACAAAGGACTGTCTGCTGATCAGGTAATGCTTTCCATTTTGCAAAATCCCTTGATGTGGTATCAAACGCCTATCATTTATTTGAAACGCGGAAACGACAGCCTTCGGAATATTCTGGGAATTGCTCCTAAAAACAAATACGCCTCTTTTGTTGATTTTTTTGACGGAAAGGGCAACTATAAATTGGCAAATCAATTGGAAAAGGCCTATAAATCAGCTGTTCCTAATCAATTTCAAAAAGATTTCATCGAGGTAGATCGGCGCGTTAATTTATTATACTCGGCTCTTGAAGGGAAAATGCTTCGAATATTTCCAATTCCCAACGACCAAAACAACAAATGGATATCGTTTTCGGAATTGGAAACTGTCAATTTTAAAGGAACAGATTCTTTATATGTAAAAAACATACTTCCATTGTATTTCAGTTCTTTGAGGAGCAATGATTTCGATCAAGCCGATCAATTACTAGAAAGCCTCAAAGGTTTTCAAAAAAAATACGGGGCTGAGGTAGTTCCTTCCGACCAAAAAATAAAATCGGAAGTACTTTACAACAGGTTCGATATTTTCAAAACTCTTTTTAGCTGGTATATGTATGCTGGAGCATTGATGTTTGTGCTTTTGATTGTTCAAATATTCAACAACAAACGCTGGATCCAAATTGGAGTCTCCATTATGAAATACGCCATTGTTGGCTTGTTTTTAGTCCAAACAGCAGGATTGATTGCTCGCTGGTATATATCCGGTCATGCGCCTTGGAGCGACGCATACGAATCTATGATTTATGTCGCTTGGGCCACCGTAGCCATGGGATTGGCCTTCGGACGAAAATCCGATTTAACCCTAGCTTCAACTGCATTTGTTGCGTCTATGATCTTAATGATAGCGCATTGGAATTGGATGGATCCTGAAATTGCCAATCTTCAGCCCGTTTTGGATAGCTATTGGTTGATGATTCATGTTGCTGTAATTGTAGGTAGTTACGGCCCTTTTACCTTAGGAATGATTTTGGGAGTAGTTTCTTTACTACTTATGTTGCTTACCAATGCCAAAAACAAAGAAAAAATGAAGCTCTATCTGAGCGAACTGACAGTGGTCAATGAACTTGCACTTACAGTAGGATTGGTTATGCTTACTATTGGAAACTTTTTAGGAGGAATGTGGGCCAATGAAAGTTGGGGGCGATACTGGGGATGGGATCCAAAAGAAACATGGGCACTGATCAGCATTATGATTTATGCTTTCGTTATTCATATGCGACTTATTCCCGGACTGCGAAGCAAGTGGTTGTTCAACTTGATAGCTATCATTGCTTTCGCCAGTATTGTAATGACTTATTTTGGAGTTAATTTTTATCTCTCTGGCTTGCATTCTTATGCCAGTGGTGATAAAGTTATTACGCCTAATTTTGTATATTACTCCATGGTCTTTGTGTTCTTACTTGGATTTTTATCCTATTTCAAACACAAAAAATACTTTCGATAATGGCTTATAACACACAACTACGTTGGTGGATTTATTCTGTGATGGGTCTGTTGTGTGTGGGTGCTGGAATGTGTGTTTTTGGAGAAGCTCTTTTATCTAAATTCAACAATAAGGCATGGTTTTGGATGGGAACATTGTCGTTGGTTCTTATAAATGCAGGTCTGTGCTTTATTGGAGGTGCCATAGTATTAAAAATTAAAAAATGAATTGGCAAAAAAATAACGGGTTTGATACATTCAACAAACCTGTTTTTTGGAAAATCGTTTGGGTAAAAACGGTTATAAAAATCGTGGTTTTACTTTTTTTTGGTTCAGTATTTTCACAAGAACAATCTGAAAAAAAGCTATTGATTGTTGAAAAACCCAAAGCTCCTTTAGTCATTGGGATTTCTGATGCTGCAAAAAATCCAAACTATTTTTCTATTAAAAAACCCGAATCTACGCAATCCACTCCCTCGTTTTCTATGGCCGATCAAGAAAAATTTTTGAATCCAGGAGCGTCGTATCAACGAGACATTAATAAAAGTTATAGGGATGAAGAAGGTGATTCTAAAACTTATTTTGGGGATTCTTATTTAGGAGATTTTAAAACAGCTTCTCCTTCTGTTTTAATTCTATGTCGTGATTTTGGGGATGTCGATGGCGATCGAATCTCTGTTTTGGTCAATGACGAAGTGGTGATAGCCGATATATGGCTTACTTCTGAGTTTTTTAAAATAAATCTTCCGCTTAAGAAAGGGTTTAACAAAATCGATTTCACAGCACTGAATCAAGGTCGGTTAGGACCCAATACCGCAGAAATGAAAGTGTATGATTCAGAAGGTTTATTGATTCACTCCAACAAATGGAACCTTTCTAGCGGTTCTTCAGCGACTATCATTCTTGTTAAAGAAGAATAACCGCTTTTTTAATTTACTTTTTTTGTAACTTAGAAGTTCAAAAAACAATCTACTATGATCCATAAAACAGTGGCCAGTGTCTCAGAGGCTCTGAATGGGCTCTCAGACGGAATGACATTAATGCTTGGAGGCTTTGGTCTTTGTGGCATCCCTGAAAATTGTATTGCGCAAATGGTAAAGACAGGCGTCAAAGACATTACGTGTATTTCTAACAATGCCGGCGTCGATGATTTTGGGCTCGGATTGCTTTTACAGCAGCGTCAAATAAAAAAAATGATTTCTTCTTATGTAGGAGAAAATGATGAGTTTGAACGACAGATGCTCAGCGGAGAACTCCAAGTAGATTTGATCCCACAAGGAACTTTAGCAGAACGCTGCAAAGCTGCTCAATCGGGTATTCCTGCTTTTTACACCCCTGCCGGTTATGGCACCGAAGTAGGAGAGGGCAAAGAAAGCAGAGAGTTTAACGGGAAAATGCATTTGTTAGAACATGCTTTCAAAGCTGATTTTGCTTTTGTAAAAGCTTGGAAAGGCGATTCGACTGGGAATTTAATTTTTAAAGGAACCGCTAGAAACTTTAATGCCTGTATGGCTGGAGCGGCTAAAATTACAGTTGCTGAAGTTGAAGAATTGGTTCCTGTGGGTAGCCTTGATCCAAACGATATTCACGTTCCTGGAATTTTTGTTCAACGAATATTTCAAGGAAAAACATACGAGAAACGTATTGAACAAAGAACGGTTCGACCTCGAAATTAATAACCTAAGTCATTGATTATGTTAGATAAAAACGGAATAGCCAAACGTATAGCTCAGGAGGTAAAGAATGGATATTATGTAAACTTGGGGATAGGAATTCCTACTTTGGTTGCAAATCATGTTCGTTCCGATATTGAACTTGAATTTCAAAGCGAAAACGGCGTGTTGGGCATGGGGCCTTTTCCGTTTGAAGGCGAAGAAGATCCTGATATAATCAATGCCGGAAAACAAACAATAACCACATTGCCAGGCGCTAGTTTTTTTGATTCTTCTACCAGTTTTTCTATGATACGAGGACAACACGTAGATCTTACTATTTTGGGCGCTATGGAGGTTGCAGAAAATGGCGACATTGCCAATTGGAAAATTCCTGGGCGAATGGTCAAGGGAATGGGTGGTGCTATGGATTTGGTGGCTTCTGCCGAAAACATCATTGTAGCCATGATGCATACCAACAAAAAAGGGGAATCAAAATTGCTCAAACGCTGTTCTTTGCCCTTAACAGGTGTGGGTTGTGTTAAGCGAATAGCAACAAACTTGGCTTTTCTAGAAGTGACCGATCATGGATTTAAACTTTTGGAACGCGCCCCTGGAGTTAGCGTTGAAGAAATTAAAAAAGCTACCGAAGGAACGCTCATAATCGAGGAGCCAATTCCTGAAATGAATATTTAAAAATACCACAATGAACGAAGTATATATTTGTGCCGCAAAAAGAACTCCACAAGGCAGTTTTGGAGGTGCCTTAAAAGGATTTTCAGCAATTGATTTGGGTGTTGAAGCTGTGAAAGCAGCTTTGGAATCAGTAGGAATTTCTCCAGACTCTGTTGATGAGGTTTTTATGGGGAATGTTTGTTCAGCCAATTTGGGACAAGCTCCTGCTCGTCAGGTAGCACTTCAATCAGGAATTTCGAAAACAACTCCTTGTACAACTATCAATAAGGTATGTGCGTCTGGAATGAAATCTATTTTTTTTGGAGTTCAAAGCATTCAGTTGGGCATCCATCACGTTGTAGTATGTGGCGGAATGGAAAGCATGTCCAATATCCCTTATTATCTTCCCAACCAACGTTGGGGATCAAAATACGGCGATGCCAAAGTTGTTGACGGACTTTCTGAAGATGGACTCAAAGATTCTTTTGATCAACAAGCTATGGGAGTTTATGCGGATACAGTTGCTGCTGAAGAAGCCATCTCTAGAGAAGCACAAGATCAATATGCTATAGCATCCTATACAAGGGCCAAAATTGCTTTTGATCAAGGCTGGTTCGAGGATGAAATAACACCGATATTGATTCCTCAACGAAAAGGAGATCCTATTTGCATGACTCGAGACGAAGAATACACACAAGTAAATTTTGAGAAAATTCCTTCCTTGCGCCCGGCATTTACCAAAGATGGAACTGCTACAGCTGCTAATGCTTCAACGATCAATGACGGCGCAGCAGCGCTGGTGTTGGTAAGCAAAGAATTTTTGGAATTGCATAAGCTTACTCCTTTGGTAAAAGTTATGGGCTATGCTGATGCTGCTTTGTCTCCCGAAAAATTCACTGTCGCACCTGTTGCATCTGCAAAAAAAATAATAAAGCAACATGCTTTGTCGTTTGCCGATATCGACGTGTTTGAAGTAAACGAGGCCTTTTCCATGGTTCCCTTGGTTTTTGCAAAAAAATGTCAAATATCACTTGATAAAATCAATCCTCGTGGAGGAGCAGTTTCTATAGGACATCCGCTCGGAACTTCAGGAGCTAGAATAGTAACTACATTGATTCATACTATGCGCCAAGAAAAACTCCAAAAAGGACTTGCTTCTATTTGCAACGGTGGAGGAGGAGCTTCTAGTTTGCTATTATCAACGGAATTTTAAGGGTACTGTTCCAAGAGTTTTTGTTGTTCCTCAATAGCCGTTCTAAATTCTGACTTTAGTTGTGTTATCAAATCGTGAGTAGAAAGTGTTTCTTTAATCGAAGTTACGCCTTGTCCCGCCGACCAAATCGTACTCCAAGCTTTGGCTTCTTCTTTCATAGCATCTTCGTCAGCTCCAAACTTAATTTTTGAAGGCTGAGACCACTGTTCTTCCGTAATTCCCATGGCTTCTAGGCTAGGTCGCAAAAAGTTTGCATTGACTCCTGAAACTGCAGCAGTATATACAATATCGCTTGCACCACTGTCAATGATCATTTGTCGGTATTTTTCATCTGCCATGCTTTCGGTTGTATTAATGAAACGCGTTCCCATGTAAGCCATGTCGGCTCCCATTTGCATGGCAGAGGCGATGTCTCTCCCTGTACTAATACAACCCGAAAGTAAAATAGTTTTATTAAAAAAACTTTTTATTTCGGTTACCAATGACATAGGGTTCAAAGTCCCTGCATGTCCTCCAGCTCCTGCCGCAACCAAAATCAGTCCATCTACACCCGCTTCGGCAGCTTTTTGGGCATGACGCTTTTTGATTACATCATGAAAAACAAGTCCTCCGTAGGAATGAACAGCATTAATAAGTTGTGGAACTGCTCCAAGAGATGTGATAATTAGTGGTACTTGATGTTTGATGCAAATTGCTAAATCCGCCTGAACTCGTTTGTTCGTTTGATGCACAATGAGGTTAACACCAAAAGGGGCTGGTTTTTTACCAGTCTCTTTTTCATAATCAGCCAAAGCTTGTTTGATTTCAACAACCCATTTCTCAAATCCTTCGGTTGTACGTTGGTTTAAAGCAGGAAATGTTCCCACAATACCATTTTTACAACATTCTATGACTAGTTTTGGTCCCGAAATTAAAAACATAGGTGCGGCAACTGCCGGAAGAGAGAGGGAATCTATAAAAGGTGCTTTTTGCTGTTCCATAGCCCTAAATATATTCAAAATAATTGAATAACATTGTGGCTTTACATCAAATCAGTTTAAAAAAGAAATCAATGCTTAGAAAAGAGAATCTATTTGTAAACGTTTATTTAGAAAGGATTATTTTCTTGTAAACATTCGCACTCTCGAGAGTCACCTTTACAAAATAAACACCGTTGGTTTCGTTGCTCAAGTCTATTTTGAGTCGATTTCTATCTTCTTTTTTAGAAGTAATTTCTTTGATTTTTCGAGCTGTAACATCATAAATTTCAATTTTGACAAGCTCTCCGTTTGGGTTCCAAACAACCGAAAAATCACCCGAACTTGGGTTAGGATATATGCCTACAAATTGAGGATTGTCTGGCTCAATACTCATGATGTTTCCCACTATGATAAAGTCATCCAGCACCACGCCTTCTTGATTTACAAAACCATCCGAAATAAATCGAAATCTAAAAACAACATTGGACTCATTGGTTAATGTTTGCAAGTTATAAGTATAGTCTATTAAGTTTTCAGATACACCAGTCCATGTTTCCATAGTTTCCCAAGTGATTCCCTTGTTTGTCGAATAATCAAGATACAGATAATCCCAGTTGAGTTCTATATCATAGACCATTTTAAATTTTAGCAAAGGGTCTGATAATATTGATATATCGTAGCAAGGAGAGACCAATTGAGAATTCACAGAATTGGGGTAATTTCCAGAAGGATTCGTTACATAAGCTTTGGTGCCTGATGCTGTATTGAGCTTTGTACCCGAAGGAGCACCTATGGACCAAACATTCGTATCTCCAACAACAAGCCATTCATCGCTTTCGGCTACTTCAAAAGTGTTCAATTCGTTGACATCTTCACTGGTGTTTTGAGGAGTCGTAATAGGCCCAAAATTGATTGTTTCATCGTTGTTTAGGATGTATTGATCGTTGTTGTATAGAATGTCAACCTCCAACGCATTCATGTTAGGCGCTACTCCCGATAAGGGGAGATTTACAAGTGTTTCTTGACCGTACGCTAAGTTCCCGGTCCAAGACATCGTTTCCTTACTTCCTCCATTTAAAACGTATTCTATATCAAAAGCTGTTGCTGTTTGTGTTCCGTTGTTATATACTTTTACGTTGACAGCAACTTCTGAATCGCATGCATAATTTGAAATATTTCCTCCAGAAATTGAGTAGAGGTCGATGTCTCGTTGGGGTTTAACAACCGATGGAATGGATGTTTTCCATACGCCTCTACCAAAGGTTGCAGCTGAAAGGGTGTTGTCTTCAATATTAATTTCAAGATCTGTTACTGCAACATTGGGTAAGTGGGTTGAAAATACCTGCCAATTAGTACTTGTGTCATCTAAATAATAAACTCCTAAAGAAGTTCCAAGATACACTGCGTTGTCTTGACTGTACGGGTGGTGTTTTATTACACGTTTGCTTTCGCCAGGCAAGTTGCTGTTAATGTTTGTAAATGTAGCTCCTCCATCGATTGATTTTAACACATTTTGACTAGTAGTTACCCAAAGGATGTTGCTATCGGTATGATGAACTTCAATAGAACGAATACTAAAAGCTGTTGAGAGAATATTTGTAAAAGTTTGTCCGCGATCGGCACTTTTAAAAAGAGAGTTGCCTTCTGAAACATACATAATATTATTGTTTGTAGGGTCAATTTCAATTTGATCCAGTGTTCCGCTAAAGGAGTGATTGGACACCTGATTCCATCCACTTTCCTTTAAAACATACAGTTGGTCGTAACCCGCATATAACTCACTATTTTTATTAAAAACAAGCGGAGTTACCCATTCTCCATCGGTAGGAGACGACGCAATGAATTGCGTATTGCCCGTCCCAGCACTTGAAGTTAGATACAGACCACCTCCATATTGAGTGAATCCGTAATAGTGGTCTTCATTGGATGGGTCTATGGCTGTCCCCATTCCATCTCCACCGTGATAACTGTTCCAAGTATTGTTTGCAAAAGCAAATCCACCACAGTCTTGTAAACCTCCTGCAATTTTATTAGAATTCGTTTTTGCTACAGAAATCGTGTAGATTTGAGCTATCGAGAGGTTGGTACTTAAGTCTTCAAAATTCACTCCATCGTCAGATGACCGGTATATGCCCCCATCTGACCCAGCATATAACACACCGTCAAAATACCGCATAAAATGGATGTCTGCATGGGTAAAAGCTTGATTATGGTTGCTCCAAGAATTGATTTGCGAAAAATTATCTCCACCATCGGTTGATTTCCAAATATCCAAAACACCCACAAAAACAGTGTTTGGATCCGTATCAGAAACGGTTAACGCCATATCAAACCAGGATTGTCCACTGTTAAAAATATCATCTGATTCTAATGTTTTTGTAAAGGTTGCTCCACTATCAGTTGATTTGTAAACTCCTTGAAATGCATTTTCTCCTCTGTATGAATCTTCTCCATTGTCGTAAGTGCTCAACAAGTAAACTACAGAAGCATCTGCTTCGGTCACTTCAATGGCAAATCGCTTCGAATCTTTGGGTACTCCCGAAGAGATTTCCACAACAGAAGTTCCTCCTCCAGTAATTTTATAAAACTTTGAGGGTGTTGAACCGTCTTGTGGACTAGCAGCATAAAGCGTATTGGGATCTCCAGGTTTGAGTCTTAAATCGTCAATATCACCCGAAACTATCAAGGTCCAGTTGTTGCCTGCATCGGTTGATTTATAAACCCCTTCAGAAGTTGCTACCCATATAATATTGGAATTGGTTGGATCAATAAAAATTTCATTGGATCCTCTCCAGGTGTAGTCAAATGACAGTCCGGTGGTATTCCATGAAATACCTCCATCTGTAGATTTCAACACGCCGATACTGTAGCTGTCTCCTGCGTCGTCATCTCCCGTAGAAATGTAAATAATGTCGGAATCATTTGGATCAATTGCAATTCCAGAGACTCCGATCTGCGGAAGATGATCTGCCAAAGGAGTCCAGTTGACTCCGTCATCAGTAGATTTCCAAATACCTCCTGCAGGAGCTCCTACATACAATATACTTGGATTGTTTGGATCGATTGCGACTGCATTTACTCTTCCTTGTCCCGCAATTTCGGTAGCTGTATTGGCCACAACGGTAGGGCCTAAATTGCTCCAATTACTAGTTGGCATGATACTATTAGTAAGGGATTTTTCAGTCAGTTTGTTTTTTTCTTCCCAAGCCTTCCACAAATGAGAGGCTGGGGCAATGGTTCCGTCAGCCAACAAATAATGACTCCAATGTGTTTCCCATCGTTTAAAGGGTTTGTATCCACTTCCTTTTTGGG
Source organism: Flavobacteriaceae bacterium (assembly GCA_029243385.1). Taxonomy (GTDB): domain Bacteria; phylum Bacteroidota; class Bacteroidia; order Flavobacteriales; family Flavobacteriaceae; genus JAQWSC01. Next base: position 25,426 of record JAQWSC010000001.1, on the reverse strand, counting down.
TATAATCTTTTCCTTCCCAATACTTTTCAAAACGTGTTGAAATTTCTTGAAGCGTTAAAGCGGTCTTTTGATTGTTTTTTACAGAAAAAGGCGTTTGTTTTATTCGAATGTCTTTTATCAAGTCCCTCATATAGGGGTTCGATTTGCTAATTACTTGGGATTTTAGTCCTAACGAAATTAAAAGAAAAAAGAAAAAAAATGGGGTTTTCATAGTTTAAAGAGATACTTTTTATAAAAATAACAAATAAATATGATATAAGTCTAAAAAGCTGCTATCTAAAAGTTTACAAAAAAAAGCAATCATTGCTGATTGCTTTTGTGTAGCGAAGGGGAGACTCGAACTCCCGACCTCCGGGTTATGAATCCGACGCTCTAACCGGCTGAGCTACCTCGCCTTTTTTGATTCGGCATGCAAATATAGAATTAAAATAAGTAGCCCAAAAGTAAGATGCATTTTTTTTGTAAATAAATACTTATTACATCATAATTTATCAATATATTGTGTTCCTTAATTGAAAGGATTATGCAACCAAAAACAAAGTTTGAAATTGAATTTCCAATTCATGCTTCACCACAAATGCTTTACCAATATTTATCCACGCCATCGGGTCTTTCAGAATGGTTTGCCGATAACGTAAATTCACGCGGTGAGTTGTTTTCATTTATTTGGGATGATTCGGAAGAACCTGCCAAGCTCATTTCAAAAAAATCAAACGAACTTGCCCGTTTTCGTTGGCTTACAGAAGAAGAGGATCAAGACCAATACTTTTTTGAGATGAAAATTGTAGTGGATGAAATCACCAAAGATGTGTCATTAGTTGTCACTGATTTTTGTGATAAAGATGAGTTGTCCGAATCTAAAATGCTATGGGAAAGTCAAATTTCTGATCTGAAACAAGTTATTGGAGCTTCCTAATTGTTTTTTTAATGGTAAATTTTAATGGTACTGTTTTAGAATCACAAAAGAACGTTCTAAGTGCAGACAATCGTGGATTTTTGTACGGAGATGCTGTTTTTGAAACCCTCCGAGTTGTAGGTCAAAAACCCTTGTTTTGGGAAGATCACTATTTTAGGCTAATGGCTTCTATGCGTCTAATGCGTATGGAAATTCCAATGAGTTTCACTCCTGAGTTTCTGCTTAAAGAACTCCAAAAAACACTGGTTTCGATCCATTCAAATGCTACCCGCATTCGATTGACTGTTTTTAGAAATTCTGGAGGACGTTATTTGCCTACTTCCAACGATGTGCAATTTTTGATCGTTTCTGAGCCTTTGGAGAACGATTTTTTTATAGCTGATACAAGCGATTATTTGGTCGATCTTTTCAAAGATTTTTATGTCCCCACTAGTTTGTTGTCTTCTCTTAAAACAAACAATCGCTCTTTGAATGTTATTGGAAGTCGCTACGCACAAGACAACGACCTAGACAATTGCATTTTATTGAACGATCAAAAACAAGTAGTAGAATTTTTAAACGGAAATCTTTTTGTTGTTCAAGGCAAGACTATTAAAACACCTCCTGTAACTTCGGGTTGTATCAAAGGAATTGTTCGAAAACAATTGATTCAATGCGTTGATAATCATTCAGATTTCACTCTGGAGGAGGCAGAAATTTCTCCGTTCGAACTGCAAAAGTCAGATGAATTGTGGGTAACCAATGCCATTCAAGGAATTCGTCCAGTTGGTCGTTATCGAAAAAAGAATTTTGCTAATACAGTTGCGTTGAGGTTTGTAGAATCACTCAACAATTGGGCTAAAAAATCGCTCAGTTAAGCATAGGGTTTTCGGGAGTATTGGACCAAATCAAATAATTGCCTCCCAAAATACGCATTTTCTCATTCCAAAAATCTCCGTTAACATTAGAAAGTACCGTTTCTTGCTCTTTGGATACAATCCAGTTGTTGTTTCCAAGCTCTTGACTCAATTGATCGAACTCCCAGCCACTATACCCTAAAAAGAATTTAATTTTATCTAAAGAAAGTGTTCCGTTGTTAATCAGTTCTGAAGCAATAGAGAAATCTCCGCCCCAAAACATTTCTTCGGATACTTGAATGCTATTAGGAATGAGTTCTGGGACACTGTGTAGAAAAAACAAACTGTCTTGTTCTACAGGTCCCCCATTGTAAACGGTAATATCTTTTTTGATTTCAGGAATCAATTCGGAAAGTTGATATTGAAGCGGTTTGTTAATAATAAAACCAACCACCCCGTTGTCAGAAAGTTCTGCTAACAGAACAACTGCACGATGAAACGAAGTGTCTCCAATAATATTAGGTTCAGCAATTAATAAATCACCTTGTTTTGGTGGGTTAATTATCATTCAAAAAGTATTTTCTTAAATGTACAAATAATTAGAATAAAAAAAAACACCTCTGTACAGAGGTGTTTTTTAAAATACGTTTCGGTAAAAATTAGTTTACAGAACTAGATAGTTCAGCACCTGCTTTAAACTTAACAACATTTTTGGCTGCAATTTGGATTGTAGCTCCCGTTTGAGGGTTTCTTCCTTCACGAGCAGCTCTTTTAGAAACAGACCAAGATCCAAATCCAACTAGAGATACACGTCCTCCACCTTTAAGAGTAGAAGAAACATTTCCTAGAAAAGATTCAAGTGCTGATTTAGCTGCTGCTTTAGATACACCAGCATCTGCTGCCATTGCATCGATTAATTGCGTTTTGTTCATAATCTTAAAATTTATAGTTAATGTAATTAATTTTATTCCAAAGTAATGTGGATATGGCGTTATTGCAAGGAATATTAAAAGAAATCCTTAAAATTGTTGATAACTTCAGCGCTTTGTTAATAACGGAGTCCCATTTCAACCTTTTTTCGGTAAATATCACTGTTTATAGTACTTAACGAAGAATTGAACCCTCGGCAATTTTAAAACCGTTTAATAAATCTTTAGCGGCCATTTTTTTCTTACCTGCTAATTGCAATTCGTTTACCAAAATATACCCATCAAACGTCCAAACTTTAAACTGGTTGTCTTCAATACCTACAGTTCCGTTTGTGTAGTTGTGAGATGCCAACTTGAAAGTTGAGGCATATATTTTTAAAAAATATGCTTGTTCATTGATATGCAGCGTAGTCCATGCACTTGGATAGGGGGAAAGCCCTCTTATAAAATTAAAAATTGTTTCCGCAGAGGCACTCCAATCAATACGAGTATTTTCTTTAGTGAGTTTTGGAGCAACAGAAAGTCTATGGCTTTCTTTTTGCTTTTGACTGCTAAGCGTTCCCAGAGCCAATTGATCAACTGTTTTTACGACAAGTTTACTTCCTAGAGCTTGAAGCCGAATGTACAATTCTCCCGTGCTTTCGGTTTTTGAAATAGTTGTTTTTTCTTGCAAAAGGATGGCTCCGGTATCAATTTTTTTATCAATAAAAAAAGTGGTAACACCGGTAGTCTGTTCGCCATTTATGACAGCCCAATGAATAGGTGCTGCCCCACGATACATGGGTAGCAACGAAGCGTGCAGATTAAAAGTACCCATGGGAGGGATTTCCCAAACTTGTTTGGGAAGCATTCTAAAAGCCACAACAACATAAATATCCGCCTTTAGATTTTTCAATTCCGTAAGAAACGTCTGCTCTTTAAGAAGAGTAGGCTGTAACAAAGGTAGTTGCTGCTTGTCGGCATACTCCTTTACAGGAGAAGCATGAATCTTTTTTCCTCTTCCAGCCGGACGATCGGGTGCCGTAATAACACCTACCACTTGATGGGACGAATTATACAGCGCATCCAAACTCGCTACCGCAAAATCCGGAGTTCCCATAAAAACGATTCGTAAGCTTTTCATCCTAATGTTGTTTACCTGTTTTTTCGATTTATCATTGATGCAAACGGTACTGATTTTTCGAATCAACAACTAGTTTTTCTTCGTTGACAAGTTGGTCCAAAACGTCTAATAAATCGTTGATTTTATAAGGTAGCAAGGTACTTATCTTTTCAGAATTTAAAGATTTTTTTTCAAGCAATTCCAGTATTTCCTCTCGAATGATTTTGGTGATTTGCTTTTTATTCTTTGCAAATGTATCCTCACATACAGAACAAACTCCGCACCAATCACTTAGCTTTTCTCCAAAATAAGCTGCTAGTTGAACCGATTTACACAGCTGCTGATTTTCAATAAAATCAATCATAGACTGAATCATTCCTTTTTTTGTGGCGTATTGTGATTTAATATCACGCGCAATCGGATGCAGTGTTTGTTCGTCTTCTCGAGGAACTAAAAACGTGATTTCGGTATCGGTTTCAAATCGATCCAACAACACAATGTTTTCTTTTTCCAGTTGAAGCAGTTTTTGAGTTAGCTCGTTTTTAGGTCGATTTGTTTTTTTGGACACCTCATCTAGATCAATTCGCGTTAGTCGCTCAAAAAGACCTCCATACATTCGTAGTAAGGTTTTCAGTAGCAAAGCCGACGAAGTATGGTTTTCCATATAATCAAACAGCCCTTGGTTACTGAGGGTGATTTGCACGCGATTTTGTTCTTTAAAATTTCCTGAAAATTGAAGGATTCCTTCGCGATCCAATAGTTTCAGTATTTGATAGGTTTTTGTAGCGGGCAATTGATAGGTTTTGCAAAAGGCATTGAACTGAAACGGAAAGGTTACGCCAGTACCTTCGCCGTATCCTAATTGAAAATAATTACACAATTTTCGGTAAGCGAAAAAAGTAGTTTCAACGGTAGGCAGTTGATTTATAAATTTATTTTTTACGGCATCTTTGTCCAAAGGATCGATCAAAATAATGCTTTCTGCTGGTTTGCCATCTCTACCCGCTCTTCCGGCTTCTTGATAATAGCTTTCGAGGCTTTCAGGAAGGGACAAATGAATTACTTTGCGAACATTGGTTTTGTCAATTCCCATTCCAAAAGCTGTGGTGGCAACCATCACTTTCTTTTTTTCATTCATCCAAAGTTTAAGCCGTTTGTTTTTTTCTTGTGTAGAAAGCCCTCCGTGAAAATACAGTGCTGCAACGCCCAAACGATTCAGTTGATCGGCAACGGTTTCTGTACTTCTTCGATTTCGAGTGTACACAATAACAGCATCCATATTTTTCTTTAGGAGCGAAAGTAAAACACCCATTTTGTCTTCTGTAAAAAGAGTTTTGTAAGCAAGATTGGATCGGTAAAAACTGGTTTGAATTTTGACAGGAGCATGCAAAGAAAGCCCTTCGATAATTTCTTTTGCTACTTTGGGAGTGGCAGATGCGGTTAGTGCCATAAAGGCACATTTGGGCAATGCTTCTCTTAAAACCGTGATTTTTTGATAAGCAGGTCGAAAATCGTGTCCCCATTGTGAAACACAATGCGCTTCATCAACCGCCACCATGCTTACTTCCATTGTTTTTAGGCGTTCCACAATCCACTCTTGTTGAATTCGCTCGGGAGACAGATACAAAAACTTGTAATTTCCGTAAGAACAATTGTCCAACAATGTACTGATTTCATCGGCCGATATTCCGCCAGTAATCTGTACTGCTTTGATGCCTTTAGCCTTTAGCTGATTGACCTGATCACTCATCAAGGCAATTAGGGGTGAAACCACAATGCAAATTCCTTCTTTAAGGAGCGCTGGAATTTGATAGCAAACCGATTTGCCCCCGCCTGTTGGCATCAACACAAACGTATCGTTTCCCTCTAAAATGGACTGAATAGCCTCTAATTGCCCTATTCTAAATTCAGAATGATTCCAGTAGTGCTGAAGAAGAGATAGAGGTGTTTTCATTAGGCGAGTTGTTGCTCAATAAACGCTACACGTTCGACCACTTCACCGAAAGGAACTGGTTGAGGTGTCATTGAAAAGCGCTGGTAGGTTTGCATTAAATTTTCATGAATTTTTTTAGCTTGTTCAAACGATTCATATCGAACCGAATCAGACGTATAAATAGCTTTCCAGGGGGGCAACACAAAAACAACATCGTAAGGATTTTCTTGACATATTGTGTCAAAAGAGGGCGGATAATCGGTTTTCAAATAATGATGGTAAGCTACTACATCGGGGAGGCCTCTATCAAAAAAGACAAGATTTTTGGATTTGGCATCTTCGTATTGTTTCAAGCGGCCAGCGATGAGTTTGGTGCTAAACAAAATAGGATCGTGGAGAAACAATTGATCGATTCCTTCTTTACGAGCTTCCAAAGTAACTTCACGCGATATTTCGGGAAAACAGTCGTATCCTTTTTGAATTAACATTTCAATGACAGAGGTTTTTCCCGAACCAGGAGCTCCAATGATGACTATTTTTTGGTTTTTTGGATTCATGAATGTGCAAAATACGGAAAATTTACGTTGAATAATTCGAAAAAATCAAACTATATTTGCCAAAACATTTTGCATGTCTTCGTCTTTAAAATCAGAAGAGTTTTACACCCGTTTTTATGAACAATTATTGGAGTCCACTTCTTGGCCATCGGTATATGTGTTCAAGTTTATTGTTCCTACCAGTGAAAAAAAAATCAATACACTAACACATATGTTTCAGTCGTTGAACCCTCAAATAGCCACTAAGAAATCTTCGAATGGAAAGTACACCAGTATCACCTTGAAAGCCAAGGTCGAATCTCCGGATATGGTCATTAAAAAATACAAACAAGTCTCTGAAATAGAGGGCATTATTTCATTGTGATTTTATTTTACTAAATTTACATTTCTTAAACATTACTAAACCATCCAATTTTGATAGATCAATTAGAATACAATACAGAACGTGAAACTTTAATTATTCCTGAATACGGACGACACATACAAAAAATGGTCAATCAAGTTCTGGAAATTAAAGACCGCGATGAACGAAATAAAATGGCAAAAGCCATTATTGATGTGATGGGAAACCTCAATCCGCATTTGCGAGATGTATCTGATTTTCAACACAAAATATGGGATCAATTGTTTATCATGTCCGATTTTAAATTGGATGCCGATTCTCCGTATCCCAAACCGTTGCGTGAAGTGTTGGAAGCACGTCCCGAACCGCTCGGATATCCTCAAAATTTCCCCAAGTATCGATTTTATGGTAACAATATTAAAAAAATGATTGATGTTGCTATTGGTTGGGAAGAAGGTGATATGAAAAAAGCGCTTGTGCATGTTATAGCCACTCATATGAAAAAAAGTTTTTTAAATTGGAACAAGGATACCGTTGATGATGCTGTGATATACAATCACCTATTGGAGCTTTCTGATGGAAAAATAGCGGTCAAAGCCGCAGATGCTCCTTTAACAGTTTCTGAAGATTTGATTAGAATTTCTAATAAAAAAAGTAGTAAACACAGTTCCAATAATAAGTCCAATTACTCAAAAGGACGCAAAGGCGGTGGTTACAGAAACAAAAAAAGAAGCTATTAACATATTATATGGGGTCATTTTCAATTGAAGGAGGGCATCAGCTAAAGGGAAGTATTCAGCCACAAGGAGCCAAAAATGAAGCATTGCAGATTCTTTGCGCAGTTTTATTAACTCCCAATACGGTTACCATTCATAACATTCCCGATATAATTGATGTAAACAAGCTCATTCAACTACTCAAAAATTTAGGAGTTGAGGTAAAAAAAGTCAAATCAGGATCGTATGCATTTACTTCAAACAACATTGATCTTGACTATCTAGAATCCGCGGCTTTTAAGGAAGATGGTAAAGGTTTGCGCGGATCAATCATGATTGTAGGTCCGCTTTTGGCGCGTTTTGGAAAAGGTTTTATTCCCAAGCCGGGAGGAGACAAAATCGGAAGACGACGTTTGGACACCCATTTTCAGGGATTTATAAAATTAGGAGCTTCTTTTCGTTACAATCGTGAGGAACACTTTTACGGAGTAGAATCCAAGCAACTTCAAGGGACTTATATGCTCTTGGACGAGGCTTCGGTAACAGGAACGGCCAATATTGTAATGGCAGCCGTCTTGGCTAAAGGAACAACCACCATATACAACGCAGCTTGTGAACCTTATTTGCAACAACTTTGCAATATGCTCAATCGAATGGGTGCTAATATTCAAGGAATTGGTTCCAACTTACTTACCATAGAAGGAGTAACTTCTTTGAAAGGAACCGAACATACTATTTTGCCTGATATGATAGAAATAGGCAGTTGGATTGGTTTGGCAGCAATGACAAAAAGCGAGTTGACCATCAAAAATGTTCGGTGGGAATATTTGGGACAGATACCCGAAGTTTTTCGAAAGTTGGGAATTACACTCGAAAAAAGAGAGGACGACATATACATTCCAGCCCATACCAATGGATACGAAATTCAAAATTATATAGACGGTTCTATACTTACTGTTTCGGATGCGCCTTGGCCTGGTTTTACCCCCGATTTATTGAGTATCATTCTTGTGATAGCTACTCAAGCCCGTGGCAGTGTATTGATCCACCAAAAAATGTTTGAAAGTCGTTTGTTTTTTGTTGATAAGCTGATCGATATGGGGGCAAAAATTATTCTTTGCGATCCACATCGTGCGTCTGTAATTGGTCATGATTTCAAATCCAATTTAAAAGCAATGACCATGGTATCGCCCGATATTCGTGCAGGAATTTCGCTGTTGATTGCTGCCTTATCGGCTTCGGGAACTAGTACAATCCATAATATCGAACAAATCGATCGTGGCTATGAACGTATTGACGAACGCCTAAGGGCGATTGGTGCGAAAATCACGCGTGCCTTATAAATATTTCTGATTTCCAAGGTTCTGAGTGGGGTGAAAATCCCAGTAAGAATGGGATGTATATCTTCCCTTTTCTATAAATAACTATCTTTTTCTTGGATGGATTCCAATGTTTTTTTCTAAAAACCGATTTTCTATAACGGGTTTTAAAATCGCATCTTTTCTAGGAGGGTGATTTTGAAGCTGTTTTTTGGGTCTTGAGGGTCTTTTTTCAAATCCGCCACCACAATTGGGGCATACATTTTTTAGCACATTATTCACGCAATCCATGCAATAGGTACATTCGTATGTACATATCATTGCCTCGTCGCTATCATTTGGTAAGCTTTTATCACAATTTTCACAATTGAGCCTTATCTCTAGCAAGATTTTATGGATTTAAATGAAATGGCTTTTTTGTTTCTTCGAATCCACAAATACAACATAGTAAGTTGCAAGTTGATTTTTTCTTTTAGGCTAAAATTGATGAGTCCTTTTCTACAAAAAACAGTATCGGTTTTATCTTTAAACCATACCTCATAATCGTTTTCTGTCATCCACTTTTTGATATCTTTTATAAAAGGATTTATATAAAATTTGCCATGAGTTTCAATAGAAATGATTTTCGGACGACTAATCATGGTTGAAAGCACATACCACTCACTCCCTTCGGTATCGATACTGAGTAAATCGATATTTCCTTTATCAATAGCTGAAAACAACTTACATTCCACCACAATGTTTTTTTTATCATCTATTTGATACTGATCATTTACCAATGCCGGACTCATGGGCAAATCTGACACAAATGTCGATGCTTCTGCCTTAGACAACGTAAGAGTGCCATTGTGCTTGTATATTGCTATCGGAAGCAGTGTAACATTGTTATAATCGTGGAAATACGATTTGATGGCTTGAATTGAATTGGGTTCAGGCTCAATAAGAATTGTTTCTACACCTTGTTTGATAAAGTCTATAATATTTGAGGTTTCGGGTAAATAAACCCCTACTTCACATACTTTTTGAATTGGGATGGATTTTGAACGAACCTTACGATAAATTAATGTGTTTGATTGAGTATTCATTAAAAGCTTTTTGTGAAGGAATTGAAATGGTTTGGTGTATAATTTCGTTGCAAATATAAAGTTATAAATATAATAAATAAATACCTGAGCTTGTTAGAGGAAGTTTATATAATCTAGAAAGATTTAGTAAAATTACCCAGAGCTTGCGGAGGGATAGGTGCTTTAATCGCGGTTATACAGTTTTGGCAAATGTATTTTAAATTCCATATCTATAATGTCCAAAAAAAAATAAAAAAGTGAATTACCGCTTGGAAATTTTGTTTCCCGTGCTGCGTTGTCGAGAACATTTAAAACGGTTAACGTCATCGCCTCTTCGTTGGGCGTGTTTGGTGCTTCTTCCTTGTACGCGTTTGCGCCACATACGAAAGCTAGAGGCTTTCATTTCGGAGCGCATCAGCTCAATAACTTCCTGTTCCTTAATTCCAAACTGAAACGCAATAGCATCAAAAGGAGTACGGTCTTCCCAGGCCATTTCTATGATACGGTCAATTTCTTGTGGGCTAAAGGAAGGAGGTGTTTTTTTCATACTAACAATTAAAATCGTTCGGGATGGGTTATTACTTGGTAGGCACGTTCTTTTAGGGCGGCCAATTCTTCGGCGGGAATTTTATCCAATAAACGGTACATAATTCCCATACGATGGTTGTTTTTGAGGTAGGAGCGTTTGTCGTCCAAAAAATTCCAATACAAACTGTTGAACGGACAAGCATCGTCTCCCAATCTTTTTTTGTGGTTGTAGCTACACGATGCACAATAATTACTCATTTTATGAATATAAGCTCCCGACGAAATATAGGGTTTGGTCGCAACTTTTCCCCCGTCGGCATACTGGCTCATTCCGCGGGTGTTGGGCAATTGCACCCACTCAATAGCATCGGCATAGATTCCCAAATACCACTGATCCACTTCGTCGGGGTGGGTTTGGGTGAGTAAGGCAAAATTTCCGGTAATCATCAGTCGCTGTATGTGGTGTGCATACGCATGATCCAATGAATTTTGAATGCTGTGTTTTAGACAATTCATTTGGGTGTTTCCATCCCAATAAAAAGAAGGAAGTGGACGGGTATTTTCCAGTTCGTTGCGTGTTTTGTATTGAGGCATTTCCATCCAATACATCCCGCGTATGTATTCTCGCCATCCAATAATTTGTCTAACAAAACCTTCTATCTGAGACAGACTAATGGTTGTCGTGTTTTCTCTGTAATGTGCAATGGCATGACTCACTACTTCCAAAGGACTGATAATTTTGGCATTAAGGGCAAAAGAAATTCTCGAATGAAACAAATTTTCCTCATCGGTATGCATGGCGTCTTGGTAAGTGCCAAAAAGGTAAAGTAAATGCTCACAAAAATATTGGAGTTGTTCCAAAGCTTGCTCACGTGAAGTAGGGTACAAAAATGCATCAGCATTAAACGTTCCCAAAGTGACAATTCCGCTTTCCACTACCTCGTTATAAATCGCAGTGATATTCCTTGCCTTAGGCACGTAGGCTTTCGGAATGGGATCAGCGCCTTTCCATTTGTTGCGATTGTTTTTGTCAAAATTCCATGTGCCTCCTTCGGGTTGCCCTGCCAACATTAGAATGTCAAATTGCTTTCGCATTTTGCGATAAAAAAACTCCATCACAAACTGCTTTTTCCCGCTATAAAACTCTTTAAGGGTAGCTCTTGTAGTTAAAAAATGCTCCGTGTCAAATGCCGCTGTCGCTATAGATAGCGTATCACAAAACGCTTGCAATTGCTTTTCCAACCGATATTCGTCTGGGTGCAAATACGTAAACGCAGTTGCATCACACTGATCCATTACCTGAAGAAGGTTTTGGGTAAGTTGTTGTGTGTTTTGCGAATCTCCAATACGATAATACACTACCGAATGTCCTTGTTTTTGGAGGGCGTCGGCAAACGAACGCATAGCTCCAAAAAAAGCAACAATTTTTTGAATGTGATGTTTGACGTAATCGGTTTCCTGACGCATTTCAAACATGACATAGGTAACTTTAGGGTTTACCTGCTGAAACCATGAATGCTGCAAGTTGAGTTGATCGCCAAGCAAAAGTCTTACTGTCATGAGAATAGGGTGTTTTGTAACCATTTTTTTTGATAAGCGCCTTTGGAGTCATAGCGTTGGGCTTGAAGGGATATATTGAATTTTCGATCGCGAGGATCGTTGCCAACACCTGCTACATACATCCAGTTTCCGTAGTTGCTATGCACATCATAATCAATCAGCATCGCCTCAAAATAAGCCGCTCCAATACGCCAATCCATGTGAAGGTTTTTGGTCAGATAACTAGCTACATTTTGCCGCCCTCGATTGCTCATCCACCCCGTGTTTTTTAATTCCAACATATTGGCATTGACAAAAGGCTCTGCGGTTTGCCCTTCAATCCATTGCAAAACAGTTTGTGTATCGTTTTTCCAAGCGTAGTCTCTATCTTTTATTCCTCCAAGGTAGAAAATATAATTTCTGTGTTTCAATGAAATGTATTTGAAATAATCCCGCCAGACTAGTTCAAAAAATAACCAATACGTCGATTGATTTTTTTCAACATTGCGTTCGTAGTCCATCAAGTCCCAATAAATCGTTCTGGGCGAAAGGCTGCCATTGGCAAGCCAGGCCGAGTATTTGGAGCTGTAGTCTTTACCTAGCAACCCATTTCGTGTTTTTTTGTAATAGGACAATTTTTTGCTTTCCCAACCGTAATACTGCATGCGTTCCTTTCCCGCTTGCGTTCCTCCTTTAAAAGGAAATGCGGTTCGACTGTCTTGGGATGGATTGTCAAGTCCCAAATCGTATAACGATGGGGTAGAGTAGCGTTCCGAAAGTATATTTTCTTTGGGCATGCATTGCACCTCTAAAATCAGCGGGCGTACCGAGGCTTTTGCTTCGCATTGTTTTCGAAATTGGGTAAAAACCTCGGGCAACTGTTGGATTTCAAACGGAATATCGCTGGGATGAAACAAAAACTGATCGTAATGTTCAGAAAAAACTACACTTTCAACGCAATTTTTTTGCACTTCTCTAAGTGTGTTTTGTTCTTCCGAAGTCCATTCTTTTTGTAAATACACATGCGTTGCATTCCATTGGTTGATGAGGTTGGGTAGCTCCACCCTAGGCGATTTTTGTCCAATAACCAATGTAATATTGAGAGCTTCAAGTTCTTTTTGCAAAGCCCTAACCGTTTCGATTAAAAATTGAGCGCGGTATTTTTCCGTTTTTTTAAAACCCCAAGAAGTGGTTTGATAATGAGTGGGATCAAAGGTGTAATAGGTAATAACCCGCTGATGACTGTGGGTTGCCAAGAATAACGATTGATGGTCTTGAACCCTCAAATCATTTCGATACCATACGATGGCTGTTCCTTTCATTATTACAACGTTTGCTACAATATTTTACTTCATCCCATACTTTCTCCCATTTTTTTCGCCATGAGAAAGGGCGGTCGCACACTACACATACTTTGGTAGGTAAGTTGTGTTTGGAAATCCGTTTCATGCTATTTTAAGGCACTTTTGTACACCTCTAAGCAGCGTTCTCGCGCCATTTTGTGTTCTACAATGGGCATTGGATAGTTCAGTTCTTGATATTCGGGCACCCATTTTTTAATGTATTCATGGGCTTTGTCAAATTTTTTAATCTGATCGGTGGGATTGAAAACCCTAAAATACGGCGCGGCATCTACTCCACATCCGGCTACCCATTGCCAGTTTCCTACATTGCTTGCCATTTCATAATCCAATAATTTTTCAGCAAAATAAGCTTCGCCCCAACGCCAGTCGATCAACAAATGTTTGCACAAAAAACTGCCGACCAGCATCCGCACTCTGTTGTGCATAAAACCGGTTGCATTGAGTTCTCGCATGCCAGCATCTACAAAGGGATATCCGGTCTTTCCTTCACACCATTTTTTAAATTCGTCTTCGTTATTTCGCCATTCTAAGCGCTCGTATTGAGGCTTAAAGCAATCCGTTTGAGTGTGGGGAAAGTGCCAAAGAATTTGTTGGAAAAACTCTCTCCAAATCAATTCTTTTAAAAAAGTAATGTCGTTACTTTTCTTAGCCTTTTCCACCATTTTACGAGTACTTACGGTTCCAAAACGCAAATGCACTCCCAATTTGGAAGTCCCTGCCACTGCTGGGAAATTGCGTCTTGCTTCGTATTGATCAATGATATCGTTGGATATATTATAAGCTGGAGCCCGATGTGATGCTTCTGAAAACCCAATCTTTTCTAGTGTCAAAAGTGCTTGATCGTAAGCAAGCAAACGCTCCAAACAGTTTTCAGAAGGGAAATGTTTTATACCTGTATTGTCTAAAGCAGCCATCCACTTCCGTGAGTAAGGAGTATATACTTTGTAAGGCAATCCATCGTCTTTGGTAACTTCTGATTTTTCAAATAACACATGATCTTTGTGTGTTTCAAATTCAATTCCTTTGGACTCCAAAAAGGAGGCTATTTTGCTGTCCCGATCTCTGGCATAGGGTTCGTAATCTCTATTGGTAACTACTTTTTGAACAGCAAACGTATCCAAAAGTTTTTCGATCACTTGGAGGGGATTTCCCTGAAAAGTAGTCATAGATTTCCCTAGGGGCTGTAATTGCTTTTGAAGATGAGCAATGGATGTGTGAATGAAATCCAATCTTGCATCTTTCTTGGGTAATTTTTCCAAGATAGCGGTGTCGTAAACAAATATAGGAAGTACCGGAAAGGGTCCGTTCAATGCAGCATACAATCCTGCATTGTCTTCAAGACGCAAGTCTCTTCGAAACCAAAAAAGCACTACTTTTTGTTTCAATTACCTGTATTTAAAGTGGATATTCCACCGTCAACGCCTACTATTTGCCCGGTCATCCAATTGCTTTCATTTCCTAGCAAAAATGAAGTCATAGCAGCGACATCGGTAGCTTCTCCTGCTCGTTTGAGTGGGTGACGCTGCGCGGCCTTTTCTTTTTTGATGTCGTTGTTCAAAAATTTATCTGCCAACGGTGTGTGGGTAAGGGAGGGAGCAATGACGTTGACACGCAACTTGGGTGCGTATTCTGCGGCCAATGATTTTGCAAAACCTTCAATAGCTCCTTTTGCTGCTGCAACACTGGTATGAAACGGCATACCCACCTTAACGGCAACGGTGCTGTACAAAACAACACTGGCTTGTTCCGAAGCTAATAACTTTGGTAATATGTCTTGCAATACCTGAATCATGGACAAGACGTTGATTCGAAAATCTTTTTCAAATATCTCGGGACGAAGTCCTTTGAAAGGCCTTAAATTGATGCTTCCAGGAAAATAAGCGAACCCATCAATTGACTCGGGCAATTGAGTTAGGTCCAATTTGTCTGTGGCGACGTCAAAAGGAATATGATGCACGTTTAAACCCGATAAGTTTTCCGATGTTCTTGAGGCCACATAGACCGTGTGACTTTGGTGTAACTGCTTTACAGTTTCATGACCAATACCATACGACCCGCCGATTAATAAAATATTTTTTTTCATATTTTGTTATTTAAATTCTCCAAATAGTTCAATCAATTTTTTTTCTCTGTATTCAAAAATTTCTTTCAATTTGGGTTTTACTAAAAAAGGATGAACGCATTGTCCTAAAATCCCAAAAGGAACTTTATAATCAATGATGTCTTCCATTTCAGTTCCTCCTTCTATGGGCTTTATGAAGTGTTTGTGGTGCCACAATGCATATGGACCAAAGCGCTGTTCATCAACAAAATAGGCGCCTTCTTTTACATGAGTTATCTCTGTAACCCATTTGGTTTTAATCCCCAAAATGGGTGTTACGATGTATTGAATGATTTGCCCAGGATACATTGAACGATCAGCACCGCTTAGAATTTCAAAACCCATATAATCGGGGGTAATGGTCTTTAGGTTCTTGGGATCCGAAAGAAAATCCCAAGCTTTTTCTACCGATATTGGTAATTTTTGAATGCTGCGTTTTTGATAGATCTTCATGAAAGGTTTTTCACAAAGATACTAATTTTTGTTTAACGTTTGAATCAATATTTTAAACAATAGCTTAACAATCTTTGTTACAGCAAGCATCATTTTTGACCCATTTGCATGAAATTACGGCCAAAAGGACTCCCAAAATAGGAGCTATAATGTACAGCCACAAAGGATCTTTGTAGCCCGAAACTAGCGCAGGACCAATCGATCTAGCTGGATTCATTGATGCGTTTGTGATAGGGCCTGCAAACATCGCTTCTAGCAATATTACGCTTCCAATTGCAATTCCCGCAATGGGGCCAATTTCTTTACTTCCCGTTGACACATTGATGATGGTCACCATTAGTAAAAAGGTGAGAAAAAATTCAAGAACAAAGGCTCTCGTGTAATCTACTGTGGGAATGGTAGCTCCTAAGGTGTCACTGGCAGGAAAAAGGTAGGCTACTAGATAGCTGGCTGCAATAGCAGCTAAAATTTGAATCAAAACATAGGCAGGCACTCGTTTCCAAGGAAACTTTTTAGCAAAGGCAAAACCGATAGTTACAGCAGGATTAAAGTGAGCTCCCGAAATGTCACCAAAGGCATAAATCATTGCCATGACAATCAATCCCCATGTAATAGCAACACCCGTATGTCCAATGCCGCCTTGGGTTACTTCGTTTACCGCCATTGCTGCTGTACCGCAAAATACCATAGAAAATGTTCCTATAAATTCGGCAATCCATTGTTTTTTAATATCCATAGTTACTTATTAATTGCTTTCAACGATTGATTGTAAATTTTTATAAACCAAAAATACTGGAAAACCGACCACTGTCTCATAACTTCCTTCTATTCTTTCTACGCCAACAAGCCCTATCCATTCTTGAATACCGTATGCTCCTGCTTTGTCGAATGGTTTAAAGTGGGTAATGTAATAATCAATTTCTTGCTCGGTAAATGTTTTAAAAAAAACCTTGGTCGTATCGTTTACAATGTATTGTTTTTTAAGGGTTGAAAAACAGACGGAAGTAATTACCTGGTGCACTTTTCCAGAAAGCGAGCGTAACATTTGTTTTGCTTCCTCTGCTGAATTGGGCTTTCCCAATGCCTTTCCTTCATGCCATACCAATGTATCTGAAGTAATAAGAATATCGTTGTTTTTTAATTCAGATAAAAAGGGACTTGCCTTTAATTTTGCCAAATAATCGGTTATTTCTGCTCCTTTGTGAGAGTCGGGAAAGGTTTCATCAATAGATCGTATTTGTACTTCAAACGAAATGCCTATTGCCTCAAGCAATGCCTTTCTTCTCGGAGAACCCGATCCTAAAATAACTCGATAGCTTGAAAGAAAATCCATAAAAATTTATGCGTTCAACGAAGCATCAGTCGTATTCATCCATTTTCCGTGAATTTTCAGAACTTGTTCGATAACGTCTCGAACACATCCTTTACCTCCTTTTTTGTGAGAAATATACTCTGAAATGGCTCTAATTTCTGGGACTGCATCTTGTGGGCAGGTGGGGAGTCCTACTTTTTTCATAGCTGGATAATCAGGAATGTCGTCTCCCATATACAAAATGTGCTCGGGTTGAATGTCTTTTTGGGAGAGATACTTGTTTAAAACTTCCTCTTTTTGGTTGGCACCTAGATAGATATCTACAATTCCAAGGTCACTGAGTCTTTTGCGAACACCCTCATTGGTTCCTCCAGAAATAATACAGACTTTAAATCCTGCATTCAAGGCGGCTTTTAAGGCGTAACCATCTTTAACGTTCATAGTGCGAATCATTTCACCTTCGGTAGTAACGGTAATGTCTCCATCGCTCATGACTCCGTCAAAATCAAAAATGAAAGTGGTAATGTTAATTAGTTTTTTTTTATAGGATGTTTTTTCCATGTTGGGATAAAATATGTTGGGTTAATAAATTGTAGATTTCTAGGTGTTTTTTATCGGTAATTGAATTTATGTGTTTTTTCAGGGTGTCTGTATCTCCTCGCTTTGCAGGTCCAGTTTGCACTTCTTTTGGAGAAGTGTTGGCGATCTTATGAGCAGTTTCTATAATAATGGGCTTTAGAACCTCAAAAGGCAGGTTGTGTTGCTCGCATATTTCAAATCCTATTTGATACAAATGATTGGTAAAATTGTTTACAAAAACGGCAGCTGTATGCAATGCCAATCGTTGTTGCGAATCAATTGTATAAACAGAATTGCTAATATAATTGGCAATCTTTATCAACAATTCGTGATCCTTTGGTTGAAAAGCTTCCACACAAATGGGAATGTTTGTAAAGGTGGTAGTTGTATTTTTGGAAAAGCTTTGCAGCGGATAAAATACTCCTTTTCGATTTTGCCCTTCCAAAACTTCCATTGAGACCGCTCCCGCCGTATGGACAACCAATCGATCCTTAAACGGAAGTTGTTTAACTACTGACGCTATTGCAGAATCTGAAACGGCAATAACATACACGTCAGCTTCCAACAATGCTTCATAGGTCGAGCAGTAATCTATGTCAGAATAAAATCCGCTGGGAAGTGAAGGCGCTCTTCCACAAATTTGGGTTACATGAATTTCTTCTGTTTCGTAAAAAACGTTTGCTAATTGAAAGGCCAAATTGCCTGTTCCAATAATTACTGTGTTTAGCATCTTGCAAAAATACAAATAAACTGTTAGTAGCTCTTTAAAATTTAGTAGGTTTGCAAAAAAAATATCATGTCTAGTAACAGAACTTTTACAATGATTAAGCCAGATGCGGTAGAAAACGGTCATATTGGAGCGATTTTAGAGAAAATCAATGCAGCAGGTTTTTCAATTGTTGCCTTGAAATACACCCAGTTGAGTATCTCTGAAGCCGAGGCTTTTTATGCTGTTCACAAAGAACGTCCATTTTTTGGCGATTTGGTGACTTTTATGACTCGTGGCCCTATCGTTGCTGCTATTTTGGAAAAGGAAAATGCGGTGGCAGATTTTAGAATGCTTATTGGCGCTACCAATCCATCAGAAGCAGCCGAAGGAACCATTCGCGCGCTTTATGCCACGTCTATGGGTGAGAATGCAGTTCATGGTTCTGACAGTGATGAAAATGCTGCCATTGAAGGTGCATTTCATTTTTCTGGAAGAGAAATATTTTAACGAAATACAATTTTTTTAACGACTTCTTTGTCAAGTGATTCGTTGAGTAAGTTTTTTATTTTTTCTTTGCCATACCCCAGTTCTTCGCGCAACACCGCCGATGATAATTTTACAAAAAGCGTACTGTTTTTAAGTACAATTTCTTCGGTGTAAGCCAAGATACTCGCTCCCATTTGCTCTTCCCATACTTCACGAATACGCACACTGTCAATTCCTCTTTCAAGTGGTTTTCCTTCAATCATTTCTTTCAAAATGGTTCCAATTTTTTTGCTTTCGTGTTGTCGTTTCACAGCGTAAAAATTTTATACGATTGATGCGATTCTTTTATGACTTGTTCGGTTCGTTCGGGATGCGTATCAGAAATAAATATTTGCCCAAACTCAGAATCCTCTACCAGCTTCATAATATGAGAAACACGTTCTTCATCCAATTTATCAAATACATCGTCGAGCAATAAAATAGGAGGGACGTTGGATTGGTTTTTTATAAAATCAAATTGCGCCAACTTTAAAGCAATTAAAAATGACTTTTGCTGCCCTTGACTTCCAAATTTTTTTATCGGAAACTCATCAATTTCAAAGCGTAAATCATCTTTATGAATCCCTACGCTTGTGTATTGTAAAACGCGATCTCGTTTGAGATTCTCTTCGAGTTGGATGGCAAGGTCAGTATCGTGAAGTGTGCTTTGATACACGATGTTTACAGCTTCTGTTCCGCTACTAATTGATCGATAACGGTCTTTAAAAATGGGTGTAAAATCATTTAAAAAAGCGTTTCGGGCTTCAAATATGGGAGCCGCTAATTCACACAGTTGCTGATTGTAAACAGCTAAGGTGTCTTTGTCAAAAGTACTGTTGAGTGCAAAATATTTTAGCAATGCATTGCGCTGAGAAACAACTTTTTGATAATTGATGACTTGCATCAAATACGATTTGTTGGATTGCGAAATCACACTGTCAATAAATTTTCGTCGTATGCTACTTCCTTCGATTATCAGGTCTCGATCTGAAGGAGAAATAATAACCAATGGAATGAAGCCAATGTGATCCGAAAACTTTTCATAGGCTTTTCCATTTTTTTTTAAAATTTTATTCTGTCCTCTTTTTAAACTACAGATAATGGATTCTTTTTTGTCTTTTTTACTAAAAACACCTTCAACGACCATAAAATCTTCTCCGTGGCGAATGTTTTGAGAACCGATAGGGTTGAAATAGCTTTTTCCGAGTGCTAGATGGTATATAGCATCCAATATATTGGTTTTTCCAACACCATTATTCCCAACAAAGCAGTTGATTTTTTGGTCAAAATCAAACGATTTGGCTTCAATATTTTTGTAGTTGATAAGCGATAAATGGTTGAGTTGTAAAGTGCTCATTGCCCAAGTAATATTGCGGATATTGATAATGTTCTGCAAATTATTGAAAATTATCAAGTTTTTAGCACGAATCATTAGAATAAAAATTTTATTTTTGCTTGATTCAAAAAACAGCCATGGCAACGTATAAGAAAAGAGGGTCTAAACCCAAAAACCAACAAAACGACAACTTAGGTCAAGAAAGCACCACCGCAGAAGTTTTTAGTACACTGGATGAAAGTGCATCTAAAAGTGAAGCTTGGGTTGCTCAAAACCAAAACTACATTCTGTCTGGAATAGGTGCCGTTGTACTTATAGTCCTAGGTTATTTGGCTTACACAAATTTTATTTTGTCTCCCAAAATATCAGAAGCTAATGAAGAAATCTTTCAAGCTCAACAATATTTTGATCTAGCACTAAATGATACCGAATCTAGCGATTCTTTATTTACCCTTGCGCTCGAAGGTGGATCGGGTAAGTACGGTTTTTTAGATATTATTGAACAATATAGTGGAACACCTGCGGCGAGTATAGCTACTTACAGTGCTGGAATGTCTTATCTAAATCTTAACAAGTTTGACAAGGCGATTGAATATCTTCAAGATTTTTCTTCAGATGATTTGTTGCTCAATGCGCTAGCACTGGGAGGTATTGCCGATGCATTTGCTAACATCAATCAGTTAGAAGACGCACTAGATTATTACGAAAAAGCAGCTGCATCAAACCCCAATTCGTTTACTTCGCCACGATTTCTAATGAAAGCGGGTCAAACGGCTTTGGCGTTGGAAAAATACTCCGTAGCCAAAGATCATTTTGAAACTATTAAAAATGAATATGCTTCCTCAGAAGAGGCTTCGTTAATTGATATTTATATCGGTCAAGCGTCCAAATAATCGTTATGGCTACTCTTCATCAAAATTCCTTTTCTGTAAGCTTGGAAGATGTTCCAAGTGCAAAAGGTCTTTCTTTTGGAATTGTAGTATCCGAATGGAATGCAGAAATCACAGAAAACCTATATAAGGGTGCTTACGATCTTTTTATCGCTAAAGGAGTTCTACCCGAACAAATCCAACGCATTACGGTTCCGGGTAGTTTTGAATTGATTTACGGAAGTAAATTTCTCCAAAATCAAAAAGTGGATGCTGTTATTGC
This sequence comes from Flavobacteriaceae bacterium, assembly GCA_029243385.1. GTDB lineage: Bacteria > Bacteroidota > Bacteroidia > Flavobacteriales > Flavobacteriaceae > JAQWSC01. Next base: position 4,113 of record JAQWSC010000001.1, on the reverse strand, counting down.
CATTGGAAGTGTCATTCAAGGCGAAACCAAGCATTTTGATTTTGTATGTCAGGCTACTGCTTATGGTATAAAAGACTTGAATGTTCATGGGGAAGTACCTGTTATTTTTTGTGTACTTACAGACAACACGCTTCAACAAGCTCAGGATCGCAGTGGAGGTAAATTAGGTAACAAAGGGACAGAAGCCGCAATTGCTGCAATTAAAATGGCACGCTTGTAAATCCCTATTTAAAATACTTTATCGGCACCCACAACATCCCGAAACATTCTCCTTCTTCCTTGTCCAAATGTTTGTGATGCATTTTGTGTGCCCTTCGAATCCCTCGAGCGTACCAATTATTAGCATTTCTAAACAGTTTGAATCGTTGGTGAATAAAAATATCATGTACCAAAAAATAGGTCAGACCGTACAAGAAAATACCCAATGCGATTGGGAATCCCGGCCAAAAGTTATATTCACCCCAAAGAACCATGAATCCTGCGCTTACAAGGGCATAAAAAATAAAAAAGAAGTCGTTGCGTTCAAACCAAGATTTGTGATTTTTCTTGTGATGGTCTTTGTGCAAGTTCCATAAAAAACCGTGCATGATATACTTGTGTGAGAACCATGCCATTCCTTCCATTAATACAAATGTTAGTATCAGAACCAATGTCCAAATCATTGTGTAGGAATTATAAAATATTAAGTTGGTAACGAACAAAAGAACGTGCTAAAACATCCATTTTTTGGTAGTTTGGAACACGTACTCGGGCAGATTTGATTTTCATAGGCGGAGTTTTTTTAAGCTTTATTAATAATCTTAAATAATACTTGTATGCGGTATAAACACCAAATTTGGCTGTAGGGGGCAATTGAAAGATTCCCTCTAGACCGCGATTGAAATCCTCTTCGATTTCAGCAATTATTTTTCGCTTCGATTCATCGTCAAATTTGTGAATATCTACATTGGGAAAATAAGAGCGATTCAGGCCGTCAATATCTGCTTTAAGGTCCCTTAAAAAGTTTACTTTTTGAAAAGCAGAGCCAAGGGACATAGCAGATGGCTTTAATTCTGTGTACATTTTCTCATCACCTCCTACAAAAACTTTTAAACACATTAAGCCAACGACATCCGCAGAGCCGTAAATGTATTCTTTGTATTCTTCTTGCGTGAGATAGGTGGTTTTGTGTAAATCCCATCGCATACTTTTCATAAATGCATCAATGAGTTCTCTATCAATACGATGTTGATGAACCGTTTTTTGAAAGGCGTTAAGAATGGGATTCAAGCTCACTTTGTCTTTTAGAGCGTTGTCCAAGTCGTTTTGGAAACGATTCAACAAGGTTTCTTTATCAAAGCCATGAAAGCTATCTACAATTTCATCTGCAAAACGAACAAATCCGTATATGTTATAGATGTCTTGGCGAATCGAATTGCTAAGCATTCGGGTTGCTAAAGAAAAAGATGTGCTGTAACTTTCGGTAACGATTTTACTACAGTATTCAGAGACTTGATCAAAAAGTGCTTTCATTCTACATTATTTGCAAATTAAGTCTGCTACAATCTTCCCTGATATTAATGAGGGGGGAACTCCAGGCCCCGGCACAGTTAACTGTCCCGTGAAGTAGAGGTTTTCCACTTTTTTGCTTTTTAATTTTGGTCGCAAAAAAGCAGTTTGTAGCAACGTATTTGCCAAACCATAAGCGTTTCCTTTGTAAGAATTATAGTCTTTGATAAAATCATTGACGCAATAGGACTCCTTAAAGATAATGTTTTTTTTGATTTGTTGTTTGGTTAGTGTTTCAAATCGTTCAAGAATGATATTAAAAAAGTGTTCTCTTATTTCGGGTGTGTCTTCAATTCCGGGAGCTAGAGGAATTAAAATAATGGCTGACTCGCAACCATCGGGAGCCACTTCTTTGTCAGTTTTTGAAGGAAAACTCGCATAAAACAACGGCTCTTTTGGCCAGGATGGTTCGTCGTATATTGTGTAAGCATGTGCATCAAAATCTACATCAAAAAATAAGGTGTGGTGAGCAACATGTTCAATTTTTTTATCAAAACCAATGTAAAACAATAGGGAAGAAGGTGCGAATTTCTTTTTATCCCAATAGGATTCAGAGTACACTCTATATTGTTTGGGTAGTAAGGTTTCGGAATGATGATAATCAGCGCCGCTCAACACCAAATCGGCCTCATTTTTTTGATTGTTTACCGTAATTCCACACGCTTTTCCGTTTTTTACTTCTATGGAGCTTACATCGCTTTGAGTGTGAATGTGGACTCCCAACGAGAGGGCTAATTGTTCGATTCCTTCAACTACACTGTACATTCCATTTTTGGGATGCCAAGTTCCTAGTCCAAAATCTGCAAAATTCATGAAATTATAAAAAGCAGGAGTATCACTTGGTTTGGCTCCCAAAAAGAGTACTGGAAATTCTAAAATTTGAGCCAATCGATTGTTTTTAAAACGCTTTCGAACCTTTGATTTGATATCATTTATAAAATAACCGACCTTGGTCATGGTTTTGAGGGTAACCAACTCCATGGGAGATTGTCCGTACATTTTATACACCAAATCCTTGATGGCGATATTATAATTGTCTTCTGCTTCGGCAATAAATGCTTTGAGTAGCTTAGCACTACCGGGTTCTTCCTTTTCAAAGGACTCAAAAATTTGTTCCAATGACCCTCCGATTTCAATATAATCGTGAACTCCAAAATATACCCAATAAGCAGGGTCTAATTTTAAAAGTTCATAGTAATCAGAAGGTGTTTTTCCAAAATCACCAAAAAATCGCTCAAAGATATCTGGCATCCAATACCAAGTGGGTCCAATATCAAAGGTGAAACCGTTGCGCTTTAGTTGTCGAGCTCGACCGCCAATGGTATTGTTTTTTTCATAAACGTGAACTTCGTGCCCTTCTTTGGCCAAATAACAGGCAGCAGAAAGTGAGGAAAATCCAGATCCAATTACAGCTATTTTTTTCTTCATATAGTATGTTAAACTTCTTTTGTTAGGTTTGGTATGGAATGAAATAATGAAACTTTAGGATATGCTTTTTGTATGTATTGGACTTGGGTACCCAATAACCACAATTGATTTGAGGTGTTGGATAAAAATTCTTTTTCGAAACTATCAATGTAATCATTGATTTTATCAACAGAGGGTTCTACAGTCAAATACGATATGAAATGCAATGGTTTTTGAATTTCCTGAAGCGACTCTAGACTTTTCATAGGAACTGACGGTCCCAGATAAATGGTTTTATAGCCTTTTGCTAATAATTCATAGTTTAAATAAAGCAACCCTAATTCGTGTATTTCATCATCTGGTAAAAATAACACAAATGTTTTGGATGTATCCTTGATTGGTTGACTATTTAGGGATTGACTCAAGCTGTGTATTTTTTGTTTGATAAGACTTGAAAGAAAGTGCTCGTGTGCTGGGCTTATGGAGTTGGTAAGCCAAAGCACTCCCAAATCGTTCATAAGATGCACCAGTATGGAGTTAAAAACAGTCTCAAAACTGTGCTCTTCAAGAAGATTTTCGAGGGTTTTTGTAAATAAATTTTGATCAAAGTCAATCATGGCTAGTTTGAACAGGTTCAATGCCTTTTGATTGGAAGAGGAGGAGAGGGCTACTTTTTTGACATGGTCATTGAATTCTTGCTCGTTAAGTTTAGCAATTTTAGAGATTTTTACTCCTGCGTTGTATAAAAGAGTCACATTGAGTAGTTTTTGAAGATTCTCCAATGAATATACTCGAATGTTGGTGTCGGTTCTGTTTGGCTCAATAAGCTTGTATCGCTTTTCCCATATCCGGATGGTGTGAGCTTTGATTCCGGACAAATGCTCTAAATTTTTAATGCTGAAGTGGTTCTTGACTCGGCTCAAATGTTTAACAAAAAAAGGTTAACGTTAAACAAATATACAAAAAAAGAATTGTGCGCACGAGAAGACTCGAACTTCCACGGGAATACTCCCACTAGCCCCTCAAGCTAGCGCGTCTACCAATTCCGCCACGTGCGCATGTCAAAGAAAGTGACTTGGCTGGGGTTCGAACCCAGGACCCTCTCCTTAAAAGGGAGATGCTCTACCAGCTGAGCTACCAAGTCGTATTTATTTTAAT
>JAQWSC010000006.1 GCA_029243385.1 Flavobacteriaceae bacterium | reverse complement strand
CCCCGATTATATAAATTCAATTTTATTTCTTTTATTGATTTTACTTGCTTCCCAAGTTTATTCGAAAAAGAAAGACTAAACCATTGGCATATCTTCTTCCTTTAATTCAGCTATTTCTAAGCCTCTTAAATAGGTTAAACTTACATTTCTTATATTTGGGTTGAATAATAAATATAAACTTCTATTAAATATTACTGTAATTCTTCTAATAGCTAATATTTTAATCTCATTTTTCACAAACTTGTGGAAAGAAACAAACTACCCCGATTATATAAATTCAATTTTATTTCTTTTATTGATTTTATTTGCCTCCCAAGTTTATTCGAAAAAGAAAGACTAAACCATAGGCATATCTTCTTCTTTTAATTCAGAAAGTTTAAGTAAAAACTAAATGATATATTGATGAATAGAAAAAGGAACTACATCACTGTAATTCCTTTTTTTAATTGAAAGTTATAGCCTTCAATATTTAATAATTTGTGCTAATTATTAGGTATTCCGTTCCCTCCTCCAAAAGGAGCCCAGCTTGAATGCATTATTTTCCACCCATTTTCTGTTGAAATCCAGACCGAAGAGGCTCTTGTATTATAATCGACTTTATCTCCTTCTCCTACTGTGTAATCTCCTTTGGCGTAAAAGGTTAGTACAGCAGTTCTTGAATCAGGTGAAAGAGCTACATTGATGTCATATAAATCAAACTCTCCCCATTTAGCTGCTGGTGCAACGTCAAATTTTTCAGAACTCATTGTATAAAACTTGCTTAAGTTTGAGTCTCCTGTTGAAAAAGCTATGTTCTTATCAACATACTTATTGAATTCTTCTGAGTTTTGTGTGAGAATAGCTTCTTGAAGATTTACAGCATTTTCTTTTAAAGCACTGACAATATCTTCGTCAGAGACTGTTGGTTCAACTGTTTGTTGACAAGCTGTAACTAATATTACAGCCATTAATAGAAATAAATTTTTCATATTTTAATAAATTAGTTAGTTGTAAATTTATATATATTAATTTTAACTAACAAATAATTTTAAATAACTAAACCATAGGCGTCTCTTCTTCAGTCAGTTCAGCTATTTCAAGACCTCTTAAATAAATTCTATAGAATCAATAGTATTTAAGAAATCTCTTGGGGTAAAACTTATGTTCGATATTTCCAATGAGTTATCTACTATAACAATAAAACGGTTATACTTTTATAAAGTGTAGCCGTTTTTGTATTTTTACAGCATGTTAAAAAATATTATTTACATCTTTTGCGTGCTTCTGTTTGTCTCATGTACTAAATCGACTAAAACTTCCTCTATAAAGGTTGTTGGTGAAATGAGAGATGTGATGTGGAAAGGAGATTTAAAAGGTAAGATTGCAACAGATTCATTATTCCCTTAAGATATGTAGTATATTCTTCTCCCACAGCGGTATGACTTTCTACTTGCAATCCTTTTGATGCCTTTTGTTCCTTGACCGTTACCGCATATGATGCATCACCATTTAGTACGGGTTTTCCAGATAGGCGATGGTATCGCTCCAATTCTTTTATGTGTGATGGCTTTAACATTTCGTAATCTTGAATGAGCAAGACATCAACATACTTCCCAACAATTTCAAATACCCAATCTGGGTGTCCTTTTCCATGACAAAAGATTTTGTCTCCAAAAATCAAATGGTTTGGGTCATACTTCAAAATACTTTCACGGTTTATTTTATGCCAATTTTCGAGAATTTGTTTGCTCATTTCCTCTTGGTCTACTAGCCACTTTTTTTTGTTTTTTGGTTCAGGCCAGAACGAAACAGAAGCAATGTCGTCCCATTTATTTATCTCAATGTTGTAATTGTCAGCCACCTCAGCAGGACTATTGTAGTTTTTCTTTAGAATTGTAAGCCATACTTTTTTGCCATTTGTAAATCCATTTTATTAATAATATCGGCAACCCACGGAGGGTATGAAAAGTTGTTTGTCCTTTTCAAATGAACTTGTTTATACATCTGAAACTCATAAGCTAGCAACTGAGTCAGTTTCATTTACTAAGGCATATGCAAATTATCCGAGATGTGTGCCTTCAAGGTTTTCAATGATGACTGGAAATTATCCAATACAGAACGGCAGTGTTCCAGACGATGGATATAAAATCTCAGATGTGGCTAAAAACAAAAATTTTGTTAAGAAACTGAACGATTTAGGTTATCAAACAGCTTATTTTGGCAAATGGCACTTAGGTGACAAAAAGAGTTTAAGTGACTTTGGTTTTAATTACAGTTTTGCTGCAGGTCGTGCAGGCTCACCTATTAGTTTTCATCAGCCATTCAATAGCCCTAAGCGAAAAGGTAAAATCAGTAAAAAGCCAATTCCTGATATAGATGAAGTTAGTAATCTTGGTGATTATCTCACAGATTTAATGACTAACCAAGTGATTAATTATTTAGAAAGTAGTGATTCATTAAAGCCATTTCTGCTAATGCTTTCTTACTATGCTGTTCATCAACCATTAGAGGCAAAGCAGGAAGATTTAAAACGTAATATCAAAGAAATAGAAGTCTTCGATTTTGGTAATCAGCCTGAATATGTTACAGAGGGTACGGGCAGAACAAAAATGCGTCAAGATAATCCTTCATACGCTGCTATGGTGGAAAATTTGGATAAAAACGTGGGAATGATTTTAGAATACTTGCGTAAAACTAAAATTTTGGATAATACCATTATAGTTTTTTCATCTGATCATGGCGGTTTATCAAATGACGGTTATAAGAAAAGGAATTTGGCTACTTCTAATTTTCCTTTACGTGCTGGAAAAGGATGGTTATACGATGGTGGAATTAAAGTGCCGCTGTTTTGTTAAATGGCATAAGAAATTTAAACCCCGAGTTGAAAATAAATCTATTGTAACTTTGATGGATGTGTTCCCCACTTTATTAGACTTAACAGCAAAAATTGATTTAAATGTAGACGGGAAAAGTTTTTTACCTGTTTTATACGCTAATGAAAGTTGGCAAAATCGAACAATATATTGGCATTCTGATAAAGCTCGACCAAGAAATACTGGAGACACAAATTCTTCTGCAATTCGTATGGGTAAGTATAAACTAATACACTGGTATGAGAAAGATGTTATTGAGCTTTATAATATGGATGATGACCCATTCGAGATGAATAATTTAGCTGATAAAGAAATAAAACTCACTAGCGAACTATTATCAAGACTTAATAATTGGAAAGAGAAAATCAAATAGATAAAAAATATTCCCTAAAATAAATTTTATTTTAGGGAATAATGCCGTGGAGCCTAGGGGAGCAAAGTCGAACTATTTTGGGGAGGATTTAACCAAAATTGTTAACTCAGTAACCAAACCTTTTGTTTAGGTATTGTATCTTTTGATCTGTTTTAGGAATTTTAATTACTAGTTTTATAAGCATGAGATTCATGTTTAAAAACATATATGTTAAACCCTATTTACACGAAATAAATCTTCTTTTTTAGGTTTATCCCTTTTTTTATTTTTCCGATTTACCATGTTAAAATGGGCTATTTTGTGTAAAACGGGGTTAATATCAGCGGTTCGAACTTTTTTATTTTTAAAAAACCATAAGAAATGGTGGCTTAATGGTAACTTCTATTATTTGGTGTTTTTGAGAAACTGAATTTAAAAATTTGTAGTAAAAGCCTTCATTATTTTTCCATTCGGGGATGAAAATAATGCAAAAATATTATCAGCATTTGCGGTAGATTTTAAATGAATTTCAGTTTCATTATTTACTTCAAAAAGAGTGATCTCGATATAGCCCCAAACTGTAAACTTCTTATAATCTGCATTGAGTTGTCTTAGACTTTTATTTACTTTGATGGTTTTAAACCCCCCTTTATTTAGAGCGTCTTCACATTTTATAAGTGCTTCCTCTACATTTAATTTTGTTTGAAACTTTTGGTTTTTACTTTTTCTAATGGCCATTGTAGTGTATTGTTATTAGATTTTTTTACTCATACATAAACTCTATTAACCCTAGATAGATTAAATTGGACTGTGATATCGCTTAAATCGATTCAATTTGAGTCCATTTATTGTGGCTGCTCTCAAGTCGCTATTGTTTTACTTGCTTAAGCAATTTTTTCATGTATTAGTCAAATTATTAAAATTAATGATTTTTTTTTAAATAATCTATATATTTGACTTTTCTTAAATTTAAACAAATAAGTTATGAGTATAAATTCCAAAATTGACTTTTTAAAGTCTAAATACCAAAAGCCCACATTAATAATAAGTTCTGTTTCCGGCTTTGTTTCTGATTTCTTGTCACCATTGGGACCTATCCTTAAGTATATTTCAATTATTGGATTTTCATTTCTATTTGTAATTGTATTATTATATTTTTATAAAAAAACAGAGTTTTTCAAAAACTTAATTTTACCAACCTCAACTTTTTCTGTTGTTTCTGCTATATTTTTCTTTCTTAATTCATTTTCCACAAATGGGATTTTATCTGATAATATTCCTGCATTAAATGATCTTCAAGGATCATTATCAATTTTACAAGAAGATATAGAAAGGGTAGAGAAAAAAGTAAATATTGTTGAAGAAAAAGTTCAAGAAGTTGATGTAAAAGTAGACGAATTGTCCAATTCTGTTTTTAGTGAGTTTGAAAAAATCGAATCTTTAATTGAAGATTCTAATCCGTTTTTAAATCCAAAAACAGCAGATGAATTTCTAATAAATGCGTTTGTCTACAAAAATACCGGTAAGATAAAAGTAGCTATTGAGTCTTTTGAGTCTTTTTTCAAACTAACTAATGAAAATAAAGTTGATTTGTTAATTGACTATTATCAGCTAATAAGAACTGAAAAGGGTAAAAGAGCTTCAGAAAAGTTGATGCAATTTTCTGATCTTGCAAAATATATTTATGATATAGAAAACTTAAAAAGCTATAAGCTATTAAAGTATATAGATGAGTCAGAAGTAGATGAGAAAATTAAAAAATGGACTTACATTTACAAATATTCTGACTTGCTTGATGTTGGAGACTATCCTGAAAGTCATAAATATAGCAACTCCGCAGGAGGAACCTTCACCTTGGGGATTGATTTTTACAGATTTGATAAAGAACTTGGTGAGGATTACATTTTGTTAGATCCTTTCTTTTACAAAACTTTAAGCCAAATAAAATTAGTTGATCCGAGTAATATTTTAGCAATTCAATCTCTTGTTCAATACATGTACACTGATGATTCAAATTTTGATGTCTTTTTTAATCCAAAAATTTTAGGAGAAGAAAAAGCAAGAGAAAACCAAAAGTTTGTGATACAATCACAGAAAAACTTATTTATGAATGGAGAGTTTTAAAAACATCTTGGAGAGGTATACTTTCAAATGATAAAATTTATAACTCCAGTATTGTTCAAAGAAGTTTTGTAGGAATTGGTTATTTAGATAAATTACATTTTTTGATTATTTCGATTATTTTGGATTTTTAAAACGATCCCAAATAATTAATATTCCTCTTTTAATTAGGCACTGATGAATCTTCAAATGAGTTTTTCTAAAACCCAAAATTAATGTCATTTCAATACTTAAGCCCTCTGGCGTATTAATTTGCAGCTATTTCTATGAATCATTATTGGATAATGATTGTTTTGCCTCCTCCATTCCGGTCATTATAACACCTATAAAGAGGTTTAGAATAATCATTGTGCCAAGTAATACAAATGAAACGAAGAATAAAGAAGCGCCTATAGGAAAAGCGATAGGTGTCATGCATAATTCGCTCATATCAGAATATCCATATTGATCACATCCAAACATATTGATATACATGATATCAGTCCAATCTTCAAGTGTAACAACTCGAAATAGGGACAACATGGCTAATTGTAAATTTTTAAAATGAATGGGGTCATTATCACTAAAAAAAGTGACACCAACAACTGCATAAATATAAAACATTAAAAACAACAGTAATGTCACGTAACCCATAGAAGGAATGCTTCTTAAAAGTGCAGTAACCAATAATTGAAGTTTTGGAAGTGCTTTAACTAACTTTAAAACTCTCAATAATCTTAATAATCTTAAAACAGCTAGAGAACTTCCGCCGAAAGGCAATAATAAGCTGGTAACAATAATAAAGTCAAAAATATTCCACCCATCTGTAAAGTATTTCCACGGTTGTTTACCTTCTTGAAAAATTTTAACAATGACTTCAAAACAAAAAATAATTAGAATTACCAAATTTAGAATTTCAAATAATTCATAATATTTAGCAACCATCAACTCATATGTTTCAATGCCAACTAAAACTCCAGCGAGTAAAATAGTTATGGTAATACCATTATTGAATAGTTTTGAGGATGCAATATTTCTAGAAATTGAAAAAATTTTAGACATTTAATTAGTTTTGGATTCCACAAACAAAAATAAAAAGATATCCCCAAAAACAAAAAATTATTCTTGGGAATAAAAAGTGGAGAAGATGGGATTCGAACCCACGACCTCTTGACTGCCAGTCAAGCGCTCTAGCCAACTGAGCTACATCCCCAAACAGTCCACAAAAATACATTAAAAAAACAAATTTGTGCCCAAAAAAATTATTTTGAAAACGGGTTCAATATAAACTCGTATTTTTGTCATCATGTCAAAACAATCAAATACGGGTTCGCTGTATGTTCATATAGAACATCAGGTGGCAACAATCAAGTTTTCACATCCCAAGCAAAACTCTTTTCCGAGAGAATTGCTTCAAAAACTTACAGTGGCTTTTGAGCAACTTGCTAGCAACGCCGAGGTACATGTGATTCTACTGAAAAGTGATGAAGCTTATGCTTTTTGTGCAGGTGCTTCTTTCGATGAGTTGCTTCAACTAAAAACTGCCCAAGACGGAAAGCATTTTTTTATGGGCTTTGCCAACCTCATCAACGCAATGCGAAAATGCCCACAGCCCATTATTGGGAGAATTCATGGACGTGCTATTGGTGGAGGAGTAGGGCTTGTAGCGGCGTGTGATTATGCTTTTGCAACCGATACGGCTTCCGTAAAACTCTCCGAAATTGCTATTGGAATTGGCCCTTTTGTTGTCAGCCCTGCTGTGTCACGAAAAATAGGAGTCGCCGCACTCTCTGAACTGGCTCTTACAGCGCATGAATGGAAAAACGCCTATTGGGCCAAAGAAAAAGGCTTATATGCAAGGGTGTTTGATAGCCTTGACAAAATGGACAAAGAAATTGAGTTTTTGACTCAAAAACTAGCGTCTTATTCTACCCAAGGAGTTTCTGAACTCAAAAAAGCACTTTGGAAAGGAACCGAACATTGGGATCAGCTTTTGGAAGAAAACGCTGAAATCTCTGGACGACTGGTTCTTTCTGAGACAACTCAAAAAACACTGCAATCTTTTAAAAATCGAATATGAGCCTGATTCGCATCACAAAGCAATTTAATTTTGAAACGGGACACGCGCTCTACGGATACGACGGACTCTGCAAAAACGTTCACGGACATAGTTACAAACTCTCTGTAACTGTTTTAGGAACTCCTATCCAAGACAGCAACCACGTAAAATACGGAATGGTAATTGACTTTAAAGATTTAAAGAAAATTGTCAAAGAAGAAATTGTTGATCTTTTCGATCATGCTACTGTGTTTAACAAAAACACTCCACACGTTGAACTCGCCAAAACCCTAGAAAAAAGCGGTCATAAAGTGATCTTGGTGGATTATCAACCCACCAGCGAAGAGATGATTATTGATTTTTCAAAAAAAATAAAATTACGACTCCCACCCAACGTAAAGCTTCACTCCCTAAAACTTCAAGAAACCGAAACCTCCTTTGCAGAATGGCATGCTAACGATCAGTAATTCGTTACCTTTGTGACTATGAATATCGATTCTGGACAAAAAATCTATTTCGCCTCTGACAATCACTTGGGAGCTCCTAACAGGAAAGCAAGTGCCAAAAGAGAACGCCATTTTGTCGATTGGTTAGACACCATTAAAGACGACGCCGCTGCCATTTTTTTGCTCGGCGATTTGTTTGATTTTTGGTTCGAATACAAAACCGTTGTGCCAAAAGGATTTACCCGTACCCTCGGAAAATTAGCCGAATTATCAGACCGTGGAATTCCTATTTATTTTTTTGTTGGCAATCACGATCTATGGATGAATTCCTATTTCAATGAAGAACTCAACATCCCAGTTTATACAGAACCTCAAGAATTCGAGTTCAATGGCAAACAATTTTTGATTGGACACGGCGATGGGCTAGGCCCGGGAGATCGTGGGTATAAATTCATGAAAAAAATATTTACCAATCGGATTTGTAAATGGCTTTTTCGTTGGCTTCATCCCGACATTGGTGTGCGAATTGCTCAGTATTTTTCTGTGAAAAGCAAGTTAATTTCCGGAGACCATGATGTTGAATTTAACGGTGCCGAAAACGAATGGCTCTACCAATATGCCAAAGACAAACTGAAAGAAAAAGATTTCAATTATTTTGTTTTTGGACACCGGCATTTGCCCTTAGAAATTCCGCTAAACGATCATTCTCAATACATCAACTTGGGCGACTGGGTTTCGTATTACACCTATGCTGAGTTTGATGGAGAACTACTCACTCTCAAAAACTGGAAGCCCAAGTCCCATTCTATATGATTGAAAAAAACAATCTTCAGTTCGAAAAAACCGTATTGGTCGGTATCATCAACAAAGAACAAGACGAAGTTAAGTCAAAAGAATATTTGGATGAATTGTCATTTCTAACCTATACCGCAGGAGGCGAGGTTAGCAAACGATTTACTCAAAAAATTGACCCTCCACATCCCAAAACAATGATAGGTGCTGGAAAGCTCGAAGAAGTTTCTCAGTTTGTCAAAGCTAACGATGTTGGTGCTGTAATTTTTGACGATGAATTGACCCCAGCTCAACAAAAAAACATTGAAAAAGAGTTGAAATGTAAAATTTTGGATCGAACCGGTTTGATCCTTGATATTTTTGCTCAACGCGCCCAAACCAGTTATGCACGAACCCAAGTAGAATTGGCTCAATACCAATACTTACTTCCGCGTCTTACAGGGCTTTGGACTCACTTGGAGCGTCAACGTGGAGGTATTGGAATGCGTGGACCTGGAGAAACCGAAATCGAAACTGACCGAAGGATTGTTAGGGATAAAATTTCGTTGCTAAAAAAGAAAATACAAGCCATTGACAAACAAATGGCAACACAACGTGGCAATCGGGGAGCCCTAGTAAGAGTGGCTCTAGTTGGATATACCAATGTAGGAAAATCAACATTGATGAACGTGATTAGCAAAAGTAAAGTGTTTGCTGAAAACAAACTTTTTGCTACCCTCGACACTACGGTTCGAAAAGTTGTTATTGGTAACTTGCCTTTTCTTTTGAGTGATACCGTTGGGTTTATTCGAAAACTTCCCACACAACTGATAGAGTCGTTTAAAAGCACCCTCGATGAGGTTCACGAAGCAGACCTGTTATTGCATGTCGTAGATATTTCACACCCCAATTTTGAAGACCACATACAGTCGGTCAATCAAACCTTAGCAGATATCAATATTCAAGAAAAACCCACCTTGATGCTATTCAACAAAATCGACGCCTATCAGCCTGAAATACTTGATGAAGATGATCTTGTTACAGTGCGTACTTCAAGACACTACACCCTCAAAGAATGGGAGCAAACGTGGATGGCCAAAATGAACGGACAAGCATTATTTATGTCGGCTCTTAAAAAAGAAAACCTAGAGGAATTTCGCCAAAAAGTTTATCAAAAAGTAAGAGAAATTCATGTTACTCGATTTCCTTACAATAACTTTTTGTACCCTGAAAGTTTCGAGTAAACCTTGTTCAAATCTGCGGTAAGCCCCAGTCCAAAAATTTCTCGAAGTTGAACACGTTTGATGGCATCATCATCGTACACCGTTTGTATAACTAAGTTGGTCGATAAATAGTCGTTGATCTTCATAACTGCCTTTAACGTGTAGTCAATATCGATGTTTTTCGCTTTTTCCAAATAGTCCGAGTAGAGACTCAAGTAGTGCTCTAGTGTTACATTTTCAAGCACCTCTATTTTATAAAAGGCCTTTAACGAAGCTCCCAATTCAAAACGCGCGCTGTTTCCTCGACCCACACCAAAAAATGTTTCTTCATCTTTTAAATTTTGCGTAAACTTATTACTCACCATAGTAAGTTGTCCAGTAAAAGGGGCTATATTCACCCATAAGTCATTGCTTTTTTTCCAATACAACCCAACTCCAAGTTGAAGGTAGGCAGGAGAAAAAAATTGACTTGTAAGTGTTCGGGTTTCTTCATTGTTTTCATCCGTTCCGAAGTTGTATCCACTTCCGAATTGGGTTTTAAAATTTAAAAAACTAGAATAGCTCCATTCTTTGTTGAATTTTTTACCCAATAAAGAGTTAATTTCAATACGATCATCTGTTTTTTTGTAATACGAGCTATTGGCGCTTTTATTGACTCCATATGCTCCTATAATTTTAGTGTCCCAAGACCAACCCTTTTTGTAATAGTTGATATCGTAATTAATGGCCAATGTAGCGGCGACATTGTTTTCTCCACCGGAAGTCCAGTTACTAAAGGCAGCCTGATTAATTAGCAGGCTGATAGTTCCTGATTTTTTCCACATGGGAATAGAATCTTGTGGGGTTTCTTGTCCAGTTACAAAAACAGGAATTAGAGTAAGTAAGAGTAGGATTGTTTTTGTCATTTGAGGTAAAAATTTAAAGGTTGTTAATTATGTTTTAAAAAGAGGAACCGAAGAACAAGCTTCACCATACATGAGGCTTTTTACTTTCGGCTGTAATATCGATACAAGTGTTACGTATGCATTTTTGGGAATCGGTAAATGCGCACATCCCTTGATAATAACAGGTTTATCTTCATAAGCATCAACATCCAAATTGGAGAGTATTTCCTGAAACAATAGCGAGTCTAAAGTTTCGATAGTCCCGATGACTACTTTTTGACAAATCGGGGAAAGTTTGGTTGTTAAAAGCATGTAAGCCCAACCCGGTACAATTGCTTCCGAAGAACAGTGAAGGGCAATGTATTGATTTTTGTGTTGTTCCCAATCGTAATTGTTTACAGCATCACGAAAGCTTTTTTCACGAAGAATGAGCCCTTCTTCCAGCCAATCTTTTAAATCTACAGAAACTCGTTCACCTTTGGGATAAAAATCTTCCAAATCAATGGTGATTAGTTTGCTATTGGCAACGCGATTGACGATTTCTTGTGACATTTATAAAAAACCAAGTTCTAATTTTGCTTCCTCACTCATCAAGTCTCGTGTCCATGGTGGATCAAATGTAAGCTCAAGCTCTACATCTTTAATTTCATCAATCGACTTTACTTTTTCTTCAACTTCCAAAGGCAAAGTTTCGGCAACAGGGCAATTGGGAGTAGTAAGCGTCATTAACAGTTTTACTTCAAAATCTTCATTGACAAAAACATCATAAATCAATCCCAACTCATAGATGTCAACAGGGATTTCGGGATCATAGATTGTTTTAAGAACCTGAACAATTTTTTCGCCCAATGCATTGGGATCAAGAGGAGTTGTTGACATACGATTTAATTTAACTGTGTTTGATATGCAATGGCATACATTTTTAATTGCTTGATCATGGAAACAAGACCATTGGCACGGGTTGGAGAAAGGTGTTCTTTCAATCCAATTTCGTCAATAAAATCTGTGTTTGCATCTAAAATATCTTTGGGATGTTGGTGTGAAAAAGCCCGAATCAGAATAGCAATGATCCCTTTGGTAATGATAGCATCGCTATCTGCAGTAAATACAATTTTGTCGTCATTGAGTTCTGCATGAACCCAAACTCTACTTTGGCATCCTTTGATAATGTTTTCGTCCATTTTATACTGATCTTCAATTAAAGGAAGTGATTTCCCTAATTCAATCATGTATTCATAGCGTTGCATCCAGTCATCAAAGAGACTAAACTCTTCTACAATTTCGTTTTGAATTTCTTGAATGCTCATCGTTTTACAATTTAGGTCACAAAGATACAAATTAGCTTAGCATCATAACGGATTTCTTAACACCACCTACCAATCGATCTATTTCTTCAAAGGTATTGTAAAATGAAAAGGAAGCTCGAATGGTTCCTGGGATTTGAAAGTAATCCATAATGGGCTGAGCACAATGATGCCCTGTTCGAACTGCAATTCCCATTTTATCGAGCAGTGTACCAATGTCGTAGGGGTGAATATTTCCAACATTAAATGAAATTACTGCCGTTTTTTGTAAGGATTCTCCGTAAATTTTTAATCCGTCAATCTCAAGAAGTTTTTCGGTAGCGTAAGTGAGCAACTCGTGTTCGTATGAAGCGACTTTATCAAACCCAATTTGATTCATATAATCCAAAGCCGCACCAAAAGCAATGCCTCCGCAGATGTTGGGAGTTCCTGCTTCAAATTTATGAGGCAAATCGGCATAGGTTGTTTCTTCAAAAGTTACCTCAGCAATCATTTCTCCACCCCCTTGATAGGGTGGGAGTTTTCGAAGCCACTCTTCTTTTCCATACAAAATTCCCACGCCGGTAGGACCGCATATCTTGTGTGCCGATACGGTGTAAAAATCCACATCCAATTCCTGTAAATCAGCCTTTATATGGGGTGCTGCTTGCGCACCGTCAATCAATACCGCAGCACCTATTTCGTGTGCTTGGGAGATTATTTTTTCGATAGGATTGATAGTTCCTAAGGCATTTGAGACATGATTTACAAAAACTAACTTTGTCTTAGCACTCAATAATTGGGTGTATTTTTCCATGTCCAGCTCTCCAGAAAGCGTCATGGGAATAACTTTTAGCACAACCCCTGTTTTTTCACACATCATTTGCCAGGGAACAATATTGGAATGGTGTTCCAAAGCAGAAACGATGATTTCATCTCCTTTTTGAAGCAGCGAACCAAATCCTGAAGCCACTAAATTGATACTGTGTGTCGTTCCCGAGGTAAATATAATTTCATGCGAATGCTGCACATTAAAATGCTTTCGAACTTTTTCTCTACCAGCCTCATAAGCATCGGTTGCTTCTTGACTGAGTGTATGAACTCCTCTGTGAATGTTGGCATTAATGGTCTCGTAGTATTTGACAATACTGTTAATGACTTGTCGAGGAGTTTGCGAGGTTGCGGCATTGTCAAAATAGGCCAATTGTTGTCCGTTAACCTTACGGTCAAGGATGGGAAAATCAGCGCGAATTTTTTCAATATTTAGTCCCATTTTTTATACATCAAACCCCAAATCAACACCTAACTTGGTTGCTATTATTTTATTAATTCTGGATTTAACAGAAGGTATTTGAACGCTTTCCAACACGTTGTTTGCAAAGGCATATGTCATCAAAGCTTTGGCCTCTTTTTTGGGAATTCCTCTTGTTCTTAAATAAAAGAGCGCATCCTCATCCAATTGACCAATCGTACATCCATGAGAGCATTTTACGTCATCTGCAAAAATTTCAAGCTGTGGTTTGGAGTTTATGGTTGCTTTATCGTCAATTAAAATGTTATTGTTTTGTTGAAATGCATTGGTTTTTTGCGCTTCTTTTTCGACAATGACCTTTCCGTTAAAAACGCCAGTAGATGTGTCGGCATAAATTCCTTTGTAATCCTGATGACTCTCGCAATTAGGACTTGCATGATGCACCAATGTGTGATGATCAACCAGTTGCTTGTTCTCAATAATGGTTATACCTTTTAGAGTGGACTCAATGCGTTCGTCGTTGTGAAAGAAGTTCAAATTGTTTCGTGTAAGTTTTCCACCAAAAGAAAATGTATGGACTTTGGCGTGGCTTTCTTTTTCTTGTCGAATGTAGGTGTTGTCAATCAACGAAGCTTCTTCTTGATCGTTTTGAATTTTATAATAATCCACTTGAGCCCTCTGATCCGCATAAATTTCTGTCACAGAATTGGTAAATACTTTTTGAGAGGAAAGACTTTGGTGTCGCTCAATAATTTGCACTTCAGCTTGTTTTCCTACAACGATTAGGTTGCGAGGTTGTAGCATCAAAGCAGCATCATTTCCCGTAGAAAAGTGAATGATTTGAATGGGTTTTTCAAGAATCTTTTTTTCGGGAATATAGATGTAAGCACCTTCTTTGGCAAAAGCCGTATTCAAAGAGGTAAAGGCATCATTTTCTGCCGCCATTTGATTGAAATAATCGGCAATAACTTTTTTATATTTTGACTGTGTTAGTGCAGCAGATAACAAACAAATATCTGCTCCTTCATGTGTGGTTTCGGATAAAAATGAGTTGTAAACCCCATCGACGAAAACAATTTTGAAAGTGTCTATGTCATGGATGAAATACTGCTTAACTTCCTTAAATTCTATCGTGTTGTCGTGCTTTGAAAAAATATGAAAGTCTTCTTTAAGAAGCGTATTGAGCGGTGTGTATTTCCACTCTTCATTTTTTTTGGTAGGAAACCCTAATTTTTCAAACGACTTTAATGCCTTTTCACGAACATCATGTACAGGAGCTAAGGTGTCAACTTCGGACTCGAAAGCAACAAACGATGACATTAATTTTTCTTCTAATTGCATGGTGCGTTTTATTGAAATTTTGGAATGAACTAAGCTCCTTTTTTAATCCAGTCGTAGCCTTTTTCTTCGAGTTCAAGGGCTAACTCTTTTGTTCCAGACTTGACGATTTTGCCCTCGTGCAAAACGTGTACAAAATCAGGGACTATGTAATCCAACAGACGTTGATAGTGTGTAATGACCACAATAGCATTGTTTTCATTTCGCAATTTGTTGACACCATTGGCAACAATTCTAAGGGCATCAATATCGAGTCCCGAATCGGTTTCGTCGAGTATGGCAAGCTTGGGATCTAGCATAGCCATTTGAAAAATTTCATTTCGTTTTTTTTCTCCTCCAGAAAACCCTTGGTTAAGCGATCGAGATAAAAAACGCGAATCTATTTCTAAAAGATTTGCTTTGTCTCTAATTTTTTTGAGCATGTCTTTAGCAGGCATTTCATCAAGACCTTGTGCTTTTCGAGAAGCATTGATGGCTGTCTTGATAAAGTTGGTAACGGTTACTCCAGGGATTTCTACAGGGTATTGAAAAGACAAAAAGATCCCTTTGTGGGCTCTTGATTCGGCATCCAATTCTTCAATATCTTCTCCGTTCAGTAAAATGGTTCCTTTAGTAACCTCATATTCCTCACTACCTGCAATGACTGACGAAAGAGTGCTTTTTCCAGAGCCATTGGGTCCCATGATTGCGTGGACTTCTCCAGCTTTTACATCAAGGCTGATTCCATTTAAAATAGATTTATTTTCTACACTGGCGTGGAGGTTGTCGATACTTAACATAGTTATTGTGTGCTTAATTTAATGATTGAGTTGTTTTCTGGGATTGACGGAGCTACAGAATCTATAGCTACTATGCGTACAAGGTTTCCCCATCCTTCTTCATTCGGATTTTTTGTAACAATTCCTTTGATGAATACCTGAACCATATCGTATTCGTCTTTCTGAAGCGGTCTTGTTTGTAGATCCAGCTCTACAAGTTTTTGATCAATGACAACCCCATAAATATCGGTGCCTGTGTTCAAAACCGCAGCATCATTTAGGTATAAAAACTCCCCATCTAGAGAGATTGCTTCAGTTTGTTTGGCTGTTTTTTTTGGAGATGTACAACTCCAAAACAGTAACACTCCAATAAATAAAAAAAGTATTTTTTTCATCTTTCATTGTATTTAACCCACTGATCCTTCCAAGGATATTTCTAATAATTTTTGAGCTTCTACGGCAAATTCCATAGGGAGCTTATTTAAGACTTCTTTGCTAAATCCATTGACAATAAGTGCAATGGCTTTTTCGGTATCAATACCTCGTTGGTTGCAATAAAAAATTTGATCTTCACCAATTTTACTGGTAGTAGCTTCGTGTTCAATCTTAGCTGTTTTGTTTTTGGCTTCGATGTAGGGAAAAGTGTGAGCTCCACAAGCATTTCCCATCAAAAGAGAATCGCATTGTGAAAAATTTCGTGCATTTTCGGCACGCCCATTAATTTGCACCAATCCACGGTAACTGTTTTGAGATTTCCCAGCAGAAATTCCTTTGGAGATAATGGTACTTTTTGTATCCTTTCCCAAATGAATCATTTTGGTCCCCGTATCGGCTTGTTGCAGGTTGTTGGTCACAGCAATTGAGTAAAATTCGCCAATACTGTGATCGCCTTTCAAGATACAAGAAGGATATTTCCAGGTTACTGCTGATCCTGTTTCTACTTGTGTCCAAGATATTTTGGAACGATCGTGACAAATTCCTCTTTTGGTCACAAAATTAAAAACGCCACCTTTTCCATCTTTGTCACCAGGAAACCAGTTTTGTACGGTTGAATATTTGATTTCAGCATCGTCCAAAGCAATTAGTTCTACTACTGCAGCGTGCAATTGGTTTTCGTCTCTTGAAGGAGCCGTACAACCTTCCAAATAGCTCACATAACTTTCTTTATCAGCAATAACTAGGGTTCTTTCAAATTGCCCAGTTCCAGCTTGATTGATTCTAAAATACGTTGAGAGTTCCATGGGACATCGCACTCCTTTTGGGATGTAACAAAATGAACCGTCTGAAAACACGGCCGAATTGAGTGCTGCGTAATAATTGTCTTTTTGTGGAACCACAGTTCCTAAATATTTTTTAACCAATTCGGGATGTTCCTGGATGGCTTCGGAAATGGAACAAAAAATAATCCCCTTTTTTGCCAAGGTATCTTTGAATGTAGTGGCTACAGATACAGAGTCCATAACAATATCGACGGCAACACCGGCTAGTTTTTTTTGTTCGTCAATAGAAATTCCTAAACGTTTGAAAGTATCAAGAAGTTCTGGATCAACCTCATCCAAACTGTTGTATTTGTCTTTGGATTTGGGCGCCGAATAATATGAAATGGCTTGAAAATCGGGTTTGGTATAATTTACGTTTGCCCAATCGGGCTCTTCCATTTCTTTCCAAACCTTGTAGGCCTCTAGTCTCCATTGAGTCATCCACTTAGGTTCTTTTTTACGCTGGGATATAGCAATAACAATTTCTTCACTAAGACCCACAGGGAATGTGTCTGCTTCAATATCAGTATAGAAACCGTATTCGTATTCTTTGGTTTCTAATTCTTTTTTTAACTCTTCTTCTGTATATCCCATAAATTTCTATTCAAAGTAGTGTTTTTGTGTTATAAAGAAAAACTTTCTCCACATCCACAGGTACGATTGGCATTGGGATTATTAAACACAAATCCTTTTCCGTTGAGTCCTCCCGAATATTCTAACGTGGTCCCGATAAGGTATAAAAAACTTTTTTTGTCAACGGCTATTTTAATCATATTATCTTCAAATACCTTGTCGTTTTCTTGTTTTTTTTGGTCAAAAGAAAGCTCATAGGAAAGACCAGAACATCCACCACTTTTTACACCTACGCGAACAAAATCGTGTTGAATATTATACCCACCTTCTTTCATGAGTTGTTCAACACGCTCTTTAGCACTATCTGAAACTTTTATCATCTTTAAATAGATTGTTTCTAAATAAAGCGCAAATATACGGGATTTGGATTACTTATTCTATATAGAATGAGAACATTATCTGATGGAGCAATTGGTTTTTCTAATAGCGGATAAGCCTATTGAAAATGGGCAATTAATAAGTCTTTATCTCCCTTATTGGAAGGAATGTTGCCATCACTGCTGGTAGTTTCTCCCACAACATACAAGGATTTTGATGATGTAAACACAGCATTATGTCCAAAATCAATGGCTGAACCGCCAAAGGATTGTTCCCAAAGCAGTTTTCCGTTGGTTGTGTCAATTTGAAAAACCCAAACATCGTTTTCTCCTTGATTTTTAAGAACGTAATTGTCTCTACTTTTGGAGTTCCCAACAACAAAAGCGGTATTGTTAGGGCCTTGTGTGATTCCTCTGCCTAAATCAAATTCGGAACCACCGTATGTTTTTTCCCATAACAAATCTCCCTGATCATCAATACAAAGAACCCAAACGTCGGAGGCTCCATAATTGATTGAAACGGATCCGTTTTTGGAAAAAGTATTGCCTACTATCAAGTAGTTTCCATTGGGAGTTTTTAGAATTCCGTTGGAACTATCAATTCCTGAACCACCAAATGTTTTTGCCCATTGAAGTGTTCCTTCAGCGTTGAGTTTGATCACCCAAACGTCATACTCACCTTGGTTTGAAGTTACATCGACATCGTTACTTTCGGTAGCGCCTGTAATAATAAAGCCCCCATCGTTTGCCTCTACAGCATCATACGATCGGTCGTTGTTGGTGCCTCCGTGATAGCGTCGCCATTGCATATTGCCAATCGCATCGAATTTGTGTGTCCAAAATTCTCCCACTCCGTGAAACGAAGCCCCTTTTGCTTTGTTTCCTTTTCCTCCCGAAGCGGTTACATCAATAAAGCCGGTCATAAGAAAACCGCCATCTTGGGTAGAAATTATGGTGTATGCGTGGTCGTGACCCGCATATCCAAAACTTTTTTCCCAAAGAAAATTTCCAGACGCATCTACTTTTAGCATCCAATTATCGTGTTGACCTTGATTTTTGGTTGCGTTTCCATCAGCGCTTTTGCTGTATCCAGCCAATATAAATCCTCCATCGCTTGTTTCAATTACAGATTGTCCGCGATCGTCATCACTGCCTCCGTAGGTGTAGCTCCACAACAATTCCATTTGAGCATCAAAGCGAAGCAACCAATAATCGCTCACTTCTAGGGTTTTATCGGTAAGAGTACCGTTACTACTTTTTGAGTTTCCGATAACAGCCAATCCTCCGTCTTGGGTTTCTATGATGTCAAAACCAATGTCTTCTTGAGACCCCCCATAAGTCATGATTTCCATCAGCTCTCCGTTAAATTTTACTTCAGAAATTAACGTTGTTTCCTCACAACTTGTCGTTAGAACTAGAGCTATTAAAAGAGATAAAAAATGATTTTTCAAAGAGTTATTTTTTTTTGATAATATACAAACAAGAGTTAATATCGCTGACTACGATATTTCCGCTTTCAAAATAGGGATAGACACTCCAAACTCCATTAAATCCAACATCGTCATTGGCAGGATAGGTGTCAAAATAGCCTATTTCTGTCATGTTTTTGGCAGCAATATCACTTACATCAATCATGCGAACACCGCTTGTGTAATTTGCCAGATAGAATGTGTCTTCGTGAACGTATCCGTTGTGATCAATTGCGCTGGTAGGGCCTAAATACTCCATATGCAACGAAGGGTTGCCCAAATCCAATAAATCAAAAACCAATGTTCGAGTTTTATAACCAGAATCTCGTTCATCAAGTTCATCTCCAACATACAAATAGCGATGATTTTTTCCAAACCACGCCTGATGTGTGTAGCCATAATTCGGATAGCTAACCGAGGAAATTAACTCAGGATTTGCTTTGTCTGTTATATCTACGACGGCGATTTTGTCTTCATTGCTTCCTACAAAAAGTTCTTTTCCAGTGTGTTCTTCATCGGGGCCATTGTAAGTGACTACTTGTCCGTCGTGGCTGTAGCCTGATGCTGCAAAACCACCTTCATCTACTGGGTTTAAAGGATTTTGAATATTGATAAAGTGTGGACCACCATTGTATTGACTCGTTCCAACAGGGTAAACATAACCTTTGGTTTCGTTGATAACCAAATTGTGAGCACTTCCAAAAGAAGTGTGGTGAACGTCAACCTCAAATAGTACAGGAGGGTTTTCGACAGTTTTTAATTTGGTTAGATCAAAAATCTGCATTCCATAATTTTGAGCCCTATCACTTACAATATAGGCATAATGACTGTAAATTTTGATGTCTCGCCAAGAACTATTGATAGTAGCAGTAGGCAATTTCCCTAAATAAAGGGGTTTTGAAGGCGTAGAAATATCCACAAATCCTGTCCCATTGTCTAAGCCAATGAGTGCATATTCATTTTGAGTATCCGGATCTGTCCAGCCCCAAACATCGCTTGCGCTTTCCGCATCAAATACCTTTAACGATATGCGACTTATTAAATCGTAATTGTTGCACGGAAAACCTGCTGCCATTCCATTTATACATGGGGCTTCCATGGAGGTTGAGACTTCAGGCTCTTTGTTGTCAAAACTATCATCGACAAGCTCATCCCTACAACCACTGAGTAGAAAGAGCGCTGAAATAAGTACTGTTAGTAACAAATTGTAATGTAAGAATTTCATGGTAACAACATTAAAAGTCATAAAAAATGAAAGATAGTAATCTATATTTCATTTTGCAATGTATTTTTGCAAAATGATAGAAGATAAAAACCCAAAAAAGACACCCCTTGCTGATTTAGGAGAATTTGCCCTAATTGAGCATTTAACAAAATCATTCTCCATATCCCAAAAATCGAGCTACACGGGAGTTGGAGACGATGCTGCTGTACTGAATTTTGAGAACAAATCCACGGTAGTTTCTACGGATTTGCTCATTGAGGGGGTTCATTTTGACTTGAGCTATGTCCCCCTAAAGCATCTGGGTTATAAAGCGGTTATGGTAAACCTCTCGGATGTATATGCGATGAATGCGGTTGCCACTCAAATTACGGTTAGCATTGCGGTCTCCAATCGATTTCCACTAGAGGCTCTAGAGGAATTGTATGCAGGGATTGGACTTGCATGCAAAACATACAACGTTGATTTGGTTGGAGGCGACACCACATCTTCCACAAGCGGTCTAATAATTAGTGTTACTGCTCTAGGAGTTGCTGAGTCTGAAAATATAACTTACCGAAAAGGAGCCAGCCAAAATGACTTGCTTGTAATGTCTGGAGATATCGGTTCTGCGTATATGGGGCTTCAAATTTTGGAGAGAGAAAAGGCAGTTTTCAAAGCCAACCCTAATAATCAGCCTGATTTGGAAATGTACACGTATTTAATTGAGCGACAGCTGAAACCCGAGGCGCGAA
Source organism: Flavobacteriaceae bacterium (assembly GCA_029243385.1). Classification (GTDB taxonomy): domain Bacteria; phylum Bacteroidota; class Bacteroidia; order Flavobacteriales; family Flavobacteriaceae; genus JAQWSC01. The sequence goes on along the minus strand of JAQWSC010000006.1, from coordinate 144,477 downwards.
AAGACATTCCAACGCTGTTAAATGCATTGGAGGTTCAGCCCACCTCAATGATTGATATTAGCGACGGACTTTCTTCTGAATTGCTTCATATTTGCAAACAATCCGATGTGGGATGTGACTTGTATGAAGAAAAACTTCCTTTGGATCCGGCTTTTATCAATGCATGTGAAGAATTTAATTTGGACAGTACAACGGTTGCTTTGAGTGGTGGAGAAGATTATGAATTGCTTTTCACTATCAATCAAGACGATTTTCCTAAAATCAAAGGCAATCCGAATCTTACCGTTATAGGTCATGTTACGGATGCTTCAATGGGTGTGAATTTGGTAACTCGAGGAAACGAAAAAATCCCATTAACGGCTCAAGGCTGGAAGTCTTTTTAAAAATTTTGAAATCATCTCAACAGTCAATACGGGCTGTTCCACAATACTCATATGCCCATCGGGAATGGTGTCGAAGTCAATGTTGTTTTTTTTGAAAATTCCTTGAAGCGATTCGTAATTCAAAACGGGATCTTTTTCACCGAGTATCACACGTGTGTTGTGACAGTTTTTTAGGGTCTCTAGGTGGTTTTTCCGAATTTTCATTCCTTCCAGCGCAGCTACAATTCCTTGAATGGAAGTCTTTTTGGCGTTCAATAGGATTTCTTGAATTTGATCCTGATAGAGTGAAATGTTGTAAGGAGCAAATAAATTTTCAATGGCGTTTCCTAGAAAATGGGTTCGAGAGGATTTTACTGCCAAAATAGCGCGATCTCGTTCTATTTTTTTTTCATCCGAATCGTCCAATGGTGTTGAGTTGAGCATCAATAATCCTTTAATACTCGACGGTTTGTTGTAAAGCATTTCTAAGGCGACATATCCACCCATTGAGTGTCCTATCACAAAATAGGATCGCAGTCGAAGCCCGCTTAAAACCTTGAAAACAATTTCAGCCATCAGTTCCATACTGTGAACATATCCCAAACAGGGTGTGTCTCCGTGACCCAATAAATCAATGCTAATAATTCTATATTTTTTTGGAAGAGCTAGCAAAGGGTTCCACATACTTTTAGTTTCTAAAAACCCGTGCAAACATACAACTGCAATTCCCTTTCCAGAATCGGAATAAGCAACGGGAATCCCTTTGATGCTAATTGAATGTTTAGGCATTCATTATGGCTTCAATCTCATCTGCTTCAATCGGGATATTTTTCATCAAATTGATTGGTGCACCCTGAGGCTGAACAACGACATCATCCTCCAATCGAATCCCAAAGCCTTCCTCGGGGATGTATATTCCGGGTTCTACCGTAAAAACCATTTGAGCCTGCATAGGCTCTTCCAACAAACCATAATCGTGAGTGTCGAGCCCCATGTGGTGAGAAGTTCCATGCATGAAATATTTTTTATAAGCAGGTTTTTTTTCGGTTTCTGCCTGAATATCTGCTTTGGACAAAAGCCCCAATTGGAGCAGTTCAGCGGTCATTAATTTTCCTACTTCAACATGATATTCTTTCCAAAACGTTCCGGGGGTCAATAGTTTTGTTGCTGCATTTTTGACTTTTAGAACCGCATTATACACCTCTTTTTGTCGTTTGGTAAAAGTTCCTGAAACCGGAATGGTACGAGTCATATCACTGGAATAGTTTGCATATTCGGCACCCACATCAAGAAGCAACAAGTCTCCTTTTTGACACTGTTGATTGTTTTCAATGTAGTGGAGAACGTTGGCATTCTTACCTGAGGCAATAATAGGGGTATAGGCAAATCTTCGAGAACGGTTACGAAGAAATTCATGGGCAAACTCCGCCTCAATTTCGTATTCCCAAACACCTGGCTGCACAAAATTCAAAATTCTTCGAAATCCTTTTTCTGTAATATTACACGCCTGTTGAATCAAATCAATTTCAATGGGATCTTTGATAGAACGAAGATGTTGTAATATCGGATTGCTGCGCTGAGGGATATGCGATGGATATTTTTCTTGCCACCACTTGGTAAAACGATCCTCTCGAGTTTCGGTTTCTACGGATTGTCTGTAGTGCTCGTTGGTATTTACATAAACGTTGTTGCACTGATTCATTAGTTCAAAAAATACCGATTCCAATTGATCAAGCCAATAAACGGTTTGAACTCCAGAAACAGCAGTTGCTTGTTTTTGTGTCAGTTTAGCACCTTCCCAAACAGCGATATGTTCATTGGTTTCTTTTAAAAAAAGGATCTCCCGATGTGCCGGATTTTTGGCTTCGGGGAACAAAACCAAAACACTTTCCTCTTGATCCACGCCACTCAAATAAAAAATATCTCGATGTTGTTCAAAAGGCAAGGTGCTATCGGCACTAATAGGATATATATCGTTAGAATTAAAAACTGCCAAACTTTTTGGAATCATGCGACTCATAAAGCTGTTTCGGTTTTTTACAAAAAGCTTGGAAGGAATGGGATCGTATTTCATTACAGATTGATTTTTATCAAAAATAGGTTTTTTTAAAATGAAAAATTATTTTGTTTAAGATTTTATCAGAATATTCTATGTTTTTTGAGTGGGTTTTTAAACAAAAAATAAGAGAATAATAGATTCTCAAAGCCGACACATATTTGTACCTTTTTTTTTTGGGTATGAACACTTTAGGACTTAATTTTGTTTAAAATTTAATTCACTTTCATGAGTCGCCTACTATCCAGTTCGATTGCCAGAAAAATAGCCATGGCATTGTCAGGCTTATTTTTAATGGTTTTTTTATTGCAACACTTTTTAATCAACATTACTTCTGTTTTTAGTGAAGCTATGTTTAATGAAATTTCTCATTTTATGGGAACCAATCCATTGGTTCAATTTGCATTACAGCCGGTCTTAATTTTTGGAGTCATCTTTCATTTTGTGATGGGGTTTGTTCTAGAAATTCAAAATCGAAATGCACGATCTGTGGGGTATGTTCAGTTTAAAGGCAATGCCAATTCTAGTTGGATGTCTCGAAATATGATTTACTCAGGAGGCGTTGTACTGCTGTTTCTCATTTTACATTTCTATGATTTTTGGGTGCCTGAAATGACATACAAATATGTTGAATTCTTACCCGAAGACCCATCACGATATTACGAAGAATTGGTTCATAAATTCCACGACCCTATTCGAGTAGGGTTGTATGTAGTATCCTTTGCGTTTTTATCATTGCATTTGCTACACGGATTTTCATCTTCCTTCCAATCGGTAGGAGCCAATAACAAATACACCCGAAGCCTAAAATCTTTTGGAACAGCCTATGCAATTATTGTTCCACTAGGATTTGCTTTTATCGCTTTGTTTCATCATTTAAACACTTTATAATCAGATGGCAGTTCTAGATTCAAAAATTCCCGAAGGACCACTGGCAGATAAGTGGACACAACATAAAAACAACATTGACCTGGTCAATCCTGCAAACAAAAGATCCATTGATGTGATCGTTGTAGGAACGGGCTTGGCAGGAGGTTCGGCTGCAGCCACATTGGCTGAGCTCGGTTATAACGTAAAATCGTTTTGTTTCCAAGACTCTCCAAGAAGAGCACATTCTATTGCTGCCCAAGGAGGAATCAATGCTGCAAAAAACTATCAAGGTGATGGAGATTCTATTTACCGACTTTTTTACGATACCGTAAAAGGAGGAGATTATCGTTCGCGTGAAGCTAACGTATATCGTTTGGCTGAGGTTTCCGCAAATATTATCGATCAATGCGTAGCTCAAGGAGTTCCTTTTGCGCGTGATTATGGAGGACTGTTAGACAATCGATCTTTTGGAGGCGTTTTGGTCTCTCGAACATTTTATGCTAAAGGACAAACGGGTCAACAATTATTATTGGGCGCCTACTCGGCAATGAATCGCCAAATCGGTCGTGGAAAAATAAAAATGTACAACCGCCACGAAATGCTTGACATTGTAAAAGTGGACGGAAAAGCCCGAGGAATTATTGCTCGTAACTTGGTAACGGGAGAAATCGAACGTCATTCGGCGCATGCCGTTGTCATTGCCTCTGGGGGATATGGAAATGTATTTTTCTTATCCACAAACGCCATGGGAAGTAACGTCTCTGCAGCATGGAAAATTCACAAAAAAGGAGCTTATTTTGCCAATCCTTGTTTTACACAAATTCATCCAACTTGTATTCCTGTTTCGGGAGAAGATCAGTCGAAATTGACTCTGATGTCAGAATCGTTACGAAATGATGGGCGGATTTGGGTACCCAAGTACAAAGAGGACGTTCAAGCAATTCGCGAAGGAAAAAAGAAACCCACTGATTTAGCAGAAGAACAACGCGACTATTTTTTAGAAAGAAGGTATCCTGCTTTCGGTAACTTAGTGCCTCGTGACGTGGCTTCTAGAGCCGCCAAAGAACGTTGCGATGCTGGATTTGGCGTCAATGCAACGGGCGAAGCCGTGTATTTAGACTTTGCTGCCGCAATCAAAAGATACGGGAAAGAACTAGCTCACGTAAAAGGACTTGATGAAGATGATGTTTCGCTAATTGATAAACTTGGAAAAGAAATTATCAAAAGCAAGTACGGAAATTTGTTTCAGATGTACGAAAAAATCGTAGATCAAAATCCCTACGAAACTCCTATGATGATTTACCCTGCAGTGCACTATACTATGGGCGGTGTTTGGGTAGATTACAATCTAATGACCACCATTCCAGGTTGCTTTGCAATAGGAGAAGCTAATTTCTCAGATCACGGAGCCAATCGACTCGGAGCTTCTGCATTGATGCAAGGACTAGCAGACGGATATTTTGTGTTGCCCTATACCATTGGAGATTATCTTTCGGATGATATTCGAACGGGAACCATTTCTACAGATTCTCCAGAATTTGAGGAAGCCGAAAAAGAAGTTAGAAATCAGTTGAATGCATTTTTAAATTCCAAAGGAACAAATCCGGTGGATTATTACCACAAAAAACTGGGTAAAATTATGTGGAACAAATGCGGCATGTCTCGAAACGAAAAAGATTTGAAATATGCAATCAAAGAGATTCAAGAATTGCGCGAAGATTTCTATAAAAATGTTCGTGTTCCTGGCACAGCAGAGTCGTTCAATGAAGAACTTGCAAAAGCAGGACGTGTAGCCGACTTTTTAGAACTGGGAGAGTTGTTTGCAAAAGATGCCTTGGATCGTTACGAATCTTGTGGCGGACATTTCCGAGAAGAATCCCAAACTCCCGAAGGAGAAGCTCTTCGAGACGATAAAAATTACACCTTTGTTTCGGCATGGGAATACAAAGGAAAACCCAGCGAGGCCGTTCTTCACAAAGAAGAACTGACCTATGATAACATTGAATTGAAAACGAGATCTTACAAGTAGTTATGAAGTTGAATCTTAAAATTTGGCGACAAAAAAATGCCACAGAAAAAGGTAGCATGGTAAGCTATCCGATTGACAATATTTCACCGGATATGTCTTTTTTAGAAATGATCGATGCGCTAAACAATATGCTTATTCTTCGCAACGAAGAACCGGTTGCTTTTGACCACGATTGTCGTGAAGGAATTTGCGGAATGTGCTCCATGTTCATCAACGGAGAAGCCCACGGTCCCGACAGAAATGTTACGACTTGTCAATTGCATATGCGAAAATTCAAAGACGGTGACACCATTACTATTGAGCCTTTCAGAGCCAAAGCGTTTCCTGTTATTCGCGATTTGGTAGTCGATCGTTCTTCATTCGATCGGGTGCAGCAAGCGGGCGGTTTTGTTTCAATAAACACTTCTGGAAACACCCAAGATGCCAACGCCATTCCTATTGAAAAAAACAAAGCGGATCTCGCTTTTGACGCGGCAGCTTGTATTGGATGCGGAGCTTGTGTGGCAACGTGTAAAAACTCGTCAGCCATGTTGTTTGTAGGGGCTAAAGTATCGCAATATGCCTTGCTTCCACAAGGAAAAGTAGAAGCAACCCAACGTGTGCAAAATATGGTAGCTCAAATGGACTTGGAAGGTTTTGGAAATTGCACCAATACCGGAGCTTGTGAGGTAGAATGCCCGAAAGGAATTTCTTTGGAAAACATTGCGCGTATGAACCGCGAATACCTTTCTGCCAGTTTGAAGGGGTAAACATCCAAAAACTTGGCGCTAACAAACAGTAAATTACACAACAATCCGTGTTTTCTGAACCACTTCCTTTTCTGTGCTTTGCTTGTTGTACTCCATTTTGAGGGTTACGTAGGCTGCTAGCATAACAGCAAAAAGGGCTCCAAGTAGGATCATAATGTATTTCAAAGTTGGTTTTTTTTAAAAGTTATAATTGCGAATAATTCTTTTTAAATAACCTCGTAAATGATAGTTAGGAATTACCATCAATACTGCTATCCAATGGATCAAAGCTGTTAAAAAACGTTTTTTGATACGGTTCATAGTGTAGAGCAAGTTTAGGGTTCAATCCAAAGATAGAACAATTTAAAAACAATCCAAAATGAGTATCTTTAAACCATGAATTCGGAACTTCATATCGCTGTATTGCAACCTGATATTCGTTGGCACAACCCTCAATTCAATCTTCAATACATAGAAAAACAAATCAGTGAATATCCCAAATCCATTGATCTTTGGGTATTGCCAGAGCTTTTCTCAACAGGATTTACCATGCAACCCCACGAGGTTGCGGAACCCACGAATGGAGCTACCATTCTTTGGATGCAACAAACTGCGGCTAAGTTTCAGACAGCCATTGCAGGAAGTATAGTCATTCAAGAAAATACCGATTTTTTCAATCGTTTTGTGATGGTACAGCCCAACGGAACGATGGATTATTACGACAAAAAACATCCCTACACACCTTCAGGAGAAGGAGACGTTTATAAAGCAGGAACGCAACAGCTTTGTATTGAATACAAAGGTTGGCGCATTCGTCCGCTAATATGCTACGATTTGCGTTTTCCTGTTTGGGCCCGCAATACAGACGACTACGATGTGCTCTTGGTTGTTGCCAATTGGCCCAAAGCGCGGATTCAGGCTTGGAATGCCTTGCTTCGAGCCCGAGCTATCGAAAATATGGCGTATGCAATCGGAGTAAACCGTATAGGCACAGACCACCATCAACTCGAATATCCAGGGCATTCTGCAGTGTACGATGCTTTGGGAAATGAAGTTTTGTTGTTGGATGCAAATCAAGAAGTTGGAGTGGTTTCGATTGACAAATCGGCATTGCATCACCTTCGTAAAAAACTTCCGTTTTTAGAAGATAGCGATGCCTTTAGTCTAGAATAAAGGTCTCTTGCAAATCCCAATTGGCTCGAACATCCAATAAGGGAGCATAGTGGAAGACTGGTTCGGGAAAGGTGCGAGATAAAAAACTGCCGGTATCCCACTTTCCATTGTTATTTTCATCAATGATAACTCGAACATAATATTTTGAGGGCGTTAAATTTTCAAAACTGTATTCTCCCCGTTCTTCATAAATAATTTGCTCTCGAACAACTTCTTCTTTTTCGTTGGTTAATTGAATAATAAAAGGAAAAGAAGGTGGGTTTCCAACGCGCAAACGAATGGCTCCATAATCGGCACGACTCTTTGTTGATATCCCAAACTGAAGTGTATCGTTCGTACTTCCAAAAAAATCGGTAAGGGCGTTTGGCAACAATTCAATTCGGTACTTTTCATTAGGGACAACTTCAAAATCAAATTTCAAGTCCAAATGATTTTCTAACAACTTCGCAGAAAACGAAACGGGAATGGAATCTTGGTTAAGAATAGTAATCAAACTATCATTTTTTGCGACCAAAGGGGTGTTTGATTTTATAAAAAGCGATTCAGAAAGGGGTAAAGTTCCCTTTGGAGAAACAGAAAGGGATAAAGAATCGGGTTCTTTAGTATTCAATTTGAGTGTGTAATCTTTTTTATTAACACTAAAAACTAAGGAATCGTTTTCAATATCTCGAAACCAATAATAGAGCGTATCTGTCTTTTCATCCGCCGTTAAGATAGATTCAAAATCAGAAGACATGGGAGTAGTAAGCTTGATATCTAAGCTATCGGACCTACCCCGAAATCCAAACCCAATTCGATTTTTAGAAATAACAAAAGGACGAGTGGCTCTAAAGTTTGTTTCTTCCTGAAAGAGTGTCAATGATTCAACAAGACTGTCTTGAGGCAATTCAATGGGAGTTGGATAAAAAGCAATTTTATCGATATTTTGATCAAACGTATAATTGTTAGCTACATCTTTTAAAGCCGCCAACAAATACTTACCCGCTTTTACATTACTAATCCTAAAAGCGGCACTGCTATCCAAAGTGTTGGTGAGGTAGGCGGGAGGTTGTTTGTAAATCACAGAATCCGAATAGGTGCTGTCAATAGCAAATAACATAACAGACACAAATGACTCAGGCTGGCGTTTTAATGCATCGGTTATTTCTCCAGTTACGAATAACGAATCGATATAATCGCCTGTCGAAAACACATATCGAAAATAGGGAAACGGATTTCCTTCGTTATTGTCAACTACACTTTGGCCAAAGTTAAAGGCATACGTTGTATTGGGCTCCAAGGTGTCTTTAATATCAATTTGAATGTATTTAGAGGCTCCCGACATCGGCAAAATACTGTATCCACCTTCTTGGATGGGAGGAGAAACAATAAGTTGTTTTCGGATGTCTTTGAGTTTGATAAATTCATCAAAATGCAATCGAATGCGTTTTGCATTGAATCCAGTCGCCAATAAAGGCGGATTGGATTTTAGCAAAACTGGCGGAATCTCATCTTTGATGCCTCCAGTGGGAGTACCTCTTTTGGCGCATTGTACCAAAGTCAAGGTTATCATAACAAAAAGGATCCATTGTTGTCTCATAATCTTACTAAACTCTCATTGGCAAAATAACAATTATTTTAAGGATTATGGAAGAATTTGTTGTGCAAACACCATAGTGGTAATTGAAATTCGCACCCCTTTTATTTCTTGCAGCTTTTCTGCACACGCTTCGAGGGTGGCTCCTGTGGTCAATACATCATCAACCAAAAGAAGATGCTTGTTTTCTATAGCATTTTCTTGTTCGATACTAAAGGCATTCAAAAGTGTTTTCCATCGTTCTTGTCTGTTTTTTTGAACCAATGTTTGTGTGTGTTTTTGTCTTATTAGAATTGTTTCATAAAAAGGAACGTTGAATAGACTAGCAATGGCCTTTCCAAACCGACTTACCTGATTGTATCCGCGTTTTCGCAACCGTTTGGGGTGCAAAGGCACAGGAACAACGCCCTCTATTGTGTCAAATTTTTTACTGGCAAGCATTTGATTTCCTAACCACTCGCCAAAAAAATGACCAACTTGTTGTTGTCCTCTTTACTTGAGACTGTGAATGAGTTGTTGGACGACACCTCCTTTTTTAAAATAATACAAAGCAATGGAAGCTTCAATTTGTATCCGTCCGTAAAAAACCCGATCCATTGGATGATTGGATTGTAAGTCAAAGCGAGTAAGTGGCAACTGATGTCGGCAATAAACGCAAAGCAGCGAATGGTTTTGAGAAACTTGATTGCCACATCCCAAACAGTTTATGGGAAAAAAGAGTTCCCAAAGTCCTACATAATAAGATTTTAGTTTGAATAACATAAGCACAAGATTGGGGTTTCAATTTACAAAAGAAACCCTATTTTTGCACCATGGCAGCAGAAGATCAATTTAAAAAAGTCATATCTCACGCAAAAGAGTATGGATATGTTTTTCCGTCGAGTGAAATTTATGACGGACTTAGCGCAGTTTATGACTACGGTCAAAACGGAGTAGCACTCAAAAACAACATTCGAGCGTATTGGTGGAAAGCCATGGTTCAAATGCACGAAAATATTGTAGGGATTGATGCGGCAATTTTTATGCATCCTACTACCTGGAAAGCTTCGGGCCATGTCGATGCATTTAACGATCCATTGATTGATAATAAAGATTCCAAAAAAAGATATCGAGCTGACGTTTTGATAGAAGATTATGTTGGTAAACTCGATACGAAAATTGAAAAAGAGGTAGTCAAAGCAGCTAAGCGTTTTGGAGATCAGTTTGATAAAGAACAATTTCTAGCTACCAATCCGCGCGTTGTAAAATACAAAGAACGCGGTTCTGAAATTTTGGCGCGCATGGGGAAATCATTGGAAAACGAAGACTTGGCTGATGTTAAAGCGTTGATTGAAGAACTTGAAATAGCATGTCCGCTTTCGGGTTCTCGAAATTGGACAGAAGTCAAACAATTTAATTTGATGTTTGGAACCAAGTTGGGAGCTTCAGCAGAATCTGCCACCGATTTGTTTTTACGTCCTGAAACTGCTCAGGGAATTTTTGTCAACTTTTCCAATGTTCAAAAAACAGGACGTATGAAAATTCCATTTGGAATTGCACAAACAGGAAAAGCATTTCGCAACGAAATAGTTGCTCGTCAATTTATTTTCAGAATGCGTGAGTTTGAACAAATGGAAATGCAGTTTTTTATTCAGCCTGGGACACAAAAAAAATGGTACGATCACTGGAAAGAAACACGTCTTAACTGGCATTTATCATTGGGAATGGGAACCGATAACTACCGTTTTCACGATCATGATAAGCTGGCACACTACGCCGATGCTGCTTGTGATATTGAGTTTCGATTTCCTTTTGGATTTAAAGAATTGGAAGGTATTCATTCGCGAACCGATTTTGATCTGAGTAGCCATGAAAAGTTTTCCAGTAAAAAATTACAATATTTTGATCACGAGCGTAATGAAAGTTATGTTCCTTATGTGCTTGAAACTTCTGTTGGACTGGATCGTATGTTTTTAGCGGTTTTTTCCAATGCTTTTCAAGAAGAAACTTTGGAAGACGGTTCGAAGCGAACGGTTTTAAAACTTCCCGCCGTATTAGCGCCCACTAAAGTAGCAGTTTTTCCGTTGGTAAAGAAAGACGGTTTGCCAGAAATTGCGCGATCTATTGTTAACGATTTGAAATGGGACATTGAAACGGCTTACGATGAAAAAGATGCTGTGGGACGCCGTTACCGACGACAAGATGCGCTTGGAACTCCTTTTTGTATTACCGTTGATCATCAAACGGTAGAAGATCAAACCGTTACGCTACGTCATCGAGATACTATGAAGCAACAACGAGTGGCAATTTCTGAATTGAGTGATATTCTTAAAAAGGAAGTGTCCATGCGAACATGGTTGGAACGCATCTAGAAGCGTTTTCCAATACTGACATTGAGCATTACGTCCACATCTTCATTGCTGTTGTCAAGAAGAAACCTTCCTGCTCCAATTCCCAGTTCAAACGTAAATCCGTTTTGGTTTACCCATTTTTTTCCTCCACCAAGCCCCAAAGAAATGTCAAAAAACTTCTCATCACTTGTTGAACCTATAAAATTATCATTTTTACCTGAAGAAAAACTTGCAAATACTTCACCAAAAAAACCACTAGCTCCAAATTCTTCTTGACTAAGAAAATAAAAACGATAAAAGGGAGTGATGCTAAAATCTTTGTCATAAACATCATCACCAAAATCAAAAAACAAACTCGCTCCAAATCCCGAGGAAGCATTTAGAATTCGCTCGTAACTTATGTTAATAGCAGGAGAAATTAATAAGTCCAATCCGTTGAAACGAATTTCATTACTTCGAGTTGATTCTGTATCGAAATAAGAATTATCAAAACTGTCAAATCCCGAAGAACTTTGAGCAAAAGAGAGTGTTGTAATAAATAAAAGAAAAGTAATAACGAAATATTTCATGACTTGGTCGATGTTTATTTATGAGTATAAAGCTACCATATTTTTTTTAAAAAAAGGCTTTTAACTGAATGCTTCCTGTATGAATACTTTTTACACCAGGAGATTTTCTTCCTTGATAGCTAAGGTTGAGATCCAAAAATTTTGAGATTTGTTTCTGAATTGACAGCTCCCAAGTTTGATTTTCTCCAGGTTGTAGCCCTTCCAAAAGCTGGTAGCCAACTGCCGAAAAAGCATTTCCTTGGTAGTTGTTTCGTATATAAGAAAAAGAGCCTGAAAGGGCGTATTTTTGCTGTTTGGATAACGAAAAAGAGCTTTTCAGTGTTTGTTGAATTAGCGACTCTTTGGCATTTACTGTGTTTTCCTTATGCTGCCATTGATAGCTTAGATTGCAACGAGCATTGGTGGAAATGATATAAGATACGGTGGGCGATATAAGATGGTTGTTGAGGTTGTAATTCCGATGGGTATAATTTTCAGATTTATTTTCAGAATTTGACAGAATACCTTTGAGAGAAAGCATCCAAAACGATTGAATTTTGTGAGTCCACAAGATTTCATGAGAGGCTATTTTTTGCAGTTGTTTTCCAAACCAAAACAGGCGTTGTGCATCGGTTTTTTGATAGGTATAAACAGTTGTATGGTATTGTTTTCCTCGATTGAACCAAAGACTGTTTCGTATGTTTTTTTGCAATTCTAGCAGGTTTTTATCAGAGCTTTCAAAAGGATTGAGGTCAAATGAGTTGGGATTGCGTTCCACATCGCGTTCGATCAAATAGGTTGTTTGGTTGTAAAACTTCGAAAAGAACTTTTTGATTCCTGACGCATTTTTCCAGCCTGAAGGATTTAACGTAAGTGATTGACTTAGATGAGTACGATGTGTTCTTATATAGCGTTGATTGGGAAGAATAATCCGCAAATAGTTGCCTTCATCCACAAACAAAGCCCGTTCGAATTCGTCCAAAGTTTGAATTCCATCTTCGTTATAATCGTTCCACGTGTGGGTTCCTTGTCCAGGCTCTACTTTAATGTAAGCCCACTCCTGTTGTGCATTGTTTCCCGAAGCAGTTTCATAAGCGGTATGTAAAACGACTCCATTCTCCCAAAGTTTTTGGTGGTAGGTTATTTTTGAATTCAATGATTTCAACTTTTCAGAACCGTTTTCAGAATCTAAAACACGATAGTTTGCATAGAAGGCGAGCGAGCTATTTTTGTTCTGAAGCAATTTTGAATCCAATGAAAAAGTTTTGGATCGGTTGACTTTTTGCAGACGGTTGTCAACCACACTATCATTGGATTGAGTTGAAAAACCAAATTCAGCAAACCGCTCCTCTTTGTTTCCCACACCTATAAAAACAGACTGATTTGTCATAGCGTGACTTCTAGGACTCAACAATTGGGTTTCGGATTGTTCTTCCTTATTTTTTTCTGCATCCAACTCCATTCCTGCCCATCCGTTGGAAAACGTATATTTCAAAGCAGTATTGAATCGAATAAAATCGCCGCTATTTTGAAGGGCATCGTTTTTTAGAGCACTAACAGTTGATTTTACATTCAAATTTCCAAACAGCAAGTCGGTAGTCAATAGATGTCTGTTTCCTTTATATTTTCCTTGATAGTTTAAATATTCAAACCCATATTGCAAGCTTCCTGTTTTGGGATGTTCCAACGAAAAACCTGAATGGATCAATTGTTGATTTCCGAATATGGTTTCAGTTAAGTTCCAATCTCTTAAAAATTCTACTTGGTACAACCCTTCCAAGTTTGTATAATTTTGTTCCACATAATCGTAGAAACCAAACACCTTTGTATCCCAGTTTTTCAAAGATATTTTTTGATTGAAATTAAAGTGCCCAGCCCATCCTTTATTGTCTTGATTGTCTTTTTGTGAAAACAAATTTTGATCGTAATTACTGGAAGATAATTCCAATTCCACAAATGTTTTTTCTGTAGGATGAAAAGCAGCCTTTACTCCTAGAATTTCATGCAATTTTGGAGTAACTAATGGGATGTTTGGTGAAAAATCTCCTTGTGGAATACCATTAATAGGAGCTACATATTCAAAAATTCGTCCTGCTGCTGTATCGGTTCGTTGTTGGTAGTTCCCTTGTTGAGCGCCGACCCATTGGAAACGCACTTCAAATAAGTTTTCATTTTCATCGTTTGAATAAACATATACCGACTGATTGTTTACAATTGCTTTTGAATACAAGACACGGTTGTTGCTGTATGGAGTAGGAACTGAAGCGTCAATAGTTTGAAGATTCAAATCATCGCCAGCTTCGGACAATGCTGTTTTTTGATTGTCAGTTAATGGTTGTTGAAGCGATTGATTTTTAGCGTCTTTTTCTGAATAAGCATAAGCCGATATACTAAATTTTTCTTCAACATGAGCGCCTGTTCCGTAAACAATAAATCGGGTGTAATTGTTCTCTGTGTACTGAAACTCCGCAAGAATTCTTGTGTTGGCCGTTATCGGAAATTTGGAAGAAAACAAAAGTTCTCCTGCGTTGTAGTCCATGATATAATCTTTGTCCTCTCCACGTTCAAGAAGTCGCCCATTGGCATAAATTCGTTCGCTACCCGATACAATAAGTAAAAACAATTCGTTTGAGGGACCAGTAAGCTTATAAGGCCCTTGATTTCCTTCTTGGGGCACAATTTCATTGGAATGAAATTGCCCTCGAACCAAGGCTCCCGCAATCTCAAAGGATGACTTATCATTGGGAAGTGAAGCTTTCAGATCAATTCCTTGAATTTTTTTTTGAAAACTAAGAAAATAAGAAGTATCATTTGCCAAATCTACATCACCGGCCCGAAGTTTCCATCGATCGCTTTCAAGTTCTATAAACACATTGTCAAAAGCGTCCAGCTGCTGAGAATATCCATTATTTTGAATGGGTATATTGGCGTCGTTAATGGATGCTCTGAGTGTTACTTTATCTGAAATTTTGCCAGAAATTTGTAAATCCAACTCAGAATTTAAGACGGCATTTTGAGAATTTCCAATTTGCAGTCCACGCGACAAACTTCCCGATGTTGAAAGCCCTGAAAAAGGGTTTTTGGGAGGTAGCGAAACCAAAGATTGATATTGCTTTCGGTAGCCGTTTTCGGGCTGAATCAGCGACGGATCGAGATTGCGATAAGATTGGGTTAAAAAATTCGGATATTTTCGATAGTTGATTTGTACAGAATCTGTTGGAACCGATTTTGAAAAAATCAGTAACGCTTTTCCATAATCAATCGTGTAGTGTTTGGAGTCGATAATGGTTCCTAAAAAATCGGTGACTGAAAATTGGGCAGAATTGATACTAACCGTTTCCAGTTGAAGGGTATCTACAACGGCTATTTTTTTGGTTACATCAAGATTTTGACCCCAAAGCATTCCATGAATCCCCATTAAAAACAAAAAACCCCAACGTCTCATACCAAGTAACAAAAGTACTATTATAAATAAAAACCACTTACATAACGGAAATAATAAGCTGTTTATTTATTTTAGCAAATAGGAAATTTTTCTAGACACAATTTGGATCATGACAAAACGCTCATAAGAAATGTTGTCTGACTGAATAAAAACCAATGAATAGTATTTAATGAATATAATCTCATACAACGTTAATGGAATTCGAGCGGCTATCAAAAAAGGATTTTTAGATTGGTTACAAGCCGCCAACCCAGATGTTATTTGTTTGCAAGAAATAAAGGCTCAAAAAGAGCAGTTGGATCTTTCATTGTTTGAAAAAGCAGGATACCCTTTTCATTATTGGTTTTCAGCTCAAAAAAAAGGGTACAGTGGAGTGGCTATACTTTGTAAAGAACAGCCCACACATATCGAATACGGAACGGGAATCGACCACATGGATTTTGAAGGAAGAAATTTGAGGGTTGACTTTGAAAAAGTTTCTGTGATGAGTTTGTATTTACCTTCGGGAACCAATAGCGCTCGTTTGGATTACAAGTTTGCCTACATGGACGAGTTTCAAGCGTATATTCTTGAGCTAAAAAAAACACGCCCCAATTTGGTAATCTGTGGCGATTACAATATTTGTCACGAAGCGATTGATATTCACGACCCAGTTCGCAACAAGAACGTATCCGGTTTTTTACCCGAGGAACGCGCGTGGCTAGACGGTTTTTTACAACAAGGGTTTATCGATTCGTTTCGACATCTTAACGCCGAACCCCATCAATACAGTTGGTGGAGTTATCGCGCAAATGCCCGAGCCAATAATAAAGGATGGAGAATAGATTATAATTTGGTCAGTAAGCCCCTCGAAAACGCTATTAACAGATCGTACATTTTGCCCCAAGCGATGCATTCAGATCATTGCCCCATAGGAGTTGAATTAACAATCTAGAAAATAATATGAAGTACGTAAAAATACCTAACACCGATATTGAGGTTAGTAAAATTTGTTTGGGAACCATGACTTTTGGCAACCAAAACACTCAACAAGACGGGTTTGATCAAATGGATATTGCTTTGGATCGGGGAGTGAATTTTTTCGATACGGCTGAGCTGTATCCTGTTCCTGCAAACGCTGAAACATACGCCGATACAGAACGGATTATTGGCAATTGGTTTCAACAAACAGGAAAAAGAGATCAAGTGGTGTTGGCAACTAAAATTGCTGGACCCGGCGATTACACCAAACATATACGAACTTCGGGGTTTGATTCTGACGCAATTCGATATGCAGTGGATCAAAGTCTCAAGCGCTTAAAAACGGATTATATTGATTTGTATCAACTTCACTGGCCCGAACGGATGACGAATATGTTCGGTATTCGAGGATTCAAACACCAACCCGAAGATCCTTGGGAAAATAATTTTGAGGCGATACTCAAAACCTTGACCGATTTGATATCGGAAGGAAAAATCAGGCAGATTGGATTGTCCAACGAAACCCCTTGGGGTGTTATGAAGTTTTTAGAGCTTTCCCAGAAAGGACTGCCTCGAATGGCTACAATTCAAAACCCGTATTCGTTGTTGAATCGAACTTTTGAAGTTGGAAATGCAGAGGTTTCGATGCGAGAAAATATAGGTTTGTTGGCTTATTCTCCATTAGCTTTTGGGGTTTTAAGTGGAAAATATCTTCATGGGAAACAAGCTGCCAATAGCCGTTTGGAGTTGTTCCCAAGAATGAGTCGATACAGCAGTGAAGCTTGTACCGAGGCAACACGTCGCTACGAGAAGTTGGCCATTCAGCATGGACTAACACTTACCGAGATGGCACTTGCTTTTGTGACTTCAAGACCTTTTGTAACAAGTAATATTATTGGCGCTACAACCTTGAATCAACTGCATGAAAATATTGATTCGGCATCTGTAGAGTTGTCCAATGAAATTATGGAAGGGATTGAGGCCATTCAAAAAGAAATTCCCGATCCAGCTCCTTAAAAGAGTGCATTGACCACATCCTCGATTTGCGACATTGGAACGAGTTGGATGTTTTTAGGTTGTACCGCTATTTTGGCGTTTTTGGCTAAAAACAGTTTCGAAAACCCTAGTTTTTCAGCTTCCTGAATGCGTTGATCGAGTTTAGGTACAGGACGAATTTCTCCAGACAAACCAACTTCAGCCGCAAAGCAAATATCTTTAGGAAGTGTAATGTCTTCGTTGCTAGATAAAATAGCGGCTACAACAGCCAAATCAATTGCGGGGTCTTCAATACGAATTCCTCCTGTAATGTTTAAAAACACGTCTTTGGCTCCCAATCGAAATCCAGCTCTTTTTTCCAACACCGCCAAAAGCATATTCAGTCGTTTTGCATTAAAACCCGTAGTACTTCGTTGCGGAGTTCCATAAACAGCAGAACTCACCAAAGCTTGAATTTCAATCATTAGTGGGCGCATTCCCTCAACGGTAGCAGCAATAGAACTTCCACTCGCCGAAGAATGCTGCGATATTAATAGTTCACTAGGATTGCTTACAGCACGCAATCCAAATTGTTGCATTTCATAAATCCCCAATTCCGCAGTGGATCCAAATCGATTTTTTTGAACTCTTAGAATACGGTATAAGTGATTGCGGTCTCCTTCGAAGTGAAGAACCGTATCCACCATGTGTTCCAAAATTTTTGGACCCGCAATAGCGCCGTCTTTGGTTATATGACCTACTAACAAAACGGGAGTGTGCGTTTCTTTGGCAAATTTTAAAAATTCCGAAGTGCATTCTCGAATTTGGGAAACGCTTCCTGCGCTACTTTCTATATAATCGGTGTGGAGCGTTTGAATCGAGTCTATAATGACCAAATCGGGGTTTAATTCGTTGATTTGAAGAAAAATAGACTGGGTATTGGTTTCGTTAAGTACAAAACAATTATTCGAATCAGCACCCATTCGATCGGCACGCATTTTAATTTGTTGCTGGCTTTCTTCTCCCGAAATGTATAAAACTTTTATGGAAGTTTGAATTGAAATTTGAAGAAGCAATGTTGACTTTCCAATTCCAGGCTCTCCTCCCAATAAAACCATTGACCCTGGAACAATTCCGCCTCCCAGAACGCGATTGAGTTCTGGGTCGTGTGTATTTATTCGAGAAGATGTGTCAAATTTTATTTGGTCAATAGAAAGCGGTTTGGGGCGTGATTTTTTTTTGGGAGTTGAGGTTTCCCATCCCGTTTTGGCAGATTTTTGAACGACCTCTTCGGTCAATGTATTCCACTCTTTGCATCCATTGCATTGTCCCTGCCACTTGGCGTGTTGTGTTCCACAATTTTGACAAAAAAAAGAAGTTTTAACAGTTGCCATATTTTTTCAAATCCTTTCGAAGATACTTAATTATTTCGATTTACCACTGGAAGGAGCAGGAACGAAATGGATCCAAAAACAACAACCATGAGTGTTTGAGAAGTCCACATCAACCATCCAAATGCCAAAGCGGCCTCTAATGGTACTCCAAAATTCATCAGCACAGCACTGACGGCAATAGGAAATACCCCAATGCCACCGTTGGTTGTTGACATGGCAACGGCACCCGCAATAAAAGCGAGTAGGGTTTGACTTAAAGACAAATCAGCGGTTTCGGGAATACTGTATTTAATAACATCAAACATGAGCAAATAAAAAACCCAAATAAGGATGGAATGAATTATAAAAACTTGTTTGTTGGGAATTTTATCGACTGATAAAATGCCTTCTGCAAGGCCTTTAAAAAAGGCTCCAATTTTTTGAATCCATTTGTTTGAGGATGCAAATCCTTTTTTTCGAATGACAACAAAACCTGCTATGGCAATTGCCGCTAAAAACAAGACAAGCACAATTGCTGACGAATTGGGAGAATACGAAGTCAACAGTTCTGTATTTAACATTCCGCCAATAAGTAGAAAAGCAACCAAAAACAACACATCAATCACTCGTTCGGTAACGATGGTTCCAAATCCCTTTTCGAAGGGGACTTTTTCGTAAGTTCTCAGTGCAGTGGCTCTCAAAAATTCACCAGATCGGGGAATCCCCAAGTTGGAAAGGTAGGTAATGAGAACCAACAGAATACTGTTGATAAAAGAAATATTGTGTCCCACAGGCAAGAGCATGAGTTTCCAGCGGTAAGCACGGGATAAATGACTTGCAATCCCAATCAAAACAGATAGCCCGACAAAGCGATAATCTGCACTTTGGATAGCTTGAAGAATGTTTTTTCGATCTTCAACAGTAGTGTTTGAAAAAGAATATGCGATAAAGAATGCACCCAATAACAAGGGGGCGATAAATTTTAGAAAGCCCCATGCTTTTTTATTCAAAATAAGTGAATTATGTTAAAGAATTGGTGGATTCGTTTGGAAAAATAACGTGAGGGCGAAAAGTTTTTGCCTCTTCAAAACTCATTTGAGCGTAGCTAATGATGATGATTACATCGCCTTTTTGCACCTTTCGAGCCGCTGGTCCATTGAGTGTAATTTCTCCTGAATTTCTAACTCCTTGAATGACATAAGTTTCAAGGCGTTCACCGTTGTTGATGTTTACAATCTGCACCTTTTCACCAGCAATGATGTTGGCGGCTTCCATCAATGCCTGATCGATAGTAATGCTGCCGATATAATTTAAGTCAGCACCCGAAACGGTAACACGATGAATTTTGGATTTTAAAACTTCAATTTGCATGTGACAAATATACTTAATTTAGTCTGATATTGTCGATCAATCGTACCTCATTTACTTTGATAGCAACAAAAGCCCGAAGTGTTTTTTGTGAGGAGTTGGTTTCAACAGGTTGTAGCGTTTCTTCGTCGACTATTTCAAAATATTCCAGATCAAAATCGGGATGCTTGGAACAGGCATCAAGCATCATTTTTTTATGTTGATCAATTGAATTGTCATGAAAATTCTTTTGAATTTGAAGGAGCGTTTGAAAAATAAAACCTGCCTCTTGACGCAAGGTGTAATTCAAACGCACATTTCTGGAGCTCATTGCCAATCCAGAAGGTTCTCGTTCGATAGCACAGGCGATAATGTCTGTAGAGAGCAAAAATTGAGTTGAGAGTTTTCGAATAATTTGCAATTGCTGAAAATCTTTTTCTCCAAAATAGGCACGCTTGGCTTTGAACAAGGAAAGAAGTTCTAGGACAATAGTTCCAACACCATTAAAATGTCCTTTTCGAAAAGCCCCTTCCATGACAGTGTCCAATCCATCAAATTGAAAAGACTGAGCGGTTACTTTTTTCGGGTACATTTCTTTTACAGAAGGAGCAAAGACACGAATAGCATCAGAAATGGATTGTAGTTTTTTGATATCTTCTTGAAGTGTTTGAGGATATTTTAGCAAGTCGCTGGGGCTGTCAAACTGAGTAGGATTTACAAAAACACTTACCCAAACCCAATCGTTTTCAGCACAAGCTTTTTTGACAAGTGACAGATGTCCCTGATGCAATGCGCCCATAGTAGGTACAATCCCAATTGTCTTGTTTTTAGAGATAGATTGTGAAACAATCTCAACAATATCGCTCTTTAGGTGATAAACATGCATTTTAGTAAAAGTTTAACAGCCTGTAAACATACTATTTTATAAGAAATCGGCATAATTTTCGTAATTTTGTTGTCACTAAAAAAAAGAAGCGAAAAAGGGATCGATTATATGACAGGAAAAAACATTTTATATGTATCATCGGAAGTAGTGCCCTACCTCCCTGAAACGGAATCGGCGTCTATGGCGTTTGAGGTTCCAAAAATGGTAAATGAAAAAGGCGGGCAAACTCGAATTTTTATCCCAAAATACGGCGTTATCAACGAACGAAGACATCAACTCCATGAAGTGATACGACTTTCTGGAATGAATTTGGTAATCAATGACATCGATATGCCCCTAATTATCAAGGTAGCTTCGATTCCTAAAGTTAGAATGCAGGTTTATTTTATTGATAATGATGAGTATTTTAAGAAAAAATCATTAGTAGCCGATCAGGAAAACAACTTATACCCTGACAACGATGAACGCGCTATATTTTTCTCCAAAGGAGTCGTTGAAACTGTTAAAAAGTTAAACTGGTCTCCTGATATTATCCATGTTCAAGGCTGGATTGCTTCTTTACTGCCGTTATATCTAAAAAAATATTATAAAGACGAACCGTTGTTTAAAGACACCAAAATTGTGACGTCCTTATTCAGCCCAAGTTTTGAAGGATCTATTGACGCCTCTTTGGCAGAAAAAATTCGTTTTGACGGTATTGAAGATGAAAGCCTAGAGCTTGTAAAAGATCCAACTCACTCAAGTTTGATGCAACTTTCCATTGCTCATTCGGATGCATTAATTCTTGCATCAAAAGATGTTGAACCTTCTGTAAAATCAACTGCTTTGAAATCCGAAAAACCCTTGCTCAATTTTGTTCAAAGAGAACAATTTCAAGAAGCATACGAAGATTTTTATTTGACCCAAGTTTTAAAATAATGAAAGTATTTTATCAAAGTTCTCTAAAAAATATTCTCGGTATATTTTTTATAACGGTTGTCTTATTTGGCTGTAACAAAGAGTTTAGCGATGTAGGCACCGGTATTATTAACGACAACCCTTTTATTACGGGGACAACAACAGTTCCTGTGGATGTTACCCATAAAACGGTTCCTGCAACACAATCCAACAATCTT
The DNA here is from genome assembly GCA_029243385.1 of Flavobacteriaceae bacterium. GTDB lineage: Bacteria > Bacteroidota > Bacteroidia > Flavobacteriales > Flavobacteriaceae > JAQWSC01. The sequence goes on along the minus strand of JAQWSC010000006.1, from coordinate 122,704 downwards.
CCGGTTTATATGTTGGGAACTTTCAACGATCCTGTTTTTGGAAAGACTGAAGCGACTGTTGTTTCTTCAGTTGGATTGTCCTCTGTTGCTCCAACTTTTGGAGCTAAATCTTCTGATACTGAATCTGATTTTCCAGAAGATGAAACAGTTACTGAAGTATATCTTGAAATTCCATTTTTCACGAACAGAAACGACCAAGACAACGATGGAGTCATTGACGCATACGATGTTGACAAAACTTCGCCTGACAGTGATTCCGATGGAGACGCCCTTAGCGATTTGTTAGAGACTCAAAACGGTACAGATCCGTTAAAAAAAGATACTGATGGTGATGGTATTGACGATAATGAAGATGACTCTACTGTTAACCCCAATGCAGATATCCAACTCTATGAATTGGATTCAATTTTAGGAAATCAAGAAGCTAACTTTACGTTAAAAGTTCAAGAATTGAACTATTATTTGAGAGATTTAGACCCGAATCAAAATTTTGAAGCCAGTCAATATTATTATTCTAACAATACCATTTTACAGAATTTTGGAGGAACGGTTTTGTTTGATGACCCCTATGCAATTGATGATAAAGAAATTGTTTTTTACAAGGAAGATGACCCTGACACACCTGATGTTGATGAGTCGCTAGAAGTTTCCTCACGATTGACTCCTCGTATTCGAGTGCCCTTAAACACTGCTTTTTTTCAACAAAAAATTATTGACAAAGAAGGATCGGCCGAGCTTGGGAGTTCGATTAATTTTAGAGAGTACTTTAAAGGGATTACTCTTTCGATGAGTAATTTTTCGGATCCTGTAATGGTGTTATTAAATTTTGCGGCTGCTGAAATCAAAATAAAATATACGTTCAACACCTACGATACTAAAAACACTTCTGATACTTCAGACGATACATTGAACGATACGTTAGGAGAAGCCACATTTTCTGTAAGCCTATCGGGAACCATTGTCAATTCTGTAACGCAAGATCCGTATTCGTCTGCCATACAAACAGCAATCAATCAAACAACCAATCCTGCTCAAATTTACTTAAAAGGAGGTGCGGGAATTGTTGCTGAAATTGATCTTTTCAAAGGAACTGAAGGACAAGCAATTTTAGAGGATTTAAAGGCTTCAGATAAGCTAATTAACGAAGCCAACCTTGTATTTTATGTAGATCAGCAAACACTTGCTTCTGCAGGAGGATCTACTGAGCCTGATCGCTTGTATCTTTTCAATGCTGAGACTAATCAACCCCTTGCCGATTATTCTATTGATATGACAACCAATTCAACCAGCGGAGTGGATAAATTTGTTCATGGAGGATTTTTGGAGTACGATGACAATGCTGAAGGCCTGCTTTACAAGATTAGAATTACCGAACACCTGAACAACATTATCAGAAAAGATTCTACCAATGTTCGATTGGGATTGGCAGTAACCTCTGATATTCAAATTAGTGGCTTGGCTCGTGTGCTTTCAGATCCGCAAGAATACACTCCAGCAGGGAGTGCTATTAATCCGTTAGGAACTGTGCTTATTGGTCCCAACCCAATACCTCAAAATACAGATAAAAAACTACAATTAGAAATTTATTATACAGACCCTAATTAACTAGATTATGTGCGGAATAGTAGGATATATTGGACATCGAGATGCTTATGAAGTTATAATTAAGGGTCTCAAGCGTTTGGAATATCGTGGCTATGACAGTGCAGGAATTGCTTTGCTAAACGACAAAGTTGAGCTTGCCAAAACCAAAGGAAAGGTGGCAGATTTGGAAGCCATGTGTGCAACAACAATTTCCAATAAAGGAAAGTTGGGATTGGGCCATACTCGTTGGGCAACGCATGGAATCCCCAACGACACAAACTCTCACCCGCACGTATCTAATTCTGGGAACCTTGTGCTTGTTCACAACGGAATTATTGAAAATTACGATGCCCTAAAACAAACCCTTCTCAAACGAGGTTATGTTTTTCATTCGGATACCGATACGGAGATTTTGGTTAATCTTATCGAAGATGTTAAGATTAAGGAAAAAGTAAAGCTAGGAAAAGCCGTTCAAATTGCCTTAAACCAGGTAATAGGTGCTTACGCTATTGCCGTTTTTGACGTCCAAAAGCCTGGCGAAATTGTCGCAGCCAAATTGGGAAGCCCTTTGGCCATTGGTGTTGGAGAAAAAGAATACTTTATTGCATCCGACGCATCTCCTTACATAGAACACACTAACAAAACCGTTTATCTTGAGGATGGAGAAATGGCGATTATCCGTCTTCATAAATCGTTAAAGATACGTTCTATCAAAAACGATAATTTGATTGATCCTTACGTTCAAGAGCTTCAGATGAGTATTGAAAACATTGAAAAAGGAGGTTATGATCATTTTATGTTGAAAGAAATTTACGAGCAACCTCAAGCTATTATCGACACCTTTAGAGGAAGAATGAAAGCCGATGAGGGAATTGTAAAGCTTTCGGGACTTGAAGATCATATTGAAAAGTTTTTACACGCCAGACGCATTATCGTTATTGCTTGCGGTACTTCATGGCACGCAGGATTGGTTGCAGAATATATATTTGAAGACTTAGCACGAATTCCTGTTGAGGTAGAATACGCTTCTGAATTTCGATACAGAAACCCTGTTATTTTTAAAGACGATGTGGTAATTGCTATTTCACAATCAGGAGAAACTGCCGATACTTTGGCGGCCATCAAACTGGCCAAACAACAAGGCGCTTTTGTTTTTGGAATTTGTAATGTGGTTGGTTCGTCCATCGCTCGTGAAACCCATACAGGTGCTTACACCCACGCTGGACCTGAAATCGGAGTAGCTTCGACCAAGGCATTTACTACACAAATCACTTTGCTAACTTTAATGGCACTTCGTTTGGGTAAAAAATTAGGAGCGCTTTCTAATACACGCTACCGAAACCTGCTACAAGAGCTGCAATTAATTCCTGCTAAAATTGAAAAAGTACTTGCGGTAAGCAGTCAAATTGAGCATATTTCCAGCTTGTACAACCATGCTACCAATTGTCTTTATTTGGGAAGAGGGTATAATTTCCCTGTGGCTTTGGAAGGCGCATTAAAACTCAAAGAAATATCATACATACATGCCGAAGGATATCCTGCCGCAGAAATGAAACACGGGCCCATTGCGTTGATTGACGAAAACATGCCTGTATTTGTCATAGCAACCAAAAAAGGGCATTATGATAAAATTGTCAGCAATATTCAAGAAATAAAATCTCGAAACGCCAAAATTATTGCCATTGTCACTGAGGGCGATGAGACTGTAAAAGGTCTTGCAGATCATGTGATTGAAATTCCTGAAACCGAAGAGTGTATGACTCCGCTGTTGGCTTCGGTTCCGCTTCAAATTTTATCGTACTATATAGCGCTTCAACGCGGATGTAATGTAGACCAACCTAGAAACTTGGCGAAGTCGGTTACTGTCGAATAGCTAACTACTTGATTATCAAGTACTTAAGTAGATTTCTGAACTCTTTATTTTTTAAATAAATTGTACATTAGAAGTATGAAAAACACGATAACACAGTTGTAAGTTATTATATCCATTATCACGTGTTCAATCAAACCTTCAAGAAAGTAACCGTTTATAATTACGATAAACATACATATGGACATGATCTTTCCAGTCCCTTTTAGTTCACTCCCAAGTCCTAATAATTCCCAGTATTTCATATATTAATAACTCAGTTTTGTTTTAGGAATTTAATCTTCTGTTGGTCTTGTAGTTTTGATATGTGTTTATAGTATTAATTAAGTTTCCTACTTTCATAGTAGAATCTATTTCACTTAATTGATTAGTAAGTTGTCTATTTGATTCTTCAGTTACATAACTAAGTTCTTGAATTGAATTAGATATTTTATTCCCCATATCTCTTATTTCGTACATTAAATTCTCTAATCCATCTCCTATATTTGTAAGTTTTTGTGATACATCCTTTTCATGTTTTGAATCAAACATGTTAATAGTATCAAACATTTCATGTATCTCATAGAATGTAATCATATCATCTTCAACCAATGATACAATCATATTTAATGAGTTAAATAGAATAAGATTATAAGTATGTATATCATCCTTTAATATCTCAACATATTCATTTAATACTTCTTGATTTGGTGTATCTTTTATAGAATTGAATATGGATTGAATATTTCCTTTTTTAGTTTTTAGATAAGATGATACTTTAACAAATTGTTGAACGTAAGTTCTATCAACTTCTATAATACTTTTTTGATGTTTTTTAAGTAATGTATTAAAATCATTCCCCTCAACCACATCAACTTCACCATTTCCATCTTTATCTAATTCACTTAAAACATTGGTTTGTGAGATTTGTAGTTCTTTGAGTCTTTTTTGTTCTTTTAATCGTTCTTGTTCTTTTCTTTGTTCTTCTTTTAATTTTTCTTTTTCTAATCTTATTTTGAGATGATTTTTTACTTTTACTGAAAAATCTAAAATAAAATTCGATAACACATCAATATCTTTTTTAAAATCTTGTTTCCCTCTGAATTCCGGTTTAACTATTAATATTTCCACATTTTTTTTTATTCTTAGTCCATATATATAAGATACACCACCTTCTCTAATTTTTAAAGAATCAACTATTTCATCATATAGAAATATTGAATTTCTTAGTTTAGAGGAAACAATACCATTTTTAGTAAAAACAACACCAACGTTTCCTTTAATTTTTAATCCAAAAACAGTTTTATTTATATCAGAGGTTTGTATTCCACTAAAACCACCAGAATTAAACATACTTTTACTCTTCTTCTTTACCTCTTCATTGGATAATAAAAGATTATTATCCTTATTCTGTTCGTAAAACTCTTGTAATTCTTTACTTAAATCTATTTCTTCCATTTTCAAATATGTGTTTCAATTGAAATAACAATATAAAGAATATTATTTACTAACATAAACCATAATATCACTTACAATAGGTTTAAACTCTCTATTTATTCTCTTTTCTCTAATCTTACCTTTCTTGTAGATTGAATAAATATAATTGTGTCTGAGGATTGAATCTGTTCTTATCGACCTGTAACCTTTTTCGTATAGTATGTAACTAATTCTTTTGTATCCATAACCTTCAACCTCTTTCAGTCTTTTGATTTCATCGAAAAGTTTTTGTTGATAACCTGTATAATGTTGGGTTTTGGTAAGAGATGATGTTTTTATACAAACAGTAAAGGTCATCACGATTGAATCGTATGAAACTTCCTTTTTAAAACACTCCGTTACCGTGGAGTAGAATTAAGTATTCGTTATTTTTACCCAACTTTTGAAAAGTAATTTTTTACAAATTAAGAAAATGGAAAGTACATTTTTAAAGTCGTCAATATTACAGTTCAAATATTATAAAGAATTAGGCGAAAAAACTATTGAACAAATTCCCGAAACCCAATTTTCATTTACATTAAATTCAGAATCCAACTCTATAAACACAATAGTCAAACACTTAAGTGGGAATATGATTTCCAGATGGAGTGATTTTTTGAATTCAGATGGAGAAAAAGAATGGAGAGACAGGGATGATGAATTCAAAGACACTATTCAAACAAAACCTGAACTAATTGATATTTGGAATAAAGGGTGGAAAGTGTTATTTGAGGCTCTTGAAAACCTTTCAAATGAAGATTTAAATAAGATTAGTTATATAAGAAATGAAGGTCATACAGTAACGGAATGTATTAACAGGCAACTCTGCCATTATTCATATCACATTGGACAAATTGTAATGATTGGTAAAGTGATTTGTGGTGAAAAATGGAAAACACTATCTATTCCAAAAGGAGGAAGTGAAAATTTCAATTCATTAAAATTTTCTAAAGACAAAAGAATAAAAAACTTTCTTGAAAAGTAGTTTTAATTACTTGAGTAAAAAACAGGAAATTTTTATTGTAGAATAAATAAATGAGTGCGCATATATGAAGAGAGAGCAGGTTACAATTTTTAGAAAATCAAAAGGACAGATAGTTGTTCAAGGTCCGGTAATACTGACCGACGAAAGCGGTAACGAAATAAAGCATCGACCTCGTTTTACCCTTTGTGGATGTACAAAATCCAAGGAGTTGCCATTTTGTGATGGCTCACACAAAGAATAAATCAAATTTCTTTTCGCAACCGAGCTACTGAGAATCCTAAAAGTTCTCTGTATTTGGCTACGGTTCTGCGAGCAATCGGGTAGCCTTGTTTTTTGAGCAATACAGTCAATTGTTCGTCGGTAAGCGGTTTTTTCTTGTTTTCTTCCTCCAATATCTGGGTCAGTGAATCTTTGATCTGAATGGTAGAGACATCAACCCCTTTTTCTGTAGTCATTCCTTCTGAGAAAAATGATTTGATGAGTTTGGTTCCGTATGGAGTATCAACATATTTGCTATTCGCCACGCGCGATATGGTTGAAATATCCATTCCAATGATATCGGCGATGTCTTTTAATATCATGGGTCGAATTAGGCGATCATCACCTGTTAAGAAATATTCTTCTTGATATTTCATGATGGCATCCATAGTAATAATCAAGGTGTGATTTCGTTGCTTAATAGCATCTATAAACCATTTGGCAGCATCCAGTTTTTGCTTGATAAACAATACAGCTTCAGCTTGACTTTTGCTTTTTTCTTTGCTATTCTTATAGCCCAACAACATGTTGTTGTAATCGGGAGAAACATGAAGTTCGGGAGCGTTTCTTCCGTTGAGCGTCAACACCAATTCTCCATCTACAATTTGGATGGTAAAATCGGGGACTACATGGGAGTTTATTCGAGAGTTTCCAGAAAAGGAAGCTCCGGGCTTGGGATTTAATTTTTCGATTTCAAGAACGGCCTCTTTCAATAGGGTTTCTCCGACATCCAATTTTAGTTGTAGTTTTTCGAAGTGTTTTTTTGAAAAAGCGTCAAATTCCAATTCTAAAATTTGAATTGCTAGCTTGATAGGAACTGAGATTTCTTTTCTTTTGAGTTGAATCAACAAACACTCCTGTAGGTCTCTTGCACCCACACCCGCAGGATCTAAATGATGAATTTTTTTGAGGACAGAAACGACCTCTTTTTCATCGGTTGTAATGTTTTGGATAAAAGCCAAATCATCTACAATATCAAGCATATCTCTTCGGATATACCCCATTTCATCAATACTTCCTAATAAAAACGAGGCGATTTCTTTTTGATGATCGGAAAAAGAAAAAGTATCTAATTGACTGGCTAGATATTGGTGAAAGGTAATGCCGCCTGCATAAGGAATTTGTTTTTCCTCATCATCTTGACTGTAATTATTGGCTTGCAGTCGGTATTGTGGTATTTCATCATCGCTAAGGTAATCATCAATGTTGATGTCATCCGTATTGATTACTTCATTGTCAGATGGGGCCTCAAAATCATCCGCTTCCTTTTCGGCAGCCTCTGCTTCTTTTCCGTTTTCTAATGCAGGATTTTCTTCGATTTCTTGTTGCAGACGTTCTTCAAATTCTTGCGTAGGCAACTGTATCAGTTTCATTAACTGAATTTGCTGTGGAGACAGCTTTTGAGAAAGCTTATATTGAAGTTGTTGTTTTAGCATCGTTCATCCTTGGGATTGTTAAAAATACAAAAAAAACAGCTTATGCATTGATAAAGGATTGTTTCCGTAGAATTTACATGCATTAAAAACCTAAAAATCGGCATTTTGCGGCGTTCTTGGAAACGGGATCACGTCCCTGATGTTTCCCATTCCTGTGGTAAATTGAACCAATCGCTCAAATCCAAGCCCAAACCCACTGTGTGGAGCGGTTCCAAATTTACGCAATTCCAAATACCACCAAAGTTCTTCTTCTTCGATATCCATTTCCGCCATCCGCTCTTTCAAAACTTCCAAACGTTCTTCTCGTTGAGAGCCTCCCACCATTTCTCCAATTCCTGGAAACAAAATATCCATGGCACGGACGGTTTTCCCATCCTCGTTGCGTCGCATATAAAACGCTTTGATTTTTGCAGGATAATCAAACAAAATAACGGGACATTTAAAATGTTTTTCTACCAAATATCGCTCGTGTTCGCTTTGAAGATCAGCTCCCCACTCGTCGATAATGTATTTGAATTTTTTCTTTTTATTGGGCTTACAGTTCTTAAGAATTTCAATTGCTTCTGTGTACGAAACGCGTTTGAATTGATTTTCAATTATAAATTGCAAACGTTCCAACAATCCGAGTTCAGCTCGTTGAAGTTGCGGTTTTGTTTTTTCTTCTTGCTCCAATCGTTGATCTAAAAACTTCAAATCATCCGCACAATAGTCCACCACATAGCTTAAAACCGATTTGATAAAGTCTTCTGCCAAATCCATATTGTCGTCCAGCTCATTAAAAGCCACTTCCGGTTCAATCATCCAAAACTCAGCCAAGTGCCTTGATGTATTGGAGTTTTCGGCACGAAAAGTAGGGCCAAAAGTATATACTTTTCCCATTCCCATTGCATAGGTTTCTGCTTCTAATTGACCCGAAACAGTTAGGTTGGTTTCTTTTCCAAAAAAGTCTTCTTCCGGGTTGCTTTCACTTTTATCCAAGGTGGTAACTCGGAACATTTCTCCTGCACCTTCCGCATCACTACCTGTGATTATGGGAGTATGAACGTGATAAAAACCTTCTTTATGAAAATATTGATGCACGGCAAAAGACAGTGCAGAGCGTACTCGCATTACCGCAGAAAATGTATTAGTTCGAACGCGTAAATGCGCTTTTTCTCTTAAAAATTCAAACGAATGCTTTTTAGGTTGAATGGGATATTCATCAGGATCTGAATCCCCTAATATTTCTATGCGGGAAACTTGAATTTCGACCGATTGTCCTTTTCCTTGACTTTCTACCAAGATTCCGGAAACGGAAATTGCGGCTCCCGTAGTAATTCTTTTGAGCTGTTCTTCTTCAAGCTTTTCAAAATCTACAACACATTGAATGTTTTGAATGGTGGATCCATCATTGAGTGCAATAAATCGATTGGCGCGAAAAGTACGGACCCATCCTTTGACATGCACATCGTGCAGTTGATGAGTGTCGGATAATAGCGCCTTTACGGTCTGGAAATTCATTTGTTCTATACTTTTGACGTTGGCAAATATAACGGTTTTTAGGGAGTGTTTTCAGTAGTTATATCCTCATCTTCTTTTGGAATAAGATTGAACTTGGGCTCTTTCAACACTTTTTTATTTGAAATGCTTTTTTCTAGAGATATAAGTAAGCTAGGCAATAAAATCAAATTGGCGAGCATGGCAAATAATAGGATCGCAGAAACAAGTCCTCCCAAAGCTACGGTTCCTCCAAAGCTCGAAATCATAAATACTGAAAACCCAAAAAACAAAACAATCGATGTGTAAAACATACTAATGCCTGTTTCGTAGAGAGCAGCATAAACCGATTTAACAATTTTCCATTTGTTAGCTTTGAGTTCTTGCCTGTATTTTACTAAAAAATGAATGGTATCATCTACCGAAATTCCAAAGGCAATACTAAAAACAAGTATAGTAGAGGGTTTGATGGGAATCCCCAAGAAGCCCATCATTCCTGCAGTAATGAGCAATGGAAGTAAATTTGGAATTAAAGAAATTAAAATCATCCGCCAAGAGCGAAACATATATGCCATAAACAAAGCAATTAATAAAATGGCCAACGATAGAGAAAGTATCAAGTTTTTAATTAAATAGCGTGTTCCTTTTAAGTAACCAAGTGCTTTTCCAGTAACGGTAACAGTGTATCTATCATCGGGGAGATATTTCTGAATAGTCGCCAATAAATTGGCTTCTACGGCCTCCATTTTTTCGGTGCTAATATCCCGAATTCTTGTTGTCATTCGAGCGATTTGCCCCGTAGAATCTACTATCGAATTGAGCAATCCAAGCTCTGAACTGCTTTTCTTCGCATATGAAAAAATAAAATTGTTTTCTTGTGCCGATGGAAGCTGAAAATAATTGGGATTTCCGTTGTAATATGCTTGCTTGATGTATTTTACTACATTGACAACAGAAAAAGGAGCTGATAATTCGGGAGTTTCTTGGATGTGTTCATCCAATGCGCTCATCCTACGCAAGGTGGCTAATTTCATCACTCCGTTTTTTCTTCGCGTATCAATCATGATTTCAATAGGCATGATTCCATCAAATTCTTTATCAAAAAAACGAATGTCATCTACAAACTCCGTTTTCTTGGGCATGTCTTCAATCATACTTCCAGAAAGTTTAATTTGATATATGCCTATCACACTTAAAACCAGTGCTGCAATAGAAACAATATATACTTGGATTCTGTAATGCCGCACCATTTTTTCCATCCACTTAACCAAATCAATCATCCAGCGGTTGCTTAGATGCTTCAGGTGTTTTTCGTTGGGCAAAGGCAAAATGCTGTAAATTATAGGAATCATCAACAGAGACAGTAAAAAAATCAGCATAATGTTGATAGAAGCTACTTGTCCAAACTCTTTTAAAAGCTGGCTGTTGGTAAGCATAAATGTGGCAAACCCCGACGCAGTCGTCATATTGGTCATTAGCGTAGCGTTTCCAATTTTTGAAATGACACGTTGAAGCGATCGAGCTTGATTTCCGTGCTTTTTGACCTCATGTTGGTATTTGTTGATTAAGAAAATACAATTTGGAACACCGATAACAATAATCAATGGCGGAATCAATGCAGTAAGTACTGTTATCTCATAATTGAGTAATCCCAATACACCAAAGGCCCACATTACACCGATAATAACAACGCACATGGAAATTAAAGTTGCCCGAATCGATCGAAAAAAGAAAAAGAATATCAAGGTAGTGACGAGCATGGCTACAACAACAAACATACCTATTTCGTCAACGATATTTTGCGCGTTTAATGTCCTAACATAAGGCATTCCCGATGCTCGAATGTTGACATTGTTGTCTTTTTCAAATTGTTCAATCGCAGGAATAAGAATGTCATATACAAAAAGCTTGCGTTCAAGTTTGTTGACAATTTTTTTATCCAGATAGATAGCCGTTTGAACGGTTCCTGTTTTTTTATTGAACAGTAAGTTTTCATAAAAAGGAAGTTCTTGAAAAAGCGTGCTTTTTAACTGATCGGCTTGGGTTTGATTTTTAGGATTGCTTATTGCCAAAGGGGCCAATTCGAACCTTTTTTTTCGTGGGTTCTTTTTTAATTTTTTTAAATTTCCGATTGATATTACATTGGCTACTTCAGCATAACTTGCTATCGTGTCGGCAAGGTTGTTCCAGGCAACAATATTTTTAGGCTCAAAAAAAGCACTGTCTTTAATCGCTAAAACAATCAGATTTCCTTCTTCCCCAAAGATGCTTAAAAACTCTTCGTATTGAAGGTTGTATTCATGATCGTCGGGAAGTAGATTGGCTTCTGTAAAAGTAAACCGCATATGCTTCCATTGCATGGACATAAACACAGTGATGCCTGCTACAACAAGAAGGAGTATGACTCGGTTTCTTAGAATGAGACGAGAAACAAGTCCCCAAAAATTAGTGTTTATCCACTGGATCATGAGTTATAAAGTCTGTGAAAACTGGAGAAAATAGTGCTGTCAATCATCGATTAAACAGTCATAATTTCTTTTTCTTTAGCAATGTAGATTGCATCCACTTTTAAAATAAATTGATCGGTCAATTTTTGAATATCAATTTCTACATTGTTTTTGAGATCATCCGAAATTTCTGTTTTCTTGAGTTCATTGTTAGCGTCTTTTCGAGCTGTTCGAATGCTCACTTTGGAATGTTCTATTTCTGACTTTGCAATTTTCACTAACTCCCGACGTCGTTCTTCGGTAAGGGGAGGAATATTGATAATGATAGATTCTCCATTATTTGAAGGATTAAAACCCAAATTGGCAGCCATAATAGCACGCTCAATTTCTTGCAAAAAACTTTTTTCCCAAGGCTGAACAGAAAGCGTTTGTGAATCGGGTGTATTAACATTTGCTACTTGACTAAGAGGTGTTTGCGCACCATAATAATCTACTTTTATACTTGAAAGCATATTGGGATTGGCTTTTCCAGCCCGAATATTGAGCAATTCTTTTTCCAAATAAATTACCGCATTTTTCATGGCTTCTTCAGCACTTTCTAGGATAAATTCTACTTCTTCCATATCCAAAAATTTAGATGTTTACTTTGGTTCCAATATTTTCTCCAGAAACTACTTTCATAAGGTTTCCGCGTGTATTCATGTCAAATACGATAATCGGTAATTTGTTTTCTTGGCTCAAAGTAAAAGCAGTAGTGTCCATTACTTTTAGGCCTTTGGTCAACACATCGTTAAATGAAATGTTGTCAAATTTGATAGCGTTGGTGTTTTTTTCCGGATCTTCCGTATAAATACCATCCACACGAGTTCCTTTTAAAATCACATCAGCATTGATCTCAATCGCTCGAAGTACTGCAGCAGAATCGGTTGTAAAAAAAGGATTTCCTGTGCCTGAACCAAAAATGACGACTCGTCCTTTTTCGAGATGTCGAACCGCTTTTCGTTTGATATAAGGCTCCGCGATGGCTTCAATTTTGATGGCTGTTTGGAGTCGGGTAGGGACATCTGCATCTTCCAAAGCGCTTTGAAGCGCCAAGCCATTGATGACGGTCGCCAACATTCCCATATAATCTCCTTGCACTCGATCCATGCCGTTACTGGCACCAGCAACACCTCTAAAAATATTTCCTCCCCCAATTACAATAGCGAGTTCTACTCCCTGATCAACAACTGACTTAATGTCTTGAGCATATTCTGAAAGCCGAACCGGATCTATTCCGTAGGCACGATCTCCCAAGAGGGCTTCACCACTGAGTTTTAAGAGAATTCTTTTGTAATGCATGGAAAATGTTTTGAACTACAAATATAATCAAAGGGATTGATATGGAGAGGCACATTCAATATTCCTCCACATTTTCTTTTAAGGTTGCCCTATTTCTGCTTCAGGTAACATCTCGTTTGACGATTGTTTTTAGAGCTCAATTGCCCGTTTATTTTTTACGGTCACAGGAATAGCTAAACTTTTTTATAAAAAAACCCGCTTACTAGCGGGTTTTCAATTTATATAAAATAAGGAAGTTTGCTTAGCCTAAGGCAACACGTTTGAACCCAGTAACTACCAAGCTACTGTCAACAGATTTTACGTAATCGGCAACGCTTTGTTTGCTGTCTTTGATAAAGGCTTGATTTACAAGCGTATTGTCCTTAAAAAATCGTTTAATTTTTCCTTTGGCAATGTTGTCTAACATGGCTTCTGGCTTTCCTTCTTGACGAAGTTGGTCTTTAGCGATTTCAATTTCTTTTTCAATAACAGAGGCATCGACTCCGTCTTCGTTCAAAGCAATAGGATTCATTGCAGCTGCGTGCATAGCAACATCTTTTGCAGCTTCTTGAGCTCCTGCTACGTTTGCAGAAAGTCCCGAAAGGGTAGCAATTTTGTTACCAGCGTGTATATAAGCTCCTACATAATTAGCTTCCAAGTATTCGAATCCACCAATTTCAATTTTTTCACCGATTACACCGGTTTGCTGCGTTAATTTTTCCGAAACAGTCATTCCGTCAAAAGACGCATTTAAAAAAGAATCAAGGTCTTTATAGTCAGCAGCTAGGTTGGCCAAACTATTTGCCAATTCTAAGTAAGAATCGTTTTTGGCAACGAAGTCAGTTTCACAATTGATAGAAACAATGACTCCTGCAGTTGCATCGGCATTAACTCGGGCTAAAACAGCACCTTCGGACGAATCGCGATCGGCGCGATTGGCAGCCACTTTTTGACCTTTTTTACGGAGTATTTCTATAGCAGAATCAAAATTTCCTTCAGCCTCTACTAAGGCTTTTTTACAATCCATCATTCCAGCACCTGTGGCTTTTCGTAGTTGATTGACTTCTTTGGCAGTAATTTTTACCATGATGTAAACTTTAAAAAATTTTCTTTTTCAATTAAGCATCTTCTTCAGGAGTGTCTTCTTTTTTCTTTTTAGCAGCGGTTTTCTTAGCAGCAGGCTTTTTGGCAGCCGCTTTTTTGGTTGTTGCTTTTTTGGTAGGAGCTGCTTTAGCTTCTTCCTTAGCTTCCTCTTTGGGAGCTTCTTCAACAGGAGCTGCTTCTTTTGCAGGAGTAACTTCTTTTTGGGCAACAACGGGAGCTTCAGCTTTAGCCTCGACTTTTTCAGCAGTGGCTTCCTCAGTTTTTTGAGCTGCTTTTTCTTCTTGTTCTTTTCCTTTTTTGCGTTCAGACAACCCTTCAATAACAGCCTCTGAAACGACACTTAAGATTTTATCAATAGATTTTGAAGCATCATCATTTGCCGGAATTACATAATCAACTTCACGAGGGTCAGAGTTTGTATCTACCATCGCAAAAATTGGAATGTTTAGTTTTTGTGCCTCTTTAATTGCAATGTGTTCGCGTTTGATATCAACTACAAATAAGGCTCCAGGCAAACGAGTCATGTCTGAAATTGAACCTAAGTTTTTTTCGAGCTTGGCACGCATACGATCTACTTGTAAGCGTTCTTTTTTAGAAAGCGTTAAAAATGTACCGTCTTTTTTCATACGATCAACAGCAGCCATTTTTTTAACAGCTTTTCGAATCGTAACAAAGTTGGTAAGCATTCCACCAGGCCAACGCTCAGTTATATAGGGCATGTTGGCAGCAGCAGCTTTTTCAGAAACAATGCCTTTTGCTTGTTTTTTGGTAGCTACAAAAAGGATTTTGCGGCCAGAAGCAGCAATTTTATGAAGTGCTTTGGTAGCTTCTTCAATTTTTGCAGCAGTTTTGTAAAGGTTGATAATGTGGATTCCATTTCGCTCCATATAAATGTAGGGAGCCATGTTGGGATTCCATTTTCGGGTGAGATGTCCAAAGTGAACACCCGCTTCTAAAAGCGATTTTACTTCAATGTTTGTCATTTTTTTTAGTTTACGTTCCGTATGATTAGCAATGTATAAGTGGCGATTTTCGACCTTACCCATTTAGATGCTAAACTAATATTCGTTTCAAACGAACTACGACTACAGGTTTAATAATAAATATATGAACTTGACGTTTGCCAAAGGCAAACGGCATTTTTAACGTTTCGAGAACTGGAATTTCTTCCGAGCTTTCTTTTGACCGAACTTTTTACGTTCCACCATTCTTGGATCCCGAGTCATTAATCCTTCGGGTTTTAGGACGGTTTTGATTTCTTCATCAATAGATACCAACGCTCGAGAGATAGCCAATCGAACGGCTTCGGCTTGCCCATTAAATCCTCCTCCAACAACATTTACAGAAACATCGTAAGTGTCGGTGGTTTCACTCAATGTAAAAGGTTGTTTAACCTTATACTGAAGTGTGGCAGTTGGAAAATAATCTTCCAACGCTTTGTTGTTTACCGTGATAGCACCTTTTCCTTTGGATAGGTAAATTCTTGCAACGGCTGTTTTTCTACGTCCTATTTTGTGTACGACTTCCATATTATCTTAGATCGTTAAGGTTGATCAGTGTTGGGTTTTGACCTTCATGATTGTGGTCAGGGCCAACATATACTTTAAGGTTTCGGAACAATTCCGCTCCCAATTTGTTTTTTGGTAACATTCCTTTGAGAGATTTTTCAACCAAACGAGCAGGATCTTTCGAAAAAAGTTCGTTGGCAGTAAGACTGCGTTGTCCTCCAGGATATCCTGTGTGGCGAATGTATTCTTTAGCTTCCCACTTGTTTCCTGTTAAAACAATTTTTTCTGCATTAATAATAATGACATTGTCTCCACAATCTACGTGAGGTGTAAAGTTGGGTTTGTATTTTCCACGAAGAAGCATGGCAACTTTTGAAGCCATTCTTCCTAAAGTTTGTCCTTCAGCATCTACCACCAACCATTGTTTGTCAACGGTAGCTTTGTTAGCTGAAATTGTTTTGTAACTTAATGAATCCACATTAAAATTTTTAATCATTACCATCCAACTGGTTTTTACCAATTAGAATCGGGCTGCAAATGTACAATTATAAATGATAAATGCAAACACCCAAAAACAATTTTTACGGGTTTTTTTTGAGGTTAATGTGCTTGCAACCAATTGTCTCCAATTCCGATGTCAACCACGAGCGGTACATTGAGTTGGTAGGCGTTTTCCATTTCTTCCTTAACTAGCTTTTTTAATAGTTCAAGTTCACTTTTGTGAGCATCAAAAACCAGTTCGTCATGAACTTGTAGTAACATAGTGGAGCGAAGATTTTCTTGACGCATGCGCTTGTGAATATGGAGCATGGCTATTTTGATTATGTCTGCGGCACTTCCTTGGATGGGTGCATTAACAGCATTGCGTTCTGCAGCTCCTCGAACTACTTGATTGCGGGAATTGATGTCTTTTAAGTACCGTCTTCTACCCAAAACGGTCTCTACATATCCATTTTCCCTGGCAAAATTTACTTGATCAGCGATGTATTTTCGAAGTTGAGGATACGTTTTATAATACGTTTCTATAAGTTCTTTGGATGCTGTTCGAGTCAAATCAGTTTGATTACTCAACCCAAAGGCGGACACCCCGTATACGATTCCAAAGTTGACTGTCTTGGCATTGCTCCGTTGTTCTCGAGTCACTTCAGTGAGTGGAACATTAAATACTTTTGCTGCTGTTGCTGCATGAATGTCTTCATTGTTCCTAAAAGCTTCCATCATGCCGGGGTCTTCACTTAATGAGGCGATGATGCGCAGTTCAATTTGCGAATAATCGGCAGCCATAAGCACAAAATCTTCATTTTTTGAAACAAACGCTTTTCGGATTTGTTGACCTCGAGGAGTTCGAATGGGAATGTTTTGAAGATTGGGATGATTGCTGCTCAATCGACCGGTTGCTGCAACCGCCTGATTGTAAATTGTATGAACACGACCCGTTCTAGGATTTACTTCTTTTGGAAGCGCATCGACATAAGTGTTAAGTAATTTTTGTAACGATCGCCAATTCAAAATATCCTTTATAATTTCATGGTCTTTGGCGAGGTACGACAAGACATCTTCTGCGGTTGAGTATTGCCCTGTTTTCGTTTTTTTGGGTTTGTCAACGAGTTTTAATTTTTCAAACAAAACGGTTCCTAGTTGTTTTGGAGAAGCCAAATTGAAATGCTCTCCTGACAGTTCAAAAATTCGTTTTTCCAAAGCAGCAATATCCTCTGACAATGTTTTGGAAAGCGAGCCTAAAAACTCCGTATCTACTCGAATTCCTGCCAATTCCATATCCGCCAAAACCCTAACCAATGGCAATTCGACTTTTTGAAACAAATCCGTCAAATTTCCTTTTTCGAGTTCAGTAGCAAAATGATTGCGAAGCTGAAAGGTAATGTCTGCATCTTCAACAGCATATTCGGTTTGTTGCTCTAGCTCAACACTTCGCATACTCAGTTGATTTTTCCCTTTTTTTCCAATCAACTCTGTGATGGATTGTGGTTGGTATCCCAAATACGTTTCTGCTAAAACATCCATATTGTGGCGCATATCGGGATTGATCAAATAGTGCGCAATCATTGTATCAAATAGCGGTCCTTTCACTCGAACCTTGTATTTTTCTAATACTTTGAGGTCGTATTTCAGGTTTTGCCCCACTTTTTCAATTGCTTCATTTTCAAAAAAAGGACGAAGTTTCTCAACAATTTCTTGTGCTTTTGATGACTCTTCGGGAATGGGGACATAATATCCTTTGTGCTTTTCCCAGCTAAAGGCGATACCCACTAGCTCGGCATTAATAGGGTTCAATCCCGTAGTTTCGGTGTCAAAACAAACACTGGGTTGAGCTCCCATTTTTTTCAAAAGTAACTCAATGGCCAGAGGATTGTTAGCAATTTGATAAAAGTGTGTTGTGTTTTGTAGGGTTTTAAATGAAGAAGCTTCAACAGTTGCTTCGCCTGATCCGGGCATTGAAAACAAATCAAATTGAACGGAATCGGAAACCTTCTTTTCAGGAGCTTTTTCTGGAGCGGTCGTTTCATGAGATGGTGCGCTGTCCACAGAAAATATCTTCAATAAATTTTCTGTCATTCTTCGAAACTCAAGCTCTTGAAAAAGGGCTTTTACTTTGTCAATATCGGGTGTATTGAGTTCATATTCTTTTTCGTTGAATTTTACAGGAACATCCAACAATATTTTTGCCAACTCTTTGGAAAGCATCCCCAATTCTTTGTTGGCTTCTATTTTTTCTTTTAGTTTTCCTTTGAGTTGATCGGTATTTTCGAGCAAGTTTTCCATGGATCCATACTGAGCGATAAATTTTCGAGCTGTTTTATCTCCTACGCCCGGCAATCCAGGAATATTATCAACCGAGTCTCCCATCATTCCCAAATAGTCGATGACTTGTTCAGGACGTTCGACATCAAATTTGGCTTGTACTTCTGGAACGCCCCATATTTCAATACCATTTCCCATTCGTGCAGGACGATACATGAAAATATTTTCGGACACCAATTGTGCAAAATCTTTATCGGGAGTAACCATATAAACCGAAAAGTTTTCTTTTTCGGCCTGTTTGGCAAGTGTCCCAATAATATCATCTGCTTCAAAACCTGCCTTTTCAATAATTGGGATATGCATGGCTGCCAAAATTTCATGAATAACAGGAACAGCAATTTTTATAGCTTCTGGTGTTTCATCTCTGTTGGCTTTATAATCTTCAAAAAGCTCCGTTCGACTTACAGACCCTCCTTTGTCAAAACATACCGCAAGGTGGTCGGGACGTTCTCGCTTAATCACATCCAGTAAAGAGTTCATAAAACCCATCACGGCGCTGGTGTCAACTCCCTTTGAGTTGATGCGCGGGTTTTTGATAAAGGCATAATATCCTCTGAAAATTAGCGCATAAGCATCAAGGAGAAAAAGACGTTTTTGGTTGGACATGAATTTGGTATCGAAAGAATTGTTGTCGTTTTTGACGTGTTTCAAAAGTACAAAATGATTCCTCTTAAAAAAAATGAGAAAACATGATATTCCTTAATTTTTTCCAAAAAAGGACAACTATTCCAACTAAGCCTATATTTTTGTTGTCACAAAATAAGAAGTATGACTCGTTGGATCGTTTTTACAATCATTGTTCTCATTTTCGAGGTATATACTTATCAGGCATTTAAAACAGGTACAAAAAGTGGATTTTTTTATGGAATCTCACTTGTTTTATCCATCCTTTCGTTTGGGTTTTTGTTTTATCAGTTTACGGGATACAGGCGCGAATCATTTTCTCCCAACACCATGTATGCCATTGGATTTTTCATAACAGTTTCAGCGCCCAAACTTCTTTTTTTCAGTGTGCTTTTCATAGAGGATGTTGTTCGATTCTTTTCGGCAATCCTTGATTTTTTTATTGATTCATCCGAAGGTGTGTTTATCAAAGAACGAAGAACCTTTGTTAGCCAATGGGTGTTGGCTTTGGCAGCGATTCCCTTTGGGGCGCTTTTAATGGGAATGTTCAAAGGAAAATACAATTATAAAGTGCTGAACTATTCCTTGTCGTTTGATGATCTTCCAGATGCGTTTGATGGATATCAAATAACGCAAATTTCAGACGTTCATTGCGGTAGTTTTGATAATCCCTCTAAAATCGAATATGCAGTTGACTTAATCAACAAACAAGGTTCTGATTTGTTGTTGTTCACAGGTGATTTTGTAAACAACACCGCATCGGAAATGTTGCCGTGGAAAGAAATTTTTTCAAAAATTACTGCAAAAGATGGTAAATATTCGGTTTTAGGAAATCATGATTATGGAGATTATGTTCCGTGGAAAACTCCTCAAGAGAAAAAGCAAAACATGGAGTTGTTTATGCAGCTTCAAAAAGAAATGGGTTTCGAATTGTTGCTCAATGAATCTCGATATATCGAAAAGAAAGAAGCTCGAATAGCCCTTGTGGGGGTTGAAAATTGGGGCAAAGGAGGTTTTAAGAAAAAAGGCGACTTACAAAAGGCAACCAAAAACATTCACTCCGATGATTTTAAAATCCTAATGAGTCACGACCCATCCCATTGGGAAGAGAAAGTATTAACCGATCCTACAAAATATCAGCTTACTTTAAGCGGACATACACACGGTATGCAGTTTGGGATTGAGATTCCAGGGTGGATCAAGTGGAGCCCTGTTAAGTGGCGCTATAAGTACTGGGCTGGGATTTACAAAAAAGCGGGACAATACATAAATGTGAATCGTGGATTTGGTTATTTGGCATATCCAGGCAGGGTTGGAATATGGCCCGAAATTACTGTAATTACACTAAAAAAATCGGTCGGTAGCACCTAATTTGTAAAAATTACTACATTTGTAAAAGCCAAATCATTTAAAACAAGTGCCTTATGTCAAAATTTGGAGAACTTATAGATGCAGATATTCCGATTCTGTTAGACTTTTATACCGATTGGAGTGAGCCTTCAACCAACATGCATCCCGTTTTGCGAGATGTTGCCGCTGCTCTTGGAGATAAAGGGAAAGTGATAAAGATCAATGTTGACAAAAACGCAGACTTATCAGAAGCACTTAGAATCAAAGGATTGCCTACACTGATGATTTACAAGTTGGGCGAAATGGTGTGGCGACAGAGTGGCGAACAAGATGCCAATACGCTTATCAATTTAATGCGAGATTTTACCTAGTTCGTTATTGTTCCACCAAAGTGGTAAATAACTTTTCAAAAGGCTCAATGTTTTGGTTAAAATTTTGAAGTTCTTGCAAAGCAAAACTGTCTTTTTCATAAAGTTTTACGGCTTGAATAAGCATTCGATACCCTTCAATTTCAGTAGCAATGTTTCCGTAGTATTCCTTCATTTCTGCGAAAGATAAATCAGCGAATAATTCCAACCGCTCCTGATATTCGCCTGTAATAATAGCGTACAGATCCTGTCCTTTTTCGAGGGCTCCCAACGAATAATAGGCTTCAACAAAAGGCGTCATGAGAGTAAAATATTCATAGTCGCCATAAAGATGCTTGACCGAATTGGTAAAACGTATAAAGTCATCCAAAGCACGCTCCAAGATTTCGGTGTCTTCGTAAAAAACAACCATTTCAACAATGCTTCTATAACGCTCCAAATCGGTAATGATTTGTTCTCCTAAATTATACTGGTTTTCAGTGGAAACCGCAGCAAAATAAGCCAATGATTCCTGATATTTTTTGGAAAGACTCTCAAAAATACGTTGTGCTTTGTCAACTTTATTTATTCGATAATACCCTTCTAAAAAAGGTTCTACCAATGTATAGTACCCAAAATAATCAATAGGCATTTGTTCCATTGCCAAGTCCATGATAGCTTCTGCTTTTTGGCTCTTTTTTTCTTCAATCAATGTGCTAGACAAACGCGCTAAATTTCCTCTAAACGAAATGCTATTTTTTCGAGTTTCGGTATCATGGTAAATAGCAGAACTGCTAGAATTTCCCCAATCCCATTTCATCACTATATCATACATCCGATCGCTGTCAATACGCCCCATCTCGTAGGGATTTCTGGAGTCTATCTCGGTTTTAATAGGAACGAGTTTATACACCAACCCTTCGAGTTGAAGGTAGTCTTTCATCCACATATATTCTGAAGGAGTGTAACTGCCCCCCGTAAAGTAAATAGGACGTTTCCAGTCGTTGTTGGCTAAAATATCGAGCATCAACAACTGATTTTTGTAAACTCCTGATTTGGGGAGATCAATATCGATATAGTCCACAATCAACTCGGCATCTTTGGGTCGAACCAATCCGCTTTTTAAAACGTTCTCTTTGTTGACAGGAACTCGAATTTTGTTAGTGGGATAGTAAACCAAATTTTGGGTGGACATTGGAATCAAATCCAAATCGGCATCCACTTGTTTGAGCAAATGTTTGTAACGAGTTCGAGGATTGTCACTCGACACCCAATTCATAAAATCTTTAATATCCCATCGAACGGAGTCAAGGATGGGTTCGTGCTTGATGTAGTCTCTAACCCCATATGCATATTGGCGGTGAACGAGTTGGGATTTTACAGGTTCGCTTTCATAAGTTTTCCTTTTGGTTTGATCAATGTACCAATCGGTTCCCAGCAAGCTGGTATTGATGCTTCGCACATCGGTTCTGTATTCTTCAATTTCCTGGGCATACCAGAGCGCAAAGGTGTCGTTGTCGCCAATGGTAAAAATAAGGGCTCCTACATTTTCATCTACGGAGTCCAAATACGCTTTTGCAGTTGATTGAGCGGTATATCGATTCGAACGATCGTGATCGTCCCAGTTTTGATAAGCCATCAAAACGGGAACTGCCAACAGAGCACTCACAATTATTAATGGAGTTGCTATTTTGGGAGCAAGATATTTTTTTAGTGATTGAAACAATGACAATACACCCAAACCAATAAACAAGGAATAAACATAAAAAGATCCTACAAGCGCATAGTCACGTTCGCGCGGTTCAAACGGACGTTCGTTCAAATATACTTTGAGAGCCAACCCTGTAAATAAAAAGAGGACAAGCAATACCCAAAAACGTTTTTTGTCTTGATAATACAAAAACAACAATCCCATTACGCCAAAAAATAGCGGCAACATATAATAGGTATTGCGTGCTTTGTTGTTTTCAACATCAGCGGGTAAGTTTTTTTGAGACCCCAAACGATAACTATCAATAAAGTCGATACCACTGATCCAGTTGCCATTCAATGGGTCGTATTCGCCTTTGACGTCATTTTGTCTCCCTGAAAAGTTCCACATAAAATACCTCCAGTACATATAGCCCATTTGGTGTTGAAGCAAGTATTTGATGTTTGCTAAAAAAGAAGGCTTATCAATATTCAAATACGCTCCAAACTGAGTTAAAAACTCATGGTATTCTTCGGCATTAATGTCTCCTTGATTGAAAGAAGAACGAAATTGTCGAACTGCCTGAACAAGTTCTTCTTGCCCTCGATATTCGGGCTTTATCGAGAAATCCAACACTTCAAAATAGTTCATGTAGTTTACAGCATGTTCAGTGCTCCACATTCTGGGCAAAAACCCTTCATGATCGCTGTTGGAATTGATTCGTGCATTTTCCCAATCGTTGACAACCACATACTTTCCCTTTTTTTCGTCACGTTCAAACTTAGGTTTGTCGTCTTTGTAAGGATTAATGGGGTCTTGACCTGCATACATGTCTGAAAACATAGGTCCGTAAAACAGGTAGGTATCAGGATACTGTTCCAAATTGTAATAAGCCAATAATAATCTGGCGTCTGATGGAGAATTTTCGTTGATAACGGTGTTGGCGTTGGCTCTAATGGGCAGCATGATCCATGAAGAAAAACCGATGAGGATAAACAGAATGCAAAGCAAGCCCGTATTGATATTTACCCAATTTTTCTTTCGTGTATAACGAATCCCATAATAGAAGAAAGCAATAAAAACAATAGCCGCTATGACAGTCCCTGAGTTGAATGGCAACCCGATAGTATTGATAAAAAACACTTCGGCGTTTCCAAAAAAGGCAAGAGTTAGCGGCAACAGCAATTTAAAAATAAACAACAAAATGGCAACCGAAACGATATTGGCTATTACAAAGCTTTTGAGAGTCACTTTGGGATAATTTTTAAAAAAATAAATCATTCCAATAGCAGGAATTGCAAGCAATCCCATAAAGTGAACCCCAAACGAAAGCCCAATCACAAAAGAGATAAGAACCAACCACCTATCGCCTCTAGGAGTGTTCATTTCTTGTTCCCAACGAAGCCCAAGCCAAAAAAGCAACGCCATGAGAAATGTTGCCATGGCATACACTTCGGCTTCAACGGCATTGTACCAAAAACTATCAGAAAACGTAAAGGCAAGCGCTCCAACGGCACTGCTACCAAGGGTTAAAATTCCTTGTTGGTTGGTGAGCGATTCGTTTTTATTTAAAAGTTTTTTAATGATCAGTGTTGAGGTCCAAAACAAAAAGAGGATTGTAAAGGCACTGGCAAACACGGACATCATATTGACCATTAGGGCAATTGACTCAAGTTCTAAGGCAAACATGGCAAAAAAAGCACCCAACATTTGAAACAGCGGTGCTCCTGGAGGATGACCTACTTGAAGCTTGGCAGAAGTAGCAATGTATTCTCCGCAGTCCCAATAGCTAGCGGTAGGTTCTACTGTAAGTGAAAAGGTAGTAAGGGCAATCGCGAAGATTGTCCAACCCGAAATTCGATTCCATTTTTTAAATGCAAAAGGGCTCGCCATGAACAAGATTTTTAAGAGTACGAATTTACACAATCTTACGAACTATTTTCAATAAACGTATTTTCATTGCAATTTATTTGCTGAACAAAAACTTTGTTTTAAATTTGCCCCTCGTTTATGGCCTATGGTGTAACTGGCAACACGTCTGGTTTTGGTCCAGAAGAGTCTAGGTTCGAGCCCTAGTAGGCCAACAAAGCCCTCAGCAAAATGCTGAGGGCTTTTTGGTTAGACCTCGATGAAATGCTAGGAATGGATTAAATTTTTGTAATACGACAAAAAACGCTATATTTGCATCGCAGAACGGAAAACAATGAGGGGACCAAAAAGTCCCCTTCTTTATACCATAGTATGAACTTTGAAAAAACGGTTCGAGATTTGTTGGAGGAAGTGTTGGACAACCATCCTTCCTTATTTTTAATTGATTTTTCAATAGATTCAAGTCCAGCCATTCGTGTGGTTGTAGATGGTGATCAAGGAGTTGTTCTTCAAGATTGTGTGAATATCAGCCGACACATTGAACACAATTTGGATCGTGAAGAATATGATTTTTCATTGGAAGTAACTTCGGTAGATGCAACGGCTCCATTAGTAATGCCTCGACAGTATATAAAAAATATAGGTCGAAAAATAAAAATAGACACTCATGCCGGAGAAGCGTTTGAAGGAACGATTCGAGAAGCAAACGACAACAACGTGGTTCTTCAGTGGAAAGCGCGAGAGCCCAAACCGATAGGAAAAGGAAAACGAACAGTGGAAAAAGAAAAATCACTGCTTTATAACGAAATAAATAAAGCTAAAATTATTATCCAATTTAATTAATCCGAATTATGGAAAACATTGCGTTAATTGAATCATTCTCAGAGTTTAAAGACGATAAATTTATCGATCGTGTTACGCTGATGTCAATTCTAGAAGAAGTGTTTCGAAATACCCTCAAAAAGAAATACGGGGACGATGACAACTTCGACATCATTATTAACCCTGATAAGGGCGATTTGGAGATTTGGAGAAACCGTACGGTTGTTGAAGACGGAGCTGTTGAAGATGAAAATCAAGAAATTGAATTGACGCAAGCTCAAAAAATTGAACCTGACTTTGAGGTAGGGGAAGATGTTTCTGAAGAGGTAAAACTGATTGATCTTGGAAGAAGATCCATTCTTGCCTTGCGTCAAAACTTAATCGCAAAAATCCACGAACACGACAATACCATTATATACAAACAATTCATTGACTTGGTGGGTGAAATTTATACAGCAGAAGTACATCATATTCGTCACCGAGTAGTGATTCTGCTAGACGATGAAGGCAATGAAATCATCCTTCCTAAGGATCGTCAAATTTCATCGGATTTTTTCAGAAAAGGAGACAATGTACGTGGGATTATTGAAAGTGTCGAACTCAAAGGAAACAAACCCAGTATTGTAATGTCGAGAACTTCTCCCAAATTTTTGGAGAAACTGTTTGAACAAGAAATCCCAGAAGTATTCGATGGATTGATAACAATCAAAAAAGTAGTGCGTGTTCCTGGCGAAAAAGCCAAAGTAGCTGTCGATTCTTATGACGATCGTATTGATCCAGTCGGAGCATGTGTTGGGATGAAAGGATCCAGAATTCATGGTATTGTTCGCGAGTTAGGCAACGAAAATATTGATGTCATTAATTTTACAAACAATACACAACTGCTTATTACACGAGCTTTAAGTCCTGCAAAAATAACGTCATTAAACATCAATGAAGAGACCAAACATGTAGAGGTCTTTATGGACCCTGAAGAGGTTTCCAAAGCCATTGGTCGTGGCGGATTTAATATCCGTTTGGCGGGCCAATTGACGGGATACGAAATTGATGTATATCGTGAAGGCGCAGAGGAAGATGTAGAGCTTACCGAGTTTTCAGATGAAATCGAGGACTGGGTTATTGCAGAATTTAAAAAAGCAGGGTTGGATACCGCTAAAAGCGTTTTGGAACAAGATGTTCAAGACCTTATCAAGCGAACCGATTTGGAAGAAGAAACCATTGCGGAGGTATGTAAAGTATTGAGCGCAGAATTTTCTAGCTAAATCGCATTACCAACAAATTTATATTTTTGAAGAGAAAGAATTAATAATATATGTCAGAAACAAAAACCATAAGGCTCAATAAAGCACTACGCGAACTAAACATTTCTTTAGATCGAGCCGTTGAGCACCTTGCCTCCAAAGGCCATGAGGTAGAGTCTCGACCTACCTCAAAAATTACGAAGCAGGAATATGAATTTTTGTTAGACGAATTTCAAACAGATCGATCCAAGCGAGAAGCTTCTCAAGAAGTTGGTGAGCAAAAGCTAAAAGACAAATAAAATATTCGAATTCAACTCTAAATGGAACTGTAACAAAAACGACTCGAACAAGAGCGTATCATAAAAGCACGTTCTTCCGTTACAAAACCCAAAATGGTTGGGAAAATCGATTTATCCGACCCCAATAAACCAGCGGCTAAACCCAAAGCCAAAGAAGCGCCTGTTCAGGAAAAGGAAGAAGTTGTTACTGCTCCAGTAAAGACAGAGACTGTTGCAGAAGGTGCAGAAAAACCAAATGGTCCGGAAGCTCCAGAAAAAAAGGAAGCCACTCCTACTGAAAAAGCTCCATCGGAGGCGAGTTCTACCATTCAGACTAATTACAAAAAATTATCAGGGCTGAAAGCCACGGGTCAAACCATTGACCTAAAGCAATTTGAAAAAAAGCCGACAACTGCAGCCAAAAAAGAAGAAAACGACCGCAAAAAGCGTCGCAAACGAATTACCAAAGATGCAAAACCTGGATCTGGAGGAGGAAAGTCCAATGACAAAAGACGTTCCAATCAAAAATCCAATTCCCGCCCAGCTGTTGCTAAGGTAGAACCTACTGAGGAAGAGGTTCAAAAACAAATTCGAGAAACCCTCGAAAAGCTGCAGGGGAAATCTAACAAATCCAAAGGAGCTAAATACCGCCGAGAAAAAAGAGATTCACATCGACAAAAAACAGATGAAGAATTGGCTCAAGAAGAAGCGGAAAGTAAAATTTTAAAGGTAACCGAATTTGTTACCGTTGGCGAAGTTGCGACGTTAATGAATGTAGGGAGTACAGAAATTATTTCAGCCTGTATGTCCTTGGGAATCATGGTAACGATGAATCAACGATTGGATGCTGAAACTCTTAGCATTGTTGCTGACGAGTTTGGCTACGAAGTAGAGTTTGTAACTACTGATATTGAAGATGCCATTGAAACCATTGAAGACAGTCCAGAGGACTTAATTCCACGAGCTCCTATTGTTACCGTAATGGGACACGTAGATCACGGAAAAACATCCTTGCTTGATTATATTAGAGAAGAAAATGTGATCGCTGGCGAGTCGGGAGGAATTACGCAACACATTGATGCCTATCGAGTAGAGCTTCCAAGCGGTCAACACATCACATTCCTAGATACACCAGGTCACGAAGCCTTTACGGCGATGCGAGCACGAGGAACGCAGGTAACGGATTTAGCCATTATTGTTATCGCTGCCGATGACGACGTAATGCCTCAAACCAAAGAAGCCATCAGTCACGCTCAAGCGGCTGGAGTTCCGATTGTTTTTGCAATCAACAAGGTAGATTTGCCCAATGCAAATCCAGAAAAAATCAAAGAAAAATTAGCCTCCATGAATCTTTTGGTAGAAGATTGGGGTGGTAAAATACAGTCTCAAGATATTTCCGCCAAAACCGGTGTTGGAGTTTTAGAGCTTTTAGAAAAAGTATTGTTAGAAGCTGAAATTCTTGAACTAAAGGCCAATCCAGATCGATTGGCACAAGGAACTGTAGTTGAAGCCCTTCTTGACAAAGGAAGAGGGTATGTATCTACGATTTTGGTCGAGGCAGGAACCCTCCGAATTGGAGATTATCTTCTTGCTGGACAACACAGTGGAAAAGTAAAAGCCATGTTCAATGAGCGAGGTACAGCAGTAAACGAAGCAGGACCTTCTGTCCCAGTTGCTGTTCTAGGGCTCGATGGAGCCCCACAAGCAGGGGATAATTTCAGTGTTTTTGAAGAAGAAAAAGAGGCCAAACAAATTGCAGCCAAACGAACACAACTTCAACGCGAACAATCCGTCCGAACACAGCGTCATATAACGTTAGATGAAATTGGAAGACGAATTGCTCTTGGAGATTTCCAAGAACTTAACATCATTCTCAAAGGAGATGTTGACGGTTCTGTAGAAGCACTAACCGATTCTTTCCAAAAATTATCGACAGAAGAAATCCAAGTAAACATTATCCATAAAGGAGTAGGAGCTATTACAGAGTCAGACGTTTTATTGGCATCAGCATCTGATGCAATTATTATTGGATTCAACGTTCGTCCTACTGGAAATGCTCGCCAACTTGCAGATAAAGAAGAAATCGACATTCGTAATTACTCCATCATTTACGACGCTATCAACGACGTAAAAGATGCAATGGAAGGGATGTTGTCTCCTGAAATGAAAGAAGAGATTACAGGTACTGCAGAAATTAGAGAAACCTATAAAATTTCTAAAGTAGGAACTATTGCTGGATGTATGGTAACGGATGGAAAAATTATTAAAAACGCTGGTATCCGTCTTATTAGAGAAGGAGTTGTAGTGTTTACAGGAGTTTTGGCATCGCTCAAGCGTTTCAAAGACGACGCCAAAGAAGTTTCCAAAGGGTACGATTGTGGAATGCAAATCAAAAACTACAACGATATCAAAGAAGGAGACATCATTGAATGTTACCAAGAAATTGCCATTAAAAAGAAACTAAAATAAGTCGTTAAGGTATCAGAAGAAAAGCAGCTGGAAATTTTCGCTTGATTACTTGTAAGTTTTTTGTAGCCTCCAAACGAGAAGTGTATTTCCCAACCCTTACTTTATAGTTGGGAGTTTCAAAAAACAACTCTGCACGTTGGTTTGGAAAGGAAGCATTGAATTTACTCACCACTTTATTGGCTTTATGAATGTTTCCATAAAAAAGCTGTATTGTAAATTGCCCCGAAGTAAATGCATTTTGGTTCACTTTTTTCTTAAAATCAATGATTTTTTGCAGCTTTGAGTCCATGCGTATATCCAGAGTGGCTTGTTGAGACCAAGCACTTGTAAAAAAGAGTAAATTAATTAAAGCAATAAGAAAAAATACCTTTTTCATAACTGAAAATATCCTACAAAGATACATAAAAAACACTATCTAAAATCGAAACGATTCGCTCGTGTTGTGAATTCTAATTTAGAATAATTATAAATTATAATTTACCCCTCAATAGGGTTTATTAAGTGGCACTTGTGTTGTATTTTTGTCCTCTATTTTTAGGCTAAAACGCTTACAAACTAGTCTAAAAAGCTATAAAAAGAAAACATAAAAGTCACTATGAGAAAGGTGCTCAAAAGAAATTCCGCCTCCATTCCTTTATATTTCCTACTATTCATTTGTTTTTTCTTTTCAGGCTCTATGCTTGCGCAAGATATTGACAAGGGGAAATCCCTTTTCAATTCACAATGTGCTGCCTGTCACAAATTGAAAAAGAAAGCTGTCGGTCCTGCTTTGGCTGGAGTAACCGCCAAGTACGATAGAGAGTGGTTGTATAGTTGGATCAAAAACAGTGCAGCGATGATCAAAGCTGGAGATCCTCAAGCTGTTGCCATATGGGAAGAGTACAACAAAACAGCAATGAACGCTTTTCCTCAACTTTCGAACGAGGATATTGATAACATTCTAGCCTATACCGATTACACACCTCCAGCACCCGAAATGCCTGCTCAAGCTGCTTCTACAGGCGGTTCTACTGACAGTGGTTTTACAAGCGATATAATTTTGGCAATGCTTGCATTGGTTTTGGCGGTATTGATAGTGATGTTGTTCTTGGTAAATAAAACGCTTAGAAAGTTTGCTGTAGCCAATGGGCTCGAAGAAGCGCAAGCTCAAAAAGAAAAAAGACTTCCATTGTGGAAAGCCTACGTTCAGAACCAATTCTTGGTATTCTTGACAGTTATATTTTTGCTGCTTTCCAGTGCTTATTTTGCATACGGATGGCTAATGCAAATTGGAGTTGATCAAGGGTATATGCCTATTCAGCCCATTCATTATTCTCACAAAATTCACGCTGGTGACAATCAAATTGAATGTAAATACTGTCATTCCTCGGCAAGAGTTTCAAAACATTCTGGGATTCCTTCTTTGAATGTTTGTATGAATTGTCACAAGAACATTGCAGACTACAACGGTGAAGAAGATCTCGAAAAAGGATACACCAAAGAGTTTTACACGGCTGAGATCAAAAAATTATACAAAGCTGTAGGTTGGGACGAAGAAAACCAGCGCTACACTGGCAAAACCGAGCCAGTCAAATGGGTTCGTATTCATAATTTACCAGATTTTGTTTATTTCAATCACGCTCAGCACGTTTCGGTAGCAGGTGTTGATTGTCAGAAGTGTCACGGACCAGTTGAAGAAATGGAAATTTTATACCAACACTCATCATTAACAATGGGTTGGTGTATCAATTGTCATAGAGAAACAAACGTACAAGTTAAAGACAACGAATATTACACAAAAATCCATGAAGAGCTTTCTAAGAAGTATGGCGTTGAGAAACTCACCGCTGCACAAATGGGAGGTCTAGAATGTGGAAAGTGTCATTATTAATAGAATAGCAGATAGCGATTTAGTATGGCAACCTTTAAAAAATATTGGAAAAATGAAGCTGAATTATCTTCCGATAGTGAGATGATAACCAAGCTGCAAAATGATGAATTTGTAGATCGACTACCAGAAAATCATTTTTTAGAAGAAAAAGAAGTCCTAGAATCTTCAGAAACCACTCGTCGTGATTTTCTTAAGTATGTTGGCTTTAGTACTGCAGCAGCTTCGTTGGCTGCTTGCGAAGGCCCCGTAATTAAGTCTATACCTTATGTGGTTCAACCCGAAAAAATAATTCCTGGAGTTGCTAATTTTTATGCAACTACAATTGCTGACGGTTTTGACTTTGCGAGTATACTGATTAAAACTCGAGAAGGTCGCCCTATCAAAGTAGAAAACAACTCGGATGCCTTAGTCCGTGGAGGTGCCAATGCGCGAGTTCAAGCTTCTGTATTGTCTATGTACGATAGTTTGCGCTTCCAAGGGCCCGTTCAGAATGGAGAGAATGTAAGCTGGAGTCAACTCGATGAAAGTGTAACAGAACAATTAACGGCTTTACGAGATTCGAACAGTCCAGTTGTTTTATTAACCCAAACATTTGCCAGTCCAACGACCGCAAAAATTATAGGTGATTTTCAAGAGAAATTTCCAAATGTACGTCATATCACATATGATGCCATTTCAGAATCAGCTGCGCTTGATGCCTTTTCAATGGCATACGGTTCACGTGCGCTCCCTTCGTACGATTTTTCTAAAGCAGAAGTCATTGTCTCGTTTGGTGCTGACTTCTTAGGAGATTGGCAAGGAGGTGGATTTAGCAGTGCTTACACCCAAAACAGAGTTCCTAACAAAGTCAATGGCAAAGCAACGATGTCGAAGCATTTTCAGTTCGAAGCCAATATGAGCTTGTCTGGAGCCAATGCAGACAAACGAATTCCTTTGACACCTTCCCAACAAAAATTGGCACTCGCCAAATTGTATGGCTATATCACTGGGACTACAGTAGTTGCCAACCTACCGCAAGCAGCAGAAGTTCAACTTAAAAAAGCGGCTACTCAAATCAAGCGCGCGGGTAAAAAAGGACTGTTGGTTACGGGTCTTAACGACGTCAATGCTCAACTCATAGCTTTGGCTATCAACGACTATTTACAAAGTGAAGCCGTTGATACGCAAGTTCACAATCTAGTTCGTCAAGGAAATGATGCCGAAGTAACGCAACTTATAAAAGATTTGAACAGCGGAGCAGTTAAAGGAATTTTAATGGCAGGAGTAAACCCAGCCTATACCCTTTCAGAAAGCAAAGCATTTTTAGAAGGTCTTCAAAAAGCATCTTTGTCGGTTAGCTTTAGCATGAAAAACGACGAAACTGCTCAAGCCTCTCAGTGGGTAGCTACTTCGCCACATTACTTAGAATCTTGGGGAGATACTGAATTTAATTCAGGAAACTATGGGTTAACCCAACCTACCATTCGTCCTTTGTTTGACACAAGACAGTTTCAAGATAGTTTACTCAAGTGGACAGGAAGTCAAAACACATACTACCAAAGCATTAAGAATTATTGGAAGCGTTCTATTTTGGAAGGAAATTCTTGGAGCAAAGTATTGCACGACGGATTTTTAAATACTCCCAAAAAAGCTTCGACTACTTCGTTTAATGCGACGGTTAGTTCTGCCATTTCTCAACTTACACAATCCAAAAGTAAGGGACTTGAATTGGTATTGTATAGCAAAACAGGACTGGGTGATGGTCAACAAGCCAACAACCCATGGTTGCAAGAACTTCCCGATCCGATAACCCGTGTTTCATGGGATAACTATTTGACAGTCTCCAAATCAGATGCAGCTTCTTTGGGTTTGACAAATGAAAATGTTGCTGACGGAGCGTTGAACGGTAATTTTGCCAAAGTTTCAGCAAACGGAACCAGTGTTGTAGTCCCTGTTTTGATTCAACCAGGACAAGCAAAAGGTTCAGTTGGATTGGCATTTGGATACGGAAAAACGACTGGAATTAAAGAAGAAATGAAAGTAGGAGTGAATGCGTATGCTTTGTACTCTAACTTTAATCAAGTACAAGAAGTTTCTATTGAATCTGTTGAGGGGACACACGAATTTGCATGTGTTCAACTACACAACACCCTAATGGGTAGAGGAGATATTGTAAAAGAAACATCACTAGAGATTTTTAATACAAAAGACGTTGAGTATTGGAATCCAATACCCAAGGTTTCTCTAAATCACGTAGAAACGCCAGTCAATTCTCCTGATGTTGATTTGTGGGATGAGTTTGATCGTTCGATAGGGCACCATTTCAATCTATCAATAGATTTGAATGCGTGTACAGGTTGTGGAGCGTGTGTAATTGCATGTCATGCAGAAAACAATGTTCCCGTAGTTGGAAAACACGAAATAAGAAAATCGCGCGATATGCACTGGTTGCGTATTGACCGTTATTACTCTTCGGAAGATTCGTTTGAGAAAGACCTTGAAACCAAAGAGGGAATTGATGGATTGGGAGCCTCGTTGACCACATTTGGAGAGATGGAAGATCCTTCTGAAAATCCTCAGGTTATTTTTCAGCCAGTAATGTGTCAGCACTGTAACCATGCGCCTTGTGAAACAGTTTGCCCAGTGGCAGCTACTGCACACGGTCGTCAAGGTCAAAATCAAATGGCCTACAACCGATGTGTTGGTACACGGTATTGCGCAAACAACTGTCCTTATAAGGTTCGAAGGTTCAACTGGTTCCTTTATAACGAAAACGATGAGTTTGATTATCATATGAACAACGACTTAGGGCGAATGGTTCTCAACCCAGATGTTGTAGTTCGTTCTCGAGGAGTGATGGAGAAATGTTCATTGTGTATTCAAAAAACACAAAAAACAATTTTAGACGCCAAATTGGAGGGTCGTACCATCAAAGATGGTGAGTTCCAAACAGCTTGTTCCAGTGCATGTGACAATGGAGCGATGATTTTTGGAGACATCAACGATAAAGAAAGTAAAGTATCGAAATTAAAAGAAAGCGATCGTAAGTATCACCTGCTTGAATACGTTGGAACAAAACCCAACGTAGTGTATCAAGCTAAGGTAAGAAATACAGATTCCTAATAAAGAATAATAAAACAAAATTATGGCCTCGCACTACGAAGCACCCATACGAAAACCTTTAGTTACCGGAAACAAGTCCTATCACGATGTTACGGTTGACATTGCTGCGCCTGTAGAAGGAACTGCAAACAAACAATGGTGGATTGTTTTTGGAATTTCCCTTTCCGCATTTTTGTGGGGAATAGGATGTATTATTTATACAATTTCAACAGGAATTGGAGTTTGGGGACTCAACAAAACAGTTGGATGGGCATGGGATATCACCAACTTTGTATGGTGGGTAGGTATTGGTCATGCAGGAACATTAATTTCGGCAGTATTGCTATTGTTTCGTCAAAAATGGAGAATGGCTATTAACCGATCTGCGGAAGCAATGACTATTTTCTCGGTAATCCAAGCAGGATTGTTTCCCATCATTCACATGGGACGTCCATGGTTGGCCTAGTGGGTATTGCCTATTCCCAACCAATTTGGATCGTTGTGGGTAAATTTCAACTCGCCTCTTTTGTGGGACGTATTTGCCATTTCAACATATCTTTCGGTTTCATTGGTTTTCTGGTGGACAGGATTGTTACCTGATTTTGCAATGATTCGTGATCGAGCGATCAAGCCTTTCCAAAAGAAAATCTACGGTATTCTGAGTTTTGGATGGAGCGGTCGTGCCAAAGATTGGCAACGTTTTGAGGAAGTTTCGCTAGTGTTGGCAGGATTGGCAACACCTTTGGTACTTTCCGTACATACCATTGTATCGTTTGACTTTGCAACATCCGTTATTCCTGGTTGGCACACTACTATTTTTCCTCCCTACTTTGTAGCTGGAGCTATCTTTTCTGGATTTGCGATGGTAAATACTCTGCTAATTATCATGAGAAAAGTGTGTAACCTTGAGAACTATATTACCGTTCAGCATATTGAACTTATGAACATCGTAATTATGATTACGGGTTCTATAGTTGGTGTTGCCTATATTACCGAATTATTTATCGCCTGGTACTCGGGTGTTGAATACGAACAATATGCGTTTTTAAATCGTGCTACGGGACCTTACTGGTGGGCATATTGGGCGATGATGTCTTGTAATGTATTTTCTCCACAGTTTATGTGGTTCAAAAAATTACGAACGAGTATTATGTTCTCCTTTATCATTTCGATTGTTGTAAACATTGGGATGTGGTTTGAACGATTTGTAATTATTGTTACATCCTTACATCGTGATTATCTTCCTTCATCCTGGACTATGTTCTCACCAACATTTGTTGATATCGGAATATTTATTGGTACCATTGGATTTTTCTTCGTGTTGTTTTTACTTTATGCACGAACCTTTCCTGTCATCGCTCAAGCTGAAGTGAAAACGATCTTGAAGTCATCGGGAGACAATTATAAAAAATTAAGAGAAGACGCTCATGAGTAATAAAGTTTTACATGCTGTTTATGACGACGACGATACGTTGTTGCATGCTGTGAAGGAAGTTCGCGCAGGACATTATCATATTGAGGAAGTATTTACCCCTTTTCCTGTTCATGGACTGGACAAAGCAATGGGATTGGAACCCACTCGAATTGCCATTTTAGCCTTTATATATGGATGTATTGGATTGACTGTTGCTGTTTTGATGATGAATTTTATTATGATTGAAGACTGGCCACAAGATATTGGGGGTAAGCCTAGTTTTTCGTATATCGAGAACATGCCTGCCTTTGTCCCAATTATGTTTGAAATGACGGTTTTCTTTGCGGCACATCTTATGGTAATTACCTTTTATTTAAGAAGCAAATTGTGGCCGTTTAAAGAAGCTGAAAATCCAATTCCCGCAACCACTGACGATAAATTTTTAATGGAAGTTGCTGTCGGAAGTGATCAAAAAAAATTAACGGCCTTGTTAAAAAAAACAGGTGCTATTGATATAACGGTTCAAGAAAAGCAAGAATAGCGATGAATAATAAAATCACTTTTGGAATTCTTTTAGTAGCATCATTAATGATGACATCATGTTTTGATGCATCAAAGCCTAACTATCAGTATTTCCCAAACATGTATGAACCTATTGGATACGAAACCTATGCTGAGTCACCCGCTTTTGCAAATGGAATTGAAGCACAACTGCCTGTTGAAGGAACTGTTCCAAGAGGCTGGACTCCTTATGAATATCCCAACACAAACGAAGGCTACGATGCTGCAAAAGCCTCTTTGACTTCGCCTTTACAGACTACTGAAGACAATCTAGCAAAAGGAATAGAACTGTATGGAATTTATTGCGCAGTATGCCATGGTAATAAAGGAGATGGACAAGGAATTTTGATGCAACGCGAAAAATTTCTTGGAGTACCTAGCTATGCCGATCGTGAAATCACAGAAGGAAGTATTTATCATGTGTTGATGTATGGAATAAATTCTATGGGTTCTCATGCCGGTCAAGTCAATGATGCCGAACGTTGGCAAATTGCTCAACACGTCTTGGAATTAAAAGCAAGCCTAAAAAAATAAAAAGTTAAGAAGATCAGTATGTATACGTTTTCAAAAAAATTAAAATTATTTTCATTCGCCCTTATGATTTTTGGTGCGATAGGGCTAACATATGGATTTCTTTCAGCGCCTTCAACTGTTGAAGAGGCAAAAGCCATGGTAGCCGATGCTCATGGTGCTGGTCATGGAGATAGCCATGGAGAAACAACACATCACGAAGCGGACGCTCATCACAATGAGGCGGGGCACGATTCTTCTCATGATGAACATTTGTTACACCAATTGCAAAACAAACCTTGGGCTGCACTTTATGTGGCTGCTCTTTTCTTTATGATGATTGCCTTGGGAGCGTTGGCTTTTTACGCGATTCAGCGTGCTGCTCAAGCTGGGTGGTCTCCTGTTTTGTATCGTGTGATGGAAGGAGTCACAGGATACTTATTCCCAGGAACTGTGATTGTGTTTGTATTGCTCGTACTTTCAGGATTGCATCTCAACCACTTGTTTGTTTGGATGGATCCAGAAGTAGTTGCTCATGACGAACTTATTCAAGGAAAAGTAGGTTATTTAAACGTTCCTTTCCTATTAATCCGCGCGGTGATATACATTGCAGGATGGAACTTGTACCGCTATTTATCAAGGAAATATTCATTGGCTCAAGATGCTGTTAAAGGAATCAGTTTTCACAAGAAAAACTTTAGAATATCTGCTGGATTTTTAGTGTTCTTTATTTATACAGAATCTATGATGTCTTGGGACTGGATCATGTCCGTTGACCCACACTGGTTTAGCACTTTATTTGGATGGTATGTATTTGCAAGCATGTTCGTTTCAGGAATTACAGCCATTGCCTTAATTACAATTTACTTGAAGTCAAAAGGATATTTGGAAAAGGTCAATGACAATCACATTCATGATTTGGCAAAATTCATGTTTGCAATCAGTGTATTTTGGACCTATTTGTGGTTCTCACAATTTATGCTAATTTGGTATTCAAACATCCCCGAAGAGGTCACTTATTTTGTTACTCGAATCGAAGATTACAACCTTCCGTTTTTCGGAATGCTCGTAATGAATTTCATATTCCCGCTACTCATTCTTATGAATAGTGATTACAAACGTGTCAATTGGTTTGTGGTTATGGCTGGAATTGTAATATTGTTAGGACACTATGTTGATGTGTACAATATGATAATGCCAGCAACTGTCGGTGATCAATGGTCATTTGGAGTTTCTGAGATAGGAGGACTGCTGTTTTTTACGGGACTCTTTATATACGTTGTGTTCAACACACTTACTAAAGCACCCCTCGAGGCGTCTGGAGATCCTTTTATTGGAGAAAGTGAACGTTTTGTGTATTAATATTAAAATTTAGAGAGCATAATGACTGCACTACTAACGATTACCATACTTATTTTAATAGCCATTGCCATTTGGCAAATGACGAAGATTTTTCAGTTAACACAGGTTGCTCGTGAAAATTCTCAAGTTGCCACATACAAAGACAACGACTTTCAAGGAAAGTTAATGTATGTCTTTTTGGTTTTTATTTACTTAATTACCATTTATTCTTTTTGGGCATGGGGTGATGTTTTGTTACCAGAATCGGCTTCAGAACACGGTGTTGAGTACGACCGTTTGATGTGGATTTCTTTTGTGTTAATCTTTTTTGTTCAAACCGTTACGCAAGCTTTATTACATTACTTCTCTTACAAATACAGAGGTCTTGAAAACACCAAAGCATTGTTTTACGCCGATAATGACCGCTTGGAATTTATTTGGACCATTATACCTGTGATTGTTTTAGCAGGATTGATTTTGTATGGATTATATACGTGGACTAACATCATGAATATCGAGGAAGATGATGATTCTTTGGTGGTAGAGCTTTATGCACAACAATTTAATTGGAAAGCACGCTATGCTGGACAAGACAATGTGTTGGGAGATGCTAACGTTCGGTTTTTACAAGATTATGATGGAAAAAATTTAGTAGGAATTGACTCCTCAGACCCTAACGGCCAGGACGATATAGTTGTTCAAGAACTCCACTTACCCGTTGGAAGACAAGTCATTTTCAAAATGCGATCTCAAGATGTTTTGCATTCTGCATACATGCCTCACTTTAGAGCACAAATGAATTGTGTACCAGGTATGATCACTCAATTTGCCTTTGTACCTACTAAAACTACCGAAGAAATGCGAATGCTTCCAGAAGTGGCGGCCAAAGTTCAGCGCATTAACAAAATTAGACACGAAAATAGTCAAGAACTTATCGCTAACGGTGAAGAACCTTTGGATGCGTATCAGTTTGATTATTTGTTGTTGTGTAACAAAATTTGCGGCGCATCACACTACAATATGCAAATGAAAATAATTGTAGAGTCAGAAGAAGATTTTAATAAATGGTTGGCAGAACAAGCCACCTTTGCAGAAGTAATTTCAATAGAAAAATAAAAAAAGTAAAGATATGTCAGCAGAAGCACACGACGATCACGGACATCATCATAAAGAAACCTTTATAACCAAATACATTTTCAGTCAAGATCATAAAATGATCGCGAAACAGTATTTGATTACAGGACTTTTCATGGGAATAATTGGGATAGCAATGTCCTTATTGTTCCGTTTGCAACTGGCTTGGCCTGAGCAATCGTTTGGAATTTTTTCATCCTTACTTGGAAAATGGGCGCCCGATGGTGTTATGGATCCTAATGTTTATTTAGCATTGGTTACCATTCACGGTACCATTATGGTGTTTTTTGTGTTAACAGCTGGATTGAGTGGAACCTTTAGTAATCTATTGATTCCATTACAAATTGGAGCCCGTGATATGGCCTCTGGTTTGTTAAATATGATTTCGTACTGGTTGTTCTTTTTATCTTGTGTAGTTATGTTAGGTTCTTTGTTTGTAGAAGCAGGACCAGCAGCTGCAGGATGGACCATTTATCCACCCCTTAGTGCATTGCCTCAGGCTCAACCAGGATCTGGATTGGGAATGACACTTTGGTTGGTATCCATGGCTATTTTTATTGCTTCTTCCTTACTAGGGTCGCTAAATTATATCGTTACCGTTATTAATTTAAGAACCAAAGGAATGTCGATGACCAGACTTCCATTAACGATATGGGCGTTTTTTGTAACCGCTATTATTGGAGTGGTTTCGTTTCCAGTTTTATTGTCAGCGGCATTGATGCTGATAATGGATCGAAGTTTTGGAACTTCTTTCTTTTTATCGGATATTTTTATACAAGGTGAAGTCTTGCATTATCAAGGAGGATCGCCTGTATTGTTTGAACATTTGTTTTGGTTTTTAGGACATCCCGAAGTATACATTGTTTTGCTTCCAGCTCTTGGAATTACATCAGAAGTGCTTGCAACCAATGCTCGTAAACCTATTTTTGGATATCGAGCCATGGTCGCTTCAATTCTAGCAATTGCCTTTTTGTCAACCATTGTTTGGGGACATCACATGTTTATTTCTGGAATGAATCCATTTTTAGGATCGGTCTTTACATTTACCACCCTTTTAATTGCTATTCCATCTGCTGTTAAAGCATTTAACTACATTACCACGCTTTGGAAAGGAAACCTTCAGTTTAATCCTGGCATGTTATTTTCGATTGGACTCGTTTCCACTTTTATTTCTGGAGGATTAACAGGAATTATTTTAGGCGATAGTACACTTGATATCAATGTGCACGACACCTATTTTGTTGTAGCTCACTTCCATCTAGTAATGGGTATTTCTGCATTGTACGGATTGTTTGCAGGGGTTTATCATTGGTTTCCCAAAATGTT
Source organism: Flavobacteriaceae bacterium (assembly GCA_029243385.1). GTDB lineage: Bacteria > Bacteroidota > Bacteroidia > Flavobacteriales > Flavobacteriaceae > JAQWSC01. The sequence continues at coordinate 82,514 of JAQWSC010000006.1, read as the reverse complement.
TGGTAGAATGATGAACAAAAATCTGGGTTACGTTCACTTTTGGGTAACGGCTGTCTGCGCTTATGGTGTATTTTTCCCAATGCATTTCGTGGGAATGGCAGGATTGCCAAGACGTTATTATACCAATACCGCTTTTCCGTATTTCGATGACTTAGCGGATGTCAATGTGGTAATTACCATTTTTGCATTGATTGCAGGAGCTGCACAGTTGGTGTTCTTATACAATTTTATCCACAGTATGTTTTATGGAAAAAGAGCTGAAACCAATCCGTGGCGTTCCAATACGCTTGAGTGGACAACACCTGTAGAACACTTTCATGGGAACTGGGCAGGAGAAATTCCACACGTTCACCGTTGGGCGTATGATTATTCAAAACCCGGTCATGACGAAGATTTTGTGCCGCAAAACATTCCTCTAAAAAAAGGAGAAGAAGAACTTAATCATTAAGAGTAAGTACTTTTCAAACGAATCAAAAAATCCCTTTTTAGTCATAAAAAGGGATTTTTTTTAATTTAATGGGTCACACGATTGTGTTTCAGTAATAAGATGTAAATGATCATCTGCAGGCTAAATATAAGGAATATCCAATCCCAGTCCACGAATTAACATCATATTTCAAAGCTAGATTCAATTAATAAGCGAACAATTATTGTCATTGTTTTGTATATTTGGGAAACCCCAAAAATTACTTTATTATGCTAGAATGTTCATCTTGTCCTTTTCACTCCTCCGCAAATCATGATTTTTCTTGTCTTTCAAAAAAACGTGACGTAGAACACATTTTTTATTCAAAAGGCGATGTGATTTTTGATGAAAAAGAACGCTTGGGAGGCTTATTTTGTATTCAGAAAGGAACGTGTAAAATATCTAAAATGAGTTCCAACGGTCGTGAACAAATCATTGAGTTGTTGACTAACAAAACACTTCTAGGAATTCGCAGTCTTTTAAATGGAGAAATGACCAACTTAAGAGCAATTGCTATTACTCCAATGAAAGTCTGTTATGTACCTAAAAGTGTGTTTTTAAAAACACTCAAGTCCAATGACGATTTTACTGTTTTCTTATGTCAATTGTTGGCGAATTATATCAAGTCAACAGATGATAAAATTATAGATTTGGGACAAAAATCGGTTAGCCAACGCGTTGCTAAGTTAGTGTTGTCTATGAAAAATTACTTTGAAATGGATGAAGAAGGGTTTGTGAAAATTAAAATCAGAAGAGAAGACATGGCCAATATGATTGGAGTAGCTACAGAATCGCTTATTCGTACGCTTTCTGATTTCCAAAAAAATCGGTGGATTCAAACCAAAGGAAGACAGCTTCGCATTGTCAATCCAAAAAAGCTCGTCAGTATTGAAAGTGGACTTTCGTAAACGCCGCTGTTTTTCAAAAGGATTTAGTTTATATTTGTAGGAATGAATGAACATTTAGATCCTACTGGGGAATCTCTTAGTCCACAAGAAAACGACATTGATAAGGCTTTGCGCCCACTATCATTTGATGATTTTACGGGACAGGAACAAGTCATAGAAAACCTCAAAATTTTTGTTGAAGCTGCCAATCAACGTGAAGACTCTTTAGATCACACCTTGTTTCACGGTCCTCCAGGGCTTGGTAAAACGACATTGGCACACATTCTTGCTAACGAGCTGGGAGTTTCTTTAAAAGTCACTTCAGGACCCGTGCTCGATAAGCCAGGAGATTTGGCGGGACTTTTGACAAACTTAGAGCCGCGTGATGTTCTTTTTATTGATGAAATTCATCGATTAAGTCCTATTGTAGAAGAATATTTGTATTCGGCTATGGAGGACTTTAAAATTGATATCATGATTGAATCAGGGCCCAATGCTCGAACGGTACAAATCAATCTCAATCCGTTCACACTTGTTGGCGCCACTACGCGATCAGGGTTGCTTACAGCTCCTATGCGAGCACGATTTGGGATCAATAGCCGATTGGAGTATTACCATTCCGAACTCTTGTCAACCATCGTAGAGCGCAGTGCATCCATTTTAAAAATTCCCATTTCATTAGAGGCAGCCATAGAAATTGCAGGACGAAGCAGAGGAACCCCTCGAATTTCCAATTCACTTTTACGTCGAGTTCGTGATTTTGCTCAAATAAAAGGAGACGGAAAAATAGACATTGATATCTCTCAAATTGCCCTTAAAGCGCTGAATGTTGATGCTCACGGTTTGGATGAAATGGACAACAAAATACTGGCAACCTTAATTGATAAATTTAAAGGAGGACCTGTTGGAATTACAACATTGGCAACCGCAGTTTCTGAAAGCTCCGAAACAATTGAGGAGGTATATGAGCCGTTTTTAATTCAAGAAGGTTTTATTGTCAGAACCCCTAGAGGAAGAGAAGTCACCGACCTTGCCTACAAACATTTGGGAAAAATTAAAAACAATACCCAAGGAGGACTTTTTTAAATACTTGTTCAACTGATAGAGTTTTAAACAGCCAATTCAATGAATTCAAGCCAACAAACCAATTTCATTAAAACCGAAGCCAAACGCCTCGGTTTTTTATCTTGTGGGATTTCGAAATCGGGATTTTTGGAAGAAGAAGCACCAAGACTGGAAGCATGGCTCAATAAAAATCAGCACGGTGAAATGGCGTATATGGAAAACCATTTTGACAAGAGACTAGATACCACCTTGCTAGTTCCAGATTCCAAAAGTGTTATTTCTTTGTTGTTTAATTACTTTCCCTCCCAAATACAGAAAGACACTACAGCTCCCAAAATATCTAAATACGCTTACGGAATGGATTATCATTATGTCATTAAAGACAAGCTCAAAGAACTTCTTTTTTCCATTCGAGAAACTATTGGCGATGTGCACGGAAGAGCGTTTGTAGATTCTGCTCCTGTTTTAGACAAAGCATGGGCTGTAAAGAGCGGATTGGGGTGGATGGGAAAACACTCCAACGTTCTTACTCAAAAAGAAGGATCTTTTTATTTTATTGCCGAACTCATTGTTGATTTAGACCTTGAATACGATCATCCCACTACCGATCATTGTGGATCGTGTACAGCATGTATTGACGCTTGTCCTACGCAAGCTATTGCTGCGCCTTATCAGGTAGATGGTAGCAAATGCATTTCATACTTTACGATTGAATTGAAAAACGAGCTCCCTCAAGAAATGAAAGGAAAATTTGACAATTGGGCCTTTGGATGCGATGTTTGTCAGGATGTATGCCCTTGGAATCGCTTCTCAAAATCCCACAAGGAGCCCTTGTTTGATCCCAACCCACAACTGTTGGAAATGACAAAAAAAGACTGGCAAGAAATTACTCAAGAAGTATTTGACACCCTATTTAAAGACAGTGCTGTTCAACGCACTAAATTTAAGGGATTGACTAGAAATATTAAATTTTTAGAAGCGTAGTTAGATTCAAAATCTTACCTTTGAAGCAAAATACAACCATGCACAAATCCAACAAAAGACGCGAAGCTTTACTTTACCATGCGAGACCCAATCCTGGAAAAATAGAGGTTATTCCAACCAAAAAACACAGCACACAGCGCGACCTTGCTCTTGCCTATTCTCCAGGTGTGGCAGAGCCTTGTTTAGAAATTGAGAAAGAAGTTAAAAACGTTTACAAATACACTTCCAAAGGAAATCTAGTTGCTGTTATTTCAAACGGAACAGCGGTATTGGGCTTAGGTGACATTGGCCCTGAAGCCTCAAAACCTGTAATGGAAGGGAAAGGACTTTTGTTTAAAATCTTTGCAGGAATTGATGTTTTTGACATTGAAATCGACACCAAAGATGTAGATGCTTTTGTCGAAACAGTAAAAAATATTGCTCCTACGTTTGGAGGAATTAATTTGGAAGACATCAAAGCCCCAGAGGCGTTTGAGATCGAAAGACGGTTGAAAGAAGAATTGGATATTCCTGTTATGCACGACGATCAGCATGGAACCGCTATTATTTCTGCGGCGGCACTGATAAATGCCTTAGAGTTGGTCGACAAAAAAATGGAGAACGTTAAAATCGTTGTGTTAGGAGCTGGAGCTGCAGCAATTTCGTGTACCAAACTCTACAAAGCTTTTGGCGCCAAAGGTTCTAACATTATGATGCTGGACAGCAAAGGAGTCATTCGAAAGGACCGCGAAAACTTAACGCCTGAAAAACTTGAATTTGCAACAGATTCCGATGCTCATACCCTTGAAGATGCCATGAAAAACGCAGATGTTTTTATCGGATTGTCTAAGGCTGATATTGTAACTCCCGAGATCTTGCTTTCAATGGCCAAAAATCCCATTGTATTTGCAATGGCAAATCCCAATCCTGAAATCAATTACGATTTAGCCATGAAAACACGCGATGATATCGTAATGGCTACAGGTCGTTCCGATCATCCCAATCAAGTGAATAATGTGTTGGGTTTCCCTTTTATTTTTAGAGGTGCTTTAGATGTTCGAGCCACCAAGATCAATGAGGCAATGAAAAAAGCAGCTGTAAAAGCACTTGCCAAACTTGCCAAAGAACCAGTACCTGAGCAGGTAAATATTGTTTACAACAAAACCAAATTGACTTTTGGAAAAGAGTATATCATTCCTAAACCATTTGATCCTAGATTAATCACAGAAATCCCGCCAGCTGTCGCCAAAGCAGCAATGGATTCGGGAGTTGCTCAAGAACCGATTTCAAATTGGGAAGATTACCAAGAGGAATTGTATCAACGAATAGGTTCGGATGATAAAATAGTTCGCTTGTTACTGGATCGTGCTAAAAATGACCCAAAAAAAGTAGTTTTTGCTGAAGCCGACCAGTTGAATGTATTAAAAGCGGCTCAAATTGCGTACGAAGAAGGAATTGCGATTCCGATTTTATTGGGTAGAGAAGATGTCATTCAAGAACTAATGAATGAAATCGAGTTTGATGCTGAGGTGCTAATCATTGATCCTAAAGCAGATTCTGAAAGCAGCAATAGAGATAGATATGCGCAACACTACTGGGAGCGACGCAAACGAAACGGTGTTACGCAATACGAGGCATCAAGCAAAATGCGAGAGCGTAACTATTACGCAGCTATGATGGTTAATTTAGGAGATGCTGATGCCTTAGTTTCAGGATATTCAAGAAGCTATCCAACTGTTTTTAAGCCCATGGTTGAGCTTATAGGAACTGCCAAAGGAGTGAGCAAAGTAGCAACTACCAACCTGATGCTAACCAATAAAGGTCCTATCTTTTTATCCGACACTTCGATTAATATAAACCCAACTTCAAAAGAATTGGCAAAAATTGCTCAAATGACTGCCGTGACAGCAAGTATGTTTGGAATGAAGCCTTCTGTTGCCATGTTATCGTTTTCAAACTTTGGATCTTCCAACAGCCCAGAAGCCCAAAAAGTTCGTGATGCGGTCAAATATTTGCATCGATTCTTTCCAAACCTGACTGTCGATGGTGAAATTCAATCCGATTTTGCATTGAACAAAAAAATGCTTCAAGACACTTTTCCATTTTCACGCCTATCCGGTAAAAAAGTAAATACCCTTATTTTTCCAAATTTAGAAGCGGCCAATATTACTTATAAGCTCATCAAAGAGCTTGATGATGCACTTTCTATTGGACCTATTATGATGGGAATGAAAAAGCCTGTTCATATTCTTCAGCTGGGTGCTAGTGTTGACGAAATCGTCAATATGGTCGCAGTTGCAGTTGTCGATGCTCAAGAAAAAGAAAAACGAAACGCTTCGCTTTAGCGGGGTTAGAGGATTCGTAAATTTATCCGTACTTTTGATGTTTATCACATTTCAATGATTACACGTCTAAAAGGCCGTTTGGTTGAAAAATCACCTACAGAAGTTGTTGTAGATTGCAACGGAGTGGGCTATTTGGTTCATATTTCTCTCCATACATATTCTCAGTTGTCTAACGAAGAGAATATTTGTTTGTTAACACATCTTCAGGTTCGTGAAGACGCTCATACGTTGTATGGATTTTTTGATGAAATTGAACGAGCAACGTTTCGATTACTAATTTCAGTTTCTGGGATAGGAACCAATACCGCTCGGACCATGTTGTCCTCGTTATCTCCTTTTGAGATTCAAAAAGCCATTATGTCGGAAGATGTAGCAACTATTCAGTCTGTAAAAGGAATTGGACTCAAAACAGCCCAACGAGTCATTATTGATTTAAAAGATAAAATAACGAGTTTGTCTGGAATGGAAGAAGTTTCTGCTTCTTTAAACAATACAAGTTCAGAAGAAGCGTTATCAGCATTAGAAGTTTTAGGTTTTTCAAGAAAACAATCCCAAAAAGTGATTGACAGCTTGCTTAAAACCACCCCAGATATGAACGTTGAATCACTTATTAAAAATGCTTTAAACAAACTATGACCATTTTTTGTTCAAGTTTCCGAGTTGCTAAAAATGTTTTTTTGCTGATTTTTTTAAGTTTATTTTTTTTAAATGTAGCTAAAATTTCAGCACAACAAACATCGGCTCAAGACACAATTTCGACTCAATTACTAACCAAAAGTATTCAGCTGCCTCCGCCGTCTGTCTTCGAGTCCAAATACACCTATGACCCCGTTGCTGATCGCTATATTTATTCGGTTAAATTGGGAGAGCTTGATGTTAATTTACCCCTTGTTTTGACGCCAAAACAATATCAAGATTTGGTTCGAAAAGCTCAAATTAAAAGTTATTTCGAAGAAAAAACGGCCTCCTACGAAGGAAATTCAAAAGACGGCGCAAGCCAAAAAAATCTGTTACCTCAATACTATGTAAAATCAAACCTTTTCAAAACTATTTTTGGCAGCAATACAATTGATATTGTTCCGCAAGGTTCGATTGCCTTGGATTTGGGAGTAAGATACCAAAAGACAGACAACCCAGCTCTATCTCCAAGAAATCGTCGTAATTTCAGTTTTGATTTTGACCAACAAATTTCAGTTGGAATCAATGGTAAAATTGGAGAACGCCTAGGTGTTAGTGCGAACTATGATACAGAATCAACATTTGATTTTCAGAATCTGATAAAATTAGAATTCAATCCGCCTTCTGCTAAAAATTTGGTTGGAGAGAAATCCCGTTCAAAAATTGAAGAGTTTGAGAAAAAAGCAAAAGGGGTTATAGATCCCATTGCCGCTACTGTCGATAAAGGAAAAAAAATCATTCAGAAAGGGGAAAATGCCATTGGGTCGTTGTCCGAACCTAGTTTTAGTGGAAATGAAGATGCGATTATACAGAAAATAGAAGTAGGTAATGTAAGCATGCCGCTAAACAGCTCGCTCATTACGGGTGCTCAAAGTTTGTTTGGATTTAAAACCGAGTTGCAATTTGGAAAAACACGAGTAACTGGAGTTTTTTCGGAACAGCGTTCTCAATCTTCAAGTGTAGTTGCTTCAGGGGATGGCACTTTGGAAGAGTTTTCACTTTTTGCACTTGATTACGAAGAAGACAAACACTTTTTCTTATCACAATTTTTTAGAGATCAATACGATAAAGCGCTTTCAACGTATCCATATCTAAACACCCAAGTCCAGATAAGTCGGGTAGAGGTGTGGGTAACCAATAGAGGTTCTCAAACCAACAACGTTCGAAATATAGTGGCACTTCAAGATATTGGAGAGGCATCTCCCGATCGTACCCGTTTGGATGACGGATACCCAGGGTTTTTTAGTACCACCAACCCCAATGCTTATCCGGATAATGAAGTAAATAAATTAAATCCAAATGCCATAGGAAGTGGAGGTGTATTAACAGACGCTATCCGCGACATCGCTACTGTAAATCAGGGTTTTGGCCCGCTTGTAGGCGCTGCAAATCAAGGGTTTGACTATGCTGTTTTAGAAAGTGCCCGAAAATTAGAATCTAACGAATATCAACTGCACCCTCAACTGGGTTATATCTCACTAAATCAAAAACTCAGTAATGATGAAGTATTAGCTGTTGCCTTTCAATACACATTGGGAGGGAAAGTATATCAAGTGGGAGAGTTTGCCAACGACGGTGTCGCAGCAACAAATGTCACCCAATCTCAAGGGCAACCTACACAGGTGTCTAATAACAGCTTACTACTAAAGCTTCTTAAAAGCAATATCACCGATGTCAGTCAGCCTACATGGGATTTGATGATGAAAAACATATACAGTACTGGAGCGTATCGTTTGTCTGAGGAAGATTTTAAGCTCAATATTTTGTATGCCGATCCTTCACCAGTAAACTACATTAGTCCTGTTGATGCATCCTCTTGGCCCGAAGGACTTGATAAACAGATATTGTTGGGAGTTTTCAACGTAGATAAGTTGAATATATACAACGATACTCAAAATGGAGGGGATGGGTTTTTTGATTTTGTTCCCGGAATAACGATTGATTCGGAATACGGAAGAATCATTTTTACTTCGGTAGAACCCTTTGGAGAATTTTTGTTTGATAAATTAAAAAACTCACAAGGATCTTCAGGAGAAGATTATGACAATTCGGTTACCTACAACGAAAATCAGAGCAAATATGTTTTTGGAGAAATGTATGCATTGACCAAATCGGAAGCTTTTGATGAAGTAGAAAAAAACAAATTCTTGCTAAAAGGAAGATACAAGTCCACCACAGGGGGAGGAGGAATTTCTTTAGGTGCTTTCAATGTCCCTAGAGGTTCTGTTCGAGTGACTGCTGGAGGAAGGTTGTTGCAAGAAGGAGTTGATTATACCGTCAATTACCAAGTAGGAACGGTAAAAATATTGGATGAAGGATTGAAAAACTCCAACATACCTATTGAAGTTTCTACCGAGAGTAATTCTTTCTTTGGACAGCAGAACAAACGTTTTTCGGGCGTGAATGTAGAGCACCAATTCAATGACAATTTTTTATTGGGAGCTACTGTAATGAATTTGAGTGAGCGACCGATTTCACAAAAAGCCAATTACGGGAGTGAACCCGTAAACAACACCATGTTTGGTTTCAATGGTAATTTTTCCACAGAAGCTCCTTTTTTAACTCGGTGGGTCAATAAACTTCCAAATATTGACACTGATGTTCCCTCAAATGTTTCCGTTCGAGGAGAAATCGCTTATCTATTATCAGGGTCTCCAAAAAATGCTGACTTCGAAGGAGTTGCTACAACGTATATTGATGATTTTGAAGGCTCACAATCCACTATTGATGTTAAAAGTGCATTGTCTTGGAGCCTTTCCAGTGTTCCTGCAAATGGGGTAAATGGTGCCAACACCGGAGTTGATGACTTATCAAATGGTCATAACAGAGCCAAATTAGCCTGGTATAATATTGACCCTATTTTTTACACTTCTCAGAGTCCTTCAGAAATTGGCAACAATGAAATTTCTAAAAACGAAACCCGTCGTATTTTTATCGATGAAATATTTCCACAGCAAGATTTAGTTCAAGGGCAATCGACCATTCAAAACACATTAGATTTAGCATTTTATCCCAATGAATTGGGACCTTATAACAATGCTACTGAATCTGCTTTTACAACTGCACCTGAAGAAAACTGGGCGGGAATAATGCGATCAATGACTTCTACTAATTTTGAGCAATCCAATGTTGAATTTATCGAATTTTGGATGTTAGATACCTTTCAAAACTCGCGGACTCTTGGAGACGATATAGGAACTTTGACAATCCATTTGGGGAATATTTCTGAAGACATTCTAAAAGACGGTCGTAAACAATATGAAAACGGATTGCCTGGAGTTGATGGGACTTCGCTTACAACTTCTTCATCGTGGGGAGTTACTCCCTCGACTCAATCGTTAGTTTATGCTTTTGATGCCGAAACGGCCAATCGAACGCTACAAGATGTTGGGCTCGATGGATTGCCTGATTCGGAGGAGGCATCCATATACACCAATGGTCCTGCCAATGACCCAGCTAGAGACAATTATCAATATTTTTTGAATGCATCAGGAGGCATTTTGGATCGTTACAAAAACTATAACGGCTTGGAAGGAAATTCTCCTGTTGCAGTTTCGGATACCAATCGGGGTTCAACAACTGTTCCCGATACCGAAGACATTAACCGTGACAATACCATGAATACGATTGATAGTTATTTTGAGTATCGCATTCCCATTCAGCGCAATATGACTCCTGACAACCACCCCTTTGTGAGTGATGTTCGAGAAGATGTATCGGTTGATTTGCCTAACGGGGAGACGTTCAAATCTCGTTGGATTCAGTTTAAAATTCCCGTCAATAAAGATTATTATCAAGGCACTTCGTTCAGTTCCTATTTTGATGACATTAACGGGATAAATGATTTACGAACCATTCGGTTTATGCGTTTGATGGTTAAAGATTTTACAGTACCTACAGTAATGCGGTTTGCAACCTTAGATTTGGTTCGAGGTGATTGGAGAAGGTATTCAAAACCCCTCAATACCGATAATGCTACTTATCCCAACACCACCGTCGATATTAGTACGGTAAGTATATTAGAAAATGAGAACAGAATTCCTATCAATTATGTTTTACCACCTGGAGTAGTCCGCGAACAAGTTAATAATAGCAATACAATCATACGGCAAAACGAGCAAGCGTTGTCTTTTAGTGTTTGTGATCTTAATCCAAAAGATTCCAGAGGAGTGTATAAGAATGTAGATGTTGATTTGCTGCAATACAAAAAATTAAAGATGTTTTTGCACGCCGAATCTATTCCAAACCAACAACCTCTTCCCGGAGAAGGTACAACAGATGATTTTGATCGTCGTTTGGTAGGCTTTGTTCGCCTCGGCACCGATTTCTCCGAAAACTACTATCAAATTGAAGTTCCTCTGAAACCTACTTCGTTCAGCCCAGGATCTTCCTCACGATTGAGCGCAGATGAAGTATGGCAGCCCGACAGCAACTCCATTGACATTCCCCTTGATTTATTAACCAAAATAAAGGCCGCTGGAATTGCCGCAGGAACCCTGTCTGAGGCAACTTATTATAACGAAGACCTTCAAGTAATTGATGAGTTCACATCCATAAGTTCATTGCCTGGAGAAAAAAAATACAAGTTTGCCATCAAAGGAAACCCCTCATTGGGCAGAATTAAAACCATCATGATTGGAGTAAAAAACCCATCAAAAACTCCAGGCGATTTATTGTGTGGCGAAGTTTGGTTTAATGAATTGCGATTGTCTGAAATAGAATCTAAAGGAGGTTGGGCAACCATTGGCTCAATAGATGCAAACATTGCAGACTTTGCGACAGTGTCTGCTACAGGAAAAATTTCTACGGTAGGATTTGGAGGCATTGAGCAAAATCCAAATCAACGAAGTCAGGAAGATTACCGTCAGTACGGTATTGCTACTTCGGTAAACATTGGTCAACTTTTTCCCAAAAAATGGGGAATTCAAGTACCAATGAGCTATAGCATTTCGGAGGAATTTATTACTCCAGAATACGATCCTTTTTATCAAGACATTCGCTTACAAGATCGTCTAGATAACGCTACTCGTACCTCCCAAAAAGACTCGATTAAAAATCAAGCGATTAGTTATACCAAACACAAAAGCATCAATTTTATTGGAGTTCGAAAAAACAGAGGTCCAGAGCAAAAAAAGCGTGTTTATGATATAGAAAACTTTGATTTTTCTTACGCCTTTAATGAAGAAAACCACCACGATTACGAGATTGAAGACCTTACACGGCAAACCGTAAAAGTAGGAGCTGGATATCAATACAGCTTCACACCGTTTTCTATCGATCCGCTTAAAAAAGTTTCATTTATTAGTCAGAAAAAATACTTAAAATGGCTGAGTGAAATTAACTTCAATCCCGTTCCTGACAACGTATCATTGGCAACAAATATCAATCGCGCATTCAGTAGTCAACGCTTTAGGGAAGTTTATTTGGAAGGAACCGACGCGGCAAATCAATTGGCACTTCCTGAGTTACAACAACGAAATTTTATGTTTGATTGGGCCTTTACATTGAATCATAATTTAACGCGATCGTTGCGAATGAATTTTACGGCATCTAATAATAGCATAGTTAAAAATTACTTCAAAGAAGATGCTCAAGGAAATGAAATTTTAAATAGAGACTTGGATATATGGGATGGATTTTGGGATGTTGGAGAACCCAACCGTCATGCGCAATCTATTGGACTTACATACAACATTCCGTTTCGCCTTATTCCAGGGTTAAATTTTATTAATGGAACGTATAATTATACCGGTGACTTTAATTGGCAGCGGGGCTCCAATACCCTAGCAGATGTTGAAGATGCCGATGGGAATCGATTGGGGGTTGTTAATACCATTCAAAACGCAAACACTCACACGTTGAACACCACTTTTAATTTGGACAAATTATATCGCTCCTTGAAGTTGGTGAAAAAAACAAAAGGGAGCAACAAAAATAGCCCGCAAGTAAAGGCTTTAAACACCCTTATTGGTTTTACAACTGGACTGAAGCGGCTTCAAGTTAATTATTCAGAAAACAATGGAAAAGTACTTCCCGGATATACAGAATCGCTCGGATTTTTAGGAACGCTTCGCCCCTCATTTGGGTTTGTTTTTGGAAGTCAGTCTGACATTAGATACGAAGCAGCGAAGCGAGGATGGCTTACCGAATTCCCTGAATTCAATCAGCAATTTACACAAGTACATAACTCCAAATTGACTTTGTCTGCTGAAATCGATTGGATTCAAGATTTAAACATTGATTTGAATGCCGATCGTAATTTTTCAGAAAACTTTTCAGAAAACTTTCAGGTGACCAATGGAGAATACCAACCACTAACCCCCAACAGTTATGGGAATTTTGGCATCTCAACAATTTTAATAAAAACTGCTTTTTCTACAAGCAACGAAACCCAATCTAAAACCTTTGATGCGCTTCAAGACAATCGGTTAATCATTGCAAGACGACTCGCGGATCAAAAAGGAATTCCTGTAACAGACATTGATCAGGATGGATACCCTAAAGGATTTGGCAAAAACAATCAAGCGGTTCTTATTCCTGCATTTTTATCGGCCTATTCAGGAGTAGATGCTAATAACATTTCCTTGGGAGTCCTGCGCGACACTCCGCTTCCCAATTGGTCTATTCAGTACACAGGATTGATGCGAATTAAATCACTTAAAAAAATATTTAGACGATTTTCTCTTTCCCACGGCTATCGCTCCAGTTACACACTTAATTCGTTTCGATCTAATTTAGAATTTGACGCAAATAATCCAAACAAGTTGGATCAATCCAATAATTTTTTAAACGAAACTTTATACACGAACATCAATCTAGTCGAACAGTTCAATCCGCTTCTTAAAGTAGATTTTGAATTGAAAAACTCTATTAGCGTATTGGCAGAGCTCAAAAAAGATCGTGCCTTATCGCTTAGTTTAGACAACAATTTATTAACCGAAACTTTTGGTAACGAATTGGTAGTAGGTCTTGGATATCGCATCAAAGATGTCAAATTAAGAACCAATATATCGGGCAAACGGAAAACCCTTAAAGGCGACATTAATATCAAAGCCGATCTCTCGGTCAGAGACAATATAACAATCATTCGCAACTTGGACTTGTTAAACAATCAAGTAACTGCAGGTCAAACACTTTGGTCCTTAAAAGTGACCGCCGACTATGCGTTGTCAAGAAACTTGACAGCCTTATTTTTCTACGATCACTTGTTTTCAAAATTTGCAATCTCCACCGCGTTTCCCCAAACTACCATTCGGTCAGGAATTACAATTCGCTACAATTTTGGACAGTAAAATTTCGGTGTTAAAAACAAAAAATATACATTTGAAAAATAAATTTTTGATATGAATCTTCCTCAACAGTTAAAATACACCAAAGACCATGAATGGGTTCGCATTGATGGCGATATAGCGACTATTGGAATTACTGATTTTGCACAAAGTGAACTTGGAGACATTGTTTATGTTGAAATCGAAACTGTGGACGAAACATTGACTAAAGACGAAGTCTTTGGAACAGTGGAAGCTGTAAAAACAGTTTCTGATTTGTTTTTGCCGTTAACAGGTGAAATTATTGAGTTCAACGAAGCGTTGGAGGATACTCCCGAGTTGGTAAATACGGATCCTTACCAAGCAGGTTGGATGATCAAACTAAAGATTCATGATGCTGCCGAGGCAAATGATTTGCTAGATGCAGATGCTTACAATCAACTCATAGGTGGGGCGTAATTTTCACTTGCTTTTCACAATTATTTGGACACTTGCCGTAATCGTTGCAAGCAATATTCCAGCAAGTGATATTCCATCACTACTTCCTAAAAATTCTGATATTTTTATTCATTTTATATGGTATGCCGTTATGAGTTTTGGCTGGATACTATCCTTAAAAAATAAATTTTCAAACCGTATCGGAGCTTCATTATTCATTACTGTATCTATTGGTCTATTAAATGAGTTTTCACAGGGCATGTTGTCTTTAGGAAGGTCATTTGAACTTTCAGACATACTTTCTAACACCTTTGGATCGCTTCTAGGAACCATACCTTTTCTAAAAAAAAGAAGATAAAACAAGATTCGGTTTTTTAGGTTTAAAAAAAACAGTATTTTTGAGATGATTTAAATCAGTAAAATTCACAATAAACCTTCAGTTACAGAAGACTAACATCTGAATTTTGCATCTCTGCACTGAGCAAATATAAAGTGTGATCGTTAAAAACAATAAATATTGATAAATGAAACTTAAAAAGAACCCAAAGGCGGATTTGACTAAAAACAGCAGCCTTTATTTCGCTGTAGGACTTTGCGCCGTTCTCTTTATCTCTTGGCAAGCTATTGAGTGGAAAACCTACAAAAAGAGTTATGCATACGAAATATTAAACGTTGATGATGAGGACGACGAGGAAGTGCCTATTACCGAACAACTCAAAACGCCACCGCCGCCGCCACCGCCACCTGCTCCTGAAATTATTGAAGTTGTAGAAGACGAGGAAGAGGTAGAGGAAACCATTATTGAGTCCACGGAAACCGATCAGGAAGAAATTGTAGAGGAAGTTGAAGTTTTGGAAGAAGAATTGGATGTAGATGTCCCTTTTGCCATTATTGAAGATGTTCCCTTATTCCCAGGATGCGAACGAGTATCAAAATCGGAACGAAGAAAATGCTTTCAAGAAAAAATACAGCGACATATTAGTAGAAACTTTCGCTATCCTGAAATTGCACAAGAGATGGGTATTCAAGGACGCGTATATGTTAATTTTGTAATTGCCAAAGATGGAAGTATTACAAACATTCGAATGCGAGGGCCGGATAAAAATTTAGAGAAAGAAGCTGCCCGAATTATCGGAAAACTTCCCAAAATGACGCCAGGAAAACAACGAGGACGACCAGTAAGGGTTCCGTTTAGTATTCCAATCACCTTCCGACTGCAATAATACATATCCCGCTTTTGCGGGATTTTTTTTTGGCATTTTTTTTTGCACTATTTTTAAAGAACACGAGAGAGGTACTTCTCCCCTAAATGTCAATCTCATGAAGCCTAAAAAAAACCCAAAATGCGATCTTTCCAAAAACAGTAGTCTTTATTTTTCCATCGGTTTGTGCTTGATGCTGTTTATTTCATGGCGTGCTATTGAATGGAAATCGTATAAAAAAACCAACTTTGATCTCCAACTTCTTAATGTAAGCGAGGACGATGAAGAGGAAGTTCCTGTTACGGACTTAATAAAAACTCCACCTCCGCCACCGCCACCGCCATCAGTGGCCCCTCAAATAATTGAAATCGTTGAAGACGATGATGACATCGAGGAAACGGTTATTAAGTCTTCTGAAACCGATCAGGATGAGGAAATCGTTGAAAACGTTGAGGTAGTAGAAGAAATAGAGGAAATAGATGTTCCTTTTGCTATCATCGAAGATGCTCCTTTGTTTCCAGATTGTGAGCGTGTCAAAAAATCTGAACAAAAAAAATGTTTTCAAGAGCAAATACAAAAGCATATCAGTCGAAATTTTCGCTACCCTGAAATTGCGCAGGAAATGGGTGTACAAGGAAAAGTTTTTGTAGTTTTTGTGATAGGAAGTGATGGAAATATAACCAATATTCGAACGCGCGGTCCGGACAAAAATTTGGAAAAAGAAGCAGCCCGAATTATCGGAAAACTTCCCAAGATGATTCCAGGGAAACAACGTGGACGCCCCGTTAGAGTGCCTTTTAGCATTCCTATTACATTTAAGTTGCAGTAATACAAAAAACACCTTTTGATACCCTCGATTCAAAAGGTGTTTTTTCTTTTTTAAAATTGCATACTGGCAATTTGTACAGTATCTTTGTAGCCGTTTTTAGGCTATGAAAAACAGTGTTTCGAAAATCATTACGCACTCCCCTTCGATTTTGTTAGTTGTCAAAGATTTTTTGATGCTTACCAAAGCTCGACTGGCTATAAGTGTTGTGTTTTCATCAGTTGCGGGTTATCTTTTAGGCGCCACTAGTTTTGATATCACGATTTGCTTAGTTTTGGCTATAGGTGGGTATTGTTTGGTAGGCGCGTCCAATGCATACAATCAAATTATTGAAAAAGATTTGGATGCACTTATGACTAGGACTCAAAACCGACCCCTGCCAGCAGAGCGAATGAGCTCTCAAGTTGCATTTTGGATTGCAGCCCTACTGACTCTTTTAGGAATTGCTATTCTTTATTGGATCAATCCCAAAACAGCCATGTTTGGAGCCATTTCTATTTTTATGTACACCAGTTTGTACACCCCTCTAAAAACCAAAACACCCTTGTCTGTTTTTGTAGGAGCATTTCCTGGAGCCATTCCTTTTATGTTGGGTTGGGTTGCGGCCACAAATGATTTTGGGATAGAGCCAGGTACACTGTTCATGATTCAATTTTTTTGGCAATTTCCACATTTTTGGGCCATTGGTTGGATGCTAGATGACGATTATAAAAAAGCCGGTTTTAAGATGCTTCCTACTGGAAAAAAAGACAAGTCAACCGCTTTGCAAACCATTTTGTATACCTTTTGGATGATTCTTGCTTCGATATTTCCAGTTACAGGGCTAACAGGATCGCTTTCACTTTCAGTTGGCGCAGCTGTTATTGTTGGGTTGCTTGGACTGGTAATGCTTTATTATGCCTTAAACCTTTATCAAACCCTATCGTCTCAATCTGCTAAGAAACTCATGCTGGCAAGTGTTGTTTACATTACCCTGATTCAAATCGTTTATGTAATTGATAAGTTTATCTAAATATGGATTATACACAACAATCTTTGGAAGAAAAAAATATACGAGCCAAAAAAATGATGCTTTGGTTTGGAATGATCAGTGTTTGCATGACTTTTGGCGGACTCACTAGCGCTTATGTGGTTAGTAAATCACGGCCAGATTGGATAGAAAATTTTGAACTCCCCGCGGCTTTTTATTGGAGTACAGTAGTTATTTTAGTAAGTAGTATTGCTTTTTATTTAGCTAAAAAATCGTTACTTAAAAAACAACCGCAAACGACTGCTTTACTAATTACAACCATGGTGTTGGGAATTGCTTTTGTGGTTTTACAATTTTCAGGATTTAATGAACTGATTCAACAGGGTTATTTTTTCACAGGAGCTCAAAGCACGGTCACTACTTCTTTTTTGTATGTCATTACGATTGTTCACATGGCACACTTATTTGCTGGATTGGTGGTTCTTTCTGTGGTTTTGGTTCGTCACACCCAACAGAAGTATCGAGAAAAAACATTGGGTTTTGAATTGGCCCACACCTTTTGGCATTTTTTAGACTTTTTATGGCTCTATTTGTTTGCCTTTTTATATTTCTTTAGATAGGAAAAATATGTACATTTGCACAACTAAATTTAGTTACTTTTTATGAGTACTACAACCGTACCAACCAGCACAGAAGATAATGTTTGGAGTGGAGGCAACAAGCCTCTCAACTCGAGTTATGGTAAAATGATGATGTGGTTTTTCATTGTTTCCGATGCACTTACCTTTTCAGGATTTTTAGTTGCTTATGGCTTTTCTCGTTTCAAAAATATTGATTCATGGCCGATAGCTGATGAAGTTTTTACCCACTTTCCCTTTTTACATGGTGTTGACGCTCCTATGTACTATGTGGCTTTAATGACCTTTATTCTTATTTTTTCATCGGTGACTATGGTAATAGCCGTTGATGCAGGTCATCATATGAAAAAAACTAAAGTAGCTGTTTATATGCTGCTTACTATACTCGGAGGAGCTGTTTTTGTTGGTTCGCAAGCCTGGGAGTGGAAAAACTTTATCAACGGTGAATACGGAGCTGTAGAAACAAAGGGAGGACAAATCCTGCAATTTTTAGATGCTGAAACAGGAAAACGAGTAGCGCTTGAGGATTTTGCTGCCACTATTCCAGGAGATCGTGTTCAGCATGAAAGCAAAAATGGATTGTGGTTTTATGAAGAAGCCGAGCTTCCTAGTTTTACTGTTCAAGAAGTTGTTACTGGGTTTGTCAATCATGAAAATCTGGTAGTTAAAACCGAACAAATTGACGAATCGGGACACAAGATAGTGTTGAGTAGAGAGGGGTCGCTACAAAAAATCAATCAAACACAGTATGTTGTTGAAGGAGCTAATTTGATTCGAAATGAATATGGAAATCGATTGTTTGCTGATTTCTTTTTCTTTATCACAGGATTTCATGGGTTTCACGTATTGTCTGGGGTAATTATCAATTGTATTATCTTTTTCAATGTTCTTATTGGAACATACGAACGACGAGGGAACTATGAAATGGTCGAAAAAGTAGGTCTATATTGGCACTTTGTTGATTTGGTTTGGGTTTTTGTATTTACATTCTTTTATTTAGTATAACACTTGGATTAAAAT
This sequence comes from Flavobacteriaceae bacterium, assembly GCA_029243385.1. Classification (GTDB taxonomy): domain Bacteria; phylum Bacteroidota; class Bacteroidia; order Flavobacteriales; family Flavobacteriaceae; genus JAQWSC01. Next base: position 63,748 of record JAQWSC010000006.1, on the reverse strand, counting down.
TATAATATGGCACACGTAGCACACAAACTTTCGATTTTTAGAGGATTGGTAACTTTTAAGTCCAATCAACAAAAAATATGGGGTGTTTTGATTTTCCTTTCTATTGTTACTATCATTGAAGTTGTTTTAGGTATTATAAAGCCTGAATCTCTAATGAGTTCTTTTCTTCATATGAAAATTATAAATTGGATTTTTATAGTCTTAACCATAGTAAAAGCATATTATATTGCTTGGGATTTTATGCACTTGCGTGATGAAAAATCAGGATTAACAGGCTCCATTGTTCTTCCATTGGTAATTTTAATTCCTTATTTGGCTTTCATTCTTTTGGTAGAAGGAAATTATATTTACGATGTGATGTTTGAAGGGTTTGTAAGCTGGAATTTTTAATCACAGCACTTTCATCACATCGAATGTCTCTAAGATAACAGGTCATTTTGATGAAAAAGTATGGCGTTCTTACCGTTTTGTTTGTTTTTCCATTGGTAATTTATCTTTTCTTTGCTTCTGGGGTTAACAACTTTGCCAAACTTCCTGTACTCACAGAGAATGTAATTGATATTTCGAATTTTTCGGATCAATCCTTTAAAAATAAAATCACTGTATTGGGTTTTTTAGGAACCAATATTGACCAAAAACAGGGAGATGCACTGAACTTAAACCAAAAGATTTACAAACGCTTTTTTGAGTTTATCGATTTCCAGTTTGTAATGATTCAGCCTATAGGGACAGAAATCCAATCTGCCTCTTTGTTGGAAAAACTTTCATCAGGAACCAATACCGATACACGAAATTGGAAGTTTGTATTTACGACTGCTGAACAAATCCAACAGCTGTTTAATAGCTTGAAAACAAATGTGAACCTAGATGCTACTCTTAGTTCTCCATATGTTTTTATTATTGATAAAAACAAGTCACTAAGAGGTCGTGACGATGACGAAGACATTGGAACTTTATACGGCTATGATGCCCGTTCTGTTGCAGAGATCAATAACAAAATGGAGGACGATATCAAGGTTATTTTGGCAGAATATCGATTGGCTCTCAAAAAAAACAACGCAGATCGACAAAAATAATTTATGAAAAACTATTCTTACGTTGGGATTTCATTTATCATTTTAGTTTTTGGAATTATTTTTATTCCAAGAATTATTGATCGTATCCAATCTGGATCTACCCTTGATGGTGATCGATTGAATCGAACTTCGAACTCCGATTTGGCATATATTTCATTGAATGGAGAGCGAAAGAAAGTTCCTGAATTTTTATTAACCAATCAAGACAATCTTCCCATTAGCAATGAAGACTTTTTAGGAAAAGTATATGTAGTTGAGTTCTTTTTTACTAGCTGCCCATCTATTTGCCCTATCATGAATAGGAACATGAAAATTTTGGAAGAAAAATACGGTGATCGAACTGACTTTGGGATTGCATCTATTACTATTGATCCCGAAAATGACACACCTATGGAGCTGAAAAAATATGCAGAAATTTATGATGTATTTTCACCCAATTGGCATTTCCTAACTGGCGAACGATCTTACATCTACGAGCTTGCCAACTCAGGGTTTAATATTTTTGCTGAAATCAATCCAGCTGTTGCAGGAGGATTTGAACATCAAGGGTATTTTGCTTTGGTAGACCAAAATGGGTATCTTCGTTCCAGAAGAGACGATTATGGGAATCCTATCGTCTATTATTTAGGCATTGATAATGACGACGCAGAGGTTCAAGACATAACACTTTTAAAGCAAGACATACAAATACTTTTAAATGACTAACTAATGGGAGTTCAGGAAAAAAAACACAACTTAGCAATTATTATAATCTCCATAGCAATTCCTTTGGCGGTTGCAGCTTTGTTTTCGATACGAATTGAGGGGGTTGAACGCTTGTGGTTTTTACCACCCATATACTCCACAATGAATGGATTGACTGCTGTATTGCTTGTAGCTGCTTTGATCGCAATTAAAAAAGGCCAAAGATTGACGCATCAACGATTGATGAAAGTGTGTATTGCATTTTCTGTAATTTTTTTGGTACTATACATTGCTTATCATACAACATCTGATTCAACACCCTATGGTGGAGAAGGATTCATTCGCTACATCTATTATTTTATATTAATATCGCACATCATTTTATCTATTGGGCTTATTCCTATGGTATTACTTACATACACCAAAACACTTTATAATGATTTTAAAGCCCACAAAAAGCTTGCGCGATATACGTTTCCTGTTTGGCTGTATGTTGCTGTTACTGGAGTAGTTATATACGTTATGATATCTCCCTATTACCCTGTTTAATATTATTTAAAACACTTGCTTTCGATGAAGTTTACTGGAATGATATTGTTGATTTTTTTTCTGTTTACAATTCCTGTTGATGCTCAGTGTGCTATGTGTCGAGCCGTATTGGAGTCTAGTGGAGACCAAGAAGTGGCAAAGAGTTTAAATGATGGAATAGTTTACTTAATGATCATTCCCTATGTTTTGGTAGGTGTAACCATATTCTATATTTACAAAAGGTTTTTTCAGAACAAAAAGAATCCTTAACTTTTGTAACATTTTGGTACGACTGTCGTCTTATGCAATAGTCTTTTAATGTTTTTTATCTAACTCAAACCTGAATATGATTCATATCCAAGATTTGCACAAATCTTACCAAATGGGAAGCTCCTCCCTTCATGTCCTAAAAGGAATCAATCTTCAAATTAATGAGGGCGAATTGGTAGCTATTATGGGATCTTCAGGTTCTGGAAAGTCAACATTGTTAAATATTTTGGGAATGCTTGATAGTGGAGACTCAGGAAGTTATACTTTAGACAATACACTTATCAAAAATTTAGATGAAACCAAAGCAGCTAAATATCGCAACAAATTTTTAGGCTTTGTTTTTCAATCCTTTAATTTGATTAATTATAAAAGCGCCCTTGAAAATGTTGCACTCCCTTTATATTATCAGGGGTTTTCTCGAAAAGATCGATTAAAAAAAGCCCTGGATTATTTAGAAAAAGTTGGATTAAAAAAATGGGCTACACATTTACCCAACGAGCTATCGGGAGGACAAAAACAGCGCGTTGCAATTGCACGTTCTTTGGCTACCGAACCCAAAGTATTGTTGGCAGATGAGCCCACGGGAGCCTTAGACTCAAAAACCTCCAAAGAAGTAATGCAGTTGATTCAAAACATTAATAACGAGGGAAAAACAATTTTGGTTGTAACTCACGAAACCGATATCGCCAATATGTGTAAGCGAATTGTTCACCTCAAAGATGGAGTGATTGTTGAAGATAAAAAAGTAAACCAAGTAATCCTTTAGCCAATGTTTAGTAGAGATCGTTGGAATGAAATCTTTGAAACTATTAGTAAAAATAGACTCAGAACTTTTTTGTCTGGATTTACAGTAGCTCTTGGTATTTTCATTTTTGTGATTTTGTTTGGTTTTGGAAACGGCTTAAAAAATTCGTTCCAAAAATTCTTTTTAGACGACGCAACCAATACATTTTTTCTTTATCCAGGAAAAACATCAAAGCCTTATCGAGGGTTTAAATCCAATCGTAGAATTGAATTTAAAAACGATGATTTGACCGATATTAAAGAAAACTTCCCTTTCTTTTTAGAATATATAACTCCCAGAATTACACGCGGAGCACTCGTTAAGTACAAGTCTGAATCGAATAATTATACCACTCGAGCAGTAGCACCTTCTCACCAATTTGCTGAAAAAACAATCATCATGGAAGGCAGGTATATTAACCAAAGAGACATTCAGCTCAAAAAAAAGTATGTCGTGATTGGGCGACTCGTTAAAAATGATTTGTTTGGAAGCGAAAATCCAATTGGTAAATACATCGACCTTTCCAACAATAACTACAAGGTGATTGGTGTTTTTCAAGACGATGGAGGAGACAATGAAGAGCGACTTATTTATTTGCCTTACACAACCCGTCAACAACTTGAAAAAAGCAATGACAAAATTGACCGTATGATTGTAGCGTTCAAGTCCGAATTAGGACACGCTGGAGCGATGACATTTGAAAGCAAGTTATATACTTTTTTAAAAGATAAACACAATATTGCTCCTGATGATGAGAATGGCATTTATATTAGAAATACAGCAGATCAATTGAAACAAAACCAGCAATTTGCCAGTATTCTTCAACTGATTGTCACTTTTGTAGGATTGGGAACATTGTTAGCGGGTATTATAGGTATTTCTAATATTATGGTATATGTAGTAAAAGAACGCACCAAAGAATTGGGCATTCGAAAGGCCTTGGGAGCAACACCCAAGTCAGTCATAGGGATGATATTGCACGAATCCATTTTTATTACAACTTTGACAGGATTTGCGGGGCTTATACTAGGCGTGACTGTACTCAATTTTTTTGGTGACCGACTGAAAGACTTTTTCATATTAGACCCCTACATCAATACTGGTACTGGAATTTTTGCAACTTTTTTATTGATTTTATTTGGCGCTATAGCAGGATACATTCCAGCGAAACGAGCCGCAAAAATCAAACCCATTGTAGCCCTAAGAGATGAATAATGATTAAGATAATTTTTGATAGAGACACCTGGCAAGAAATTTTCGGTTCTATCCGAAAAAACAAGTTGCGAACCATTATTACAGTCATCGGAGTGCTTTGGGGGATATTTATTTATATTGCCCTATCGGGAGCTGCCAAAGGGCTGGATAATGGATTTGAAAGACAGTTCGAAGACGTGGCTATAAACAGCATGTTTGCATGGGCACAAAGAACCAGTGTTCCCTACAAAGGGTTTAAAACGGGACGCTCTTTACAGCTAAAATTGGAAGATGCGACAATACTTCAAAATCAAATTCCTAGCATCGAATTTATTGCTCCACGAAATGCGAAAGGTGTCTTTGGCGGAAGTGAAGGAGCTACCATTGTTCACCAACAAAAAAGTGGAAAGTATCCCATCTATGGAGACTTCCCTATTTTTACAAAGATTGCTTCCAAAAAAATATATGATGGAGGAAGGTTTATCAACGACAATGATATTTTACTCGACCGAAAAGTATGTGTTATTGGCGAACAAACTCAAAAAGAACTCTTTCAAAAAAACGACGATCCCATTGGAAAATTTATCCGAATCGATAATATTTATTTTCAAGTAATCGGAGTTCACAAATATGTTCCTGGAGGCGGTTTTGAAGGAGAGGGAGATGTTTTCATCCCATTTTCTACCTACAGAAAATTATACAATACTGGAGATGAGGTTGATTGGTTCTCCATTGCTGCTTATGACGACGCCGATGTTGTGAAAACCGAAGAAGATGTAAAAGCTGTTTTGAAAAAAACACATCAGGTACATCCTGACGACGAGCGCGCTTTTGGAACGTTCAATTTGGGAGAAATATTTAACAGAATTATCGGATTTTCAAAAGGGATGACCTTTTTATCGCTTATAGTAGGAATTGCTACTATTATTGCTGGAGTTATTGGAATTGGAAACATTTTGTTGATTTCTGTTAAGGAACGAACCAAAGAATTGGGAGTTCGAAGAGCCCTAGGCGCTACGCCTCGCGAGGTTCGATTACAAATTATTATGGAGTCTGTATTTTTAACCCTAATTGCTGGAATTTTTGGAATTGTTTTAGGAGCCTTTGTTTTATTTGGCATTGATATGGCCACTCAAAACCTTAGTGATTTTCCTTACACCAATCCAACTGTCCCGATTCCTTTTGTGATTGGAGCCTTAGTAATTATGGTTGTATTAGGAACTCTTATTGGATTGATTCCAGCACAACGAGCCGTAAGCATAAAACCTATTGACGCATTAAGAGAAGAATAAATTAAAAAGAATTATACATGAAAATTTTAAAATACTTAGCCATTGGAATTGCAGTTTTGGGAGTTTTGTTTGCAACTGCTTTCTTTATAAAATCCAACAGCAAACCCTCCATTCAGTTTGAAACAGAAACTGTTTTTATCACCTCTATTGAACAAAAAACAGTAGCCACAGGGAAGGTGGTTCCTGAGGATGAGGTTGCTATTAAGCCTCAAATTTCAGGAATTATTGACGCTATTCTTGTAGAAGAAGGAGATGAAGTTCGAGCAGGAGATTTGCTAGCAAGAATTAAGGTAGTCCCTAACGAACAATCTCTTAATAGTGCACGTGGACGTGTAAAAAACGCCCAAATTGTATTGAAAAACGCAAATCTTGAATACAAAAGAAACAAAACATTGTTTGATAAAGGGATTATCTCCAGTCAAGATTTCAATAATATTGAATTGCGATACAACCAAGCATTGCAAGAAGTATCCAATGCTGAAAGTGATCTGCAAATTATCCGTTTGGGATCTTCCGGAGGTTCTGCTTCGGCCAATACAAACATACGAGCTACTGTTTCGGGAACTATTTTGGAAATTCCTATCAAAGAAGGAGACCAAGTTATTCAATCCAATACCTTCAATGCAGGAACAACTATTGCCACCATTGCCGATTTAAAGAAAATGATTTTTGAAGGAAAAATCGATGAGGCAGAAGTTGGTAAATTGTATCAAGATATGCCTTTAAAAATATCGTTGGGTGCTATTCAAGACAAAGAGTATGATGCCAAGCTTAAATTCATTGCACCCAAAGGAAACGAAGAACAGGGTACGGTTCAGTTTCGAATCGAAGGGGTTGTATTTTTGGATTCCGATTTTTTTATAAGAGCCGGTTATAGTGCAAATGCATCCATTGTTTTAGAAAAAAAAGACAGTATTCCTGCTGTTCGAGAAGCTCTTTTGCAATTTGATAAAGAAACAGAAGATCCGTATGTAGAAGTTCAAATCGATGATCACAAGTTCGAAAAACGCGATGTAGAAATTGGAATATCAGATGGAATCAATGTTGAAATTCTTTCAGGAATTTCAAAAGAAGACAACATCAAGGTTTGGAACAAGACCGAGCCTTTGAAAAAGGGTGATGATCAAGAAGACAAATCCTAAATACCGCTATTTATGAAACTTTTCACTTCTTTATTACTAATTATTTGCTGTTTAGGGATATCTATAGGTCAAGAAAAACCGTGGACACTCGAAGCCTGTGTTGAGCGTGCCTTAGAAAAAAACATTTCTATCAAACAAGCTGAATTGAATTATGCCGATACTCAGTTGGGTAAAAAAGCAGCCATAGGTAATTTTTTGCCCAGTTTTAACCTTGCATCTTCCCACTCGTGGAACATTGGCTTGAATCAAAATATTACTACTGGATTGCTCGAAAACTTGACGACTCAGTTTACCTCAGTGGGGCTTAACGTAGGACTTGATATTTATAATGGACTGCAAAATATCAATCAGCTTCATCGCGCGAATCTTGCACTTTTAGCCAATGAATATCAATTGTCTGATATGGCAGAAGATGTGTCACTTTTAGTTGCGAATTCCTACTTGCAAGTATTGTTTAACAGAGAATCGTTAACCTCACAACAGCTTCAGCTAGAAATCAGTATAGAGCAACTTTCTAGGAGTCAAGAATTGGTAAATTCTGGTGTTATTCCTGCGGGAAACCTATACGAATTGGAGGCTAATTTGGCCGATCAAGAACAGCGAACCATTTTGGCAGAAAACAGTTTGCGTTTAGCTAAAATTTCTCTGGCACAATTGTTATTGATCACCGATTACGAAAATTTTGAAATTGCCGATGAAAATTACGAGTTACCCCTTTCGGACATCCTTTTACAATCGCCGAAAGATATTTATAACAAATCATTGTCGCTACGAAACGATATAAAATTGGCAGAAACAAATGTGTTGATTGCAGAAAAAGACTTGAAAATTGCCAAAGGAGCGCTTCAGCCTCGTCTGTCGGCATTTTACGGGTACAGTTCTCGTATTTCATATAGCGATCGCTTGGAAGGAACAGGTCTGTATGAAATTCTTCCGACAGGTCTTTTTGTTGAGGGATCACTCAATCAAGTATTACGATACTCAGAGGTTACGCGCGTAATTGGACCAGCGGCGTTTGAGGATCAATTTAAGGACAATGCAGGACAAAATTTTGGAGTCCAATTATCCATCCCAATTTTGAACGGTTTCTCGGTTCGCAATAATGTTGCGCGAAATAAAATTAATGTTGAACGATCCAAGTATGCGTTTGAACAGCAAAAGTTAGACTTAGAAAACACAATTAACCAGGCTCACAATAATGTCCAAAGTGCTTTCAAAGCGTATGATGCAGCACAAAAAACATTACAAGCCCGTGAAAAAGCCTTTTCCTATGCCAAAGACCGTTTTGATTTGGGGGTCGTCAACTCCTTTGAATATAGTCAGGCCAAACAACGATTTGAGTTAGCTCAGTCCGAAGTCATTCGAACCAAATACGATTATATTTTTAAATTAAAAGTACTTGAATTTTATTTTGGGATTCCAATCAAAATCGATTGATCCACAACAGTTATTTTAATATGCCAGATAAAAGGCGCCGCTTTTTAGTACTTTTGTGCCTATAAATTTATAAATGGCGCACATACTGCATATCGAAACCACCACAACACAATGCTCTGTGGGGTTGAGTAAGGACGGAAAAATAATTGCCCTTTCAGAACATAATAGCCAACAGTACTCGCATTCAGAAAAGTTGCATGTGTTTATTCAAGAATGTTTACAACAAGCTTCCCTTTCCCCAAGTGATTTGGATGCTGTTGCCGTGAGTAAAGGACCGGGTTCCTATACGGGTCTTCGTATAGGAGTTTCTACCGCCAAAGGAATCTGCTTTGCCCTAGATATTCCCCTGATTTCGGTTTCTACGCTGTTGAGTTTGTCGTATCAGGCTACGGTTCGTTCGGGAGTAATCATCCCTTTATTGGACGCTCGAAGAGACGAAGTGTATGCGGCTGTTTACGACCAAAACCATCAAGAAATTCGTGATATACAAGCAGAAATTATTACAAGCAATTCGTTTTTAAACTACCTAAACAAAGACTCGGTTTATATAATGGGTCCTGGTGCTGAAAAATGTAAACTTTTGATAGACGCTCACCCCAACCTAAATTTTGAATCAACTACATCTTTACCCTCTGCGCAACAGATGATAAAAATTGCTCATGGTAAATTCGAAAGAAAAGAATTTGAAAATGTAGCTTATTTCGAGCCGTTTTATCTTAAAGATTTTATAGGAACTCCTTCCAAAAAAACCTTTATCCATTAATTGCCTCCACTGTAGCGACTTTTCCAGGGAGCATTTCCTTAAGCATGTTTTCAATTCCGTTTTTAAGAGTGAACGTTGAAGAAGGGCAGCCGCTACAAGCACCTTGTAAAACTACATGCACTGATTTTTTTTTTGAATCATAAGATTTAAAAAGAATATTTCCTCCATCCGACGCTACTGCAGGTTTTACATACTCGTCTAAAATAGCAACAATTTCAGAGGAAATTTCATCCAACGCTACAGTTACAGAATCTGAATGAGAATCGGTATGTAAAAGCTCGGAAGCCTTATCTATAATGGGTTTTCCGTCTTCTATATAAGACCGAATAAACTCACGAACTTCCATAGTTACATCTTCCCAAGTGGCCACGTCAAATTTGGTGATTGACACAAAATTTTTGTCCATAAAGACTTCTTTTACAAATGGAAAATGAAATAAGTTTTGCGCTAATGGAGCGTTTTTTGCGTCATCAATGTTTTTGAATTCTAGCCCGTTTTCTACCAAAGGTTTGTTTGCTACAAACTTCATTACTCCCGGGTTGGGTGTGCTTTCGGCATAAACAGTTACGGGAACTTTTTTAACTTCAACATTTTCATTTTGAACCAACCCGCCGTCATTCAAATAATCTTCGAGTTGTTTTTTTACTTCATCTTGTACTTCGTTCCATTCCAAAATATTGAATCGTTCTACGGCAATAAAATATTCTGAGATAAAAACTGTTTTAACAAAAGGCAAATAAAAAAGCTGCTGGGCAACTGGAAAATCTTTGGCTTCCTCGATATTTTTACATTCAAACTTACCACTAGCTAAAGATTCATTAGAGTTGAATTTTAGGATCGCAGGATTGCTTGTTTTTTCAATAGTAAGTTTAATGTTTTGCATTTTCAAGATGTTTTTGGCAAAAATAAGGAAAAGAGTTTGTTTAAAACCTTAAATTAGCCTTTTAAAGAACAATTGAATCACTATTTTAATAAATGAAACCCGTACCAATCATTTTCTTTTTTTTGTTTTCCATGCTTGGGTTTTCACAAGAAGGTATTCCACTGTACTCGGATTATTTGACAGATAATTATTATTTGGTACATCCTTCCATGGCAGGATCAAGTTTCGAAGGAGGAAAGGCTAGAATGACGCTCAGAAAGCAGTGGTTTGGTCAAGAAGAAGCTCCCAATTTGCAAACGCTAAGTGCTCATATGCGATTGGGAAATCGATCGGGAGTGGGGGCGATTATTTTTAACGACCAAAATGGCTATCATTCTCAAACAGGATTATATCTAACCTACGCTCATCACATTAATTTTTTCAGAAGCAGTGCTGAGTTGAACCAACTTTCTTTTGGTATTAGTGTAGGAGGAATGCAAAATTCTTTGGATGAGTCTTCTTTTGACGTTTCTGATTATGACCCCATCATTGGAGGAATCAAACAGAGCACCAACTATTTTAATATAGATACTGGTCTATCTTACAATCTCCTTAATTTTTATGCTCACGTTACTATAAAAAACTTGTTGTTTCGAAATCGTAATTTGTATAACGAGTACGAATCGAACAATCAACGAAAATATCTAGCATCTGTAGGGTATATATTTGAGCTAAAGCGCAAATTATCATTAGAGCCCTCTTTTTTGTTTCAACTGAGCGATTTTACAAAAGAAAAATTGGTAGATATTAATCTCAAAGGATATTATCCTATTCGTGAAGGTCGACTTTGGGGAGGTCTTTCTTATAGGAGAACTTTTGAAGGTGCCAAATATTATAAAGGAGACGTTATTGTTTCTCAAAAACTTCAAATGATTACATCCATTATTGGAATCGACCTCAAAAATTTTGTTTTTGCTTATAATTATTCCAAACCAATTGGTGACATTTCTTTTGGAAAAGGAGGTTTTCACCAAATTACTATTGGATTTAATTTTTTAAGAGGCAATAACGGATATTATTATGTTAAAGGTATATTATAAAAATGATTTTACGAGAAGTTAGAGGACATACACCAAAATTTGGAGAGGATTGTTTCATTGCAGAAAACGCCACCGTAGTTGGTGAAGTCGAAATGGGAAATCATTGCAGTATTTGGTTCAACGCTGTTGTTCGGGGAGATGTTCATTATATACGTATTGGTAATAAAGTAAACATTCAAGATGGGGCGGTCATTCACGCCACTTTTGAAAAATCACCTACCCAAATTGGAAACAATGTTTCGATTGGTCATAATGCCATTGTTCATGGTTGTACGATTCACGACAATGTTTTGATAGGAATGGGAGCTATTGTTATGGATGATTGTGTGATTGAAAGCAACTCCATAATTGCTGCGGGTGCGGTAGTTACCAAAAACACCGTGGTTCCATCAGGAACTGTTTTTGGGGGAATGCCTGCCAAGAAAATCAAAGAAGTTTCCAAAGAGCTTTTGGAAGGTGAAATCAATCGAATCGCCAACAACTACATTCAATATGCCGACTGGTTCAAGGAGTAATTGAAACCTTTTCAATCGACTCGTTTTCGGGAATAAATTTTTTGAGTTCTTTTGTCTTTCCCGTTGTAAAATATGCTGTTGACTTTTGTTGTTCTGTTGAAGCTGAAAGATTGTATTTATTAAGAATAAATTGGGTTTGTCTTGCAACCGCATCTCTGCCATCAATAATTTGAATTGAATTGGGGAGTATCTTTTTCAAAGTAGGAATTAGAAAGGTGTAGTGAGTACATCCCAAAACTAGGGTGTCAATTTGAGCATCTAACATGGGATCGATATACTGTCTCAGAAGCTTTTCAATTTCCAATCCCGAGGTAATGCCTTTCTCGATAAGAGGTACAAGTTCTTTACCTATTTTCTCAATCACTTGCGTATTTTGAGTATGCATTGAAGCTGTATTGTAAAACAAGGAGCTGCTTAGGGTTCCTTCAGTCGCTAAAACTCCTACAACTCCAGATTTTGTTGATAGAGCCGCTGGTTTAATAGCAGGTTCAATTCCAATAAAAGGGCATGAGTATTGGTTCCGAAGCGATTCAATGGCATTAGTGGTAGCGGTATTACATGCAACTACAATTAGTTTTGCTCCTTTGCTCAATAGCCACTCGGTATTGTTTATACAAAGCTCAATAATTGATGCCCTATCCTTAGGCCCATAAGGGGCATTGTAGCTATCAGCTAAATAAACAAATTGCTCATTGGGCATTTTATTTTGAAGTGCTTTCAAAATAGAAATTCCTCCAACACCGGAATCAAAAACACCAATGGATGCGTTGTTCATAGATAACAAAAATAAAAAAACTGCTTAAGTAATTAAGCAGTTTTTGTTAAAAGTCTTTCTAGGGGTTGTTTTAGAATCCAAGTTCTTTCTTAACATCTGCCATAAGATCTTTTCCCTCAGCCATAATAACGCCTCCTCCTGGAGTAGCATCTAGCACGTAGTCAAAACCTTGCTGTTTCGCAATTTTTTGAATTGCAGCACGTGCTTTGTCAATCAAAGGACGCATAAGTTCTGCTTGCTTTTTTTGGATATCTTGTGCAGCAGTTTCTCTGAACTGGTTGATGTTTTGTTCCATTCCTGCTAATTCTTTTTGGCGCGCTCCGTTGGTCACTTCAGTTTGATTTTCAGCATCCGCAGTGTAGGTTTGAAGTTTCGTTTGCAATTCTTTAATAGAAGATTCAATTTCTGTAGTGTATGTTTTTTGAATGCGCTCCAATTCTTTTTGAGCACTCACTACTTCAGGCATTTCGCTAATCAACTTTTGAGAATCGATATGTGCCACTTTACTTTGGGCAGTAACTGTTATAGTGGTAAAAAAAACTAAAATTGCTAAGGTTGATTTAAGTAAAAGTTTCATTATGAATTTAAATTTAAAATTGTTGTTATATATTATTTCTCGGTTTGTGAATTTTCGTTATCAGCTTCACGTTCTGCTTTTTTCTTGGCTTCGTATGCCTTTCTTTTTTCTTCTTCTATCTGTAATTTTTTAGCTTCGTACGCTTTTCTTTTTTCTTCTATAACACGGGCACGCTCTGCTTTTTTCTCTTCAATAATTCGAGCGCGTTCTGCCTTTTTTTCTTCAATTCTTTTAGCGCGTTCTGCCTTTTTTTGCTCCAGTTCTTTTTTCCGGGCTTCCTTTTCAGGATCTACTTCGTTTAAGCTTTCATCTTCAAGAATCAGTTCATTAACTTCATCACTTTGTTCAGCATTTTGGAGCCTTTCAGCCTTCTTAATGTTTTTAAGAACAAGTTCGCTAATATCGTATTTTTTTTCGGAATATAACATGAACACATCAGAGGTTCTATCAAAAACAAAATCGTACTTCTTTTTATCTGCGATTTGTTGAACGATTGATAGCACTTGATCTTGAATAGGTTGAAGTAAGTTTTGTTGTTGTATGAACCAATCTCCTTGAGGACCAAATCTTTTTTGTTGATACTCATTCAGTTTGTTTTTCTCATACTCAAGGTCATCTACTCTTTCTTCAATAAGGGAAGGGGTCAAAAGCGGTTTTTCTGCTGCAAACTCATCTTCAATTTTTTGTATTTCGTCTTGTTTTTGCGAAATTTCATCTTTCCAAACTTTGCTTTTTTCTTCAAGCTCAGTAACGGCTTTTTGATACGAACTCATTTGTGACAAAAGATACTCCATATCAATATAACCAATTCGAACACCTCGCTGAGCCTGAAGAGGCATTACAGTGAGTAGCCCTAAAAATAATGCTACAAAAATTATTTTTTTATTCATGACATAGGTTTTAAAAAAGATCGGGTTTTATTGTTTTTAAAATTGTTGACCAATAATAAAGTGAGTTTCCCATCCGTGAGAAATCAAGTCATTATCCAATGGGCTGTCAAACCCATAGCCAAAGTCTATTCCTAACAATCCAAACGCAGGCATAAATATACGAATTCCTAAACCTGCCGAACGTTTCATGTTAAACGGATTATATTCGCTAAAATTGTCAAACCCATTTCCAGCCTCCAAAAACGACAATGCATAAATGGATGCGGCGGGCTTTAAACTAATGGGGTATCGCAATTCCAATGAAAACTTATTGTAGATCGTTGATCCGTTGTTTCTATCTGACAACGACTGATTTTCATACCCTCTAAGGGCGATAGTTTCTCTACCGTCCATTGAGTAATTTGCAAGACCGTCTCCTCCCAAATAAAAACGTTCAAATGGAATAATCCCTCGATCGTTGTTGTAAGCTCCCAGAAATCCAAATTCCGCCTGTGTTTTTAAAACCAACTTGTCAAACAAGCGCGTGTACCATTCACTAGAAAATTTCAGTTTGTAATACTCCAACCAACGATTTTTTTCTTGATCGATTTTAGCACGATTTGGATTTCCATTTTCGTCTTGGTAAGCTGCTTGATTTTCCAAGTCTCCGAAGTCAGTGCTTGAAAACAAGGAGTAAGGGAATGTAAGTTTGGCACTCAACGAAAATTTAGATCCTCCCAAAGGAAAAATAGGGTTGGTAAAGGTGTTGTTTCGCGACAATGCTACGGTATAAGACAAATTGTTTGAGGAACCGTTTCCAAAAGTAAATAGCCCTGTAAAATAATTTTTCAAATCGTAGTACTGAAAGCCAATGGACTGAGAGAGCGTGAAATAATCATCGGGAACTTGAAGTCGTTTAGCCAACCCAAGGTTGATTCCGCTAATTCGAAAATATTGGCTTTTATCAGCTTTTCCTGTTGTGTAATTGTAACGATATTGAATGGTACTCGAAAGCGAAGTAGAGAATTGTACGGGTTGTTTTCCACCCAACCAAGGTTCTGTAAAAGAAAAGCTATACGTCTCATAAAAACGACTAGCTTGAAGTCGAAGCGACAAAGACTGTCCATCTCCCATAGGAAGGGGTTTGTAGGCATCTTTGTTTCGGATATTTCGAATCGAAAAGTTGTTAAACGACAACCCAAGTGTACCGATAAATCCACCGCCACCATAACCTCCTTGAAGTTCAATTTGGCTAGCTCCTTTTTCTACCAATCCGTATTCAATATCAACCGTGCCAGCATTGGGGTCAACATTTTTGAAATCGGGTGAAATTTGCTCAGCATCAAAAAATCCGAGTTGTCCTAGCTCACGAACAGTTCGTACAACCAAATCCTTGCTATAAAGCTCTCCTGGCTTGGTACGCAGCTCACGATAAATAACATGGTCATTCGTCCGATCGTTTCCAACAACACTTATTTTGTTAAAATAAGCGGGTTTACCTTCTGTAATTCGAACTTCAAAATTGATCGTGTCGTTTTGAGCAGAAATTTCCACAGGGTTGATGCTAGAAAATAAGTAGCCATTGTTTTGGTAAAGATTGGTCAGGTCTTCGCCGTCGGGTTTTGTTTGATCTGCAATTCGCTTTTTTAGGAGTACTCCGTTATAAGTGTCTCCTTTTTTAAGACCCAGAACTCTTGCCAGTTGCTGATCTGTATATATGGTGTTTCCAAGGAAAGTAATATCTCCAAAATAGTATTTGTTTCCCTCTTCAAGCTCGATTTTGATGTCAATTAGATTATTGGCAACGGTAACAGTGTCTTTGGTGATTCGAGCATCACGGTATCCTTTTTCTTTGTAGTATTCCATCACAGCGGCGAGGTCTTCCTTGTAATCCGCTTCAATAAATTTAGATCTTTTCCAAAATCGCCCAAAAAATTGGGTCTTGGTGTTTTTAAATTTTCGTTTAAGCTTGGAGGTTTTTACTACTTCATTACCAATAAACTCAATGCTTTTAACCTTAACACGTCTTCCTCTGTCCACATGAATCAACATTTTTTTGGTATTGGCTCCTGTAGTGTCGGGCTTGATATCAATGGTCACTTTGGTGTTTAGATATCCTAGTTTTTTGTACTTATTGACAATGTAGTTTTTGGTATTGGTCAAAAAGCTTTCTGACAACTTTTTTCCTTTTTTGAGTTCAGTGTCTTTGACAATAGTTTCTATTTTTCCTTTTTTGAGTCCAGTAACTGTGAACTCAGACAACGTAGGTAATTCTTTTATAACCAATTCAATACTGGCATTGTTGTCTTTTACATCTATCAAATAAACATTAATATCACTAAACAACTCCAGCCCCCATAGTTTTTTGATAACTGCACTAATTTCTTCGCCAGGGATTTGTACTTTTTGACCTTTTCGCAAACCAGTATAGGCAACAACTGTTTGTTCGCTGAAACTTTTTAGTCCAGAAACTTTAATTTCGTCAAGGACATATTCTTTTCCTTTGTCAAATGACAGATTTTGAGCGTTTATTAACGATGTAAAAAACATCGCTCCTATGAGCATGAATAAACGTAAAAAGTAACGATTAAAAGTTCTATTATTGAAGTTGTTCACTCGTTTTTCCAAATCTTCGTTCTCTTTGTTGATAATTAACGATTGCTTTAAAAAGGTCTTCTTTATTGAATTCGGGCCACAAAACAGGAGTAAAATAAAGTTCAGCATAGGCAATTTGCCACAGCAAAAAATTACTTACTCTGCATTCTCCGCTTGTTCTAATCAATAAATCTACCTCTGGTAAATTTTGCGTGTAAAGATGCTCATTTATAATCGTTTCATCAAGATTTTCAAGAGAAATTATGTTATTTTTAACTTTCTCACTAATGTCTTTAACGGCTTTCACAATTTCTTCCCTTGCCCCGTAACTAAGAGCAAGGGTTAGTGTCAAGCCGGTATGGGTTGCAGTTTTGTCCATTACTTCATGCAACTCTTTGTTGGCTTTGGGAGGAAGGGCTTGTAAATTTCCAATAGCAGACAGGCGAATATTGTTTTTTACTAGGGTGGATAGCTCTTTTTTAAGAGAAGAAACCAAAAGCTTCATAAGCGTATCGATTTCAAGTTTGGGACGTTTCCAATTTTCGGTTGAAAATGCATAAAGAGTTAAATGTTTAACGCCTAATTCTGCAGCTCCTTCCATAGTTTCTCTTACGGCTTTGGTTCCGTTTTGATGACCCAATACACGCCGTAGCCCTTGTTGTTTGGCCCAGCGCCCGTTACCATCCATAATAATGGCTATGTGTTTGGGCAAGTCTGACTTACGAATGTTGCTTTTTAAACTCATTTAATTGTTTTTATGGGCAATAACATGGTGGTCTTCCAAAGGTGTACGTAAAGGTCATTCCAGTAAATATATACCAGTCACTACTCAAACTGTTTCCAAAGTTAGGAGCTTTATCTTTGGCAGTAAAACTACTAAAACTTCCGTCAATGTTGTCTGTAGAAGTTAATTTTGCAGAAATTTCCAATCCTAGCATGAACCTCCAGCCAATCCGAGCTTTTACTCCCACAGTAATAGGAATTGCAAAACCAGTGTTGTACTCATATTTCTTTGCGATTGTTTCTCCTATTTCATAATACAAATCATCGTATTTAAAATAAGTAATACCGCTATAAATATAGGGAGACCACAACAATCCATCTTGTAGAAGATTGAAGTCCCAGAACGTAAATTCCATTCCTGCACTTGCTTCTGTAATTTTATTTTCAAATGAAAACATTCGCTCGTTTCTGTAAGAAAGATTCGAACTAGCATCTGAATTAGTAAGGGTTGTATGAATCAAACTCGCTCTCCAAGAATACCGCTCGTGAACATTCCATTTGTAGAGTATGCCTCCTGCAAATTTTGAAGGATTGATATAAGTTGTATTTCCGACATCGCCAATATAATTGGATCCGCCTCCATAAACTCCAATTTCATGAAGCTGTGAAAAGCTCAATGCTCCATTTCCAATTACCACTAAAATCAAAAAAATATGTTTCATCACTCAAACGCACAAAGATAGACATTATCATATGCCTGCCCATTCATAAAATAACCGTGTTTTTTTCAAAATATTGCTCAATTCCGAGTGTCTTCGCCCCATAAAAGTTTTTTTCGAAGGGTTTTAAAAAAGCGCTCATCATTAAGTTGCGCCATTTTTAGGGTAAAGGAAGCTTTTTGAATCGTTATCTCCGTGTCCATTGCGACGGTAATTATTCTGGAGTCTAAAGATAGTAAATGACTTTCTTCTCTTCCAATTACCCGAAGTTTGATCGATGTATGGTTAGGAATTACTAGTGGTCGTGCATTCAAATTGTGGGGTGCGATGGGAGTAATGACCAAAGCCTCGCTGGAAGGCGCCATTACAGGTCCGCCACTACTCAGTGAATAACCTGTAGAGCCTGTTGGTGTTGCAATAATTAGCCCATCTGCCCAGTAATTGTTCAAATATTCATCATCCAAATGTGTTTTGATGTTGATCATGGAAGTAGTGTTTTTTCTTCCGACAGACACTTCATTTAGCGCCAATGGCAGTGCCTCAATTTCTTGATGATTTGGAGTTGTTTCAACAGTTAGCAATGCGCGTTCTTCGATGCGGTAATTCCCATGAATGATTTCCGAAAGACTGCTCTTAACATCCTCTTTTTGAAGCGTTGCCAAAAACCCCAATCTTCCCGTATTAAAACCAACAATTGGAATGCCTAAATCACGAATGAATGTCATTGCTCGTAACATCGAACCGTCTCCACCAATAGAGATAAACAAATCGCTTTTGGGGTCTAAGTCTTTGTAGGAATGAAACGTGGAAACCTTTGGATTATCAACATGTAATTCTTGAGTGTTTTGATACAGCTCATTTTCAAGGGAAACCAAAAAGTTTAAGGGTTCCATTAATTGCATGACCTCCTTAAGAACATCAATTGTGTCGTGGTTAGAAAACTGACCGTAAATCGCAATTTTCATAAAGAATAGTTTAAATAAATATGTATTTTTTTAAATAATCAATTTGTGCTTCAAATTCAGAATGGGAATGTTTTTCTGTTTGTGATGTTAGAACATTGTATCCATATCTTCGTAAACTTAAGCACGTGTTGTTAAAATCATCCGTTTGTAATTTCATAAAAATTTGAGTAGAAGACGGATTCTGATTTTCTACCAACATACCCAATACGGTTCCTTGATGAGCTTCAATAATTTGAGTAATTTTAGACAGACTAAAATCAGTAACATTCGCAGTTATTACTATAACATCTCCTTTTTCATTAACAAAAGGAGTGTTGTGTAATTGTTCTAAAACATCTTTAAGGTGATAGGTTTGAACAACAGCACCTAAATCATTCAAAACAGCAATGTAGTTGCAAGAATGTTGCTGCATAACTTGAAACACTTCCATCCAATGTGTAGCCTCTTTCACATAAATGGGCTCAAGATGCGAAATATAATTTTCAAGCAGCGATGTTTCATTCAAGCCCTCTATCATATCAAGGGAAAGCGCCCCTACAAAAAGACCCTCTTGAACTACAGGAAGGTGGGAAACATTCATTTTCAAAAAAACACCCTTGGTTTCCAATAAGGTCATTGAAGGCATTAATGATAAACAGGGTTTTTTTTCGAATTTGATGTTCACAGGTTTGATTTTACTTCAATGCAAATTAGTTAAAATAAGTGACAAAATTGTAAGGTAAATATATATTTTTGTAAAAAAACCTACCATGACAAAATTAAGTGTCAATATTAATAAAATTGCAACTCTTCGAAATGCAAGAGGAGGAAACAACCCCGATTTGTTGTCGGTTGCGTCGGATATTCAGGATTATGGAGCACAAGGAATTACGGTACATCCTCGTCCAGATCAGCGACACATTCGCTATCAAGATGCACGAGATTTACCAAAAATAATTCGAACAGAATACAACATTGAAGGCAATCCCAATCCAGCATTTGTTGATTTGGTTCTCGAAGTAAAACCTACGCAAGTTACCTTGGTTCCTGATGCCGAGGATGCGATTACTTCGAATGCAGGATGGGATACCTTAAAACATCACAGTTTTTTGTCTGAAGTCATTGCAGAGTTTCAACGAAACGGCATACGAACTTCTATTTTTGTAGATCCTGTGTTGGAACAAATTGAAGGGGCTAAACAAACAGGCTCCGATCGTATTGAGTTGTATACGGAGTCCTATGCTCACCAACAGCAACTCGGAAACCTTTCGGGAATTCAGCCCTTTGTAGATGCTGCCGTTTTGGCTCAAAAAATAGGATTGGGTTTGAATGCCGGTCATGATTTGAGCCTTGAGAATATTGCATTTTTTGCAAAAGAAGTTCCTGGTTTACTAGAAGTTTCGATTGGACACGCCCTAATTTGCGAATCGCTTTATTATGGATTGGAAAATGTCATTGGTCAATACTTAAGCAAATTGAAAGCATGATTTTGCATGCCACACAATTTGGATCTGGACAACCCTTGCTGATACTTCACGGTTTTTTAGGGATGTCTGATAATTGGAAAACATTCGCCAAAAATATTTCAAATAGCGGTTTTGAAGTGCATTTGATTGATCAGCGAAATCATGGAAAAAGTTTTCACAGTTCAGAGTTTTCATACGATCTAATGGCAGATGATTTGGAGCGCTATGCAGTGCATATGGGCCTAAGTAAATTTCATCTGTTGGGCCATTCAATGGGTGGAAAAACAGCCATGTTCTATGCAGGCAAATATTCCAATAGGGTAGAGAAATTGGTGATTGCGGACATTGCTCCCAAATACTATCCTCCTCATCACCAAAAAATTTTAAAAGGATTGACCGCTTTGGATTTTGACACCATTTCTTCTCGAAAGCAAGCCGACACCGAGTTACAGAGTTACATTTCCGAGGTAGGAGTGCGTCAATTTTTGTTAAAAAATCTTTATTGGAAAACCAAAAACAGCCTGGGACTTCGTGCCAATATATCGGTGCTTTCCCAAAAAGCCGAAGCAGTGGGAGAAGCAATGCCCAGTTCGTATTTCTTTGAGGGTTCTGCGTTATTTTTAAAAGGAGAAAATTCAGATTACATAACTGATGCGGACTCCATCCATTTGAAACAGCATTTCCCAAATGCAACCATTCAAACCATCCAAAATGCAGGACATTGGCTTCATGCCGAGAATCCTGTGCAGTTTTATGAAAAAACCTATCATTTTTTAATTAAAAAGGAGAAATAACGCCCCCAAAATCAAGTTCTTAAAAACTTGCTACCCCAATTAAAATACCCTATTTTTGCCGACTGAATTTAAGAAGATCAAATTGAATAGATGACTTTTGTTCTTCGAGTAATTCCTGAGATTATTTCATAGTTAAAAAATAAAAACAGAAATGAAAGTTACAAGAAAAGATGTAAACGCTTTGAACGCAATGATTACTATTGACATTGACAAAGCAGATTATGATGAAGATGTTCAGAAAGTCATGCAAAATTACCGGAAAACAGCCAATATTCCAGGCTTTAGAAAGGGCTTGGTTCCTATGGGCTTGATTAAGAAACAATACGGTAAAGCCATTGTTGCTGATGAAGTAAATAAACTTCTTCAAAAATCACTCAATGATTATTTGACCGAAGAAAAGCTGGCGATTCTTGGAAACCCGCTTCCTCAAGCGCAAGATGATTTGGACTGGGAAGCAGAAACACTTTCATTTGCATTTGAATTGGGATTGTCTCCCGAATTCGACATCAATCTAAAATTCAAAAAAGCGATTACACATTATATCATTCAAGCTGATGATAAAATGATTGACGATCAATTGGAAAACATTCAAAAACAATACGGAAAGTTAGTGTCTCAAAATGAAATTGGGAGTGACTCAGAAGTCACTGGAACGTTTTCCAACGAAGACGCCGACATTGACAACAAATCCACTATTGAATTAAAAAACCTTAAGGGCAAAAAGAACTCAAAACTATTTTTGGGAGCCAAAGTAGGAGATGTAGTAACGCTTAAAACCAAAGGCTTGTTTGAAGACGATCACGATCTTGTGAAGCATTTGAAAGTTGAACACGATGCGGCTCACGGACTCAATATTGACGTGCAGTTTACCATTGAAGAAATCAATCTTAGAGAACCTGCTGACTTGGATCAGGAGCTTTTTGATAAACTTTTCGGAAAAGACGTTGTTAAAACAGTAACAGATTTAAGAGATAAATTGAAAGAAGATGCAGAAAAGCAATTTGCTTCTCAATCCGATCAAAAACTGTTAAATGACGTAACAGAATCCTTGTTGGAAAACACAAAATTTGATTTACCCGCTGAGTTTTTAAAGAAATGGATTCAAACAGCTGGAGAAAATCCTCTTACAGAAGAGGAGGCTGCCGCCGAATATGAAAAATCAGAAAAAGGTTTGCGATACCAACTTATTGAAGGAAAACTTGTTTCTGAGCACAACCTCCAAGTTACATTTGAAGAATTAAAAGAATATTCTAAAGGAATGATTAAAACTCAAATGGCGCAATTTGGACAACTCAATCCTGAAGAAAGCGAACTCGAAAACATCGCAGCTCGTATTCTTTCTAATCAAGATGAGGTAAAGCGTTTGTCGGATCAAATGATGAGTCAAAAACTTATCGATCTTTTCAAATCAGAGGCCAAACTCAAAGAAAAAAAGACGACATACGATCAGTTTGTTAAAGAGGCTTATAAAAAATAAGTACATTGCGGGCTAATTTTTAGTATATTTAGGGTTTCAACCCTTTAAATAATTGACTTTTAATACTATTTTATATGGATTACGGAAATGAATTTAAAAAATTTGCGACCCAAGAGCACGGAGTAAATTCCATGTACTACGACCAATTGATTAGTAGCATGACACCTTATATTATTGAGGAACGTCAAATGAACGTTGCTCAAATGGATGTTTTTTCCAGATTGATGATGGATCGTATTATATTTTTAGGGACTGCTATTAACGATTCCATAGCCAATATTATTCAAGCGCAATTATTGTTTTTGGAAAGTGTTGATAAAAGCAAAGACATTCAAATCTACATTAATTCTCCAGGTGGAGGCGTGTATGCTGGACTTGGAATATACGATACTATGCAATTTATTCAGCCCAATGTGGCTACCATTTGTACAGGTATTGCCGCTTCAATGGCAGCTGTATTGCTTTGTGCAGGTGAAAAAGGAAAACGTTCGGGACTTACACACTCACGCGTAATGATTCATCAACCCTTAGGTGGCGCTCAAGGTCAAGCTTCGGATATTGAAATTACAGCGCGAGAAATTTTAAAGTTAAAGAAAGAATTGTACGAAATTATTGCAAATCATTCCGGTCAAGACTACGATAAAGTCTATGACGATAGTGATCGTGATTATTGGATGAAAGCCAATGAGGCCAAAAAATATGGAATGATTGATGAAATTTTGACCAAAAGCTAAATATCCCAATACAATGAACAACGAAGAACTTATATGCTCTTTTTGTGGAAGAAAAAAAGCAGAAACTAGCCTGTTAATAGCAGGATTGGACGCTCATATTTGTGACCGTTGTATTGAGCAAGCCAATGGAATCGTTTTGGAAGAATCTTCACAAGAATCGGAAGCATCGCTTTCAAAAGATTTGATTCTCAAAAAACCAGTCGAAATTAAAACGTTTCTTGATGAATATATCATCGGTCAAGATGTGACCAAACGAGTGCTTTCTGTCGCTGTTTACAATCACTACAAACGACTGCTGCAGCCACAAAACAAAGAAGATATAGAGATTCAAAAAAGCAATATTTTGATGGTGGGTGAAACCGGAACTGGTAAAACGCTTATGGCCAAAACCATTGCTCGCATGCTAAATGTTCCTTTAGCCATTGTTGATGCTACTGTTCTTACCGAAGCCGGATATGTAGGCGAAGATGTTGAGAGCATTTTAACTCGTTTATTACAAGCGGCTGATTACGATTTGGAAAAAGCCCAACATGGAATTGTTTTTATTGATGAGGTGGATAAAATTGCGCGAAAAAGCGACAATCCATCCATTACACGAGATGTTTCTGGAGAAGGCGTCCAACAAGCCTTGTTAAAACTCCTTGAGGGTACGGTAGTCAATGTCCCGCCCAAAGGAGGAAGAAAACATCCTGATCAAAAGTTTATTGAAGTCAATACCGAAAATATATTGTTTATTGCAGGAGGTGCTTTTGATGGAATCGATCGTCATATTTCCAAGCGACTCAATATGCAGTCTGTGGGTTACAACACATCCAAAGCAGAAGTCAGTTACGATCAAGGTAATTTGCTTCAATACATCATTCCAACGGATTTGAAGGATTTTGGTCTGATTCCTGAAATTATAGGAAGATTGCCTGTGCTAACTCATATGAATCCGCTGGATAAAATGACTCTTCTAGCCATTCTTACTCAGCCCAAAAATGCTATTATCAAGCAATATGAAAAGTTGTTTGAAATGGATGAAATTGCATTTTCAATTACCCATTCTGCTTTGGAAACTATCGTAGATAAAGCTATTGAATATAAGTTAGGAGCTCGAGGGTTACGGTCTTTGTGTGAGGCGGTTTTGACTGACGCTATGTTTGAGCTTCCAGGAACCGACCAAACCCAACTGAAAGTAGATAAAAACTACGTACTCTCAAAGTTGAATAAATCCAAATTAAATCAGTTAAAAGCCGTTTCTTAGGACTGATTCATTGTAAGTAAATCTTCTAAAAATTTTCGTTCGTTTGACAATCGAGGAACCTTGTGTTGTCCTCCTAATTTCTCCTTTTTTTTCAACCAATCGTAAAAGAGTGATGGTCGTGCTAGATGAACTTTTAGTGGGTTTAGTGTAATATTCATGTCCCTTTTGGCTTGGTAATCGGAATTTAGTTTTTGCAATTCTTCATCAAGTTGCTTGGCAAAAAGAGCGATGTCTTTTGGAGGTGTTTTAAATTCGATAATCCATTCGTGACCTCCTTTGTTTTTATCTTTCATAAAAACAGGTCCCACAGTGTAGTCAATGATTGTAACATCGTGAAGTTTACTCACTTCAGCCAGTCCGCGATCTGTATTTTCAATCATCAATTCTTCTCCAAAAACATTAATGTGATGCTTGGTGCGTCCAGATACCTTAAATCGATACGGATTAAGAGATGTGAACCGGACGGTGTCTCCAATTAAATACCTCCACAATCCCGCATTGGTAGAAATTACAACGGCATATTGAGTATGCAATTCGACATCGGAGAGCCGAACAGCTTTTTGACTGGCTGTTTCAAACGTTTTCATAGGAATGAATTCGTAAAAAATACCATAGTCCAACATCAACAGAAGCTCATTGGAATGATTTTGATCTTGGATTCCAAAAAAACCTTCTGAGGCGTTGTAGATTTCGTAATAATTGAATTCAGATTTGGGCATTAACTTTTCGTATGCCTCACGGTAGGGCTCAAAACTCACTCCGCCATGAAAATATACTTCAAGATTTTTCCAAACTTCCAAAATATGTGACTTTCCTGTTTTTTCTAAAACGGTAGTTAGCAAAACCATCATCCATGATGGAACTCCTGCCAAACTGGTCACATCTTCTTGAATAGTTTCGTTAACAATCATATTCATTTTTACCTCCCAGTCACTCATTAGCGACACATCATTGCTAGGAGTACTGACTAATTCGGCCCAAAGCGGTAAATTGTCAATGATAATGGCAGACAAATCTCCAAAGTAAGTGTTGTTGCTTTCGTACAGCTTCTTACTTCCGCCCAATCGCAATCCTTTGCCCGAAAAAAGCTGTGAATTTTCATTGTTATTGATATAAAGACTCAACATGTCTTTTCCTGCCTTAAAATGGCAGTCGTCAAGAGATTCGGTGCTTACTGGAATGTATTTGCTTTGTGCATTGGTAGTTCCGCTCGATTTTGCAAACCATTTAATAGGAGTATTCCAAAAAATATTTTGCTCGCCTTTTCGAGCACGCTCAATAAGTGGTACAATATCTTCATATCGACATAAGGGAACTCGCTCCGCAAAAGTTTCGTAATTGTTGATACTCTCAAACCCATACTTTTTTCCAATTTCAGTATTCCTAGCAGCGCTGAGAAGTTTTCGAAGAACTTCACTTTGTAGTTCGTTGGGATACTTTAAAAAAAGCTCTATTTGGTGTATGCGCTTTTTCAAAAACCAGGAAAGGATAGAATTGAACAGGGGTATAGGCATTTTTTGGTATCTTTAAAAAAAAATAAAAGTAACTAAAAATTACGAATATGTTTCAAGGAGTTTTGACAAAAATGAAATCTCATTATGATGCGCCTATTCAATACTACTTGGAGTTCGATAAAGAGTTTCTTCATATAAATGCTTTGTTAGGAAAAGAGGTAGAGATTGAGTTTTTTGGATACCAGTGCTTGAATTGTCATTTGTCAAAGCCTATTTTTAGACAAGGATTTTGTAGAAATTGTTTTTTTGAAATCCCCAGTACAGGAGACTGGATTATGCGCCCCGAACTCAGTAAAGCACATCTTGATATTGAAGATCGAGATTTAGCCTTTGAAAAAAAGGTACAGCTGCAACCCCATGTTGTTTATTTGGCGGTTTCTAGCAATTTGAAAGTTGGAGTTACTCGAAAATCACAAATCCCAACTCGTTGGATTGATCAAGGAGCTACCTCGGCTATTCCCATCATTGAAGCTCCCAATCGGTATTTGGCAGGGATTACAGAAGTCGCTCTAAAGACACATTATGCGGATAAAACCAATTGGCGTCAAATGCTTCAACAAAGCGAATTGACAATAGACCTGCAAGAAGCAAAAGACCAATCTTTGGAGTATCTACCCAAAGAGGTCAAACCCTATATTGTTCGAAACACGAAACCTTTGCATCTTCAATTTCCCGTAAAAAGCTATCCCCAAAAAGTTAAAAGTTTGAATCTGGAAAAAGCAACGCGTTACAAAGGAAAATTGGTCGGAATTAAAGGACAGTATTTAATTTTTGAAGACCAAACAGTTTTTAACATACGCAGTAATGAAGGGCTTTTGACGAGTTTTTCTATGTAATTTTTTTAAATTTATTCTAATAATTTTAGAAGCAATACAATGAAAACAGTAAAGAGAGCGCTATTATTGTTTTTAACTCAATAATCAACTTCTCAACAAATGAAATCAGCAACAGCCGTGGCTTTCCGAGCTACGTGTATTGTGGCTGGTTTCATTTTTTTTTATGCTTATAATTGAATTTCCTCGCCAGCTTTCAATTGAAATCGCTTGCGAAACATTCCAACAAAAAGATAAAGCAATGGAGTGTCAAATAGGGCGACACCTATTTTGAAAACAACTCCTGACAAAATCAGCCCCCAAAACATGCTCCAGGGCAAAACGCCAAATAGCGAAAGCAGTAAAACTACCGTAAAAGTATCAATGAATTGAGATGAAAAGGTAGAAAAGTTATTGCGTAACCAAAGCTTTTTCCCGGCGGTGTAGCGTTTCCAAAAATGATAAATTCTGATATCAATAAACTGCGCAAACAAATAAGCCAACATAGATGCCAAAACTGCGATGGGCGATAACGAAAATACCTGAGAAAACACTTCGTCATTAACGGGTGATGTTCCCAAAGCAGGCATTTCATTGGCAACAAGAACAATGGCCATTGAAAAAAACGAAGCAAAAATACCAGCAACCACCACTTGATTGGCCTTTTTTTGGCCATAAATTTCAGAAATCAAATCGGTAATTAAAAAAGTAATGGGATACGGCAAAATCCCCACCGAAAGTTCAAACATGGAAAACCCAAAAATTTCCCACTCGAACGGATACCAGTAGAAAAACTTTTGAAAAATCAAATTGGAGACGACTAAGGAAGTGATAAATAAGGCTGCCAAATACAAATAAATTTGTTGAGCCAATTGATGATCTTTTTTGTTCATACTCATTACTTGATAATCAATTCAAAAGGAAGTCTTGCCTGAATTCCTTCCTGATTAGAGAAACGCTCCATTGCAGTTAGCAATGGAAGCAACGTACTTTGGATGTCAGAGTAAATTTTGGGTTCAAAAATGTGGCCCAAAGGACCGTTTTGAAGTTCGTTGATGATGCTTTGAAAATCATCTTCAAACTTTGGATATGCCGTGATATTAAAATTTTCAATGTCAGCTAATGCAGCTGCTCGTTCGAGTGCTTTTTCAAGACCTCCAAGGTCGTCTACCAATCCTATTTTTTTAGCATCCATTCCAGACCATACTCTTCCTTGGGCAATTTTATGGACTTGACCAACAGTCAATCCTCTTCCTGTAGCCACCCGTTTTACAAACGTATTGTAAACGTTTTCGATACTTTCCGTAGTTACTTTCTTAAACGACTCGCTTAAAGGTTCAAAAATACTATAGCCCAATGCATTCGGATGTGTGGTAACTTGTTCGGCGTTGATTCCCCATTTATTAGCCAGACCTCTTGCGTTGGGAAGTGCACCAAATACACCAATAGAGCCTGTGATGGTTGACGACTCAGCAATAATCTCATCACCCATGCACGCTATATAATAGCCTCCTGAAGCAGCCACATCTCCCATAGAAACAACCAAAGGTTTGGTGTTTTTGGTCTTTGTAAGCTTTCTCAAAATTAGCTCAGATGCCAAAGCACTTCCTCCAGGTGAATTTATTCGAAGAACCACCGCTTTTATTCGGTCGTCATTCTGAATTTCTTCAAGCGCTTCAATCATAATTTCTTGCCCAATGGTTTCCTTATTTCCTTCTCCGTACACAATTTCACCTTGCGCATAAATAACGGCAATCTTGTTTTGTGTTTTTAGATTGATAGAGGAGGGAAGCGAAGAAAGATAGTCCTGAATAGATACTAAATGTAGATCATCGTCTTCAGCGATTCCCACTTTGTTTCTCAAAACGGTCTCATATTCATCGCGTTCTACGAGTTGATGCACCAAGCCAGATTCCAAAGCGCTTTCTGAATTTCGCCCTGCAAGTTGAGATGCGATTTTATTTAAGGATTTTTTGTCAAGCAACCCCGATTGCTCGATGTCTGTTGTAACAGTTTTCCATAACGACCAAAGCAATTCTTTGATTTGAGTACGATTTTCATCGCTCATTTTATTTTGAAGAAAAGGCTCGACAGCGCTTTTGTATTTTCCGTGGCGAATTACTTCCATTGAAACCCCCGACTTTTCTTCGAAATCTTTAAAATACAGTATCTCAGAGGCAAGTCCTTTAAAATCTATTTCGCCCTGAGGATGTAAAAACAATGAGTCGGCAACAGAAGCAAAATAGTAATCTTTTTGTGTAAAATATTCATGGTATGCAAAAATGAACTTTCCACTTTTTTTAAAATTTTTCAAAGCCCTACGAAGGGATTGAGTTTGGCTAAACCCAGCGGACAAAAACGGAAATTGTATGCTAATTCCCTCAATACGATCATCATTTTCTGCAACTTCAATAGCACGAATTAAGGCGTCCAACCCATACGCTGCAGGCTCTATACCAAGGGCTTGTTCCCATTGATTTTCGGAAGCGACATGATCAACAATAGGTTTTTGGATCTGCAATGCCAGTATGGAGTTTGAGTGAATAGTAGGGGGAATTCCTCCTCCTGAAAAAGCTTCAGAAGAAGCGCTTGCCACAATGATTGCAATAAACAAAAAGAACAACAGTCCAAGTGAGATAAACGTTCCCAAAATGGCTGCCAATAGGTTTCGTAAAAAATTCATGCATACAAGGTTTGCTCAAAGATAGGGTTTTAGAATTTCTTTTCCGTACTTTGCTTTTTAGATGAAAAAGGCAACCGCTATCTTATCGTTAGGGAGCAATCAAGGGGATCGAATGCATTTCCTTCAAAATGCTTTGATGGAAATCGAAGAAAAAATGGGCTCCATTTTGTCAATTGCTTCTGTTTATGAAACAGCTGCATGGGGATTTGATGCGCCGCCTTTTCTTAATACTTGTATTTCGATTGAAACGCATTTGTTGCCCACAGATTTACTGGATCAGTGCATTCAAATTGAAGAAAATAATGGGCGCATTCGAAACACATCAGCCAATTACCAATCGCGGACCCTCGACGTTGATATTTTGTTTTACGACGATGAAATAATTAAAAAGGATGGGCTTTCAGTTCCACATCCAAATTTACACGAACGACAATTTGTACTTGACCCTTTGGTCGAAATTGCGCCTTCAAAGGTTCATCCTGTTTCAAATAAAACAGCCATTGATTTACAAAAAGAATGTAAAGACTCAGGTGAGAGCAATCCTATTGAAGCCTTTTTGGTTTTTCCTTCAATCCATGCGCTAAAAAATTACAACCACATCGTTGTGGAAGGGAATATTGGATCTGGAAAAACGACACTTTCCGAAATGTTAGCGGACGATTTGAATGCAAAACTTATTTTAGAACGTTTTGCAGACAATCCATTTTTGCCAAAATTTTACAAGAATCCCGAACGCTATTCGTTTCCCCTCGAAATGTCATTTTTGGCAGATCGTTTTCAGCAATTTTCTGAACATTTGGCTCAGCTTGATTTGTTTCACAACGGTTTTGTAGCTGACTATCACATCTCTAAATCGTTAATTTTTGCCAAATCTACGCTAGCAGACGAAGAGTTTCAGCTCTATCGAACTTTGTTTACCATTATGACAAAAGATTTGAAAGCTCCTGATTTGTATGTATACTTAATGCAATCTCCCGATCAATTGCTACGCAATATTAAAAAAAGAGGAAGATCGTATGAAAAAGATATTCAAGAGCTGTATTTAAGAAAAATCCATGAGGGGTATATGGAATACCTGAAAGTGCATTCAGATTGGAAGGTAATTAAGGTTGACTGCTCTGATTTAGATTTTGTGGAACATTCAGAAGACTATCACCGATTGTTGCGAAGAATTGTCAATCAGCTGAAAGCATTTTGAAAAAATCCCATAAAACTACACCCGCACTGACAGCAATATTGAGAGAGTGCTTGGTTCCCCATTGAGGGATTTCTATTACACCATCGCATAAATCAATAACCTCTTGGGATACTCCTTTGACTTCGTTTCCAAAAATAACGACGTGTTTTTTTGTGGAATCAATGCTAACAGCATCGAGCATTTGAGAATTTTCTGTTTGTTCTACAGCCCAAACTTGAATTGCATCTTTTTTTAACTGACTCACTAATTCTTTAGCATTTTCTGCATACTCCCAATCAACACTCTCGGTAGCGCCTAGGGCTGTTTTTTGTATATCTTTGTGAGGAGGCACCGCTGTGATGCCGCATAAATATATTTTTTCAATCAAAAACGCATCTGAAGTTCTAAATACAGAGCCGATGTTGTTGAGACTTCGAACATCATCAAGAATCACCGTTAAAGGTGTTTTAGTGGCTTGCTTAAAAGCAGCAACATCTTTTCGATTGAGTTCGCTATTCTTTAATTTTCTAGTAGAATGATTCATACCGCTAAAGAAAGAAAAAAAATGAATTTTAACAATTGTTTTTATAGCCTCTCAAATAGTAGTAAATTAGCATCTTATCAAAAAATATTTAGTGGCGTCTAAAAAGGTCAAAAAAGAAACTCCGTTGATGAAACAATACAATCAAATCAAAGGGAAATATCCCGATGCTTTGTTGTTGTTTCGTGTAGGAGATTTTTATGAAACTTTTGGACAAGATGCGGTAAAAGCCTCAAAAATATTAGGAATTATATTGACCAAACGCGGAGCAGGAAGTACAAGTGAAACAGAGCTTGCCGGGTTTCCTCACCATTCGTTACAAACGTATTTGCCAAAATTGGTTAAAGCAGGTGAGCGGGTTGCTATTTGCGATCAGTTGGAAGATCCTAAAATGACCAAAACCATTGTCAAGCGTGGAGTAACTGAGTTAATTACCCCAGGTGTTGCTCTTTCGGATGGAGTCTTGGATGACAAGACCAACAATTTCTTAGGCGCTTTATACAAGGGGAAAAATAATTACGGGGTTTCGTTTTTAGACATTTCAACGGGAGAATTTTTAACATCCCAAGGATCCCAAGAGTATATAGACACGTTGCTTCAGAATTTTGCCCCCAAAGAAGTATTGGTTTCAAAGCAGTGGAAAAAACAGATTGCACAAGATTTTAATTCACCGTATCCTTTTTTCTTTTTAGAAGATTGGGTGTTTCAGCAAGATTATACTTCCGAAAAATTACACGCTCATTTTGACGTAGTTTCGCTTAAAGGATTTGGTGTTGAGAATCTTTTAGAAGGGAAAATTGCTTCAGGTGCTGTATTGCATTATCTGTCAGAAACCCAACATTCGAATCTGTCTCACATTACAAAAATTCAACCCATTATTTACGATGATGCTGTTTGGATGGATCGCTTTACAATGCGCAATTTGGAATTGCTAGCTCCAAACTCTCCGCAAGCAGTAACTCTTTTGGACGTAATAGATCATACCAGTTCACCTATGGGCGGACGTATGCTAAAACGGTGGATTTCACTTCCACTAAAAAACAAAAGTCAAATAGAAAAACGACACCAAGCGGTTTCGTATTGGGTTGAAGCGCCTGGAATGTGCCAGCAAACACAACATTCGATTAAAAAAATGGGAGATTTGGAACGATTGGTTTCAAAAGTGGCAACGGCCAAAGTGAGTCCTCGAGAGGTAAATCATCTAAAAAATTCTTTGGATGAAATATCTCCGATTAAGGCATTGCTTTCCAAAACCGGAAATGCATCCTTGGAATCCATTGGAGAAGCGTTGTTTCTCTGCGATGAACTCCGCCTCCTTATTGACAAAACACTTCAAGAAGAAGCGCCTGTTTTGCTTTCCAAAGGAAACGCGATTGCGGAGGGGGTTTCTCAAGAATTAGACGATTTAAGAGCGATTTCGCAAGGGGGCAAATCCTATTTGGATGAGATGTTGGCTCGTGAGACAGAACGTACGGGAATCCCATCTCTCAAAATTGCGTTTAACAATGTGTTTGGATATTATTTGGAGGTAAGAAACACCCACAAAGACAAAGTACCTGAAGAGTGGATTCGAAAACAAACTTTGGTCAGTGCCGAACGCTATATTACCGAAGAACTCAAAGAGTACGAATCCAAAATATTGGGAGCAGAGGAAAAGATTGCGGCTTTGGAGCAAGCGCTTTTTACGCAATTAATTACCTCGATTCAGCCTTATATTGGTCAAATCCTACAAAATGCCCAACAACTGGCGACGCTGGATTGTTTGATTGGTTTTGCTGTTTTGGCGCAACGTAATCAGTATTGTTGCCCTCTACTAACAGATCGGTTTTCACTAGAAATTATTCAAGGACGCCATCCAGTAATTGAAAAACAATTGCCTCTGGAAACACCTTATATAGCCAACGATGTTTATTTGGATCGGGATGAGCAACAAATCATTATGATTACAGGTCCCAATATGTCAGGAAAATCGGCAATATTAAGACAAACCGCTTTGATAGTACTGCTTGCTCAAATAGGGAGTTTTGTTCCTGCTGAGCGTGCTGAAATTGGTGTGGTTGACAAGATTTTTACTCGAGTGGGAGCCAGCGATAATATTTCGATGGGCGAATCCACATTTATGGTTGAGATGAACGAAACAGCTTCTATTCTAAATAATATTTCAGAAAGAAGTCTGGTGTTATTGGATGAAATTGGACGGGGAACCAGCACTTATGATGGAGTTTCTATAGCGTGGGCAATTACTGAGTATTTGCACGAGCATCCTGCGCGCCCCAAAACCCTATTTGCTACTCATTACCACGAACTCAATCAACTGGCAGAAACGTTTTCTAGGATTAAAAATCACAACGTCTCGGTCAAAGAAACCAAAGATTCGGTTTTATTTTTACGTAAATTGGTTCCTGGAGGAAGTGCCCATAGCTTTGGGATTCATGTAGCGAAAATGGCGGGAATGCCCCGACAAGTTTTGGACAAGTCGCGTCAAATTCTTAAGAAGTTAGAACGTAATCGGGATCAAAATACTACTACAGAAAACGCATTACAAAACGTATCTGACGATTTACAATTGAGTATTTTTCAGTTGGATGATCCGCTTTTGGAAACGATACGGGATGAAATATTGGCAACGGATATTGATTCGTTAACTCCTATAGAGGCATTGATGAAACTCAATGAGATCAAACGGATCCTTTTAAATGCTAAAAATTCTTAAATTTTTTGAGAAAAAGAATGAAGTATTTTTATGATTTTTAAGTACATTTGCATTCCAATTTGCGAAAGTAGCTCAGGGGTAGAGCATCACCTTGCCAAGGTGAGGGTCGCGGGTTCAAATCCCGTCTTTCGCTCAATTCATTGATACGTCAATGGAAGTGTCGGCTCGAGTGGTGGAATTGGTAGACACGTTGGACTTAAAATCCAATGAACAGTAATGTTCGTGCGGGTTCAAGTCCCGCCTCGAGTACAATTTATCCCCAAGAATAATTTTTTATTTTTGGGGATAATTTTTTTTAACTTGCGTTTCAAGTATTTAACCAATGAAAAAACTAATATTATTACTAATTATTCCACTTATCACTTTTGGGCAAAATCAAGATAATTGTATCACAAAAGAAATAGTGGAAGAAAATTATACATATAATGGATGTGTAAATTACGAAGGGACGCCCAATGGTAAAGGTAAATTTAGTCAATCAAATGGATTAAAATATGATGGGATGTTTAAAGATTTTAAATTTCACGGATATGGCGTATTGACATTTCCTAATGGCAATATCTATAAAGGAAATTTTGTCGAGGATAAACGACAAGGGCAAGGGGAGCTTAACTACACAAACGGGAATAACTATGTAGGCTTTTTTAAAAATGATATGTATTGGGGGCAAGGTATACAAACTTTATATTTTGATGAACAAACTCAAGTCAGAGACGGTTTCTTTAGTGAAAATACTTTTCAATACGGTACAGAGACAATTACTTTCAATAGAAGTGGGATTATTGATATTTATGAGTATAAAGATTTTGACATTATTAAAGCTGTCAGAAAAGAAAACCAAGTATTAGTTTCTGAACAAATAGGGGATTTTTTTTCGAATGGTAGGCTAAATAATGGTTCAGAGATAAATTATGATGGAAATTTACAAACGTACATTGAATATAAAAATGGTAAAGAAGTTTCAAGAGCAACTAATATTGACAACCGATATAATGAGCAAGACATTATCGGTTCTGAGGATAGGATTGAAATTGATTTGGAGGTTGAAGGTAATACCAAATATATGTACGTGAATTTTGAATCTGAAGATGAACCTTATCGTTTTGTTTTTGATACTGGCGCAGAATCATTTGTGATTGGTTATCTTTTATTTGAGGAGCTAAAGTCTAAAGGTTTAGCTTTTGAAGATATGGGTATAAAAAAAACGACACGTGGTGTTAGTGGAATCCCTTTTGAATCTAAAGTCATAAAAATTAATACAATTTCAATTGGCTCATTCACTGTGAAAAATGTTTACACGATTGTTCCTCTAATAGAAACTGCCAATAGTAATTTGCTTGGAATTTCATTTATGAAAAAATTTAGAGATGTGAAATGGTCATTGAACGGAGATAAACTAATCTTTGAAAAATAACCAACATACGATATGAAAAAGCCACTCAATATAGAATTACTTTCTAAATTTGATTGAACACTACAAACTTATATCAAGTCCATATTCGCTAAACTTAACTAATTGGAATTGGTAGTGTATCTTCTACTTTATAGCTTCTTTTGTCTGTTTTAAGTGTTTATTTGAGTAATTTCCAAAAGTGATAAAACGAGTGAAAATTAAAGGGTTCTATTGTTACTGTGTATGTCTTTAAAGGGAGCCTAAAGGGTTATGATAAGCTCAGTAGTTTGTGTTTTTTATAGGATTCTGTAAACTCTCTAAGCTTTTCAAGGTCTTTCAAGAAAAAGTTCGATAATTGGACTACGTTGTGTACAAAACTCGCAACGCTTGTTGTGGGTTTTTTTGTTTCCAAAGCCTTCTTATATTTTTTTGCAAGAGTTTAAGTTATCGTTAATGATTTAGCCCTTGTTTAAGTAGGTGAATTTTTTAGTAACTTTATTGGATGAAAATTTTAATCACATTCATTGGGCTTTTTGTGAGTCCATTTTTATTTAGTCAAATATTAACTATCAATGCTGGCTCGTCTGTATCCATTGCTTCGGGCAGTTCCATTACTCTTGATGGACTGGAAATTGCACCTGATGACACTTATGTTATCAGAGGTGCTAATGATGTTTCGAGAACAGCAACAGCTGTTACTGCTGGAGACAACAGCTCTGTATCGCGTGTCTATAACACGAATGCACTGCTAACGGATTTCACAGGCAACCTTACTTTTTCGTATTTAGACGGAGAACTAAATAACATAACAGAAAGTGAGCTTGTTTTGGAACTCCAAGCAGACGATGATAGCTGGACGTCCTACACAGGAACTAGAGATGAGACAAACAATACAGTTAGCTATACATTTAATGACCCTGTTTCCTTTAAAGCCGTAACGGCCAGCGCAGCAGGTGCTACACTAACGATTGAAGACATAAACCCTGCTGGCAGTAGCATCTTAGTATATCCCAACCCCACAGCCGATCGTATTTACATACAAGCAGATACAAACTCAAAAGCGGAGCTCTTTGACCTTATGGGCAGAAAAGTACGCAGCACAAATCAATCCCAAATGGACATGAGTACGCTGTCAAGTGGAAACTATATCCTACAAGTAAAAACACAAAACAAAACGCAATCATTTAAAATCATCAAGCAATGAAACGAATTTTACTAACACTAACGCTTGCCTTTTTTACGCTTCCAATAGCCAAAGCACAAGACATTAAACTAAACGGCTTAACAAGCGCTGAAAGTAACCAAATTAAAAATGTAGCAGAACCGACTGATAACCAAGATGCTGCTACAAAAAATTATGTGGATAGCAATGTAAACTCATTTAGCGGAAGTTATAACGATCTTATTGACGTCCCTGTCCTGTATACTCAAGACGAAGTTGATGCTTTAATTGATGCTTTAAGAGCTGAATTAGGCAATCAAATTGACAATGACGGCGATGGCTACACAGAAGATGGTGGAGATTGTAACGACAATGACGTGACTATTGTTCCAAATGGGGATGAGATAAACGGAGATGGAGTTGACAATGATTGTGATGGAGAAATTGATGAATTGCCTGACAATAGCGAAAGTTCATTTTCTACTGCTGATGGTAAATTTATTTTTGGAATGGGTTCAAGTTCTTATCAGATAAGCGGATATTATGCCTTTGACCACAATACCAAAACTTTTTCCTCAGCTGGGTTAAGCCCTTATCAAAGTGACTCTTACTACAGGTGGACAAAGCCTGCTATTGGTAGCAATGGAAAAATATATGAATTTACATCTGAAACCGTTATTCGAAATGCAACAGATGATGTAAGTATAACTTTACCTAATGGCTATAAAGCTTACACAAATTATGATTATGTCAACGGTTTTGATTCCAATGTCTCTTCTGCGGTTTTTCTTGTAAGAACTGACTCTATGAGTGAACATGGAGTTCATTTAGCTTATGTTGATGATCAAAATAGTATACAAATATTAGACCCTGGATTTGAGTTTAGGGGTAGTACTGAGCAAATGTCACTCCAATATGAAAATGGATACTTTTTTGTATCAAAATATGGAATTAATAATCCAGAAGAATACCATGTTATTAATTTTAATGAGCAAAACCCACAAGCAGTAAAAATTAACTTCCCCTCTACTGATTCTAACGCATCTCCTTTTTCAAAGACTTATGCTGGCGATGGAAAGTTCTATATATCTTACAGAAAAAATAATGATGATTACAACACTAAAACAATATATTTATTGGATACAACTGCAGATTTAGTTAACAACGGGTTAAATGTTTCTGAGGTTTTTACAACGTCAAGCCGTGCAGCTTTTTTAACCTATGCAAGTAATGGAAAGTTGTATTATAACAATGAATATGGCAATAACAATGATACTAATATATACGTTTATGACCCTGTAACTGGAGTAGAATCAAGTATTGCTGCTCCTTCAGGTGCAGATTCTCCAATACTATTAAGCAGTTATGGGAATACAGTTGAAATGAATGGAAATCTATTTATAAGATATTATTTTAGCTCTTATTCATTAGATAATGTTAAAGATCGCTTATATAAATTAAATATCTCCGATAATTCATTAAATGAAGTAAATCCAAATGGTATTTTGAATAATTACCAATACTGGACTACTTATGGCCCATACAATAACGCCTACATTTTAAATCAACCGGCTAATCCAATGTTTGTTTATGATGATAAATTATACATGATTTTTAGAGGCTCGAGTGATTATAACAAACACTATATCATGATATATGATGGTAATGATGTTGAACTCATAGATCCTGAACAATCTGGTGGGCTAAAGTCTTTTGTTGAGCAAATGTTTATGTAGTGAGGCGCTTAAAATCAAACGAAATTTGGGTTTGATTTTTTTAAGAAGGTTCTAAAAAATAGTTTAAAAGTATAAGTGTTTGTTTCGAAAATAGCTCAATAGGGTGTACTGTCGAACCCGCAACAGTTATTGCGGGTTTTTTTGTTTTCAAAAAGTTTCTAAAAAGTTGTTTAACAAATCGAAGTTTTGTTTCTAAAATAGCTCAATTTTTTACTTCGAAAAGTTATTGATTAGCTTATAAAAGCTCTAGATGGTAATATTTTTTTTAATAAATAGTCGCTACACTATATAACTTTCATTTTCTTCGATGTGTTCGCTTTATAGGGTATGCGTTTGGTAGACTGTACCAATCTTATGTTTTAGTACTCATATTTATTATAAATTTTTGCAAAAAAACGTAATTAATGATAGTATTAATTAGGAAAAAACATTTGTAGTACAACATGGAACATCTAAGTATTTGTTTTTTTTAAGGGGTAATTAAATTTGATTTATTAAAAAAAACATCCATGAGATATATTCGATTTTTTATAGTATTATTTTTATCATCATCTTCACTTGTGATTTCACAAAACATAAATGATTTTGGTCTTAATTCAGAAAATGCGGAGCGAATGCAATGGTGGAGCGAAGCCAGATTTGGTATGTTTATCCATTGGGGGTTGTATGCCCTACCTGCTCGTCACGAATGGGTAATGAGCAATGAACAAATCTCAAAGAAAGATTACGAAAAATATGTAGAGTACTTTGAACCAGATCTATATAATCCAAAAGAATGGGCTGCACTTGCTAAAAATGCAGGAATGAAATACGTTGTTTTTACAGCCAAGCACCACGATGGGTTTTCAATGTATGACACTAAACATTCTGATTATAAAGTCACTAACGCTCCGATTGGAAGGGATCTTTTAAAAGAATTAATTGATGCCTTTAGAGCAGAGGATATTCGTATCGGATTATACTACTCTCTTATCGATTGGCACCATCCTGATTTTTTAGTTAACGAGCATATTCATCCGGAGAGAAACAATCAGACAGAAATTGCAAAGGATAAAAACCGCAATCATAAAAAATTCCAAAAGTTTTTAAAAAATCAATTAACTGAACTAATGACCAATTATGGTAAAATAGACGTCTTATTTGCTGACTTTTCATATCCTCATAAAAAAAATGGGAAAGGAAAAGCGTATTGGAATTCAGAGGATTTGTATAGTCAAATTCGCAAACTTCAGCCAAATATAATTCTTAATGACCGTTTGGATTTAGAAGAAGAAGGCGGATGGGATTATAAAAGTCCAGAGCAGTTTATGCCACAGAATTGGGTTACTTATAAAGGAGAAAAAGTGCCCTGGGAAACTTGCCAGACTTTTTCTGGGTCTTGGGGTTATCATAGGGATCAATATTCTTGGAAAAGCCATAGGCAAACCATTGTTATGTTGATTGAAACTGTGAGTAAAGGAGGAAATCTTCTTTTAAATGTTGGTCCAACCGCAAGGGGTGTAATTCAGTCAGAAGCTGTTGAACGTCTAGAGGCTACTCATCAATGGATGAAATATAACAGCCGCTCGATATATGGATGTACTGCTGCTCCAGCGGAGTTTGAAACACCAGACAATTGCTTGCTCACCTACAATCCAAAAACAAACAGACTATATGTACATGTGTTGGAGTGGCCATTTAAAACGCTTTACCTTCCTGGGTTAGCAGGCAAGGTCAAATATGCACAAATATTAAATGATGCCTCTGAACTCAAACTAAACACCAAAAAAGGAGCTTGGCTTGATGATATAAAAGAAGGCGATAACGGACTTAAAATTACTATTCCAGTTCGCGCACCCAGTATAGAAGTGCCTGTTATTGAGATTTTCTTAAAGTAAATACAAATTCATGAGTAAAATTCTTTTGTATCTGTCGGTATTGTTGGTGGTTGCTTGTGCTTCCAATCAATCAAATCAAAAGGATGA
Source organism: Flavobacteriaceae bacterium (assembly GCA_029243385.1). Taxonomy (GTDB): domain Bacteria; phylum Bacteroidota; class Bacteroidia; order Flavobacteriales; family Flavobacteriaceae; genus JAQWSC01. The sequence continues at coordinate 23,487 of JAQWSC010000006.1, read as the reverse complement.
AACTCTTTCCACAAACAACCCGCCAAATATTATTTTAGTCTTGACTGATGACCAAGGTTATATGGACGTAGGTTTTAATGGTTCGGAGGATATATTAACACCGAATATTGATGCAATTGCTGAGGAAGGGATTGTTTTTACTAACGGATACGTATCACATCCGTATTGCAGCCCATCTCGCGCCGGTATCATGACGGGTCGCTATCAACAGCGTTTTGGTCATGAGCACAATGTTCCCTTTGCACCGGAAGATGAAACTCTAGGAACTCCATTGGATGAGGTCTTTATCTCGCACATAATGAAAGAAGCTGGATATGCCACTTACGCCATTGGAAAATGGCATTTGGGCGATCACCCGTTATATTTACCACACAAACGAGGCTTCGATAAATGGTTTGGATTTTCTGGCGGAAATATGAATTTCTGGGGCTTTCCACAAAAGGGAGGGCGCATGCACATGCAACGAAACGATGCTTTAGTTAGCCCAAAAACGCTTAGCTATTTGACGGATGATTTTACCAATGAAGCCTTATCAAACATAAAAGATAATGGCGCGAAACCCTTTTTCATGTTTTTATCTTACAACGCGCCACACAGTCCAGATCACGCTACGCTGGAATATTTAGATAAAACAGCACACATCGAATATGGAAAAAGAAGCGTTTATGGAGCCATGATCGCTGGAATAGATAAAGGAGTTGGCCAAATAGTTGATTTGTTAACCGATATGAATATTCGTGACAATACATTAATTGTTTTTCTCAGTGACAATGGAGGGCGTTTGGATGCAGCAGATAACGGACCGTACAGAGGTCACAAAGGAATGTTGTTTGAGGGAGGTATTCGCGTTCCTTTTACGCTCTCATGGCCTGCAAAAATTCCTATGGGAAAGAAATACAATCAACCGGTAATATCACTCGATTTATTCGCCACTTTTATGGCAGCAGCTGGAATTACACCAAGCGATCCTGATCGCTTGGATGGGGTCAATTTGCTCCCATATTTGGACACAAATAAACAAAAGTTAGAGGACAGAGTATTGTATTGGCGTGTGGCCAATGGAGAAGAATATGCTGTTAGAAAAGGAGTTTACAAATTGATTAAAAGTGCCTACAAAAACAAAACCATGCTATTTGATTTGGAGCAAGACCATAAAGAAATTAATGATATTTCATCTCAAAAGCCTGAAGTTGTGACTCATTTGCTTGAGTTATACGAGCGTTGGAACGGGGAGTTATCCCCGCCCAGTTGGACTGATCCTCACATGGCCAATGTTGGAAAAGAGGAGGCCAACACCCGAGCGTACAGAAAGAAATCACTTTCTAAAAAAGAACAAGCTTTGTATGATTAAAAAAACGCTATTTAATGAATTCTTAGTAGATGTTCTTTTCGGGCGGTTTTGTCTATTGATATTGCTTTTTAAACTTTCATTCGCAACAGTTTATGCGCAAAAAGAATTAGTTAAACAGCCTAATATTATCTTTATTCTAACCGATGATCATCGCTATGACTTGCTTGGTTGTACAGGAAACAAATTCATTCAGACTCCGCATTTAGATAAATTAGCTACTGATGGTATCCTATTTACTAATGCACATGTAACGAGTGCCATTTGTACTCCGAGCAGGGCGTCAATTTTTTTGAGTCAGTTTGAACGAAAGCACGGTGTTAATTTTAATTCTGGAACAAGTGTAGCAGAAAGTGCGTGGAACGATTCATATCCTGTTGTGTTACGCAAAAACGGATATTACACGGGTTATATTGGAAAAAACCACGTCCCTATTGGAGTGGGTGGATATAAATCGGGTGTAATGGAAGCCTCTTTTGATTACTGGTATGCAGGTCATGGACACCTCTCTTTTTATCCCAAAAACCGACATAAAATTTTTAAGGGTGCAGTCAACGATACTCAAGTTGAAGTGCTTGAGGAAGGTGCGACCGACTTTTTAAGTAATGAGTATAAACTTGCAGGGGCAAAACATTTTTTAAGTGGATTGCCAGAAGATAAGCCCTTTTGTATGAGTATTAACTTTAACCTTCCGCATGGAGCAAGTACGAGTACCATGAAAATGCTATCAACAGATCTAGATACCTATAAAAGCTTGTATAGAGACAAAGAAATTCCATTGCCAAAATATTACACCGAAAAAAATGCGATTATATCGCCAAAACTTCCTGCGAATCTATTACACGCCAATGACCGACAGGATATTTATGATTTTGTGGACAACAAACAAGACTTGCGCGAACGAATGATACGCAATATGCAAGCTGTTACAGGGATAGACGCCCTTGTTGGAAACCTCAGGCAAACCTTAAAAGATCGAAACTTAGATAAAAACACCATTATAATTTTTACCTCAGATCATGGGATTTTTTGGGGCGAGAATGGCTTAGGAGGGAAAGCGTTGTGCTATGAAGTCTGTACTCGTGTTCCTATGATTGTTTATGACCCTACTGCTTCGAAAAATAATAGAGGAATAAAAAGTAACGAGCTTGTTCAAACAATTGATCTCGCGCCGACCATGTTGTCTTATGCTTCAATACCTTTGCCAGCATCCTATCAAGGAAAGCCACTCAATACCATTATTCATGGGAACGATGCTCCAGTCCGTGACGTTTTATTTACCGAAAACTTGTGGTCAACACATTTCGGAAACCCAAGATGTGAAGCGGTACAAAACAAAGAATGGAAATATATTAGATACTACAAAAATTCAAATTTATCTGCTCAATACTTGATTGAAACTGCCAAAAAATACAAGGTAAACATGAAAAGCATGCTCTATGCAAATCATGACCCACAAATAGCCCTATATCAATCGTATATAGAAGGTCCACTCAATAAAGAACCAGCCGTTTACGAAGAACTTTACCATTTGAAAAATGATCCAGACGAACAAAATAATTTAGCCAAAAGCAGAGCAAATACAGAAAAACTAGAAGAGATGCGTCAAGTTTGGAACAACACCTTGCGAGAGGCTAGAGGCAATGAAGCCCTAAATGTTGTTCGCTACACCATGGATAGTGAGGCTGAGCGTGCTAGCAGCATTAAACCAGAATAATTAACCAATACGAGTTTATATATGAAATCAGTGTATCTTTTCCTTTTAATTCAAGCAGTATTGTTTTTGTCGTGTAGTGATCCCATCACTACTGATCCAGTGACTTTTAATGAAGGTTGGAAGTTTCATAAAGGGACTGCGGTGGGTGCTTCCAAAATAGATTTCGACGACTCGGATTGGAGAAAACTTGATTTGCCTCATGATTGGGCGATTGAAGGGCCTTTTGATTCGTCATATAATGCAAGGAGTGGGGGTTTGCCTTTTCACGGGATAGGTTGGTATCGAAAACAATTTAATATTCCCAAAGCTGCAGAGGGAAAACATATCACCTTACATTTTGATGGTGCTATGAATAATGCCAAAGTATTTCTCAATGGCATTCTAGTTGGTGAACGACCTTATGGTTATATTGGTTTTTCTGTTGATTTGTCTGAGGAGTTGCATTATGGCAAGCAAAATACCTTATCGGTTCAACTTTCTCCAGAGGATTTTTCCTCTCGATGGTATCCAGGCGCAGGAATATATCGAAATACTTGGCTGGAAATTAACAATAGCATTCATGTACCCAAATGGGGAACTTTTATAACAACCCCTGAAATAACCGCTGTTTCTGCTAAAATTAACATCCAAACTGAAATTAAAAGCACACAACCTAGTCAAGAAGAAATAACGCTTCGTACCACCATTTATACCCCAAACATGCAAGAGGTCGCTCAGATTTCTAGTCAGGTGCAAACAAACGCCAACGGTGTCGTGGTAGCGGAACAAAACGCCCAAGTTGCAGCCCCCATGCTTTGGGATTTAAATACACCACATTTGTACACAGCAAAGACCGAGTTGGTAAATGGAGCAATTCTTCTAGATACTTATAAAACTACATTTGGAATAAGAACCATTGAATATAGTTATGATTTTGGGTTTAAATTGAACGGAAACCCAACAAGATTTAATGGGGTGTGTTTGCACCACGATTTAGGTCCTTTAGGAGCAGCAGTTAATAAAAGAGCTACAGAACGTCAGTTAGAAATCATGCAAGACATGGGAGTAAATGCCATTCGTACTAGCCACAACCCGCCCTCACCCGAACAGGTGCAACTCTGTGATGAAATGGGTTTATTGCTTCAAGTAGAGGCTTTCGATGTTTGGCAAATGCCCAAAGTAGAAAACGATTATAGCAAACACTTTGACACATGGCATGAGCGAGATTTACGAGATATGATTCGTGCTTTTCGAAACAGCCCATCAGTTGTTATGTGGAGTATAGGAAATGAAATACTAGAACAAAGCCATAAAACTAAGGGGAAAGAAATCGCCAATGAGTTGGCTGCTATTTGTAAGGATGAAGATAGTACACGACCCGTAACAGCTGGATTTAATTATTATCCATCGCCAATAAATAATGGTTTAGCGGGAGCTCTCGATTTAGTGGGATGGAATTACAAACCAAGAAAGTATGAAGAAGTACTTGAAAAACATCCCGATTGGATTGTGTATGGTTCCGAAACGTCAAGCACAGTCAGTAGCCGTGGTACTTATCATTTACCTATCGAAAAATACGAAAAGCATGAGTCTTTAGAAATCACAAGCTATGACTTTATTGGTCCACCTTGGGCTTATCCACCAGACATTGAATTTGAAGCATTGGAAAAAACTCCTAGTAATTTGGGAGAGTTCATTTGGACAGGTTTTGATTATTTAGGCGAGCCAACACCTTTTGGAGGGAAAGACAATTCTACGAATGGATATTGGAATAGCGATTGGCCGGCGCGAAGCTCGTATTTTGGAGCCGTTGATTTGTGTGGATTTCCTAAAGATCGGTTTTATTTATATCAAAGTCAATGGACCTCAAAACCTATGGTTCATGTGCTACCTCATTGGAATTGGGAAGGAATGGAAGGGGAAATTATCCCAGTTTTTTCCTATACCAATGCACAAGAGGTGGAGTTGTTTGTCAATGGAATTTCTTATGGTAAAAAGCGAAAAGGAGTTGATAAAACACCTATTCCAATAAATTTTATTGACTGGGAAGGCGGTCGTTATAAAGGAACGTATATGTCCCCTTATCGATTGATGTGGGAGGTTCCTTATCAAGCAGGCGAATTAAAAGTTGTTGCGTATAACGATGGGATTGAGGTTTCCAAAAAAACTGTTCAAACAGCTACAAAACCAACAAAAATTGAGCTTATTCCAGACAGGTCTGTACTTCATGCAGATGGTCAGGATATTTCTTTTATCACTGTTCGTATTACAGACAAGGATGGCAATATTTGCCCTAAAGCCGATAACTTAGTTAAGTTTTCAGTTTCTGATTTAGGAACAATAGCTGCGGTTGGCAACGGCGATCCAGCTTCAACAGCACCGTTTCAATCGAATCAACGAAAGGCATTTAATGGCTTGAGTATGCTGATGGTAAAAACCTCAAAAAAAACAGGAATGATTTCTGTTCAGGCCACTTCTGATGGACTGCAAGCAGCTTCGATTTCTTTAACAACAGAATACCCTTAAGCGCTTTTAAACTTGGTGGTATACTCAGAAGGGGTCATATTGTATAAAGCCTTGAATGACTGCGTAAAGTATCCAGCAGTATTAAATCCTGTTTTGTGCATACTTTCTTTGGCGCTAAACCCTTTTTCTAAATATTGCGCAGCGATTTTGAGTCTATAGTTTCGGACAAATTCAGTGGGTTTTAACCCAGTTATTGATTTGGTCTTGTTGTAAAAAGTTGTTCTACTCATTCCTATATTTTCAGCAAGCTCCTTAGTCGTAAAGGATGAATTGTCCATATTACGCTCTATTTCCAAAATAACTTTCTGAACAAATTGTTCTTCGACACCAATAACATCCACTAAATTGGGTTCAAAAGGAGCTTTTTTAAACTCTTCGTGAATTCTTTTTCTGTTTTCAAGTAATGAATTTATTTGCATTTTTAAGACGTCCATATTAAATGGCTTTATCAAATAAACATCTGCACCCGCTTGGAGTCCCTCAACTCGAGACTCATTTGTTGTTTTCGCAGAAAGTAAGATAAACGGAATATGATTTGTACTCACGTCATTTTTTACTTCCCGACAGACTTCAATTCCATCCATTCCTGGCATCATAATATCGCTAATGATAATATCCGGATATTTTTCTCGTGCGACTTCAAGCCCTTTACTCCCTTCTATACAACTTATAACAGCATACTTATCGCTTAGTTCAGTAGCGATATAGTGGTTTATTTCAAGATTATCTTCAATAATTAGAAGTGTAGGTTTGTCGCTGTTTTCATAAGAAACAATTTCATATTTGGGCTCCACCTCTTGTGCAGGGATGTCTAAAGTAGTTAAGACAAGTTTTTTGTTGTCGATCATTTGCTCGGATGATAAGTGCGCAGCACCCAAGGGTAATTCAAGTGTAAATGAGCTCCCTTCTCCTGGCTTGCTTTTAACGCGTATTTTTCCACCGTGAATTTTTGCTAAACTTTGTGAAAAGGACAATCCTATACCAACCCCTTGATTCCTTTTATGTTGATTATCGGCCTGATAAAAGCGTGTAAAAATATTTTTTAAATCTTTTGAATTAATTCCCAAGCCGTTGTCTGTAACACCTATGGCTACATGTCCTTCAGGGTAGTTTTCGCTAGCATTTTTGGAAACTACTTTAATACTTATTTTTCCTTTTATAGGGGTAAATTTTACAGCGTTCGACAATATATTATGCACAATTTTTTCTAGTTTATTTATATCAATCCATGCAAATATTTTTTCTTTAGGAAAATCATACTCAATCGATATATTCTTTTTGTCTGCTAATGGATAAAATTGACTAGTTATTTTCTCAACACTGCCTATGATATTTATGTGTGCACAAGCGAGCTGCGTTTTTCCTTGTTCTAGTTTCCTAAAATCCAAGAGTTGTTTGGTAAGCTTGAGAAGATAGTCTGCATTTCGTTGAATTGTCGAGTATAATTTCAAACGATCTTCTTTTTTAAGCGAATCTACTTTATTAATGAGTTTTTCGACGGGTCCAAGAATAAGCGTAAGTGGTGAGCGCAATTCATGCGATATGTTGGTAAAGAATTCGAGTTTTGCTGTATTTAATTCTTTTTCCTTTTCTTTTTCAAGCCGGTCAAACTCTAATTTACGCTTTCGCCGGATTTCGATAAGGGTATACTGACCAGAAAGAAATAGCACAATAAAAAATAAAATAACGTAAAGTATTTTGGCATAGGCTGTGCTATACCATGGTGGAAATACGGTAACCTTTAATGATGCAGGTTCGCTTGACCAAGTTCCATTGTCGTTACTTCCATAAACATCAAACACATAATCACCAGCTGGTATGTTGGTATAATTGGCAATTCTTAAGTCTGAAGAGGTCTCAATCCATTCTTTGTCGAATCCTTCGAGTTTGTACTTGTATTTATTAAGTGATGGATTGTCAAAATGAAGTGCAGAAAAACTTAATGAAAAGTTGTTTAAGTTCGAATCTAAAAAAAGATGTTCGGAATGTGTAATACTGCTTTCTAAGTGCACTTTGCCATCGATGGATTCAAGTGGTCTTATGGGTTCGTACATGACATTTAGCCTTGTTAGTACGGTTGCTGGTGCGATGTCAATATAGGCGTTATTGTTTGGAGTGAATACATTTATTCCATTGATTCCACCAAAGATCAGTTCTCCGTTATTTCTTTTAAGTGCCGAAATTTCACTCATTTCTGGATTTTGCAATCCGCTAACTGCGTAGGTTTTGTAGGTTTCGTTTTTTGGATTAAATGCAATTAGGCCATTATTAGTGCCTACCCATAAAACACCTTTGTTGTCTTCTGTAATGGAATTGATAACATCGTCAGGGAAAAGAGAATTTTGTCGATTGTAGCGCTTAAACCCTATAACCGACCCGTCTGCAGTACGTAACATTTTGTTGAGTCCACCCCCGATTGTTCCAATCCAAAGCGTTTTGTCTTCACTTTCAAAAATTTGCAAGGTATAGTTGCTTCCTATACTGGTTATATCTTTTGGGTCGTGCTGATAGGAAACAAAAGTACTTTTAGAAATATCTGTGCTGTTTTCATCCAGTTTGTTTAAGCCATTGTTAGTTGACAACCACAAAACCCCATAACTATCTCTGTAAATATCACGAATTATCTTTCCCGATAATTGCTTGTTTTCGTTTGGTGAATCTATAAAGGTAAATTTTATATTTTTCCCATCACCGGTCCATTTAGCCAAGCCCAAACCATAGCCATAATAACCAATCCAGAGTTGATTCTTTTCTTCTCCCAAAATAGAGTGAATAGCTCTGTAAAAAACACTGCTTCCATCTTTAGTGGGCTTGTTGTATTTTGTGAATCGAAATGATTTAGGTGAAGCATTTCGATTTACTTGAAGCATGTTTAGCCCTCCATTTTCGGTTGAAAACCAGAGTGTAGAATTATTACTATCAACAATATTTTCGGAAATAGAAAAAACTTTCTTTGAACTCAGTCCACGATTATCTTTGGAGGAAGTAAACACATTAAAAAAGTCGTATTTCTTGTTCTTGCGATTTAAAAAACTGAGCCCACCTCCTTCTGTTCCTATCCATAGATTTCCAAATTGATCTTCGTGCAAACTCCTAATTTTATTTCCACCCAAACTATTGGGAGAGCTGTCTTTGTCAAAGTGACCAAAATCAAATACATTGTTTGTTTTTTTGTATATACCTCCTCCGTTGGTACCAACCCAAAGATTACCGGTTTTATCCAAAAAAATAGATTTTACAGAGTTATTTTTAAGAGTTAAAAAATCTAGATTTTCAAAATCAATGGTGTCTATACGGAGCATTCCTTTATCTAATGTTACTGAAGATAGTCTATCTTCAATTATACACCAAAGTGCACCCTTTGCATCAATTGTGGCGACTTCATCGGTTACGGTAGCTGAAACAGCTATTTTCAAACCTTTATGTTGGTAGCTTATATTGCTTTCTTTCAAAATCCATTTGGAGCCATTAGCACCTTCTATTTGTGATAAAAAATAGTTGTCCTTGTGCAGCTGAAAAGAAATGTCTTGTATGCGTGATTCCGTTAGGGTGTATTTTAAAGCATAAGTGTCTTGATTGGTTTGGTAAAAAACGATTTTGTTTTTGTTGTAAATTCTCTTTACACTCCCTTCTTTAATTGACTTATCCACATTCTTTAGTGGGACAAACTCCATTTCATCAACATTTTCTTTGATTATAGCATAGCAAACTTTGGATTTGAATTGAACCCACAATACACCATCGCTACTAATTGTAATTTTGTTAGCATAGCTACCCATCTGTGGAATGACGGAGTCAAAACTTGTAAAGCGCTCTGTTTTTGAATTATACATGTTTAGTCCTCCGTCTAATGTTGCGATCCATAAGTTTCCAAACGAGTCTGTTTTGATGTCTTGTACTATTCTGCCTAATAAAGAGGTGTCATTTCCATTGATGGGCTTAAATACGTTAAAACTGTATCCGTCAAATTTGTTCAGTCCATTATTGGTGCCAAACCACAAAAACCCCTCATTGTCTTGTGTGATGCAATTAATATCGTGTTGTGAAAGACCATCTTTAGCAGTAAAATTCTTAAAAATGTATGTTTCATATTGACTGTAACCTATGAAAGCAACAAATAAGATATAATAAAAAAAACAACCGGTTACCTTTTTCATAAAGTTTAAAGAATTAGTCTTTTTTTTAACTAAATTACAGTTATTTATTCAAATAATATAAAAATACTAATTAAAACGCCTTAATGTTTGATTTTTGATAATTTAAAGCACAAAAAAGAACATTATCAAAAGGGCTTTGGTCCTAATTTATTTTTATTTGATTCATGATTTAACCAAAACTTCTTATTAAACAATATCAACCAATGAGAGAATTAATAAAGATTGAGAATTACACGGACCGAAAATTTTTCAGTATTACTGTGTATATATTCATTTGCTTGTTAAGCTTTGCTGTTCATGCACAAAACACAACTGTTAGAGGAACAGTTATAGGTTCTGATGATGGCCAGCCTATTCCAGGAGTGAATATACAAATTGAAGGGACAGATATGGGGTCTTCCACAGATTTTGATGGTTTTTATTCGATACAAGTTCCGGATGGCTTGACGCTCGTATTTACTTATATAGGCATGATGGAAACCAAGGTTTTGGTTTCCCAAACAACCCATAATGTTGTTATGGAAACCAGTACTACTGGGTTAGACGAAGTGATCGTTGTCGGTTATGGAACTATGAAAAAACGAGAACTCACAGGCGCAGTTGCCTCTGTAAAATCTGAAGATATTATTAAGACAGCAACCTCCGATTTCGCATCGTCCTTACAGGGAAGAATGGCAGGTGTTAGCGTACGTCAAGGCAATTCAGCACCAGGAGAGAATGCTCAAATAACCATCCGTGGTATCACCTCATTTCAGGAAGGTGGTTCTGGACCCTTATACGTTGTTGATGGAGTTACCTATATCGAAAATCCAAACATTACTCCACAAGAAATAGAGTCAATAGAGGTCTTAAAAGACGGTGCATCCGCATCTATTTATGGATCCAGAGCTTCCGGAGGTGTGATTCTAATCACTACCAAAAAAGGAAAAGAAGGCGAAATGAAAGTAAGCTTGGATTCGTATTATGGTATGCAAAATATAAATTCTGGAATCGCATTGGCGAATACATCAGAGTCTTTATACATCAACGATATATTGTATCGATACCAAGAAACCAACACGTTTGATCCCCTTGAATTTAATAAAGACGGCTTATTGTATAATACTGACTGGATGGGTGACCTACAGGTAGATATGGCGCCTATTCAAAATCATTCAGTGAGTGTAGGCGGTGGTAAAAATGGACTCACATACAATGTTATTGCCACTTATTTTTGTCAAGACGGATCCTTGTATAACTCGGACTTCGAAAAATATTCTTTACGGTCTAATACTTATTTTAAAAAGAATAAGTTTAGCGCACAAGCAAACCTGAGTGTTAATATTAGCGATCAAAACAAAGAACCCTATGCGCTTATTTATGACGCCATTCGACTTCAGCCATATCGAAGACCTCTAGATGCGAGCAGTGAAAGCTTTACCATTGGTGGTACAAGTCCTGAGAATATTTCAAATTTTGCAGGTAAACTCAAGCAACAAAATGAAACCAATATCAATTCATTTAACGGAAATGTACGCTTAAATTATGAAGTAATCGACGGATTAAAACTTGGTGCAAATCTTGGTAAATCTTATTACAGTAAAAAAGATCGATTTTTTAATCCAAGCTTTCTAATTTACAATGAAGAAGGCGTAGAAAACCCCACGGCAAGTAACTACAATGCCCAGCTCAGACTTGGAGATGGCACCAACAACAGAAGTATTGCTGAATTTACTTTGAATTACAACAAGAGTTTTAATAAACACCATGTTAAAATTCTTTTAGGAAATACATACGAAAAGACCTCTTATGAATTTTATAGAACTGGTGCTGATAACATATCTAATAATATCACACCTGTGCTAGGCAACGGAGAGCCAATTGTAGCCACACACTTTATCAATAAAACCAATAGTATTTCATACATAGGTAGGATAAACTATAATTATAATTGGAAGTATATGTTGACGGCAGTGATACGTCGCGACGGGTCGAGTAATTTTGGAACCTCAGAACGTTACGGACTGTTTCCATCTATTTCAGGTGCATGGAACTTATCAAACGAGCCGTTTTTTGGAAGTTTAAAAGACAAAATATCCATGGCTAAAATACGTTTTGGTTATGGAACCACAGGAAGTGACAGAATACCACCTTACGCCTATAGTCCAGTTGTTATTTCAAATGTTGACTATCCATTAGGTGTTGGAAGCAATCTGGTGCCGGGTATGACCCAACCGGGATATGCAGATCCTAACCTAAAGTGGGAATCCAATATCAGTAAAAATTATGGTATCGATCTTGACTTTCAGCGAGGCAAAGCAGGTTTAGTAATTGATATATACGAGCAAGATAAAAAAGACATGTTGTTGGCTATCATTCCGCCAATCTCTGCCGGTTCTACGCCTGTTAGCGGACAAACCTATGATCGATTCCTGACCAATGTTGGAAACCTTCAAAACAAGGGAGTCGAAATCGCAGGTCACTTAAATCAAGATTTTGGTGATGTTCGTGTCAAGTTTGGTGCGACATTTACCAAAAATGAAAATACAGTAATTAGCCTATCAAGAGAAGATGAATTTATTTTCGATGGTTACCCAAATATAGTCCGAACTGGACAAACAGAACCTGTTGCGGTGCTTGAGGCCGGGTTGCCTGTAGGAGCATTTAAGGTTTATGAAACAGCTGGAACCATTAAAACAGACGCAGAGCTAAGTACTTATCAGGAGTTGGTTCCTACCGCTCAAAAAGGAGATTTACGATATGTGGATACTGATGACGATGGAGCACTTACAGCAGACGATAAAGTATTTAAAGGCTCTTACCAGCCAGACTTTGAATATGGATTTACTATCGATATGGACTATAAGGCTTTTGATCTATCTGTTCAGTTATATGGCGTAGAGGGAAGCACGATTTACAACGGTTCAAAACAATTTGCTTACAGCATGAAACGCCATAGAGACTTGGTATATAGTTGGACGGATGTTAATCCAACGTCCAATATTCCCACACCACGTTCGAACATTGAACATCCGAATATACAAACATCAACAGACTTATTCCTTGAGGATGGTTCATTCTTGCGTGTGCGAAACATCATTCTAGGTTATTCGCTTAAAGAAGATATTCTCAAAAAAATAGGCGTTGACAAACTACGTATCTATGTAAGCGCTCAAAATCCAATTACATTTACTGATTATACAGGTTTCGATCCTGAAGTTGGCAGCAACAACCCCTTTACTGGTGGACTGGATAGAGGAAATTATCCTGTTTCTGCTACATACCTAACCGGATTATCCATTTCATTCTAACGATTAAACAACCACAAATGAAATTATTTAACACATACACTTTATTGATAGTTGTAATCCTTTTCTTTTCTAGTTGTGATGAGGATTATCTTAACATTGAAAATCCCAATGATCTAAGTGCAGCTTCTTTTTGGTCATCAGAGGACGATATCCAAAAGGGATTAATAGCGACTTATGCTGCGTTACAATTGCAAGGAATGTTGGGCGGCTCCTCAGCTATTCAACATCCCGTACGTTCTGATATTGGCCGACCCAATAATTGGAACGCTAACGCCATTAGCTTAAATACACTTACATATAATGAGAACACAGAAATTGTTAGTCTTCGTTGGCGTGATGCATATATTGGCATCTATCGGGCCAATCAAGTTTTATCGAATTTAGGCAATATAGAGATGAGTTCAGCTGTTAGTACGCAAATTGAAGCTGAGGCGAGGTTTTTACGTGCATTCTTTTACAATTCGCTATACAGAGGGTATAACGGTGGCAGTGTCATCATTCACACTGATGTTCCTGAGATGAGAAATGATTTTTATAAAAAACCATCTCCAGCGAGTAAAGTATATGCGCTTATTCTTAAAGATTTAGAGTATGCATATCAAAATTTACCACAGTCTTATGACGATAGTGCTGACTTGGGAAGAGCCACTTGGGGTGCTGCAACGGCCATGCTTGCTAAGCTGCATCTAAACGAAAAAAATTATGGCGGTGCTAGAGATTATTTTAAGGAAATTATCAACAGCAATTTGTATGAACTAACCGCAAATATTGGCGATAATTTTGATGAGGAGCACGAGTTTAACAGTGAGTCTATTTTTGAGGTAGCCTTCTCTATCGATGCTAAGCCAGGAACTTCATTTGGTGCTCAAGACGGACCTACGGGCTCAGAGGCCACTAATAGAGCAATTGGTTTAGCAACAACTCAGGGAGGTGGGTATCGAACTGTTATGCCTTCCTATTACATGACCATGCTTTTTAAAAATGACATCATGGATATGACAAATCCGATTAATGCTTCACGAACGGGAACGGCTCAGTACTCGATTCGGACATCGGTATCCGTAGCTATCGCTGATGATGATAATACGACTATGTATCAACTTCCGTCAAATACAGGAGGAGCATACAACAACAGTGAAGCGTCGTATTTAAAGAAATTTCAAAACTGGCATCTACCGCTTGAAAGCGATCAAAGTGTCTCTGGAATTAATGAGCGCGTTATTCGTTTGGCTGATGTTATGTTGTTGTACGCAGAATGTCTCCTACAAACTGCAGGCGACTTTACAGAAGCATTGGATATGGTAAACGCCATTCGTACTCGTGCAGGAGTACTTCCTTTGACCGAAGCAGATTATGATACTGATTCCTTAATGGAGCACATCATGTGGGTCGAACGCCCTCTTGAACTTATGTTTGAGGGACACGATATACGTTGGGAAGACCTTACGCGTTGGGGAAAAGTTAAAGAACAATACGAGCGATTGGCAGCTAAATCCTATACAATAGATGGCAAAGTACTTTACGAATACGATTCTGCAGTTCACGGATCATTAAAAAAGATAAAAGAATTTGTTGAAGCTGCAAAAGTTTATAGTCCAGAAGCACATGATTATTTCCCAATTCCTGCAGCAGAATTGAACTCAAATCCAGACTTTTTAGACTAATAATATGAAAAAAATAAATGAGTTTAAACAAAATCAAGTGATGAAAAAATATATCAACAATACAGCGATTTTCTTTCTTGTTATGGTGGTAGTGCTTTCTTGTGAAAAGGATTATGACACACCCGAAGCAAATCAATTTTCTGACGCTGTTGCTGTCGCGTCAGGCAATAAGCGAATTGAGCGCGGAAATATGACTTCTTTTGCCGATTTGTCCAAAGGAGTGACAAGCCGTTCATGGACGTTACCCGTATCATCGACAATAACTAATTTGGATGGAGAAACACCAAACTTAAATGCTTCGGTAAAAGGAAAAATTTATACTTCAAAAAATTTAGATTTGATCCATGTTCGTTTTTTTGAGCCAGGAAATTATGAAGTTAACTTAAAATCTGATTTTGAAGTTGACTCCATAACGCTAGACACGACCTTTAACGTGACTGTTTTGGATCACATTCAAACCAAACTCGAAATTACGTCAATTGAATCAGGTTTTTCTGAAATTAAACCCGAGCAAATAACGATGTATGAAGGTGGAACAATTAACTTTAAGGATGCTTCTTTGGGAGCGCCAAATCGCAGAAAATGGACCCTGCCCAGCGGTGAGCCTTCTTCAGCAGGCGGAATCAGTGTTGACGAAGACGAACTTGTTAAGAACATTAGTGTTTCCTACCCATCAATAGGTGTCTATGATTTAACGCTAGTCAGTTGGCGTCAGTTTCCAGAAGGAGCGAAAGATACCTTACATCTCGAAAGCTATATCAATGTAATTGAAAATATTGATCCACCAACGATTAAAAGTATTACAGAAGATGAAAGTGGTGTAATTCAACTGTCTTATGACCTCCCATTAAATTCATCTGAAGATCTACTACCACATTTTACTTTGGCTGATGAAAATGGAGTGGAATATGTAATATTAAAGGTGTCTATCAACTCTGATGATAACAGAATTGTGGATATTGAAACTGAGATAAACATCAAAAGTGATAAAACAGCATACCTTTCGTATAATGACAGTGAGGGTGTTTTAACTCGTGTTAACGACATTCCAGCAGAGTCGTTTGATGACCAAATGGTAAGTTTATATTTTCCTCAAAACATTGCAAACAACAATATTTATGGGTTTGAAGATGGAGGGTCTGGATGGTCAGCAGCATCTGATAATTTAGCATCAAGTGAGATTAGCTTTACAGACGAAAAGGCAGCAACTGGTTTATACAGTATGCGAATGGAAGCAACTGAAGATGGCAAATGGACAAGAGCATGGAGTTGGAATGAGGGATCTCTTTTTCATTTAGATCAAGGCCAAAAGGTCACTTTGGAATTTAAAGTTTGGATTGATTCCTCTTATTCCGATGGATCTATTGGGCCCTGGATATTTTATTCTGAAGCACCATTTCCTAGCACCCAATTTTGGACAGGAATGTCAGATTTACCAAGAGGGGAATGGATAACTATTAATAAAGAGGCAAACAAGGTATGGACAGCGCCAGAGACTGGAAATTATTTTGTTGCTTTCAGGTATCAAAAGAAGGGAGTTATTTACATCGATGATGTCAAAGTTTACACTCCAGAGTGATTTACGAGTAAAGAACAATTTCAAATTTTGAAGTACTTATTTTTTCTAATTTTATGTTTCCAATCAGCTTTTAGTCAGGAAAACCTGGTTACAGTGGATGTTTCGATACAACGTTTTATTGGAGATGTTTCAGAGTTAGATCGATCAAAGTATTTTGTGATTCACTCAGCTCCATTTGCGAATAAGCCTATACATAAATCTTTTTATGAAGAATATAATGTTACACCATCAGGAAGAGGTTTTTATGGCCCAGGCATTGATGCAAAAAAATTAAAGGGGCAAGTTGGGGTTTACCCTAAAGCAAAAGAAAAAAAAGGAAAAAAAATTAAGTCTGTAAAACGCTTTGTTGCTACAGAGCACCCGCGAAATTTATATAAAGAAGGTGTTGATATTGAGGGCTTTTCTGATTGGGCTGTGCAATATTTTAAAAATATGGACGAGAAGGCACGTCCATTGTGGTACGAGCCCATGAATGAGCCTTTTGTACATGCAAAAGATTTTTATAGCGAAAAAGACTGGGATCCTGAGGCTGAATTACGTGTCAAAACTGAAATGTCGAAAATGTATCTAGCTATTGCTGCAAAAATACACGCAGAACCCACCTTAAAAAACATGAAAGTAATGGGGTATGGAGCTGCATGGCCTTCCTTTGAGTTAAAAGACTTCAACAACTGGGAAACAAATATGGGCCTCTTTTTGGATATCGCAGGTAATGAGATGGACGCCATATCGTATCACCTCTACGATGGAGTAAATCAAGCGGGGCAAAACAATAAGCGCCAAGGAAGCAATAACGAAGCCATCATGGATATGATAGAAACTTATAGCTTTAACCGCTGGGGCTTTGTGAAGCCCCATGCCATAACGGAATACGGTGGTATTGTCAAAAAGGAATTTACACTTATCCGTAACATGCAGTCCATTCGTTCACAAAACGCAATGATTTTTGGGCTGATGGACAGAGAAGATCGCTTGGAAATTTCGATTCCATTTAACACAGATGAGGCCAGTTGGCATATAACAAAACAGAATAATTTTTTACCCTACAAAGCGGTTCTTTGGCGTCCTGAAAACATGGGCGTTCCAAAAAGCGAAATTTCGGGTTGGGTGTACACCAATCGAATTCATTTTTATGATTTATGGAAAGACGTAAAGGGCAAACGCGTTTTTGTTACCACCTCTAACCCAGACATACAAGTGCAGGCCTTTACTCATGACAAACAGCTTTATATTGCGTTAAATAATTTAGCTGAAAGTCCACAAAAAATTAATTTTCAACTCAACGGAGTTGAAAATAGCGTTCAAAGTATCTATGTAAAATCATTAACTGTGTTTGAGGACGATTTGCCACATTACTTCGAAACAATAGTTCCATCAATTCCAAGTGAATTTTTTTTAAATGTAGCAGAAACTATAGTTTTGACATATTCACTAAAAAAACCACTTAATTTATCGAAGAAAGTAACGGAAACTAGGTATTATTCGAAAGAGTTTCTTGCTCCAATAGAAGCTCATAAAAAGATAGCCTATGTTTTCAATGAGGTTAAATCAGATGTTATTGAAGCAAGTTTATCTATGAGTATTGGTCGAACGCATGATTTATCCAAACGTCCGTTAATTAAAATAAATGGTGTCAATATCCCAGTACCGTTTAATTGGAAAGGATATGATCAAGCAAATCGAAAGAAATTCTTTGGTGCTATAGAAATCCCCGTTCCCGTCGAGCTAATTAAAGAAAATAATAATGTTCACATTAGTTTTCCAGATAGTGGAGGTCATTTGAGCACATTAATATTGGATGTTAAATATTAAGTGAATGAAACATTATTATTTTAAACTACTGATTTTTGTGTACTGCTTTTCGTTCTTTACAAATGCACAAAATGTAGTGAACTTTACTGCTCAAGAGGGGTTTACAAATGGAGCGCTTTACAATCAAACGAATTGGAGTTCAAGTAACCAAACAGTTACTTGGGTTGTTGACACCCAATCGGGGATGGTTTCTACTACAGGGAATTGGAAACGAGCAGCTTGGCAACAAGGATTTGCCTTATCTGATATTGGTGATGCAATTACTCTTAGGGTGGATTTCAATATGTCGGGAACATTCACAGCGCAAAACAATCCACTGATGAATTTTGGTTTTGGAACTGCTAGTGATGTTAGTGCCGCTTTTACATCAAATAAAGTTTATTTATCGACAAGAGTTGATCCAACAAATTATTCAAGCTCTATTCTCCATTTAAGGGATGATAATGATGCCTCTGGTCTTACAACCGATGCCTATTTAACCATTCAAGACTGTCAAAACACAAATGCCAGTGATGCTCTAGCTGTCGAGGTAACTCTTATTCTTGGAGCAAATGCCTCCAGCTCTACTATTTCTGCAAAACTAATAAATGTGACAGATGCAACAGAAAGTAATTTAGGTTCTTATGTGGGAGTGCAGGCGGATATTTTCGCAGCTGCTACATCGAACATTTACCCTTATTTTGGTTCAGCAAATCTCGGCAACGATTCGTCGCTTTCTGATGTAAACGTAACCCAAGTATCTGTAACTGCTTATTCATCCATCAGTATCAATCCTGCCGTTAAAAGATACTTGGGTGATATTTCAACCCTTGATAGAGGAAAGTATTTCAACCTTCATTCAACCGGGGGTTCTGATATTGAGCCTAATTTTTTTATAGACTACAATGCAACTAATCACGGAAGAGGTTTTTGGGGACCTGCAGCTAAAGCAGTTCAAGAACAAGGACAAGTCGGTGTATACCCAAGCCCAAAATCTGGAACGAATGAAATTAGAGAGGTAAACCGATATATTGGAACCGAACACCCCTATAATATTTACGAGGAAGGAATAAATTTAACAACCCTTTCCGATTGGGTAGTTGAGTATTTTAAGGATTTTGTAGGTGTCAATTTTAGACCTGAATTTTACGAACCTATGAATGAGCCTTTTGTTCACGCACGAGACTTTTATCCAGAACCCGACTGGACAGAATCTGCTGAAAATCGGGTAAAACAAGAAATGGCTCAAGTATTCAAAGAAATAGGAAGTAAAATTCATGCTACACCCGAGTTAGCAAATATGAAAGTCATTGGTTATGCTGCAGCTTGGCCCTCTTTTGAAAAAAATAACTTTGCTGTTTGGAATGACAACATGAAAATGTTTATGGACATTGCAGGTGCAGATATGGATGCTTTTTCAACGCACCTATACGATGGAGTAAACCAAGTGGGACAAGACACCAAACGATCGGGATGCAATATGGAGGCGGTTTTGGATTTAATAGAATCTTATAGTTATGAAAAATGGGGAGCAGTCAAACCGCATGTGATTTCTGAGTTTGGGGGCATTGTGGGATCAACCTATTCCAACATAAGCAACATTCAATCAATACGATCTCAAAACGCGATGCTTTTTGGCTTGTTTGAGCGTCAAGATATTACTGAGCTTGTTATTCCTTTTACCACAGGAAAATCAACATGGCACATTACAGAAGCTAACAATAATTTACCATACAAAGCGGTCCTCTTTAAACCCATTCCTTTTGGTGTTCCAAAAGATCAAATAACAAGTTGGGAATATACAGATCGTATTTACTTTTACGAACTATGGAAAAACGTTTCTGGCGATCGAATTGAAATAAAGTCTAACAATCCCGACGTTCAAGTTCAAGGTTTTAGAGATGGAAATAAACTGTATGTAGCACTAAATAACCTAGATGATTTTGACCAATCTGTTTCATTAGCAATACAAAGTCTGTCAAATGCGATCATATCCGATGTGCTTATAAAATCCTTGATTGTCAATCCTGAAGAGGAAGCACAATTTACAGATCACACAATATCGTCCGTCTTAGAAAAGTACAATTTAAAGGTGAATGAGACAGTTGTGTTAGAATATACATACGATACTACTTTTAGCTATGACAATGCACTTATTTTGAACCGACATTACAGCAATAACAATGAATCAACGGTTCAAGCAATCACCGCCAATTCATCCATGGTATACACGTTTTCTAATGTACCAACGTCCTTAGTTGGATATGCTACCTTACGTATGAGTATTGGGAGAAAACACGATAAGTCAAAATCACCCACAGTAGTGGTTAATGGACAAACACTTAGCGTTCCTACCAATTGGAAGGGGTATGATCAAGCCAACAGAGATGACTTTTTTGGAATGATCGAGATTGATGTTCCTGTGGGAAGTTTACAAGCTTCAACTTCTGTGGCCCTTTCGTTTCCAGACTCAGGTGGACATTTAAGTTCGTTGATTTTAGTTACGGAAACCTACGATAATAACGCGCTGTCGTTAGAAAAATTAATTGAACCCAAAGCGCTAAACAAATTAATACTTTATCCAAACCCATCGAATGGCATTGTTTATCTCGATAAAAAACATTTGGGTAAAGAAGTTAGATTTTACAACTTAACCGGTAAAGAAATCCATCGAACTGTTTATGACGGAAATTACATCGAAATTGACCAATTAGCTGTTGGTGTTTATATAGTCAGCTCAGAAAACCTTTATGCCAAGCTTGTAATTGAATAAATCAACTTAGCGTGCGTCATTTTTCTTTCTTTTATATCTTTTTTTTCTTTTACCTCAACACTATTTATGCCCAAGAAAATCAAACCTCATTTTTTAAAAATGGCGATGTTATTTGTTTTCTAGGCGATAGCATAACCCATGGTGGCCAATATCATGAATTTTTACAACTATTTTACGCAACTCGTCATCCATCGTTGAACCTTTCTTTTCACAATTGCGGAATTTCTGGAGATAACGCCAGCGGTATGCTGGCTCGTTTTGAAGAAGACGTGATGAAGCATAAACCAACACATGTGTTTCTGATGACAGGTATGAACGATGTGAGTCGCACTTTGTATTTCGAGGGAAAGGCAAGTGATAAAACTTTGAAACAAAGAGTTAATGCCTTAGCTAACTACAAGCGAAATACTACATTATTAGCGGAAAAAATAATCGAAAATGGTATAATACCCATTTTGTTAACGCCCTCTATTTACGACCAATACTCTAAAATTGAAAAAGAAAACAACTTAGGCTGCAATGATGCGCTTATTGAATGCTCGAATCACATTAAAAAACTAGGTGAAAAACATGACGCACTAGTAATTGATTTAAACACGCCCATGAAAAGTATTATGAAGCGTGAACTTAAAAAAGATTCTTTGTTTACCATTATTGGAAACGACAGGGTGCATCCCGGAACAACAGGGCATTTTATCATGTTTTGTGAAATTATTTCAAAACTAGAAGCGCCTGTAGTGGTTTCTAAAATAGCTATTGATGCAAACCAAGATGAGCAAGAAATACGTGTGCAAAACCTAAGCCTTCAAAATGCACAGTTTTCAGACAGCTTAATTTCCTTTCAGACTCTTGAAATGAGTTTGCCGTTCCCTCTTGGAAGGAATCTTAACGAGGCATTATCATTGACCGCTTTTAAAGAACTGTATAACCAGCAACTTTTTCAAGCAGAAGGCTTACCTAATAAAAATTATGACTTGTATATTGATAATCAACACATAGGAACTTTTGATGCCTACGATTTAAAGAATGGAATTAATCTTAGCCAATATAAAAACACACCGCAATACATACAGGCGCAAGAAATAAAGCGTTTGTGTACTGCCTATCGACAAACACAATACCAGCGTCGTACAGTTGCCTTTATACGACACAGTTATCTTAATGATTATACAGGTCCCGAAGAAATAAGTCTAAAGCATAAGCACTTAGCCAAAAAACTTAAACGCATTGAGGGCAAGCCCTATTATGACTACATCAAAAGGAGTATGGACAGCTATTTTGAGACACTACCAAAAATAGATTCTTTAGAAAAAAGAAAGCGCCAACTTTTAGAACAAATAAACTCCATACACACACCCAAGATGCAGCAATGGAAACTTATTAAAAGCCCAAGCCCTAGGATTTGACGATTTGTTCAACACTTTAGAACATTTGTGACTACAATTTGTTTCTACCTAAGTTAAATTTGAATAAATTTTAAAACAAACAATTATGAGAAATGTATACATATTCTTTACAATAATTTTAAGTGCAACAGCACTAAATGCTCAGTTCTCAGTAAATTTTACTGAAGCTGAAAATTTTGCTGATGGTCCCCTTTATAATCAAACAGATTGGTACTCAACTTTCGAAGCTAATACATGGAATGTTAACACTTCTATAGGAAAAATATACACCCCATTTTCAAACAGGCGTGCCGCATGGGGTAAGCCATTTATTGGTGTTACAGGGGATCAAATAAAGTTTAGAGTTGAGTTTGATTTCACTGGTTCAGTTGCCCCAGAAAATACATTAGCATTATTTGAAATAGGTTTTATTAGTGATGCAGACATTAATGGTGGGGATCCGACTGTTAAGAACACTATTTATATAATGACAACTCAAGATAATTCATTTAATCCTGGGGGATCCTTAATGTTGTTTCAAAACTTCGGCACAAAATTAACAGGTAATCCCAAGCTACCAATAGTTGATTGTCAAGGGGATGATCTTGCACTGGAAGTAACTCTGGAATTAGGAAATGATGGACAAACTTCCGAAATATATGGGCAACTATTCAATTTAACTGATGGTTCAGAAACAGCAATGGCGGCATATCAATCAACTACAGCATTTGTTAGCGATGATTTAGTTAGTGCCGCTAAATCTACAGGTGTTTATGGCTTTATGAAATCTCAGACAATTACAGATCCAACACAGTCAATTGAAAATTTAAATATTTCTAAGGTCACAATGTCAGGGTACACTTTGTCAAATGAGTTTCCCACAATTCTGGAATTTAATATTATAAAAAATCCTGTTCAAAATGAGCTTGGAATAACAGGTTTGGATACCGGTAGTCAAATTTCAATTTATTCAATATCAGGAGCAAAAGTACATACTCAAGAATTCAATGGAAAGTCCATTAACGTAAGCAACCTAAATGCAGGTCTTTACTTTTTGGAAACTCCAGGTTATTCCGTTAAGAAGTTTTTAAAGAAATAATGCACTAACATTATTAATATTTTTAAAAGCCACTGAATTTCAGTGGCTTTTTTATTTAACAATATAAAGTAGCTATTTTTAAATTGTAAGGCATTGCTATAAAATGAAGTACCGTCACTACTGCACTTTTAGAAAAAGTAGGTCATGGTTTTTTTCTAAAACTACCTCAAATCTTTAAT
>JAQWSC010000011.1 GCA_029243385.1 Flavobacteriaceae bacterium | reverse complement strand
TTCAATGAAAAACAAGGAATGTCGAACCAGTAAATTGAACATTTTATTCGACTTAACCAGTTCTTTTTCAAAAACTTACGACACTAAAAAAGAAAAGACCCAAACACAAAAAGTGCTTGAGTCTCATTTAGTAGCGGGAGCAGGACTCGAACCTGCGACCTTTGGGTTATGAGCCCAACGAGCTACCTACTGCTCTATCCCGCGATGTGAGGGGCAAAATTACAACATTTAATATTTCTAGCAAAAACAATCAAGCATTAAAATTCCGAATTGTACCTTTGCAGCATGCACAAAGCGGGATATGTTAACATTATAGGGAATCCGAACGTAGGAAAGTCAACGCTCATGAATGCTTTTGTGGGTGAAAAACTCTCAATTATTACCTCAAAAGCCCAAACCACCCGGCATCGTATCCTCGGAATTGTAAATGGAGATAACTTTCAAGCCGTGTTTTCAGACACACCAGGAGTCATAAAACCAGCCTATCAATTACAAAATTCTATGATGGATTTTGTTAAAAATGCGTTTGAAGACGCCGATGTACTCATTTATATGATTGAAATTGGTGAAAAGGCTCTGAAAGACCCTCAGTTTTTTAAAAAAATTACAGCTACCATACGCCCCGTGCTTTTGGTCATTAACAAAATTGACACTGCCGATCAAGCAAAGCTCGAAACTCAAGTTGACTACTGGAAAGAACAAGTTCCTAACGCCGAAGTTTGGTGCATTTCTGCTACCGAAAAATTTCAAATCTCCGAGCTTTTTGATCGAATTGTGGCTTTATTGCCTTCAAACCCTCCGTATTTTCCCAAAGATCAATTGACCGACAAGCCCGAACGTTTTTTTGTCAATGAAAACATTCGAGAAAAAATATTACTCAATTACAGTAAAGAAATTCCGTATGCGGTAGAAATTGAAACAGAATCTTTTGAGGAAACGCCAACCTTGATACGCATTCGCTCCAATATTATGGTAGAGCGTTCTACCCAAAAAGGAATTATTATTGGTCATAAAGGAGCCGCCTTAAAAAAGGTAGGAATGCAAGCTCGAAAAGACTTAGAAGCCTTTTTTGGTAAGCAAGTACATATCGAATTGTATGTTAAGGTGAATAAAGATTGGCGATCCAATATCCAGCAACTCAAACGCTTTGGGTATCACCAAAAGTAATTCCATAAGTTAGCAGATTAAACCGTATTTTTGAACCAAATTTTTAGAACCCATGAGTGCCATTGTTGCTATTGTAGGACGCCCAAATGTTGGAAAATCAACATTATTTAATCGTTTGATTCAACGACGTGAAGCCATTGTCGATGCTGTTAGCGGAGTAACCCGTGATCGTCATTATGGAAAATCGGACTGGAACGGCGTTGAGTTTACGGTTGTCGACACCGGGGGTTATGTTTTAGGAGGCGACGATAGCTTTGAAAAAGAAATCGATAAGCAAGTTGAGATCGCTGTTGAAGAAGCCGATGTGATTATTTTTGTGGTGGATGTCGAAACAGGTGTCACTTTAATGGATGAAGATGTTGCCCGTTTGTTGCACCGCTCTAACAAGCCCATTTTATTGGCTATAAATAAAGTGGATAATACGCAACGAGTAGCCGACACCGTGGAGTTTTTCGCGTTAGGAATTGACAAAACACACCACATTTCTGCTGTTAATGGAAGTGGAACAGGAGAGTTGTTGGATGATTTGGTACTTATGATGCCCAAACAACCTGAAGTTAGTGAAACAGAACTCCCACGATTTGCTGTTGTTGGACGCCCCAATGCTGGAAAATCGTCATTTATTAATGCGCTCATTGGAGAAGATCGATACATAGTAACCGACCAAGCAGGAACCACTCGTGATAGTATTGATACTACCTATAATCGATTTGGGTTTGAATTCAATCTTGTCGATACGGCAGGAATTCGACGCAAAGCCAAAGTTAAAGAAGACATAGAATTTTACTCGGTAATGCGAGCGCTCAGAACCATTGAATACGCCGATGTATGTATGTTGGTCTTTGATGCCACAAGAACTTTTGATTCTCAAGTTAAAAACATTTTTTGGCTTGCCGCGCGTAATCACAAAGGCATTGTTATTTTGGTTAACAAATGGGATTTGGTCGATAAAAATCATGCTAGTACCAAAGAATTCGAACTAACTATCCGAAAAGAATTGGAACCTTTTACCGATGTCCCCATTGTATTTATTTCAACCTTAACCAAACAACGAATTTTTAAGGCAATTGAAACCGCTGTCGAAACCTATCAGCGAAGAGAAAAAAGAATTCCAACACGAAAACTAAACGATGTGATGTTGGCGGTCATTGAGAGAAATCCTCCACCTGCCTACAAAGGAAAATATGTTAAAATCAAGTTTTGCACACAATTGCACACCCATTATCCTCAATTTGCGTTTTTCTGTAATCTTCCGCAGTATATAAGAGAACCTTACAAACGCTTTTTAGAAAACAAACTTCGTGAAGCTTTTGATTTTGAAGGAGTTCCAGTCGATATTTTTCTCAGAAAAAAATAAAATCAAGGAAGTTCGTCCTTTAATTTTTGTAGGATAGACTTTATTTTTTCCAATCTTCGAACGGCTTTGAGTGTAGCACTTTCACCGTGTTCGAGATAGCTTTTGGCACCTTCTAGCGTAAATCCTTTTTCTTTTACCAAGTGATAAATGGTACGCAAATGTTCGACATCTTTAGCGCTAAAACGACGCGTTCCTTTAGCGTTTTTCTTAGGTTTAAGGATGTCAAACTCCTTTTCCCAATAACGTATCAACGAAGTTTTTACGTCTAAAAAAGCAGCAAGTTCTCCAATACTGTAGTATAACTTTTCTGGAAGTTGTTGGGTTTTCATTAATCCAACGATTGATTTTCAATACTAGACAATGCTAATAGCTCATCGTATTCTGCTGCAGTCAAATTCCCATTGTAGAAATGGATAGGATTGACTTGTACCTTGTCTTTAAACACTTCATAATGGAGGTGAGGAGCTTTGGATCGCCCAGTGCTTCCCACATAGCCAATGATTTCTCCTCGTTTTACTTTTTGACCACGGCGAACGTTGTATTTGTTTAAATGAGCATACAAGGTTGTATACCCAAATCCGTGACTGATTCGAATGTGTTTTCCGTATCCTGAAGAGCGACTGTCTGCACGAGTTACTACACCATCGCTAGGAGCATAAACGGGCGTGTTTCGTTTGGCAGAAAAGTCCATTCCTTTGTGTTTTTTCCTTTTTTTGGTAAACGGATCGGTGCGATAACCAAAACCAGAAGCCATACGGATTACATCCTCATTTTTGATGGGTTGTATAGATGGAATCGCCTCCAATAAGGCTTCTTTGTCTTTGGCCAATCGGTGAATTTCATCCAACGATTTGGACTGAACAACCAATTGTTTCGATAATATATCCAATCGTCGAGTGGTTTCAATAACTAAATTCGAATTGTTATATCCTTCCAAGTTTTGGTAGCGATTGATTCCTCCAAAACCTGCCTTTCGAACATCATCGGGAATAGGATTGGTTTCAAAAATAATTCGATAAATATTGTTGTCGCGATCTTGAAGATTGGTCAATACGCTCTCAATTTGATCCATTTTTTTGTCCAATAGTTCAAACTGTAATTTGTAATTTTCCAACTCTCGAGCTTGAGCCAATTCAGTCGGAGTGTTGATAATGGGAGAATTTATAAGAAATAATAAAATCAATCCACCAAAGAAGAACGAAGCCACCAAAAAGGCCAAAAAATTTCTAACTCTTCGTACATTACTGGACTCTACTTTTCGATAGGAAAGACTCTCTGAATCGAAATAATACTTTGCCTTTGACATTCGTTAAAATATATTATTTTTACACAATCTTATTCGTTTAACACGCGCTTTATTCTCAGTTGTTTTACAAATATAAAAAAAATGTTTTTTAGCATGACCAATACGAACAATCGATTCCAATTTTTATGAAATCCCAAGAGGTACGCCAACAATTTTTAGCTTTTTTTGAATCCAAAAAACATCAAGTAGTTGCTTCAGCTCCAATGGTGATTAAAAACGACCCTACATTGATGTTTACTAATGCGGGGATGAATCAATTCAAAGAGTACTTTTTGGGCAATAAAAACCCCAAAAACCTTCGAGTTTGTGATACTCAAAAATGCTTGCGAGTTTCAGGCAAACACAACGACCTTGAAGAAGTGGGGATGGATACTTACCACCACACAATGTTCGAAATGTTGGGAAACTGGAGTTTTGGGGACTATTTTAAAAAAGAAGCCATTGAATGGGCTTGGGAATTATTGACGGATGTTCTTAAAATAGACAAAGATTCGCTATATGTAACTGTTTTTGAAGGGGATTCCGCTGACGGACTTTCACTAGATCAAGAGGCATACGATTACTGGAAATCCATTGTGCCTGAGGATCGTATCTTGATGGGAAATAAAAAAGATAATTTTTGGGAAATGGGAGATCAAGGTCCTTGCGGTCCTTGTTCAGAAATACATGTTGATATTCGTTCGAAAGCTGACAGAAAAAAAATAGCGGGTGCAACGCTTGTCAATCAAGACCACCCTCAAGTGGTTGAGATTTGGAACTTGGTTTTTATGGAATTTAATCGAAAAGCCAATGGAAGTCTTGAAAAACTTCCTGCTCAACACGTGGATACTGGTATGGGATTCGAACGCTTGTGTATGGTGCTCCAAGGCGTTCAATCCAATTATGACACCGATGTTTTTACTCCTTTAATTCGTGAGGTCGAAACCATAACGCGCCACCGATACGGAGAAGATGAAAAAATCGATATTGCCATTCGTGTAATTTCGGATCATATTCGGGCTGTTGCCTTTTCAATTGCCGACGGCCAACTCCCGAGCAATACAGGTGCTGGATACGTAATTCGTAGAATTCTGCGAAGAGCAATTCGCTACGGGTTTACCTTTTTGAATCAAAAACAACCGTTTATTTACAAACTAGTTCCCACACTCACGCAGCAACTCAAAGAAACATTTGCTGAGCTTCAATCCCAAGGAAATTTAATAACCAATGTGATAAAAGAAGAAGAACAATCGTTTTTGAAAACTTTGGATCAAGGATTGGTGCTTTTGGAAAATGTAATTACCTCCATTCAAGGAAATACGATGTCGGGTGAAAAAGCCTTTGAATTGTATGATACTTTCGGATTTCCTATTGATTTGACAGCCTTGATATTACGCGAACGAGGAATTGAACTAGACCATGCTGGCTTTGAAGCTGCTATGAAAAAACAAAAAGAACGTTCCCGTGCAGCAACCGAAACAACCACTGACGACTGGGTAGTGCTAAGCGAAGACAACGAAGAGGAATTCGTGGGCTATGATATGTTATCGACTCCCGTAAAAATAACCCGATATCGAAAAGTAAATTCCAAAAAAAACGGAGTTCTTTTTCAACTGGTGTTCAATTTAACTCCTTTTTACCCAGAAGGCGGAGGTCAGGTAGGCGATAAAGGATATTTGGAAGCTCCCAATGGCGATGTGATTTATATCATTGATACCAAAAAGGAAAACAATTTGATTGTTCACCAAACCAAAAATTTACCTAAAAATCCACAAAACGTTTTTCAAGCAGTTGTCGATAAAAAACAACGTGCTGCTACAGCTAGTAACCATTCTGCAACACATTTGATTCATCAAGCTTTGCGAGCTGTATTGGGTGACCATGTTGAACAAAAAGGATCCATGGTTCACAGCGGTTATTTCCGATTCGACTTTTCTCACTTTTCAAAATTAAGCAGCGATGAATTGTTGCAAGTAGAACAATTTGTCAATGCTCGAATTCGCGAGCAATTGCCTTTGGAAGAAAAAAGAAATACTCCCTATGCAAAAGCGATTGAAGAGGGAGCTGTTGCCTTGTTTGGAGAAAAATACGGAGACACTGTTCGTACCATTCGGTTTGGAGAATCTATGGAATTGTGTGGAGGTACACACGCTTCCAATACTTCCGAACTTTGGCATTGTATCATTACTTCTGAAAGTGCGATTGCTTCTGGAGTTCGCCGAATTGAAGCCATCACTGGTGAGGCCGCCAAAAAACATTTTCATTCACAATCCAAAGTACTCGACAAAGTGCAAGTGTTGCTACAAAATGCAAAAAATCCTGAAAAAGCCGTAGGAGATTTGCAAAGCGAAAATAGCGCTCTGAAAAAACAATTGGATTCGGTTACAAAAACCTTAGCCAAAGCGTTGCAAGCTCAATTGACTCCAAAACTCGAAGTGTATAACAACATCCAGTTTTTAGCAACGCAAGTGCCTTTGGATGTTAACGGAATGAAAGATTTAGCATTTGGTTTGGGTAAAGAACACAATAACCTATTTTTGGTTTTAGGAACCGTTCAAAACGACAAACCAATGTTGGCTTGTTACATCTCAAAGGATTTGGTTGCTTCTTCCGATTTAAATGCTGGAAATGTAGTGCGTGAGTTGGGGAAATATATACAAGGAGGCGGTGGTGGCCAGCCATTTTTTGCAACCGCAGGAGGAAAAAACGTTGCCGGACTTAAAGAGGCCCTTTCGATGGCCAAAAAATATATTGAAAATTAGTTGTTAGCTTTCACTTGTGGAGGATAAGCTTCCATAATTTGGGTTACAAATTCTTGAATACGAGCGTCGCGTTCTTTGGAAGATTGACTCAAATAACCAATCCCTTTTCCTTGCCAAACAAGACTTTTGGTGCTAGCATCAATAACATCAATATACAAAATCCCTTCTGTGCTGCTTCGAACGCTATTATTGTAGTAAGCTCCATAAAAAGGGCTCCAACCATACCCAAAACCATAATATCCATGCGGGTACTGATCAACGGAAATATTTTTACGTGAATCCGTAGCAATATTAATGAGCACGTCTGGATTTTCGGAAGCAGAAAATCCTTTGGTAATCAACGCATTCTCAATTGATCTAAGAATCCGTTTTTTATCCAAGTCATTGATTTCAACTTGACCAATTCCTTTTTTTAAGAATGCATACGTTTTGTAGGATGTAAAATTGGCTTCTTTATCATAATCTGAAGCTACACGAATTGATTGACAAGAGCTCAAAACAAGCAACATCAATACGGGAACAAAAAAGGTTGTTTTCATCGGTTAGTATTTATGAATTTTTTAATGGTCAAATGCAACATCTTTGAATGATCACATCAGTATGTGACTTGAGATTGATTTTGGATGTTTTTATACACATCACATTTTTACAACAATCATGCCACCTTAAGGCTTATACCCATATGGACAATGCTTACAATTGCTTTCACAGCAGTATCCTCTTTTCAAATGATATTGCTTAGTAAACACTTTGTATCCCTCGGGAGATAAATAAAAATCTCCTTCCTCTAAAGGAAGAATCTTTTTAAATAAAGTCATAGCTTTTTTTGTAAAGATAGCAAATCAGGGGAATTTATGAGCCAAGAAATAAGTACCTTGCTAACGTCTTAAAAGAACATTCTTTAAACGTTCAATGTTTTCTCAACCACTACAAACCATCAACCAAAAGCTTTTTCATCCTGTATTTGATGAGTATGGGCTTGAAGTATATGTGAAACGCGAGGATTTGATTCATCCTCAGATTTCTGGAAACAAATACAGAAAACTCAAATACAATTTATTGGAAGCCCAATCTCAAAACCATCACACACTTTTAACTTTTGGAGGAGCGTATTCCAATCATTTGGTAGCTACGGCTGCCGCAGGAAAAATAATGGGTTTTAAAACCATCGGACTAGTGCGCGGTGAAGAGTTGGCTACAAAATTCCAGCAAAACCCTACGCTGGCGTATTGTGCTTCGCAAAATATGCAGCTGGAGTTTATTTCTCGAGAATCGTATCGTTTCAAACATACGTCCCAGATGTTAAAAAAAATACAGAACCAATTTGGAAGCGTATATATGCTACCCGAAGGAGGAACCAATGCCTTGGCAGTAAAGGGGTGTGAAGAAATTTTGACTTCGGAAGATGCTTTTTTTGATGTGATTTGTTGTCCCGTAGGAACAGGCGGAACACTAGCAGGCTTGATTAATAGTTCCAAACCTCATCAACATGTGATTGGATTTTCGGCACTAAAAGGTACTGACATCCAAGAAGAGATTCGTAAATTTGCATCTAACAATCGTTGGTCAATTGAATCGGAAGATCGCTTTGGCGGATACGCCAAGATAAACGCAAATTTGGTTACATTTATCAACCAATTTTACGATCAGTCAACAATATTGTGGGATCCTATTTATACCGCTAAAATGGTATTTGGATTGATTGAAAAAATAAAAGCAAACCAATGGAAACAGGAAAAAAAAATATTGCTAATTCATACAGGAGGACTTCAAAGCATTTCTGGAATGAATCAATGGCTTTACCAAAAAGGATTGCCTTCCATTCATCAAGTTGTTTGATGATTCTTGCGATTAGCTTGTCGGTACTTACGGGCTGTAGTTCTTCAAAAAAAGTAGTAAAAAACACTCCCAAAACCACCCAATCAACCCAAGACAACAAACCCTTCGTTGCTTTAAAAAATTCAAAAAAACTCCTTGCAATGAGCAACGAGGAACGCCGTCAGTGGTATATTAAGACCTATGCTCCTGTGGCCCAAGAAGAAATGAAACGGTATAAAATTCCAGCCAGTATTACCTTGGCGCAAGGAATTTTAGAATCGCAATCCGGTGTGGGCGAATTGGCACTGAAATCCAACAATCACTTTGGAATAAAATGCCATAAAACATGGAGAGGTCCCAAAGTGTACCACGACGACGATGCCCGAGGCGAATGTTTTCGTAAATACAAAGATCCACGAACTTCGTTTCGGGATCATTCCTTATTTTTAGTCAATCGCGAACGCTATGCCTTATTGTTTAGGCTTAAAATAAGAGACTATAAAGGATGGGCCAAAGGCCTAAAAAAAGCAGGCTATGCTACCGACCCTAAGTATGCTAACAAGCTCATTTCTATTATCGAACGCTATAATTTATCCCGATGGGATCGCGTGAAGTTTTACGAAGATCCACCACAAGTTACTTCCCAAAAGAAAACAACCACATTACGTTATAAGGTGCAATCAGGAGACACTTTGTACTCAATATCAAAGCGATATAATGTTACTGTGGAATCATTACAACAAACCAATAATATGTCCGATACAAGTTTACAAATAGGACAAGAACTCATTATAATTCAATAATATGCGATACCAAAGAAGCAGTGCTCTTTTTTCAAAAGCGCAACAAGTTTTACCAGGAGGAGTCAATTCTCCCGTACGGGCGTTTCAGGCTGTTGGAGGAACCCCTATTTTTGTTAACCAGGCCAAAGGAGCTTATTTGTTTGATGAAGATGGAAATCGGTACATTGATTATATTGCCTCATGGGGTCCCATGATTTTGGGACATGCCCACCCACCAGTAATCGAAGCGATTATTGGTAAAGCACAGAAAGGAACCTCTTTTGGGATGCCCACCGAAATCGAAACTACGATTGCTGAGTTGGTCGTTTCTATGGTTCCAAATATTGATAAAATCCGTTTTGTTAATTCTGGAACAGAAGCCTGTATGAGCGCCATTCGATTAGCGCGTGGCTTTACAGGTAGAGAAAAAATTATAAAATTCGCAGGTTGTTACCACGGTCATTCCGACGCGTTTTTGATTCAAGCAGGGAGTGGAGCGGTTACTTTTGGAAGTCCAAACAGTCCCGGCGTTACCCAAGGAACAGCTAAAGATACACTGCTGGCTTCGTACAATAATCTCCAACAAGTAGCACAGTTGTTTGAAGCCAATACCCATGAAATTGCATCTGTAATCATTGAACCTGTTGCGGGGAATATGGGATGCATTCCTCCACAAGAAGGGTTTTTACAAGGATTGAGAGACCTTTGTGATCAACACGGTGCAATGTTGGTTTTTGATGAGGTCATGACAGGATTTCGACTCGCACGTGGAGGCGCTCAAGAATTGTTAGGAGTAGGAGCAGATATTGTTACTTTCGGAAAAGTCATTGGTGGGGGATTGCCTGTGGGAGCTTTTGCTGCCCGCACCGAAATCATGGATCATTTGGCTCCGACCGGAAAAGTATATCAAGCAGGAACATTGAGCGGAAACCCGCTTGCAATGGCAGCAGGATTGGCTATGCTGACCGAATTAAACAACCGCCCTGAAATTTTTGATAGCCTGAATCAAAAAACAGCATACTTACATCAAGGAATGGAGTCCGTTCTTAAAAAAGAAGGAATTCCTTATCAAATCAACCGTGTTGGATCGATGATTTCACTCCATTTTTCAGAAACTCCCGTAACCGATTTCGACAGTGCCGTATTGGGCAATAACGATCAATTCAAATCGTATTTTCATGGAATGCTCGATCAGGGAATTTATTTGCCTCCCAGCGCATTTGAAAGTTATTTCTTAAACGATGCGATCAGTTATGCGGATTTGGATACAACCATTGAAGCCCTAAAAAAAGTACTTAAAAACAGGGGATAAAAAAACACTCCTAAGAGTGCTTTTTTCTTTTTTTACGAATCTTTTTTTTCATCTTTTCGTGTCTCCGCTTTTGAAGTTTTTTCCATTTTTGAAATTGATCTTCCGAAAGCGTACTTCTCATTTGATTTTGCAAGGCAATTTTGCGATCAAGCATCAACTCCATGGCATCAACTCGACGTTGCTTATTCAACGTATCCCCATTGTCTTTTGAAGCTTTGCGTTGCTGCTTCATTTTTTGACGAAAAACAATTTTGTTCAATTGAATTTTTTCCACTTGAAGTCGTTGGGCTTCGGAAAGATCCAGTGCCAATGTCATTTTTTTTGATTGAATACGCGCCTGTTGTTCTGGCGATAAGTCACTTTTTTGGGCTTGCGCTTGCACTTGTAACCCCAAAAAGCATAGTAGGATAAAAGAAATTACTGTTTTCATTGTTGTGTGTTTTTATACCTTTAAGACGTGTCTGCTGTCAAAAGGTTTAACAGGAAAAAATTATACAAGTATCCTACACGAGTCGTTTTCATAGAGGCTAATTCGAACCCTATGAACACTTATCAAAAATAAATCTTCTAGAAATGGATAGTAAAAAATCAGGATTATTGAAGAATGACAAAAAGCCCTTCTTCCGTTTTTTCAACCTTAGTAAGGTTGTTTTTGTTCAATGATTTTATCGATTTATCCCATTTTTTATTGGAAAGATCAGACTGCGATTTTAAATCATTGAGGAGCATTCTATTTTCTTTTTTAAGAATAATAAGGATTGCTTTTTCGTCATCATTTAAATCGATTGTTTGCCCGGTTGGGGCTTCGGGTTTCATTTGAGGAAAAAACAACACCTCTTGAATCGAGCTGTTGTTGGTCAATAGCATGACCAATCGATCGATTCCAATACCAATTCCTGAGGTAGGTGGCATTCCGTATTCGAGTGCGCGTAAAAAGTCTTGGTCGATAAACATGGCCTCATCGTCTCCTTTTTCTGAAAGTGCCAACTGATCCTCAAACCGTTTGCGTTGATCAATGGGGTCGTTTAGCTCCGAATACGCATTGGCGAGTTCTTTTCCGTTAACCATCAACTCAAAGCGTTCGGTCAGTGCTGGATTGTCTCGATGTTCTTTGGTAAGCGGGCTCATTTCTTTGGGATGATCAGTAATGAAAGTAGGCTGAATGTAGTGATGTTCGCATTTTTCACCAAAAATCTCATCAATCAATTTTCCAACGCCCATGGTGTCATCTACTTCTAGTCCCATGTTTTTTGCTGTAGTTCTCAACTCGTTTTCATCCATTTCCGAAACATCTACTCCGGTATGTTGTTCAATAGCCGATAAAATAGGCACTCTAGGATACGGAGCCTTGAAATCAATGGTATGATCTCCCACCGTTACTTGCGAACTTCCGTTACTGTCAATAGCTACTTTTTCGAGCAAAGTCTCTGTGGTTTCCATCATCCAGTGGTAATCCTTGTAAGCTACGTACAGTTCCATTACGGTAAACTCAGGATTGTGGGTACGATCCATTCCTTCGTTTCGAAAATCTTTCGCAAACTCATACACTCCGTCAAACCCACCAACAATGAGTCGCTTGAGGTACAATTCGTTGGCAATTCGCAAGTACAATGGAATGTTTAGCGCATTGTGGTGTGTCAAAAAAGGACGAGCGGCAGCGCCTCCAGGGATGGGTTGCAAAATAGGCGTTTCTACTTCCAAATAATCCTTGGCATTGAAAAAGTTGCGTATGCTATTGGTAATTTTAGTTCGTTTGACAAAGGTGTTTTTCACCTTTGGATTGACAATCAAATCGACATAACGTTGACGGTACCGTTGTTCGGCATTGTTGAATTCGTCGTAAGTATTTCCTTCGGCATCTTGTTTGGGCAACGGTAGGGGTCGCAAGGCTTTGCTCAGTAGTGTAAACTTTTTAACCAAAACGGTTTTTACACCCACTTGGGTCGTAAACAAGGTTCCTTCTACGCCAATAATATCCCCGATATCGAGCAGTTTTTTATAAACATCGTTGTACAAGCTTTTGTCGTCGCTTTCACAAATTTCATCGCGGTTAAAATACACCTGAATCCGTCCGTCTTTGTCTTGAAGTTCCGCAAAACTAGCTTTTCCTTGAATTCTTCGCGACATCAATCGGCCTGCAATAACAACCGTTGCTTCTTCTGCAAAATCAGCAAGAATTTGTTTGCTAGTATGTGTGACGGGATACAGCGCAGCAGGGTAGGGATTGATCCCCATTGCCTTGAGCTGCACTAGTTTTTCTCTTCGAATTTGTTCCTGTTCTGACAAAATTGACATAGGTGTAATTTTAATGCCCCAAATATACGGAATAGAAAGCAAGGTTTGGCTTCTCAATTTGCGAAACCCTGTGATTGTGTATCTTTGTTAAAAATCTGACATCTATTGAGTTTTTTTCGTGTACTATTGGCAATTGTATTTCCTCCTTTAGCGGTTTTGGACAAAGGATGCGGTTCGGTATTGATTGTGTTTTTGTTGACGCTCTGTGCCTGGGTTCCGGGAGTAATTGCCGCCTTGGTCATATTGAACAATCCCGATAACCAATAGCTAGTATGACTGCTTCAGTTTCTCCAAAAAAAAACAAAACAGTTTTGTTGCAAGATCTGGGATTGATGGATTATAAAGAGGCGTGGGATTTTCAGGAATCTTTGTTTCAAGAAGTTGTCAATACCAAAATGAGCAACCGCCGCTCGGAGATCCAACAACCGACTCAAAACCATTTGTTGCTTGTCGAACATCCGCATGTATATACACTGGGAAAAAGCGGTGATATCGATCAATTGTTGATCAACAACAAACAGTTGGCCGACAAAAAGGCTGCGTTTTATAAAATCAATCGGGGAGGAGACATTACCTATCACGGACCCGGACAAATGGTGGTGTATCCTATTTTGGATTTGGATAATTTTTTTACGGACATTCACAAATATTTACGCTTGCTCGAAGAAGCGGCCATTTTGACGTTGGCTGACTTTGGTATTTCCGCCACCCGAAGCGTTGGTGAAACAGGTGTTTGGCTGGATGTTGGAACACCCTTTGCTCGAAAAATTTGCGCATTGGGGGTTAAGGCCAGTCGCTGGGTGACCATGCACGGATTGGCGCTCAATATTCAACCCGATTTGGGGTACTTTGATCATATTGTACCTTGCGGTATTCAAGGAAAAGCCGTTACTTCAATGGCGGTGGAATGCAACACGCCTTCAATGGATATACAAAAGGTTAAAACCCATTTTTTAAACCATTTCCAAGACTTGTTTGGGGCGCAATTGCAAACAAGTTCCTAAAACGCATACACCAACATGTTGTCAGAATCGCCTTGAACGGCAAAACGAACACCGCCTTTTGAGCTTGCAGCGGTCATACTAACGGCATGGGATCCATACACCGGAAAGTTGGGAAGCAACTGCGCATTGGCGTCGTACAGATACACTTTTTTTGCCTGTCGATCGGTCACTGCCACGTAGGTTTTGTTGTGAATCACAAAAATTTTAGGAGCCGTATAGGCGCCAAATTCGAGTTCTACGGTTTGGCCGTTGATGGTTAATAAATTTTCAGAAAGCATCGCCAATGTTTGGTTGTTGGCATCCATCATATAGGGCGTTTCCAGAGGAAGCGTGGTTTTGTACACCTTGCCCTGTGTACTCATCTGAATCAACTGTTGTTTGGCATCAATGGTAGTAAATCGGTTTTTGTGAACATAGATATCGTTTTCAAACAACTGAATGTTTTTTTTGTTTGCAATGCGAACGGCTCCTTTTCGGTTCAAAATTTCAAGCGGTGCATTTCGGCTTCCCAACACAATATAATCCCTCGACCCAATTCGAAAATGCTTGGGCGCAAACAACACGGGTTTTTTTGTTTTTGTTTTGGAAAATCCACGGACGGCTTTCATTTTTCGATCAAACATTTGAATGCGGTTGTCCTGTGTCAGTAGCAAGCGATAATTCCTGCTTTGGTCATAATCAAATACAGCCAACGGAAGCGGCGGAGTTCCTTTTTTAAACGATTTACCAAAACCGCGTACTTCTTTTCCGTTTCGATCCAATACCAAAAACTCTTTTTCGGTGGTAAAGGCCAGTTGCAGTCGTCCGTTTTTGTACAAATCTACTTGATAAATCGGCCCTTGAATGGCACCAGAAAGCTGCTTTTTCCATATCAATTTGCCTTGATGCGAAATCAGGTACAAAGCATGATTTTGATCCTGAACTACCCATTCTTTTTCTTTGGTTCGGTGATTTACTACCGATTGGGGTTGCATAGCAATTGGAGCTTCCAGTGTGTAGCTAAATCGTTGTGAAACTTTTTGGTTTTCTTTTGATTTGGGAAGCGCTTTCCGTAAAGAAAAATAAAGATGAGCAACTCCTTGTTCCAAGGTTCCCTGCATTATGAAATAGGGTGTTTTTGAAAAATCAGCAGCTTTAATGGGTTTTTGAAGTGCCTCGCTGAGTTGAGAAACCAGTCGGTTTTGAAACTCGGGTTGCAGCCCCATCAATACGAACGAATTTTCTTCGGGCAATTGTTTTTTGATAGCTTCAAACGAAGCAGATTTGTTAAGCGTTGTCCCATTTTGAAAATGAGTAATGAGGGATTCCACAGCATTTTTATCGGCGCTTGCCACCAAAATATTGTCAATAAAAGCCATGTGCTTTGAGAACATATTGTCAAAGAACGGAATGGATATCGAATCGTTTGTTAAAGATTGCAGCTCGTAATCCCGATAAGTGTCTTTGCTAAAATCAAATTGTTGCAAGTATTTTTTTGCGCTTTCGGTGCTTGTAAATCGAACAGCAAAAGCAGTAGCGTTTGCAGAATGAATGGCGCTTATTTCAGCAGTGTGAATCCATAAAGAATCCACCTCTGACAAGCCTTGGTTCTGGGCAAATTCATAGGTGTTTAAATTGTCAACATACGCATCGTACGAAAACGAATACGATTGAAAAGATTGGCTTTGCTCAGGAATAACGGCATCAGTTTCAAAAGCAGTTGGGGGTATATTTTTGAGCAAATTGATTTTTCGAGGAAGGGAATCCTGAAGAATGGCAGCACCGTTTCCATAAACCCCCTCTGGAGACAATTGTACTTCCAACAAACTCCAATCCGAAAGTTCGTTAAAAAGTAGCGGTGCTTTTACAAACTTTGAGCTTGCATAGCTCGAAAAATCTTCGTGAATCAGTAACGAAAAAGAACTGTCATTTGTTTGGTACAGTTTGTTAAAATTCTCCGATAACAGGGCTCTGTTTTTGGTGTGTGTTCGAATGCTGTTTTCAATTAAAAGCTGCGAAGGAGAAAGCAGTTGAATGCCTTCGAGTTGAGTTTGATATACAACATCCTCTTTGATGGCCAATTTTTCAATCAATTGCTTGTTGTAATAAACAGAATCCCGTTCAAAGGGAGTTACCGTATCGACTTCAAACTGACGAATCAGCACATATTCTAGTTGATTTTTTCCTACCGAATGGTAACTGATTACGGCAGGGTCATGATGGGAATTAGGGAGTTTTTTGGGAATCAATTCTTTAAAAAAAAGAGAAAGCTCTTCCAAAAAATGAGTATTGCTCATTTGACTTTGCACCGACGCCAAATCGGTTGTTTTTACGATAACTAGTGGGTTGGGAGGAATAAAATCAATCAGTTCCTTTTTGGAGTTCGGAGCATACTCGCAAGCAGCAATTAGTAAAACTCCAATAAAACCAATTTTAATTTTCATCGCGTACTGTTTATTTTTATAACGACCCAATTTCATTTTTGCTCAGCGCAGGATAAAAACTTCATGCGATATGATGCAAACGAAATTATGGATGTTGTATTGTACAAAAGTAAGAAACTCAAAACTCAATTTCCAATTGATTGGGCAGCAATTGAAAGCTTTTTCGATGTTCGTTTGTG
The DNA here is from genome assembly GCA_029243385.1 of Flavobacteriaceae bacterium. GTDB lineage: Bacteria > Bacteroidota > Bacteroidia > Flavobacteriales > Flavobacteriaceae > JAQWSC01. Next base: position 52,583 of record JAQWSC010000011.1, on the reverse strand, counting down.
GCGCCGTATTTTTGAATGGCCAACCGATGCGCTTTTGTGGGGTATCCTTTGTTGTTTTCCCACTGGTACTGCGGGTATTTTTGAGCTAGAACTTTCATAAAATCGTCTCTATAAGTTTTTGCCAAAACCGATGCAGCGGCAATATTTAAAAAACGAGCGTCCCCTTTTACCATACATTCGTGAGGGATGTCATGATAGGGCTTGAATCGATTGCCGTCCACCAAAACAAATTCGGGGCGCAAACGGAGTTTATCTAACGCCTGGTGCATAGCCAAAATAGAAGCATTGAGGATATTGATTTCATCTATTTTTTTAGGATAAACGTGTGCTACTCCAAAGGCCAAAGCTTCCGCTTCTATAATTGGACGAAGGAGTGTTCTCTTTTTTTCGGAAAGTTGTTTGGAATCATTTAATATCGGATGCCGAAAATCTTTCGGTAAAATTACGGCTGCTGCAGTAACTGGACCTGCCAAACATCCGCGTCCCGCTTCGTCCGTTCCACATTCGATAAGCTCAGAAAAATATGGCTTTAACACGCTTGGAGTTTTCACAAATGTATAAAAATTTACTTGTTACATATTTTATAAAGTCTATTCTATAGATAAGTAGCAAAATTGATACCTTTGCTGCAAACTCATTGTTTGTATGCGTACCCAACACTTCTTTTATTTAATCCTGTTTTTGGCGTCGTTTTTTATGGCAGCTCAAGAGCGTCCCGACATTGAAAAGGAACTTTCGAAAAATTCAGAATTGAAAATTGCAGTGGCACAAAAGGATACTGTTCCCGGCTTCACTACATCGCCGAAGGCTGCCAACTCCAAAAAAGAAAAACCACCCGTTACAGATTACAAAATCATTTCTGTAGATCGGGACACGACCTATGTAGATACATCTTTAACTATCAAAAAAGAATACCGGTTTAATTATTTGCGAAAAGACACTTTTGAATTGTTGCGGTTTTCCAATACCGGCCAAACATACAACCGATTGTCGCTTGCACCGGTTTCAAATTCCATATTCCCGTCAATGGGTTTTTCTGCCAAACAGTTTCCGTACACCACTGCTAATGAGGTAATGTACTATGAAGTTCCCACCCCTTTTACGGAGATGTTTTACAAAACCGTGATGGAACAGGGACAAACTACCGATATTCTATTTACGACCAATACCTCACCGCGGTATAATTTTTCAATTTCTTTTAAAGGAATACGATCTCTGGGGAAATACCAACACGTTCTAACCAGTGGAGGGCAGTTTCGATTTACATCCAATTACCGATCTCCCAACGAGCGCTATTTTCTTCGATTTCATTACGAAAATCAGCGCAGTGACCAAGAAGAGAACGGAGGCCTTACTGCCGAATCTGTATCCGATTTTGAGTCTGAAAACAAAGAATTTGATGAGCGTTCGAAACTGTCAGTCGAATACGAAGATGCGGATAATGGTTTCAATTCCAAACGGTATTTTTTGGATCATTTCTACAAACTGACGCCCAAAAACGACACGCTCTCGCGTTTACCGTTGTCAGTAGGACACCGTTTTGAATACCAATCCAAAAGAAACTTTTTTTCGCATACTGCGGCGTATGCTCCTTATGGAGATTTGGTCGCAGAGGCAACAACTGTTTCTGATCGAACAGAACTGCGAACAACAGAAAACAGCTTCTACGGCCGTCTCGATTCAAATTTGTTGGGACAATTTGAAGCCAAATGGACACAGTATAATTACAAGTACAGCATTGTTGACACCTTAGTAACCGCAAACCAATTCAATAAACATATTGAGGCAAATGAGTCTGCTTTGAGCGGTTCTTGGCGAAAAAAAATAGCTAATATTCAGTTGCAAGCTTCTTTTTCCAAAAGTTTGGGAGGAATTCGTGGTGGCGATCGATTTTCAGTAGCAGCTGAGGTGCCAATTTCTCAAAAGATAGTCCTGAAAGCTGGGATGAATCGCTCTGTCCAACATCCTGGATTTTTATTTGAGCGTTACCAAAGTGATTATACATCGTTTGATTGGCAACTCGACCCGAAAAATATTCGAACGACGCAACTGTATGCATGGGCCAATATACCCTATGTCGGTAAATTGTCAGGATCCTTATCCAATATCGAAAACCATTCGTATTTTGAAAAAACACCCTCAGGCGATCCAACCGTACAATCTCTTTTAGTAAATCCAGCTCAAGCGGATGCTTCTATTCGACACTTACAACTTTCTTGGAGTCAAGAGTTTCGTTTTTGGCGATTTGCGCTCGACAACAGGGTCATGTATCAAAATGTAGCACAAGACACAGCTGCTTTGAATGTTCCCGAAATAGTGACACGTAATACATTCTATTATTCAGATAGGTTGTTTGAAGGCAGAATGTTTTTACAAACAGGCGTTACGCTCAACTATTTTACCAAATACTACATGAATGGGTACCATCCGGTTATTGGAGAATTTTATTCACAAAACGATACGCAATACGGAGGGTTTCCCTTGATTGATATTTTTGTAAACGCCAAAGTCCGACAAACGCGCTTGTACCTAAAAGCGGAGCATTTGAATTCGGGTTTTACCGGAAATACTTTTTACAGTGCTCCTGGATACCCTTACCGCGATTACATCATCCGTTTTGGCTTGGTGTGGAATTTCTTTATGTAAATTTCTTAAACCGAAGGCAGGTCTCCATTTTCTTTGGTAGGAAGTGTTGAAGTCCCCATCAAAAAGGTGTCAATCTGATGAGCTGCCTCGCGTCCTTCTGAAATGGCCCAAACAATTAAAGATTGTCCTCTTCGAATATCGCCTGCAGCAAAAACATGTGGAACATTGGTTTGGTATCCGTTTGATTTTACATTGGTTCGCGCATCGGTTTCGACTCCCAGTTGATCAACCAGTGTGTTTTCTGGTCCTAAAAATCCTAGTGCCAATAGAGCCATATCACAGGGCCATTGTTTTTCTGAGCCTGGTTTTTCTTTTAGCTCGGGACGTTGCCCAGGAGTTTTAACCCACTCAACTTCCACTGTTTTTAATCCAATAACGTTACCGTCTTTGTCCCCAATAAATTCTTTTGTTAAAATACTCCACTCTCTGTGAATTCCTTCTTCATGCGAAGAACTGGTTTTGAGTTTGAAGGGCCAAAAGGGCCAAGGGTGCTCTTCGGATCGCTCTTTGGATGGCATCGGCATAATTTCAAAATTGGTTACCGAATTCGCTCCATGACGATTGGAAGTTCCAATACAATCGGATCCAGTATCACCACCTCCAATAACAATAACGTCTTTTCCTTTTGCGTTCAAATCAGTGGTTGTTTTTGCTAGCTTGTCAACCACTTGATTTTGTAATTTCAAGAAGTCCATAGCTTGGACAACTCCCTTAAGGTCGGAACCAGGAATGGGGAGCGGTCTTCTGACCGTTGCACCTCCAGAAAGCAAAATAGCATCAAATTCTTCGAGTTTTTCGACAGGGTAGTTTTTACCTACTTCAATTCCTGTTTTGATGATAATACCTTCTTTTACCAAAATCTTTACACGACGATCGATGACATTTTTTTCCATTTTAAAATCAGGAATTCCATATCGCAACAATCCGCCAACTTTTTCATCTCTTTCGAACAAGGTAACCGTGTGTCCCGCTCGATTGAGTTGTTGAGCGGCTGCTAATCCAGCTGGACCAGAACCTACAACAGCTACTTTTTTGCCTGTACGAGATATCGGAGGAGAAGGCTTAATCCATCCTTCGCTAAAGCCACGCTCTACAATGTATTTTTCAATCAACTCAATAGAAACGGGTGGATTGATAATTCCCAATACACAAGCCGCTTCACAAGGAGCAGGGCACAAACGCCCAGTAAACTCCGGAAAATTGTTTGTAGAGTGTAAAATACGAAGTGCTTTTTGCCATTCGTTGTTGTACACAGCATCGTTAAAGTCAGGAATCAAATTTCCTAACGGGCATCCGCTGTGACAAAATGGAACGCCACAATCCATACAACGGCCGCCTTGCTCTTTGAGCTTTTCTTCAGAAGGAGCTACCGTAAATTCTTTGTAATTCTGAACACGTTCTTTAACAGGAAGGTTGCTTTCGTCTTCTCGGTTGTATTCTAAAAATCCTCTTAATTTTCCCATGGTCTTATTTTGTTTCCGCCAATTTTTCTGCTTCCAAACGCGCCAAAGCTCGCTTGTAATCGGTTGGCATAATCTTTATAAACTTCTTTACACTTGTGTTCCAATCGGATAAAATCCTGGCTCCCAATTCACTTTCAGTGTGGTGCACATGATTTTCAATCAATTGTTTGAGTTGTCCTTTGTTATCTTTAGAAAGATCTTCCAGCCCAATCATTTCCATATTGAAGTTTCGATCGTCAAATGTTCCATCTTCTGAGTACAGATAGGCAATTCCACCACTCATTCCAGCGGCAAAGTTTCGTCCTATTTTTCCGAGTACTACAGCGACTCCTCCTGTCATGTATTCACAGCAGTGATCGCCCACACCTTCGACAACAGCAGTAGCTCCCGAGTTACGAACACAAAAACGCTCTCCAGCGATTCCGTTGATATAGGCTTCACCGTTAATGGCTCCGTATAAAGAAACATTTCCAGTAATGATATTGTCTTCAGCTTTGAAAGTAGCTTCTTCGGGTGTTTTTACAACCAAAGTAGCTCCAGAAAGTCCTTTTCCAAAATAGTCATTGGTGTTTCCGAGTACTTTCATCGTTATTCCACGTGTTGCAAATGCTCCGAAACTTTGACCCGCAGAGCCTGAAAAACTAAGATCTAAAGTACCTTCAGGCAATCCTTTAGAACCGTGAATTTTAGAAATTTCGTTACTCAATATAGCACCTACAGCCCGATCAGTATTTTTGATAGGATACGAAAGTGAAGTTTTTTCAAGCTCTTCTATTGCAGCCTTGGCTTCTTTGACAATGGTCATATCCAATACGTTTTCCAACTCATGATCTTGAGTGGTTTTGTTTCGTAGAGAAACTTCTTCTCCTACATTGGGTTTGTAGAGGATATTGGACAAGTCAACTCCTTGTGCTTTGTAATGCTCAATGGCAGAATTCATATTCAATTTTTGACTTTGCCCTACCATTTCATCAATTGTTTTAAATCCTAATTGCGCCATGATTTGTCGTAGTTCTTCGGCTACAAAGTGCATAAAATTGATAACGTTTTCAGGAGTCCCTTTAAAGTTTTTTCTCAATTCAGGATCTTGCGTTGCAATTCCAACAGGACAGGTATTGAGGTGGCAAGCACGCATCATAATACATCCAGAAGCAACAAGTGGTGCCGTTGAAAACCCAAATTCTTCTGCACCTAATAGACAGGCTACTGCCACATCGCGTCCCGTTTTGAGCTGACCGTCACATTCCATAACCACACGTCCGCGTAGATCGTTCATCACTAAGGTTTGTTGCGCTTCAGCAATTCCCAATTCCCATGGCAATCCTGCGTGTTTTAGGGAGGTAAGTGGAGAAGCTCCTGTACCTCCATCAAATCCAGAGATTAAAATGACATCAGCTTTTGCCTTGGCTACACCTGCTGCAATTGTACCAACACCTACTTCAGAAACTAGCTTAACATTTATACGTGCTTCGCGGTTGGCATTTTTTAGATCGTAAATCAGTTGCGCCAAATCTTCGATCGAATAGATGTCGTGATGAGGAGGAGGAGAAATAAGTCCTACATAAGGAGTTGAATTTCGCACTTTCGCAATAAGCGGATTCACTTTTGGACCAGGAAGTTGCCCTCCTTCACCCGGCTTGGCGCCTTGCGCCATTTTGATTTGTATTTCTTTTGCGCTACTCAAATAATGCGAGGAAACACCGAAGCGCCCCGAAGCAACTTGTTTGATAGCACTGTTTTTCCAATCTCCATTGGGTTGTTTGATGAAACGAGCTTCGTCTTCACCTCCTTCTCCAGAATTGCTTTTTCCACCCAATTTGTTCATAGCTAACGCTAAATTTTCGTGGGCTTCTGCGCTTATAGATCCGTAAGACATCGCTCCCGTTTTGAAGCGTTTTACGATTTCTGTCCAAGGCTCTACTTCTTCCAACGGAATTGGATCAAAATCCGAAAATTCAAACATACCTCGAAGAGTCATCAATTGCTCGCTCTGTTTGTTGATCAAATCAGAGTAAACTTCATAAGTCTCGTATTTGTTTTGTCGAACGGCTTGTTGAAGTTTGGAAATGGTAGCCGGATTGAACATGTGGGCTTCTCCATTTCTTCTCCATCGGTAGCTACCGCCAATTTCCAAATCCATAGTTCCGTCTATGCTCAATGCTTTGTATGCACTGCGATGACGTTTTGAAATTTCTTTCTCTACTTCATACAGTCCAATCCCTTCAATTCGAGTTGGCGTATTGGAAAAATATTTATTTATAAATTTTTCATTCAACCCTAGTGCCTCAAATATTTGAGCTCCCCGGTAAGAAAGAAGGGTTGAAATACCAATTTTATTCATAATCTTAATAATTCCTTTGGCAATGGCTTTATTAAAATTATCTATGGCATTTTCGACAGTGATGTCTTGAAGTTTTTTGTTTTCTACTTGGAAAGTAATAATTTCATTAACCATGTAAGGGTTAATTGCACTAGCTCCGTATCCGAAAAGAACGGCAAAATGATGCGGTTCACGCGGTTCAGCAGATTCGATGATGATTCCAAACTGGGAACGAATTTTTTGACTAATACTGGAATGATGAACATACGAACAAGCCAATGCCATAGGGATTGGTGCCATGGATTTTGAAACACCTCTATCGGAGAGAATCACAATATTGGCGCCTTTTTCAACAGCTTTTTTGATTTCCAAAACGATGTCGTCCAATGCTTTTTCAAGGCCATTAAGTCCTTTTTTGACGGGATACAAACAGCTTATTGACACAGTGCTGAAATCTTCGTGTTCAATGAATTTTATTTTATCCAAATCTTCGTTAGAAATAACAGGGTTTTGGATTTTTAATTTTTTACACTGATCAGGAATCAAATCAAAAACATTAAAATCGCTTCCTAATGTCAAACTGGTATCGGTTACAATTTCTTCTCGAATTCCATCCAAAGGAGGGTTTGTAACTTGAGCAAACAATTGCTTGAAATAATTGTAAAGCAATTGAGGTTTGTTTGATAAAACCGCTAGCGGAGTATCGGTTCCCATAGATCCAATAGCTTCTTTACCTAAAGAACTCATTGGATTGATGAGTGTTTTTATATCCTCTTCGGTATATCCAAAAGTTTTGAGTCTTTTTTCAAAAGGCTCAGCTTCTATTGGGGTGTTGTTTCCTGTGTAGGCAATATCTTTTAGTTTTAATAAATTTTCGTCAAGCCATTTTCTGTAGGGGTTCTCAGAAGTTACCATTGACTTGATTTCTTCATCTTCTACGATGCGTCCTTCGTTCATGTTCACCAAAAACATTTTTCCCGGCTCCAATCGACCGTGTTGAACAACGTTTTCAGGGGCAATTTCTGTAACCCCTGTTTCGGAAGACATTACGACATAACCATCTTTGGTTACGGTATAACGAGAGGGGCGTAATCCGTTTCGATCCAATAAGGCTCCAATAAATTTTCCGTCCGTAAAAGGAATGGAGGCAGGGCCGTCCCAAGGTTCCATAATACAAGCGTTGTATTCGTAAAAAGCTTTTTTCTCATCCGACATGGAATGGTGTTTTTCCCATGCTTCGGGAACCATCATCATCATAACCTCAGGAAGTGATCTTCCAGTAGCTATGAGCAATTCAACAACCATATCCATTGATGAAGAATCGGACTTCCCTTTGAGAATAGTAGGGAGTATTTTTTTGATATCGTCACCAAATAAATCGCTTTCCAACAATTCTTCACGGGCTTTCATTCGACTGTAATTCCCTTTGAATGTATTTATTTCACCATTGTGGCACATATATCTAAAGGGTTGTGCCAAATCCCAAGTTGGAAAGGTGTTGGTAGAAAATCGTTGATGAACCAGTGCCAATCGAGTTACCAGTTTGGGATCAGCAAGATCTAAGTAATACTTTTCAATATCCTCAGGGACTAGTAACCCTTTGTAAATAAGTGTTCTAGTATGGAGGCTTGGTAAGTAAAAATATGTTTTTTGAGACAACTTGGTTCCGTAAATTGCATGCTCAGCTTTTTTTCTAGCAATAAAAAGCTTGATGTTGAATTCAGCTTCGGTAAGCTCCAAATTGTTTTTACCAACAAAAATCTGACGAATGACAGGCTCTGTTTGAGCGGCGATTTTACCTACAACGTTCTTGTCCACGGGAACATCTCTCCAACCAAGAATGGATAGACCTTGGCTTGTTATTTCTTTTTCAAAAACATCGATGCAAAATTGATGTTGATTTACTTTCTGAGGAAGAAAAACCATCCCTGCAGCATATTCTTGTGGCTCGGGCAAATCAAAATCACAATGAGCCTTTAAAAATTCGTGAGGAATTTCAATCAATATTCCAGCACCATCCCCTGTTTTTCCGTCGGCACTAACAGCGCCTCTGTGCTCTAACTTGACAAGAATGTCAAGCGCTTTGTGGATAATGTCGTTTGTTTTTTATACTTGTAAGCTGCAAATAAACCCCGCACCACAATTGTCGTGTTCGAAATTAGGAGAATATAAGCCTTGTTTTGGTGGTAGCATCTTTTTTCATTTTTTACAAAAATAAACTATCAATTAGGGATTTCATACTTGTGGGCATACAAAATTACCCATAATGCAAACTCTACAATTAGCAGGTGTTGTTTTTGACAGATTGCTAATATTCCCCTTTTAAATTGATAATTCGACGTTTTTTTAATTATAACAATTTACAACTCTAATTTGGAGGGGGCAAAGCTACTGAATTAATAAGTTTTTTAAAACAAATTTAAATTAATTAGGGGGGCATTGATCTAAATAAATAAAATTTCTTTTGTATTGCTTTTTTATAGGGGGGGTATTCTGTAAATCATTTAAATAAAATTACAGCAAAAATGTTAAATTTTACGTTCTGTGAGTTAAAAAATTAAAATCGCACTTGTAAAATCTTTTTCACTGATTATATTTGCTCTTTGTTGTTATGAAATAAAGCAATTTTTATGGAAACTCTTATCATTATCATTTTTGTATTAGGCTATTTGGCCATTACCCTTGAACACAGTTTAAAGTTAGACAAACTCATTCCTGCATTGGCTATGATGGCAATTTTATGGGCTATTATTGCGCTCGCGCACATGGATGTTTTTGAGGTAAACACTTCGCTTTTAGAGCTCGAATCGACGCACTTGGAGGAGATATTGTTGCACCATCTTGGAAAAACAGCAGAAATATTAGTCTTCCTTTTGGGCGCAATGACTATTGTCGAAATCATTGATTATTTTAATGGTTTTGCCACTATAAAAAACTACATTCACACTAGGAAAAAAACGAAGTTATTGTGGATTTTTTCAATTTTGGCTTTTATTTTGTCGGCAATCATTGACAATCTAACTGCGACCATAGTTCTGATAACCATACTTCAAAAAATTGTAAAAGACAGAGAGTCACGTTTGTGGTTTGCGGGACTTATAGTTGTTGCAGCAAATGCCGGAGGTGCTTGGTCTCCAATTGGAGACGTAACGACCACTATGCTTTGGATTGGTAATAAAGTGAGTACTGTTGAGCTTATCAAATTTGTGCTTATCCCATCTATTGTATGTATGATCATACCCACGATAATTGCTTCTCGGTTGAAAGTTTTCAAAGGGCAGTTACCTGCTATAAAAGAAGAAAACACCGAAACAACTTCCAAGTTTGGGGGAACCATGCTGTATTTAGGTTTGGGATCCATATTGTTTGTTCCTGTCTTTAAAACGGTTACGCATTTACCTCCTTATGTGGGAATGATGCTTTCTTTAGCGGTAGTAGCCACTTTTGCAGAAATATACAGTCGAACGAAATTTAGCCTGTCTGAAATTGATTCTGAAAGTGATGCTGCTGCACACCATAGCCCTGTCCATACCTCACTTTCTAAAATTGAGCTTCCCAGTATTTTATTTTTCTTGGGAATTTTAATGGCAGTAGGAGCTTTGGAGTCGTTGGGGATTTTATTTGAATTTGCTCAAGATATGAATACAGCCATACCCAACACAGACATCGTTGTTGTTCTGTTAGGAGTTGGATCGGCAATTATTGACAATGTTCCTTTGGTCGCTGCCAGTATGGGAATGTTTGCGGAGCCTATTGATCACCCACTTTGGCACTTTATCGCTTTTTCAGCAGGAACAGGTGGAAGCATGCTCATTATTGGATCAGCTGCTGGAGTTGTAGCCATGGGTATGGAAAAAATCGATTTTGTTTGGTATCTTAAAAAAATTACCTGGCTTGCTTTTATTGGCTTTTTGGCTGGATCAGTAGTGTTTGTCGCCCTAAGATCTTTCATTACAGGATAATGAATTACGCTCAAACAATTGATTGGTTGTTTGAGAAGTTGCCGATGTATCAACGGCAAGGTGCTGCTAGTTACAAACCCAATTTGAATCGTATTCATAATTTGTGTGAATACCTGGGACAACCGCACACTAAATTTCCTTCCATTCATGTGGCTGGAACCAACGGAAAGGGATCTACATGCCATATGATCGCTTCGATCCTACAAACAGCAGGTTATAAGGTGGGTCTTTATACTTCGCCGCATCTTCATGATTTTAGGGAGCGAATCCGTTTGAATGGTGAAAAAATTTCAACACAAAATGTAATCGATTTTGTTGCACAGCATCAACACTATTTTGAGACCCATAAAATGTCGTTTTTTGAAATGACCGTAGGGATGGCATTTGACTTTTTTTCCAAACAATCGGTTGATATTGCCGTAGTAGAAGTTGGGCTCGGAGGGCGATTGGATGCAACCAATGTTTTGAGTCCCGAAGTAAGTGTAATTACCAATATTGGATTGGATCACACACAATTTTTGGGAAGTACTTTGAAGGAAATTGCTCGAGAAAAAGCTGGAATCATCAAAGAAAACATTCCTGTCGTGATTGGCGAGTACCAAAAAGAAACGTACCCTGTTTTTGAAGAAATTGCCAATCAAAAAAATGCAGAAATACATCTTGCTTCTGAACAGATTAAGCAACTCTATGTGTCGGATTTACGTGGATTATATCAGGCAAAAAATACTAAAACTGCAGTACAGGCTGTTCAGTTAATAAAGCAGCTTTCGGTTTCGGAATCTCAAATAAAAATGGGTTTAAAACAAGTGGTTTCGCAAACAGGACTCAAAGGAAGATGGTCGGTTGTGAGCGATTCTCCCAAAGTAATTATGGATGTGGCTCATAATTTTGAAGGCCTATCTTTGGTTATGCATCAGCTCGGAGAAGAATCGTTTGAGAAGCTTCATATTGTTTTTGGAAGTGTTTCGGACAAAAGCCTAGATCGTATCTTTTCAATATTGCCTAAAGAGGCTCAGTATTACTTTTGTGCTCCTGTTATTTCTCGGGCAATGTCCGTATCTTCTTTGGAAAGAACAGCAAAAGAATATAAGTTATCCAATCAAGCTTTTGACAGCGTTACCGAAGCGTATCGCTCTGCTCTTAAAAATGCCTCGCCAAGCGATCTTGTATTTGTTGGGGGAAGTACTTTTGTGGTTGCTGAAGTGGATTGATTTTTATTAAAAAACTCTTTGTTATTCAGAAAAACGAATCTATATTTGCACACCTTTTGGGGCGATTAGCTCAGTTGGTTTAGAGCACTTGGTTTACACCCAAGGGGTCGGGGGTTCGAATCCCTCATCGCCCACCACTTCAACCTCACTTTCACAGTGGGGTTTTTTATTTTTTTGAGTTTTACTTATATTAAAAAAAATATTTTTTTATCTAATGGGAGGTATAAGTAAAAATCACAATTCAGTGGAAAAATTATGGAATGATTTTTTAAATAATAATCCACAGAATAAAATAAAAGAAACTCCTTTATCATTCTATTTTTGTGATAATAAAAAAGATGCTGACCACTGTGCTGAATTAGTTGTTAAAGGAATAAAGCAGGCAACTGCGACGTCTCTATGGTGGTATGAAAAAAACGACACTCCACTTCCAAGAGTTGGAGACAAGTACATTGTGACTGATTGGGATGGAAATGCAAGAGCAATTATTGAAACTATTAGAGTTGAGCAAGTTCTATATAATAAAATTACGCCAGAATTTGCAGAAATTGAAGGTGAAGGGGACAAGTCTTTAGGCTATTGGAAAAAAGTTCATAAAGCATATTACAAGAGAGAAATGAAAATTCATTCTGAACAGTTTGATGAAAGTATGATCATCGTCTGTGAATATTTAAAAAAAATATTTTAGAAAACCAATGCATATTGACTTATGAAAGTTATCTTACACGCTCCCTTCTTCACAACTACTTTAAGCTGCAATTGAAATTAAAAGTCATTTTTATAAAGTAAAAAACGACTTTACACCTTTTCGATTTTATTAGTTTTTAGAACAAAAAAAACCCAGCAAAACTGGGTTTAATTTTTAAAATATGCTGTAAGTTTAAAAACTTCCAAAAAGCTTTTCCATTTTTTCTTTTTCTTCATCTGCAAGAACTTTGTCAACTAAAATTCGACCGCTGTGTTCGTCAGTAATGATTTTTTTGCGGGAAGCAATTTCTAATTGTATTTGAGGAGGTATGGTAAAAAACGATCCTGCCGAAGCTCCTCTTTCTACGGGAACGACTGCCAATCCATTTCGAACACTCGCCCGAATCTTGCGGTATGAGGTTGCCAAACGATCTTCAATTTTTTTCTCAAATTCTTCTGACTTTGATTGAAGCAATTCTTCTTCTTTCTGCGTTTCTGCCATAATAGCGTCCAACTCTTCTTTTTTGTGCTTCAAGTGATTGGCGCGTTGATCCAATCGTTCTTGTGTTTGAACGATTGTTTCTTTTTTCAACTCAATTTGTGCTTTGGTTTCTTTGATTCTCTTTTCAGACAATTGAATTTCCAATTCTTGGAATTCAATTTCTTTATTTAATGATTCAAAAGCACGATTGTTTCGAACGTTTTTTTGTTGTTCGTTGTATTTTTTAATAAGGGCCTTTGATTGCTCAATATTTTCTTTTTTGGTTTTGATATCCGTATTGATATCTTCCAACTCAGTATTGATTTTCTCCATTCGTTTGGTAAGACCGGCTACTTCATCCTCCAAGTCTTCGACCTCCAAGGGAAGTTCTCCTCGAACATTTCGGATTTCATCGATGCGCGCATCGATGAGTTGTAAATCATATAAGGCTCTTAGGCGCTCTTCTACAGTGACTTCTTTTTTCTTACTCATATTTAAGAATAGTTAACCGGATTTGTGTTTGTTTCAGACAAAACGAATGCAAAATTAGGCATTTTTTTCGTAAGATAGTCCATCATTAATTTTTTTGTAAACTGCTCACTTTCAAAATGGCCAATATCCATTACTACCATTCGGTTTTCTGCTTTGTAAAAATCGTGATATTTAAGGTCAGCAGTAATCAGTGCATCGGCACCTTTTTGCAATGCTTTTTCAATAGAAAAACTTCCAGAACCTCCCAAAACCGCTACTTTTTGAATGGATTTACCTAGTAGCTGTGAATGCCTAATTAAAGGAGTATTCATGTGTTTTTTTACAAAATTAAAAAACTCGGTTTCAGATAATGGTTGGGGTAACTCACCAATCATACCCATTCCAATTTTTTGAAAACTATTCTCTAACGTACTTAATTCGTATGAGACTTCTTCATACGGATGATGTTCAAAAAGGGTTGATAGCACGACGGATTGTAGGTGTTTGGGAAAGGTCAAATGCAAATTGGCTTCGTTCTTTTGATGCCATTGATTTTTTTCACCCAAAGTGGGATGGCTCTGATCATTTCCTCGAAAACTACCCATTCCCTCATTAACAAAGCTACACTGATCGTAGTTACCTACATTGCCAGCACCTACATCAAAAAGCGATTGACGAACTCTTTCCAAGGCGTTTAAATGGATATAAGTAGATAATTTTTGGAGCGTGCCCTTTTGAGGTATAAGAATACTGCGATTGTTCAAGCCCAATTGCTCACAAATTTGATAATTCACTCCATAAAAATGATTGTCCAATGCGGTGTGAACCGCATATATGGCGATATCATTTTGAATAGCTTTTTGGACAACACGCTCTACATAAGTAGCTCCAGTAATTTTTTTCAATCCATCAAAAACAATAGGGTGGAAGCTGATAATAAGATTGCAATCTTTTTCGATAGCCTCATCCACAACAGTTTCTAAAGTGTCTAATGCAATCAAGGTTTTACTGACTTTGTTTTCAGAATTTCCAACCAGAAGCCCGACGTTATCAAAGTCTTCAGCATAAGCCAATGGAGCCCATTTTTGCATTTGATCAATTACATCCTGAATTTTCATAAACACTATTTTTTTCAAATGTAAAATTTTTCAAATAAAAATGGGCTAACAGTTTCCCTTTAATTGATTAGTCAAGGGTTGGGTAAGTTTTTAAATCCTTAAAAGATGATTTTTGATATTAAATGTATATTTTCGTTTTGTGAATTATTCATGGAGAAAATTATTGTTTCCTTTTTCTTGGATATACCAAGGAGTTACTTCCCTTCGAAACAAAGCTTTTGATTGGGGGATATTCGAAAGCCAGTCGTTTAGCGTTCCGATAATTTGTGTTGGAAATTTGAGCGTCGGAGGCACAGGAAAAACACCTATGATTGAATGGTTGGTTCGTCAACTTTCAAGTACCATGGAGGTCGCTGTTCTGAGTCGAGGATACAAACGAAATTCTTCTGGATTTCAGTTGTTTGATTCTCAATCGACGGTTGCTCAAATGGGCGATGAACCCTTTCAACTAGCTCAAAAATATAAAAACATAACCGTAGCAGTGGATGCCAATAGGCGCAATGGTATTGAAAAGTTATTGTTGCTTCGCCCTAATGTGGAAGTGGTATTGTTAGACGATGCTTTTCAACATCGTTGGGTGGCATCTGATTTGAAAATTCTTTTAACTACCTATGACAATCCTTATCATAAAGATTGCGTATTACCCTCGGGAAACCTTCGCGAGTCACAATCTGGAGCGCATCGTGCTGATTTGATAGTAGTGACTAAGTGTCCCAAAGAGCTTTCCAACCAATCTCAATTGGAGTTTCAAAATCAACTTTCGCTTCAGGTGAATCAATCGTGTTTTTTTGCTTCCATTGGATATGCTTCTCGCTTAAAGGGAAAAGAAACCCCTTCGGTAAGTGATTTCGTCAAACAAGATTTTGTGCTTGTAACTGGAATTGCCAATCCTTCGGATTTAATTCAACATTTGGATTCTTTGGGGGCAACATATACGCATCTATCGTTTTCAGATCATCATCATTTTTCTTCAAAAGATGTCCATCATATTCTAAAAACTGCGGGTCAAAAACCTATTATGACTACTGAAAAAGATGCTGTTCGATTGCAATCGTTGCTTCCAGAGGAATCACTTTTTGAATTGCCCATAGAGACAGTCTTTCTCAATGATCCAAAAGCATTGACTGCGACAATCAAGCAGCATCTTACCTAACTATCAATCCGTTTTGGAGGATGATAGCCATTTGTAAACAATTCCTGCCAACAAGGCTCCCACTATCGGTGCGACCCAAAAGAGCCATAGTTGTTCGATAGTCCAGCCTCCTGCAAAAACGGCTTGACTTGTACTTCTTGCTGGATTGTCAGATGTATTAGTTATTGGAATACTGATAAGGTGAATTAAGGTCAATGCAAGTCCAATTGCAAGCCCGGCAAAACCTTTGGGAGCTTTGGAGTGCGTAGCTCCTAAAATAACCAGTAAGAACATAAAAGTCATTACTATTTCGGTAACCAATGCTGCTGTCATACTGTATCCGCCAGGAGAATGGGCTCCATAGCCGTTTGACGCAAAACTTCCCAGATATACATCGGGTTTTCCTGTTGCAATTACATATAAAATGGCTGCTCCCACAATTCCTCCTATTACTTGCGCAATGATGTAGGGAAGCACTTCTTTTCCAGAAAAACGCCCACCAATCCACAGTCCTAAAGTTACTGCCGGGTTGAGGTGACATCCTGAAATGTGCCCAATAGCATATGCCATGGTTATAACTGTTAGTCCAAAAGCAAATGCAACGCCAACAAATCCAATACCTAAATCAGGAAATGAGGCTGCTAATACGCCGCTCCCGCAACCGCCTAATACCAACCAGGAGGTGCCAATGCCCTCCGCAATTAATTTTTTCATGTCTTTTTGTGTTTTAAGATTATTATTTTCAGTTAATGAAAATGAATTCAAATCTTTCAACAAGTATATAAAACAAGCCAATATGTAATACAATTAACCGAGTAAAGGAATAATTTGTAGGTGCTGTGTTCATTTTTTGAAGATGATTTGGGTGCAAATTCATCTTAAAGGTACTCATTTTTTACAAACAAGTCTTTTTTAGTAAAACCAACAAACAGAAAAAATCAATCGATGTGTTTGTGTGCTTTGTATGAGGAGCGCACCAAGGCGCCGCTTTCTACATGACGGAAGCCCATTTCTTTACCAAACACTTCGTATTTTTTAAACTGTTCAGGTGTAATAAACTCTTTGACAGGTAAGTGAGTTTTGGAAGGTTGAAGGTATTGTCCAATAGTTACAATATCTACGTTAGCATCTCTTAGGTCACGCATGGTTTGGAGAATTTCTTCTTCGGTTTCACCCAATCCCAACATAATTCCGGACTTTGTTCTACGAACTCCTGCTTTTTTGAGGTACCGCAATACTTCAAGGCTTCGATCGTATTGAGCTTGGATGCGCACTTCACGGGTAAGCCTTCGAACCGTCTCCATGTTGTGTGAAACCACTTCTGGCATCACATCCACGATACGATCTAAGTGTTTTTCGCTTCCTTGAAAGTCAGGAATTAGGGTTTCTAACGTGGTGTTGGGGTTCATTCTTCGAACTGCTTTCACGGTTTCCGCCCAAATTAAGGTTCCCATATCTTTTAGGTCGTCTCGATCCACAGAAGTCAAAACCGCGTGTTTGATATTCATGATTTTTATAGAGCGAGCTACTTTTTCGGGTTCGTCCCAATCTACAGTTTCAGGACGGCCAGTTTGTACACCACAAAATCCGCATGATCGTGTACAAATATTTCCTAAAATCATAAAGGTTGCAGTTCCTTCTCCCCAGCATTCTCCCATATTTGGGCAGCTTCCTGAGGTACAAATGGTGTTGAGCTTGTACTTGTCCACCAATCCGCGTAGTTCGGTATATTTTTTTCCAGTAGGGAGCTTTACACGAAGCCATTTGGGCTTGGCGGCTTTTGTAGTTTTGGCGGTAACAACTGTTTCAGACATAATCGTGAATTTCGCAGCAAATATACAAACAAAAGAGGAATCAATCGATTATAAAATACTCAAATACCAAACACTGAATCCAAGTAAAAAAACAATCCCCATAACACTAATTATTTTTATAAAAAGAGAGGGTTGCCATGCTTTTGGGGTGAGATGACTTGTTATCAAGCGTAGATTTATGATGGCATAAAAAGGAGCTGTTAAAAAAGACAAGACGGTTGCAATCTTTACAAGCAATCCCATTTCAGAAAGAAAAAACACAAGAATAATTAAGGTGCTAATAGCCAAAATAGCGAGCCAAACAGTGTATTTTTTCACAAAAGAAAACTTTAAAAGTTCACTGGTTTTTGCCATAGCGCGTGGAGAGGCATCCAAACACGTGAGTGTTGTGCTAAACATGGTTGTAAAAGCGGCCAAAGCAATTACATAAAAAGCCCCGTCCCCTAGGTGCGTGGTGTATAAATCAATGAGTTGTTTTGAAAAAGTAACCCCTTGGTTAGAAAATGTTTCTCCAGAGCCAAACATAACTAATGCGCCAAGTGATAAAAAGCAAATTCCTAAAAACACAGTAGTAAGGTATCCAATCTTAAAATCTAGCATGTTTTTGTTTGGTGGTTTCGAAAGGGTTTTTTGTTTTTCAATAGCCCATAAGGAATGCCAAACAGACACATCCAACGGTGCAGGCATCCACCCCATAAAGGCTATTAAAAACACCCATTGAGTGCTGTTTTCAGGAAGAACTTGTGTCCATTCTATTGGAGAAACGTTGAAGCCAATGGCAGCAGTAACCGCAATAATTGTAGTAAGGGTAAGAATACTAATAATTACCTTCATGACCGTATCCAATACCTTGTAGCGTCCAATAAGTAAAATGCCAAAACATATAGCAATAATCAAAAAACTCCATAAATTGACATCAGTGGTAAGGCCAAACAATTGTACTGCCAATCCAGCAGTGACAATGGTTACTGCAGCCTGAATGGTAACCATTGTTCCTAGGTTCAATACAAAATAAGTAACCAAGACTCCTTTTCCAAGTTTTTGATATCCTTCGAGCAGACTCTCACCAGTCGCCATCGCATAGCGGGGACCAAATTGAAAAAAAGGGTATTTAAATAAATTGACCAATAGCAAAGCCCATAACAAGCCAAAACCAAAATCAGCTCCTGCGCGTGTAGATTGAACCAAGTGAGACACGCCTATTGCCGCCCCTGCAAACAGCAATCCTGGACCTAATTTTTTAAGAAAACTCATTGATTGTTTTGTATGATTTCTGCTAAAAGTTTTTTAGCACGAAGTAATTTAACTTTTACATTTCCAATGGGTTGAAGCGTTTTGCTTGCAATTTCTTTGTAAGTGAGTTCGTTGAAAAACCGCAACTGAATAACTTCCTGATAGTGAGGTTTTAGCTTTTTAATATTAGTGAGCAACGTTGCCAAATTTTGTTCTGAAATCAATAAGTCTTCAGGGCTCAAAGCTTCATCGGGAACTTGATGCGAATATTCTTGAACTTCTTCAAAATGGGATGTTTTAGCATCCCTCTTTCTAATCAAATCGACATGAATGTTTTTAGAAATTGTGGTAATCCACGTCTTAAAAGAATATTGATCGTCGAAGGTTTGAATTTTGTTAAAAGCTTTGGCAAAAGTTTCGATAGTGATGTCTTCTGCATCACTTTCATTTTGTGTCCTTTTAAGTAAAAACCCGTATAGATCGTTCCAAAAAAAATTGAGAATAAAGTGAAACGCAGACTGGTCTCCTTGTTTTGCAAGTTGAATTTTTTCTAGGATAGTAAGCTCGTTTGATGCCAAAACTAGAGGTGTTAAAGTTCCATAAACGTCCCAATCAGTTACTGATAGGATTGGGCTGTTTGCAATCTTGTTCATCAGGAAGTTTTCCGCACATCCCACAGGCCTCACCTTCTTTGTTTAGAAAAGGACTTTGACTTGCACAGGTTCCTGAAAACTTACCATCTTTTTTTGCCCATATTTTGATGGCGATTCCTGCAAAGGCAAGTGCAACAAGAAGTAAAGTGATAAAAAAAAGTTTCATCTATTTAAGAGTATTGATGCAAAGATACTAAAACCTATCTACTCTATGATGTTTACTTCGGGATCTAAAGTAATACCAAATTTTTGTGCAACGGTTTGTTGAACTTTTTGGGCAAATTTCCACAATTCTTTTCCAGTAGCGTTTCCATAATTTACCAAAACCAATGCTTGCTGAGCATGCATTCCTACATTCCCTTCTCGAAGACCTTTCAATCCTGATTTTTCGATCAGCCAACCGGCAGAAATTTTATAAAAATTACCGGTAAATTCGTAGTGAGGTAAGTTCGGATGCTCTAGTAAAAGCTTGTCGGTTTTTTCTTTAGAAACAATAGGGTTTTTTAAGAAACTACCGCTATTTCCCAGCTCTTTTGGATTGGGTAATTTGTTGTTTCGAATTTCTATCACAGCATCGGCTACGTCTTGAATACTTGGGTTCGAAATATTTTTTTTGATCAAGGTTTTTTCGATTGCTCCGTATTGAGTGTTTATAAAATGATTGTTTTTTTGTAACATCAAACGAACGGATGTAATAACATATTGATGGCTCCATTCATTTTTGAATTTCGAATCTCTGTAACCAAACTCACAATCGTTTTCATCAAAAATATGTGTTGAGCAATCATCAATAGACACAGCGATTAAGTTGTAAAATACATCTTTTAGTTCTACGCCATAAGCACCAATATTTTGAATGGGAGCTGTTCCTGTATTTCCTGGAATTAATGCCAAATTTTCAATACCTCCATAATTGTTTTTCAATGCCCACAATACCAAATCGTGCCATTTTATACCGGCACCTGCTGACACAATAACACTGTCGTCATTTTCATCAATAATTTTTATGCCTCCAATATTGATATGGATCACTGGTCGGGAAATGGAATTGACAAACAACAAATTGCTTCCACCTCCAATCAGGAAAGGGTTTTTAAAACGAGGATCTTTTAATACTTCTTGTAATTCGAGTTGATTTTTAACACTAGCAAAGAGTGATGCCTTGGCATCTACTCCAAAAGTGTTGAATTCTTTTAACGAAACGTTTTCTAAAACGGTCATTTTTAAGGCCTCTTTTTTCGCTCGGAAAAGATAATCATATTTTTATGGATTGGAATAAAGGTCCAAAGCCTTTTTTAATAAATCAACTGACCTATTAAGCGCTTTTTCATTTAAGACATAAGCAATGCGAATCATGTTTTTCCCTTCGTTGCTCGAACTGTAAAATCCATTTGCTGGCGCAACCATGATGGTTTGATTGTTGTCATTGAATTGTTCCAGTAGCCATTGAGCAAAATGTTCTGCATCGTCAATGGGTAATTTTACCAAACAGTAAAAGGCGCCTTGAGGTTTGGCAACGGTTACTCCTTCAATGGATCGCAATCCATTTATTAGTGTGTTCCGTCTGTTTTGGTATTCCAAATTAATTTCTTCAAAATAATTTTTGGGAGTATCAAGAGCCGCTTCGCTCGCAATCATAGCATAGCTTGGTGGAGAAAGTCGCGATTGTGCGTATTTCAGCGCAGTTGCAATTACTTCTTCATTTTTTGTAACAATACATCCGATCCGTGCACCGCACATACTGTATCGTTTTGACATCGAATCAATTAAAATGCCATGTTGTGCTATATTGGGTATCTGTAAGATGGAGAAATGTTCTGCTCCATCGTACACAAACTCACGATATACCTCATCCGAAATCAAAAAAATGTCGTGCTTTATGGCAATTTCTCCAAGCTCACGAATTTCTTTTTCGGAATAAAGATATCCTGTTGGATTGTTGGGGTTGCATATAAGAATTGCTTTTGTTTTGGAGCTAATAAGTGCTTCAATTTCGGCAATAGGAGGCAATGCGAATTGATTTTCAAGTGACGATGTAACAGGACAAATACGGATGCCGTTGGCCGCAGCAAAGGCTCCGTAATTTGCATAAAATGGTTCAGGAATAATGATTTCATCTCCTTCATTAGCAATACAGCCTAGGGTCATGGTAAGTGCTTCACTAGCTCCTGTAGTTACTAAAATTTGATCGGAGGTAATAGAAATTTGATGCCCAGCATAGTAATCAGACATTTTGCTTCTAAAGGCCTCAGATCCTTCTGAAGGGCCATAAGAAAGAATTTCTAAAGTGTTGTTTTTTACAGCTTCCAAAGCAACTTTAGGAGAGGCAATGTCGGGCTGTCCTATATTGAGATGAAAGACTTCAACACCACTTTTCTTAGCTTTATCAGCATATTCAGTGAGCTTTCTTATGGGTGAGGAAGGTAGTTTTTTTCCTTTATCAGAAACTGATGGCATCGTTCAAAAAATTAAGCGACAAAGATGCAAAAAATATGGGTTTATTTGGTAGCTTTATTTAGACCTCACAGATTTGCAATTAATCGTTAAAAAATCGAGATTTAAAAACGTCGCTTGAACGTGCGTAAGATTGGATTTGTTGAAACTATCCTTTATCCTCGTCGGGAGGCATTACTTCGCCTTTAATTTTGAGTGCTTTTGTAGCTTCGGTAGCATTTGAGTTTACCGTAATAGTCTTTCGAATGGGTCCCGTACGTTTGGTGTCGTATTTGACTTGAATTTCTCCATTTTCTCCAGGTAAAATAGGAGCATCGGGTTTTTTAGGGATGGTACATCCACAAGAAGAATACACACGGGAAATGACCAATGGCGCATCGCCTGTGTTGGTAAATTCAAACACTCGAACTCCGTCACTTCCGTTTTCAACTTGCCCATAATCTATTACATCGGACTTGAATTCGATTTTAGCTACTTTTTCTTGAGCAGCAGTAGGTATTACAAACATTGCTACTAAAAATACTGTAATAATTTTATTCATAACGATTTAGATTTTATTGGTTATGTAAATATATCAAATAAAGCAACTTATACAAAACCTACAACTAACTTTTAAAATCCTGTAGAGTTACCTATTTTTGTATCGTCTTGCAAAAACGAGACCATTCTATGAACATTCCTTCTAAATTTGATTCCGAGGCCTCAGAAGATAAGTGGTATTCCTATTGGATGCAACACGATTTTTTTCATTCCGAGCCAGATCATCGCATACCCTATACGATTGTTATTCCACCTCCCAATGTGACGGGAATTCTTCACATGGGACATATGCTCAACAATACCATTCAAGATGTGTTGATTCGAAGAGCTCGTATGAAAGGGCTTAACGCCTGTTGGGTTCCTGGAACCGACCATGCTTCTATTGCAACTGAAGCAAAAGTGGTACAACGACTCAAAGAACAAGGAATCGATAAAAAAGATCTCACTCGCGAAGCGTTTTTAGAACATGCTTGGAGTTGGACACACGAACACGGTGGGATTATTTTAGAGCAGCTCAAAAAATTGGGATGCTCCTGTGATTGGGAACGTACAAAATTTACTATGGATCCGGAACTTTCCGAATCCGTTATTCAAGTGTTTATTTCTCTTTACGAAAAAGGAAAAATATACCGAGGCCACCGAATGGTCAATTGGGATCCTGAAGCTCAAACCACACTTTCCGATGAGGAAGTTATATACGAAGAACGTCAAGGTAACTTATACCACCTGCAATATGCGGTGGTAAATTCTGATGAAAAAATCACCATTGCTACAACGCGTCCAGAGACTATTCTTGGAGATACCGCTGTTGCTGTTCATCCAGAAGACGAACGCTTTAAGCACCTACATGGAAAGAAAGTGATAGTGCCTGTTGTTGGTAGAGAAATTCCAATAATAACTGACTCATACGTTGATATCGAGTTTGGAACGGGATGCTTGAAAATTACCCCAGCTCACGATGAAAATGACAAAGTAATTGGTGAAAAACACAACCTAGAAATCATTGATATATTTAATGCGAATGCAACCTTAAATAGTTTTGGACTTCATTACGAAGGAAAGGATCGTTTTTTAGTTCGTAAGGAAATCTCAAAAGAATTATCAGAAAAAGGATATTTGGTTAAAAAAGAACCGCACCTTCATAAGGTGGGAACCTCTGAGCGCACAAAGGCGGTTATTGAGCCGCGCTTATCCGATCAGTGGTTTTTAAAAATGAAAGAATTAGCACAACCTGCTTTGGAAGCAGTTCTTAATTCCAATGACATTCGGCTTTTTCCAAAAAAATTCAACAATACCTATCGTCACTGGATGGAAAATATTCGTGATTGGAACATTTCACGACAGTTGTGGTGGGGACAGCAAATTCCAGCCTATTATTATGGCGATGGGAATAACGATTTTGTAGTAGCAGCTTCTGCGGAAGAAGCCTTGCAAAAAGCAATTGTAAAAACGGAGAACTCGTCTTTGCAACTATCGGATTTGCGACAAGACCCAGACACTTTAGATACATGGTTTTCTTCATGGTTATGGCCTATCAGTGTTTTTGATGGAATCCGATTTCCTGACAACGAAGAAATCAACTATTATTACCCTACCAACGACTTGGTAACAGGCCCTGACATTATTTTCTTTTGGGTAGCTCGGATGATTGTTTCTGGGTATGAATTTAGAGACGACAAGCCATTTTCTAATGTATATCTTACAGGCTTGGTTCGCGACAAACAAGGACGAAAAATGTCAAAGCAATTGGGGAACTCTCCCGATGCTTTGGGGCTTATTAAAGAGTTTGGCGCAGACGGCGTTCGCGTAGGACTTTTATTAAGTGCTGCTGCTGGAAATGATTTATTGTTTGATGAATCTTTATGTCAGCAAGGAAAAAACTTTTCCAATAAGATTTGGAATGCAACACGGTTGATTCAAGGATGGGAAGTTTCTGAGGATGTCAAACAACCTTTGTACAGTAAGCAAGGATTGGATTGGTTTGAGTCCAAATTCCAATCGACTTTGGTAGAAATAGAAGACCATTTTAGCAAGTACAGGATTTCGGATGCTTTGATGGCTATTTATAAGTTGGTTTGGGACGATTTTTGTTCTTGGTTGTTAGAAATTGTCAAACCTCCTTATGGAAGCCCTATCGATGCGGTTTCTTATCAAAAAACGGTTTATTATTTGGAGCAAAATTTAAAATTACTCCATCCCTTTATGCCGTTTTTAACCGAAGAAATTTGGCAGCTATTGGATCAAAGAACTCCCGACAAAGCTTTGATAGTTTCACAATGGCCTGAAATAAAAACACCGGATACAACTCTTTTGAAAAATTTTGAAACTACGGTTTCGTTGGTAACAAATATTCGATCCATTCGAAAAGAAAAAAATATTTCTTTTAAAGAAGCATTGCCTTTAGTGTGTTTTGGTGATTCATATGCCATCCCTAACATAGAGATTGTTCAAAAACTTGGAAACATTGATGCAGTTAGTTTTGTCAATGAAAAACCGTCCAAAGCAGTCTCTTTTCGAGTAGATGCTTCGGAATTTTTTATTCCTATGACACTAGGAGACGTTGCCGGGGAGTTGGAAAAAATTCAAGAAGAATTGAAATATGCCAGAGGATTTCTTAGAAGTGTTCAGAAAAAATTATCCAACGAGCGTTTTGTTTCGGGGGCCCCAGAAAAAGTAGTGGTTCTTGAAAAACAAAAAGAAGCAGACGCGTTGGCTAAAATTGCAACACTTGAAGCTAGCTTGGAAAGTTTAAAAGGCTAGGATTTACCAAAATATTCGTTAACCAAATCAACATAGGCTTTTTTTGCCTCTTCAATAGGCATATACCCCACTTGAAGCAATGCATTGATTTTGAATCCGTTTATGAGTGGTTTTTTACTTCCGGGATGGGCACTATTTTGGTTGGCCTTTTTATAATAAGCATAGAGTTTGAGTAGAACATCCGCTTGGATGGGCTTCTTATAGCTGTTTACAACAGCCACGGCTTCTGTAAACGACTTTTCTAGAGCTTTGTCTTTCATTTCTCAGCGATTACATCAACGCCTCCTTTGACTTTTTGGTTGAGTTTTACGTTGATTTTACTGTCCAAAGGTAAAAAAAGATCTACTCTTGAACCAAATTTTATAAAACCTGCGTCAGTACCTTGTTCAACAGTTGTTCCTTCTTGGGCATAATTAACAATTCGTTTTGCCAATGCGCCAGCGATTTGGCGATATAAAATTTCTCCGTAGGTATTGTTTTCAATAACGACCGTTGTTCTTTCGTTTTCTTCCGATGATTTAGGGTGCCACGCCACCAAAAACTTACCCGGATGATACTTGCTAAACTTAATCAGTCCACTTAGAGCATATCGGGTTACGTGAACATTTATGGGAGACATAAAAATTGAAACTTGTAGTCGCTTGTCTTTAAAATATTCTTTTTCAAACACCTCTTCAATTACAACAACTTTTCCGTCTACGGGAGCAATGATGTGGTTGTCATTAACAACCGTAGTCCGCGTTGGATTTCTAAAAAACTGAAGAATTAAAATCAAAAACCCTAACAAGATCAGTTTTATACTAAGACTAAGCCAAGGTGTGGTAATCCATGTGTCGGTAGCAATGGTAGCTCCCGCAACGATGATGAAAGTGATTAGAATAATTTTAAAACCCTCTTTATGAAACATATTTGATAATTTTTATTGTGAAAAAAACAAAAGGCGCTGCAAATATAATACTATCCATTCTATCAAAGAGCCCTCCGTGTCCAGGCATCCAAGTTCCACTGTCTTTTACTCCAGCAGCTCTTTTGTATTTTGATTGGACCAAATCACCAAGGGTTCCAGTAACACAGGTAACCAGGGCTATCAGCATCCATTCTATTTGAGAAAATACAGCTAAAAAATCATATAAAAACCACCCTATGACTAAGGAGGCGATTAATCCACCAACAAAACCTTCGATAGTTTTTTTGGGAGAAACGGACTTAAAAAGCGGTGTTTTTCCAAGTCCCTTGCCAACAAAATAGGCGAAAGAATCGGATGTCCAAACAATTAATAAAAACCCGAGCACTATTTTTGGCTCATAAGCTCCTAAAATTGATGGTAAAGCGGCCAAAACATTTAATGAGCCAACAATATAAAAAGCCGAGATGACAAAAACCATAAAATTGGGAAACGACAGCTCTTTTTTAGTTATAAGTTCAATTCCAAGCAACAAATTGGTAAGCAAAGCACTGATAACCAAGATCCAAACAAAGACTTCATGTGGAGGGCTTACAACTCCAAAATATAAAAAGATGGGAAACAATGTAAAAAGCCGCAGCTGTAAACTTTCTTGTAATTTTTGAAATTCATATATTAATATGTAGCAGGCAATGCTTACCAATGTGTAAAATATATATTGATCAATAAATAAAGATGAAATGAGAATACTCACATATATGATACCAGTAAAGGTTCGATTCCAAATTTCTTTCATCTTAAAGGTCTTCTAAAAGGAGTAGATAGAGATTTTTGGCAGTACTTCCGTAAGTTAAAAAATCTTCTTGATCTGTATCTTGATTGAAATGCTTTATAGTGGTAATATTGGTCGGAATATTTTTTACATATTTTCCTTTGATTCCTTTGAGCCCTTCGCTCAAAGTTTCGGTAATTTGACTTGTGGTAGCAAATACCACAAAGTTTTTAGGAAGATCTTGCAATTTATGCGATTGAATTTGATTTGCACTAATAAGCAACCCGCCATTTTGAGCTACTAAATATTCACAAGGTGTTAAGAAAAAAGTAGCATTTAAATTGGTCCTTGTTACGGTCAATGATTTTTTTTTAAAACGTTCAGTAAGCTTTGAATCAAAACATAACATTTCAGACTGTAACCACTCATTATCATGAAGAATCATATCAAATGAATGCTCAATTTCTTGGGGATTTTCACAATATAAAAACTTACCACCGTTGTTGTTAAATTCAATAGTAAAACGCTCTTCAACAGGTGCTTTTACCTCTGGCATGTATTTGCTTTTATTTGCAGATGTTTCTTCAGGAGCATCTTCGGAAGAACTCTTACTAAATAATTTAGAAAAGAAACGTTTCAAGTTTTTATTTTTGGTTTCGTGTAAAGATAAATATCTTCACACAAATTAGGAAGTTATTTTGACTTTACTTCTTTTTTAACTTCTTTTTCTGCGTTTGGAGCGTTATCAGCTTCATCGGTTTTTTCTTTTTCATCAAAAGGTCTTTTCCCAAAAATACGCTCTAAATCGTCGTTAAAAATAACTTCTTTTTCAAGCAAATATTCTGCAAGTATAGTAAGTTTATCGCTATTTTTCTTTAGAATATTCAATGCTCGCTTGTATTCTTTTTCTATGATATTCGAGATTTCATCATCGATGGTTTGTGCTGTAGATTCGCTATAAGGCTTTGTGAATCCATAACTGTTTTCACCACTAGAATCGTAGTAAGTTAAATTTCCGATTTTGTCATTTAGACCATAAATTGTAACCATTGCTCGTGCTTGTTTGGTTACTTTTTCCAAGTCACTAAGTGCACCGGTGGAAATTTTATCAAAAATCACTTTTTCTGCAGCTCTTCCTCCAAGGGCAGCACACATTTCGTCCAACATTTGTTCGGGACGAACAATTTGACGCTCCTCAGGAAGATACCAAGCCGCCCCTAAGGATTTCCCTCTAGGAACAATGGTTACCTTTACAAGTGGTGCGGCATGTTCCAGCATCCAACTAACAGTAGCATGTCCTGCTTCATGAAAGGCAATGGTTTTCTTTTCTTCAGTGGTAATGATTTTGTTTTTCTTTTCGAGCCCTCCAACAATTCGATCAACGGCATCTAAAAAGTCTTGCTTGCCTACAGATTTTTTATTATTACGAGCAGCAATTAAAGCAGCTTCGTTACATACATTGGCAATATCAGCTCCCGAAAATCCAGGGGTTTGTTTGGATAAAAAATCCATATCAAGTCCTCTTTGAGTTTTGATAGGCTTTAGATGAACTTCAAAAATTTCTTTACGTTCGCGAATATCTGGAAGATCCACATAAATTTGACGATCAAAACGACCTGCTCTCATAAGGGCTTTGTCCAATACATCGGCTCGGTTGGTGGCAGCCATAACAATAACATTGGTGTTGGTTCCAAAACCATCCATTTCGGTCAGCAATTGGTTTAGAGTATTTTCTCGTTCGTCATTGGAGCCTGTCATATTGTTTTTACCTCGAGCTCGACCAATGGCATCTATTTCATCAATAAAAATAATTGCTGGAGATTTGTCTTTTGCTTGTTTGAACAAATCGCGAACACGAGATGCTCCAACTCCCACAAACATTTCAACAAAATCGGAACCTGATAAGGAAAAGAAAGGAACTTTTGCCTCTCCTGCTACCGCTTTTGCGAGCAATGTTTTTCCTGTCCCAGGAAGACCAACTAACAAAGCACCTTTGGGAATTTTACCACCCAAAACAGTATATTTTTCAGGATTTTTAAGAAAGTCAACAATTTCTTGAACTTCTTCTTTTGCCCCTTCCAAACCTGCAACATCTTTGAAGGTTACTTTGATATCTGTTTTTTCATCAAAAAGTTTTGCTTTGGATTTTCCAATATTGAAAATTTGTCCTCCAGCGCCACCAGCACCTCCTCCTGACATTCTTCGCATTAGAAAAATCCACACACCAATAATTAAAATTAAGGGTAGAAAATTTAATAAAACGCCAAGCCAGCGATCTTCAATTGTTTTGAAATCATAAACAAACTGAATGTTGTTTTGTTCTGCGGCCTCTAATTTTTTTTGAAAAAGCTCAAGATTTCCAACTTCAAATTGGTAGTGAGGTCCTTTGATATTGAGCTGTCCTAACAAATTTTTCTTTTGAGCTAATTTGTGAGTAGGGTTATTAAATGCTTGTTCTGTCAAAGTCACCTGAGCCAAACTTTTATTAATAACCGTAACGTTGCTTACGTCGCCGTTGTTAAGGTATCGTTCAAATGTTGAAATATTTATTTGCTGACCGTCTGCTGTATCGTCACCACTTGATAAAAAATTCAAACCCAAGAAAAAAAGAGCAATCCCACCATAAATCCAGTATGAATTGAATTTAGGTTTCGGAGGAGTTTTTGAGTTTTTCTTTGCCATATTTTAATATTTTGTTTCTATGGATGTTGTCTTTGCATCACCCCATAAGGATTCTATGTCGTAATATTCTCGAATGTGTTTTTGAAAGATGTGCACCACTACGTCCACATAATCCATCAGTACCCACTCGCTGTTATCCAAGCCTTCTATGTGCCATGGTTTTTCGTGAAGTGACTCGCTGACTTTCTTTTGAATGGAGCCCACCAATGCATTCACTTGAGTGTTTGATCCTCCGTTACAAATCACAAAATACTGAGTTACTGTATTTTCAATCTCTCGAAGATCTAAAATTTTAATATCTAGGCCTTTTACATCTTCGATTCCATCAATAATTTCACTAATCAATGTATCAACATTGGTTTCTTTTATCATTCAGTATTTTTGTTTGTGCAAAGTTATCATTTTTTGTGCATACATTTCTGGTTTCTTGTAGTTTTGTAGCATGATACCATTAATCAAACTTAATGCCATTGATTCTACCAATGAGTTTTTAAAACGTTGGGTTGAAGAACACTCTTCTGAGTCTGCTGTGGCAGCCTTGGCAGCCTATCAAGAACAAGGCAAAGGTCAACGTGGAAATCAATGGGTTTCTGAACCTTCCAAAAACCTTGCTTTATCAGTGTATATCCCTTTGTCGGGAGTTTTAGCAGTGTCTCAATTTTCTTTAACTAAACTGATTTCTTTGGCCGTTATTGAGGTGTTGGAGGAGCTCAAAATCCCTGAATTAGCAATTAAGTGGCCAAACGACATTTTGTCATGCCAACAAAAAATAGGGGGAATTCTTATCGAAACAGCTATTAAAAAGAATTCTTTGGAATACGCTATTGTGGGAATTGGATTGAATGTTAATCAACTTGTTTTCGACGGTCTTCCTAAAGCAGCTTCAATGGCGTCAGTGACAGGCAAAAATTTTCAAGTTGACACAATTTGCCAACAAATTTTAGATCGTTTGGAGGCAAAATTTCCTATCCATTTTTTATCCGATTCTTCCGAATTGGATCAAGCGTATTTGTCTTATTTGTTTCAATACCAAAAAAGTGCACAGTATATGGATTCAAAAGGAAATGAGTTCAAGGCAACCTTGGTCGGAGTCGCCCCAAATGGCAAGCTTCAGCTTAAAACAGCAGCTGGGATACAAAGTTTTTTAATGAAAGAAATTACCTTTATTTGGTAAGCATAGTTAATCAATATTGTTGACCAAAGTTTCAACAAATGCCGTAATCGGTTTTTTAACCATCATGGCCATCATGGGGTTGAAACTCCCTTCAAATTCTAGATAAACAGAACATGAATTGCTGTCTTCTTCCTTTATATGACCTGTTAGCTGAAAAGGAATTTTTCCACCTCCAGCTTTGAGGACAATTTTTGAATGAGGAATTCGCTCTTCAATTTTAAGAGCAATTTCAGGCATTCCTTGGATAACAAACACAAATTGATCATCGTCAATAACCTCAAATTTTGTAAGGTTTTTGGGCATTAACTTTTTAAAATCTTCGGCTTTTGACAAAGATTCAAACAATTGTTGCGCTCCGATGGAAACGTTTTTTTGAGAACTGCTTATTTTCATAGACTGATCTTTAAAGGGACCATTCTTGGGGCGCTTTGCTCCAAGTTGATAATATGTCAAGTTCGGTAGGCGAAATGAAATTGCTTTCTAGAGCATGTTCCAACAAACAGTCATAATCGCTTAGTGTATGGAGTGCAAGCTGGTTTTGTTCAAAATTTTGGGTAGCTATTGGAAATCCATAAGTAAAAATAGCAATCATCCCCAATACATTTGCCTCGGCTTCCTTCAAAGCCTTAACCGCATTGAGACTGCTTTTACCAGTACTTATCAAATCTTCAATAACAACCACGTTCTGACCCGATTCAACAGTTCCTTCAATTTGGTTTTGCCTGCCGTGTTTTTTGGGTTCTGGACGAACATACACAAAAGGCAAGTCAAGATAATCCGCGACCAAAGCTCCCAATCCAATAGCTCCTGTGGCTACTCCAGCAATCACGTCGGGCTTTCCATAAAGTTCCAAGACTTGTTCGGAAAGCTGTTTTTTTAAATACGTTCGAATTGCAGGATATGACAAGGTAATTCGGTTGTCACAATAAATTGGAGACTTCCATCCGCTAGCCCATGTAAAGGGATTTTTTGGATTCAATTTAATTGCATTAATTTGTAGGAGATGATCGGCTGTTTTTTTAGCAGTGTGTTTGTTCAATATCATATCGCAAATGTATAAAGTTTTTGTCAATCAAAATGTAATAATTCTTACAGATCAATCTAGTTTTGAAGATGATTTGTTTTTTTTTCCAATTAAAAAAATCAAACTTCAACACATTTTAAAATTATTCAGCAAAGGAATTACAAACCGTATTTATTTATACCATTCCAACCCCAAAAAATTACAAAAGCATTTTAAGAAAAAAATCGATGTAGTTCAAGCTGGTGGTGGAATTGTTAGGCACGAAGACGGTAATTTGCTGTTTATTTTGAGAAAAGGAAAATGGGATTTACCCAAGGGAAAAGTTGATAAAGGAGAAACCATTGAAGCTGCTGCCCTCCGAGAAGTTGAGGAAGAAACAGGCGTTCAAAACCTAAAGTTAGGAAAGCTAAAACAAGTCACATATCATATTTTCAAGCGAGGTTTGAAATACCGACTTAAAGAAACTTTTTGGTATGAAATGCACTCTGATTTTACAAAAAAATTAGTCCCTCAAACCAAAGAAAACATCACAAAAGCGGTTTGGAAAAATCCACTAGAGGTAGAAAAAGCGCTTCAAAACACTTATCCTAACATTAAGTTGTTGTTAAAAAAAAGCAGAAAAACCCCAAACCTAGATTCGCACTGATGAGGGAACGAGTTGTTTGTAATCTCCATTGTTATTGATCAGTTCGCGGACAATACTGCTACTGATAAAAGAAGTTTCGGCGGAGGTTAGCATAAAAACGGTTTCTATTTTAGAAAGCTTTCTATTGGTCCTTGCAATGGCTTTTTCAAACTCAAAATCACCGTGATTTCGAATGCCTCTTACAATGAATTCAGCCTCTATTTTTTTACAAAAATCCATAGTCAGTCCTTCGAAACTTTTAACAATGACTTTGGGATTTCCTTGAAAAGTTTTTTCAATAAATCGAATACGATCTTCCAAAGAAAACAATTGTTTTTTAGAAGCATTGATCCCAATTCCAATGACTATTTCATCAAATAATTTGAGACTACGCTCTGTAATATCCAAATGCCCCAAAGTAAAGGGGTCAAAAGTACCGGGAAAAAGTGCGCGTTTCATTGTTAGTAATTGTTGAGTGTAAAGATACTTATTTTTTGATGATTGCTTGTTTTGCCATGTCTTCAAACAGTTTTTTTAAGGAGATTCCTGCTATTTTGGCTTGTTGTGGCAATAGGCTTTCATTTGTCAATCCTGGAATAGTATTTATTTCAATAAAATGAGGAATATCACCAACAAAAATAAATTCACTTCTGCTGAATCCTTCCATTTGTAATGATTCATACACTTTTTTTGCCAACGTATTCAAATTAGTAAGCTGAAGAGGAGTCAGACGAGCAGGGGTTATTTCTTCGGATTTCCCCAAATATTTTGCCTCATAATCAAAAAAATCGTTTTCAGAAACAATTTCTGTTGCGGGCAATACCAAAACCTCATCTTGATAGCGAATCACACCAACGGATACTTCGATTCCATCCAAAAAAGACTCTATAAGTACCTCAGAACCTTCTTTGAAAGCAACTTCAATTGCTGCGGTCATATCACTTGATTTGTAAACTTTAGTAACACCAAAACTACTTCCCGAACAGTTGGCCTTAACAAAGCAAGGCAACCCTACAGTGTCTAAAATCGCAGTGACATCAATGGTATCCCCTTGATTAAGATAATAGGAAGTGGCTGCGGGAATATCAAAAGGTTTCAGGGCAGCGATACAATCTCTTTTATTGAAAGTAAGAGCAGAAGCATAAGAGCTGCATCCTGTGTAAGGCATTCCAACCAAATCAAAATAAGATTGTAGCTGACCGTTTTCTCCTGGTGCGCCGTGAATGGCATTGAAAACCGCATCAAATGTTAGCTTACCCGAAGGAAGCAGTACAGAAAAATCGTTTTTATCAATCGCAAACAGTTTTCCATCATTATCAATATAAGTCCATTCATTTTGAGCGATGACTACTTTATGTGTTTGAAAATGATCTCCATTAAGGTGCTCCATAACGACACTTCCGCTTTTTAGTGAAATTTCACTTTCCGAGGAGAATCCTCCCATAACAATAGCAATGTTTTTTTTCATGCACACGATTTTGTAATCAAAAAGCCCGTTTTAGCAGTGTTTAGCAATGAAACACGTGTTGGCTAGCCACACAAAAATATCATTTATTTTTTGCACTGCCCTCTCACGGTTAGATTTTATATCTTTACACCTCAATTTTTAGATTATGGGTCTGCTCCGATTTTTATTCAGTAAAACTTTTTTACGTCAAATTGCCCTCACAATTCCAGTTAGTATCGGAATAATTTATGGCACCTTGTATTTGTTAAAAATATCTACCCATCACAACGAATTTATCAATGTCCCTAACCTCAATCGATTGGGCTTGGAAGAAGTTTCTAAGGTTTTGAAAGAGGCATCTCTTCGTTATGAGGTCATTGACTCTGCCCATTACAATCCCAACTACAGTCCATTTTCTGTGATTGAACAAACTCCAGTTGCTGGAAGTCAAGTAAAAGAAGATCGAAAAATATACCTTACGGTAAACCCCTCTAACTATCGAAAAGTTACGCTTCCAAATGTAATCCAAATAACTCAACGGAGTGCAGTTGCTACTCTTAAAGCTGTTGGATTGGAAGTTGGTCAAATAACCTATCGTGACAATATTGGAAAAGACATGGTTTTACAACTCCGCCTCAATAACAAACCCATTGTTCCTGGAACGATGGTTCCCAAAATGACTTCAATTGACCTTGTGCTTGGTAATGGAATCCGAACTCCTTAAATTCAAATTTTTGAAACAAACCACTCCTTTTACAGAAGAAGATCAAGACGATTTATACGAACATTATGCTTTTTCGGCCGACGCAGGTCAAGAACCGCTTCGTGTGGATAAATTTTTGATGAATCGAATTGAAAACGCTACTCGAAATAAAATTCAACAAGCGGCAAAGGAGGGATGTATTTTTGCAAACAATTCTGCCGTTAAGTCCAATTATAAAGTCAAAGGCGGTGACACTATCAAAGTGATGTTGGCACATCCTCCTCACGAACATTTGTTGGTGGGTGAAAAAATGCCTCTCGATATTGTTTATGAAGACGACGACTTATTGGTGGTTGATAAACCAGCGGGGATTGTTGTTCATCCCGGACATGGAAATTATAGTGGAACACTTATTAATGGGTTGATTTATCACTTGGAAAACCTTCCAAAAAACAGCAATGGCCGTCCAGGATTGGTACATAGAATAGATAAAGATACGAGTGGCTTGTTGGTCGTTGCCAAAACAGAAGAGGCAATGACGCACTTAGCCAAACAGTTTCACGACAAAACCTCTGAGCGAAAATATGTAGCCTTGGTGTGGGGAGAACCCAAAGAATCTGAGGGAACCATTGAAGGTAATTTATCGCGTGATCCCAAAAACCGTTTGTTAATGAAAGTCTTTCCAGAGGGTGATGTAGGAAGACCTGCCGTAACTCATTACAAGATTGAGGAACGATTTGGATATATAACGTTGATTTCCTGCCAACTGGAAACAGGACGAACGCATCAAATTCGGGCGCACATGAAGTTTTTAGGACACACCCTATTTAATGATGAGCGATACGGTGGAGATAAAATTTTAAAAGGAACCACGTTTACCAAATACAAACAATTCGTTGAAAATTGTTTTAAAATATTGCCACGCCAAGCGTTGCATGCCTATACTTTAGGGTTTGTTCATCCTCGCTCAGGCAAAATGATGCGTTTTACCAGTGAACTGCCAGCAGACATACAAGCGTGTATTGAAAAATGGCGACAATATGCGCAGCATCAAACGATGTAATGCCTTGCAAAAGTAGTTTCGGAACGCTATTTTTGATAAAAAAAAACGGATTATGAAAATTGTGATTTCTCCAGCCAAATCGCTTGATTATAAAAAACCTCTTCCAACAAACCAATGCACGCAACCTTACTTTTTGGAGCAGGCTACTCATATTAATGGATTATTGAAAGAAAAATCTCCACAAGAACTTTCATCGCTTATGGGAATTTCTGAAAAATTGGCGGATTTGAATTGGGCTCGTAATCAATCGTTTTCGATGCCATTTTCGCCTAAAAATGCCCGTCAAGCCATTTATGCTTTTAACGGTGATGTGTATTCAGGGCTTGATGCTTACTCACTAAATGAAGAACAATGGCAATCCATGCAGCAACAACTTCGTATTTTATCAGGATTGTATGGAATGCTAAAACCGTTGGATTTGATGCAGCCCTATCGATTGGAAATGGGAACACGATTTGCCGTTGGAGATATCAAAAATCTACACACTTTTTGGAAGCCTTTGGTCACAAAACAATTGAATGATGAATTGAGCGAAAATGAGCTTTTTGTCAATTTAGCTAGCAACGAGTATTTTAGTGCAGTGGACTCCAAAGCACTCAAAACCTCCGTAATTACTCCTATTTTTAAGGATTACAAAAACGGAAAATTGAAAGTGATTTCTTTTTTTGCTAAAAAAGCACGCGGACTCATGGTTCGATATATATTAGATCACAATTCCAAAACACTCGACGATTTACTAGGTTTTGATCGGGACGGATATGCGTACAGTCAGTCCGACACTGTCAATCCTCTTCAACCTGTTTTTGTTCGTTAGTGCGTCGTTGCTTTTTTTCGAGCTTTTATTTTTTTACGGCTGCGGCTTACGCCAAAAGCTTTGTTTACGATTTTACCTCGACGGGTTTTTTTGTCTCCTTTTCCCATGGCTTTCGATTTTGTGCACTCATCAATATTTATATTAGAGAGTAGCAGGTTTTACATCGGTTTTTAGAAAACAACCCAACAGCTAGTTCCAACAGTCATTACAACAAATGAATGGTAATCGAACGATTGGGGTCTTTCTGAGAACTAATTTACAAAAAAAACCATTCGAACTATCGAATGGTCTTAACAAAATCGGCAACGCTTTGCGCTCCGTGTTGATCCAAGTGCTTGATAAAGGCTGAACCAATAATAGCACCACGTGTATGTTGAGTAGCGGCTTGGAAAGTTTGCGCATTGCTAATTCCAAATCCAACAATTTGAGGAGTTGTTAGCTGCATCGCCTCAATGCGTTTGAAATATTCCGTTTGCGTATCGCCAAAAGTATTCTTTGCTCCGGTCACACTCGCACTGCTTACCATGTAGATAAAGCCTTTAGAAACCTTGTCAATATATTCAATTCGACTGTCAGGCGTTTGCGGCGTAATCAAAAACATATTTAATAACCCATAAGATTCAAAAGTTTTTTGATAACGCTCGTGATAAACATTTACAGGCAAATCAGGAATGATAAGTCCATCAATCCCGACTTCTTGACATCGTTTACAAAACTTTTCAATTCCGTATTGCATCATAGGATTAAAGTAACCCATCAACACCAGTGGAATCTGAATTGTTTTCCGAATGTCTTTGAGTTGGTCAAAAAGAACATCGGTTGTCATCCCGTTTTTTAGGGCACGGGTTGAGCTGTCTTGTATGGTAGGGCCGTCTGCTAATGGATCACTAAAAGGCAATCCAATTTCAATCATATCTACACCCGATGCCTGAAGTTGTTCCAATACAGGTGCTGTGTCGTTTAACTGAGGAAAACCTGCTGTAAAATAGATGGAGAGCAATTTTTTGTCTTGCTCAAAAGCTTGTGTAATTCGATTCATTATAATTTAAAATAATCAATGTATGTGTTCAAATCTTTATCACCTCGTCCCGATAGATTAAAGACTACAATTTCTTCAGGGCCAAATTTTCTGTGATCCAAAATCGCAAAGGCATGAGAAGTTTCAATGGCTGGAATAATTCCTTCGAGTTGAGAAAGAATAATTCCCCAATCCATAGCTTCTTGGTCAGTAACGGAAATGAATTCTGCGCGCCCGCTTCGAAATAAGTGTGCGTGCATAGGTCCAACTCCTGGATAATCGAGTCCTGCTGAAATCGAATAGGGCTCGGTAATTTGTCCGTCAGGAGTTTGCATTAATAAGGTGCGACTTCCATGAATGACTCCTTCTTTTCCAAGCACTGAAGTTGCTGCACTTTCTCCGCTATCAATTCCTTTTCCTGCGGCTTCAACAGCAATGATGTTGACATCGGGCTCGTTCAAATAATGGTAATAGGATCCGGCAGCATTGCTACCTCCACCCACGCAAGCAATAACGTGGTCTGGGTTTTCTCTACCTTCTTTTTCGAGCAATTGCCATTTAATTTCTTCACTAATAACAGATTGAAAACGGGCTACCATATCGGGATACGGATGCGGCCCAACTACCGATCCAATTATGTAATGAGTGTCAACGGGATTGTTGATCCAATCTCGAATGGCTTCGTTGGTAGCATCTTTTAAGGTTTTGCTTCCTGAGGTTGCTGCGCGTACTTCTGCTCCAAGCATTTTCATGCGTGCTACATTGGGAGCTTGACGTTTGATATCAACTTCTCCCATATATACCACACATTCTATGCCCATTAGCGCACAAACTGTAGCCGTTGCTACACCGTGTTGACCAGCACCCGTTTCAGCAATAATTCGATTTTTGCCAAGTCGTTTGGCAACCAAAATTTGTCCAATCGTGTTATTGACCTTATGAGCTCCTGTATGGCATAAATCTTCTCGCTTTAGATAAATTTTTGTATTGTATTTCTTCGACAATCGCTTTGCAAAGTACAAAGGCGTTGGACGACCCACATAATCCCGAAGCAATTGATCAAATTCTTTTTTAAAGGAAGCCTCAGCGGAAATTTTTAAATAGTTCTGACGCAGTTCCTCAACGTTAGGAAAGAGCATTTCGGGAATGTATGCACCTCCAAAATCACCGTAGTATCCTTTTTCATCAACATTGTAATTTACTTTCATAGTGTTATGCTTTGTTTGAACTTTTTTAACGTTTCTTCATCTTTTATTCCGGGGGCTATTTCAAATTTACTGTTTACATCCAGCGCATAAACAGGCAATGTGGTTTGGCAAATTTCGTGAATCTTTTCGACACTATCGATTCCAATACCTCCACTTAGAAAAAAGGGTTTTTGAGAAGGATAGGAGCGGAGTACTTTCCAATCAAATTCTTCACCATTGCCACCGGGTAGCTTTCCTTTTGTGTCAAATAAGTAATAATTACAGACTGTTTCGTAGGGAGACAGTTCTGAAAAGTCAAAACGATCTTTAATTGAGAAGACTTTGATTACCGTTGTTAAGGGGTTTAGTTGCGCGCAAAATTCCGGAGTTTCTTGCCCATGAAGCTGCACTGCTTGCAAATCAAATGTTTTTATTTTTTCTAAAATAAAATCAAACGAAGCATTGACAAATACGCCTACTTTATCAACATTTTTAGGAAGGTTTTGAGGCACTTCAACACAGAATCGAGGTGATCTCTCCCAAAAAATAAATCCCAAAAAATCGGGTTGCAATTTCGCTACCAATTCAACATTGCTAGGCTCCTTCATCCCACAGATCTTTAGCTTCATAATTGCTGAATAAATTGTTGAGCGCTGAGCCCAGGATTTTCTGTTTTCATAAAATGCTCTCCCATTAAAAATCCATCAAAACCGACTTTTTTTAATTCTTTGACCGCGCTTATATCACTGATTCCACTTTCAGAGATTTTCACAAACTCATTGGGAATTTGGTCAACTAGGTGTTTGCTTGTTTCTAAACTTACCTGAAAGGTTTTTAAATTACGATTATTAACCCCTATCAAATTTAATGAAGGCATTACGGCTTTATCCAATTCTTCTTGGTTGTGAACCTCTAGCAATACCTCAAGTCCCAATTTTTGCGCTGTCTCAGAAAAACTTTTAATTTCATTTCTAGATAAGCAGGCTGCAATGAGCAAAATTGCGTCAGCGCCATAAGCTTTGGCCTCGAGAATTTGATATTCGTCGATGATAAATTCTTTTCGTAATAAAGGCAATTGAGTGGCCGCTCGTGCTAGAGTTAAGTCATCCAATGATCCGCCAAAATATTTCGTATTGGTTAGTACAGACATTCCACTTGCTCCTGCTTTTTCGTAGCCTTGTGCGACTTCGTGTATCGATGTGTTGAGATTGATGTTGGGCTTGGAAGGGGATCTTCGTTTGTGCTCTGTTATGATTCCCGAAGAACTGTTTCGAATACGCTCACTTAGCGAGTAAGAAGTTCGCTCAAACAGCACAGAATGCTCCAATTGCGAAATGGGAATGAGTTGTTTTTTGAATTTCAACTCGGCATACAAATCCGATACGATGAGGTCTAAAATAGTCATTGGGCACTTAGTTTTTGAAGTTTATTAAGAGCCTCAAAGGCTTTT
The DNA here is from genome assembly GCA_029243385.1 of Flavobacteriaceae bacterium. Lineage (GTDB taxonomy): Bacteria > Bacteroidota > Bacteroidia > Flavobacteriales > Flavobacteriaceae > JAQWSC01. The sequence goes on along the minus strand of JAQWSC010000011.1, from coordinate 12,775 downwards.
CCGCTGATCAGTGATTCGTTGGCTTTTTCAAAGCCTTCTTTAGGGGTTATTTGCAAAGCTGTTGCAATAGCCATTCCAGCGTTTGCACAAACTACTTGATGTTGTGACTCGCTTCCTTTCCCTTGTATAACATTCATAAAAATTTTGGCAGAAGCCTCTACGCTGTCACCTCCTCCAATGGAAGATGCTGTAAGTTTTTGAACACCAAAATCTTCAGGATCGAGAGTTGTTTCTCCGCGGTTGGTAACAAGTTTGGTAGTTCCTGTTAATGAAATTTCATCGTAACCATCTAAGGCATGAATAACACTAAAGTTTTTGCCTGTTTTTTGGTATAAAAAGCCATACAATCGCAACAATTCCAAACTAAATACGCCTACCAATTGATTGTTAGGAAATGCAGGATTTACCATGGGTCCTAACATATTAAAGAATGTTTTTACACCCAAATCGCGACGAATTGGCGCCACATTTTTCATAGCGGGATGAAACAAGGGTGCATGAAGCACACAGATACCTGTTTCTTCAATACAACGTTTTAAAAAATCTGCTTCGTTGGAAAATTTAATACCTAAATATTCCATAACGTTGCTTGAGCCACATGACGAGGAAACACCATAATTGCCGTGTTTTGTTACGTGAATCCCTGCGCCAGCAGTTACAAATGAAGAAAGCGTAGAAATGTTAAAGGTGTCTTTTCCGTCACCTCCTGTGCCACAAAGATCAATAGGGTTGTAGTCAGACAAATCAACGGCTATACAAAGCTCCAACAAGGCATCTCTAAACCCTTCGAGTTCGTCGAGGGTAATGCTTCGCATCATAAACACAGTCAAAAAAGAAGCGATTTGCCCAGAATTATAAGAACCATCGGCAATATTGACCAATATTTGTTTAGCCTCTTCTTTTTCAAGTGTTTCGTGTTGAATGAGTCTGTTTAGAATATCTTTCATTTTTAGGCCTTTAACCAGTTTTTTAATAAATGTTTTCCTTCGGGAGTAAGTACCGATTCGGGATGAAACTGAACGCCTCTAACATTATACGTTTTATGCCGAATTGCCATCACTTGGCCGTTGTCGTCTTTAGCCAATACCTCAATGGTGTCGGGAAGTGCACCTTCGACTACCCAAGAGTGATACCTGCCCACCATCATTGGATTCGAAAGCCCTTCAAAAAGAATATCCTCAGCGGTAATGTTGACAGGGGTAGCTACCCCATGATACACTTTTTCAAGATTGGCAAGCGATCCTCCAAAAACTTCGCCAATCGCTTGTTGTCCTAAGCACACGCCTAAGATGCTTTTTGTTGGAGCATATTTTTCAATAATAGCCTTTAGCAGTCCGGCTTCTTCCGGAATACCTGGGCCAGGAGAAAGTACAATTTTTTCGAAGGCATCGACTTCTTCGAGTGTCAGCTGGTCGTTTCGTTTGACAGTCACATCGCAATCGAGTTCTTCCAAATAGTGAACTAAATTGTAAGTAAATGAGTCGTAATTATCTATAACAAGTACTTTCATAATTAAATATTTTCAGCAATTTCGAGCGCTGATGTCAACGCACTGGTTTTGTTAAATACTTCTTGCAATTCACTTTCTGGAACAGATTCTGACACAATTCCTGCGCCTGCTTGTAAATGAAGTTGTTGGTCTTTTGACAAAAAAGAACGTATAATTATTGCATGATTGAAATTTCCATTAAATCCCATATATCCAATGGCACCTCCGTAAAAGGCACGGCTTGTTTTTTCATATTCCTCGATCAATTGCATAGCCCGGTGTTTGGGTGCTCCGCTAAGAGTTCCTGCAGGAAAAGTGTCAGCGACAATTCGTGTCGTTGGAATTTCGGGTTTCTTTTTCCCAGTTACTTTGGAGACCAAATGAATGACGTGTGAATAAAACTGAACTTCGCGGTAGTTCACCACTTTGACATCGGATCCATTTCGACTCAAGTCGTTTCGAGCCAAATCGACTAACATAACGTGTTCGCTGTTTTCTTTTTGATCTGCCGAAAGCTTGAGAGCAAGGGCTTTGTCTTGCTCATCGTCTCCTGTTCGCCGGAATGTTCCTGCAATGGGATGAATTTCAGCGATTTCATTTTTAACTACAATTTGAGCTTCTGGGGAACTTCCGAAAATTTTAAAATTACCGTAGTCAAAATAAAATAAATAGGGAGATGGATTGATTGACCGCAGCGCACGGTAAAGGTTGAAATCGTCTCCTTTAAACTGTTGTGAAAATCTTCTAGAAAGGACTATTTGAAAAACATCTCCGCGCTGACAGTGCTTTTTGCCAAGTTTCACCAAATCTATAAAGTTTTCATCAGTCATATTGGAGCTCAGGGCTCCTTCTTTTTCAAAGGCGTATGTCGCAAAATTTTTCGCAGTTATGATTTTCAACACTTCATCCAAATTGCTTTGAGACTCATAGTTGTGAGAAAACACATAGGCTACGTTGTTAAAGAGATTGATAGCGATGATATTTTGATATACGGCATAATAGATATCAGGAATATCCAAATCACCTTCTTTTTTGTGCAAATCAATATCTTCAAAATAGCGCACTGCTTCGTAAGAAATATAACCGAACAATCCGTTATTAATAAATTGATGCGGACTTTTTTCAGAATCGAATTGCTGCGCAAAATTGTGAATTTCATCTGCAACGTCAACATCGCTAGTAATAGCAATATTCTCCTTACTTCCATCGGGAAGGCTTTTCACAATGCTTTCGTGTTGTACCTTGATTTCAGCAATTGGATTGAAACAGATATAAGAAAAACTATTGTCACTAGCTCCATATTCACTGCTTTCTAAAAAAATAGCATTGGAAAATCGATCTCTAATTTTGAGATAGATGGAAACAGGTGTCAAAGTGTCTGCTAAGATCCTTTTGTAATGAGTCTTTAAAGAGTATTTATTTTTCATACAATCAAAAAAAGGCTTGTCGCAATTGACAAGCCTTTTATATTTTTAGATACATAAAGGGATGTTATTGCGACAAAGCGTTTCGCAATTTCCACCAACCTATATGTGTATTGTTATTTTTCATTTTGAATTTCCAAAGATAAACATGAGAATTGAAATTTTCAAATTTTTCTTGTGAGAATTATAAAATGAAACTTATTTGTTTGCATTGGCATGAGAGCCATCGCAGTATCCTTCAGCATTTTGTGTGTTACCACAGCCGCATTTTGGTCTGGTTATTTGCATTGATTATAGTTTTAATGTTACTGTTAAATTAAAATCATCACTGATGGCTTTGTTTCCAAGGTTGTCAAAGAAACTTCCTGATCCATAACGAATATTGTGTTTGCTACGATCTATGGTAACTTCGGCGACTAAAGCGTCGTCAGTGGTTTCTAATGTAAAAGGAATACTTTGTGTAATCCCTTTGATGGTAAAGTCTCCAACAGCCGAATAGTTTCCGTCTGCATCGGCACTAATTTCACTAATGGTTAGTGTTGCTTCAGGATGCGATGCTACACCAAAAAAATCATCGGATTTTAGATGTTTTTCTATTTTTTTCTTGGAGTTTCCCTCCAAATCTGTACATACCATTGAGTTCATGTCAACTACAAACTCACCTGCGCTTAAAACATCGTTTTCATAAGTTAACGATCCGCTTGAAAAGTTTAGTGTTCCATCGTGTGATCCCGACACGACCTTGGTACCTACCCATTTTATAGAACTTGTCTCTACGTCAATTGACTGAGTTTGGGCGGTTAAAGAGCTCACTGCAAAAGTGACTAATAAAAGCATTGCATTTTTCATTGTTGTTTTCATTTTTAAGATTTAATTTTAATTAATAAATTGAGTAAAGTATTTTTTTCTTCTTCGCTGAGTGAATGAATTATTTCGTTTTCGAATTCTTGAATCACTAAGTCGATTTGCGATAACAGATTCAAGCCTTTGTCAGTAATTGAAATATTCACTCGGCGTCTATTTTCTGGACAAACCACCCTTTTGACTAATAACTTGTCAATTAACTTGTCCACTAGGCGAGTGGTATTACTCATTTTGTGAATCATTCTATTGGTGATTTCATTAAGATTCAAAATATTGTCTTGTTGACCTCTCAGAATTCTCAATACATTGAATTGCTGAATGGATAATCCGAATGGTTTCAAACCACGTGCCAATTTGTCCATAATACAATTATTAGCTTTCATTACACTTACGACAACATCTTTGTTTAGAGTTTTACTTTTCATTATTGTAGATACGACTATTGTATATACAAATGTAATAATATTTTTACAACCACCAAAAAAAAAGTATATTTGTTTTTATAAAATTAAAGCAATGTCAAATCTATCGCAAGAAGAATGGGCGGCCCAAAAAGCCACCGATTCACAATCCAAAATTATAGATGTTCGCACCCCAGAAGAATTTGAAGAGGGCTATATTACTCATGCACAAAATATAGACATTCGCATGGGTCAAGGTTTTTTGGAAGCCCTTAAAGAATTAGATACTTCGGTACCGTATTATGTGTATTGTCGGTCGGGAGCGCGAAGCAATCAAGCTTGTCAATTGATGTCACAGTTGGGCTTTGAAAAGGTTTACAATTTAGAAGGAGGAATTTTGGATTGGGAAGGAGAAGTTGTGAGCTGATTTACTTGCCCCCAAAGTCAACCTACTTATATCATGAAAGAAGAGTTTCTTCATTACTTGTGGCTACACAAAAAGTTTTCATCGGATTTGCTAACCACCTCTGATGGTTTAGGGATTGAAATTATTCGAACAGGCACTCATAACCTTAATTCGGGACCTGATTTTTTCAACGCACAACTTACAATAGGAGGACAATTTTGGGCAGGAACTCTTGAGGTGCATTGCAAGTCATCGGACTGGTATGCACATCATCACGAAACCGATACTGCCTAGGATAGTGTGATTCTTCATGTAGTTTGGGAGCACGATGTGGAAGTGTTTCGATCGGATCGAACAAAAATTCCCGTTTTGGAGCTTAAAAAATTTGTTAACCCCAATCTTTGGAATCAATACAAGGTATTAGTTGAAGCTAATGAAGATTGGATACCGTGTGAAAACCAGTTTCCACAAAACAGTACTTTTTTGACAAAGCATTTCTTGGAGCGTTTGTATGTTGAACGATTGGAGCTTAAAACCGAGTTGTTTTATAAACTATTGGAGCGCTCCAACAATAATTGGGAAGCAGTTTTGTTTCAGTCTTTAGTCAAAGGTTTTGGGCTTAACTTAAATGGAGATTCGTTTTTGGCATCAGCACAATCGATTCCATTTTCTTTGGTTAGAAAAACACAAGGAAAACCATTGGCCCTAGAAGCTATTTTAATGGGACAATTGGGCTTGTTAGAGAAAGACCAAGATGCAGGTTTTTTTCGAAAGCTAAAAACGATTTATACATCTTATCAACAGAATTATTCATTGGTTGCAATAGGAATTCCTAAGCCGCATTTTTTTAGACTTCGTCCTAGTAATTTCCCAACAATACGAATTTCACAAGTAGCGAATTTGTATCAAAATCAGACTTCTTTATTCGCCAAAATCACAGAAGCCAACACGTTAGAAGATTTTTATACCCTTTTAAAAACAAAAACCAGTGAATACTGGGAAACACACTACACTTTTGAAAAAAAATCCAAAAAACGAGTGAAGTCTGTATCCCAATCGTTTATAAATTTATTAATTATTAATGTGATTATTCCTTTGCGTTTTTGTTACGATCAATACATAGGGAGAGACAAGACAGAACAGCTTTTTTCGATAGTTAGGGACGTAGCAGCGGAAAAAAATAGTATTATCCAGAAATTCAAGGCTTTGGGATTGACTGCATCGGATGCCTTGGAATCGCAATCACTCATTCAATTAAAACAGCATTATTGTCAAACCAAACGATGTTTGGAGTGTGCAATTGGAAATTCGTTGTTACGTGCTTAATTTGTATATTAGCGCTATGTCAATGATTTATAAAATTCGCCATTATTCAGAGCGACGAGGTTTTGAGGTTTGTTCTCGATTGGCAGAGCGCTTAGGAATGAAAGCTAAAAATGTTCGATTGTTCTTTATTTATATCAGCTTTTTCTCCTTAGGAGCTTGGTTTGCCATCTATTTAATTTTGGCATTTTGGCTGCGCCTCAAAGATTTTATTTATTCCAAACGCAGTTCTGTTTTTGATTTATGACCCATGCAAAACCTACTTAAAAATCAGCTTTTATTTGCGTTGTTGCTTTTACTGCTCCTTTTATTAGTCGGCAGTTTGGGTTTCAAACTCATTTCAGATCTTTCATGGCTCAACGCGCTATACATGACCCTTATTACAGTCACTACTGTAGGTTTTGGCGAAATAGGAACCGTTTCCGACACCTCGAAATTATGGACAATTGTCCTCATCATTTCAAGTGTTTTTGTTTATGCATATTCTATAAAAATTATTTCGGAATACCTACTTATAAGAAGTACTTCAGAACGTTTAAATCAAAGATTTGTGAAAAAAAAGATTGATAAATTATCCGACCATGTAATTGTTTGCGGCTATGGAAGAAACGGCCGTCAGGCAGTTCAAAAACTTCAAGAACACAAGCAACCTTTTGTTGTTATCGAATCCAATTCAGAGATGATTGATTTTGATCAAAACAATATTTTATTTTATCATGGCGATGCTAAGGATGAATCCTCACTAGTAGCCGTAGGAGTCGAAAAAGCACGTTGTTTGATGTGTTGTTTGCCAGACGATTCCAACAACTTGTTTGTGGTATTGTCTGCTCGACAAAAGAATTCTAACATGTTAATTATAAGTCGTGCCTCCAATGAAAGTTCCGTTTCCAAACTTGAGTTTGCAGGAGCCGATCATATAGTAATGCCAGATAAAATAGGTGGCGGTTATATGGCTAGTTTGTTGGTTTCTCCAGATTTGATTCATTTTGTAGGGCAACTTTCAAACTTTGAAGTTTCCAAAACGCATTTGGAAGAACTTTCTATCAGTCAGCTTTCACAAAACTTTATAAACAAATCTATCAAAGATTTACAAATAAGAGAGAAAACAGGCTGTACTGTTATTGGGTGTAAGACAGCAGATAGTGACTACGTCATCAACCCAGCTTCCGATACTGTTTTGACAGGTTCAACCAAGCTAATGCTGTTAGGGCAAAAGAGTCAAATACAAAACTTTAACAACCTATTTTTAGACAATTAAAAAGAAAATTATTCTAAAAATTTGAATTCCCTATATTTAATCGCATCTTCGAAATGTGATTTATTTAACAATTTTCAATCATTATGAGACAAATACTAAATGCCCTATTTCTCCTTTTTTCACCTGTTTTTTTGTTTGCACAGGAAAAAGAAAAAGGCTTAGACGAAAAAATTAATGACGCTTTTACTCCTATTGCTGATTGGTGGGGAGGAGTCGTTTTGCATAATTTTCCAGGCACCGAAATTCCGACAATTATTTTCTTACTTGTTGGCGGAGCACTCTTTTTTACTATATATTTTGGTTTTATCAACGTTGTGAAGTTTCCGCTCTCTATTTCTGTAGTTAGAGGAAAATACGATAATTTGGATGGACACGGTGTGGTTGATCATGCAGCGATTAATGTTGTAGATGGAGATATTCCTGATACCATTAAAGATGAAAGTAAAGAAGGAGAAGTCAGTCATTTTCAGGCATTAGCAACAGCAGTTTCAGGTACCGTGGGTAATGGGAACATAGCAGGAGTCGCACTTGCAATTGCCATAGGAGGACCTGGGGCCACCTTTTGGATGATCCTATGCGGACTTATTGGGATGTCCACCAAATTTGTTGAATGTACCCTAGGAGTAAAATACAGAGACGTTGGAGAAGACGGTACTGTTTACGGAGGGCCTATGTATTACCTTTCCAAAGGGTTAAAAGAAAAAGGATTTGCAAAACTCGGAAAAGCTCTTGCTGTGATTTTTGCAATTTTGTGTATTGGTGCTTCATTTGGAGGCGGTAACGCCGCACAATCCAATCAGGCAGCTATGCAGTTGGTAGAGTCTTTTGGAATGACTGGAGGAAGTGCGCGAACCATTATTGGATTTATCATGATGGTGTTTGTAGGTATTATTATTATTGGAGGAATCAAGCGTATAGCCTCTGTAACTGAAAAAATAGTCCCCTTTATGGCCCTTATGTATGTTGTTGCCTGTTTATACATCATCCTGACAAATTTTAGTTTTGTTGACGATGCATTTGGACAAATTTTTACGCAAGCATTTAATCCTCAAGCAGGATTGGGAGGACTGTTAGGAGTGTTAATTACTGGATTTCGAAGGGCTGCTTTTTCCAATGAGGCAGGTGCTGGATCGGCTTCTATTGCTCACTCAGCAGTCAAAACAAAGTATGCTGCATCCGAAGGGTTGGTTGCTTTGCTCGAACCGTTTATTGATACGGTTGTTATTTGTACGATGACAGCCTTGGTTATTATTATTTTTAATGGTGACGGATCGGTGTTTACTTACGGAGGAGAAGGCGGAAAAGTGCTTATTGATGGAGTATATCAAGAGGGAGCAGGAATAACTGCAGCTGCTTTTGCAGAATACATTTCTTTTTCTGGACCATTCCTTACCCTAGCGGTAGTGTTGTTTGCTATCTCAACAATGATTTCTTGGTCTTACTACGGACTGCAATCCTGGATGTTTGTTTTTGGAAAAAGTAAAATATCTGATTTGACATACAAAATCTTATTCTTACTATTTATAGTAATTGGAGCAGCAGGAGATATGTCTGCCGTTTGGACTTTTTCAGACGCTATGATTCTCGCTTTGGTGTTCCCGAATATGATAGGATTATTTTTCTTATTCCCTAAAGTAAAAGAAGAATTAAGCCGTTATTTGAAAGCTATCAAAAGTGCCTAAAACATGAATGAAACCACGCTCCAACTTTTTTAGGATTTCAAAACAACAACAACGGGGATTACTACTGCTCATACTTATTGTATTAGCAGTAGAAATCCTTTTGCTTTATAAAACAGAAAACTTTCCAAGCCAATCAAATAAAAATGCTCAAGATTGGAAACGGTTCCAAAATCAAATTGATTCGCTGAAAAGCAGACAAAAGCAAAAGGAATCGATTACCATTTACCCGTTCAATCCCAATTACCTGACTCAGTATCGAGGATATATTTTGGGATTATCACCTCAAGAAGTTCAGCGAATGATTGATTTTAGAAAGCAAAAAAAGTTCGTAAATACGGCAAAAGAATTCCAAAGAATAACTCAAATTAGCGATTCTTTATTAGAGCATGTATCTCCCTATCTGAAGTTTCCAAAGTGGGTCTCAAAATCCAATAAAAAGTTTGTAGCCAAACCGCTAATCAAAAAACCCCTAAACACAGCCACTGAAGAGGATCTTAAAAAAGTATATGGGGTAGGCAATGTGTTAGCAGATAGAATCATACAATTTAGAAATGTAATAGGCGGTTTTGTGTTGGCAGATTAACTTGGCGATGTATATGGCTTGGAGGATGCTACAATTATTAATATTTTGACAAAGTTTGAGATCAAAAATCCACCAACTATTCAAAAAATAAACATCAATACAGCTTCGATTGATGAGCTCAACGAAGTGCCTTACATGACTTATTCCATGGCTCGAGATGTTGTGATATATAGATCACAACATGGAAATATTACAAGTTTTGAGGAGATTCAACAACTGGAAGGATTTTCTATTAAAAAAACAAAAAGAATTGCCTTATATTTGTACATAGATAACTGAGCAGAAAGATGAATATTGACATACAGAATTCTTTAAGTTTTGATTATAGCGAAACCCAACAAATGGTTGCTTCTTCGGCCAAGGATTTTGCTGAACAATATATTCGTCCGTATGTGATGGAATGGGACGAAAAACAAGAGTTTCCTATTGAAGTTATGCGCAAAGCAGGAAGCTTTGGTTTTATGGGAATTTTAGTTCCAGAAATGTACGGAGGTTCGGGCTTAGGGTATCATGAGTATGTTGAAATCATCACAGAAATCTCCAAAGTAGATCCTTCAATGGGACTTTCTATTGCAGCTCACAATTCATTGTGTACCAACCATATCTTAGAATTTGGCGATGAAGACCAAAAGCAACGGTGGTTGCCTAAGTTGGCTACTGGAGAGTGGATTGGTGCATGGGGACTTACAGAACACAATACAGGTTCCGATGCTGGAGGAATGAATTCAACTGCAGTTCGAGATGGAGATAGTTGGATTCTAAATGGTACCAAAAATTTTATTACGCACGGCAAAAGCGGTGACTTGGCTGTTGTGATAATGCGAACTGGAGAAAAAGGAGACAATCATGGAATGACTGCCTTTGCTGTAGAACGCGGAACTCCTGGTTTTTCATCAGGCAAAAAAGAAAACAAACTAGGAATGCGCGCCTCCGAAACAGCTGAATTGGTGTTCGATCAATGCATAATTTCGGATGACAATCGATTGGGGGAAGTAGGTGCTGGTTTTATACAATCTCTAAAAATATTAGATGGAGGTCGGATTTCCATTGGTGCTTTATCATTAGGAATTGCCAAAGGGGCTTATCAAGCGGCTTTAGCTTATTCAAAAGAACGCGTACAGTTTGGAAAACCCATCAGTCATTTTCAAGGAATTTCATTCAAACTTGCCGACATGGCTACTGAAATCGAAGCCGCAGAACTACTCGTTCATAAAGCTAGTTTTGAAAAAAATGCAGGCCGCAAAATGACCAAATTGAGTGCTATGTGCAAAATGTATGCATCCGAGTTGTGCGTTCGAGTAGCCAATGAATCTGTTCAAATCCACGGAGGATACGGCTATTCAAAAGAGTTTCCAGTAGAAAAATTTTATAGAGACGCCAAACTCTGTACCATAGGAGAAGGCACTACTGAAATTCAAAAAGTAGTGATTGCAAGAAATATTTTGAAATAACTTTTTAGAATAAAAAAATCATCTATATTTGCGCTTCTAAATGAGAGGAGGTTAAGGACTATGTTAATTATACCCATTAAAGAAGGAGAAAACATCGATAGAGCACTAAAGCGATTTAAGCGAAAGTTTGATCGTACAGGTACTATGCGTCAATTGCGTTCTCGTCAAGCATTTATCAAACCCTCTGTTAAACAACGTGCTCGAATCCAAAAAGCACAATATATTCAGAATTTGAGAGACCAAGAAGATCTGTAAAGGTCATTTTTTTCAAGATACATTTAACATCGATTCAAAAAGTTTTAGTAACTTAGAGTCGATGTTTTTTTTGGACATCAGAACCCAAAACAAAATTCTTTGAAAAAATTCTTTGACTACTTAACGTTCGAGAAAAAACTTTCCTCCAATACCATTGTTGCCTATCGCAATGATTTGGAGACTTGTTTTTCTTTTTGTCAAACCGAGTTTGAAATTAATGATCTTGCAGAAGCTGAATATTCAATGATTCGTAAATGGATTGTTAAACTTTCCAACGATGGATTGTCTGAATTGAGTATCAATCGAAAAGCCTCAGCTCTAAAGTCATATTATAAATTTTTAATTCGAATCGGCGATTTAAAAATTTCCCCAATGCAGGCTCACAAAAAATTAAAAACTCAGAAAAAACTCCTTGTGCCCTTTACCGAGGAAGAAGTGAATAGAGTAATCAATGAAGCTTTTGACGACACTTTTGAGGGACAACGCGACTCGTTGATGATCGAAACGTTTTATTCAACAGGAATTAGGAGAGCCGAATTGATAAAGCTTAAAGTAAGTGATGTTTATTTTTCCAAAAAATTAATTAAAGTACAAGGAAAAAGAAACAAAGACCGATTGATTCCCATGCTTCCAGGATTGATGAAAAAAATTCAATCCTATCTAGAGTATCGTAAAAAAGTTGTTACAGACCCTTCTCAAAACGAACTGTTTGTAACTTCCAAAGGAAAACGAATGAACCCAACCCTGGTTTATAGAAGAATTCGAGCCTATTTTAGTGTAGCATCTACCAAAGTCAGAAAAAGCCCTCACATTCTTCGTCACACATTTGCCACACATTTGCTTAACAAAGGAGCTGATATCAACACAATCAAAGAAATATTAGGGCATTTAAGCTTGGCATCTACGCAAGAATACGCTAAGGTAAGACTTCCTAAAATTGTTAAAGATTACCAAGAAGCCCATCCTAGGGAGCAACTGCATAAAGAAACTTCTTCTTCTCCAAAAAACAATAAGACAAAACACAATTGGTACTAAAAAAACCGTTTAATAAAATTTTAAAATTATGATGATACAATTTCAAGCCGTTAATTTTTCACTCAAGTCCAACGTATCAACCTTTATTAACAAACGATTGCAAAAGTTAGAAAACTACCACGATCATTTGATTAAAGTTGATGTGTACTTGAAGGTTGAAAATACTTCCGAGAAAGAAAATAAAATGGTTGAATTGCGTGTTCATGTGCCTGGCGATGAGTTTTTAGTTAAAAAAGTTTGCAAAACTTTTGAGGAGTCAATAGACGCTTCAGCCAAAGCTATAGAACGCCTTTTGATTAAGAGTAAAGAAAAAAACCGTGCTTACTAAAAAAAAGGCGTGATTTTTTTTTGAAACAAAAAGAATAAATCGATACATTTGCAGTCCGTTTGAAAAAGCGGACTTTTTTTGCAGAAAAGCCGATGTAGCTCAGCTGGCTAGAGCAGCTGATTTGTAATCAGCAGGTCGTGGGTTCGAGTCCCTCCATCGGCTCAAAAAAAGTAACGTTCTTTAAACTATTACACCTTTGGGGAGATACTCAAGCGGCCAACGAGGACAGACTGTAAATCTGTTGGTTTTTACCTTCGCAGGTTCGAATCCTGCTCT
>JAQWSC010000010.1 GCA_029243385.1 Flavobacteriaceae bacterium | reverse complement strand
CGCGCTGTTGTAAAAATCGACCCATAAATTTTCCTTTATCAGATTGGATGTTGCTGTTTTGGCAGCTTTATTCGAATAAGTTTTATACAATTGAATTCCTGTAACAAATTGTGTTTTTGGGTAATTAGACAACCAATCTGCTAGTGCTCCGTAGAGTGTTGATGATTCAAAATTTTGCAGCGATTCTCCAGCTCCTTCTGCAAAATAGGTTTCGGGTGCTACGAGCAAATCAATGGAATTGATATCGTAAGGTTTTACCAGTTGCTTAACTTTGGCAAGAGATTCCTCATTTTTTTGATTGTATTTTTCGGTGTACGGATCAATATTTGGTTGAAGTACGGCAACTGAGATAGGCGTATTGGTTTGAACGGTCGTTTTTTGAAAAATAACTAGCGAAATCGCAATTGGAATTGCTATCATTAGTAAAGTTGTAGCAGCTTTCTTTAAAAATATTTTTTGACTTGTAAACTGAAGGATTGCATTAAAGAAAAACAAATTAATGATCCAAATCCAAAGACTGCCTCCAAAAGAACCGGTGTATTCGTACCACTGTACCCATAAAGTGGTTTCTGAAAACACATTTCCAAGATTGAACCAAGGCCATGAAAAATCCCAAATCAAATGAAGTTTTTCAAATGATATCCAAATTGCTGGCAGAAATATAAAAGCAGTTTTTTTTGGAAGTTTTTGAGAAATTTTGTGATACATTATGAACACGATGGTCATCAAAAGGGAATTAACAAGAATTGCAAAAAACATCCCAAACACCGATGAATACCATAACCACCAGCTTGTCATTGCATTCCAAACCAGCATAGTTAAGTAGGTGTAACCAAAAATTTTCCAAGAAGAATTGCGAAGTTGTTTTTCTAAAACTAGCAACGGAACAAAGCTGAAAAAAATCAAAAAACTAATTCCATAAGTCGGCCATGATAATCCCAAAAGTAAGCCGGAAAGAATGGAAAATAGTAAGTGTTTTTTCATGAATTAACGAAATTGTTTCCAATTGATTTTTATTGAAAAGATATTAGAATAAAGAACGGTACTTTGATTACCAATGTCAGTAAGAGCGTAATCGATCTCAATTCCTTTGTAAATAATTCCAACGCCAATATTGGGTTGGAAAGTTACGGAATTTGTGTTATCGAATTGAAGTTCGTTTTGGAAATTTCCAATTCCGGTTCTTAAAAAAATAAAATCATCATATTGAAGTTCCAATCCTAAAGCAGGGGAGATGCTGATAGGTTTCGAGGAAATGATATCGTTTGTTTTGGTAAATCGCATATTCAAATCCAGTTCGGTATGCAAATAATACCTTCGATTCAATTCGAACAGTCTAGCGATTCCTAGTTGTATTTTTGGCAGTGTGATTTCGGAAGTTTCTGGAGCTTCTTGCTCGGGCAATTCTTGGCTGACAGCATCAAACATCTCAGTGTCTATTTGCCACAGGTTAAACGTGGTTGTAATGTCTCTAGCTGTAAGTCCAAAAGACCAAGAGTTGTTTGAAAATTGAATTCCTACATCAAACCCAAAACCCCATGAGGAAGCAAAATCACCAATCACACGACGGATAATTTTAGCATTCACTCCGTATGTATAATTTTTTGTCAATGACTTTCGGGCATAAGAAACGATTAAGGCATAATCGGCAGCAGAGAATTTAGTGATCCGATTGTAATCAATATTCCCTTGATTGTCTATAAGTTGTGTAGTGTTTAGGATATTATCCACACCAAACCGCAACAAAGTGATCCCTGCGGCACTACGGTTGTCTATAGGTCGAGCCATGCCAATAACATCGTATTGTGCAATATTGGCAAAATAGCTCGCGTGCATAAGACTTAGTTGCGTGTCTTTTAGATTCATTAAACCTGCTGGATTCCAGTAAGTGGCGCTCACATCATTTGTGGAGGCAACTACTGCATTTGCCATTCCAAAAGCACGGGCATCAACACCAATGTTTAGGAATTCGTTGGAGTATTTGCGAACAGCTTGTGCATGTGTTGATTGATACAAAATACCCACAAAACCAATAATGAAAAATATTCGAAGCATATGCAAAGATGTAACTATCTGCTTACATTTTAAACAGTTTTTTTGAATACTTATTGTCGAAAATCTCTTTTTGTCGTTTCAATATCTTCTACTTTATCTATATTTACAAAGAAATTTATACCAACAAAACCATTTCATGAAACTAAAGGCTTTTATTCCCAATGCAATAACACTTCTAAATTTGTTTTGTGGCTGTATTGCGACTCTATATGCAGTGGAAAACCAACTGGAATATGCTGCGTATTGGGTGTTTCTGGGTATTTTTTTAGATTTTTTTGACGGTTTTTTTGCACGGATATTGAATGTAAAAAGCGATTTGGGAATACAACTTGATTCTCTTGCTGATATGATAACGAGTGGATTGGTTCCTGGAATTGTGTTGTATCAATTGTTACAAACTGCCCTTCAAAACCAACCGATTTCTGATACATTTGATGTTTCATGGATTGCTACTCTTGGTTTTTTAGTTACCATGTCATCTGCTTATCGTTTGGGTAAATTTAATATAGATACTGAACCAAAAGCCCATTTTGTCGGATTGCCTACGCCAGCAAACACGTTGTTAATTGTTTCCATTCCGTTTTTGATTGGTGAGTTTCCATCCAGTTCCCTGGATCTTTGGATTGTAAATCCGTGGTTTTTGATTGTGGTGGTGGTCGTTAGTTCCTACCTTTTAAACAGTTCCCTCAGCATGTTTTCCTTAAAATTAACTTCTACATCCTTTAAAGGCAACGAAATTGTCTATTTGTTTGCGGTACATGCGGTGGTTCTTTTCGTTGTTTTTAAAGTAGCCTCGTTCCCCCTGATTATTCTTAGTTACATTTTGGTGTCTATCGTAGAAAAATTATGGAAAACGACTAAAAAGTAAGTTTCTTTTTACGGAGTTCAAAGTTTTGTCCCAAGTACACTTTTCTGACCATTTCGTCAGCTGCAAGCTCCTCTGGCTCACCAGCCTTAAGGATACTTCCTTCAAACATTAAATAAGTTCGATCTGTTATGGCAAGGGTTTCTTGAACATTGTGATCAGTAATCAAAATTCCAATGTTTTTGTTTTTCAAATGAGCAACAATACGCTGAATATCTTCTACTGCAACCGGATCAACCCCAGCAAATGGCTCATCTAACAAAACAAATTTGGGGTCTGTAGCCAAGGCACGTGCAATTTCAGTTCGACGACGTTCGCCTCCTGAGAGCAAGTCACCTCTATTTTTTCGAATATGCCCTAAACCAAATTCTTCTATCAGTGATTCCATTTTAGCAAGCTGTTCTTTTTTGCTCAACGAAGTAAGTTGCAGCACACTTAAAATATTGTCCTCTACGCTTAGTTTTCTGAAAACTGAAGCCTCTTGTGCCAAATAACCAATACCGCTTTGAGCACGCTTATACATTGGGAATGTTGTGATTTCTTGATCGTCAAGAAATATCTTTCCACCGTTGGGTTTGATCAATCCTACAATCATATAAAACGAGGTTGTTTTGCCTGCTCCGTTTGGTCCAAGAAGTCCTATGATTTCTCCTTGATTTACTTCCAACGAAATGCTTTTGACAACTTTTCGTCCTTTGTAAGATTTCATAATATTTTCAGCTCGGAGAATCATAATTGTAAGTTTCGATCAAAGATATCATTTTTGACTAAATGTTTGTTGCTTTGCCTCTTTTTCTTGACGTTTGACAACAATTTTTGAGATTATAATACTTACTTCATAGAGAACCAAGATCGGAATAGCAACAATAATTTGACTGGCAATATCGGGTGGTGTAATTACCGCTGATAATATTAAGACGAACACCAATGAAATTTTACGATATTTTCTCAAAAAGGAAGGAGTCACTAATCCTATTTTTGTTAGAAAATAAACAAAAATAGGCAGTTCAAAGATCATTCCAGACGCAATTACTGAGGTGCGTATCAAACTGATGTAACTGCTAAGGTCAAAATCATTAAAAATTTCTGAGCTGACACTGTAGGTTCCCAAAAAATTAATAGACAATGGAGTTATTACAAAATACCCAAACGAAACCCCTACAAAAAAGAGTAAAGAAGAAATGAATATAAATCCTCTAGCGGCTTTGCGTTCACTTTTATACAGTCCAGGACTGATGAATTTCCAAAATTGATAAATAACATAGGGAAAAGCAACGACAAATCCGGCGGTTATAGAGGTCCATATATGCGCTGAAAACTGCCCTGATAAGGTTCTGCTTTGAATCCGA
Organism: Flavobacteriaceae bacterium; assembly: GCA_029243385.1. Taxonomy (GTDB): domain Bacteria; phylum Bacteroidota; class Bacteroidia; order Flavobacteriales; family Flavobacteriaceae; genus JAQWSC01. The sequence goes on along the minus strand of JAQWSC010000010.1, from coordinate 17,926 downwards.
AAAGGCATTTCTTGAATACAAAAGCTTTCGTCCATACCGATTAACTTAGAGAAATTACACAACCATTGGTACGTAATAAAATCGGTGTTTTTTGGACCAAATAAAACATAATCGAAAATAAAGTCTTTGGCAAGAAACGCTCCCGAAGCGGCTATCATGACTGCAATTGTAGCTCGAAGCAAATGCCATCTCAAGTCTTCAAGATGATCCAAAAATGACATATCATTTTTCTTTGCCATCAAAAAATCCCTTCTTTGATTAGATCGTGGATGTGAATCACTCCTTTATAAACACCTTCTTGAGTAACAATCAATTGACTGATACTGTGTTTTTCCATGAGTTCAAACGCTTGAGTGACCATAGCGTCTGTTTCAATAGTCTTTGGATTTTTTGACATGATATCTTGAGCAGTCAACAAGTTGATGTCTTTCTCATGGGTAAGCATTCGACGAATATCACCGTCAGTTATGATTCCAACAATTGCATTGTTGTTCATCACTGCGGTAGCACCCAACATTTTATTGGAAATTTCTATGATAACATCTTTGGCTTTGGTATCAATACTTACTTTGGGTACTTTATTTTGGGCAATCAAATGCTCTACTTTCAAATAAAGTTTTTTTCCCAAAGATCCCCCAGGGTGGTATTTTGCGAAATCGTTGGAATTAAATCCACGCACATTCAATAAGCAAATTGCTAATGCGTCTCCCATAACCAACTGTGCTGTTGTACTAGTGGTAGGAGCAAGGTTGTTAGGGCCTGCTTCTTTTTCAATATAAGTGTTTAAAACATGATCGCTGTAAGTTCCCAGGTACGAACTCACATCTCCTGTAATTCCTATAAGTGTGTTTTGAGTATTTTTTAAAAGCGGAATAAGTGCTTTGATTTCGGGCGTATTTCCACTTTTTGAGATACATAAAATAACATCATTAGGTTGAATCATTCCCAAGTCTCCATGAATGGCGTCTGCGGCATGCATAAACATAGCAGGAGTTCCTGTAGAGTTGAACGTTGCAACAATTTTCATTCCTATCAATGCACTTTTTCCAATGCCTGTAACCACAACTCTTCCTTCTGAGGCTAGTATAATTTTTACTGTATTGTAGAAATTTTCATCCAATAACGAAGCGATATTTTCAATAGCCAAGCTCTGATTAACAAGACTTTCTTTCGCTATTTGTATAATTTCTTGATTTGTTTTCAAAAATTGTTTTTTTAATTGTGTTAAAAATTACAACGAATGTACTATCTTTAAGGAGCAAATGTACAAAATACCTTTTGAAGGGAATGAAAGAATATAATGAAATGGATTTAGCCCATGCTCTAAAAAAGAATTTTGGGTTTACCTCTTTTAGAGGTCTCCAAGAGCAAGTGATTAAGAGTCTATTGGGAGGTAAGGACACCTTTGTGATTATGCCCACTGGCGGTGGGAAATCGATGTGTTATCAATTGCCCGCTTTAATTCAAGAAGGAACAGCGATTGTGGTTTCTCCATTAATTGCTTTAATGAAAAATCAAGTGGATGCCCTTCGGGGTATTTCTTCCGAAAACGGTATTGCTCATGTTTTGAATTCATCTCTAAACAAAACAGAAGTAGCTGCTGTAATGGATGATATTCGAAATGGCGTTACCAAATTGCTTTATGTTGCACCCGAATCACTTACCAAAGAAGATTATGTAGCTTTTCTAAGAACGGTTAAAATTTCTTTTCTAGCCATCGATGAAGCTCACTGTATTTCCGAATGGGGGCACGATTTTCGTCCCGAATACAGAAACTTGCGGTCAATCATTCAGCGAATAGAAAAAAACATTCCTATTATAGGATTAACGGCTACTGCAACTCCTAAGGTGCAAGAAGATATTTTAAAAAACCTAGGGATTCAAAACGCAAACAAATTCAAAGCGTCTTTCAATCGTCCTAATTTATTTTACGAGGTGCGTCCTAAAACCAAAGATGTAGATAAAGACATCACCCGTTTTATTAAGGGGTATCAAGGGAAATCGGGGATTGTTTATTGCTTGTCTCGAAAGCGTGTAGAAGAATTAGCCCAAGTGCTTCAAGTCAATGGAATCAAAGCCGTTCCATACCATGCGGGTCTTGATGCCAAACAAAGAGTCAAAAATCAAGATATGTTTTTGATGGAAGATTGCGATGTTGTTGTTGCAACCATTGCTTTTGGAATGGGGATTGACAAGCCTGATGTACGTTTTGTAATTCATCATGATATCCCTAAAAGTATTGAGAGTTATTATCAAGAGACGGGTCGTGCTGGTCGCGATGGAGGTGAAGGATATTGTTTGGCCTTTTATTCCTATAAAGACATAGAAAAACTCGAAAAGTTTATGTCAGGAAAACCCATTGCCGAGCAAGAAGTTGGTTATGCCCTTTTGCAAGAGATGGTTTCGTATGCTGAAACTTCGATTTCTAGAAGAAAATTCATATTGCATTACTTCGGAGAAGAGTTCGATGAAATCAATGGAGCTGGAGCAGATATGGACGATAATGTTCGTAATCCTAAAAAGAAAAACGATGCGTCCAAAGAAGCTTTGATGCTACTTCAATTAATAAAAGACACCAATGAACAATACCGTTCCAAAGAATTGGTACATTGTCTTGTAGGTATAGAGAGTGCGATCATTAAATCTCATAAAGCCCACGAACAGCCTTTTTTTGGGATTGGCAAAGAGCACGATGAAAAATATTGGATGGCACTTCTCAGACAACTCCTTGTTGGTGGGTATATTCGAAAAGAAATAGAGTCTTACGGCGTGATTAAATTCAAAGAAATTGGCGCTGCGTTTTTAAAATCTCCAGCAACCTTTATGATGACTGAAGATCACAACTACCACGCAGCCAATGATGATTTGATTATTACGGATGAAAAATCTGCTTTTAAAAATAGCGTTGATAAAAAGTTGTTTTCAATGCTTATTAGTCTTAGAAAAAAAGTAGCAGAACAACAAGAAGTCCCGCCTTATGCTGTTTTTCAAGAGGTTTCTATTGAGGATATGGCATTGAAATTTCCAATCACTATCGAAGAACTTAAAAATGTCAATGGAGTAGGAGAAGGAAAAGCCCTTAAGTTTGGAACTCCCTTTCTAAATCTGATTGAAAATTATGTCGAAGAAAATGGTATTATTCGACCGGATGATTTGATTGTAAAAAGCACGGGAGCCAATTCGGCTATCAAACTTTATATCATCCAAAATGTTGATAGAAAACTACCTTTACAGGACATTGCAAGTTCCAAAGGCATGGAAATGACAGATTTTATAAAAGAGATGGAAACCATTGTATATGCTGGAACAAAGCTCAATATTCAATACGAGATAGACAGTATTTTTGATGAAGAACAACAAGAAGATCTTCATGATTATTTTATGGAATCAGAGACTGATGATATTGCGCTAGCTGTTGAAGAATTTGATGGAGAATATGAGGAAGACGATTTGCGATTGTTTCGAATTAAGTTTATCAATAGCGTGGCTAATTAAGCGCGTTTTCTTTCCCTTTTTTACCCTATATTTGCCGCCTAATTAATAATCGAAATGGAAAACGGTATTTACGCCAAATTCAACACCTCAAAAGGTGTTATTACAGCCAAACTCACACACGATAAAACCCCAGGAACTGTTGGGAACTTTGTTGGGTTGGCAGAAGGAAATCTAGAAAATGATTTTAAACCTCAAGGAAACCCTTATTACGATGGAATTAAGTTTCATCGAGTAATTCCAGACTTTATGATACAAGCTGGATGTCCGCAAGGAACAGGTGTTGGCGGCCCTGGATACCAGTTTGATGACGAGTTTCATCCCGATTTAGCTCATGACAAACCTGGAATATTGTCCATGGCAAATGCAGGCCCAGGAACCAATGGAAGCCAGTTTTTTATTACTCACACAGAAACAGCTTGGCTAGACAATAAGCACACTGTTTTTGGTTATGTAGTGGAAGGTCAGGATGTAGTAGATGCTATAGCTCAAGGCGATACAATTGATCAGTTGGAAATAGTTCGCAAAGGTGATGAGACCGAGAATTGGAATGCTATCGAGGCATTTCGTTTGTTTGAAGGAAGTAGATCTCAACGAATAGAGGATGAACTGAACCGAAAAAAAGCCGAAATCGATTCTTTGTCTGAAGGCTTTGAAGTGACTGCAAGCGGTTTGCGCTACCAGTTCATTCAAAAAGGTTCTGGCAATCAACCTCAAAAAGGACAAGTGGTTTCGGTTCACTATAAAGGACAGCTTGTTGATGGAACTGTGTTTGACTCCTCTTACAAAAGAAATCAACCCATTGAATTTCCTATCGGAACAGGTCAAGTGATTCCTGGATGGGACGAAGGAATTGCTCTTTTAAAAGTAGGAGACAAGGCACGTTTTGTAATTCCGAGCGAATTGGCTTATGGAAATCAAGGAGCAGGTGGAGTAATTCCTCCGGGAGCTACGTTGATTTTTGATGTAGAGTTGGTCGGGATTCAATAGTTTAGGCTTTTTTCCACTTAATATTACACCCTATACTTGGTTTTTGAACCTTTGACACAGGCTGGCTATTAAGCAGTGCCTCGACGGCATTGCGCAGGTCATTCCCGGTAAGTGAAATTCCATTTTGAGGACGCGAATCGTCGAGTTGCCCCCTGTAAACCAATAATCGATTGGAATCGTATATAAAAAAGTCGGGGGTGCAAGTCGCATCGTATGCTTTTGCTACTTCTTGTGTTTCATCATATAAGTAAGGAAAAACATAGCCTTCTTTTTGGGCGTGAACTTTCATTTTGTCAGGCCCATCCTCTGGATATTGCAGTGCATCATTACTCGAAATAGCAATCCAATGTACTCCCTGATTTTGGAATTCCTTAGTCAGTGCTACCAACATAGGATTTACATGAATCACAAATGGGCAGTGGTTGCAGATAAACATGACTACAGTAGCCTTGTTTCCAAAAAGCTCTTTGTCGGTTTTGAATCTATTATCAATTGTATCTAACAGTTTAAACTCAGGAGCTTTGGATTGTAATTCAACCATTCGAGAGGGTGTTCGTGCCATAATTCGTTGTTTTTTAATCTGTTTTGTAAAGTTAGGGTCATTTTTCTTATTTTAGAAAAAAAATACGATTCCTATGAAATCTTTAGATCAATGGCTCGAAGCTTACGCTGTCAGTCATCAAAACAAAGCTAATAAACGGATTCATTTTGTTTGCGTACCAGCTATTTTTTTTTCTATAGTAGGATTGTTGATGAGCATTCCAACTACACTCCTCCAAAAAACACTTCCTTTCGATAATGTTTTTATTGAGAATTGGGCTACGATTGTTCTAATTCCCGTGATTTTCTTCTATGTTCGCTTATCGTTGAGTATGGCTGTTAAAATTGCTGTTTTTTCTATGTTTTGTGTAATCGCTAACGGATGGATTGGGTTTTATTTTGTTGGGTGGCAAGTCTCATTGTCGATTTTTATAGTTGCATGGATAGGCCAGTTTTACGGGCATAAAATTGAGGGAAAGAAACCTTCATTTTTTGAAGACATTCAATTTTTGTTAATTGGTCCCGCATGGATTTTAGATGCCGTGTTTAAAAAAAAGTAAATGAACGAAATACAATTTGAAGATTTTGAGAAGCTTGACTTTCGTGTTGGCACTGTGCTAGAGGTTCATGAATTCCCTGAAGCACATAAGCCAGCCTACCAAGTTACAATTGATTTTGGTACACTGGGTATCAGAAAAACTTCTGCTCAGCTTACTTCGAGTTATACTCCCAGCGATTTAAAGAATCAACAAGTTGTAGCCCTGCTAAACATTCCGCCCAAGCAAATAGGTTCTTTTATAAGTGAGTGCTTGGTACTCGGAGCGGTCAATGCAAGAGATGTTTTTATAATTCAGCCAGCGTGTTCAGTGACAAAAGGTTCTTCAGTAAAATAAATTTTGCGGAATATCAATTAAAGATCTTCAAAATTGAGCGTTTTAAGAGACTCATCGATAGGGTCGGTGGATTTATTACTTTTTTTGGTTTTATTTTCGTGCTTGAAGTCAGATTTATGATTTGCACTAATAACTTCGGTACCTTTATTATCTATTACGAACTGCGTGGTTTCTTTAAAAAACTCCAAAAACTTTGAAAAATCTTCTTTGTACAAAAAGATTTTGAATTTTTTATAGAAAAAGGAACCGTCAGGATTCGTAGTTTTTACACTTTCGGTTAGGGTAAGATAGTAATCGTTGGCTCTGGTAGCTCTTACGTCAAAAAAATAGGTTCTTCTTCCGGCTCTCAAAATTTTGGAAAATACACTTTCATTTTGAGTGTTTTCATTGTCAGACATGGGGATGTATTGTTAATCAACTGTAACAAATTTGAAAAAAAATATGCACTCAACCAAGATTTTAAGCCAATTCTTTTTCAGAAAGTTGCTTTTCGTAAAGTTCTTTGTAAATTCCTTTTGATTTAAATAATTCTTCGTGAGTCCCTTGTTCTACAACAATTCCTTTGTTCATCATAATTATGATATCCGCATTTTTTGCAGAAGAGACTCTATGACAAACAATGAGGGTTGTTATTCCTTTGGAATGTTTTTTTAGATTGGATAAAATTAATTCTTCTGTTTCTGTATCCACCGCCGATAAACTGTCATCTAGGAGCAATATTTTGGGTTCTTTAAGCAATGCCCTAGCAATGGATATACGTTGCTTTTGACCTCCTGATAAGGTTACGCCGCGTTCGCCCAATAAGGTTTCGTATTGATCGTTGAACTCAATGATATTATCGTGGACACCTGAAATTTTTGAAGCTTCAATAATTTCTTGATCGGTAGCGTGTTCGTTTCCAAAACGAATATTGTTGGCAATGGTGTCAGAAAACAAAAACGGATTTTGGGGAACATATCCGACAGCACCTCTAAGGTCTTCCAATGCAAATTCAGTAACAGGAACACCGTCTATAGACAACACTCCTTGGGAGGTGTCGTACAATCGTCCAATGAGGTCCAAAACAGTCGATTTGCCAGCTCCCGTATTTCCCATAATTGCGACTGTACTTCCTTGGGCTATTTCAAAAGAAACTCCTTGCAACGCTTCAATTTGAGTGTCTTCATAGGTGAGATGAACATTGTCAAATTGAATAGCACCGATTACTTCGCGTTTTTCTTTAGAAGTGGTCTTTATTTCGGGAGTTACTTTCAAAAATTCATTAATTCTTTTTTGTGATGCTTCGGCTTGTTGCACTATCGAAGTTACCCAACCTACAGTAGCCACAGGCCAGGTAAGCATATTCACATAAAGGATAAACTCTGCCAATACGCCCAATTCAATTTCTCCGTTTATGTACTGATTACCGCCAATAAAAATCACAATGATATTACTGATGCCAATAAGCAAAATCATCATCGGAAAAAACCACGCTTGAACCTGAACCAATTCCATGTTTTTACCTTTGCTTTGATTTGCCAAAAGATCCATTTCTAAATTTATTTTCGGCTCAATAGCATAGGCTTTTATTACTGAAATACCGCTAAATATTTCTTGAGTAAAAGAAGAAAGTTTGGATAAGTATTCTTGTACAACCGTGCTCCTTACATTAATCATCCTGCTTAATTTATAAATAATAAAAGACAAAACAGGAAGTGGAAGCACTGTGTAGAGAGTTAGCGAAGGAGCCTTAGAAACCATAACAGAAAGAACAATCACAAACAACGAAACTGTGTTGATGCTATACATAAGTGCTGGGCCAAAATACATTCGAACTTTTCCTACATCTTCGCTAATTCGATTCATCAAATCCCCTGTTCGATTGCTTTTGTAAAAGTTGAGGGTGAGTTTTTGGTAGTGTTGGTATATTTCGTTTTTCAAATCAAATTCAATGAAGCGAGAAACATTAATAATCATTTGTCGCATCATAAAGGTAAGTCCTCCGGCAACTATTGCAGCTCCAATTATAAGCGCAATATTGATAATCAATTCAGTTTTTACTTCGCTCAGCTCAAGGTATTCAGAGGTAATGTGCCGTTCTACGGTAGTAATAGAATCTCCAACCAAATTGGGAACAAACAAGGCAAATACTCTTGCGATTACAGTAAAAAATACGCCAATAAGAAGTTTTGTTTTGTATTTTCTAAGGTATTTGTTGAGGTGTTTGAGATCTTGCATAAACTGATTTTCAGTGGTGTAAATATACAGTAATGCAACAAGATTATTAAATACTATTTTATCAATAAAATAATCCTATTTTTGTTCCCGATATTTAAAACAACCAAAACCTTTTCAGTTCTTTGATATGTTGACAAGAAGACACATTCGAATAAAAGTTATGCAATCTGTTTATTCTTTTTTCAAATCCCAAAACAACGATGTTGTTATTGAAGAAAAAATATTATCACAGAGCAGTAATGACTTTATCAAGTTGTACTTAGTGATGATTGCTTTATTAGTTGAGCTTCAGGAATGTGCTGAAAAGTTATTTGAAAAATCTAAGAAGCAATACGTTTCTAGTGACAATTCTAAAAACACCGAAAAGTTTAGTAAAAATGCTGTTATCATGCAATTAGCTTCAGACACTGTTTTTCAAAGTCAACTAAAAAATCATCAAATCACATATTGGAAAGATCGCGACGAGTACGTTCGATTGATTTTTGATGCTATTGTGGGCAGTGAAATATTTCAGGAATATGTCAATTCTCCAATCAATACATTTGAAGAGGACAAAAAATTCATACTTGATTTATATACGCATGTAATTGTTCCCAACGAACGGTTGTATGAGTTTTTGGAAGAATCCAAAATCACATGGCTAGACGATATTCCGCTCGCCAATACGATTGTTTTAAAAAGTTTATCAAAAATCAAAGAAAATCCAGAATCATCTCCTTTACTTACTAGCTTGTACAAAGATGAAGAAGATCAAGATTTTGGGAAACAACTTTTCAGAAAAACAGTTCTTAATAACGAATCCTTGTCCAAAGAGATTATAGGAAAAACTCCCAATTGGGATCAAGATCGTATTGCACAACTGGATGCGATTCTTCTAAAAATGGCAATCACTGAATTTTTCCATTTTCCTTCTATTCCCACCAAAGTTACCATTAACGAATATCTTGAGATTTCTAAAGAATATTCAACCCCCAAAAGCAGTGTATTTATTAATGGGGTATTGGACCAATTGGTTAGAGAATATACCGAATCGGGAAAACTCAAAAAAAGCATTCGAGGAATGCAATAAATTGCTTATTTTTGGAATTCAAAAAAATAAATTAACATGAAACATACAACCATACTGCTAATTCTTGCTACTTTTGTTGTTGCAAGTTGTTCAAACAATCCTTCCAAAAAAGTCAAAGCTGAAAATGTAGCTACTGCTGATCAATCGGCACAATCTACCAACGATATGCCTGTCATGACGTTTGACAAAACCGATCATGATTTTGGAACCATTAACGAAGGCGAAACTGTTGAAACTGTTTTTAATTTTACCAACACAGGAAGTTCTGATTTAATTATCACCAATGCCAAAGGAAGTTGTGGCTGTACGGTTCCAGAATATCCAAAAAACACGCCCATCAAACCCGGTGAGTCAGCATCTATCAAAGTAAAATTTGATTCTTCCAACAAACCCAACCTACAATCCAAAACAGTAACCATAACTGCCAACACAGCCAAAGCACGTGAGCAAATTCGCATCAAAACGTTTGTTACTCCCGATCCTGTCAAACAACAACAACGCGACGAACGAATGAAGGCCAGACAACAATCACTACAACAAAACCAATAAACCTAATAAATTTAAAACATAAACATGGAAGCATTTTCAGGTCAGTTACCCTTTTTATTGATGATGTTTGTCGTCATCTTTTTCTTTATGATTTTACCAGCTCAAAGGCGTCAAAAAAAAGAAAAAAACTTTGCTACAAACCTCAAGAAAGGAGATCGAGTAATTACCAAAAGTGGTATTCACGCTAAGGTTGTTGACTTGAACGACGCTAACAATACTTGCGTATTGGAAACCATGGCAGGTAAAATTAAATTCGATCGCTCTGCAATTTCTATGGAGTTGAGTCAAAAATTGAATGCTCCTAAAAAGTAATCGAACATATATTGTATTTAAAAAAGCATTCCATAAAGAATGCTTTTTTTTTAATTAAAAACTCTAGCGTACTTTTACACTCGCTCAAGCACAGTTATGTACAAACGAATAATACGCCCAATCCTTTTCTTGTTAGAACCCGAGTGGGTGCATCATTTTTCGTTTACAGCAATTCGTCTGATGCACTGCATTCCGTTTGTGGGTTTGTTTATTCGTGTACAATACCAAGTGAAAAACCCCAAATTAGTGCGTGAAGTTTTTGGTATTAAATTTCCCAACCCTGTAGGCTTAGCGGCAGGATTTGACAAAGACGCTAAACTGTTCAAAGAGCTTTCCAACTTTGGATTTGGATTTATCGAAATAGGTACGGTAACGCCCAAACCTCAAGGCGGAAATCCCAAACCCCGTTTGTTTCGACTCAAAAAAGACAAAGGTATCATCAATCGCATGGGCTTTAATAACGAAGGGGTAGCAGCAGCCTTTAAGCGACTAAAGCGCAACAAAAACATCATTATTGGTGGAAATATTGGAAAAAACAAAACCACCCCTAATGAAAACGCTCAAGAGGATTACCTGATTTGCTTTGAAGCTTTGTTTGATGTGGTAGATTATTTTGTGGTAAACGTAAGCTCTCCCAACACGCCAAATTTAAGAGACTTACAAGAAAAAGCACCACTAACAGCATTACTCAACGTTTTACAAGAACGCAATGCTAGTAAACCCAAGCGCAAACCCATTTTACTGAAAATTGCTCCCGATCTTACTGATACGCAACTTTCCGATATCATAGATATTGTCGCCACTACCCAAATTGACGGTGTAATTGCTACCAATACAACCCTTTCACGTAAAGGCTTGCAAAGCGAAGCTACGCTAACCCAGCAGGCGGGAGGACTTAGCGGAAAGCCCTTAACCAACCGAAGCACAGAAGTGATTCGATTTTTGCACCAGCAAAGCAAAGGTGCGTTTCCTATCATTGGGGTAGGGGGAATTCATACCCCCAAGGATGCTCAAGAAAAATTAAACGCAGGAGCCTCTTTGATTCAGCTATACACAGGGTTTGTGTACGAAGGACCAAAGGTTGTTTCCAAAATTAATAATGTACTTCTTTAGTACATTTAAAGTCGCTTTTAGTTAAAATTCCCTTAATTCAATCTAACTGTTTTCTTAATTTTAGTATTTTAACCGATATTTAATTTTAAGCCCTAAAACAACCGATATGAAATCACATTTTTATTTTTCAGCAGCAGTAATAGCGCTACTGTTTGTAGCCTGTTCGCAATCTACTTCCTTTACCAACACCTTACTCAAACCTTGGGAAGGACCCTATCAAGGAACACCTACCTTTGACAAAATGCAAGTATCCGACATAAAGCCCGCCATGATTAAAGCCATGGATCTTAGTTTGGAAGAAATGGAAGCCATTGCTTCCAATCCTGAAGCGCCTACCTTTGAAAACACCATTGAAGAAATGGAGCGTTCGGGGAAAGTTTTGGATCGTGCTTTTGCCTATTATGGGATTTTTAGTAGCAATATGTCTTCTCCAGAATTTCGTGAAGTACAAACCGAATTGGCGCCCTTGTTCTCGGACTATCAATCCAAAATCACACAAAACGAACCCCTTTTTCAGCGCATCAAAACGGTGTATGAAAATTCCATAGAAAAACCACTTCCTACCGACCAACAACGCGTGGTGGAATTAACCTATCAAGGCTTTGCCATGAACGGTGCCAATCTAGACGCAGACAAAAAGGAGCGTTATGCAGCGATCAATAAAGAACTATCAACGTTGTACACTCAATTTTCTAACAATGTTCTTCACGATGAAGAAAACTATATTACGTATTTGTCCAAAAATCAGTTGGGTGGATTGCCTGAGGCCTTTGTAAAGTCATCAGCCCGTATTGCCGAAAGCAAAGGCGAAAAAGGAAAATATGCGGTGACAAATACACGATCGTTAATGGATCCCTTTTTAACCTATTCCACAGAACGCCAATTGCGAAAACAAGTGTGGACAAATTATTACTCACGAGGTGATAATAATGACGAATACGATAATAAGGGAATCATTGCTAAAATATTAAAACTCCGCCGAGAACGTGTGGAGTTATTGGGACACGCTAATTATCCCGAGTGGCGTTTGCAAAATCGTATGGCAAAAAATCCAGAAAATGCTCTGGCACTTATGGAAGCCGTTTGGCCTGCAGCCATTGCACGTGTTGCCGAAGAGGTGGCCGATATGCAAGCAGTAGCTGACGCCAACGGCGATAACATTACGATTGCACCTTGGGACTATCGTTTTTACGCCGAAAAGGTGCGCAAAGGAACATACGATTTGGACTCAGACGAGGTAAAGCAATACCTGCAAATGGACAAACTTACCGATGCTATGCACTACGTAGCGGGTCGATTGTTTGGGTATAAATTTTCTCCTGTGCCCGAAAATTCTGTTCCTGTTTTTCATCAAGACGTTAAGGTTTGGGAAGTGACCCACAAAGATACTGGCGAACACATTGGTTTGTGGTACTTAGATCCCTACGCCAGAGAAGGAAAACGATCCGGCGCATGGGCAACAACTTATCGCAGTTATTCTACTTTTGATGGAAAAACCAATGTGCTAGCGTCCAATAACTCCAATTTTGTAAAACCGGCTCCCGGAGAAGCACTTTTGATTTCTTGGGACGATGCCACAACTTTTTTTCACGAATTTGGTCATGCCTTACACTTTTTTGCGTCCAATGTTAAATACCCAACGCTAAACGGAGGTGTTCGTGATTACACCGAATTTCAGTCGCAATTGCTAGAACGATGGCTTTCCACCGATGAGGTGATTGATCAATTTTTGGTGCACCAAAAAACAGGTGCTCCCATGCCTGACGAGCTTGTAGCAAAAATCAAAAAGGCAGCGACCTTTAATCAAGGTTTTGCAACCACAGAGTATTTGGCATCGGCCTTAATGGACATGAAGCTTCACTTAGCCGATCCAACCGATATTGATGTAGGTGTATTTGAACAAGAAACATTGCAATCTCTTAACATGCCAAAGCAATTGCCGATGCGACACCGAACGCCGCATTTTAGTCATGTATTTTCGGGAGAAGGATACGCCACGGCCTATTATGGATATATGTGGGCAGATGTTCTAACAGCTGATGCTACCGAGGTATTTAGAGAAGCTCCCGGTGGCTTTTATGATAAAGAAATGGCAAACAAATTAGTAACCTATTTGTTTGCTCCTCGAAATTCTATAGATCCCGCAGAGGCATACCGATTATTTAGAGGCCGTGACGCTTCTATTGATGCATTGATGCGTGCGCGCGGTTTTCCACCAGTGTTTAATAACTAAATTTAAAACATGATTGATTTTGCTTACCGAACCTCAAACGATTACCTTGAAGCTAAGGAAAAAGCAACCGATAATCCAGAAGCTTTTTGGAATGAAGTGGCTATTACCTTTGATTGGCACAAACCTTGGGTCAAAGTGCTTGAATACGATTTTCATAAACCATCTGTAAAATGGTTTTTGGGGGGTAAATTGAATATTACAGAAAATTGCCTCGATCGACATCTCAAAACTCAACCCAATCAAACAGCCATCATTTTTGAGCCCAACGATCTCAGTGAAGCTGCGCAACGAATTTCGTATAAAGAACTTCATAGTAGAGTTTGTCAGGCAGCCAATATGCTAAAGGCAAATGGCGCCAAAAAAGGGGATAGAATTTGTATTTATATGCCCATGGTTCCTGAATTGGCTATTGCAGTTTTAGCTTGTGCGCGTATTGGAGCTATTCATTCGGTAGTGTTTGCCGGGTTTTCTGCCTCGGCGCTCGCTACCAGAATTAACGACGCCGATTGTAAGATGCTATTGACTGCTGACGGTGGATATAGAGGAAACAAAGTTACTCCGCTAAAAGCAATTGCTGATGAAGCATTAACCCAATGCGCATCAATAACACATTGTATAGTCCTCAAACGAACGGGACAAAACATAGCTTGGAACACCATCGACTTGTGGTGGCATGAAGAAATTGAAAAGGTTACTAACAATTGCCCTGCCGAAATTATGGATAGCGAAGATCCGCTATTTATTTTATATACCTCGGGCTCAACGGGAACTCCCAAAGGTATGGTTCACTCGTGTGGAGGTTATATGGTTTACACAGCTTTTTCTTTTCAAAACGTATTTCAATACCAAAAAGGCGATGTGTATTGGTGCACCGCTGACATTGGTTGGATAACAGGACACTCTTATATAATATACGGCCCTTTGGCTGTAGGGGCAACAACATTGATGTTTGAGGGAGTGCCCTCGTATCCTGATTACGATCGCTTTTGGGAAGTATGTGCCAAGCATAAAGTAAATCAATTTTATACGGCACCAACTGCTATACGTGCCTTGCAAAAACATCCTTCAGAATTGGTAAGCAAACACGACCTATCTTCATTGAAAGTGTTGGGTTCTGTTGGAGAGCCTATTAATGAAGAAGCCTGGCACTGGTACGATGAACATGTTGGAAAGAAAAAATGTCCCATTGTAGATACCTGGTGGCAAACAGAAACAGGAGGGATATTAATTACTTCTTTGGCTGGAGTAACTCCTCAAAAACCGACATATGCTACACTTCCCATGCCTGGAGTACAGGTCGTATTATTAGATAATGAAGGCAACGAAATTGAAGCCGAAGCCGAAGGTATATTAGCCATCAAACATCCTTGGCCGTCCATAGCACGTACCATTTGGGGCAACCATGAGCGATACAAAAATGTATATTTTAGCGCATATCCTGGGTATTATTTTCCCGGTGATGGCGCTCTGCGTGACGCTCAAGGCAATTACCGCATTACCGGCAGGGTAGATGATGTGGTTATTGTTTCGGGACACAACCTGGGAACAGCACCCATTGAAAACGCATTGAACGAACACGAATCGGTAGTTGAAAGTGCCGTAGTTGGCTTTCCTCACGATGTCAAAGGAAATGCACTTTATGCCTTCGTTATTACGAATGATATCATAGATGATGAGGAAGCCTTAGTAGATGCGCTTCGTGCTATTGTTGCAAAAACTATAGGTCCTATTGCCAAACCTGATTGTATTCAGGTAGTGAGTGGTTTGCCAAAAACGAGAAGTGGTAAAATTATGCGTCGCATTTTGCGTAAGATCGCTGCAGATCAATTGGATAATATGGGCGACATTTCTACACTTTTGAATCCAGAAATTGTTGAGGAAATTATTAAAAATAAACCATAAAAAAAGCGACTCTAAAGCCGCTTTTTTATTCTAAATAATTAGTATCAATCGAAGTAGCTAAAAGTTTCTCCTTCTTTAATTGTTAAAAGAGTTTCGTATATCAATCGAATAACATTTTCTACATCTTCTCGTTGTACCATTTCAACAGTAGTGTGCATATAGCGTAGCGGCAATGATATCAGTGCAGAAGCAACTCCACCATTACTGTATGCAAATGCATCGGTATCTGTACCAGTAGAGCGTGAGGAAGCATGACGCTGGAATGGAATTTTTTTAGCTTCGGCAGTTTCGATGATTCGTTCTCTTAATTTATTTTGAATAGCAGGAGCATATGAAATGACAGGTCCACCGCCCATACAATTATCTCCTTGCTTCTTTTTATCAATCATTGGAGTAGTGGTGTCGTGACAAACGTCAGTGACAATTGCCACATCGGGCTTGATACGCTGGGTAATCATTTCTGCACCTCGCAAACCAATTTCTTCTTGCACCGAATTTGTAATGTATAATCCAAAAGGAAGCTTGATGTCGTTTTCGTGCAGCAATCGAGCAACTTCAGCAATCATAAACCCTCCTGCTCGGTTGTCAATAGCTCTACAAACAAACTTGTTTTTGTTTAGCACATGAAAAGTGTCGGGATATGTTATAACGCATCCAACATGGACGCCCATAGCCTCAACTTCTTTTTTGTTTTTAGCTCCAACATCAATAAAAATCGTGTCTAACTTAGGTTGTTCTTCTTTTCCAGACATACGCGTATGAATCGCTGGCCAGCCAAAAACACCCTTAACAAAACCTTTTTTGGTATGAATATTCACCCATTTCGAAGGGGCAATTTGGTGATCACTCCCTCCGTTTCGTATGACATAAATAAGACCGTTGTCGGTAATATAGTTTACATACCATGAAATTTCATCAGAATGGCCCTCTATAACAACTTTGAACTTTGCGTCAGGATTTATTACGCCAACAGCACTTCCATAAGTGTCGGTAATAAATGTATCTACATAAGGTTTTAAGTATTCCATCCATATTTTTTGCCCTTCCCATTCATAACCTGTAGGAGAGGGGTTGTTCAAATATCGTTCAAGAAATTGAATTGATTTTTTGTTTAACAGTTGCTTAGAAGCCATAAATAAAATTTTTTATCAAAAATACACATTTACTACATATATAAGAAGCAGTAATAATTGTAATTTTGAACTATGAAGCATTGGGTGCTCATTGTGTTGATTTTTGGAACCTCTTTAGTTTGGAGTCAAAAGCCTGTTATAGGTCAAAAGAACCCCGTCTATATAATAGGTCAGGATACGCTAACGGATTCCAAAATACACCTTAAAGAAGTGGTGCTATTCAAACCACTTACTTTTTCATCCTACAAGGAACGGCTTTTGTATTATCGTTTACAACGAAAAACGCTTAAAGTATATCCTTACGCCAAGTTAGCGGCGGAGCGATTGACTTCTTTGAAAAGTCGGCTAGAAAAGATAGAGAAAAAGAGACATCGCAAAAAGTATTTGCGCAGAATAGAAAAATATATTGAAGGGGAATTCTCAGAGGAGCTTAAAAAATTAACCCGAACAGAAGGTCAAATTCTAGTCAAACTAATCCATCGAGAAACTGGATACACCACTTTTGAGTTGATCAAAGAGCTTCGTAGTGGATGGAGGGCTTTTATTTACAACACAACGGCCAGCTTCTTTAAGATATCACTCAAGAAAAAATTCGATCCAATTCACAATAAAGAAGACCGCCAAATAGAAGATATACTGCAGCGAGCTATTGCAAGAGGAGTAATAGAACCACCCAAACAAGACGATTTGAAAACTAAGGACTAATAATTCAATTATAATTTTAAAAAAAATACAATTTCAAACAGCACGTTTTCAACCAGTTAAAACATTGTTTGAAAAATCTTTTAAAAAAAGGTTGCTCAAGTAAATAAGCATACTATATTTGCAGCCGCTAAGACGAACTTTTTTTACTGAAAATCACATCTTTTTAGAGACGAAAAAAAAAAATATTTTTTTTTCAAATAAAGTTTGTGAGAACAAAAAAGGGGCGTATATTTGCAACCGCTTTCAAAAACAAGAAAGCAATTTTTTATAAGTTCATTGAAAATATTGAGATAGACAGCGTAACATAAATGCAATTTATTGCAAGTATGTAACAGAAATTAAGCAAGACAAATTTTGAGTAAAATTCCGATCAATTTTAGTTGTTAATATTATTAAAGTTTAACAATGAAGAGTTTGATCCTGGCTCAGGATGAACGCTAGCGGCAGGCCTAACACATGCAAGTCGAACGGTAACATTTCCAGCTTGCTGGAAGATGACGAGTGGCGCACGGGTGCGTAACGCGTATGCAATCTACCTTTTACAGGAGTATAGCCCAGAGAAATTTGGAATAATCCTCCATACTATCTTTTTTTCGCATGGAATTAAGATGAAAGCTTCGGTGGTAAAAGATGAGCATGCGTCCTATTAGTTTGTTGGTAAGGTAACGGCTTACCAAGACTACGATAGGTAGGGGCCCTGAGAGGGGGATCCCCCACACTGGTACTGAGACACGGACCAGACTCCTACGGGAGGCAGCAGTGAGGAATATTGGACAAT
>JAQWSC010000007.1 GCA_029243385.1 Flavobacteriaceae bacterium | reverse complement strand
GTTTATCAAACTGTAAATCACTATTTTAGTATGGTATCAACTAAAGTAAAAAAAAGCCCCCATATGTTGCGACACAGTTTTGCTACTCATCTTTTGAACAATGGAGCCGATCTAAATGCGGTCAAAGAGTTGTTAGGGCATGAGAGTGTTGCTGCGACCCAAGTCTATACACACAGCAGTTTAAAGAGGATACAAGAGATCTATGCAAAGGCCCATCCGAGGGGTAAAAAATAAAGTGATTAAAACTTAAACCTTATACCATGAAAATAAATTTTCAATCTGTCAATTACACCGCCGATGCCAAGTTGGTTGAATTCGCCAAAAAGAGAATAGAAAAAACAGCACAGTTTTACGATCAAATGGTGGCTGTTTTTATTTATACTAAAGTGGAAAACTCCTCTGATAAGGTTAATAAGTTCGCAGAATTAAAGATTGAAATCCCTGGAGATGATGTGATTGTAAAGAAGACAGCCAAGTCCTTTGAGGAGGCAATCAACACGGCTGCAGATTCTGCAGAAAGAGTCTTGAAAAAACGCAAAGAAAAGCAACGACTTTTAGGTTGATTTTTTTTAGTTATTGTTTTGTAACCCGAAAAAATAATATTTACTTTGCAGACCGTTTTTACGGTCTTTTTTTTTGTAAAAAAGCCGATGTAGCTCAGCTGGCTAGAGCAGCTGATTTGTAATCAGCAGGTCGTGGGTTCGAGTCCCTCCATCGGCTCAAAAAAAGTAACGGTCTTTAAACTATTACACCTTTGGGGAGATACTCAAGCGGCCAACGAGGACAGACTGTAAATCTGTTGGTTTTTACCTTCGCAGGTTCGAATCCTGCTCTCCCCACAAAGACGATGTAAATCAATGCGAGAGTAGCTCAGTTGGTAGAGCGTCAGCCTTCCAAGCTGATGGTCGCCGGTTCGAACCCGGTCTCTCGCTCATCTTTCCGCCGATGTAGCTCAGGGGTAGAGCGTTTCCTTGGTAAGGAAGAGGTCACGAGTTCAAATCTCGTCATTGGCTCTTTTTTATAGCGAAACCTCTTACAAAAGATGCTTTCAGCCACAATTCAAATCACAACTTTTTATCGATTATTTGCAAGCTTTTAATGGCTTCGCTATCAGGGTTTTGGAACTAATTTCAAACTTTGAAAAAAAAATTCAAACTTTTGTATTCTTTTACGTTTAAAAATTAATATATTTGCGCTCATTTTAAAAGCAAAAAATTAATTCATTATGGCAAAGGAAAATTTCGATCGTTCCAAACCCCATTTAAATATTGGTACAATTGGGCATGTCGATCACGGTAAAACAACATTAACTGCTGCGATTACCAAAGTACTTGCAGACGCAGGTCTTTCTGAGGTTAAAAGCTTTGATCAAATTGACAATGCACCTGAGGAAAAAGAAAGAGGTATAACAATCAACACATCACACGTTGAGTACCAAACATCAAATCGTCACTACGCACACGTTGACTGTCCAGGTCACGCGGATTATGTGAAGAACATGGTTACAGGTGCTGCTCAAATGGACGGAGCCATTCTAGTTGTTGCGGCAACAGATGGCCCTATGCCACAAACACGTGAGCACATCTTGTTAGGTCGTCAGGTCGGAGTTCCAAGAATCGTTGTATTCTTGAACAAAGCTGACATGGTGGATGACGAAGAATTGCTTGAACTTGTTGAAATGGAAGTTCGTGAGCTTTTAAGTTTCTACGACTATGACGGTGACAATGGACCTGTTGTTTTAGGTTCGGCGTTAGGAGCATTGAACGGAGACCAAAAGTGGGTTGATTCTGTTATGAAATTAATGGAAGAAGTAGATGCTTGGATTGAATTGCCAAAAAGAGACGTTGAAAAAGATTTCTTGATGCCTGTTGAAGATGTGTTCTCAATTACAGGTCGTGGAACTGTAGCTACAGGTCGAATTGAAACAGGAGTTGCCAACACAGCTGACGCTGTTGATATCATCGGTATGGGTGCTGAAAAATTAGCCTCTACAGTTACAGGAGTTGAGATGTTTAGAAAAATTCTTGACCGAGGTGAAGCAGGAGATAACGTTGGAATTCTTTTGAGAGGTGTTGAAAAAACAGACATCAAAAGAGGAATGGTTATTTGTAAGCCAGGTTCTGTAACTCCTCACGCAAAGTTTGAAGCTGAGGTGTACATCTTGAAAAAAGAAGAAGGTGGACGTCACACTCCATTCCATAACAACTATCGTCCACAGTTCTATGTACGAACTACGGATGTAACAGGAAATATCAACTTGCCTAATGGGGTTGAGATGGTAATGCCTGGAGATAACTTGACAATCACAGTAGATCTTATTTCACCCATTGCTTTGAGCCTTGGTTTGCGTTTCGCAATTCGTGAAGGAGGACGTACAGTTGGTGCAGGTCAGGTAACTAAAATTTTAGACTAACAATCACATAAGTTTTGTTCAAGAGGTGTCTCGCTATGCGGGACGCCTTTTGTGACAAATAAAAACGGGTGTTTTAATCTTGTTTGATTCGAATCGAATTTTTTCGAGACCTACACCTTAGAGACGGGTTTAGCTCAGTTGGTAGAGCACTGGTCTCCAAAACCAGGTGTCGGGAGTTCGAGCCTCTCAACCCGTGCAAATTAAAAATAATTATGGCTAGTTTTATTTCATACGTTAAAGAATCTTTCGAAGAACTCAAAAATCATGTAAGTTGGACTCCAACTGCCGAACTGCAGCGACTAACAGTGGTTGTATTGATTTTTTCGATTCTTTTTTCACTGGCTATTTGGGGAGCGGATACGATATTATCTCGTGTCATTAAAGTATATTTTGATTTCTTACAATAATAACTGGTTGAACAATGATTGAGGCAGACGTTAAAAAATGGTATGTTGTTCGCGCAGTTAGCGGACAAGAAAACAAAATAAAAAATTACATTGAATCAGAAATCAACCGTTTGGGTTATTCTGACTTTGTAGAAGATATTTTAGTACCCACCGAAAAAGTAATTCAAATCCGTAACGGAAAAAAAATAAGTAAAGAACGCGTTTACTTTCCTGGATATATAATGGTCAAAGCCAATTTGTCTGGAGAAATTCCTCACATTATTCGATCCATTACCAATGTTATTGGGTTTTTGGGAGAAACCAAAGGAGGAGACCCTGTTCCGTTGCGAAAATCAGAAGTTAACAGAATGCTTGGAAAAGTAGATGAGTTAGCTGTACAAACAGAAAATGTTGCTATCCCATTTGTTTTGGGTGAAACCGTTAAAGTAATTGACGGACCTTTCAATGGATTCAATGGAACTGTTGAAAACATCAATGAAGAAAAGAGAAAGTTGGAAGTAATGGTCAAAATATTTGGTCGAAAAACTCCTTTAGAGCTTTCTTACATGCAAGTCGAGAAAATATAAATGTTACAAATATACGTTGACCTTATAGGCTTCCACTTTTAAGGTTGATCAATTTAAATTAATTAAATGGCAAAAGAAGTTAGTAAAGTAGTCAAACTACAAGTTAGGGGAGGTGCAGCGAATCCGTCGCCACCGGTTGGACCCGCTTTAGGTGCTGCCGGAGTGAACATCATGGAGTTCTGTAAGCAATTTAACGCTAGAACTCAAGACAAGCCTGGAAAGGTCTTGCCTGTTGTGATCTCTGTTTACAAAGACAAATCATTTGACTTTGTTGTAAAAACACCACCTGCGGCCGTTCAACTAATGGAAGCGTCGAAGATTAAAAAGGGATCGGGCGAACCAAACCGTGTTAAAGTCGCTAGCGTTACTTGGGATCAAGTAAAGGCTATCGCTGAAGACAAAATGCAAGATTTAAATGCATTTACCGTAGAATCAGCCATGAAAATGGTTGCAGGTACGGCACGATCCATGGGTTTAACTGTAAAAGGAAATGCTCCTTTTTAATCTTTAATTGAAAAACAATGGCAAAAATTTCTAAAAAGCGGAAAATAGCGCTTGAAAAAGTTGATAAAACTAAGTTGTATTCAGTTGAAGACGCCTCTGAATTGATCAAAGAAATCACTTCAGTTAAATTTGATGCATCTATTGATCTTGCAGTACGTTTAGGAGTAGATCCTCGCAAAGCCAATCAAATGGTTCGCGGTGTTGTGACACTTCCTCACGGTACAGGTAAAAACACGAAAGTGTTGGCGCTTGTTACTCCCGACAAAGAAGCAGAAGCTAAAGAAGCTGGTGCCGACTATGTTGGACTGGATGAGTATTTGGATAAAATCAAAAAAGGCTGGACTGATGTTGATGTAATTGTTACCATGCCGAGTGTAATGGGTAAGTTAGGACCCCTAGGACGTGTTTTAGGACCTAGAGGTTTGATGCCAAACCCAAAAACTGGAACGGTAACTATGGATATCGCCAAAGCAGTGAGTGAGATCAAAGCAGGTAAAATTGACTTTAAAGTTGATAAAACTGGAATTGTTCATACCTCTATTGCTAAAGCTTCATTTGATGCTGACAAAATAGCTGGGAATGCTAATGAATTCATCCAAACGTTGGTGAAGTTAAAACCTTCAACAGCCAAGGGTATTTACATTAAAAGTATTGCCATGTCGAGCACAATGAGTCCTAGTATTCCTATTGATAATAAACAATCCTAATCGGTAGTAAAATTTAAGAAACATGACTAGAGAAGAAAAATCAAAAGTTATTGCCCAATTAACTGCCGAGTTAGCGGACAACTCAAACATTTATTTAACAGACACTTCGGGATTGAACGCTGCGGCGACTTCAAACCTTAGACGTGCTTGTTTCAAAGCAGATGTCCGTCTGGCAGTTGTAAAAAATACCTTGTTAGCAAAAGCCATGGAGGCTTCTGATAAAGATTTCGGTGAACTCACAGAAATCCTTAAAGGAAACACTTCGCTGATGTTCTCAGAGGTTGGAAACGCACCCGCAAAGGTCATTAAAGAATTTCGAAAGAAATCTGACAAACCTATTCTAAAAGGAGCTTACATTGAAGAAGCTACATACGTAGGAGATGATCTAGTGGAAGCCTTAGTTAATATTAAATCTAAGGAGGAGTTAATAGGAGAAATTATCACCTTACTCCAATCGCCTGCTAAAAATGTTGTGTCAGCGCTTCAATCAAGCGGTAATACATTGAGTGGGATTATTAAAACGCTTTCTGAAAAAGAAGGATAAACAAAAATTAATTTATAACAATTTCAAATACGAATAAAAATGGCAGATTTAAAAGATTTTGCAGAACAATTAGTAAACTTAACAGTTAAAGAAGTTAACGAATTAGCTACTATTTTAAAAGAAGAGTACGGTATTGAGCCTGCTGCTGCTGCAGTTGCAGTTGCTGCTGGTGGAGGTGCTGCTGGTGGCGATGCTGCTGAAGAAAAATCAGAATTTGACGTAGTATTAAAAGCTGCTGGTGGATCGAAACTAGCGGTAGTTAAGCTTGTCAAAGAATTGACAGGTCTTGGTCTTAAAGAAGCAAAAGAGCTTGTTGATAATGCGCCAAGCAATATCAAAGAAGCTGTTTCTAAAGACGAAGCTGAAGGGCTTAAGACTTCTTTGGAAGAAGCAGGAGCTGAGGTAGAGCTTAAATAAGTTCCCCCTCAACCAACGATTGGTTTAGACTTTTGAAGTGCTTCAAAGGTCTAAACCCTTTCGTGTTTATAAACACTACGCGTGTTTATTATCAATTTATTGTAATTAAAAAATTGTTCATTGATGTCAAGTACACTTGAAAGACTAAATTTCGCCTCCGCAACCAACACTCCTGATTATCCCGATTTTTTGGATATTCAAATAAAATCTTTTCAAGATTTTTTTCAGTTGGAAACCAAATCAGAAGAACGAGGAAATGAGGGATTGTACAATACCTTCATGGAAAACTTCCCTATTACGGATACCCGTAATCAATTTGTTCTAGAATTTTTAGACTATTTCGTTGATCCACCTAGATACTCCATTCAAGAGTGCATCGAAAGAGGATTGACCTATAGCGTACCCCTTAAGGCGCGCTTAAAGTTGTACTGTACGGATCCAGAACACGAAGACTTTGAAACTATTGTTCAGGATGTTTACCTAGGAGTCATTCCTTATATGACACCCAGCGGAACGTTTTGTATCAATGGTGCCGAACGAATTGTTGTTTCACAACTTCACCGTTCACCTGGGGTATTCTTTGGACAATCGTTCCACGCCAATGGAACCAAATTGTACTCTGCTCGTGTTATTCCATTCAAAGGATCTTGGATTGAATTCGCAACAGACATCAACAATGTCATGTACGCTTACATTGACAGAAAGAAAAAATTACCGGTAACAACTTTGTTCCGTGCTATTGGATTTGAGCGCGATAAAGATATTCTTGAAATTTTTGATCTTGCTGAGGAAATCAAAGTTTCAAAATCAGGACTTAAAAAAGTTTTAGGCCGCAAACTGGCTGCACGTGTGTTGAACACTTGGTTTGAAGATTTTGTGGATGAAGACACCGGAGAAGTAGTTTCGATAGAACGAAATGAAATTGTTTTAGATCGTGATACGATTCTTGAAAAAGATCACATCGAGCAAATTATCGAAGCCAACGTGAAAACAATCCTTATTCATAAAGAAGAAGGGCAATCTGCAGACTATGCGATTATTCACAATACACTACAAAAAGATCCAACCAATTCAGAAAAAGAAGCGGTTGAACATATTTACCGTCAACTTCGAAACGCTGAGCCGCCAGATGAGGAAACAGCCCGAGGAATTATTGACAAGCTCTTCTTTTCAGACCAACGATACAACTTGGGAGAAGTTGGGCGTTACAGAATGAACAAAAAATTAGGATTGGATATCGCAAAGGACAAGCAAGTCTTGACCAAAGAAGATATCATCACTATTATCAAATTTTTAATTCAATTAATTAATTCCAAAGCAGAGATTGATGATATTGATCACCTTTCCAATCGTCGTGTACGAACAGTAGGTGAGCAGTTGTCTTCTCAGTTTGGAGTTGGATTATCTCGAATGGCTCGAACCATTCGTGAGCGAATGAACGTTCGCGACAACGAAGTATTTACTCCTATTGATCTGATCAATGCGAAAACTCTTTCTTCGGTAATCAATTCCTTTTTTGGAACCAACCAACTTTCTCAATTCATGGATCAAACCAATCCATTGGCAGAGATTACTCACAAACGACGTTTGTCTGCATTAGGACCTGGAGGTTTGTCAAGAGAAAGAGCAGGATTTGAGGTGCGAGATGTTCATTACACGCACTACGGAAGATTGTGTCCTATTGAAACACCCGAAGGGCCCAACATTGGACTAATTTCATCATTGGCAGTTTATGCAAAAGTCAATAACCTTGGTTTTATTGAAACTCCTTACCGATCGGTAACCGATGGAAAAATCAATTTGGATGAAGTGAAATACTTATCTGCTGAAGAAGAAGAAGGTAAGCTAATCGCCCAGGCCAATATTTCAAAAACCAAAGAAGGAGCCATCAATATTGACAAAGTAATTGCTCGAGAAGAAGCAGATTACCCAGTTGTGGAGCCTAATCAAGTAAATTATACAGATGTAGCTCCTAACCAAATCGCTTCGATTTCGGCTTCATTAATTCCTTTCTTGGAACACGATGATGCCAACCGTGCACTTATGGGATCAAACATGATGCGTCAGGCTGTTCCTTTGTTACGACCTCAGTCTCCGATTGTAGGGACTGGACTTGAACGTCAAGTAGCTTCTGATTCGCGCGTATTGATCAATGCCGAAGGAAAAGGTGTGGTAGAATATGTTGATGCTGAAAAAATCACTATCAAATACAGTTATTCAGACATTGAAAAGTTAGTTTCTTTTGACGATGATAGCAAAACATACGACCTTGTAAAGTTTCGTAAAACAAATCAAGGAACTTGTATCAACTTGAAGCCGATCGTTAAAAAAGGAGACAAAGTAACCAAAGGACAAGTTCTTTGCCAAGGATACGCAACTGAAGAAGGTGAATTGGCGTTAGGACGCAACCTGAAAGTAGCCTTCATGCCCTGGAAAGGATATAACTTTGAGGATGCCATTGTAATTTCTGAAAAAGTAGTTCGTGACGATGTCTTTACATCAATTCATATCGATGAATATTCTTTGGAAGTACGAGACACAAAACTCGGAAAAGAAGAATTGACCAACGACATTCCCAACGTAAGTGAGGAAGCTACTAGTAATTTGGATGAAAATGGAATGATCCGAGTGGGAGCAGAAGTGCACCCTGGAGATATTCTGATTGGAAAAATTACTCCAAAAGGAGAATCCGATCCTACTCCAGAAGAAAAACTCTTGCGTGCCATTTTTGGTGATAAAGCTGGAGACGTAAAAGATGCATCTTTAAAAGCTTCGCCATCATTGAATGGAGTCGTTATTGATAAAAAGCTTTTTACACGAATTGTTAAAGACAAGCGCAAACGATCGCAAGATAAAGAAGCAATTGCTGAGCTTGAAGCAACATACGAAACAAAATTCAGCAATCTTAAAAGCGTATTGGTTGACAAATTATTTACACTTTTAAGTGGAAAAACATGTCAAGGAGTTCAAAACGATTTGGGTGAAGAAGTGCTTCCAAAAGGAAAGAAATACACTTTGAAAATGCTAAATGCTGTTGACGACTACGCGCACCTTATTGGAGGGAGCTGGACAGTTGATAAGAAAGTAAACGCCAATGTTGCGGATTTGATGCACAATTACAAAATCAAAGAAAATGATTTGCAAGGAGCATTGCGACGCGATAAGTTTACCATTTCTGTTGGAGACGAACTTCCTGCTGGAATTCTAAAATTAGCAAAAGTTTACATTGCTAAAAAGAGGAAACTCAAAGTAGGAGATAAGATGGCTGGACGTCACGGAAACAAGGGTATTGTTGCCCGAATCGTCCGTCAAGAAGACATGCCATTTTTGGAAGACGGAACACCTGTTGATATTGTATTGAACCCACTTGGAGTACCTTCTCGTATGAACATTGGTCAGATATACGAAACGGTTCTTGGTTGGGCAGGACAAAAACTTGGTAAAAAGTTTGCCACTCCAATTTTTGATGGAGCAACGCTTGATCAAATTAATGAGCTAACTGAAGAAGCCAATGTTCCATTATTTGGTCATACGTATTTGTATGATGGAGGAACGGGAGAGCGTTTCGATCAGCCAGCAACGGTAGGTGTGATTTATATGTTAAAGCTAGGTCACATGGTAGATGACAAGATGCACGCTCGATCGATTGGACCTTACTCCCTAATTACGCAACAACCTCTCGGAGGTAAAGCACAATTTGGAGGTCAGCGATTTGGTGAGATGGAAGTGTGGGCATTGGAAGCTTATGGAGCCTCCAGCACACTTCAAGAAATTCTCACTGTAAAATCCGATGACGTTGTGGGACGTGCCAAAACGTATGAGTCGATTGTTAAAGGAGAAACTATGCCTGAGGCTGGTTTACCAGAATCCTTTAACGTATTGATGCACGAATTGAAAGGTTTAGGACTTGACATTCGATTAGAAGAATAGATAAAATTTAAAACAGTACCATTTATTATGGCTAGAAATAACGATGCGCCTAAGGCGTTAAAATTCAGTAAAATTTCAATTGGTTTATCTTCTCCCGAAACCATTTTGGCATCGTCAAGAGGTGAAATTCTAAAACCAGAAACCATCAATTATCGTACGCACAAACCAGAGCGTGACGGATTGTTTTGTGAACGAATCTTTGGCCCTGTTAAGGATTTTGAATGTGCTTGTGGAAAGTATAAGCGTATTCGATACAAAGGAATCGTTTGTGATCGTTGTGGGGTAGAAGTTACCGAGAAAAAAGTACGAAGAGATCGCGTAGGACACATCAATTTGGTGGTTCCTGTTGCTCATATTTGGTATTTCCGTTCGCTTCCCAACAAAATAGGATATCTATTAGGCCTTCCTTCCAAGAAGTTGGACATGATTATCTATTACGAACGATACGTAGTTATTCAGCCAGGTATTGCTACCAATGCTGAGGGAGAACCTGTTCAAAAAATGGACTTCCTTACAGAGGAAGAATATTTGAACGTGTTGGAATCCATTCCACAAGAAAATAAATATTTGGAAGATAGCGACCCCAACAAATTCATCGCCAAAATGGGAGCGGAGTGTTTGATTGAATTGCTTTCACGAATTGATTTGGATGCACTTTCTTTCGAATTGCGTCACAAAGCCAACAACGAAACTTCCAAACAACGAAAAACAGAAGCACTCAAAAGACTTCAAGTTGTTGAAGCTTTACGAGAATCCAATAACAACCGTGAAAATAAACCGGAGTGGATGATCATGAAAGTGATTCCTGTAATTCCACCAGAATTAAGACCCTTAGTTCCTTTAGATGGAGGTCGATTTGCGACATCCGATTTGAATGACTTATACCGTCGTGTTATTATTCGAAACAATCGTCTGAAACGATTGGTTGAGATCAAAGCACCGGAAGTAATTTTGAGAAACGAAAAACGAATGTTGCAAGAGTCGGTAGATTCTTTATTTGACAACACGCGTAAATCATCTGCTGTAAAAACAGATGCTAATCGTCCATTGAAATCCCTTTCAGATTCTCTAAAAGGAAAACAAGGTCGTTTCCGTCAAAACTTATTAGGAAAACGTGTAGATTATTCGGCTCGTTCGGTAATTGTCGTTGGACCGGAATTGAAATTATACGAATGCGGATTGCCAAAAAACATGGCCGCTGAGTTGTACAAGCCTTTTATCATTCGTAAACTGATTGAAAGAGGAATTGTTAAAACGGTAAAATCTGCTAAGAAAATTATAGATAAGCGCGAGCCTGTAGTTTGGGATATTCTTGAAAATGTATTGAAAGGACATCCTGTATTACTCAACCGTGCTCCCACTTTGCACCGATTGGGAATTCAGGCGTTTCAGCCAAAGCTTATCGAAGGAAAAGCGATACAGCTTCACCCGCTTGTGTGTACTGCATTTAATGCGGATTTCGATGGGGATCAAATGGCTGTTCACCTTCCATTAGGACCGGAAGCTATTTTGGAATCGCAATTGTTAATGTTGGCTTCTCACAATATTTTAAATCCTGCAAACGGATCACCTGTTACGGTTCCTTCTCAGGATATGGTATTGGGATTGTACTACATGACCAAGTCGCGTTACTCAACAAAAGAACAACCTGTTAAGGGAGAAGGATTGACCTTCTACTCAGCTGAAGAAGTAAATATTGCATACAACGAAGGCAAAGTAGAAATCAACGCCATGATTAAGATTCGCACCAAAGACTTTAACGAGAGTGGAGAATTGGTTTATCAAATCATTGAAACTACTGTGGGTCGTGTGCTCTTTAATGAAGTAGTGCCCGAAGCCGCTGGATACGTAAACGAAGTATTGACCAAAAAATCACTCCGTGATATCATTGGAAATATCTTGAAGGTTACCAGTGTTCCTGAAACAGCTGCTTTCCTTGACAAGATTAAAAACATGGGGTACTCATTTGCATTCAAAGGAGGACTTTCATTTAGCTTGGGTGATATTATTATTCCTCAAGAAAAACATACAATGATTGATCAAGCCAATGAGCAAGTTGACGGAATTATTGCCAACTACAACATGGGGCTTATTACCAATAACGAACGTTACAACCAAGTAATTGATATTTGGACTTCTACCAATGCAGCTTTGACTGAATTGGCCATGAAGCGGATTCGTGAAGATCAACAAGGATTCAACTCTGTGTATATGATGTTGGATTCGGGTGCAAGGGGTTCGAAAGAGCAGATTCGCCAGTTGACAGGTATGCGTGGATTGATGGCCAAGCCTAAAAAATCAAATGCCGGAGGAGGTGAAATTATTGAAAATCCGATTCTTTCCAACTTTAAGGAAGGATTGTCGATTTTGGAATATTTTATCTCTACGCA
This sequence comes from Flavobacteriaceae bacterium, assembly GCA_029243385.1. GTDB lineage: Bacteria > Bacteroidota > Bacteroidia > Flavobacteriales > Flavobacteriaceae > JAQWSC01. Next base: position 180,803 of record JAQWSC010000007.1, on the reverse strand, counting down.
CGGAGCTCGTAAAGGATTGGCAGATACCGCACTTAAAACGGCCGATGCAGGATACTTAACCCGTCGTTTGGTAGATGTAGCACAAGATGTTATTGTAAACTCTGTGGATTGTGGAACCCTTCGTGGTGTTTCGGTATCCCCTCTTAAGAAAAATGAAGAGGTTGTTGAAACTTTAGGCGAGCGGATTTTGGGCCGTGTTTCATTGCACGATGTTTATAACCCGCTCACTGACGAATTGTTGGTAAAAGCAGGAGACGAAATTTCTGAAGAAAATGTAAAAGCGATCGAAGGTTCTCCTGTCGAAAAGGTAGAAGTTCGTTCTGCACTTACCTGTGAAGCACCCAAAGGAATTTGTGCCAAATGTTACGGAAGAAACCTTGCAACCGGTAAAATGGTTCAACAAGGAGAAGCTGTAGGAGTTGTTGCCGCACAATCGATTGGTGAGCCAGGAACTCAGCTTACGTTGAGAACCTTCCACGTAGGAGGTATTGCAGGAAACATTTCTGAAGAAAACAAATTAGCCGTTAAGTTTGACGGAATTGCTGAAATCGAAGATTTAAAAACAGTTTCTGGAAAAGACGCAGACGGTAATGCCGTTACGATTGTTATTTCAAGAACTTCTGAAATTAAATTGGTAGATAAGAAAACAGGATTGATTTTAAGCACCAACATTATTCCTTACGGATCTTCGTTGATGATCAAAAACGGTCAATCGCTTAAAAAAGGCGATGTAGTTTGTCAGTGGGATCCCTACAACGGTGTTATTGTCTCTGAATTTACTGGAGTCATTGAATACGAAAATGTTGAACAAGGAGTTACCTATCAAGTTGAAATTGATGAGCAAACTGGTTTCCAAGAAAAAGTAATTTCGGAATCTAGAAACAAGAAAATCATTCCAACGTTGTTAATTAAAGATGCCAAAGGAGCTGTTTTACAGTCGTACAACTTGCCACTGGGAGCACACCTTATGGTAGATGACGGAGAGAAAATCAAAGAAGGAAAAGTATTGGTGAAAATCCCTAGAAAATCTGCAAAATCTGGAGATATTACAGGAGGTTTACCACGAGTTACAGAACTATTCGAAGCTCGAAACCCTTCCAACCCAGCGGTTGTTTCTGAAATTGATGGAGTGGTTTCTTTTGGAAAAATCAAAAGAGGAAACCGTGAAATTATAGTTGAATCTCGAACAGGAGAAATCAAAAAATACTTGGTCAAACTTTCGAGTCAAATTTTGGTTCAGGAAAACGACTTTGTAAAAGCAGGAATGCCATTATCTGATGGATCCATTACTCCAAACGACATCCTGTCTATCAAAGGGCCATCTGCAGTTCAGCAGTACTTGGTAAACGAAGTACAAGAAGTATATCGTTTGCAAGGGGTAAAAATCAACGATAAGCACTTTGAGGTAGTGGTTCGACAAATGATGCGTAAAGTAAAAATCAACGATTCTGGAGATACGACATTATTGGAAAACCAATTGGTTCACAAAAATGACTTTATTCAAGAAAACGATGCGTTGTTTGGTAAAAAAGTAGTGACCGAAGTAGGAGATTCTGAAAACTTAAAGGCTGGACAAATTGTGACGGCTCGTGAGTTGCGAGATGAAAACTCTTTGTTGCTTCGTGATGATAAAACCTTGGTAGAAGCACGTGACGCAGTCAATGCGACTGCTACACCTATTCTTCAAGGAATTACACGAGCATCGCTTCAAACGAAATCATTTATTTCAGCGGCATCGTTCCAAGAAACGACTAAAGTTCTAAACGAAGCAGCTGTAAATGGTAAAGTAGATACCTTAGAAGGATTGAAAGAGAATGTTATTGTTGGACATAAAATTCCAGCAGGTACAGGAAAGCGATCTTACAACAATATCATTGTTGGGTATGTTGATGAATACGAAGAGCTTTTAGCCAAAAAGGAACTTAATTTTTAAGAACACATCATGAGCGATTCAAAACAAAAGAAAGAAGGTCAAATTAATATCGAATTAGATGAGGCAACGGCCCAAGGGACGTACTCCAATTTGGCGATTATCAATCATTCTGTTTCTGAATTTGTAGTTGATTTTATCAACATCATGCCTGGTGCGCCCAAAGCCAAAGTAAAGTCACGAATTATTTTGACGCCACAACACGCCAAGCGTTTTGTGAAAGCTTTGAACGAAAACGTATCGCGCTTTGAAGACGCTCACGGTGAAATTAAAGATTACGAACAGCCGCCCATTCCGCTCAATTTTGGGCCAACAGGCGAAGCATAATAAACTATAAATCCCGCATTTGCGGGATTTTTTTTGCCCCAACGCAACGATGCTGATTTTCCGAAGTGTTTTTAATTTTAATGGGAAAATAAAAAATGCTTAAGATTAGTGTGACATCTCAATGTCCCAAAAACTGATTTTTCTTCTCGTGCTGAATCCCAGTTTTTCATACAATGAAATGGCATGGGTATTGGACTCAACAACATGCAAGTAAGGTGTTTTGTTTTCCAGAAAAACCTTGTCTGTAGTACGTTTGATGAGTTGTCGGGCATATCCTTTTCTTGTATGATTGGGATGGGTAACAATACCACTTATTTCTGTAAACGCATTCATTTTCATACGCTCACCACACACTGCTACCAAATTGTTTTCTTTATAAATTCCAAAATAATCGCCCAGCGCTACCGTTTTGTTTTTGAAATAACCCGGCTGTACCAAATTCACTAAATTGTGAACATCTTGGAGTTCTTTTTTTGTTTTTAATGGAACAACCGCCTCGTTGAATGCCATATCAAAAGGCGATTCCAATACCATTTGATGACACACCAAATTGTTTTTTAACTGCATGGAATCCGTCAGAACGGGTTTTTCTCCAATGACATAAAAACGGGTAATCAGTTTGGAATAGTCATTCATACCTTTTACGGCCAATTCAGTATCTATAGTGCCTCCAAAAGCACAATAATCAGGATCGTAAAATTTTATCCCAGCAAACGCTTTGGAGAAAAGCTTGTGCGTTTCATTCAAAGAATTCCAGGCAGGGTTGTCGAGCTTGTATTGGTTTACAATCAATGCGGCTTGTGTTACTATTTCTTTTGAGTAGGAGTGGGGAGTAGGGCTAATTTATAAAAAATTAACGGATTTGCTCATTCATTTTAGATTGCAGAAGTTTTCTTTGATAACAGTGCGTAATTTTTAATCTACTTGGTTGTTTTTCCACCCATTGCGGTAAATACGCTGTCGATGGGTTCCCAAAGTTCTATTTTAATTCCTTCTGCATCCATAATATGAACAAATTTTCCGTAGTCAAACGTTTCTATGTCATCAACGATTGTCACTCCATTATTCTTGAGTTTTAATACAAGCCCATCGATGTTTTGGACTCGGTAATTTATCATAAACTCTGGGTTTTTGGTTTTTCGGTTAACTAGTGTATATATACACCGAGGTGTGTTTATTTCCGTTATATTTTTGTTCAACAATACTTCCCAAATCAGCATATATTGTTGTACTTTTTGCTTTTATAAAATATGGATTTGCAATGTTTTGGTTGATTATTATAAAGTCATGAGACCAATTAGTATTTGCAAGAGATTTTTTTGAATAACAGGTATTATCAAAAACAAAAAACGCATTGAAAATCGTTGAATATCGAAATGTATTGGGTATGAGTCGTAGGTTTTTCATCAGTGCAGAACAAATTTGGGGTTCGCTCTGTGCTAAATTAGTTAAAAAAATTAACGCTCCACAGACGCAAACGGAATTTGTTCCAAAATATGCGAAATGGCTTTGAGTCTAGCTGCAGACTTTTTGTTAGCATCGATAATGTGCCATGGGGCAATTTGCGTATGGGTTGTTTCAAACATTTTCTTTTTATACTGTGTATAATCATTCCACAAACTTTGTGCTTTTTCATCAACAGCGGTCATTTTCCATCGTTTCAGTGGGTCTGCTTCTATTTCGGCAAATCGGGCAGCTTGTTCTTTTTTGGTTATCGAAAAATACAATTTGATCAGAAAAGTAGAGGATGCTACCAGCATCTTTTCAAAGTCGTTGACCTGTGACATAAAAATACGGTATTCTTCTTGAGTACAGAATCCGTTAACAGGCTCTACTACAGCCCGGTTGTACCAACTGCGGTCAAAAAACACAAGTTCGCCAGGTTTGGGCAGTTGATTGATGTAGCGTTGAAAAAACCATTGCTTTCGTTCGTCTTCAGACGGAACGTTGAGCGCTACAATTCGAAAGTGTCTGGGATTGATATATTCGGTAATACGCCGAATAGCACCGCCCTTTCCGGCGGCATCTCTACCTTCAAAAAGAACAACGACTTTTTGGTCGTTTTGGATGACCCTATTTTAAAGTTTTATGAGTTCTTCTTGTTTTTTTTTGAGTTCAGTAGCGTATTGAATTTCTTCAAGAACCTTATCAGGATTGATTCTTTTCTTTCTTAAAAGAGAATACAGTCCTGTTTTGGAATTGAATAAGGCCATATCTTCTTGGGTGTACTTAGGGGTGCGCATAGTGTTTCAATTAAATATCAATTTGAGTGGCGCTTCTGTGGTATCGCATAATAATATTGGGGTCTGGCAATATAGTGGCCTTGGAGACATCCTTTCCTTCATAATCAAATTGAGACAATACGAACCGCATGCTCTCCAAACGTGCTTCTTTTTTATTGTTTGTCTTTACAATAATCCACGGGCTAAAATTGGTATGTGTTTTACTAAACATTTGTTCTTTGTAGTGCGTATAATCGTCCCACAAGTCTTGTCCTTTCTTGTCAACAGAACTGAATTTCCATTGTTTTAACGGGTTGTTTAAACGCGCAATAAAACGTTTGTTTTGTTCTTCTTTTGAGATAGAAAACCAAAACTTAATGATTTTTACGTTATCCTCGTACAGCAAATGTTCAAATTCTGGAACCTGAATCATAAATTTTTGGTATTGTGTTTTTGAGCAAAACCCCATGATGGGCTCCACTACAGCCCGGTTGTACCAACTGCGGTCAAAAAATACAAGTTCACCCGGATTTGGTAACACTTTAATATACCGTCTAAAGTACCATTGTCCTTGTTCGACATTAGTAGGTTTGCTCAGTGCTACTACACGTGCCGTTCTTGGGTTCAGATGTTCTTTAAAACGCTTGATAGCACCGCCTTTTCCAGCGGCATCTCTGCCTTCAAAAAGAATGGCAACTCGCATTTGTTTTTCAGCAATCCACTTCTGAAGATTTACCAATTCGGATTGCAATTCTCGTAATTCGGCTTCATACTTCAATTTGTTAAGCGTGTTATGAATGGGAATGTTTTTTTTTCCGCAAGGATAATCAGATCGCTTCTTCTGGAAGTGTTTTCAAGATGCTTGGATTCAAATTTCATAGGTTGGTTTTTGAGGATGAAAACCATAAATGGCAAAATAGAATTCTCCTTAAAAAGAGACACTTCAATTTAATAATATAACGCATCAAAGACTGTCTTAAACACCTCTTAATGCAAGGAGTGAAAGTGCTGAGTGAATTTTTCAGATCTATTGAAGTAGTTTGTAGGCTATTCATGCGTGCAGAACAAATTTGGGGACTGTTCTATGCTAAGGTAACAAAAAAATTTTAAAACTCTGAGGTGGCGTGGAGACGAATACTAGGATATTTTTGTTGTGTCATTTGTAACGAAAACATCGAGTCTGCCAAATACACCAATTGTTCTTGTTTGTCGCGTGCTAAAAACTTACTTTTTACACGCAAAAACTCCTTGTATTCATCGTTGGTGTCGTCTTCTGGATCAACCCAACAGGCTTTGTGAACGTTCAAGTTTTCGTACGAACAGCTGGCTCCGTATTCGTGTTCCAATCGGTATTGAATGACTTCAAACTGAAGGGCTCCCACAGTTCCAATGGCTTTTCGGTTGTTAATTTCCAGTACAAACAATTGGGCAACCCCTTCGTCCATCAACTGGTCAATACCTTTGGCGAGTTGTTTGGACTTCATCGGATCGGCATTGTTGATGTATCGAAAATGCTCGGGCGAAAAACTGGGAATACCTCTAAAATGTATTTTTTCACCTTCGGTAAGCGTATCACCAATCTTAAAATTCCCTGTATCGTGCAATCCAACAATATCACCTGGAAACGATTCCTCAACGATTTCTTTTTTTTCTGCAAAAAATGCATTGGGACTGCTGAACTTGAGTTTTTTATTGTGTCGTACGTGCAAATAGGGCGTATTGCGCTTAAAAGTTCCCGAAACAATTTTTATAAACGCCAAACGATCGCGGTGTTTGGGATCCATATTGGCATGAATTTTAAATACAAATCCACTGAATTTTTCTTCTTCGGGAACTACGAGGCGTTCTTCACTGGCTTTGGGGCGCGGAGGCGGAGCGATTTCTATAAAACAATCCAACAGTTCTTTGACGCCAAAATTGTTCAATGCTGAACCAAAAAATACAGGTTGCAACGTTCCGTCTGCATAGGCTTGTTTGTCAAAATTTGGATAGACTTCCGTAACCAGTTCAATTTCTTCTCGGAGTGTAGTGGCTGCTTTTTCACCAATGTGTTTGTCAAGATCTGAATGAGCGAGGTCTTTAAACTCAAGGGTTTCGCTGATACGTTGCTTGTTGTCTTCGCTAAACAATCGAATGTTTTGTTCCCACAGGTTGTAAATTCCCTGAAAATCATAGCCCATTCCAATCGGAAAACTCAAGGGGCATACTTTGAGCCCCAACTTTTGCTCTACTTCATCAAGCAAGTCAAAGGCGTCTTTTCCTTCGCGATCGAGTTTGTTGATGAACACAATCATGGGAATGTTTCGCATACGACATACTTCAACCAATTTTTCGGTTTGCTCTTCAACCCCTTTAGCAACGTCAATAACAACAATCACACTATCCACAGCCGTTAGCGTTCGAAAGGTGTCTTCCGCAAAATCTTTGTGACCGGGTGTGTCCAGTATATTGATTTTTTTGTTTTGATAATTAAAAGCCAATACCGAAGTAGCCACCGAAATCCCACGTTGACGCTCGATTTCCATAAAATCACTCGTGGCTCCTTTTTTAATTTTATGAGATTTCACAGCCCCTGCTTCTTGAATGGCACCCCCAAAAAGCAACAGCTTTTCGGTTAGGGTGGTTTTTCCAGCATCGGGATGGGAAATGATTCCAAAGGTTCGGCGTCGTGCAATTTCTTTAGTAAAACTCATAGTGTGGTTTCGCAATGCAAAAATAATATTGTTTTTGAAATGACCTCTTTGATTATCGCTAAAAAAAGGAAGACGGTTGCGTGTCTTTTTTTAGAAGTTTGTCAATTAATTTTTTATAAATTTTTGACTGTAAACGCCTTGATCATTTCGAAGGGATATAAAATAAACCCCAGGATTTAGATGACTCACATCCATTGAAAAAGATGTTTTATCCTCTCTTTGTGACGAATGCATTAAAACGGAACCTTTCAAATCATAAATAAATGCGTTTTGAATAGGAGAAATACTTTCTACTGAAAGTATTTCTGCGACCGGATTGGGGAATACAATAAATGATTTTTCTTTAAAAATTTGAGCATGAAGAGAAGTTAGATAGCAGCTGGAAAAATCTGTAGCAGTAAAAAAGCTTTGAGGAGTTGTGTTTTTGTCGTTTGTTATTTTTGACAGAATTGGATTGAACATGGAGTTGGAGGTTATCGTTTGTAATGGCCCCGTTGTTGCAGAAAAATACATTATTTTTTGGTTGTCAATTACATGACCCAACCCAGCGGCGTGTCCCGTTTCGTGTCTGGCTACTGCATTAAAATCAAATTCTGTGAATATGGTATTTCCATCCAAGTCAAAGTCCCACGTTTGGGATTCGTCAAATACGTAGTCAATTTCTTTAAAAGCCCAATACAAAGAGAGATCCCCATTCACATCCGAAATATAACCTCCAGAGAAACGGCTAATGGCTTGTCCCAAAATACCAGTATCAACCTGATCAAAGGATATGCTGTTAATGTTGTCGTCGGCAGGGGTTTTTACTGAAGTTGATGAGGAACTGATTTTAAAATCTATTCCTGCTCCACACACAATATCGTCAAATCCGTCTTCGAAAGCGGTTACTGCTGCGGTATTGTTTTTAAAATCGGTATGATAGCTAAAAACATACGAACCGTTATCAAAGTTTCCGGAAGGCGCACCGCCCGATTGAGCACTTGATATATGATGGGGTCTATATTCTATCTCTTTTCCGCCTTGTATATTTGCGTCGGAATAGTTTACAGTTATATAGCTATGACTAATCACTAAGCCACTTATTGAAAATTCAGTATTGGAAGCGGTTTTTACTTTCACATCTCCTGAGCCAGCATCTCCTGGAACCTCTACTCGTATTTCTGAGTCGGTCCAACTAACAATTTGTGTTTCTAAGACCGCAAAATCGGTAGCACCTCCATCATCTGCCAATCGAAAAAAGACCTCGCCTTGCGATGCTCCAAAACCCGATCCGCTAATGGTAAGCACTGATTTGTTTCCTGCAGCTATTTGCGTTGGACTTATAGAACTAATGGCTGAGGCAGCAGCAACAGCAGCAACATTCTTCTGAGTTAAAGGACTGCTTTTTTTTTTGTTAAAATAATCCACTGCTTTCATTTGTTTGGGCTCTATGCCTGTAAGCGACTTTAATGTATCGTCCAATTTTTGAGGGTTGGAGAATCTTACAAAAGGATTGGATACGCTCGTATTTTCTAGATTGTATCGATAGAATCCTTGGCTCAAGCCAATTGCTTTGTAAAGAGGGACAGTGGATTCAAAATCTTCGAGAGTTCTGTCAAAAGCATTGACGACAAAAACACCTACAGCATTGGGCCTTAATGATAATTGAGGTTTTGCAATTTGAGCTTGAAACCCAACAACTCCTCCCAAGCTAACAAGGTGTATTTGTTGTTTGGAAGCTCCTTTATAGACTTTACTAACATCAATAGTATGCACAGTATAAATGTTTTTTCTTCCCGTATCCCAATAGGATTTTTTGGAAACTACCTTGCCTTCAACCACAGTTGAAGCCATCGCAACTTGCTGTTTTAGAGGAATTTTTACTAAAAATTCATCTTGAGCAGAGACGAACGAAAACACAAGTAAAGCGAATAAAATGGAATATCTTTTGAACATTTTATAAATTTAATTATATAGTAAATAAATATATGAAAAATAAATGTAATGTTTTCAAGCATACTGTTGGGTTTACAACATTAATAGTTTCAAATTTTGTAACTTCGTAGTGTATTTATGAAGGAAGAACTGGTAATTTTGGTTGATGAAAAGGATACACCCATTGGATTGATGCCCAAAATGGAGGCACATGAAAAAGGGGTGTTGCATCGTGCCTTTTCGGTTTTTATTTTTAATTCCAAAGGGGAACTGATGTTGCAACAACGCGCACTTCACAAATACCATTCGCCTGGATTGTGGACCAATACTTGTTGCAGTCATCAACGCCATGAAGAAACTTCCCTAGAGGCCGGTGTAAGGCGCCTTGAGGAAGAAATGGGTTTTTCCGTGCCTTTGCAAGAAGAAATTTCATTTATTTACAAAGCTCCTTTTGACAACGGTCTTACCGAACACGAATTGGATCATGTGTTGACAGGAAAATTTGACGACCAACCAAAAATCAATCCCGAGGAGGTTGCTGACTGGAAATGGATGGCTCTCGAAGAGGTTCATTCTGATATGCAGACCCATCCAAATCAATACACCGTTTGGTTTCGAATTATTTTCGACCGTTTTTATACTCACTTAAACAATGCTTCTCATGAAAGTAACCGTTAGCCGTCATGCTCATTTCAATGCAGCCCATCGTTTGTACCGAAGCGATTGGAGCGATGCCAAAAACAACGAAGTGTTTGGAAAGTGTAGCAATCCTAATTTTCATGGACATAACTACGAGTTGATAGTTCATGTTACAGGAGAAATAGATCCTGAAACGGGATTTGTAATGGATATGAAATTGTTAAAAAACACCATCAAAGAACATGTTGAAGAAGCATTGGATCATAAAAATCTAAATATCGAGGTTCCTTTTTTCAAAACAGTCAATCCTACCGCTGAAAACATGGCTGTAATGATTTGGGATACGCTTCGTCCTCACATTCCTTCCAGTAATTCTCTTTCGGTAACGCTGTACGAAACGCCTCGAAATTATGTTCAGTACTCAGGTGAGTAGGAGCATTTCAATAAGCTGAGTTATTTTACTTAGATTTGTAACAACAAACATTCCTTATTATGGCAAGTATCAAAACCCTTAAAAAAGACATCAATTTTGTATTGGCAGATATCATCGAAGAAATCTATGTCAAAGAATTGGAAAACCCTGAAATTGATTTGAAAAAAAGCGAAGCATTGGTGGATGAGGCGATTGTAACTTTTGATACGCTGATTTCAAAAATTCATCAAAAAGAAGTTGAAGACAAAAAAGCTCACTACAAGTCAATTAGTGTGGAACTTGAAGCACAAGGAAACGCTTTACTCGAAAAGTTAAACGCGCTTTAATCTGCGTTTTCAGAAAGATATTTTTCCAACATTTTTCCGTATTTGGAAGCCTTTACCTTTGGGCTAAGACTTTTTTGTAATGTGTCCAAAAATGAAGTGGCCAAGGCTGGAAACTCAGTGATTGCCAAATATGGTGCTACCTCAGAGTCCGCATTAGAAATGGCATAATTAATGGTGTATAACAGTTGTCTTTTTTCCAAATTCTGAGAGGCTTTTGATAAAATTGCCAAGGTGTCTTTGTTGTTTGCTTTTTCTGCTTCAAAATAAGTCTGAAACAATTCCAGTCGTTTGTTTTGAAACTGTTTTGTCATGGCTTGATATTCATTTAATATATCCTGTGAAGAGGACCCAGTAATTTTGGCACCCAAAAAATAATTTTCCAAGCTAGTTTCGATTGTTATTGTTCCTTTCTTTCCAAAAAATAAAATGCGATCGTCGTTTGCGTTGTTACTTTTTCTATCCAAAAACAAATAAAACAATTCAGGAGATTCGATATTGGCTTCTAACGAAAAAGGGGTTTCTGTATTAACAAAAATAGAATCTACATTCACGATTAAAGAGTCCTCAACTTTTTGAAGATATACGGTCCCTTTTTTCAGCCCTTTTACGGAGATGTTTACAAGCATGTCTTTTGGGGTGTCCGAACACGAGCTAAGGGTAGCAAAAATAGCCACAAAAAGAAATATAATTTTTGGTTGTTTCATTTGTTAATATTTATTGTCTAGATAGATTCATTTTTTGTGACACAAATATGGTTATTTTTTTACTACCGTAATTTTCCTAAATGTTAAATTAATTCTTGGGGCTACCTCTTTTTTTGTTTTTGGAATTTGATGCTGCCAGAAATGTTGGGTTTTTCCACTCATTAGAAGTAGGCTGCCGTGGGTAAGCTCCATTTTGTGCCGTTTACTTTTATCAAATTTGTGCCGCAGGTGAAACATACGTGTCGCACCCAAACTCAATGAGGCAATAACAGGATCAGCTCCTAGTTCTTTTTCATCGTCTGAATGCCAACCGTTGCTGTCCGATCCATTTCTGTACAAATTCATCAAAACAGATGTGAATTCTGTTGAGCACACCGCTTTAATATTGTTTAATAACAAATTCATTTCCTGTGTAAATGGATGGGGATGCATAGTGATATTGGAATAAGAATAAGGAAGCCCGTTGTTTCCATACAAAGCTGTTAATCGAGGCTGAGGATATGTTTTTCCAAAAACGGTAATAGGGTCTTGTTGCCAAGAGGTTTCTTTATATAGGGATTCAAACATTTCATTGGCTTGATTTTTTTTTAAAAAGTCGGGATAAAAGGCAATGGTGGCATCGGGAAGAGGTATGAACGACATTTTATGAGATATTTACATACGCCCAATAGATGAGCAAAAACTGAAACATAATTCGAAGCCACAACGCCCATATAGGCATTCCGAGTTGGTTGCCAGGAAAGAGCATATTAATATGAACGATTAAAAACACGGTCAACATGGCTACGATTCCCCATAATGCTATATTTTTTGTGGCGGAAAAAAATACCGCAGCTCCTAAAACAATTTCTACAACCCCACTCCAAAAAATGAGCGCTGCATGGGCTGGCAAAAATTTGGGCATTAGCGGTTTGTAGAACTCGGGACTTGTAAAATGAAATACACCCAAAACAATGTATATAATCCCCATGATGTATAATTGAATAGCCCCCATATTTTTATAAAAATAGGCTTTTTTGATCACTCAATAAAAAAAGCCCCTCAAATTTTGAGGGGCTTCATGATTTTTTTGTTTGGCAAAGCTATTTTTTCTTAAAAAATGCATTGAGCAAAAACAAAATTACAATCGCCCCAATGGCTCCGGTAAGTATGGCTCCAATCCAACCTGAACCTAAACTGATTCCCAACAGGCCAAAAAGCCATCCTCCTACAAAACTTCCAATGATACCTACGATAATGTTTCCGATGATTCCAAGACTACTTCCCTTAAAAACCATACTGCCTAGCCATCCGGCGACGGCTCCAATAATAATTGTGGTAAGAATACCCATTTTAAAAATATTTAAGTGTTAATAGATAAAGTTTTGTAATAACGAACCTCACCACTTACTAAAATGAGTGATTTGCTGATTTCTTTTAAAAAGAGCAACAGAAGAGAGCAGGTAGTCATGAAAGTAAAATGATTTAGGGTTAGTTTTACCTCACTAATATATAAAAAAATAAAAAAACCGCCGATAAGGGCGGTTTTTCTTATTTCTAAAACAGATAAATTTATTTAATCATCTCAAAGCTACGCTGAACAAAAGAAGTCAATTCTTCTCCTTTTAATAGGTTCTGAGATAATTTTGCTAAATCCAAGGATTGACGAATCAATCGCTCTTGCTTTTTCTTTGTTTTGGTTCCAAGAATTTGTCCAACAAGTGGATGGTTTACATTGACCGACAGGGTGTACATTTCAGGAAAATTCCCAAACATTCCACCGCCGCCAGTTTGTTGCATCTCTTTCATTCTTCGCATAAATTCGGGTTGCGTAATGATAAATGGTGACGCTTGGCTATTCATTGCTTCCAATTGAACCGTATAGGTTTCTTTTGGAACAACTTCTTCAATAATAGGTTTAAGCGCTTCTTTCTGTTCCTCTGTTAATTTCGAAATCGCTTCTTCCTCTTTTTGAATCAACTTATCGATATGGTCTGCATCTACACGAGCAAAAGAAACTTTTTCGTTACTAGTTTCTAGCTTTTGAATCAAATGTCCGACTATTGGTGAATCTAATAATAAAACCTCGTATCCTTTTTCTTTAGCGGTTTGAATGTAAGCATGTTGTTCTTCTTTGTTTGAGGCATACAATACCACCAGTTTGTCGTCTTTATCGGTTTGATTTGCAGCAATTTTATCTTTGAGTTCCTCAAAAGTGTGGAAGTTTCCATCAACGGTAGGGTAGAGTGCGAATTTTTGTGCTTTGTCAAAAAACTTTTCTTCGCTAAGCATTCCGTACTCAATAACAACTTTGATATCGTTCCATTTTTGTTCAAAAGCTTCTCGGTCGTTTTTGAAAAGAGAATTGAGTTTGTCTCCTACTTTTCGTGTAATGTAACTGCTAATTTTTTTAACAGCGCCATCGGCTTGTAAGTAACTTCTAGAAACGTTCAATGGAATATCGGGAGAATCAATTACTCCACGAAGCATTGTTAAAAATTCAGGAACAATTCCCTCTACATTATCGGTTACAAACACTTGATTTTGATACAGTTGAATTCGATCACGCTGTACGTTCAAATCGTTGGCAATTTTTGGGAAATACAAAACTCCCGTTAAGTTGAACGGATAATCAACGTTTAAGTGAATGTTAAACAAAGGTTCCTCAAACTGTGAAGGATACAACTCCCGATAAAAATCTTTGTAATCTTGATCTTCCAAATCTGCAGGTTTCTTTATCCAAGCAGGAGACGGATTGTTGATGATGTTATCGACTGTTTCTTTAATTTCTTGGGTGTTTTCCCCTTCTCCTTCTGTACGAGAAATCTCTTTGGTTCCCATTCTGATGGGAATGGGCATAAACTTGTTGTATTTGGTCAACAGCTCTTGAATTTTAGCATCTTCTAAAAATTCCTTAGAATCTTTAGCGATGTGTAATACAATTTCTGTTCCTCTTTCTTTTTTATCAAAAGCTTCTAAGGAATACGAAGGAGATCCATCACAACTCCAATGGGCGCCAGACTCATCTTTATATGATTTGGTAAAGATTTCTACTTTTTCAGCGACCATAAATGCTGAATAAAAACCCAGTCCAAAGTGTCCAATGATACCACTATCTTTGGCACTATCTTTATACTTTTCTAGAAATTCTTCGGCACCCGAAAAAGCGACTTCATTGATATATTTTCCAACTTCTTCATGTGTCATTCCAACTCCTTGATCGATAATGTGAATTTTTTTCCCTTTCTTATCTACCTTTACATCAATGAGAGGGTTTCCGTATTCAACTTTGGCTTCACCAAAATTGGATAGGTGCTTGAGTTTTAATGTGGCATCAGTAGCATTGGAAATTAATTCTCTCAAAAAAATCTCATGATCACTGTACAAGAATTTTTTTATGAGTGGAAATATATTTTCTACTGAGACGTTAATTTTACCTTTTGTCATTTTTATTACTATTAATTTTGTTGCAAGCTATTAGTCAAAAGGAGTACCAAACATTGAGTTCGTGACAAATTGACATCTTTTTGTTTAATAAATTTGTAAAATACTTAAACAAAACTTATCTTTGTATTGGTTTTATATAGATCGTATGATCAAGAGTTCATATTAAAATTTTTTTTTCTGGGAATTTGCTGTGAAAAAACAAATACTTACACTCTTTCATATTGATTAGTTTTTTGGTTAAGTTATTAAAGGGGTGTATTCAACGATACATCCCTTTATTAATTTTATTAACTAAAAAAAACATAAATTGCAGTAAAAATATACACTTATGTACAATTCAAAAATTGCAGGTTTAGGCCATTATTTACCAGAGAAAGTTATAACAAATGATGATCTTTCTCAGCTAATGGATACCAATGATGAATGGATTGTTGAACGCACTGGAATTAACGAACGTCGGCACATCAAGAAAGGAAGTGGCGATGGAACGGCTACTATGGGGGTAAAAGCATCTGAAATGGCACTGAAGAATGCAGGCATAGAAGCATCCGATATTGATCTTATAGTCTTTGCTACTCTAAGTCCGGATTATTATTTTCCAGGATCGGGAGTATTGGTTCAAGAACTTATGGGAATAGGTACCTGTCCTGCAATTGATATTCGAAATCAATGCTCTGGTTTTATTTACGGAGTATCGGTAGCCGACCAATTCATAAAAACAGGCATGTATAAAAACGTATTGGTCATTGGTTCAGAAAATGTTTCGGGAGGTTTGGACATGAGCACTCGAGGAAGGACAGTTTCAGTTATTTTTGGCGATGGTGCAGGTGCTGTGGTTATGACTCGTGAAACGGATTTAAGTAAGGGGATCTTATCTACGCATCTTCACTCAGAAGGAAAACATGCTGCCGAATTGTCAATGATAGGTCCCAATACCAATCATTGGATTCCCGAACTCATTGACAAAAACGATCCTGAAGATTTGTCATACTACCCATACATGAACGGTCAATTGGTTTTTAAGAATGCCGTAACACGTTTTAGTGAAGTTATTAATGAGGGTTTAAATAAAAATAAGTGGCAAGCATCTGACATTGATATGTTGGTTCCTCATCAAGCCAATCTTCGAATTTCTCAATTTATTCAACGTCGATTTGGTTTGGAAGATCATCAGGTCTATAACAATATTATGAAGTACGGAAATACCACGGCCGCATCGATTCCTATTGCCCTTTCAGAGGCAGTTCAAGAGAAGGCTATCAAAGAAGGTGATAAGGTAGTTTTGGCGGCATTTGGCAGTGGATTTACTTGGGGAAGTGCCATCATTCAATGGTAGGCTTTTTTTTGATTAAATAAAGTCCTAAAAACGTAATAAGACCGTTTAAAGGTAATAACTCATATCCTATCTTATATCCCCACAATAGCTCAGAATCAATGGTTCCTATTAAAGCTGTTATTCCTGCCGAAAGAAACACCACCCACCAAACGTAGGTGTCGTGAATCGTATATTTTGTAAAAATACCAAATGCAAATAGTCCCAACAGCGGGCCATATGTATACCCTGCAACGGTTAACAAACCATCTACAACGTTTCGATTCAACAAATGTTTGAAGGCAATTACGACTAAAATTAGCAGTAAACTCATGCCAATATGGGTCCATTTTCGTTGTTTCAGTTGTTTGGATTGATCTTTACCATCAATACCTAAAAAGTCAACACAGAATGAGGTTGTCAAAGATGTCAAAGCGCTATCAGCACTGCTATAAGCAGCAGCTATTAACCCCAAAAGAAACGTAATTGCCACTCCAGTCCCAAGGGAATCATTGAGTGCAATTTCTGGAAATAATAAATCGGATTTTGGCGCTCCATCCATTAATGGAATGCTTATCGATTGGGCGTCTGCATATATAAATAGCAAGGCTCCCAACAACATAAATACTCCTGTAACAATTACTAAAACAACGCTAAAAACCACCATGTTTTTTTGTGCATCTTTTACATTTTTACAAGTCAAGTTTTTTTGCATCATGTCCTGATCCAAGCCTGTCATGCAGATGGTTACAAATGCCCCTCCAATAAACGATTTTAAAAAATAATTACGTTCCAAAAAAGAGTCTGTAACAAACACCTCGTTGTAAGCTGCCAATTCAGACGATTGAAGAAACTCGGTAAATGTCCACCCCAAAGCTTCGTTCATATAAACAATGCACAAAACTACAGAAGCAATCATCAATGAAGTTTGAAGGGTGTCTGTCCAAACAATGGTTTTGATTCCACCCTTGTGGGTGTAAACCCATATAAGCAAAATGGAAAGAACAACCGTAAGTTCAAAAGGAACATTCCAAGCGTCAAAAATAAACTGTTGCATGACAATAGCCACCAAAAAAAGTCGAAAAGAAGCTCCTAAAACTCTGGATATAAAAAAGAAAAGAGCACCCGCTTTGTGACTTTGTCTTCCTAGACGAATTTTTAGAAATTCATAAATAGAAGTAACATTGTTTTTATAATAGATGGGCAACAGTAGATATGCGACCACAAAATATCCTACAAAATACCCAAGCACAACCTGAAAATAACTGAACTGTGAGTCGGCAACCCATCCAGGAACCGAAATAAACGTCACTCCCGATAATGAAGCACCAATCATTCCAAAAGCGACTAAATACCATGGAGATGACTTGTTAGCACTAAAGAAAGTAGCATTGTTCTCTTTTCCTTTGGTTAAAAACGAAATGAGCATCAAGACTCCAAAATAACCTAAAATTATGAGCAGCGTTAATGAGGGAGACATATTGAGGTTGTTTATTCAAATGTACAAATTAATTGTGGGCGTTCGTTTCAAAAAGTGTATTTTTGTTTTGTGGATTTTTCTTCAAAACTTCTTGAAAACGCTGTAAATGAGGTCGCTCAACTTCCTGGTATTGGAAAACGCACCGCTTTGCGGTTGCTTTTACATTTATTAGGACGTCCAAAAGAGCAGTCTTTGGATTTAGGAAACGCCCTCATTCAATTTAGGTCAGCTATAAATTTTTGTAAGAAGTGCCATAATATTTCAGATGTTGAACTTTGTGAAATTTGTGCCAACCCAAAGCGCAATGAAAGCTTGGTATGTGTTGTAGAGGATGTTCGGGATGTGATGGCTATTGAGAGCACGGGTCAGTTCAATGGGCTTTACCATGTGCTTGGCGGAAAAATTTCCCCCATTGATGGAATCGGTCCCCAACAGCTAAACATTGAAACTTTAATACAAAAAGTCAATTTAAAAACAATATCAGAAGTCATCTTTGCGTTAAGTCCTACAATGGAAGGAGACACTACTATTTTTTATGTTTTTAAACAGTTAGAACATTCGGACGTTTTGTTCTCAACCATTGCACGTGGGATTTCTGTGGGTGATGATTTGGAATATGCAGACGAAATTACGTTAGGTAGAAGTATTTCCAAACGAATACCTTATGAAAATTCACTAAAAACAACCTAATATTTTGAAATTATCCATCGTTGTACTTAACTATAACGTTAAGTATTTTTTGAATGTCTGTCTTCAAAGTGTTCAGAGAGCCATTAAAAACATTGATGCAGAGATTATTGTTGTTGACAATGCTTCTAAGGACGCTAGTGTGGAAATGGTTCAAAAGAATTTTCCCGAAATTATCTGTATTGCCAATACGGTTAATCATGGTTTTCCCAAAGGAAATAATATAGGAGTCAATGTTGCCAAGGGAGAATATGTTTGTATTCTCAACCCTGACACGGTTGTTGCAGAAGATACATTTGAAAAACTTTTGGAATTTCATAAAAACACCCCCAATTGTGGGATTGTAGGATCCAAATTGATTGACGGATCGGGTCATTTTTTACCAGAGTCCAAACGCGGATTGTCCACTCCTTTTGTGGCTTTTACGAAAGTGTTGGGGCTGTATAAAATATCTAAAAAATGGTTTGGAAAATACTACGCATCCCATCTGAGCGAAAACCAAACCGGAAGAGTCGATATGCTTGTAGGGGCTTGTATGTTTATGAAAACCTCGTTGTATAAGGAGTTGGGCGGGTTCGATGAAAATTTTTTTATGTACCTTGAAGATGATGATTTTTCATATCGATCTTTAAAGGCCGGATATCACAATTATTTTTTAGCAGAAACCACAATTATTCACTACAAAGGAGAAAGCACTCCTAAAGACACGGATTATCAGTTGCGTTTTCAAAAGGGACTGCAGTGCTTTTTCAATAAACACTTTACAACCAGCATTATCACAAAATTCTGCTTGTCTTTTGGAATATTTATTTTTACTATTTTCAAACGTTTTTCTTCCTCATATAAAGATAACCAACGAGTTTTACCGCCTTCTCAATATGTGTTGATTACCAAGGATCCAAAGTTTGTAAAGTTGTTTTCAAAAAGCACACTGAAGCCCGTAAGTAACTTTCCGAGTATTCTAAAAATGTTACAATCTCATATTTCATTGAACGCAGAAATCATTTTTGACATGGATTTAGTGTCGATTAAAGAAATGATGCTTTTTATGCAATCTCATAAAACCCCCTCTACGTTTAAAATCAAGGCTGAAGATTCTCAAGTAATGATTGGCAGTAACGATGCCGTTTGCAGGGGAGAAATATTGATGTTGGGTGAATCTCATGCCAAAAAACTTCAAAAGCCCAGCATAATTTGATATTTTTGCATCTGTAACTGATTATATACCTCTGATGTCAAAGTACGAACTCATCATGCCTAAAATGGGAGAAAGTGTTGCTGAAGCGACCATAACCAACTGGTTGTTTGAGGTTGGTGATCAAATTCAGGTAGATGACGCTGTAGTAGAAATTGCCACTGATAAAGTCGATTCAGAAATTCCTAGCGAAGTAGAAGGAGTTTTGGTAGAGCGGTTATTTAACGAAAACGATGTTGTGCAAGTGGGGCAAGCAGTTGCGATTATTGAAACAAATCAACAGTCAGAAAACAGTGAATCTTTGGAAGCGATCGCTCCCATGACTCCAGAAGTTGAACAAACTTTTGAAGTAGCCAAAGAAACAGCTTCGGAGCCTTCCTCCGTTTCCTCAAATGCAGATCGATTTTATTCTCCCCTAGTAAAAAATATCGCTAAAAAAGAAAAAATTTCTCAAGCCGAATTAGATACTATTGTAGGTACTGGAAAAAACGGTCGAGTGACCAAGAAAGATATGATGAATTACCTTTCTTCCAAATCCACTTCCAAGCCAACTATTAGCAAAGAAGTTGTAAAAGAACTTTCATTCAACCCTCAGACCGAAGAAATTATTGAGATGGGAAGAATGGAGCAACTTATTGCTACGCATATGACTGAAAGTCTAAAAACTTCAGCACACGTTCAGTCTTTTATTGAAGTAGATGTCACTAAATTGTGGAATTGGAGAAATCGTGTAAAAGACAACTTTTTCAAGTCCGAAGGAGAAAAAATTACGTTCACTCCTATATTTATGACCCTTGTCGCCAAAGCGCTTCGAGAGTTCCCTATGATTAATGTTTCGGTAAATGGAAATCAAATTATTAAAAAGAAAAATATCAATTTGGGGATGGCAACTGCGTTGCCAGACGGGAATTTAATTGTTCCTGTAATTAAAAATGCCGATCAATTGAGTCTTTTAGGAATGACCAAAGCCGTAAATGATTTGGCAAGTCGTGCAAGAAATCAAAAACTCCTACCCGATGATGTTCAGGATGGAACCTATACAGTAACTAATGTGGGTGCTTTTGGAAGCCTTACAGGAACTCCCATAATCAACCAGCCTCAAGTGGGGATTTTGGCAATTGGAGCCATCCGAAAAGTGCCTGCTGTTGTGGAAACTGCTGAGGGTGATTTTATTGGAATACGCCATAAAATGATGCTTTCTCACAGCTACGATCATCGAGTTGTTAATGGAGCGCAAGGAGGATTGTTTATCAAAAAACTAAAAGACGACCTTGAAGCTTGGGACGAATCAACTCAACTTTAGTTTTGGAAGTTTTTTAGGAAATCAAATTAAAAATCAATAGCCATGGAATTGCAACTCAGTAAACCAATCTGCTTTTTTGACCTTGAAACTACAGGCACCAATATTGCAACAGATCGCGTCGTTGAAATATCCATACTTAAAGTTTTTCCCAACGGAAATAAAGAAAGTAAAACCTGGTTGGTCAACCCAGAAAGACCCATACCTCCAGTGGTTTCGGCCATTCATGGGATTACGGATGAAAAAGTTGCCAACGAACCCCCTTTTAAAACATTGGCTCCAGAGATATATACCATGATTAATGACGCAGATTTGGCAGGATATAATTCGGATAAATTTGACATTCCTCTTCTTGCCGAAGAATTGCTTAGATCGGGAATTGACTTTGATCTTAAAAATAAAAAAACAGTTGATGTTCAGACTATTTTTCACAAAATGGAACAACGAACATTGTCTGCTGCTTATACTTTTTATTGCAACAAAACACTCGATAATGCACATACAGCTGCTGCCGATACAGAAGCTACCTATGAAGTGCTGAAAGCTCAATTGGATCGATACGACGAACTTGAAAACAACATTGACGCCCTCAGTGTATTTTCTACTCGAAGAAAAAGCGCAGATCTGGCGGGATACCTTCAGTATAACAAAGATGGAGTTGTGTGTTTTGGTTTTGGTAAACACAAAGGAAAAACGGTTGATGAGGTACTTGACAAGGAGCCAGGGTATTTTGGATGGCTACTCAATGCTGATTTTCCTCTGTACACAAAAAAAGTGTTGACAGCACTTCGACTCCAAAAAATGAACAATAAATTGAACTGATTTTTGGATAGGCCATTTCCAACAATACTAAAGAGGAGCACATGAAAATTATTTGTGTAGGAAGAAATTATGGGGATCATATTAAAGAATTGGAAAACGAACGACCTTCCGAGCCTGTTTTGTTTTTAAAGCCAGATACTTCCTTGATTCTAAAAAACCAACCGTTTTTTATTCCCGATTTTTCCGACAATGTGCAGTACGAAGTTGAGGTTTTGATAAAAATCAATCGGATCGGAAAGCACATTCAGCCCAAGTTTTCACACAAATATTACGATGAAATTGGTTTGGGAGTCGATTTTACTGCTCGAGATCTCCAAAACCAGCTCAAAGAAAAAGGGCTTCCTTGGGAAAAAGCCAAAGGATTTGACGGATCGGCATTGGTAAGTTCGTGGGTAAAAAAGTCAAAATTCACAGACATTAACGATCTTTCATTCCAACTGCAAAAAAACAACGAAGTGGTTCAGCAAGCATCTACACAATCGATGCTTTGGAAAATCGATGAGCTTATTGCGTATATTTCTCAGTTCTTTACACTTAAAATAGGAGATATTATTTTTACGGGAACGCCGTCCGGTGTCGGGAAAGTTGCTTCTGGAGATCAATTAACAGGCTTTTTGGAAAATCAGCAGTTGTTTTCTCTTAAAATAAAATAAGATGAAAGCAGAAATAATTACTATCGGAGATGAAATTTTGATTGGTCAAATTGTAGATTCAAATTCTGCGTTTATAGCAAATCAATTGAACGACATAGGCATTGAGGTTGTGCAAATCACTTCAATTTCAGATCGTAAAGAAGCCATAACAACAGCTATGCGTCAAGCTCAAAGTCGGAGTTCTTTGGTTTTGCTTACCGGAGGTTTGGGACCTACAAAGGATGACATTACCAAGCATACTTTTTGTGAGTATTTTGCGGATGAGTTGGTTTTAAACGAAACCGTTCTTCAACACATTGAAGTCTTGTTTTCAAAATACGTATCTACTCCCATCAACGATTTGAATCGGGCTCAAGCTTTGTTGCCTTCAAAAGCGACCCTGATCGAAAATCGATTTGGAACTGCAGCGGGAATGTGGATGGAAAACGAGCATGCAGTTTTTATTTCAATGCCTGGAGTTCCTTACGAAATGAAAGAAATGGTCTCCAATCAGGTAATCCCTAAACTACAAACCACCTTCAAACGCCCTGCCATATTGCACAAAACCGTTATGACTTATGGTCTAGGCGAAAGTGCTATTGCAGAACGAATTGAAGATTGGGAAAACAGTCTTCCAAGTCATGTCAAACTCGCTTATTTACCCAACTTAGGTCGTGTGCGGTTGCGTTTGTCAGCAAAGGGAAGTTCCAAAAAAATCTTAGAATCCGAAATCGATCAATTGATCGAAAGTTTGCATCCCTTGATAGGAGATATCATTGTTGGACTGGATACAGGTTCGGCTATTGAATCTGAAATAGGTGCGTTATTGACCAAAAAAAAACAAAATCTCGCTACTGCTGAAAGCTGCACAGGAGGAAGAATTGCCTCGCGAATAACAGCTATATCAGGAGCTTCTGTGTATTTCAGGGGAAGTGTTGTTAGTTATGCTACTTCTTTAAAAAAGTCCCTTTTGGGCGTGTCAGAATCTTCTATCAAAAAGCATTCTGTGGTAAGTGAGGCAGTTGTCCAAGAAATGGCACTTGGAGCACAACAACAACTGCAAGTAGATTATGCGATTGCTACCACTGGAAACGCGGGACCCAACAAAGGAGAGTCTGAAGAGGAAATAGGAACTGTTTTTATAGCTATCGCTTCTCCTAGTGGCGTTGCAGTTGAAAAATTCACATTTGGGCTTCATCGTGAAAAAACCCTACAAAAAACAGTCAACAAAGCCTTGGAAATGCTGCGAATAGAAATTTTAAAGAACCCTTAAAAATTATTTGTCAATCCATTAAAAAAGTTGTTAATTTGCATCCTGTTTAAAAACAAGAATCAATGTCTAAAGTTTGTCAGCTTACCGGAAAGAAAGCCATAGTAGGAAACAACGTTTCCCACGCGATGAATAAAACCAAGCGAAGATTTGAGGCAAACCTCATTAAAAAGCGTTTTTTCATCCCTGAAGAAGATAAGTGGGTTCAGCTAAAAGTTTCTACTTCGGCTCTAAAAACCATTAACAAAAAAGGGATTTCTGCGGTTTTGAAAGAAGCACGCGCTCAAGGATTGATCAAATAATTTATTGAACAATGGCTAAAAAAGGAAATAGAGTACAAGTTATCTTAGAATGTACAGAGCACAAAGAGTCTGGAAAACCCGGAATGTCTCGCTACATTACTACGAAAAGTAAAAAAAACACGCCAGACCGTATTGAACTTAAAAAATTCAATCCGATTTTAAAGCGTATGACTGTTCATAAAGAAATTAAATAAATTACGTCATGGCAAAGAAAACCGTAGCAACCTTACAAACTTCATCTAAAAGATTGACCAAAGCCATCAAAATGGTGAAAAGTCCAAAATCCGATTCTTATATGTTTGTGGAAACAATTTTAGACCCTAGTAAAGTAAATGAATGGTTGGCAAAAAAATAAGTGTTTCAAAATAGGAACCTAAACAAAAGTCGCTTTTTAAGTGGCTTTTTTTGTTTTCATATCTTTGATCGGAAACTGTTATAGTCAATGAGCTTTTTTAAAAAAATATTTTCTGCTGAAAAAAAAGAATCCTTAGACAAAGGATTGGAAAAGTCCAAAACCTCTTTTTTTGATAAATTAGGCAGAGCGCTAGTAGGTAAAAACACCGTAGATGACGCTGTTTTGGACGACTTAGAAGAAGTTCTAATAACTTCTGATGTAGGCGTAGAAACCACCCTAAAAATTATTGATCGCATTGAAAAAAGAGTGTCGAAAGATTCTTATATGGGAACAAGCGAACTCAATAGTATCTTGCGGGAAGAAATTTCGGGATTGCTTTCGGAATCTGAAACAAGCGTACACCAAAAAACACCAACCGATAAAGAACACCCTTTTGTTATCATGGTTGTGGGTGTGAACGGTGTTGGGAAAACCACCACTATTGGAAAGTTGGCTCATCAATACAAACAACAAGGATATTCGGTTGTGTTGGGCGCTGCTGACACGTTTCGAGCGGCAGCTATCGATCAACTCCAAATTTGGGCAGATCGAGTTGGAATACCCATTGTCAAACAACAAATGGGAAGCGATCCGGCTTCAGTTGCTTATGATACTTTACAGGCTGCCGTCCGACAAAAAGCCGATGTGGTTTTGATTGATACCGCTGGAAGACTTCACAATAAGGTAAATCTTATGAATGAGTTGACTAAAGTAAAGCGCGTAATGCAAAAAGTAATTCCAGATGCTCCTCACGAAGTAATGTTAGTTTTGGACGGCTCTACAGGTCAAAATGCTTTTGAACAAGCCAAACAGTTTACTGCGGCCACCGAAGTTTCTGCCCTAACAGTCACTAAACTCGATGGAACTGCAAAAGGAGGCGTTGTAATCGGAATTTCCGATCAGTTTCAAATCCCCGTAAAATTTATAGGCGTTGGCGAGGGAATCGCTGATTTGCAAGTTTTTGACAAGGTAGAGTTTGTAGATTCTTTCTTTAAACAATAAAACGATTGAACCCATATGCGAACAAAATCTTCAAAAAAAAATAAAATTAACGTTGTAACCTTAGGCTGTTCCAAAAACGTGTATGATTCTGAAGTACTGATGGGTCAGCTTCGTGCCAACGGCAAAGAGGTTGTTCACGAGAAAGAGGGAAACATTGTGGTTATCAATACCTGTGGATTTATTGACAATGCCAAAGAAGAATCGGTAAATACTATTTTGGAGTATGCCCACAAAAAAGAAGAAGGTTCGGTTGATAAAGTTTTTGTAACGGGTTGCTTAAGTGAGCGTTACAAACCTGATTTAGAAACAGAAATTCCCAATATAGATCAGTTTTTTGGCACTACCGATTTGCCATTGCTTTTAAAGGCATTGGGGGCAGATTACAAACACGAATTAATTGGGGAACGATTGACTACCACACCCAAAAACTATGCATACCTTAAAATAGCTGAAGGATGCGATCGTCCTTGCTCTTTTTGTGCCATTCCTTTGATGCGTGGAAAACATCGGTCAACTCCTATTGAAGATTTGGTAATTGAAGCTCAAAAACTAGCGTCCAATGGAGTAAAAGAGTTGGTTCTTATTGCTCAAGACCTTACTTATTATGGGCTGGACTTGTACAAAAAAAGGCGTTTGGCAGATTTGCTTAAGGCCTTGGTTAAAGTTGAGGGAATTGAGTGGATTCGCCTTCATTACGCTTTTCCTACCGGATTCCCAACCGATGTGCTTGATGTGATTCGTGAAGAAACCAAAGTTTGTAACTATATAGACATTCCCTTGCAACATATTTCCGATGCTGTTCTGAAATCTATGCGAAGAGGAACTACTCAGGCCAAAACCACTCAACTCCTAAAGGATTTTAGGACAGCAGTTCCTGCTATGGCCATCCGAACTACCCTCATTGTTGGATATCCTGGCGAAACGGAAGAAGATTTTCAAATCTTAAAAAAATGGGTTGCCGAAATGCGCTTTGATCGATTGGGATGCTTTGCGTACAGTCACGAAGAAAACACCCATGCATATTCTTTGGAAGATAATGTTCCTGATGAAATCAAACAACAACGCGTAAATGAGATTATGGAGCTTCAATCTCAAATTTCGTGGGAATTGAATCAAGAAAAAGTAGGAAAAACATTCCGATGCGTTATCGATCGAAAAGAAGGAAACCATTTTGTGGGAAGAACCGAATTCGATTCTCCAGACGTGGATAATGAAGTGTTGGTTGATGCAAAACAACATTATTTAAAAGTCGGTGATTACGCCTTGCTAAAAATTGTCGAAGCTCATGACTACGATTTAATCGCAATTCCCGCCTAACATTCAAGTTCGTTTTTATCGAACTTTACTTTTGTATATTTGTTAAAAAGCAATTCGGTGACTAAAGAGTTCATTTCATTTGCCAAAACAGGTAAATTCTCATCTTTACTTCTCAACTATTTAGAGAATCACAAGGCTGTCCGACCTTTTTTTAATCGCACACCCACTTTTGAAAATTTCAAGTTGCAATGCGAGGAAAAACAAGCACACGTTTCATCATCACAACGCTCGCTTTTGGTCAAGGTGCTGAGAAGACAACACCAACCGTTACCTAACAATCAAAAAGTCATGAAGCATATCGATGCTCTTTCAGAATCGAATGCATATACGGTAACTACGGGCCATCAATTGAATTTGTTTACGGGTCCTATTTATTTTTTATATAAAATTATAGACACCCTATTACTGGCACAAGAACTTCAAAAAAAACAACCTGAAAAAACCATACTTCCTGTTTTTTGGATGGCAAGCGAAGACCATGATTTTGAGGAAATCAATCATTTTCATTTCAAGGGGCAAAAGGTACGATGGGAATCAAAAGAAAAAGGAGCAGTTGGATCTTTTTCAACAGAAGGTTTAGACCTTCTCCTGAGTCACTTTTCAAATGCTTTAGGCAAAAGTATTGCTGCTGAAACCCTTAAAAAATGGTTTCAAGAAAGCTATCTTTCACACCCTACACTTTCGGAAGCGACTCGCTTTTTAATTCATCAACTCTTTGGAGAATACGGATTGATCATCCTTGATGCTAATGATACTGAACTAAAACGCAGTATGATTCCTTATTTTCAGAAAGAACTCCTTGAGAATATTACTTTTAAATCTGTTTCTAAAACCAATCAAAAGTTGCTCAAAGCTTTGGGCAAAAACACCAAGATTCAAGTAAGTCCAAGAAAAATAAACCTGTTTTATTGTAAGGATCAACAACGAAACCGAATCGTTGAAAAAGAAAATTATTTTACGGTTTTACATACAGATATTTCATTCTCCAAACAAGAAATCATGGATGAAATGAATCAATACCCAGAACGATTTTCGCCCAATGTTTTATTGAGACCCTTATATCAGGAGGTATTGCTTCCTAATTTGGGGTATATTGGTGGCGCTGGAGAATTGTCTTATTGGTTTCAATTGAAAAGCACTTTTGAACAGTTTCACGTGCCGTTTCCGATTCTAAAGCTCCGAACATCCGCCTTGCTTGTCAGTTCTAAGCAAGCTAAAAAAATTAAAAAATTGGCGCTTTCCTATGCCGATTTGTTTTTGGAATCTTCTTCGCTTATTAATTTTCGAGTTCGAGCAATTAGCAATATTGATATTGATTTCACCCCACAAAAAGAAACACTCATTCGTCAGTTTCAGCAATTGTATGAAATTGCCGAACAAACGGATGCTTCTTTTTTAGGTGCAGTAACAGCACAAGAAAAAAAACAGCTCAACGGTCTAGATGCCTTGGAAAAAAGGCTGTTATTGGCGCAGCGTAGAAAATTGACAGATGAGGTGCGTAGAATATCGGATTTACAAAACGATCTTTTCCCAAACAAATCTTTACAAGAAAGACAATTGAATTTCTCAGAATTGTATTTGGAATATGGTGACGAATTGATTCCCATGCTTATGCAGTCCTTCGATCCGTTGCATTTTGAATATGTGGTTTTGGAATTGAGCCAGCAAGATTAATTCCTTAAAAAAACTGTAAAACTCTGTTGAAAAAAAGCAGTATTCAGCGCAACCAATTTCATCAGATGTATTATTTTTGAAAATGCAACACAAAGTACTTATTTTAGACTTCGGCTCTCAGTACACTCAACTTATTGCAAGGCGAGTTCGAGAGCTTTTTATTTACTGCGAAATTCATCCCTACAACAATCCGCCCAAGGATATTGAAACCTTTCAGGCTACCATATTGTCGGGGTCACCTTTTTCTGTTCGTTCTGAAGAAGCCCCTCATCCCGATTTATCGGCTATTAGAGGTAAAATGCCCTTATTGGCGGTGTGTTACGGAGCACAATATCTTGCGCATTTTTCGGGAGGACAAGTGAGTCCTTCCAATATTCGTGAATACGGAAGAGCCAATTTATCCTATGTGAAAAGTGGTACGCAGTTTTTTGAAAACATAACCGAGGGAAGTCAAGTTTGGATGAGTCATGGCGACACTATCAAAACGTTGCCTACGAATGGAATTTGTTTGGCAAGTACTTCGGATGTTGAAAATGCAGCTTACAGAATAGAAGGGGAATCTACTTACGCGATTCAATTTCACCCTGAAGTATATCACACCAAAGATGGAAAGCAATTGCTCGAGAACTTTCTGGTAAAAATTGCCGTTGTTTCTCAAGACTGGACACCCGATTCTTTCGTTGAAATGACGGTCAAAGAACTCAAACAACAATTAGGGAATGACAAAGTCATTTTGGGGCTTTCAGGAGGAGTGGATTCTTCCGTTGCGGCTATTTTGTTACATAAAGCCATCGGAAAAAATTTGCATTGCATTTTTGTAAACAACGGATTGCTGCGCAAAAATGAATATCAAAGTGTATTGGATCAATACCAAGGAATGGGCTTGAACGTTAAAGGAGTGGATGCTTCAAAACGATTTTTGGAAGGCCTTCAGGGAGTTGAAGATCCCGAGCAAAAGCGAAAAATTATAGGAGGAGTTTTTGTAGATGTTTTCGATGATGAAGCGCATCTTGTTGAAGGAGCTAAATGGCTTGGACAAGGAACTATTTATCCAGATGTTATCGAATCCATTTCAGTTAATGGGCCTTCTGCAACTATCAAATCCCATCACAATGTGGGTGGTTTGCCCGATTATATGAAGCTTTCAGTAGTTGAGCCATTACGCATGTTGTTTAAAGATGAAGTCAGAAGAGTAGGAGCCAGTATGGGAATGCATCCTGATTTGTTAGGCAGACATCCCTTTCCTGGGCCGGGTCTAGCGATTCGCATTCTTGGAGACATCACTCCCGAAAAAGTACGTATATTGCAGGAGGTCGATCATATTTTTATCGATGGACTTCGACAAGCCGGTCTTTACGATCAGGTATGGCAGGCTGGAGCTATGTTGTTACCAGTTAATAGTGTTGGAGTTATGGGTGATGAAAGGACGTATGAAAAATGCGTTGCGCTTCGTGCTGTTGAGTCCACCGATGGGATGACCGCCGATTGGGTTAATTTACCCTATAAATTTTTACAAAAAACATCCAATCAAATCATTAATAAAGTAAAAGGAGTGAATAGAGTGGTTTATGATATTAGTTCGAAGCCTCCGGCTACTATTGAATGGGAATAATTTTTTTATGTATAAAGCCCTAATTATTAGTATGCTGTTTTTTTCTGTGCTTTCTTTTGCACAGGAACAGAATACTGTATTAACTGAAACACATGAAATTCAAGAAGTTTCAAGCTTTGTAAGACACAAAGTCAAACGAAAAGAAACCTTGTTTGGAATCGCAAAACGGTACGGAATCACTACAGATCAAATTCTTGAGCACAATCCGAAATTAATAACTTCTAAACTCAAGAAGCGAATGAAGCTTCAAATCCCAAGGTATCGAACCGTAACGGTTACCCAAAAAAGTAACAACAAGCTGCATTTGGTACAACCTAAAGAAACCCTTTGGCGTATTGCTTACACCTACGGTATTAGTGTCGAAGAATTAAAAGAATCTAATCCATCATTGGGAGAAATATTGAGTATTGGTCAAAAGCTCATAATTCCTTTGTCCTCTCCGAACATTGTTAAGAACACCTTGGACGAAGATTATTTTTACTACACGCTAAAACCCAAAGAAGGGTATTACAGGCTTTATAAAAAATTAGGAGTAGATCGAAAAGTTATTGACTCTCTCAACCCTAATATAAAGGAAATGGGGCTTCAGGTTGGAATGGTAATTCGTGTTCCCAAATCTCAAAAAAGTGATATGTCTGTGAAGAATTCGTTATTAGTAGAAACGATTTCACTGAAAGACAGCGTGCTCAGTAATCGATTTATAAAAGTAGCATTAATGGCTCCGTTTAAAGCTTCTGAAGTTGATCTTGATTCGGTTGAGAACACCAATTTGCTATTGCAAAAACGAAATTTACACACCATTTCATTGGATTTTTATTCAGGCGCTTCATTGGCTTTTCAAGAACTTACCTCCTTAGGAGTCTCTTTGGAAGTTGATGTGTATGACACCGAAAACAATTCCTCCAAAGTGCAGGCCATTCTCAACAGTCAAAGTTTGGAACAAAAAGATGTTGTAATAGGACCTTTGATTCCAAGTCATGTCAATCAGGTTTCAAAGCGTTTGCATTCAAAAGGAGTACTTGTTATTTCGCCTCTTTCCACCAAAAAAGTCGATTTAAAAACCAATGTCTATCAATCAATTCCAGACGAGAAGTTGTTACGAAAAACAATGTTAAATTATTTGGACAGAAAACTTGAAAAAGAAATCAATCCTTGTGTAATGATTATTGCAGACAAGGAAAACCAGGCCATAAAAAAAGAATTGCTAAAACGTTTTCCTTTAGCAGAAGTAATTGATCCTGACGAAATGGGTGGATTTGTAAAACCCGATTTGACCGATTCGTTATTGGTAGATGTCCAAAACAATTGGGTGTTTTTAGAAACACAAAAACTAAACCTTATTACGAGCATTACCTCGATGTTAAATGCACAAAGTAGTGATGATAGAGATATTACTTTAATGACCACTTACCGAGGGGATGTTTATGACAACGAAAATATTTCTTACGAGTATTTGGGAAAGCTACATTTTCTGTATCCTTCTATTCAAAAACCCATTGAAAACAATCCGTTTAAACAGTTTTCTAGAAAATACAAAAATCAATACGGTACGCTACCCAATAAAGTGGTAGTTCGCGCCTATGATGTTACATTGGATGCGTTGCTCCGTATTGCATTTCAAGAAAGCATGGTAAGCCCAACCCTAGTTGGAGAGACCAAATACTTGCATAATAAATTCAACTATCAAAGTGTTTTTAGTGGAGGATACACCAACACAGGCGTATATTTGATTCAGCATGAAGACCTTACCATTAATGAAATTAAAGACTAAGCTCTGAAATTAGGTTTTGTTGAAGTCGATTTTATCTCCTTTTTTTGATTGATATAATTCGTATCAGTTCACAATACTTTTTGTATTTTTGAGGCTGTTAAATCAACAAAGCATCAGCTTTAATGCCAAACACAAAATATATTTTTGTTACCGGTGGTGTGACTTCCTCCTTAGGAAAAGGAATTATTTCCGCTTCACTCGCCAAATTGCTTCAAGCGAGAGGGTTTAAAACGACCATCCAAAAATTCGACCCCTATATTAACGTAGATCCAGGAACTCTGAACCCTTACGAACACGGAGAGTGTTATGTTACCGACGATGGTGCTGAAACAGATCTTGATTTAGGGCATTATGAGCGATTTTTAAATGTGGCGACTACACAAGCCAATAACGTAACAACGGGCCGTATATACCAAAGTGTGATTGAAAAAGAACGCCGAGGTGAGTTTTTAGGAAAAACAGTTCAAGTAGTTCCTCATATTACCAATGAAATCAAAGAGCGAATACAGCTCCTTGGACAAACAGGAGAATACGATGTTGTTATCACTGAAATTGGCGGTACTGTTGGAGATATTGAATCGTTACCTTATATCGAAGCGGTTCGGCAGTTGCGATGGGAACTTGGTGAACATAATGGATTGGTCATTCATCTTACCTTAATACCCTTTTTATCGGCAGCAGGTGAACTCAAAACCAAACCCACCCAACATTCTGTCAAAACCTTAATGCAAAGCGGAATCAATGCCGATGTCTTGGTCTGTAGAACAGAACACGAATTAAGTGAAGAATTGCGGCATAAACTAGCCTTGTTTTGTAACGTAAAAAGAGAGGCTGTTATTCAGTCTATTGATGCTCCAACCATTTACGATGTGCCTATTCTTATGCAAGAAGAGCGTTTGGACGAAGTGGTTCTCGATAAATTAGCCCTACCCAAAGATCAAACCTTGAATTTGTCACAATGGTCTGACTTTTTAGGACGGTTAAAAAATCCAAAATCTACTGTAAATATTGGATTGATTGGGAAATATGTTGAATTGCAAGATTCCTACAAATCCATTTTGGAAGCATTCATTCATGCCGGTGCCCAAAATGAAGTAAAAGTAAAGGTACATTCTATTCATTCCGAATACATTGAAGCCTCTACTATAGAAAAGAAAATTGCACACCTTGACGGTGTTTTGGTAGCTCCAGGATTTGGATCTCGCGGAGTGGAAGGAAAAATAGATGCGATACAATACGCTCGAGAAAATAACATCCCCTTTTTAGGAATTTGCCTTGGAATGCAAATGGCAGTTATTGAGTTTGCTAGAAATGTATTGGGTCTTAAAGAGGCTAATTCTAGCGAAATGGACGAACAAACTCCTCATCCTGTTATTTCTATCATGGAAGAACAAAAAGCAGTTATTGATAAAGGAGGAACAATGCGACTGGGTGCATGGAAATGTTCCATCAGCGAAGGAACGATTGCCTCAAATGTTTACAAAACATCCGAAATAATGGAACGTCATCGACATCGTTATGAGTTCAATGACACATATAAAAAACAACTCACCGAGGCGGGAATGGTTACCTCTGGATTAAATCCTGATACTGGTTTGGTTGAAATTATTGAAATTTCAAACCATCCTTGGTTTGTGGGTGTTCAGTACCACCCCGAGTATAAAAGTACGGTTGTAAATCCCCACCCACTTTTTGTAGCTTTTATAGCTGCTAGTAAAAAACATTCTTTGAAAAAGAACGCATAATTATGGAAGAGAAAAAATTTGATCCGTATCAACTTATAGGTTTTATATTGATTGCAGGAATTTTCACTTGGATGCTCAGTGTTCAAGAGCCTGTGACTGAGGAAAGCTCAGAAAATACTCCTGCGCAAGAAAATGTTCAGTCAGAAAATACAACTCCAAATACGCAAGTTTCAACCAATGCTATCGTCTCACCCAATTTAGGGGATTTTACAGAATTGGCTTCAGGAGAGCAAGACCAAAAACAAATTGTTTTAGAAAACGAACAATTGTATTTATCGGTTAGTACTCAAGGGGGTTTTATTTCCGAAGCTCAGTTGAAAGGGCTGAATGACTTTAAAGGAGCCCCTATTTATTTAATCAAAGATGGTAATGAGCATTTTGATTTAACTTTTTTCAATCGGGCGAATCAAAAAATTCAAACCCGACAACTGTATTTTACACCATCGCTGTCAACACAAGACAACGCACAAGTGCTTTCTATGAAGATGGTGGTTTCTGAAACCCAGTTTATTGAGTACCGATATACGTTGCCAAACGACGGATATATGCTTGATTTTTCAATTGTTTCACAAGGATTTTCGGCTTTGACAAATGGTGACAAAGAAGTTGCACTGGACTGGAATTTAAAAGGATTTCGCCAAGCCAAAAGTGTTATTTATGAAAACCGTTATACCGAGCTAAAATATCAATATGAAGGAGACAAAATAGGCTACTTATCGGCTGCTAGCAATGATGATGACAAGGACGAAGACGTTTCTTGGGTATCTTACAATCAGCATTTTTTCAGTATGATTTTAATACCGGATGTTTCGTTTGATTCGGTTAGTTTTACTTCTGAAAACCTTGTAGAAGATGAAGGTAAAGATGTGGTTTTTACTAAAAATTTTCGTTCCCAAATCCCACTCAAAACTTCACAAGGTGAGTTAAATTCACATTTTCAATGGTATGTAGGCCCTGCAGATTATGATGTGTTGAAAAAATTAGACAATGATCTAACGGACTCTATTTCCTTTGGTTGGGGAATATTTGGATGGATCAATCGATTTGTATTTTTCCCACTTTTTGGTTTTTTAAGCGGATTTTTACCACACGGTATTGCAATTATCTTAATGACGGTTATTGTTCGATTTGCTATGTCTCCAGTCACATACAAGTCATACCTGTCTCAAGCCAAGATGAAAGTGCTGAAGCCTGAGATTACAGCTTTGAACGATAAATTCAAAAAAGACGCAGTTAAACGTCAGCAAGAAACCATGAAGTTGTACCGTAAAGCAGGCGTAAATCCGATGTCTGGTTGTGTCCCTGCGCTTCTTCAATTGCCTGTATTCTATGCCTTGTTTTGCTTTTTTCCTGTGGCTTTTGCATTGCGCCAAAAATCGTTCTTATGGGCAGAAGATCTTTCTTCCTATGACGTTATAGCAGAACTTCCATTTTACATTCCTTTTTATGGAGATCATGTAAGCTTGTTTCCGATATTAGCATCCATTGCGATTTTCTTTTACACAATGATGACTACTGGACAACAAATGCAAAACCCACAACCCGGTATGCCCAACATGAAGTTTATCATGTATTTAATGCCAGTAATGATGTTGGTTTTCTTTAATAACTATGCCAGTGGTTTGAGTTTGTATTATTTTATTTCGAACTTGATAACAATTGTCATTATGTTGGTTATTAAAAATTACATCATCAATGACGATAAAATTCATGCTCAAATCGAGGAAAACAAGAAAAAACCCAAAAAACAAAATCGTTTTCAGCGCAAACTCCAAGAAGTAATGGAGCAGGCAGAAGAACAGCAAAAATTAAACAAACGCAAATAGCAGTTGCTTTTTTGTAACTTTGTGCTGTTATGAAATCTTCTAAACAACGTGTTGTAGTTGGCCTCTCTGGAGGTGTTGACTCGAGTGTAGCTGCCCATTTATTGGTCCAGCAAGGCTACGAGGTCATTGGTCTTTTTATGAAAAATTGGCACGACGACTCGGTTACTATTTCCGATGAATGTCCTTGGCTCGAGGACAGCAACGACGCCATGATTGTTGCGCAAAAACTGGGAATTCCCTTTCAAACGGTAGATTTGAGTGCTGAATATAAAACGAGAATCGTTGACTATATGTTTCGTGAATATGAATGCGGACGTACGCCAAATCCAGATGTGTTATGCAATCGTGAAATCAAATTTGATGTTTTTTTAAAAATTGCATTGGAGCTTGGAGCAGATTTTGTGGCAACGGGTCACTATTGTAGAAAAGACACCCAAAATGGCATTCATCGATTGCTAGCAGGTGTTGATAACAACAAAGATCAATCCTATTTTTTGTGTCAATTATCGCAAAATCAACTCTCCCAAACACTTTTTCCTATTGGAGAATTGACAAAGTCGGAAGTTCGAAATATTGCTTCTGAAATGCAGCTTGTAACTGCTGATAAAAAAGATTCACAAGGTCTTTGTTTTATTGGAAAAGTTCGTTTGCCTGATTTTCTTCAGCAACAACTACAGCCTAAAAAAGGGGCTATTGTTGCGATTCCAAAAGAACATCCTGCCTACCATTTATCGGAGCCTTCGTTACATTCTTTAGAAGAAAAAGCGAAGTATTTATCAACTCAACTGACTTATCAGCCTACGGACGGAGTTCAGGTAGGAGTGCATCAAGGTGCTCATTTTTTTACCGTAGGTCAGCGAAAGGGCTTGGCGGTAGGCGGAACCCAAGAACCCTTATTTGTTATAGCTACCGACGTCAAAACCAATACAATTTATGTGGGTGAAGGGAAAAATCACCCAGGATTGTACCGTCAAGGATTGTTTATCGATCAAAAAGAATTGCATTGGGTACGCTCAGATTTGGAGTTATCCGAAGGTCAGCAACTCAAAGTTTTAGCTCGGATTCGCTATCGACAACCGCTTCAAAAAGCTACTTTGCACCGCGTAGCGTCTGGAGGATATTTGCTCTTTGAAACGCCACAATCAGCAATTACTCAGGGTCAGTTTGCCGCTTGGTATATTCAAGATGAACTTGTAGGTTCGGGAGTTATAGCCTAAAAAAACTAGATTTCTATCGTAGAGACTTTTTTAAAATCTACCACAACCTGATTTTCAATCAAATTATTGAAATCTTCCCTTTTGCGAATCAAAAGCGCTTCACCTTCATGCCACAAAACTTCCGGTGGTCTAAACCGAGAATTGTAATTGCTTGCCATTGTAAAGCAATAAGCTCCTGCATTTTGAAAACAAAGAATATCGCCTTCTTTGATTTCACTAATTCTGCGATTGTTGGCAAAGGTGTCCGTCTCACAGATGTAGCCCACTACCGAATAAAATCGTTCGCGACCCTCTGGATTGGAAATGTTTTCGATGTGGTGTTGCGATCCATAAAGCATGGGTCGAATCAAGTGATTGAATCCAGAATCAACTTGCGCAAAAACGGTGGATGTAGTTTGTTTGATTACATTCACATTGGCTAAAAAATAACCCGCTTGACTGACCAAAAATTTACCCGGTTCAAAAGTGAGTGTCAAATCACGCCCGTATTTTTTACAAAATCTATTAAAGCGTTCACTCAGGCGTTCACCCAATTCTTCTATGTTGGTTTCAATATCATTTTCTGAATAAGGAACTTTAAATCCACTTCCAAAATCAATAAATTCTAAATTATCAAAGTGTTGAGCAGTTTCAAATAAAATTTCGGATGCATGAAGAAACACATCAATGTCTAGGATATCGCTACCCGTATGCATGTGAATCCCGTTGATTCTCATACCTGTATTGGTAACAATTCGTTGAATGTGTGGAATTTGATGAATGCTAATTCCAAACTTAGAATCAATGTGTCCCACAGAAATATTGGCATTTCCACCTGCCATTACATGCGGATTGATACGAATACAAACAGGAGTTTCAGGATATTTGTTTCCAAATTGTTCCAAGATCGAAAGGTTGTCAATATTGATTTGGGCACCAAGTTTGGCAACTTCTTCGATTTCCCCTAGAGATACGCCGTTGGGTGTAAAGATGATTTGCTCCGCAGGAACTCCTGCCGCCAGCCCTAGCTGAACCTCTTGCAATGAAACGGTGTCCAAGCCAGCTCCCAAATGATGGATGTATTTTAAGACACTTATATTGGATAACGCCTTTACGGCATAGTTAATCTTTAAGTTTTTAACTTTACCAAAAGCTGTAGTCAATCGTGTGTACTGGCTTTTAATTTTAGCACTGTCATATACATACACAGGGCTTCCAAATTGATTGGCAACAGAAAGTAACTCGTTTCGATTCATAACGATACGTATTTAAATGAGGTTTACAAAAGTAGCCAAACTTATCGTATTAATTAACCAACAATTTGTTATAAATATAACAATAATAAATCCCAATAGGAGTCAAAATATCTTGATAAGTTTGCTATTTTTGCCAGTAAATAAACAATCCATATCCATGAATTTACACGAATATCAAGGGAAAGAAATTTTAGCCAGTTTTGGCGTTCAAATTCAACGAGGCTTGGTTGCTCAAACTCCCGAAGAGGCAGTTACCGCAGCAAAACAACTGTCTAAAGAAACAGGTACAAGCTGGTTTGTTATTAAAGCGCAAATT
This sequence comes from Flavobacteriaceae bacterium, assembly GCA_029243385.1. Lineage (GTDB taxonomy): Bacteria > Bacteroidota > Bacteroidia > Flavobacteriales > Flavobacteriaceae > JAQWSC01. Next base: position 143,080 of record JAQWSC010000007.1, on the reverse strand, counting down.
CATGCTGGAGGTAGAGGAAAAGGCGGAGGTGTTAAGCTTGCCAAGAATTTAGAAGAAGTTTCCACAATCGCTTCTCAGATTATTGGAATGGATTTGATTACACCACAAACGCCTCCTGAAGGCAAGCCTGTGCATCAAGTTTTGGTAGCAGAAGATGTCTATTATCCAGGGGCTTCGGAACCCGACGAATACTATATGTCGGTGTTGCTTAACAGAGCTTCAGGACGCACAATGATCATGTATTCAACCGAAGGTGGAGTGGATATTGAAACCGTTGCTGAGGAAACCCCTCATTTGATTTTTACTGAAGAAATAGACCCTGCAACGGGACTGCTTCCTTTTCAGGCCAGAAGGGTTGCTTTTAATTTGGGGTTGAGTGGAAACGCTTTTAAAGAAATGACGCGCTTTGTAACTTCTTTGTACAAAGCTTATGTCAATTCGGATTCTTCTTTGTTTGAAATCAATCCTGTTCTTAAAACATCGGATGATAAAATTTTAGCTGTAGATGCCAAGGTTTCCATTGATGAGAATGCCTTGTTTCGCCATAAAGATTACAAAGCAATGCGTGACTTGCGTGAAGAAAATCCCGTTGAGGTCGAAGCGCGTGCTGTTGGCTTGAATTATGTTGATTTGGATGGCAACGTGGGTTGTATGGTTAACGGAGCCGGATTGGCGATGGCGACTATGGATTTGATCAAACAAGCCGGTGGTGATCCTGCCAACTTTTTAGATGTGGGTGGAACGGCTGATGCTGCTCGAGTAGAAACCGCTTTTCGTTTGATCCTAAAAGACCCAAACGTAAAAGCTATTTTGGTAAATATTTTTGGAGGAATCGTTCGTTGCGATCGAGTAGCCCAAGGAATTGTGGATGCCTATAAAAATATGGGAGATGCCATTCAGGTGCCTATCATTGTGAGATTGCAAGGAACCAACGCCGACATTGCCAAAGAACTCATCGACAATTCAGGGCTTGAAGTTCACAGTGCCGTCGAGTTCCAAGAAGCGGCTGATAAGGTGCAAGCGGTACTCGCATAACTGATTTTTACTATTATTTTACAAACCCGAACGCATTGTTCGGGTTTTTTATGACATAAAGTCATCAAATTTTACTATAAAGATGACAAATTGTCTTGTTTTTTGATTTGGTATTGAGTTTGTCCTTTCAGGAGTACAATAAAGTATCATTCAAAAAAACAAATGATTATGCATTTAATTAAAAAACCTATCGCACAGTTTCCATCATTTTTTGATGAATTGTTTTACCCAGATTTCCGATTGAAATCTCCCAACAGATATCCTGAAGTTCCTTCAGTCAATGTTAAAGAACTAGACAAAGGATTTGAATTGAGCCTTGTTGCTCCAGGAATGACTCGCGATGATTTTCAACTTGAATTGGAAGACGGAGTATTAACCATTTCTTCAGAAATTCAAGAAGAGGAAACTCAAAACAACGACCGATATACTCTTAGAGAGTACAAGTACGGGTCTTTTTCTCGATCTTTTACACTTCCAGATTCAGTAAATCTTGAAAAAATTGACGCACATTACAAAGATGGAATTTTACGAGTAAGTCTTCCCAAACGAAAGGAAGCACTAAAAATTCCTAAAAAAGTAATTTCGGTTACGTCTTAAATTAAAAGAGGCTGTCTGAAAAGGCAGTCTTTTTTTCTTAAAGTTCTTTTTTAAGCAATTCAATACGGTCACGAAGTTTGGCAGCTTCTATGAAATTTAAGTCTTTGGCAGCTTTTTCCATTTCTTTTCGAGTTGTTCGAATCCGTTGTTGTATTTGATCTTTGGTCAAATATTCCAAATCGGGCTCTGCGGCTATTTGTTGAAAAGAGCCATTTTCAACTTCTTTTTCATTGCGTTCAAACGTGTCTTCGATGGTCTTATTTAGTGCTTGTGGCGTCACATTGTTTAAGGTGTTGTATGCAATTTGTTTTTCACGTCGATAGGTAGTTTCATCCATTGTTTTTTGCATGCTTTTGGTAATTTTATCTGCATACATAATCGCTTTTCCGTTTAAATTTCTTGCTGCTCTTCCAATAGTTTGCGTTAACGATCGAGCACTTCTTAAAAAACCTTCTTTATCGGCATCTAAAATTGCTACTAAAGATACTTCCGGTAAGTCCAACCCTTCGCGAAGCAAGTTCACTCCCACCAATACATCAAACAATCCTTTTCGTAAGTCTTGCATAATTTCAACACGTTCTAGGGTGTCAATATCGCTATGAATGTATCGACAACGAATCTGAATTCTACTCAAATATTTGGTCAGTTCTTCCGCCATTCTTTTGGTAAGTGTTGTAACGAGCACACGCTCATCTTTTTCAGTGCGAAGTTGAATTTCTTCTACCAAATCATCAATTTGATTTAAACTTGGACGTACCTCTATAATGGGATCCAACAGGCCAGTAGGACGAATAATTTGTTCTACAAAAACCCCTTCTGTTTTTTGAAGTTCATAATCCGAGGGCGTTGCACTAACATAAATTACTTGACTTTGTAGTTGTTCAAATTCCTCATATTTAAGCGGACGATTGTCCATGGCCGCAGGCAACCGAAATCCAAATTCAACCAAGTTTTCTTTGCGACTACGATCTCCTCCATACATAGCATGCACTTGGGATAAAGTCACATGACTTTCATCAACAACCATTAAATAATCACTAGGAAAATAATCCAATAAGCAAAAAGGACGTGTTCCTGGAGCTCTGCCGTCAATGTAGCGTGAATAATTTTCAATTCCCGAACAATACCCCAATTCTCGAATCATTTCTAAATCAAAATTGGTGCGTTCTTCCAATCGTTTAGCTTCCAAGTGTTTACCGATTTCTTTGAAATACGCTACTTGAGCAGTCAAATCTTCTTGAATTTGATGAATGGCATTTTGCAGAACTTCGGGAGAAGTGGCAAACATATTTGCGGGATAAATGGTCAACGATTCGTGACTTTCTTTTACACTATTAGAAATCGGATCGAACGATTCGATGGCTTCAACTTCATCACCAAAAAAGTGAATTTTATAAGCATGATCGGCATAACTTGGAAACACATCTACAATGTCTCCCTTTACGCGAAACGTCCCGTGTAAAAATTCGGCGGTCGTTCGAGCATACAAACTTTGAACGAGTTGATGTAAAAATTGGGTTCTTGGAATAATTTGATCTACCGAAATGGGAATTACATTCTTTTTAAATTCCACGGGATTTCCAATACCGTACAAACACGAAACCGAAGCAACTACAATGATGTCTCTTCGACCAGAGAGCAATGAAGATGTTGTGCTAAGTCGCAATTTTTCGATTTCATCATTTATAGATAAATCCTTTTCGATATAAGTTCCCGTTACGGGGATATAGGCTTCGGGCTGATAATAATCGTAATACGAAACAAAATATTCCACGGCATTGTTTGGAAAAAATTGCTTGAATTCCGAATACAATTGCGCAGCCAACGTTTTGTTGTGGGCCAAAACAAGCGTGGGGCGTTGTACTTCTTTAATGACATTCGCAACCGTAAATGTTTTTCCAGAACCTGTAACCCCTTGAAGTGTTTGAAATTTTTGACTGTCAGAAATTCCTTGAACAAGCTGCTTGATAGCTTCAGGCTGATCACCGGTGGGTAGGAAGTTTGAAACTAAAGAAAAATTCATAACAGCGAATGTCTTAAAAATGCAAAAATACGATTTTATCTAGCGCTTTAGGGTAAAGTGACCTCTGAACTCTCTGCCGTCTTCCAAATACACTCGAAACCAATAATCGGACGCAGGTAAAGGTTTTCCTAAATAATTTCCATCCCACCCCAATCCTAGAGGGTGAATTTCTTTTATTAATTTTCCAAACCGATTAAAAATATAAATTGTAGAAGCGGCCTGAAATTGACTGCTTACTCCTAAAATATTCCATCGGTCGTTGTATCCGTCACCATTGGGTGTAAAATATTTTGGATATCCAACCACAGACACATCGATTTGCTTAATGCCACAGTTGTTCTTGTCTTGAACATATATCGTATGCATTCCTGGAGCAACGTTTTCAAACAAAGGATTGTCTTGATAGGGGCCAAAGGCATTATCAAGCGCAAACTCGTAATCTCCAATGCCAAGGTTGGTTGTATCAATAACAATATTATTAGTTCCGTTGTTGGTTAAGTCGTTTACTTGAATATCGTTCAGCTCAATAGAAGCAATGCTTGACTCCTTTACCAAAATTTCCTTACTTCTTTCACAATTCGTTCCGTCTGTAGTGGTAGCGGTTACGGTGTAAATACCACCCTCACTTATCAATATTTTCGAAGTGGTATCAGGCAAGGAAGTTGTTGTTGATGAACTGTCAGTTCGCGTCCATGAATAGGAATATACATCCGAAGGGTTAAAAGCCTCAATAGGAATAGGAGGTAGATTTAAACACACAATTTGATCACCATCCACTTCAAAAACTGGGAGCGCGTCAACAACAAACTTAATACCCAATGTCATGCTGCAAGCAGCATTGATAGGATTGGTGACGGTAGCTGTTATGATTTGAGATTGTGTGTTAAATGGGTTGGGCAAGGGGCTGTCAAGAGGGTCACCATTTTGATCTGCATAAGTAACTACCATTCCCGTTTGTCCACCGAGCAAATCAGCTTCTATATTACTTGTATCAAATTCTGAGTAACCGTCTGCGTCATCCAAACCATCATCACATTGAGAAGGAATATTTACAGGATATACCAAAGGAGAGTAGTCAACAATAAATTCTAAGGTAGTTGTGTCATAACAAGCAGGAGATACTTCTGAGGGCGAATTTTCCACGGTAATGTTTATTGTCTGTGAATGCGTAGTAAAAGGATTGGGAAGAGGGCTGGGTAGTGCGTCTCCATTTTCATCCGTATAGGATATCTTAACGCCTGTTTGCCCTAACAAAATTTGATTTTCAATAGTGCTTGTATCAAAAGGATATTCTCCATCTTGATCGTCATCGCACTGTCTAGCAATGGAAACGGCGTTGGCTACGGGTAGTCGCTCTACGGTCAGTGTAGCTACTTGTTTTAACCCGACACACTCAAAGGTGCCTAATTCCATATTTTCAATATTAACCCATATTTCTTGTGTCCAAGCAGTCGAATTGGTATAATCTATAGACTCGTCAATTGGATTCATTTTGGTCAAGGCATCCTTCTCACTTTCGTAGAAACTTATTTTGTAAGAAGTAAAAAGACTGAATTTGGAATCCGATGCTAGGATTTCGTTTCGTAGATCATCGAAAAATTCTTTTGGAAAAACTGAAATACCATCTTGATTGGTTGGAGGAGAATTTTCGCATACAGCAAGATTCTTCATAAAGCTTCCGTCAACTGAGTTAGCACCCACTCGTAATTCAATAAGTGCATTTCGCTCACAGCCATCGGTAGTTGTTATTTTAACATGAATGTCTGCTGAAATCGGGCTATTGCTATTTTCATATTGAGTGGGATCCATGATTTTTGATGAAGGATCAAAACTCGAGTCTTCAAAATATTCGAAAGTCTCATTGAGTGCATCTTGCGAAAGTTCGGTTTCATAAAACGTGAGATTCGTTAAAAGAACTCCATCATTGGAGGCTTCGTCGTCACACTGTTTGACAACAATAGAGCCACTATTTTTTAGAATAGGAAGTGGATCAACCACCAAATTGAAGGATTCAGTAGCTCTAAAACATTCTGTAATTAGATTTTGAACCCTTATATAGATTGGCTGTCCGTCTTTTACGGTGTTTTGAAAAGGAGAGCTCAAGCCTACTTTGGATTCGTCGTTTGCATCTGTTGCGGTTAGGTGATAGGTTACCTCGAAATTACCAGATGTAGCTTGGGCTCCTAAAATTTGATTGGTTCGCGATTCCAAATCAAAATTACCTATAAAACCATCAACATCGGTTCCTACAGTTGTGTTGTCACACACCATAAAGTCGTCGGCGGGATAGCTCTCGGGCAATTGATTGACAACCAAATTGAAGGATTCAGTAGCTTTAAAACATCCTGTAGTTAGATTTTGAACCCTTATATAGATTGGCTGTCCATCTTTTACGGTGTTTTGAAAAGGAGAACTCAAGCCTATTTTGGCTTCGTCGTTTGCATCCGATGCACTTAGGTGATAGGTTACCTTAAAATTCCCGGATGCAGCTTGGGTTCCTAAAATCTGATTGGTTCGCGATTCCAAATCAAAATCATTTATAAAACCATCGGTATCGGTTCCTACGGTTGTGTTATCACACATCATTAAGTTGTCAGCAGGGTTGCTTTCAGGAAGAGGTTTTACAACCACTTCAAAAGTGTTTTCGCAAACTTCATTATTGGTTGTTACTTCAATATAATAAGTAGTAGTTTCGGAAGGGTTAACAACCAAATTACTAGTTTCAGCATCCGGAAATTCAACTTTATTGCCAGTGGAAGGGTCATAATACCCCCAAAAAACATTGGTGGTTCCTGTGTATTCAAACAAAGGCCAGGAATTTCCACCTGAATTGTTTGGAATATCGTTCCATTGCATGCCGTTATCGTCAAATTCAAATTGCCCGTAATTTTCTTCATTATCCTCATCATCTTCGGTGCTACAGCAATCGTTGGGTTCATCGCTTGCCCAATTTTGATAACTCAAAGGAGTTCCATCTACCCAGAACCATTCGGAGTTAGTGCCAGAAGCGTTTGAATTTTGTTTGAGTCCAAACCAAAAACTAATATTATCGTCTCCTGTTAAGCCAAGCGCCTGTATCCCACTATAAATAGCTTGCTCCTCAGCCAAATCATTAATGATATACATGGTCGTCCCTTCCAAACTATCGCCCAGTGTGTTTGCAGCTTCCCAAGACATCGACTCCTCTTTTACGAAATAATAAGCCTCATTGTACTCTTGAATTTTTATAAGTTCAGGATGCGCTTCAATAAAATCTTGTGGAGTTTTTGGAATGCCATTTACTGTTAACGTAATACTATCACCAACACAAATCTCACTCGAGGAGGCTGAAATTTCAGGATTGCTAATGAATACGGTTGTTTCGGTTCTATTGACACTCTCACAGCCCAGAGCATCTTTGGCAAGTGCGAAATAGGCCTTGTTGTGAATCAAAGGAGTTGTAGGATTCAGAGGAGTGCCTCCTGTTGCAGTCTCATACCATTCTATATTAGCTCCAGAAACAACTGTTAAATTTGAAACGCTTGGACTATCATCATTACAAAAAGTTTGAAGAGGCTCAACAACTGCATCGCTTGGAGCAAGATTTACATTTAACACTTTATTATCATCAGAAGGGGTATAGCATTGATAAGATGGGGATTTTACGAGTACTCGATATGCATTTCCCGAAAAGGCATTGGGAACAGACGAAAGTGAGAGTGTGTTCGTATTGAAATCGCTATAAATGGTTGAAGGAGTTATGTCTTCCCAAGCCCCACTTGGAGGTTTTACTTGCCACTGATATATGGCGTTAGATGCGTCTGTGGTCACAGAAAAAGTGACATTTTCTCCACTGCAAATAGATTGTGAAATAGGCTGTGTGATAATGCCAACACCGCTTTCTATTTCTTGAAAATCAAAAGTTGCATTGCCATTATTGTTGGCAGGTGGCGTATAGCCTCCCTGACTTAAGACTCGACCTCGATCTCCAACAATGATGGGGCTTACTCCCAAAACTCCGTTCATATCATCATCTGAAAATCCCGCCTCAAGGGTGTCAAAACAGCCATCTTCATCACTGTCATTATCAAAAGCATCCAAGGTTAAATCTCCATCGGTATCCAAGGAAACGTTATATAAAGAAACCTGTGCGTTATATGTAGAGGAATCCGTCAAATTGTTTGATTGGTGGTTGAATTCTATTCCATTAATTCGACTGGCATACAACATATAAGAATTGCCAGTATTGTTGGAATTATATATAAAACTCACTTCAGAGTTCGTAAAACTAGTTACTCCAGATTCATACTCACCATCGTAGTTGGTGTCAATCAATAAATGATTGTTGTCATTTATTAGTGTGATGTTTTTGTTGGAAGGGATTGCTTTTACAGTAAATCGCTCACCGTCTCTGTATGTGTGACTTGATCCATTACTCGGATTCAATGTTGCATTGACGGGTTCATTAAAAGAAAGTACATACTTCCCTACTGCACTTGCATCTGGAATCAGCATGCTAGTAAAATTTCCGCTTGAGTCTCCAGTGAATGAATTGGTAGCTCCAGAAAAACTGGAAGAAGTATAAGCTCCTGAAGCACTAATTGACGAAGAACTTCCGTTATCTAAACTGATGCTTGGAGTGTCCTTGTCAGTAAGATTTAGGGTAGCAGTTCCCAAAGATTCTAATTCATCTAAAATTCCATCGTTGTCGTTATCCAAATCGATATTGTCAATAACTCCATCGTTATCACTATCGGCGGGGCAAACACTAACAGGAATTTCAAAAGATTCTAAATTCATGCCTGAACAATCTATAATTCCAATTAACTTGTATTTTCCGGGACTGCTGGGTGTAATCGTAGAAGCTGAAATCCCAGTATCTATATATCCAGATCCATCATCATACATCCATTTAAAGGAATCAAAAACCGCCATATTTGCACCTTCAAGAACAATATTTGGAATGCAATTTCCAAGCTTTTCAAAAGTGGGTAAGAAATTAATTTCTGGAGCTAAGGGGAATCCAGAGTAAAAACTACCTGACGTTGCTGGCCCATTCTGAGTAAAATAGGAACAATAAAGCTCTCCCGAAGAAACACTGACCTCAATATCTCCAGTCAATCCCGTTACTACATACGTTTGGTAGTTTAGATTTAGGACATCGTGAGGCCCATCGATTGTAATAGAAGGATTTAAGTTGTTAAGAGTAGTGTCATTTATTTTCACTTCGACACCTTTGTTGACTACCAAGTTTAGTGCTCCTGTAAAAGTAGTGTTTCCAATTTTGTCTATGGAAGCGATGTTGTTTACACTGCCTTTATTTTCACAACTCAAAGGAGGGACAAAAAATAATCCCTGATTGGCAGCAGAAGTAAAATTATAAGTTAAACCGGTTCCTTGATAAACAAAAACATCCTTTGTGGTTTCTACGAACATATTCCCTTCAGGGGAATAAGAATCTCCCTCAATAGAGTAGTAGTCTCCTTTGTTTAATGTGACTCCGATGTCATAGCTATTTACTGAAATTTGTGTGTTGTCATAATGGGCTACAACAAGAATATTTTCGATGCTATCGGGACCACGCCCTTTTACTAAAATATATTCTTTTCCTATACGGGAAGCGTCAACGATTTGGTCAATTCCAATATCTCTTCCATTTTCGGTCTCGGAAAAACTTCCGTTCGAAGAGCCACAATTGACAACAACGGGTTTGTCTGATTGAATAAGTGTGCCAATAAGCTGATCCATAACCCCAGAATTGCCTCCTAAACCCCCTTCAATCGCAATGGTATAGCTTTCCAATTCATTGAGAACAATAGACAAGGGAGGACTGGTTCCTATATTGATGTATTGAGCAGCTTTTGGGAAATCAAAACTGATAGTTGTATTGTCCACTGTTGCCAGTATAGAAAAAAAACTTAAATGCCCATCATCGGAATCGGGTGTTGTGAACGTTCCGATTCTGAAATCTTGCCCCAAAGCAGCCATTCCTTTGCTTACAAGTGCTCCTGCTTGAAAGTAAGATGTACCTGAATTGTTCAAATCCTTATTCATTCTTACCGAAACATACACCACGTCATCTGCTTGAATATAAAATCCTTTGTTATCAACTTTTTGACCAATTTCGTTGTAATCCAATATGAGCTGTGAAACTCCTGAACCGATTGGAATTTCAACGGGATTTGCATTGGAAACAAACCCTTGAGTGATACCCAAAGGATTGCCAATAGAAGTTACTGTATATGCAACATTAGAGTTTGATGGAGTAGAAATATATAGATATTGGTCTCCAGTGGTGGAGTCTGTTCCATTATCTGTTATGGGTGGGATATAGTGTACCTTGCTTAATTGAGAGTTTCCCTTTGAAAAAGAAAAAACAATTAGGAAAAATAAAACGCAACCATTAAACAGTTTAAACATAATTTAAATGCCACCATAATTTGATAATAGTAAGATGTAAACGTTGGGACCGTTGTTTTAAAAAAAAGGAGAACTATAAAAGTTCACGATTCTAAAAATACTATAAATCTCTTGATTGAAGAAGCTTAAGTGAAAGAAAAATAAAAACACCTATCCACCCAAGAACAATAAAAATTTCATAAAACTCAACTCCACCATGATTTCCAATATCTTGTCCTATTTCACTAGCAACTTTTTTTACAGCGGACAATCTCGAAAAGGGCTCGTTTATTAAGTTGCCCATTGAGTTTAAGGGTAAAAACTGCGCAATTATATCGGCTGTTTTTTCGTCATGAAATAGTTTCCACCTCATAAATCCATAAAAGATGCCCTCAAAGGCTTGCCACAAAATTAGAAAGCCGAGCGCAAATGCAGAGCGCTTGATTAGCACTCCCAAAAAGAAACAAAAACTAAAAAAACCAATAAGTTTTATAAAAAAAGCGAGTAAGTATTCCATTTCCGAAAAAACAATTCCCAACTCAGTATAGTTGGAAAAAGTAAGTCCTAAAGCTAAGGATATAACGAAAATATAAAGAGTTGACACCAACGACAAAAAAAGAATCACTAGAAATTTTGATAGTAAAAACTCCTTTTTACTAAGTCCGTCGATAAGATTTTGTTTGATGGTTTTATTGCTGTATTCATTAGCAATCATAGACACAATGACAATCGCTAAAAATAATTTGAACCATGCAGCTACAAAGGTGTTGAAATGCCATATATAGGGAAAATTAAAAATACCTTGCTCCGCCAAATGAAATTTTATAGGGCCAATATCAAATTTAATAGCCGCAATCAAGGCAATGGAAGTCATTAAAGCAAAATAACCTACAATCAAAATACGACTGATTCGATTGGCATATAGTTTGTCAAACTCTATCAGAAATAGCCTTTTCATAGGTTTTGATTTTTGGTAAGTTCTAAAAATTGTTCCTCAAGACGTTCCTTTCGCTTTACAAGGTGAGTGACCGTACATTTGTTTTCGATCAAATAGTTTTGAAGTTCATCAACCTCAAGAGGGCTTTTTAGATAAGCTTGGAAGTGTGAACGAGTTTGTTTAATTTCTCCAACAGCCTCAATTTCTTGTAAAAGCTTGACCAGTTGATCAGCATCTTTTGCCTGAATTTCAAAATATCCTTCAGAAGAAATTAGTGTATCTACCGATCCACTATACAAACCAACTCCCTTTTGAAGAATCAACACATGAGTACATACTTTTTCTACCTCATCCAAAAGATGTGAAGCCAACAAAATAGTTGTCCCCATTTGAGAGATTTTTTTGATCAATTCTCGGATTTGAAAAATCCCTTGAGGATCCAATCCATTGGTAGGCTCATCTAAAATCAAAATTTCAGGATCGTTAAGAAGCGCAGAGGCTATGGCAAGTCGCTGTTTCATCCCCAAAGAAAATGTTTTGAATTTGTCACTTTTTCGATCCAACAACCCTACCAATGCTAACTTTTCATCGATTTTTTTTAGAGAAACTTCTTTAATTCTACAAACCAACTTTAAATTTTGATACGCTGACATATACGGATAGAAGTTGGGCCTTTCGATAATCGCTCCTACTTTTTTTAAAGCATGATGTGTGCTGAGGGTGGAGTTAAACCATTCAAAACTTCCTGAACTTGGATTGATGACATTGAGCACCATGCCTAGGGTAGTTGATTTTCCACTACCATTAGGCCCCAGAATTCCGTAAACATTTCCCTTTTCAATCGAAAAAGACAGGTTTTTTACGGCGTGGACACGACCGTAATTTTTGGAAAGATTGTGAAGGCGAAGTATCTGTTTCATAAGTAAGCTCACTGCTAAGACGCACTAAATTACATTTTGTTACGGAAAAGATAGTAACTTTGATAAAAATATTCTGATGTCTGAGCCACGCATGTCGCAAAAAAAACCTTCGTACCCGATTTCAAATCTCCTTGAAAAATATTTGAATCAATACAATAGGTACATGAAAATCCCCATTTCTTATGAAGATTTGGAACGTTTTTCGGGTTCGGTGTCGGTTTACAACCAAAAAGATGAAGACACGCTTTGGATTCGTGTTTTTTATGCGGAGCATGAACGATCAGAAATTGATATGAATTTAAAAAAGGTTTACACCTTGTTTCATTCAGACGGAAGCGAAGCCTCGCTCCCGTATTTAAATGTTGATGCAATTGACTATTGTACTTTTGGGAACTCCAAGCCTTTTCGTATCAAAATAAGAAATATTTTAAATGACAATTTCGTTTATTTCTATGTCAAAAAAGCAGATGCTTCTCGTATTTATGGCTTGGCACTTGAACATATGTTGTCTCCTTACAATCTTAATTTTTTAGTTTATAAAAAAACGCTCATAGAGGAGCATATTGCGGGTATTCCAGGAGACGAATTTATTCAACATTTTTTACCCAATTGCTTGGAGTCCGAAAAAGCGCAGATCACCAAAGAATTTGTAAAATTTAATGAACGTTCTATGATTCGACTTCTTGGAGATATGCGAGCATACAATTATTTGATTGTTCCTACACACGATTTTGATCAAGTGATTTATAAAATAAGAGCCATCGATTTTGATCAACAATCTTTTGAAAGCAACTTAAAGATTTACCGCCCACAATTTTTCAAAGAAAATTACAAGATGGTTGAGTTGGTTAAAAACAAGCTCGACAAGGCATCGATAGATCAATACAAGATTGAAGAACGATCCATTATTGCCAAGCGACTCATTAGTTCAGGAAGACGAATTAAAAGTTTGATGAACGCAATGGTTTCAGACCAATTGGCACCCCAAAAAAACGTTGATATACTCAAAAATCAAGTGTATCAATTGACCTTGGATCGTAATTTTTTAGCATGCAATACGATGGGGCAAATTGTGCAATCCGGATTTGATTTTGTGAAAAGAAACTACGAGAATCATGAAGCGTTAGGGATTCATTAATTCCAAAGATCTTCCTCGTTATCATCATAAAAATCCTCGTTTTCACTTTCCCACTCCGAGTCGTTTTCTGTTTCTGCCTCAAATTGTTTTTCGGGAGCATCTTCAGGAAGCATTCCATGCGAATAAATCAAACTGGGATAGCTTGTTCCTGACGGGTGTTCGGCAGTATCCATAAGCTCTATCAGAAACGTCCACATGCTTAAAAAATCATAAACATAAATCAATCTTTTTTGGTTGTCAAAAAATTGACTTTCTAATGTTGTATTAGACATTAAAAGCACCTCATCCATGCCTTCACTTACGTCAAAAAGTGCAATTTCTTCCCCTTGACTCCAATTGTCGTCACTCAGATAAAAAGAAGCCATTTCGCTTCCTCCAAATCCAAATGCTTGTGTAATGGTATTGTGAAACTCTTCAAATGTCGCCGAGGCTTCAATCTCAATATCTCTAAAGATATCGTCTTTTTTAGAGTCAAAAATTATCCTAAATCTATAAATCATTGTAATTTTTTTTTGTGTTGGTTTCGTGTAGCCACCAATCCATTTGAATTCCAAATAAAACACTCGCAACAAACAAATGTATGGGTTGACTAGCAAAGGGAAAATCCCAGTAATACATTAAAATCCCAGTAATTACTTCAAGAACGATACACCCCAATATCCAATAAATATGACGTGTTTTTTCTTGTTGAGTAAAGCTCAATTTCAAGAGAAACAAATGAAGAATTACAACAGCTATGGAAAAGGAACGATGGATGTAAAACACTTCGGGAACATTGTCTAACCAACGGCTTGGTTGGTTGTATCCCCACAAACCTACCTGAACATCTACAAATTGACGAACTTGCGTTCCCATAATGATTTGCAAAAGCGTAAAGCCGATAGCAATTAATAGGGTGTTTCTCAAAACAGTATTGCGAGTTGCTCGCGCATAGGGCTTGAGTATCCACAGTAACAAAGCGACAATTACTAAAGCCATGACCATGTGAATGGTAATTTTAAAGGGAGCTAAATTTGAATCAACCACTGTTTTTCCCAGCCATGCCTGAAAGCCCATGCCCAAAACTGCTAAAAATGAGAGTATCGGAATTCGTTTTTTGGATTTCCAAAAACTCAGTGAAAAAACAAACATGATGACCGTTGCAAGACCTGCAATGGCTCCTAGCAATCTATTGATAAATTCAACCCAGGTATGAAATGGGTTGAATTGGGCATAATCGTGTTTGGTGTATTTGCCCCATTGAGAATCGTCGTAATCTGACGAAGATTTGAAATCGTCTATAGCAACACGCAACGACTCGTCAACAATGATTATATTTCCTTTTTCGTATGCTTGATTGGGGATCCACTCCAGTTGCGATGCTTCTGTGGGAGGGATTAGATACCCAAAACATTTGGGCCAATCAGGACATCCCATACCACTTCCAGTCATTCGAACCACTGCTCCTGCCAAAATTACAGCATAAACCAGCAGAAGTGTTGCTTTGGCAATAAAATAAAATCGTGACTTCATAGATAGTTACAATTTAGTTACGGGCTTGCAATCCCAATTCAGTTGCTTTTTCAAACATTATTTTTTTGGCAGATTCGTATTCGTTTGGAATATCTCCTTCCAAAATAGCTTCTTTGATGTATTCTTTTAGGATGCCAATTTCGCGACAGGGAGACAAGCCAAAAGTTTCCATAATTTCTTCTCCTGTTATAGGAGGTTGAAAGTTTCGAATGCTGTCTTTTTCTTCAACTTCGATAATTTTTTCTCGTACCAACTTAAAGTTTTGATGGTATCTTTTAAAACGATTTGGATTTTTTGTGGTGATGTCGGCCTCACAAAGAGTGATCAGATCCTCGACATAATCTCCTGCATCAAAAACCAATCTTCTTACAGCCGAATCGGTAACGGTATCTTGAGATAATACGATAGGTCGCGAACTCATAAATACCAATTTTTGAACGTATTTCATTTTGTCGTTCAACGGCATCCGAAGTCGTTTGAACAATTGAAATACCATTTTAGCGCCCACAAACTCATGAGCATGAAAAGTCCAGCCTACTTTTTTACTGAACTTTTTGGTGGGTGCTTTTCCAATATCGTGCAAAAGGGCGGCCCAACGCAACCACAAATTATCAGTATTTGGACAGATATTGTCCACGACTTCCAGTGAGTGGTAAAAATTATCTTTGTGAAGCTGACCTTCGATTTCTTCAACACCTTTTAGAGCCGTTAGTTCGGGAAGTATAAAGTGCAACAATCCGGTTTTTTCAAGCAATAAAAATCCTTTGGAAGGTTTTGGTGTTAGCAATATCTTGTGAAGCTCGTCAACGATTCGTTCGTTCGAGATAATTTCAATTCTATTTTTTTGCTCATCAATGGCTTGAAGCGAGTCAGGATGTATGGTAAAGTCCAGTTGAGTTGCAAAACGAATGGCACGAAGCATCCGCAACGGATCATCGGAATACGTAATAGTTGGATCAAGTGGCGTACGAATGCATTTGTTTTTCAAGTCCTTGACGCCAGCAAAGGGATCTAATAATCTTCCAAAATTTTCACGATTCAATCCAAAGGCTAGCGTATTAATAGTAAAATCTCTTCGTTTTTGATCGTCTTCTAAAGAGCCGTTTTCTACGGTTGGTTTTCGGCTGTTTTCTTGGTAGCTTTCTTTGCGAGCACCGACAAATTCAATTTCCAAGTCATCGGATTTAATCATCGCTGTCCCAAAATTTTTAAAAACCTGAACTTTGGGTTGATGAGGTAAAGCTTTGGCTACTTTTTTTGCCAATGCGATACCGCTACCAACAGCTACAATGTCAATGTCTTTGGGAGTGCCTCTTTCCAACAGAAAATCACGTACAAATCCTCCAATAACATAACATTCCATGTTCAGCGCGTCGGCTGCGTCGGAAATGATTCTGAAAATAGAATCTGTAAGTGCGTCTTTATAGTTGTTTTGATGCATTTTATGGACGAATAACCAATACTGAACCGTCTGACTCAATCTTTACAAGAGTGGAAGGTGTTCCTGTGGCTTCTTTTTCTTGCAAATTTACAACATAGTCTACCTGTTCCAAAATATTGTGTGTGATTTCATCAAAGGATTGAGGAGTTTTTTTTCCACTTTGGTTGGCTGAGGTCGAAACGATAGGTTTGTTGAAATGAGTCAACACCTTTTGGCAAAATGAATGGTCGGGAATTCGAATAGCGATAGAGCCATCTTCAGCGACTAGGTTAGATGCTAAATTTTTGGCTTTGGGATAAATAATAGTCAATGGTTTGGTGGTTTCTTCGACGAGTTTTTTCGCCTCAACAGGTATGCTCTCCACATAGTCTTTAACCATCTCCAGATCTTTCATCAAACAAATCAATGCCTTTGAATCGGATCTGTTTTTTAGAGTATAAATTTTCGAAACTGCTTTTTCGTTTGTTGCATCACAGCCCAGTCCCCATACCGTATCTGTAGGGTATAAAATGGTTTTTCCTTTTTCCAAAGAAAAGCAGATCTGTTCTATTTGTTGGTTTGCATTCACCGTTTCAAAAAGGTATTCCGATTACTTTCTTCCTCTTCGAAGAAGCCATAATTTGATATACCGCATAAAGATACCATAAGATAGAATATAAACAACGTTTGATTTTTGAAGTTTTGTTTTCAAGTAAATTACAGTGTTTTAGAAATTAGTTTTTTATACCTTGCTATCATTGGTAAATGATTAATTTTACATAGCTAAAAAACGTCTATAGATGCTAAAAGTTTTGGTAGATTTTTACAGATTGAAGGAAGTGAACTCCGGGTTGGGTTATTTTTCAAATCAATTGGGAAGAGCCTTAGCTTCTCAAGGAGCTAAACGAGTTGATTTCACCTTTTTATTACCCAAATATTTTAATTTCTCACCGCCCATTTCGGTCAATATTATTTTTGCTTCTTTTCTTCGGATACTCTTCCCCAAAGTAAACAAAACCTATGATGTTTGGCATTCTTCTTCTCAACTTCCTAAAATATTACCGCCCAAAAAAACCAAATTTATTTTAACAATTCATGACTTGAATTTTTTAATTGAAAAAAAGCCAAAAAAGCGCGTTACGTATTTAAAAAAACTACAGAATAAAGTAGATCGAGCTGACGCAATTACCTCGATTTCGTATTATACAAAATCTTTGATTGAGCAACACATTGCATTGCATGGAAAAAAGGTTCATGTGATATACAACGGAGTGGAGTCTCCTGCCAAATTTGCTCCATGTCGTCCACAATGGGCTTCCGACAAAAAATTCTTTTTTTCAATCGGATATTTTTCCGCCAAAAAAAACTGGGAAGTACTTATAGATATGATGACAGAATTTCCTGATTATCATTTAATTATAAGTGGATTCAACGACACAGCTTATGGCAATCAGTGCAAAGAAATTATTCAACAAAAAGGGTTGACGGATCGAATTGTTTTGAGTGGACCAATTTCCAATGAGGAAAAATCATGGCTGTATGCAAACTGCGCAGCATTTCTTTTTCCTTCTCTTGCCGAAGGATTTGGGATGCCTGCTGTTGAGGCCATGAAATTGGGGAAGCCTGTTTTTTTGAGTAAGTTTACTTCTTTATTGGAAATAGGAGGTGATGCGGCTTTTTATTTCGAAAATTTTGACAAAAAGAGCATGAAATTGAAAATTACTAAAGGTCTTCAAACGTACAATGCCGATCGTCAAGCTCACCAGGATAAAATCCAAAGTCATGCGAGTAACTTTGACTGGGACAAAGCGGCTAAAAAATATATTGAATTGTATAAGAGTTTTTAGTGATTATTCGGGATTGCTTAAGAGTTCCTTATAGCATTCAAAAACTTCTCGAGTTACTTTTTTATTATCAAACTTCTGAACGTGTTTGGATCCTTCATCAATCATTTTTTTACAAGTTTCGGAATCTGTCAATAGTTTTTGAATTGCAACTCGGAGTTCATCAGCGTCGAAAGGATTTACATATACAGAATGTTGCCCTCCAACTTCTTCAAAAACACCTCCTTTTGAAGTAATTACAGGTGTTTTGGACATCATTGATTCGATTATAGGAATCCCAAATCCTTCGTATATAGAAGGATAAACAAATATTTTAGCGCATTGATATAAAATTGCGAGCTCATTCGATTCAATATTTTTTACAAAATGCACTTTGCTTTCCATATTGTATTTTATAATATAATCTTTGACGATTTTAGTGTACGGAGTTTCCTTTCCTACCACAACCAAATGAGTGTCTAGGCTTGAAATTGCTTTGACAATTACTAAAAGATTTTTTCGCTCCTCAATAGTGCCTACGTTTAGTATATAGTTTTTGGGAAGATTGTACTTTGAGAGTGTGTTTTCACATTCTTTTGCGCTAAATTTTCCGTCAAAAACAGGATCACAACCTTGATAAATTACTTTTATTTTGGAGGAATTAACCCCATAAAATTTAACAATGTCATTTTTGGTTTGTTTGCTTATGGCAATTATCAAGTCTGCATTTTTAGCCGCTTTTTTACTTTTGTAAGTGTAAATTTTTCTATCAATAAAAGGATATAATTTGGGAAGGTTTAAAAAAATCAAGTCATGAATGGTAACGACACTTTTTATGTTGTTTTTTTTAAGCCCCGCCGGAAGCTCACCCGACAATCCATGATATACGTGAATGCCATCCTTGACAAGGTCTTTAACAATGCCTTTTTGCCTCCAGTAGTTGTAAAAAAACCTGTAAATAGCCGAAGTTGGCATTTTTTCAAATACATTTTGATTGTTAGTCTTAAAAAGGATGCTGGATGATTTTTTTGGATTGTATAAAAAATATGAGTGACCAGGAAAGTAACTGCTAAGTTTTGAAACCAAGTTTCGACTGTAATTTCCTAATCCGCTTTTATTATGAAAAATACGCTTAGCCTCATAACCCATTTTTAATGTTTCGCTTGTGTCTTGTTGTAAGGATAGTTTTTTTAATTCTTTGTACCGTTCGGTAATTCCGACAGCACTCAAGTAGGCGAAAATTACTCCATTTTTCCCATCCAAAATCCCGAACTTAAATATATATCGAGTGATGAACTTCCATACAGGTTTGACTTTTGCTAATATAAAATGATACCGAGTACCTTTTTTATACCGATCAACAGCACTCATTCGACCGTACTTGATGGTTTTGTCTTTAAAATCATCGTAGTTTTTATAACAATAATGAATGATTTTATGGCTTAGTGTTCCTTCTTTTCCGTTGACAATAAGTTTTTCGTGAACAGTCAGGTTGGGATCAAAATAGCACGCACTTTTTTTGAAAAGTCGCTGAATTTTATCGTTTTGACACCCACCGAACCTGAGGGGTTTTTTATCAAACATAAATTCACGATAGTTCCAATAGGCAGCAATATCTTGAGAGTTATTGATAGTAGTTTGTATCTCTTTTTGTAAAGAAGCAGTTATTTCTTCATCAGCGTCAATAAAGTACACCCAATCGTAAGTAGCTAATGAAAGGGTATAGGACTTTTGTTGTGTAAAATTTTCAAAAGGATTTTGAAAGCAACGTATGCTTTTTTGAGACTGTAAAAATTCCCAAGTTCCGTCTGTACTATAAGAATCTACAACTACAATTTCATCGGCAAACGAGATGCTTTCAATACACCGTTTGATGTTATCGATTTCGTTGTAGGTGATTAATAGTACTGATAGTTTGTTAATCTTCTTCAAAAGGTTGATTTTAATTTAGTTAAAACTGAAATGTATAAAAATCAATACAAACAAAACTATCGATAATTTGCGGAATAAAAACACTGGCTCCAAACTTAATTAAGCCGAAACGTTGTATTCTCTTAAAGCATCGTTTAATGAAGTCTTTTTGTTGGTGCTTTCTTTGCGAGTTCCAATGATTAAAGCACATGGAACTTGAAAATCTCCTGCTTTAAACGTCTTGGTGTAACTGCCTGGAATTACCACAGAACGAGGGGGAACATATCCTTTGACTTCAATTGGTTTTTCACCTGTAACATCAATAATTTTTGTAGAAGCTGTAAGTACCACATTGGCTCCCAATACGGCTTCTTCTCCAACACGGACTCCTTCTACAACAATACATCGCGAACCTATAAAGGCATTGTCTCCAATGATAACAGGAGCTGCTTGTAATGGTTCTAAGACACCACCAATTCCAACCCCTCCACTGAGATGAACATTTTTTCCAATTTGAGCACAGCTACCAACTGTTGCCCAAGTATCAACCATGCTTCCTTCGTCAACATACGCACCGATATTTACATAGCTAGGCATCAGAATGACTCCTTTTGAAATATAAGCACCGTGACGCGCTACTGCATGGGGAACGACTCGAATTCCTTTTTCAGCATAATTTCTTTTTAAAGGGATTTTATCGTGAAATTCCATGGGTCCGGCTTCGATAGTTTCCATTTGTTGAATAGGAAAATATAGTACTACGGCTTTTTTCACCCATTCATTGACTTTCCAACCATCGGTAGTGGGTTCGGCCACGCGGAGTTTCCCTTCGTCCAATTCCGAAATTACGGAACGAATTGCAGTTTGTGTTTCTTCAGTTTTTAGTAGTTCGCGGTTGTCCCAAGCGGCCTCTATGGTAAATTGTAATGATGACATTCGAAATATTTTTTGCTAAAGATACAGCCTTCCCTCAAATAACGGAATGGAATATAGAAATGTAACAATTTTAATCTTATTTTTGTATAACTATGGGGCAAATCCTTGCGATTGATTTTGGACTTAAGCGATGCGGAATAGCGGTTACAGATCCGATGCAGCTGATAGCTTCTGGACTTACAACGGTTCAAACGCATCAACTAGAAGATTTTTTGAAAGAATACGTTTCCAAAGAAAAAGTTGTGGGCTTTGTAATAGGAAAACCCTATCAAATGAATTTTCAAGACTCTGAAAGTGAGCCGTATATTGCTTCTTTTTTAGAACGATTGAGCCACTTGTTTCCCCAAATTGCTCTAACTAGAGTAGATGAACGCTTTACCTCCAAAATGGCAAAACAATCGCTTATTGACAGTGGCGCAAAAAAAAAGCACCGAAAACAAAAAGAAGCGATTGATGAAATTAGTGCAACTCTAATTTTACAAAGCTATTTAGATCAACAAAAAACACCATTGAAATGATTTTACCGATAGTCGCATACGGCGACCCTGTTCTTAGAGCCAAAGCAAAAGATATTGACGCCAATTATCCCGAGTTGACCACCCTTATTGACAATATGTGGGAGACGATGTATGCTGCTCAAGGTGTTGGGCTTGCTGCACCTCAAATTGGATTGCCCATCCGATTATTTTTAGTAGATGCGCAACCGTTTGCCGCTGATCCCGATTTGGATCCTATCGAACAAAAAGAATTGCGATCCTTTAAAAAAGTATTCATCAATCCAGTAATTACCTCTCGATTTGGAATCACAGAATCTTTCAATGAAGGTTGCTTGAGTATCCCCAATGTGCGTGAAGATGTCGATAGATTGTTTGATATTACAATTGAGTTTTTAGACGAAAATTTTGAAAAACAAGAGTTGGAATTGAATGGGATATCGGCTCGAGTGGTTCAGCATGAATACGATCATATCGAAGGGATTTTGTTTACGGATAAACTCAGCCCTCTTAAAAAACGATTGATTAAAAATCGATTGGTTAACATTTCCAAAGGAAAAGTAAAAGTAGATTATCTCATGCGATTTCCATCCAAAAAAATACAGCTGTAAATGACTTCTGATCGTAAAAAACAGTTAGCATCACTTGATAAATTGCTAACCATTATGGACGAACTTCGCGAAAAGTGTCCTTGGGATCAAAAGCAAACCTTTGAAAGTCTTCGTCATTTGACAATTGAAGAAACCTACGAGCTTGGCGATGCTATTTTGGACAAAGATTTGGAAGGGATAAAAGGCGAGTTGGGTGATTTGCTTCTCCATATTATTTTTTACTCCAAAATTGCAAGTGAAACGAATGATTTTGATATTTCGGATGTAGCTGAAGCGATTTCTAAAAAACTTATTTTTAGACATCCTCATGTATATGGTGATGTTTCTGCCACCGACGAAGAAACAGTTAAAAAAAACTGGGAAAAATTGAAATTAAAAGAAGGCAAAAAAAGTGTTTTTGATGGAGTTCCCAAGAGTTTACCCGCATTGGTCAAAGCGAGTAGAATTCAGGACAAAGCTGTTGGAGTAGGTTTTGATTGGAAACATATCAAAGATGTTAAAAGCAAATTGGATGAGGAGTTAGACGAACTTCACAGTGAAGTAATGACAGGATCCCTTGCCCGTCAAGAAGCGGAGTTTGGAGACGTGCTGTTTTCTATGATTAACTACGCCCGATTTTTAGGAATCAATGCCGAAGATGCACTAGAACGCACTAATAAAAAGTTTTTAAAACGGTTTCATTTTATGGAAAACCAAGTACACAAAAAAGGAAAAACGATTGATGAACTTTCTTTAGAAGAAATGGAAAGTCTTTGGCAACAGTCAAAAACCAAGAGTTGATTCAAATTCCCTTAAGCTGGCTTTTCTTCCGGCTTAGTATTTCTAAGTTTTTCTGATGTTTTTTAATATCCGCATGAACTTTTTTGACCAAAGGACTGTCTTCTGAGCCATCGGCAAAGAATTGAAGATTGTTTTCCAGTTGATTCAATTCATTTTTAGTATCATCTATTTTTTTCTGAATCGAGATGAGTTCTTTATTAATAGCGTTTTGATTGCCTTCAATCAATTGAAGTTTGTTATCATACATTATTTTGGCAACCTCTGATTTTTTGACTCCAGACTTCTCATAACATTTTTTGAGTAAGGTGTTGAAGTGATTTTGGATGTTGTTGTTTTTTCGGGGAACATCACCGATTTGTTTCCAATCGTTTATATACTCTTCAATGGCAACTTTCATTTTTTTTGAGTCCTCCTCATTTTCTGTCAATTTAGTGAGTGCATCAAGAATAGCTTGTTTCTTTTCCAAATTATCCAAATGCTCTTGCGACTCTTGATTGCGACTGGCATCCATTTGATTGAAATAGTGGTTGCATGCCGCTTTAAATTGCTTCCAAACTTTTTCCCTGTGTTTACGATCTACAGCGCCAATTTCTTTCCAGTCTTTTTGTAGTTGGATGATAAGAGGTGTAGTGGTTTTAAAGTCTTTGCTGTCCTTCAATTCGTCAACTTTTGCAATCAAGGCTCTTTTTAACTCTAAGTTTTTCGCAGATTCTTTTTTGATATATTTGTAAAAAACATTTCTTTTTTTATTAAAAGCGCGAAGCAATTCTTTGAACTTTCCCCATATGTTGCTGTTTTCAGATTTAGGAACTTTTCCGGTGGTAAAGAAAGTTTCTCGTAATTCCTCAAACGATTTTGATAATTGACTCCACTCGCGGTGAGATGTTGGATTTTGGGAAAGCATTTGTTCCATTTCACCAATGAGCGCATTTTTTTTTGCAAGGTTTTCTTTGAAAATAATTTCTTGGTTTTCGAGGTAAAATTGTCGGTTGGCATGCACTTTTTTGGTAGCAGCACTAAACCGTTCCCACAAGGCGTCTTTGTGTTCTTTGGCCACAGGCCCCAATTCATCTTTCCACCGCCTGTGAAGACGCTGTAAATCCCTAAAACTCCTCGAAGGATCGGGATGTTCTATTAATTTTTCAGCTTGCTCGATGAGCATTGTTTTTTGCTCAAAATTGAACTTAAAATCCAATTCTCTTAATTCCCGATTGAGGTGTAAGAAATCATAAAAACGCTCAACATGGTGGTGGTAGGTCTTCCAGATATTATTGGCTTCGGTTCTAGGAATGGCTCCAACGTTTCTCCACGATTCTTGAAGTTTTTTGAATTGTTGATAGGTAGTATTAATACTTTGATCAATACCTATTAGACTTTTGAGTTCTTCAATAAGTGCTTTTCGTTTTTCTAAATTTTCTTTAAGATTTTGTTCTACGGATTTGTAATGATCCGTGCGTTTTCTTTTGTATTCTTGAAAAAGTTTGTCAAAAGTTCTTTTCTCTCTTATTTGATATTCAAAGTCTATTTCATTACCACCCTCTTTGAGGAATGCGGCCTTTTTTTCTTCAAAAATATCACTGTACTTTTGGTTGAAAGTAGACCGTATGAGTTCAGCATCTTCTTTGACAGATGAAATTTTATCTGCTTTGAGGAGTTTTTCAAAAAGCAAAATAAGTTCTTCAAAGCTCTTTTCTGAATAATTTTTTGGAAGCGCATCAGTAGTCTTTTCATCCGATGTTTGAACAGCTTTATTTACTTGTTTTGTTTCGCTATAAGAGGCCTTTTTGGGTTCAAGGTTCGTTGGTTCGTCGGCTGCTGGTTGCAGTTCGTTTTGGTCGATATCCACCATAAGTAAGTCATTTAGAAATTGAATTCAACCTCTAATATAAGGATTCCTTTTTAGATGAAAAAGAATTTGAGTTATGAAGACCACAAGTCCCAAGAAGCTTCAGCCTGACCTACCAACATGTCATAACCGTTCTGAATTTTACATCCTTTTTCTTCGCCTATTTTTAAAAATGTTGTTTTCGAAGGATTGTAAATGAGATCAAACAACAAGTGATTCGCTGTAAGAAATTCGAAGGGAATATCCGGTTTTTCCTCGATTTTTGGAAATGTTCCCAGAGGCGAACAGTTGATAATGACAGCGTGATCGACCATGACAGATTCGGTAAGTTCGTTATAGGTCAACTGAGATTTTGATTTTTTTCGAGAGACGTATTGGTACTCAATTCCTAATTGTTCCAATACATAAGCGACAGCTTTTGAAGCACCTCCAGTTCCTAAAAGCAACGCCTTCTGATGATGGGAATCGAGTAGGGGCTCTAGGCTGTCTCTAAACCCAACACAATCGGTATTGTATCCGCGTAACGTCCCATCCGACAAAAGTTTGATGGTGTTTACAGCTCCTATTGCGGCAGCCGTTGCATCTAGGGAGTCCAATTTTGATATCACTTCTTCTTTATAAGGAATGGTTACATTCATTCCGGATATAGTGTGTTTTTTCCACAACGAACTGAATTCTTCTATTGAGGAAATATCAAAATTAATATAGTCGTAATTTTCTAGTTTTAGTGTTTCGAATTTTTTTTCAAAATACCCTTTGGAAAAGGAATAACTGATGTTCCTTCCAAGCAAACCAAAAAGCTTAAGTTCTTTTTTTGTGTCCATAATATTCCAATACAACGACAATGATTGCTCCTACAATAATACAAAGAATTGTCCACCAAGTGGTGCTGTTTTCAATTTCAGGAAGGTAGCGAACATAATTACTTACTACGGGCTTCCCTCCAGAATTTAACAGTACTTCTTGATTGACTCCGAGTCTGTAAAGGGTTTCTTTCCATGGCCAAACCACTCCCAAGGAACCCGAAATAAACCCTATCAAAATAGCGTTAGTGTTGTTTTTAAAGTTTTTTAAAAGATAATGCAGTAAATGCGATAGGCTGATAAGCCCCGTTAATGAGCCTAACGAAAACGAAGTAATGATTTTTAAATAGTACACTTGTTTTGAGGAAAAAGCGCTATCAAAATCTCCGCGAAGAAGGCTGGTGATTGTTTCAAAAAGAGCATTCACTGAGTCAACAAGCAATAGCACATAATTACCTAGGAGCAGCACCAAAAAGGAGCCCGACAGTCCGGGTAACGTCATACCTGTAACGCCAATTACGCCACACACGAACACAAACAACAAATGATCATTGCCTTTTGCGGGCTCAATAAAACTCAGTGTTAAACCTGTTACCAACCCCATAACAGCAAATGCAACGGTACTTCGATTCCATTTGCCAAAATCTTTCAATAAAATATAAGCAGAGCCTAAAATCATTCCGAAAAACAACCCCCAAACTTGAATTTCGTAGTGTATCAATGCCAAATCCAACAAACGAGAAATGCTAAAATAGCTAATGATCATTCCCAAAAACAACAACCCCAGAAAACCACCATTTACATGGTTGAAAAATTTCGAAAATTGAAGTTTTTTTAGGTGTTGAAACGCTTTTGTGTCAAACTTTTTTAGGGAGCCAATAAATTCTTCATAAAACCCAGCGACAATAGCAACAATCCCTCCAGAAACTCCTGGGACTTTATTGGCGGCGCCCATCACCAATCCCTTAATGACCAGAAGTATTCGATCCTGTATGGTTCGAGTCTGGGGGATCATGGAGTAATTTTTTTAGCAATTTGTTCCAACAACAAAATGATACCAATCCCCAAAACGGCCATACCAATGGCAACCCCAATTTGTGGGTCTCCGTCATACGCATTAGGCAATACATTTATTGACTGTTCTGTCTCTGCGATTTGTTGTTTCCAGGGCCAAATTTTATGCAACGACCCAATCATAAATCCTACTAAGGTAGCAAGGGTCGTATTTTTGTGGTGATCAAACATCCAATTCAGTATTCTTGAGAACAACTTCAATCCAACAAGGGCTCCCAGTCCCATTACCAACAAAGTAACAAAGGCATCAGGGTCTAGACGTTGTGCCCTGTCTAAGGTTTCCAATGTAATTTCGTAAGCGCCTAATAAAACCAAAATGAACGCTCCCGAAACACCCGGTAAAATCATGGCGATAATGGCAAACATGCCACAAAAAAACAAATACATAAGTCCGTGTTCTGATCCCGAGGGAGTTAGGACAGAAATACCGTATGCAATTGCAATCCCAACCATACAACTCAACCAAATTTTCCAGTGTTTGGATGTAATTTGACGACTGATATGAAACGCACTGATGACGATTAATCCAAAAAAGAAAGCCCATAAAGCAATGGGTTGTTCTTCAATTAATCGATATAAAAAATGGCTTAGCGCTAGAACGCTTGTTGCTATTCCTGCAAACAAAGTCAATAAAAACGTGAGATTGTATTCTTTCCAAGTGGTTGTAAATTGTTTTGAAAAAAGGGATTTTAGAAATGCTCCGTCAATTTTATCAATGCTTGCTATGAGCTCTTGATAAATTCCAGAAATTAGTGCAATGGTGCCTCCTGAAACACCCGGAATGATATCTGCCATTCCCATGGCAACTCCCTTGAAATACAATATAAAATACTTGCTAGACTTCATTGCCATAACTTTTTTCAAAGATACGAAACCTAGTTCTTTTCTGATGAAGGAAGTGACTCTTTAATCAGTTTTGAATTGCTAAGAGTAGGAAATTCTTTGAGAAAAATGCGGTACTTTCTGGGATTCGATCGGTAGGCGTTTTTCAAATAAAACAATCCCTTGTGTTCTTGCATTAATAAAAAGTACATTCCCGCAAGCAGGTAATTGATTTCCGCAGCTTCGGGGTAAAACTCTGCACCTTGTAACAAAGTGGTGACTGCTTGGTCAAAATCGCCTAATTTATGTAGGACTCGAGCCCAGTTAATCCAAATTTCTAATTCGTAATTCCCCAGACTTACAATTTCTTTGTATCCCAAACTCGCTTCTTCATAACAAAGTAGTTTTTCATTGACCAAAACGTATTGTTTCCAAATGACAATGTTGCTAGTATCTATTTGAAGTGCCTTTTTAAGATAGCAGAGCGCTTTTTTGTATTTTCTTTTTTGGATGTAAAAATCAGCCAATGAAATCCAGCCTTTATCGAGCAAAGGGTCGTTATGAACGGTTTTTTTGAACAAGCTTAAAGCGAGCTCTTCGTTTCCTAAGGCAAGATGGCACTTACCCATTCTTAAATAAGCAAACGACGTAGGATCTTCTAATGAAAGTGTCAATTCATAATTTTGAATGGCCTCATTGAGTTTGCCCAGTTTTTCCAAAACTTTTCCGGTTTCCAAATATGCTCCCACAAATTGTTCGTCACAAATGATTGCGAAGTCAAAGGCGGTTAAGGCCTCAGGATACATTTCTTTGTAGGTGTACTGTTTTCCAAGCTGATGCCAAGCGATTTCGCAATAAGGCGTTCTATCGAGATAGTTGTTTAAAAAAACAATAGCTCCTTCGTGATCCTTTAGGGTATCAAAACAATACACAATATTGTAAAGAGAAGCATAGTCGTATTTATCAATGTCTAAGCAACGTGAAAAAGATTCTTTGGCAAGCAAAAAGTTGTCTAAAAACAAATATTCCATCCCCAATAAAGAGTATATTTCAACAGGATCTTCGGCTAAGTAAAGCGCTTTTTTAAGCAACTCAACAGCTTGAATATGTTCTTTTCTTTTGGATAAAATATTCGCTTTTTGGATATACACTTCCTCGTTGTTGGTTTCCAATTCAAACAAGCGATCCAGGATGAGTTCTGCGTCTTTGATATTTCCTTCCATCACTAAAATTTCAGATTGTAACAACTGAATTTCGGTGGAGCTGGGGTGTTGTTTTAGGGCTATTTTTATTGCCTTTTGAGCCAGAATGGGCTTTCCGAAGTCAATATAGTGGTGAATGATTTCTTCGAATTCGACAGCGTCAAAGAATAAAACCTCGTTGGTTTTGAGCATCGATTCAAACTTCTCGATTGAGGCATTTGAAAATTCATCAAAGTTGAAATTCATATCCAATTAAACTTCATTTACAGTTTAAAATTAACTAAAATCAATGAGGAATTTAGCTGTCGATATGTTTGTTTTTAACAATTTAATGAACAAAACTAGAGTTCATCAAGAACCGAAAGGATAATTTCACATCCTTCTCTAATTTCA
Source organism: Flavobacteriaceae bacterium (assembly GCA_029243385.1). Lineage (GTDB taxonomy): Bacteria > Bacteroidota > Bacteroidia > Flavobacteriales > Flavobacteriaceae > JAQWSC01. The sequence goes on along the minus strand of JAQWSC010000007.1, from coordinate 114,425 downwards.
TTTTCGGATAGGGTTAAGGGTGGAGTAATTCGAACCGCTTTTTTTTCAAACAACAGCCAGAAAAGAATCAGTCCCTTTTCCATGCATCTCAAAACCAATTGATTGGCTGTTTCGGCGTTGGGAAGAATCAGTGCTAACATGAGACCTATTCCACGAATTTCCTGAATGTGATCGTGAATCAATAGTTGGCGAAACAGCTGTTCTTTCTTGAGCGTTTTTTTCATTAAGTCTCCTTCTGTGATCCTTTTTAGCGTTGCCAAAGCCGCAGATGCAATGACAGGATGCCCTCCAAAAGTTGTAATATGTCCTAAAACCGGATCTGTTTGGAGTTGTTTCATTAGAGTGGGTGAGGTCGAAAAAGCACCTATTGGAAACCCACCTCCAAGTCCTTTACCCATAACAAGAATATCCGGAACGATACCAAATGTTTCAAAACCAAAAAGCGTACCTGTTCTACCCAGACCCGGTTGGATTTCGTCAAGAATCAATAAGGCGCCGACTTCTTCACAGCGTTTTTTTACTTTTTTTAAATAATGATTTTTTGGAAGTATAAAACCCGCGCCACCTTGGATGGTTTCTAAGACAACGGCAGCTGTTTGAGTGCCGATTTTTTCTAAGTCAGCATCGCAGTTAAATGTAATGAATTCGATTCCTGGTAATAAGGGTCTGTAAGCACTTTTTCGTTCCTCAAATCCCATGATGCTCATGGCTCCTTGTGTGCTTCCGTGATAAGCGTTTTTGGCTGCAACGAATTGGGATCTCCCTGTGATTCGTTTTGCCAATTTCATGGCTCCTTCTATGGCTTCTGTTCCTGAGTTGGTTAAATAGGTACACGATAATGATTCGGGAAGATTGGCTGCTAAAAGTATGGTAAGCTCCACTGATGGACGTTGTATGTATTCTCCATATACCATAACGTGCCAATACTTTTCAAGCTGCTCTTTTACAGCAGCTACTACACTGGGAGGACGATGTCCCAAACTACAAGCTGAAACTCCAGCAACAAAGTCTAAATATTTTTTTTGATGGATATCAAAAATATAACTCCCTTCGGCATGTGAAATTTCCATAGCCAATGGGCTGGGTGTGGTTTGCGCCTGATATTTAAAAAAATCGTCCCTAAGCGCGTTCATTCTTTTGAAATATTGGCGTTTTCTTTTTCAATAGGGTCAATTTCTTGGTTTACCCCTTTAATAATTACCGATGGGATGCTTGTATCGCTCTCGCTTAATAAGTCTTCCTTGGAATTGACTTTTTCACTGCCTCTCCAAACAAAACCTCGAAGTTGACGTGCATTTTTTGGCAACTCTTTCTCCGGATAAACCGTCCCTTCGGGTTCCGTAAAATAGGTAATTTGATCTATTGCATTTTCTTCAATATCCATTTGAAGGGCGCTGCATATGGACTTGTCTATACCAACCAAATCTTGCGTGTCGTCATCGTACAGATAATAAATCATTTCTGTGTTTTTGATCACATGAATTGTTTTCAAGGTATTTTCTATAAATTTTCCGTAGAGATTGATTCCTTTGATTTGGTTGTAGTTATCAACGCCCAAGGTGTCTTTTTCGACTACAAATGCGTTGTTGAGGATTTTTAGCGAATCCAATTCCTCAGTTTTAGCATTGGAAATAAGATGAATCACATCGCCAGTCATTTGACTTTCTCCAGACCATAAAATGGGATTTTTCTTTGAAATTTCATTGGGGGTTAGTCGTTGTAACTGACGCTTGGTAAGTGGTTTTCGAAACAATTTTGTCAAACCTGTTTCTTTGTTTACATGGATAGAGTCTGCTTTTCCACTCAGGTCTTTTTTATAGATACGCACGTCATAAAACCCTTTGATAATTCTTTTTTCGGGAGGGCCGATAGCGACAAGTGTGTCAGCATGAATATACAACGAGTCGGTTTCAACTAAGCTGATAGCAATTGGATTTCGAGTAATCATTGCAGAATCTTTCGCCTTAAAGATTTCAGCATAATGCCCCAATATAACAGAGTTGTTTACGGTATCAGTAAGTTTAATATTGTTGGTTGCTGCCGCATAATTTAGCGGATTGTTAAAATACAAACTGTCCCCTTCAATGATTCGATTGTTGTACAAAATTTTAGAATTTTTTATAAAAAATCCTTTTTTGTTTTTGGTGTCATAAAAACCTCGTTCACAGTAAATATCGTAATCTTCCCCTTTGATGGTTGTTGGACCATAAAAATATGAGTGGTCAATATCAGTATAATAATCCAGTTGCAACGAATTGATATCGTATTCTGGATTGGTGATTTCAACGTCTGTTAAGAATCGATATTTTTTCTGTTTCATATAAAAGCGACCGCGATCACTTTTGATAACACTTGCACTGTCTTTTACAATTCCCCAAGTTTCGTAAAACGCAATTTCGTCGTTTCGATTGTAATAGAGAGTATCTGTCTCTAAAGTCATTTCAGGATTTTTTAGAACCACATTCTCTTTGGTAACTGCAAAGCGTTTGTTTCCATCGTATTCGATATAATTGCTAAACATTTCAATGGTATCTCCCTGGTTAACAACAACATTTCCGTATGCTTTGAAAAAATTTTGCTGCTTATAAAACACGGCTCTGTCAGACCAAACATCCATTCCTTCGTGAAATAAATGGACACGTTTGGTGTCGTTTTTACTTAAGATATTGGCTCCAGGAAAACGAATTTCATCGCGATTGAATGCTCCTGCATCCTTAATTTCGATTGTTTTAGTTTCTTGTGCCTTGACGGTTATGTTCGAGACCAACATGAATAAAATACTGTATAGGAGAATTGGTTTCAACGAAATTATTTTCATCAAAAATACACTTTTTTGTGAAGCGATTCTCTATCTGTGAATGGTTTGTTTGCGATCCGGTCCAACAGAAATGATAGAAATAGGTACTTCCAGTTCTTTTTCTAAAAACGAAACATAACTCATAAAGTTTTCAGGAAGCTCACTTTCAGAAGTGAGTTGGGTCAAATCTTCTTCCCATCCTGGAAATTCTTTATACAAAGGAGTAACATTTTCTTCGAGAATGGAATACGGTAAATGTTCAATTTTTTTGCCGTTATAATTGTAGGATGTACACACTTTTAATTTTTCAAAGCCCGACAAAACATCGCCTTTCATCATCATCAGTTGCGTAACTCCATTGACTTGCACTGCGTATTTTAGTGCTACCAAATCAAGCCATCCACATCGTCTGGATCGTCCAGTGGTAGCTCCAAATTCATTTCCTACACGTCCCATTGTTTCTCCGTCTTCATCAAACAACTCGGTAGGAAAAGGACCGCTTCCCACACGTGTTGTATAGGCCTTAAAGATTCCAAAAACTTCTCCTATTTTGTTAGGAGGTACGCCCAAGCCTGTACAAGCTCCAGCTGCTGTTGTGTTGGAGGAGGTAACAAATGGATAGGTTCCAAAATCAATATCCAATAAAGACCCTTGAGCGCCTTCGGCAAGAATGGACTTTCCGCTTTTTTGTACTTGATGCAAATATTCTTCGCTATCAATAAATTCCAATTGCTTCATGTATTCTACGGCCTCAAAAAACTCAGCTTCTAAACTTCCTAAATCGTACTCAATATCCACGTCATAAAAAGCAATCATTTTTTCATGTTTGTTGGACAATGAGCGGTATGTTTTTTTCCAACTACTCAGTTCCAGTTCTCCAACTCGGATTCCATTTCGACCTGTTTTGTCCATATAAGTTGGTCCGATTCCTTTAAGGGTTGAGCCAATTTTGGCTTTTCCTTTGGCAGCTTCCGATGCAGCGTCTAATAATCGATGTGTAGGAAGAATTAAATGTGCTTTTCGTGAAATCAATAATTTTGATTTTATGTCGATATCAAAGGGTTCTAAGTTTTCCAACTCCTTTTTAAAAATGACAGGATCAATTACGACACCGTTTCCAACAATGTTTATGGCGTTGTCATGGAAAATTCCAGAAGGAATGGTGTGTAGTACGTGTTTTATTCCGTCAAACTCAAGGGTGTGCCCTGCGTTAGGGCCTCCTTGAAAGCGAGCAATGACATCGTAGTTTTTAGTGAGAACATCTACGATTTTTCCTTTTCCTTCGTCGCCCCACTGTAGTCCGAGTAGTAAATCTACTGCCATAAAATTTAATTTGATGATTTCTTTTTGGTTCCGTAAAAATATAATGAATGGTTGTGAATTTCAATATCAAAAATATCCTCAATGGTTTTTTTGATACTTTGAATTCGAGGGTCACAAAACTCTTTTACTTCGCCTGTATCTGTTAAAATTACATGATCGTGCTGGCTGTCAAAATATGATTTTTCGTATTGTGACAGATTTGACCCAAATTGATGCTTGCGAACCAAGCCACATTCAAGAAGCAATTCAATAGTATTGTAGAGTGTAGCTCTGCTTACCCGATAGTTTTTGTTTTTCATTTTGATATAAAGCGATTCAATATCAAAATGATCTTTATTGTTGTAAATTTCTTGAAGAATTGCGAAACGTTCGGGTGTTTTTCGGTGCCCATTATTATCCAAGAACTGGATAAATACTTGCTTAACGGTTTCTTGATTTTTGGAAGTGTTCATTACACTCGAAATATTTTCTCCCACAAAAATACGTATCTATTTTCAATCACGCACTACTTTTTCTACTCCACTTATATTTTCTATGTTTTTCATCAGTCGTTTGAGAAAAGTTTTGTTTTTGACTTCAACACTTAAAGCCCCTTTAAACGTGCCGTCATCAGTTGAAAACGCCATTTTTTTGATGTTTACATTCAGATTATTGGAAATAATTTGAGTGATTTCATTTACCATTCCGACATAATCAATTCCTGTAATTTTTAAATCCACCACAAAATTTTCTTGTGAGGAATCAATCCATTTGGCAGAAACAATACGATAGGCAAATTTGGATTGCAAACTCAAGGCGTTGGGGCATTGTTTTTTATGGACCTTGATTCCTTCATTTACCGTTATAAAGCCAAATACATCGTCACCAGCAATCGGATTGCAACAATTGGAAAAGGAATAGTCCAATTTGTCTTCGTTTTTGGTAAATACAAGTTGGTCATAATTTGCAGTAATTTCCTCACGATGAATTTGTTCAACGTTTTTCTTCTCTTGGGGCCTGCTCTTAAAAAAGTTTAAAAAACGATTGCCTTTCGACGCTGCAAATTTTTTTAACTTCACATTATCAATCGTGCCAATTTGAACTCTATAATACAAATCCAAACTGGTATTTAGCCCAAAGAAAACTACCAAATCGTTGATGGTTCTCTCATCGAGTTTAAATTTTAATTGTTTTAATTTCCGTCTTAATTGTTCTTTTCCCTCTTCTGCAAGCAGTTTTTTTTCTGCGCTCAAAGAAGAACGTATTTTGGAGCGTGCCCTTCCGGTTTGGCTATAATCGAGCCAGTTAGCGGTTGGTCTCGATTTTTCCGATGTTATAATTTCTACCTGATCACCACTTTTCAAAACCCTACTTAGAGGTACAATTTTACCATTGACTTTTGCTCCGCGTGTGTGCATACCTATTTCGGTGTGAATGCTAAATGCAAAGTCAATAGGAGTTGAGCCTGAAGGCAACGATTTTAAATCTCCGTTTGGAGTAAAAACAAAAATTTCAGTTGAGTAAAGATTTAATTTAAATTCCTCCACAAAATCTACGGCATTTTGCTGTGGATTTTCAAGGGCGTCTTGCAAACGATTCAGCCATATTTCAAGTCCTTTTTCGTCTTCATTTCCCTGCTTGTATTTAAAGTGAGCGGCATACCCTTTTTCAGCAATTTCATGCATTCTTTCGGATCGAATTTGTACTTCAACCCATTTTCCTTTGGGTCCCATGACAGTGATGTGAAGCGCTTCATATCCCGTAGTTTTTGGAGAAGAAATCCAATCTCTCAACCGAAGCGGATTGGGCCGGTAATGATCGGTTACGATGGAGTAAATTTTCCAAGCCAAAAACTTTTCATCTTTTTCGCGCGACTTGTACACAATTCGAATAGCAAATTTGTCAAAAACCTGATCAAAAGAAACGTTTTTGGTAACCATCTTATTTCGAATCGAATAAATTGATTTGGGTCTTCCTTTAATTTCGTACTTAATTTTTTCCGATTGGAGGCTCTGTTCGATACGTTCAGAAAAATCAGCAATGTATGCTTTTTGTTCTCCCTCTGTTTGAGCAACTCGATTTGAGAGATCGTTGTACACATCTTTTTCAGTGTGTTTTAATCCCAAGTCTTCCAATTCGGTTTTGATATTATACAACCCAATTCGATGCGCCAAAGGTGCATAAATGTAAAGCGTTTCTGATGCAATTTTAACCTGCTTGTATTCTGGCATGGCGTCCATGGTTTGCATATTGTGCAAACGGTCGGCAATTTTGATAATTATAACCCGAATATCATCATTGAGAGTAAGCAGCATTTTTCGAAAATTCTCTGCTTGTAGCGAAACGTCTTTATCCTTTTTTAGACTAGAAATTTTTGTTAATCCATCAACAATTTTCGCAATAGTTTCTCCAAAAAGCTGCTGCAAGTCGTTAAGGGTATAGGAAGAATCTTCCACTACATCGTGAAGTAGAGCAGCACATATAGAAGTGGCGTCAAGACCAATTTCTGAGGCCACAATTTTAGCAACAGCAATGGGGTGCAAAACATAGGGAATACCCGATTTTCTGCGTTGGTCTTTATGAGCATCAACAGCCGTGTCAAATGCCAAACGAATTAACTTTTTATCGTCTTTTGTTAGCAATTGATAACTGATCTTTAGGAGTTCTTTGTACTCCTTGGCAATGAGTTGATTCTCTTTTTCTACATCAATAACCTGCATACCCTAAAAGTAGGTATTTTTTTTCATTTTTAGGATTCCTTTGCGTCCATTTTTTCAATTCGTTGCAAAAGGGTTGGATGTGAATAGTGCCATTTTACATAAAGAGGATGTGGCGTTAAATTGCTCAAGCTGGTTTTGGACAACTTTTTGAGAGCTGACACCAAAGGTTCAGCAGCGTATGTGCTTTTGGCATAAGCATCGGCTTGATATTCGTACTTTCTAGAAAGATAGTTCATCCCTAAACCGGTAATTTGTGACAAAGGAGTGTATAGAATCACAAATGCAATGAGTCCCACATGAAAGCTTGGAATAGATACGTGCAAGGCTCCAGAGAGTAGAGGCATATTTACACAAAGCGACAACAAAAACAACATGATTCCTGTTTGAGCTGTTGACAAAAACAAGTTACTCAGAATGTGCTTTTTCTTGTAGTGTCCTACCTCGTGAGCTAATACAGCTACGATTTCTTCGACCGTTAGTTTTTCAATGAGAGTATCATATAGGGTGATCCTTTTTTGTTTTCCAAATCCAGAAAAATAGGCGTTTGCTTTTGTTGAACGTTTGGATCCGTCGATAACAAAAATATTGTCAAGTGTAAAACCGACTTGTTTTGAATAGACTTCGATTGCTTGTCTAAGTGCACCGTCTTCAAGAGGTTTTTGCTTGTTAAAAAGTGGCACAATGAGCTGGGCATAAAAACGATTTATCAGAATAGAAATCATGGTAATGAGTCCCCATGCATACAGCCAAAATAAAGGTCCCGATATCTCGTAAAACCAAACCAATCCTGCCAAAACACTTCCTCCAAACAAAATTGTGATCCCCCAGCCCTTTAGTTTGTCTGTAACAAATGTTGTGATATTGGTTTTGTTAAACCCAAATGCATCTTCGATTACAAATGTATTGTAGTATGAAAAAGGAATTCCTATGAGCTCGTTGGCAAGCCAAATAATCCCAAAAAACAAAAGAGCAACGGTAATAGGATTTTCAAAATAAGATCTACTAAACGAATCGACCCATGCAAAACCATCAAAAAGAAAAAAAGCAAGTGTCACTACAAAGCCAAATCCCCCAGAAATTTTTGAGAACCGATAACGAGTTTGACTGTAGGTTTGTGATTTATGATAAGCCTCTTTGTCATAAACATCGCTCAGTTTTTTAGGAATAGGATCTGAAAATCGTTTTGCATTCAAAGAATTGATAAACGTATCAAAACAAAATGAAGTAATCAAAATTCCGATGATAATGTAAAAAAGAATGGTAGGAGTCATAGAGTTGTATCAATTAAGTTTGCGTTGTCTTTTTGCTTCAAAAATTAAAACGGCTGCTGCTACCGAAACGTTCATGGAGTCAATTTTTCCTTCCATGGGAATATGAATATTTTGTGAGGCATTTTCGAGCCAGTGATGGGTAAGGCCTTCTGCTTCTGTTCCCACTACCAAGGCAGTTGGGGCTTCAAATGAAACGTCTGTATATGGGAGGCTTGATTGCAAACTTGCTGCATATATAGATATTTTACGCTGTTTTAAGAACTCAATAATGTCAGAGGTACTCCCCGTAGCAACAGGCGTAGTAAAAATTCCGCCTACACTCGATCGTATAACATTGGAATTGTAAAGATCTGTTTTGGGATTGGCAATTAACACTCCGTCTAGCGAAGCGGCATCAGCAGTGCGAAGTAATGCACCAATATTACCCGGTTTTTCTGGTGATTCAGCAACGAGTAGCAGTGGATTCTTGGTTTTTAGAACAAAAGCATCTAATCGGTGATTCTTTTGCTGGATCAACGCAATCAATCCTTCAGTTGAAGCCCGATATGCCAATTTTTCATAGGCTTTTGACGACAGACTGGTTATAGATATACTGTTTGAATAATCTCCTAATAATGAGAACAATGCTTCAGACGAAAGTAGGTTTTCACAATAAAAACATTCCACAATGGTATATCCACTTTGAAGAGCAAGTCCAATTTCTCGAACTCCTTCAACCACAAATTGCTGTTGATCTTGTCGTACTTTTGCTTTGGATTGAAGCTTTAAAAGATCCTTTATTCGAGGATTATTAGGGCTTTCTATGTATTTCAATGGAATATTGTTTTAGCTGTAAAATTAGTTAAAAAAGAAAGATGTATAATTTAAATTTCGGTTAGTTTCGAAAATAATCATTTAAAATTTATATTTTTAAAAAAAAATACAAAGACTCCTATTCTTATGAAATATACCGTTGCTATAGTTGATGATGAGCACAAAAATTTAGAAATTCTAGCATATTATATTGCATCCTATTGTCCACAACTAGAAGTTGTTGCACAGCTTTCAACTAGAAAAAGCGCCATAAAATATCTCAAAGCCAATCCGCCGCAGATTTTATTCCTAGACATTGTATTGGATGAGGGAAGTGGTTTTGATGTGCTGGATGCATTTGATTATTCCCAAACTCAAATTGTGTTTTGTACAGCACATGATGAGTATGCCCTAAAGGCTTTTCGATATCAAGCCCATGACTATCAGCTAAAACCGATTGAAATCAAAGACTTGATAAATACAGCCGACACTGTTATAAAAAAAATCAATGCCAATACGTATCCAGCTAACGATGCTGTAGGAACTCTTAAAAACCAATTCCATAGCGGCAGCCCCAAACCAAAGCGCGTATAAATTGTTCAAAGGACGAAAGTAGACTTTGTAAAGGCAGATGACATAGTATTCTGTCAAGCTTTACCGGGTTCAAAATCCGAATATCACACCATTGATGATCAGGTGTTGTATTCCAATCAATCATTGGTAGAACTAAATACCATTCTTGATAAATCCATTTTTTTCAAAATCAGCAGATCGTATATCATTAATATGAACCATCTTTCTGAAATTGACAAAAATGTTTCCTACAGTTGTGTTATGAGTAACCACGCCCGTCTTCCTATCACAAGAAGCAAATACAAAGAATTGTTGCTCAAAATTGATGAGGTGTTTAATATATAAGTTTGGAAAATTGTTTTTTCCGCTATGAGTATTTAAATTCGTACTTTTACGCAGGCTAAAATTTAGAGCAATATCAACTTTCAAAATCTTTGTCAAATGATTGCAACGAACCAACAATTATCTCAAGAGTTTATCGATTTAGAACACCAACACGGTGCTCACAATTACCATCCGTTGCCTGTAGTTTTAAGTAAGGGAAAGGGTGTTTATGTTTGGGATGTAGAAGGAAAAAAGTATTACGATTTTTTATCGGCATACTCTGCAGTAAATCAAGGACATTGTCATCCCAAAATTATTGATGCAATGACAGAGCAGGCACAAAATTTGACATTGACTTCTCGAGCTTTTTTTAATGACATATTGGGAAAGTATGAAGCCTTTACAACTCAGTTTTTTGGTTTCGATAAGTTATTGCCAATGAATACAGGGGCAGAGGCTGTTGAAACTGCTATTAAATTGGCAAGAAAATGGGGATACGAGAAAAAAGGTATTGCACAAAACGACGCCAAAATAGTTGTTTGTGAAAACAACTTTCATGGAAGAACCACCACTATAGTTTCTTTTTCGAACGATCCTGTAGCGTCCAAGAATTTCGGACCTTATACTCCTGGATTTGTAAAAATTCCTTACAACGATCCAGAAGCGTTGGAAGTTCAAATTAAGAGTGACCCCAATATTGTTGGGTTCCTTGTAGAACCTATTCAAGGAGAAGCGGGAGTTTATACCCCTTCAGACGACTATATGGCGAAAGTTCAGCACATCTGTAACCAAAACAATGTTTTGTTTATCGCTGACGAAATTCAAACTGGGATTGCACGAACAGGTTCTTTGTTAGCCGTTTGTGGAAATTGTACTTGTGAAGCTCATTGTGAACGCCAAAGTACGTATTCACGACCGGATATTTTGATTTTAGGAAAAGCTCTCAGCGGAGGAGCATATCCTGTGTCTGCTGTGTTGGCTGACGATGCTGTTATGGAAGTGATTGGACCAGGTCAACATGGAAGTACTTTTGGAGGAAATCCCATCGCTGGCGCTGTTGCAATAGCAGCTTTGGAAGTGGTGAACGAAGAATATCTTTCTCAAAATGCTCGTGCCTTGGGAGATTTATTTCGTTCTGAGATGAATAACTACATTAAAAACAGCAACATTGTTTCATCCATTAGAGGGAAAGGATTGTTAAATGCTATTCTGATTAATGATACCGAAGAAAGCTCTACCGCTTGGGATATATGCGTTGCTCTTAAAAACAATGGATTGCTTGCCAAACCAACACATGGAAATATTATTCGATTTGCGCCTCCTTTGGTTATGACCCAAGAACAACTTTTAGAATGTGTAACCATTATTATCACTACTCTAAAACAATTTGAATCGTAATTCAATGGATTCGTCTGTATATTTTGATAATGCGGCCACAACACCTTTACTTCCTGAAGTAGTGGAGAGAATGCAGACGGTATTGTCAACTACTTTTGGCAATCCATCGTCAGTTCATGAAAGCGGAAGAAAAGCAAAGACTATTATTGAAACGGCACGAAAAACAATTGCTTCCGAACTGAATGTCAGCCCACGCGAAATCATTTTCACATCGGGAGGGACAGAGTCTATCAACATGGTTTTGAATAGTGCCGTTAGAGATTTGCACGTAACGACCATCATTACTTCAAAAATCGAACATCACGCAGTTTTATACGCAGTTGAACTGCTTCAAAAACAACAGCAAGTCCATGTTCATTATGTGAATTTGCATCCCTGCGGTACTCCAGATTATGAGCATTTGGAAGTGTTGCTACAAAAAGACAATTCGAAAAAAATAGTGAGTTTGATGCATGTCAATAATGAAGTAGGAACTCTTTTAGATATTCAAAAAGTAGCTGATATTTGTAATGAAAACAATGCATTATTTCACTCAGACACCGTTCAGTCAGTAGGTCATTTTAAAATGGATTGTCAAAAAATTCCTATTGATTTTTTAGTTGCTGCGGCTCATAAGTTTCACGGTCCTAAAGGAGTCGGATTTGTGTTTATCAGGAAAAGCACCAACATTCAATCCCTAATTGTAGGTGGAGGTCAGGAGCGAGGTTTTAGGGCTGGAACAGAATCTGTTCATAACATTGCCGGAATGGAAGTCGCTTTTGTAAATGCATATAAGAATTTAGAAAAAGATCGAAAGTACATCACTGATCTTAAAGAGTATTGTAAAAATCAGCTTACCAAACACTTGCCAGGGACCATTTTTAATGGAAAGTGCGCTGATATGGAGAACAGCTCTTACACCATACTCAATGCCTGTTTGCCAATTGATCCGGCAAAAAACGACTTGCTATCCTTTCATTTAGATCTTAACGGTATTGAATGTTCCAAAGGGAGTGCTTGTCAATCAGGAGCCAGTCAAGGCTCTCACGTTCTTAATGAATTATTAACTCCAGAAGAACTTAAAAAACCTTCGTTGCGATTTTCTTTTTCAAAGTTTAATTCTCATTCAGAAGTAGATCGTTTGGTTTCGTTTTTGAAAGAATACGCCAACAATTAAAATTGTAGTGTGGTTTTGATATTAAAAACACGGGGGGTCATATAGTTTGGGATTCCAAACTGCTGTTTTGTATATACATCTCGAACCCATGTATTGGTGATAGAGTTTTGAACATCAAAAACATTAAAAATTTCAACACCAATAGTCATTTCCCGAATGTTTTTTAAGAATCTCATTTTCTTTGTGCTATTGGGTGTGATTAAAACATAAGACATTCCAATATCCACTCGTTTGTAATCTCTCAGTCGCTGGAGATATTGATAAGGATCAGCATAACTAGGCGAACCTCCTGGCAGTCCCGTATTGTAAATCAAGTTTAAATTCATTTTTAAGTTGGGCATTTTTGGGACATAATCTTGAAACAACATCGCAAACTTGAGCCGTTGATCGCTAGGGCGGGGGATGTATCCTTTATTGTCAATATTTTCTTGAGTGTTGAGGTATCCAATACTAATCCATGATTCGGTTCCAGGTACAAACTCGCCATTCAGTCGAATGTCCAGGCCAGTTGCAAATGCTACCGCATTGTTTTGAGCTTTGTATCGAATACGAACATTTTCTAACGTATAAGGATTCACACGTGTTAGGCTTTTGTAATAAGCTTCGCTAATCAATTTAAACGGACGACCCCATAGCAAAAAACTGTATTCGTTTGCCAACAAATAGTGCCACGACTGCTGTGCTTTTACTTGGGGTTGAAGAACGCCAAGTTGGTTTCTTAGTTCTTTGTATATGGGAGGCTGTGCGTAGTTCCCTACAGAAATTCGAAACAGCATATCTTTTTTCCATTGGGGTTTGATTGCAAATTGAAAACGAGGGCTTAGGACTTGTTGTGAGTTTCCGCTATCGGAAACCGACCATTGATGTGCTCGAATCCCTGCATGATACCAAACTTGATGTTTGCCCCAATCTTGTTGAAAGCTCCATTGCAAGTAACCTTCTATTCGGTCGATGACAGAATGGTTGGTAGCTCTTACATTTTGATAGGCTACCAAAGGCCCAGAGAAGGGAGTGTAAGGTTGATCGTTACGAACAGTTACATGAGGAGGTCGTAATGAAAATCCAGCGGAGTCAATAACTTCCCACTCTACGACTCTATCTTTAATATCCTCGCGCTTAAAAGAAATTCCCGCATCAATTTGATGCTCGTTTTTCCGATATGTTCCTTTAAAAGCTGCTTTTGCAATAATGCCGTCCAAATGATTGCGAGCGTGCGTGATTTGGGAACCTACTCCTTTTGTGTATTCAACATTTCCCAAATTTTCTCCTCCAATATCAGTGCTTGGTTCGCCCAAAAGATACTGAGCCAAAATATCGAAATTTTCTGTTTCTTGGGCATGATAAATAGATGTAATAGCCTTTAATGTAAGGTTTTCAGTTGCTTTAAAGGTTGTTTTTAGAGCAGCCGAACGGGTGTTGAACTTGTCTTTTTCCATACCTTCATAATACACAACCAAAGCTCTTGGTTCTTGTAGCGTTCCAAAGTTTGTTTGACGTGTTAAGGGTTCGTAATTGTATTCGTTTGTAGACAAACTAGCCAGCAAATTAAGCGACCATTTTGGATGTAGCTTGTATGTCCAAAACGATTGAATGTCTGCAAAACGAGGTTTGAAATTGGTTGCGGTTTCTTTTTGATTTACAAGTAAAGAGTTGTCTCGATAACGAACTCCAGTAACTCCTGACAACGTGTTTTTTGCATTGACCATTTCATAAGTAACACTTCCTCCCAACAAACTAAGCGATGCGTTTGCTTTTGATTCCAAGGGTTTTTTATAAGTAATATCCAAAACGGAAGATAATTTATCGCCGTATTTTGATTGAAATCCACCTGCAGAAAACGAAACATTTTGAATCATTCCTGAATTCAAAAAACTAAGCCCCTCTTGTTGCCCTGAGCGAACTAAAAAAGGACGGTACATTTCAATTTCATTTACATAAACTAGGTTTTCATCATAATTTCCGCCTCGAACCGCATATTGAGTGCTGAGTTCGTTATTTGAATTTACACCGGGTAACGAAGTCAATAAATTTTCAACGCCTGCATTGGCACCAGGCAAGTTGCGAATAGTCTGAGGGCTGAGTGTTTGAATCCCTTCCACAAATTTTCTATGATTGTTTTTAACAATGACTTCTCCAATTTGTTGAATATTTTCACTTAAAATAGGATGAAATTCAAATTCCTCATTGGGTTGTAACGTTACGGTAACAGATGCTTTTTTGTATGCTATATGGGAAAAAAAAATTGTGATGGATTGATTCGAAGGAACGGATAATTCATAAAAACCATTATTGTTTGTGGTAGCTCCTCCATAGTTTGTATTGATATTTACTCCAGCCACTGAGTTATTATCTTCCGAAGTGACCACCCCTTTTATAACGGCTGTTTGTGCACTTGCAAGACCCGTTATCAAAACAACAGAAAGACAAAAAAATCTATTCATAAGTTTTTCGATAAAAAACGGCGTTGTATTGACTGCTGTTTCCAACCTTATCTTTAACGGTAATTTCTATAAAATGTTTTGTTCCTTCCAAGGGATAGTCACTAAAAGTAAAAGTCAAAGACTTTTTTTTGTATTCATACTCAAAAAGCACCCATTTCCCATCTATTGTACCTCGATAATGACCTATTCCCGTATCTGCATCATCAATAATAAACGAAAGTTTGCGGTAGTTACTAATCCATTTCCCGTCTTCAAAATTAACGGGTTCAATAGTGGGCGGTAGGGTATCTCGACCTACAATATATTTGCCCAATGCTTTTGTTCGCGCTTTGAAAACCCCTTTTTTGTGATCTGACGAAACAAAGTTAATGGATTTTTTTCCAGACACGATGCCCAAATAATCTCCTTTTTGAATGCTGTCAGGCTGGTATGAAATCTTGATATTTTTATATACAGGCACTAATGGGTTTTCGACCACAAGCGTATCGCCAGATTCTTTAATATCAATGATTGCATCCTCAAAAAAGGTGTTTTTGGCGAAATACACACTGCTTTTGTCGAAGGTGTACAAGTAGTCCCTGTCTGTTAAAATAACTTTTCCTTGTTTCTTTTCTTCCGAATTAGAAGCAGTTTGTTGAACTCCTTTGATTGGAATTTGAAGGGTAACAGTGTTGTTTTCAAAATCGCTTACTTTGATGCTGTAAACATAATTTAGCCCTTCTTTTACAAGAAAACTTCCTTTATTTGAAGTTGTGTAGAATTCGAGCTTGTTTCCTTTTGTTTTAAACAATTTAATAATTTTTTGTCGGTGTGTTTTCATTCGCGGATAATCAATAAACGTATTGATAAAACTTGATTCTTTGAACGAAAACTTGTTCATCTCAAACGATTGAAGCAACGCCCCGTTTAAGTGCGTACTGATTTTAAAAATCCCATTTTGATTGTATGCCAAGTCTTGTCGGTCAATGGTGTTGATTCCAAAACCAATAGTTCCGATGGCATGCACAGGATCAGCAGTGTATAACGAATCGTTTACTTTTTTAAAAATAAGTTGAATGGGAGTGTTTAAGGTGTTAATGACACTAGATTCTGAAAGCGGATACCCAACCAAGTTCCGAATAATTGGGCGTTGATGATCTGCAATATCAAAGCCAAAAAGCAAGGGATTCACGGGTTTTTGACTCAAGGTTTCTCGAATTTCGAAATGAAGATGTGGGCCACTAGAGCTTCCCGTATTTCCCGACAAAGCGATTAACTCGCCTTTGTTGACTTTGATTTGATTTGATTTTGGGAACAATTCAATCTCATACATTTCTTGACTGTATTGTTGTTTTTGAACGTAAGCCTCGATGCTCGGTGCAAATTTTTTCAAATGAGCATATACCGAAGTATATCCGTTGGGATGCTCAATGTAAAGTACTTTACCAAATCCACCATGAGCAATTTTGATGCGTTTCACAAATCCACTTCCTATGGCCTGTACCTCAAAATTCTCTTTTTTCTGAGTTTTTATATCCAATCCAGAATGAAAGTGATTGGAACGCAACTCTCCAAACGTCCCTGCCAAAAGTAACGGGATGTCCAAAGGAGCTTGAAAGTCTTTGTGAGTTTCTTTAAGCTGTGAATGACCATCTACCACGACAAAAAGTAATAGCGACGATACAAAGAATATGAAATGTTTCATGACTTTCAAAAGTAGCAAATTATAAACAATCTTAAAATAAGAATTTCAACTTGGAATATTGGACTAGGAATGCTAACTTTGATGAGCATATGTAAAGTTTACTATCGTATGAGTGAAACAATGCAAGCCATTGATTTGTTGGAAAATACCATTCGAACAATGATTCAAAAAATGAAGATTCTTGAAAAAGAAAACGTGTCGTTGGGTCAAAAAGTAAATCAACTCAAGCAGCTTGTATCTGACCAAAATAAAGACAGTACTCTTTGGAAGGATAAATATCAGTCACTTGTCATAGCAAAAACATTGCAAGGCAGTAGTAAGAATACGACCCATGTTAAACACACTATAAGTAATCTTATTAAGGAAATAGATACGTGCATAGCGCAACTAAATCCCTAAAAAAAAACTTGATAAGTGCAGAAAATAAAGCTTACAATCGCAAATAGGGTGTATCCCTTGAGTGTTTCTTCTAACGAAGAAGAGGAGGTTTTGAGAAAAGCCGTAAAAAAAATTGAAAGCATGATTCAACACTTTGAAAAAAATTATGCAGTGAATGACAAGCAAGATGTTTTGGCAATGTGTGCCCTTCAACTTGTTGCTCAAGCTGCTCGAGATGACCATAGCGAAGTTTTAACAGAGAAAAAAATAGGAAGTCGCATAGAAGCTTTGAATCAAGAGTTAGCCACATTGCTAACTTCCTAAACGTTCATTAACATATATAAAATACTGCCTGCATCAATTGCATTTTTTGATAAACTCAACACCAATTCTATTAAAAGAGGTGAGTGAAGTTGCAAAAGCAAGCCGTCTTCGAACGGATCCTTGACCAACTTAGTAGCCTCAAACCTGTTTAATATGAGTTTATACAAAACCTTATTGATGTGGGCTTTTTTTATTTAAAAAAACAAACAAAATGGAATTTAATACCTATACCATCGCTTTTGGTATTGCTGGAATTGTACTGGGACTGATTATTTCAAAAATTCTTGAAAAAAGCAGTGCAAATAAAACAATTTCCAATGCTAAGAAAGAAGCCTCTCAAGTTATTCGAGAAGCCAAAAAAGAAGGTGAAATTATTAAAAAAGACAAACTCTTTCAGGCAAAAGAAAAGTTTTTAGAGCTTAAGAGTGAACATGACAAGGTCATGGCTTCTAAAGAGAACAAGATGAATGAGGCGCAAAAGCGTATTCGTGATAAAGAGTCTCAGGTGTCCAATGAAATATCGAAAAACAAGCGCCTCAATCAATCTCTTGAAGACAAGCTGGTAAGTTTAAACAAAAAGTCAGAATATATTGACAAGAAAAAAGAGGAACTCGAAAAACTTCATCAAAATCATGTCAGCCAATTGGAATCAATTTCAGGCCTATCAGCCGACGAAGCCAAGCAACAGCTCATTAGCTCACTGAAAGAAGAAGCCAAATCCGATGCGTTAGCCTTTGCCCAAAGCGTTATTGAAGAAGCCAAATTAACCGCTCAGCAAGAAGCAAAGAAAATAGTTATTAGCACCATTCAACGAATAGGAACAGAAGAAACAGTAGAAAACTGTGTGTCGGTTTTTAATTTAGAATCGGATGATGTCAAAGGACGGATTATTGGTCGAGAAGGTCGAAACATTCGTGCCATTGAAGCATCTACTGGTGTTGAAATTGTTGTTGACGATACTCCAGAAGCAATTATTCTTTCATGTTTCGATTCGGTTCGAAGAGAAGTTGCACGTTTATCGTTACACAAACTGGTTACTGATGGGCGTATTCACCCTGCTCGAATTGAAGAAGTGGTTCTTAAGACAACCAAGCAAATTGAATCTGAAATTATTGAAGTAGGAAAACGAACTGTTATTGATTTGGGAATCCACGGCCTTCACCCCGAACTTATAAAAGCTGTGGGTCGAATGAAGTATCGATCTTCATACGGTCAAAACTTATTGCAACACTCTCGCGAGGTGGCAAAACTTTGCGGTGTGATGGCTTCTGAATTGGGTCTCAATGCCAAAGTAGCCAAGCGTGCAGGACTGCTCCACGATATTGGAAAAGTACCAGAAGAAGAAACAGAAACTCCTCACGCTATTTTGGGAATGCAATGGGCAGAAAAATACGGAGAAAAAGAAGATGTATGCAACGCCATTGGTGCGCACCACGATGAAATCGAAATGAAAAATCTTATCTCTCCCATTGTACAGGTTTGTGATGCGATTTCGGGTGCTCGTCCTGGAGCTCGACGACAGGTGTTAGATAGTTATATCCAACGACTTAAAGAAATGGAAGATATTGCTTATGAATTTACGGGAGTCACAAAGGCCTATGCCATTCAAGCAGGTAGAGAGCTTCGGGTCATGGTTGAAAGCGAAAAGGTTTCTGATGATGTTGCGGCTCAACTTTCTTTTGAAATATCTCAAAAAATCCAAACCGATATGACCTATCCAGGTCAAGTAAAAGTTACTGTGATTCGTGAAACTCGTGTGGTAAATATCGCAAAGTAACTAAGGAATACACATTGAGAACAAATAAAAAAACCATCAAATCGCAATTTGATGGTTTTTGTTTTAAGAATCGAAAAGAGTTTTAGTCTCTATTTCGATTGCGATTGCGATCACCTCCTCGGTTATCGCGTCTATTATTGTCTCTACGCGGTGGACGCTCAACATAGCCTTCAGGTTTTTCTAACAAGGCTTTTCGAGATACCTTTTCTTTGCGAGTTCTCGGATCCACTCCAAAATACTTCACATCGAAAACATCTCCCATGTTGACTACATCTGACACGTTTTCTGTACGTTCCCATGCCAATTCACTAACGTGTAACAAAACTTCGTTTCCAGGAGCTTCTATATACTCCACAACAGCTCCAAAATCTAACATCTTGATAACTTTTACAGAATAAGTAGCTCCTTTTTCGGGCTTGAACGTAATCGAGTCAATTTTAGCGAGCACAGCATCAATTCCCTCAGCTGAAGTTCCTAAAATTTCCACGATTCCTTCTTCGGTTTCAGGATCCTCGTTAATAACAATCGTACATCCTGTTTCTTTTTGCAACTCTTGAATTACTTTTCCACCAGGTCCAATTAGGGCACCGATATAATCGTTGGGAATTCTTCGAGTTACCATTTTAGGCGAATGTGGCTTCACATCTTCTGCGGGTGCAGCAATAGTAGCTACTAGTTTTTCCAAAATGTGCAAACGACCATCAAGAGCTTGTTTCAGCGCTTTTACTAAAATTTCATAGGACAATCCTTTGATTTTGATGTCCATTTGACATGCGGTAATCCCATCTTCGGTTCCGGTCACCTTAAAGTCCATATCACCAAGGTGATCTTCATCTCCCAAAATATCAGACAATACAGCGTATCGCTCTCCATCGGAAATCAATCCCATAGCAATTCCTGAAACAGGTTTACGAATTTGAACTCCTGCGTCCATAAGTGCCATAGTTCCAGAACAAACCGTGGCCATTGAGGACGATCCGTTAGATTCTAACACTTCCGATACAATACGAACGGTATAAGGACAATTGTCAGGCATTACTTTTTTAAGAGCACGTTGAGCCAGGTTTCCATGACCAATTTCTCTTCGTGAAGTTCCACGAAGTGGGCGCGCTTCACCCGTACAAAACGGCGGGAAATTGTAGTGCAAATAAAAATTTTCTTCTCCTTGATGAGAAGGCGAATCAATAATATTCGCTTCTCTGGAAGTTCCCAAAGTAACGGTCGCTAATGCTTGTGTTTCTCCTCGAGTAAAAATTGAAGATCCGTGTGTAGAAGGCAAATAATCAACTTCACACCAAATAGGACGGATTTCGTCTGTTTGTCTTCCGTCCAATCGTTTTCCTTCGGCCAAGACTACTTCACGAACTGCTTCTTTTTGAGTTGAGCTGAAATATTTAGATATTAAGTGGCCTTTTTCTTCTTGCTCTTCTTCACTAAACAGAGCAATAACTTCGTCTTTAACCAGACCAAACTTTTCGCCGCGCTCTTGTTTGGATGAACCGGATTTGGCTATATCGTAACACTTTTGATAGGCTGCTTCATTAACTTTGGCAGCAATAGCATCATCGCTTTCTTCTTGTTCGTATTCGCGAGTTGCTTTTTTACCTACAGCTTCCGCAAGACGAATTTGTGCAGCGATTTGAACTTTGATAGCTTCGTGGCCGAACTTGATGGCTTCTACCATTTCTTCTTCAGAAATTTCGTCAAATTCACCTTCTACCATGGCAACAGAATCTTCGCTTGCACCGATCATAATATCGATGTCTGATTCTTCAAGCTGCGTTCGGCTGGGGTTGATAACAAACTTTCCGTCAATTCTTCCTACACGAGCTTCAGAGATAGGATATTCAAAAGGAATATCAGACAATTGAATCACTGTGGAGGCTGCTAGTCCAGCAAGGGCATCACACATAACATCGTCGTCATGAGACATCAGTTGAATCATCACTTGCGTTTCGGCGTGATAATCTTTCGGAAATAGAGGACGCAATACACGATCGACCAATCGCATGGTCAATATTTCGTCGTTGCTAGGTCTTGCTTCTCGCTTAAAGAATCCACCTGGGAATCTTCCTGCAGAGGCAAATTTTTCGCGATAATCTACTGTAAGTGGTAAAAAATCGACAGGACTGGCTTTTCGAGCCGATACAACGGTTGCTAATAACATAGCATTTCCCAATCGAATGACTGCTGAACCGTCGGCTTGCTTGGCAAGCTTTCCTGTTTCGATGGTAATGATTCTTCCATCGCCTAAGTCTATAGACTCAGTAAAGGTTTTAGGTATCATATTTTTTCATTTATAAATTAAAAAAAGGGTTGTTGTTGTGTTGTTGTCGTAGATACCCCAATGAAAAACCTATGATGCTTTTTCAGTAAAAAAAAGAGGCACTAGGCCTCTTTTTGGTTATTTTCTTATATTCAATTCTTTGATAATCGCACGATATCTATTGATATCCTTTCGTTTTAAATAATCCAACAGGCTTCTTCGCTTTCCTACCAACATTACGAGGGAACGTTCGGTATTAAAATCCTTACGATTTTCTTTGAGGTGTCCTGTTAAATAATTGATTCGGTGGGTAAACAATGCGATTTGTCCCTCTGTCGAACCGGTGTCTTTTTCAGATTTTCCGTGTTTTTTGAAAATCTCTTCCTTAACTTCTTTTGTTAAATACATGCCAATATTTATGTAAATGATTATTATGTAGCCAACAGATTTTCTGTTGGAGCGGCAAATATAGGACTAAATTATGAAACTTTCGCTATTTTGTCGAGAGGTGTGCCTTGTGATTCGATAAATAGTTCATGAAGCTAGATAGACGAAGAACGCTTACTAATTTTACTTGGCGAAATTACAGTGGCTTCATCGTATATTAAATTTTTGATCTTAGCTACATTTTCTTCGATAATTTTCTGCGAATCCTCATTGATTCGTAGTGGAAAAATAGGAATTAAATTACTAATTTCTTGCGATTCAATGCCTACTACCGACATTGTGTAAGCACCTGTAAGTTGCGAATTTTTATAAGCCTCTCCCAAAGAGGACATAGAGCCCAAATCTACTCCATTCGAGTTTGTTTGGATTTTTGCAATTACCCGAATGGCGATGCCAATTTTAAAAATCTCATTATTTTCTTCTTTAAGAAAGTATTTTAAGTACTCATAAAACACCATATATCTTCCTTTTTTGGGACGATGACCTGGCTGAGCCAAAAAATCGTTTCCATCTTCATCAAAACTTACAATGGTGCAATCGTTGTTCTGAAGTGTTAGTTTTTCTAATGGATCTTTATCTGTTTCTGTGTAAACATATCCAGCATCTAAATGAGAAACAAAATCATTATAAGATACGCGTGGTTGAAAATAGTCTTTTGAAGAAGAACAGGAAGTTAAAAAGATAAATGCTAATAGAAGTAGGGTTAATTTGGTTTTCATTGGGGAATGATTTTTAGATTAAAAGTTATTTAAATATAATTGTTTTTTTTTGGATAAGAAAAATTAACGATTTAAAATGAGGTTTAAATACAGGTTGATTTTGTCTTTCAATTCTTTTCGATGTACGATGAAGTCAAGAAAACCGTGCTCTTTGAGAAATTCAGAAGTTTGAAACCCTTTGGGCAAATCTTTTCCGGTGGTGTCTTTAACAACTCGAGGACCCGCAAACCCAATCAATGCACCCGGTTCAGCGATATTAATGTCTCCCAACATGGCAAAAGAAGCCGTTGTTCCGCCAGTGGTTGGATCGGTACACAGCGAAATGTAAGGTATTTTAGCGTCGTCTAATTGTGCTAGTTTGGTAGAGGTTTTTGCCATTTGCATCAGCGAAAGCGCAGCCTCCATCATTCGGGCTCCACCCGATTTGGAAATTACCAATAAAGGGGTTTTGTGTTTTAAAGAGTAGTCGGCAGCACGAGCAATTTTTTCACCTACAACAGACCCCATAGAGCCACCAATAAACCCGAAGTCCATACAAGCAATGACCAGATTATGACCTCCAGATTTTCCAACTCCAACTCGTATAGCGTCTTTAAGTCCTGTTTTTTTATGAGCAGCTTGAAGACGGTCTTTGTATTTCTTGGTATCAACGAATTTCAAAGGATCTTTGGATGACAATGTTTCTTCAATTTCCTTGAATTTCCCATCATCAAACAATATCTCAAAATATTCTTTGCTGCCAATCCGGACGTGGTAGTCATCTTCTGGAGAAACATAGGCGTTTTCAGAGAGTTCTTCAGTGTCAACAATTTTTCCAGTTGGGGTTTTGTACCACAATCCTTCTGGAGTGTCTTTTTTTTCCTTTGTGGAGGTTTGAATCCCTTTTTCAGTTCTTTTAAACCAAGCCATGAGTTAGAAATTTAGAATAAAGATAGCAATCTTTAAACAACTACAAAGTGTTGACGTTGTTCAAGTCTTCAAAAGCTTGTTTCAAACGAGCAATAAAACTACTTTCACCTGCTCTCAACCAAACTCTTGGATCGTAATATTTTTTGTTAGGAACATCGCTTCCTTCGGGATTTCCAATTTGCTGCTGTAAGTAGTCAGATTTGTCATCCATATAGTCTCTAACTCCAGCCATAAATGCATATTGCATATCTGTATCAATGTTCATTTTGATAACTCCGTAGCTAATCCCTTCTCTAATTTCTTCCACAGTGGAGCCTGATCCTCCGTGAAAAACAAAATCAATGGTGTTGTGTGCTACATTGTATTTTTCGGAAATATACTCTTGTGAATTTTTAAGAATTTTTGGCGTCAATTTTACATTTCCTGGTTTGTAAACTCCATGAACGTTTCCAAAAGCAGCTGCAATGGTAAATTGGTCACTTACTTTGGACAGCTCTTCGTAAGCATAAGCAACTTCCTCGGGTTGTGTGTATAATTTGGAAACATCAACATCACTGTTGTCAACGCCGTCTTCTTCACCTCCTGTGATTCCCAGCTCGATTTCCAAGGTCATTCCCATTTTGCTCATACGCTCTAGGTATGTCTTGCAAATTTCAATATTTTCCTCCAATGGCTCTTCAGATAAATCAATCATGTGAGAACTAAACAATGATTTTCCAGTAGCTTTAAAGTGCGCTTCGCTTGCATCTAATAGACCGTCAATCCAAGGTAATAATTTTTTTGCTGCGTGATCGGTATGAAGAATAACAGGTACTCCGTATGCGACAGCCATTTCATGTACGTGTTTGGCTCCAGCAATTGCTCCAGCAATTGCAGACTGTTGTCCTTCGTTTGAGAGTCCTTTACCGGCGTTGAATTGTGCACCTCCGTTTGAAAATTGAATGATAACAGGAGCATTGAGTGCTGCAGCAGTTTCGAGAACTCCGTTGATAGTGTTTGACCCGATTACATTGACCGCAGGTAAGGCAAACCCTTTTTCTTTGGCAAGTTTAAAAATTTCTTGAACTTCTTTTCCTGTGGCAACACCAGGTTGAATTTGATGACTCATTTTATTGGATTATGGTTATTAAACGTTGGCAAAAATAATAAGAATATATGAGCTTAGAAAGGATAATTGATACCGATATTGAATACAGCATTTTTTAATTTGTACTGTGTGTTCCATCGTGCTGATTTTTCCAGTGCAGGGTTGTAAGTTTTGAATCCAGTATCGAGGCGTAAAACCAAGTAATTAAAGTCGTAACGCAGCCCAAAACCAGTACCAATGGCTAATTCACTGAGATCATCAAACCCTCCAAAAGTGCGTTTTGGATCGGTGTCATTATCAAACACGTTCCAAATATTTCCGATATCAGTGAAAAGCGCTCCACCCAAACTTCCAAAAAGTCCAAATCGGTATTCTAAATTAAATGCTAATTTGAAGTTAGCTTCATTAAACTCATTTATTCCGCCACTACTTCCAGGACCCAATCGGTACACATCCCAAGCGCGGTTGTCGTTGGATCCTCCAGAAAAATACGATTTGGAAAAAGGAATGCTATTGGAGTTTCCAAAAGGAACGGCCAGCCCCACAAAACTTCTCATTGCCAAAACATTGTTTTCTGATAATTTCCAATGACGAATGTAATCGATTTCTGTTTTGGCAAATTGGGAAAATACAACTTCAAAAAGCTCCAATTGGTCTGAAGCAGTATCTGTTTCTAGATTCAAAGGACCAGATAATGCATTTAACAACGATCCTGCAAATTCAAAATTTACTCTAAACTGGGAATAATTTTCATCCAATACATCTTTTCGATCACTCCTAGTGTAGCTAAAAGTTGAACCGATAATCAGATTGTTTTGAGTTAAACGTTTTTTTCGTTCATCAATAATTCGAACGCGTTCAGAGGCGTCTCCTCCAACCGAAATAGTTTGATTGAGAACATCGTTTATAAAACTATTGATTCCAATGGGAACAATAAGGTTGTTGTTGGTATCCAAATAGCTAGAGTTGGTATTCGTATTTTGGGAGATACTATTTATTTCGCTGAACGAGCTATTGTAAACATTGAAATAATTCTGTGTATTTCTATTGTTAACCAATTCAAAATTTAGCAATCCCAAACGAAATGTTTTAAAGGGATTTGGTTTCCAGTTGAGAGAAACTCCTGCTGTAAAATTTTGCCGATCCAAACCGATATTTTCTTGAATACTCGTTCCAAAAGCAATTTGAGTGCTGGGCGACATCGAAGGTGGAATTAGGGTGCTTAGTTTAAAAGGTAATAAAACGCGCGGAATGTTAATTTGTATATCAGCTCCAATTTCAGAAATAGTTTCATTACCCGATTTACCGATGGTTCCTCTTACCGACATTTCCAATGTTTCGGCTCCTCTAAAAACATTGCGACTGATTAATGAGTTTTCGAAAGCAATTCCCAAATCTTGAATATTGGAGTGGGTAAGGTCAAAACCAAATCGTAACGAGTACCGATCTTTGGGGGTAAGTAGTATGTTTGCGATTAAATCCGATTCAGAGTTTTCGGCATACTCATAACTTATAGAGGGGTATAAGAAGCTTTGTAGCCTGCTGAAACCCTGAAATGTAGCGGTACGCTCCCGATCGCTGTAATAATTTCCTTTTTTTATTGTGGTTGCGCTAGAGAGGGTTTTAGGTTTGTAACGCAGTTTTCCTTTGGAATAAACAATGTGATTGCGATAATGAATCGAATCTGTGTATGGGAGCGTTCTATATTGAGCGCGTTCATCAGTAAAAATGTTTACTTCTTTAATGGTGTGTAATTGGTAAGGAATTTGAACGGTTCCTGTTTCGGGATCGCTTTTTTGAAAGTCGGAAATTTTTACCAAAACAGGCAATAGAAAATCGCTTCCTAATGTATCCCAAGCAACTTCAAATAAAATCGAATTGAGTTGAAAGTTAAATACACCAGAATTTCGAAACAAGCTATAAAGCCGGTCGCGCTCATTGTCAAAGTCTTGCGCATCAAATTGATTGCCTGCTTTGAGGAACGATTTATTTTTATGGAGTTGGTAAATCGAATCAATGACGGGAGAAGCAATGGAAGTTGAAATACTGTCCAAATAAAAAGGAATGCCTTTATCAACACGGTAGTGAACTTGCGCCAACTGTTTGTTGTTTTTTGAAGGTAAAATCTCAAAATCCGCCTTGGCATTAAAATATCCTTTGTTGTTTTGAAATGTTATCAAATTATCTACCGACTGAAGAATTTCTAATGAGTCAATGACTGTAGGAGCTTCTCCTGTTTGTTTTTTCCAATCTTGAAACTGAACTTTCGTATTCTTAATTGCAGTCACTTGTTTTTTGGAAAACCACGCATTCATGCGTTTGCGACGATTGGGCTTTTTATCTAGCCACGCTTCAAAAAGAGAGTCGGTATCTTCATTGGCCCATTGGTACAAATGAACTCTAGTCGGGATTCCAAGAAACCGTTTGTTGGGTTTTTGAAGTAATAAATTCTTGAGCGTATCATTGGTTTCTCGAATTTCATCTACATACAATCTGTTTTTGGTCAATAGCAGTTCGCTAGACTCCAATTGATTGGTAACACTGCATCCGGTGAGGAGAGTGAGAATGATAAGAATTAATGGTATTTTTGTCAAGGTTGGTTTCAAAAAAGATCCGCTTACTAATAAAAATCAAAAATACATCATTTTGATGGTTACGAAAAACGAATTAAAAAAGGCCAAAAGCCTGCATCAAAAAAAATACAGAATTCAAGAAAATTCTTTTTTTGTTGAGGGAGAAAAATCGATTAAGGAATTTTTAGCAAGTCCTTTAGAGTTAAAGGTGTTGTACTCAGAACAGCTCGAAGTTTTTGGAGCCATCAAAAAGGGAGTTTCTATAACATCTAATGAACTAAAATACATCAGTGCGTTGACCCATCCTTCGGGGCATTTTGCTATTTTTTCATTGCCTGAGCCTCAAAATGTTTCATTTAATGACTTTTTGGTTGGGCTCGATTCGGTTCGCGATCCTGGAAATTTAGGAACCATTATTCGCTTGTGCGATTGGTTTGGGATTCGTGATTTGGTTTGTTCCAAAGATACTGTAGATTGCTTCAACCCCAAAGTTGTGCAGTCCAGCATGGGGTCGTTGAGTAGAGTCGGGGTTCATTATGTGGATTTTGACAACTTTTTAGCAACATGTCCTGTTCCTGTTTTGGGCGCTGATATGCATGGAACTTCTATTTACGAAACTTCTATCCCTAAACAAGGAATTTGGGTGTTAGGCAATGAAGCCAATGGCTTGAGTGAGGCTACAAAAAAACGATTGAGTCAAACACTTTCCATCCCAAGATATGGGAATACTCAGCAAACCGAAAGTTTGAATGTTGCTACAGCAACAGCTATTTTACTTAGCGAAACACGAAGAAAGGCAGCTAGTGAAATGTAAAGTTTATAAAAATGCCTCGGGTTTTTAAACCGCTGATGTTTTTGGTCCATGGACTGTTGGGATCAATATCAGGAACCAGTTCGTCGCTGATGGCAAAAACACCGCGAATAGACGGAGAAAATTTAAAATAATACAGGTAAAAATCAATTCCAAAACCTAATTCATAATAAAAGGTATTGGTTTTGGTTCGAAACACCCTATTGACATTGTCATCGGGACTGTCTTGATTGCTGGACAAATTAATCGAAGTGGCTATTCCACCCAGCAAATAAGGACGTATATTATTAAGCCGTTTGGTACTGAATTTTAGAAGCAAGGGGAGGTGTATGTAGGTCGATTTTACGGTTCGTAGTGTGTCCGAGTTTTTGGTAAAGCCGCTTCGATCCAAAAAATTCAATTCTCTTTGTGTTGACGAAAGTCCGGGTTCAAAGCGGAGGTTCATATATTCAAAAACGCGATAATCGGCAACCAAACCGATATTAAAACCCGTAGTGGGTTTTACTAGTACTTCGGGCAATAGTTTTTTGTATTCGACTTTATAATTGTAAGAATTCACTCCTATATAATAGCCAAATCGCAGTTTTTTTTTGTCAAAATTTTGCAAGTTGATAACTTTCTCTTTGGAACGACGTTGCCCATGAGCAGCTGGTGCTAGAATAAAAATCGCTAAAACAAGAAATAAAATTCTCATTAAAAAGGGAATTAAAAAATCATTTTCTAGCTACATAAATAGTAGCTACTCCCATCGTTTGGGGATAATGCTTTGTTTGAGTAAACCCATTTTTTTGTAAAATATTGTTGAAGGCATTGCCAAAAGGGAATTTTGCAGCCGATTCCGATAGATAGGAGTAAGCGACTTTGTCTTTTGAAAAAACGCGACCAATTAGAGGAAGCAATAAACGAGTATGGATAAAATAACCCATTTTATAAATAGGATGGGTAGGGACTGATGTTTCCAAAACAACCAATGCTCCGTTTTTTTTCAACACACGATACACTTCCGAAAGGCCTTGATCTAGATTTTCAAAATTTCGAACCCCAAAAGCAATGGTTACAGCATCAAAATGTGCGTCTTCAAAGGGGAGTTTTTCTCCATCTCCCAAAATCATAGTTACGCGATTCTCTGCATTGTGTTGTTTTACTTTTTGTTTTCCTACGGCCAACATTCCAGGAGAAATGTCCAATCCAACAATTTTGGTTGCACTAGTTTTACATAGGGCTACTGCCAAATCACCCGTTCCCGTTGCAATGTCTAATACTGCATCAGGAGAAAAAGAAGCGACCCATTGAATGACTTTTTTGCGCCAACGTAAATCAATTCCAAATGAAATGACTCTATTGAGGCCGTCATATTCGTTAGAAATCGTATCGAACATTTCGGTAACTTGTTCTTTTTTACCTCGGGATTGATCATCGTAAGGTGTTACGGGTTGGCTCATAGATTTCTTTTTGTCAAAGATAAGCGATTCCATTTCCATTCATAAATATTTTTCTCAAAAAGTAGTTTTTAAAATATTTTACAACAATATGATTTTGCTAACGCGATCCTTTAAAGGCAGTTGGTTTTGAATATTTTTGAATTGTATATTTATTCAAATTATCAATTAAATTTGATTTTTTTACAATATATATTTGAATGGGGCTAAATTTCCAAACGCCACAGAAGTAACCACCGCCACTAAAGTTCCAGTATTTGACACGAATTTAAAATTAATATTGATGGGAATATGTTCTATGAGTCTGATATTAATTCAGAATTTGGAAACTCCAGTCACAGATTTAAAATTGACAAACGGCGTTATTAACTTACTTGTAGAACGGGACGGCTATGCGCCTTGGACAGAGACCGTTCGGATGGAGACCTAACTTTTTTCGAGAAGTCAATACTAGTTTGACTACAATTACCGCAGAAAATCAAATTAAGACTATTGATTAAGCTACTTCAAAAATCAGAAGCTATGTTCATGCATACAACCCTGGGTCTTCTGCACCTATTGTTAACGTATCCCCAACTACAACCACAATTTCAGATGGTCCAAGTATTTATAATCAAAATACAGAACTTGCGATACCGCGGCGTGATTTGGCCAAAATAACTGCTGTGAGGGAGTTGGTTAATCAAAATTAAAGATTTAAAAAAAGACAGTTTTTAAATTTTCAGGTCGTGTTGTGATTCATCGAGTAAAAGTTGCAAGGTGCTCGGTGAATAATAATTCTTGTCAGCCTACCTTGGTTAGATTCAGAAGAGCCAGATTAAAAAAAAACAAGGCAATTCATAATTTAGGGATATATTTGCGGTAGTATTCAACTGAATAACATGAAAATTATAATTGCAGGTGCTGGTGAAGTCGGATTCCATTTGGCTAAACTACTTTCCTTTGAGTCTCAAGATATTACCTTGATTGACAATGAAAAAGCAAACTTGACCTATGCCGACACCCACCTTGATATCAAAGTAGTAAAAGGAAATTCTGCATCACTCACAGTACTTAACGAAGCTGCGGTTTCCTCGGCTGACTTAATGATTGCTGTAACCTCCTCGGAAACCACCAACTTTACGACCTGTGTATTAGCCAAACAATTAGGAGTTAAAAGTACAGTGGCTCGAATTTCCAATACCGAATACGTGAGCAGTATTGGTGACATTGATTTCAAATCGTTGGGAATCGATGAATTGATTTCTCCAGAAGAATTGGCCTCCGATGAAATACAACTTCTTATTGACCAGTCGGCTTTTAGCAACAGTCACGAGTTTGAAGATGGAGCTCTTACCATGCGAGGAACCACACTTCAAGAAGGAGCGCCTTTTATTGGTAAAACAGTAAAAGAAGCTGCCGAAGTGTATCCTGGAGTTCACTTTATGCCCATTGCCATTCAGCGTTCGGGCACACAATTTACCATGATTCCTAGAGGAGATACGGTTTTTAACAAACACGACCAGGTATATTTTACTACCCTACCTGAAGGGGTTGACGAATTGTATAACCTGATGGGATCTTCCAAAGAAAAAATCCAAAATGTAATGATTTTGGGGGGCGGTCGAGTAGGTATCAAAACCGCCCGCGATTTGTCTGAGAGAGGGTACTACGTTAAGTTGGTTGAAATCAACAAAACAAAAGCCAATGAAATCGCTGATATGTTGCCACAAACGCTCGTCATTCATGGAGACGGTCGTGACGTTGATTTACTCAACGAAGAAAACCTTACCGACATGGATGCTTTTATTTCCGTAACTGGAAATTCAGAAACCAACATTATGACTTGCCTTATGGCAAAGTCCAAAAACGTTAAAAAAACCATCGCTTTGGTTGAAAATATTGATTATTTTGAGCTTTCTCAGTCAATAGGAATTGACACCCTTATTAATAAAAAATTATTGGCGGCCAACTCCATATTCCGATATGTTCGTCGAGGAGATGTGGTCGATGTTGCCAAGCTTCACAATATGAATGCAGAAATTCTAGAGTTTATTGTTAATGAACAATCAAAAGTGTTGGGCAAAAAAATCAAAGATTTTGAATTTCCTCGTTCTGCTTCTATTGGCGGAGTTATTCGCGAGGGAAAAGGTATTATCGCTTTGGGGGATTTTGAAATTCTACCCGGAGATCGAGTGCTGGTGTGTTGTTTGCCTCGTTCTATCAAACGTGTAGAACGTTTGTTTTTATAACTAATTAGATGAAGTTAAATTATAAAATCATTGTGCACATTATGGGGCTTTTGCTTCTATTCAATGGTGCCGCTATGATTTTTTCTGGCATAGTAAGCGCCATATACAAAGACGGTGCTACTCAAGGAATAACGCTTGCAGCATTGCTTACTGTGGGAATAGGAGGATTGGTCATGTTCTTGACTAAAAATCACCACAAAGAAGTCAAAAAGCGAGAAGGATACTTAATAGTGACCATGGGCTGGCTTATTGTTGCCGCTTCCGGAACAATGCCCTATTTGGTAACCGGAGCAATTCCTTCGGTTACTAATGTTTTTTTTGAAACCATCTCTGGATACACTACCACGGGTGCATCCGTTATTACCGATGTCGAGGCGCTTCCCAAAGGATTGTTGTTTTGGAGAAGTACGACGCACTGGCTAGGCGGTATGGGAATCATTGTATTGGCTATCGCAATTTTACCCTTATTGGGAATTGGGGGAATGCAATTGTTTTCTGCTGAAGCCCCAGGTATTAGTGGTGATAAAATTCACCCTAGAATTAGCGACACAGCCAAACGCCTGTGGTTTATTTATGTAGGATATACGGTAGCTGAGACGCTATTGTTGTCCGTAGCAGGAATGTCCTTTTTTGACGCTATTAATCATGCTATGAGTACCGTTGCTACCGGTGGATTTTCGACCAAAAACAACAGTCTTTCTTTTTGGAACGATGTACCCGCTATTCAATACATCATTATCCTTTTTATGTTTTTGGGAGGAGCTAATTTTGTGCTAAGTTACTTTGCTTTCAAAGGTAGAATCCAAAAAATACTTCAAGACGAAGAGTTCAAATGGTACGCTACTTTTTTGGGTATATTTTTATTCATTGTGGTGGGAGTTCTTTTGAGCAATAAAACCATTGTTCAAAGCGATCAATTCCCACAAGTTTGGGGAGCCT
This sequence comes from Flavobacteriaceae bacterium, assembly GCA_029243385.1. GTDB lineage: Bacteria > Bacteroidota > Bacteroidia > Flavobacteriales > Flavobacteriaceae > JAQWSC01. The sequence goes on along the minus strand of JAQWSC010000007.1, from coordinate 82,067 downwards.
ATGAAAGTGCCTTTCGACACGGGTTGTTTCAAATTGTAGCAGTGGTAACTACTACGGGTTTTGTGTCAGCTGATTTTACGCAATGGACACCCTTTTTGACATTGTTTTTCTTTTCGCTTATGTTTTTGGGAGGCTCGGCCGGGTCTACTTCTGGAGGTGTCAAAGTGATTCGTCATCTAATTATGATAAAAAATGGGTTTTTAGAATTCAAACGCTCGTTGCATCCCAACGCTATCATCCCTGTTCGATACAACAACAAAACCATTGACCGCCCAGTGGTTTATAATGTACTGGCATTTTTTATTTTCTATTTGATTTCGTTTATTCTTGGGGCGGGAGTTCTTTCTGCAATGGGTCTCGATTTTGAAAATGCTATTGGTGCCTCTGCATCTTCATTAGGTAATGTTGGTCCCGCTTTGGGCGACTTTGGACCTTCCAGTACTTTTGCAACAATGCCTGTTTTGGGAAAATGGTGGTGCTCGTTCCTAATGCTTCTTGGTAGGCTGGAACTTTTTACCGTTCTAATGTTGATTACCCCTTTCTTTTGGAGAAAACGTTAGTCTTTAGGCAACAGCTTTAGTAATTCGCTTAATAGCCTCTTGAAGATTTTCTACAGAAGCTGCATAGGAAATACGAATGCAGTTTGGACTTCCAAAGGCTTCTCCCGTTACGGTAGCTACATGGGCTTTTTCTAATAAAAACAAAGCAAAATCACTCGCGTTTTTGATGGTTACTCCTTGAAGGGTTTTTCCAAAAAATGCCGAAATATCGGGAAATACATAAAAAGCTCCTTTGGGTTGATTGAGTCGAAACCCTTTGATGTCTCCTAAAAGTTCCAATACCATTTCTCTTCGTGATTCAAACTCATCAATCATGTATTGGATATTGCTTACGGGTGCTTCCAATGCAGCAATAGTTGCTCGTTGGGCAATACAGTTGGCACCACTGGTAATTTGTCCCTGCATTTTGGTACAGGCTTTGGCGATCCATTCAGGAGCTCCGATATATCCAATGCGCCATCCTGTCATTGCGAAAGCTTTTGCAACTCCATTGACAGTGATAGTTCGATCGTACATACTTTCGATAGCTGCAAAACTAAAATTACCCACACCATAATTGATGTGCTCGTATATTTCATCAGACAACACATAGATGTCAGGATGTTTTTCCAATACTTTAGCCAACGCTCGATATTCCGCTTCGGTATATACAGATCCACTAGGGTTGTTGGGCGAATTGAAAATAACCATTTTGGTTTTGGGAGTAATAGCAGCCGCTAGTTGTTCGGGGCTGATTTTAAAATCAGTATCGATGCTGGAAGGAATTTCAACAGGAACTCCTTCTGCCAAAATCGCAATAGCTGAATAGCTTACCCAATAAGGGGCAGGTAACAATACCTCATCTCCCGGATTGATAAGAACTTGAACAGCATTGGCAATGGATTGCTTTGCGCCGGTTGAGACCACTATTTGAGAAGGTGAATAATCAAGACCATTATCGCGTTTGAATTTGGAACAAATCGCGTCTTTCAATTCTGGATATCCATCAACTGGGGTGTATGAGTTGTAATTGTCGTGAACGGCTTGAATGGCAGCCTCTTTGATAAACTCAGGCGTATTAAAATCGGGTTCTCCCAAACTCAAGCCAATAATGTCATTCCCTTGATTTTTTAACTCTCTGGCTTTTGCGGCCATAGCAAGGGTTGCGGAAACAGGCAAGCTGTTTATTCGATCAGATAAATGGTTACTCATTAGTTGTTTTGTATTTATAGTGCCACGGAGGGTTTTCTACTCATTTGCTTCAAAAAACGAAAATGAGAGGCCAAGGCTTTTCGCGTGGTATTGTGTTCGTTGTAAGGAAGATTAAACTCTTTGGCAGTTTCTTTCACAATTTTAGCGATTTGAGTATAATGAATGTGGCAAATATGGGGGAAAATATGGTGCTCAACCTGATGGTTAAGACCTCCCGAAAACCAGTTCATGATTTTGTTTTTGGTAGAAAAATTTACAGTGGTAAACAGTTGATGAATTGCCCACGTATTTTTAATGGTTCCTGTGTTGTCAGGTAAAGGCATTACCACATCTTCTGTAATGTGTGCAAGTTGAAAAATCAAACTCAAAATCAATCCTGCTGTATAGTGCATTACAAAAAAACCAATGAGGATTTTCCACCATGCCACATCGATAAAAATCATAGGCAAAACAATCCAAATAGCCACATAAAGTATTTTGGTAAACACCAAGGTGCTCCACTCTTTAACAGGTTTAAGAGGGCCTACTTTTCCGTTCAATTTTCGTTTGATGTAACGCTTCATTTGCGTGTAATCAGCTGTTAATACCCAGTTCAATGTAAGAAGCCCGTAAATGAAAATCGAGTAATAATGTTGAAATTTATGAAATCGCTTCCATGGAGCATTTTTTGAAAAACGAAGGATTCTTCCTGCATCCAAATCCTCATCATGTCCCTGAATATTTGTGTAAGTGTGATGAAGTACATTGTGTTGCACTTTCCAGTTGTACACATTTCCTGCTAAAATATAAATACTGGATCCCATAAGTTTGTTTACCCAGGAGTGCTTGGAGTACGATCCGTGATTTCCGTCATGCATCACATTCATTCCTACTCCTGCCATGCCAATACCTATCAAAACAGTGAGCCCCAATTGCAACCACTGATTCATCTCAATGGTTAACATTAAAAAGTAAGGCACCATATAAATTGAAAACATAATGAATGTTTTTACATACAATTTCCAATTACCTGTTTTGCTAATATCATGCTCTTTAAAGTATTGGTTGACTCTTTTATTCAGGATTTTAAAAAATCCCTTAGCATCATTACGAGAAAACTTAATTGTAGGAATGTTTTTAGAAGTCATAGGTTTGCCTATTTATTTATTCACAGCAAAAATATACATTTCTAATCAATAGTTTTTAGTTATTTCTAATGAATATGCTTTTTAATTTAATTATTTTTGTTGCAAATGTAACGGACAATTTTGCAAACAATTTTAAAAAGCTTTCCAGAAATAACTCCTCTTCAACAACTTCAGTTTGAAAAACTTCAAAAGGTTTATGAGCACTGGAATGCACAAATCAATGTGATCTCCAGAAAAGATATTGATGCGTTGTACACACGGCATGTCCTTCACTCACTTGGAATAGCCAAAATGCAATCGTTCCTTCCCAATGCTCAAATATTGGATGTAGGTACAGGAGGTGGTTTCCCAGGAATTCCACTTGCTATTCTGTTTCCAGAAACTCAGTTTCACTGCATTGATGCCTTGGGTAAAAAAATCAAAGTAGTTCAGGCAGTTATCGATGAATTGGGTTTGAAAAACGCAACATCTGAACACGTTCGTTCCGAGCGAGTTGCTGGTTCCTATGACTTTGTTGTAAGCAGAGCCGTTACCAACATGACTGATTTTGTTGCTTTGGTTCAAGGTAAAATCAAAAAAAAGAGTCGGCACGAATTACCCAATGGAATACTTTATCTTAAGGGAGGAGATTTGACTGAAGAATTATCCTCTTTTCCCACTGCCAAAAGCTACGATTTAAACAATTATTTCGAAGCTCCTTTTTTTGAAACCAAAAAAGTAGTGCATTTGTCCTTGTAAAACCGATTTATTCTCCCAAAAAAGGATAGCGATAATCAGTAGGAGGAACAAGCGTTTCTTTGAGCAATCGAGGAGAAACCCATCGCAAAAGATTTAACTTCGATCCAGCCTTATCGTTGGTTCCTGAAGCTCGTGCTCCGCCAAAAGGCTGTTGACCGACTACGGCTCCTGTTGGTTTATCGTTGATATAGAAATTTCCAGCTGCATTGACCAAAAGTTTTGTTGCCGTTGCAATAGCACTTCGATCCGAAGAAATAACAGCTCCCGTAAGTGCATATTCTGAAGTGTTGTCTATCAATTTCAATGTTTTTTCCCACTCATTGTCAGGATATATGTAAATCGTCACTACAGGACCAAATAATTCGGTTTCCATGGTATAATAATGCGGATCTTTGGTAAGTATCACCGTAGGGTAAATAAAATATCCTTGGGACTTATCATAAGTTCCTCCAGCTACGATTTCAGCATTATTGTCGTGTTTTACTTGGTCAATTACCGCAGTCAATTTGTCAAAAGAGGCTTCATGAATTACTGCTGTGATAAAGTTTTCAAAGTTTTCAGGCGATCCTATTCTAATGGATGCTATATCTTTTTTGACGTTCTCAATCACTTCATTTGCTATAGATTCAGGTAGATATACCCGTGAGGCTGCAGAACATTTTTGTCCTTGAAACTCGAAAGCACCTCTGACGATAGCGGTCGATACAACCTTTGAGTTTGCCGATGGATGGGCGACAATAAAATCTTTTCCACCTGTTTCTCCTACAATTCGAGGGTATGTTTTGTATTGCTGAATATTGGCGCCAATTTTACCCCAAATATTTTTAAAAACATGCGTAGATCCTGTAAAGTGAATTCCTGAGAAGTCGGCGTTACTCAATACAGTATTGGTGATCATTTCGGGATCTCCCATCACCATATTGATGACACCATCTGGCAACCCTGCTTCTTTGAAAATTCCCATAATCACTTGTGCAGAATAGACCTGATGATCGCTAGGTTTCCATACCACAACATTTCCCATAAGAGCGGCACTGGCGCACAAATTTCCCGCAATAGCAGTAAAGTTAAAAGGGGAAACTACATATACAAATCCTTCCAAAGGACGATACTCCAGTCGATTCCAAACTCCTTCCGAAGATATGGGTTGCTCGCTGTAGATTTCGGACATGAACTGTACGTTGAAAGTCAGAAAATCAATAAACTCACAAGCCGCATCAATTTCAGCTTGGTGAATGGTTTTGGATTGTGCAATCATTGTAGCAGCATTGATTTTTGAGCGATAAGGCCCAGCAATCAAGTCAGCTGCTTTTAGAAAAATTGCAGCACGTTGTTCCCAATCCATAGAGGCCCAGGAAGTTCGAGCTTGAAGGGAGGCTTCAATTGCTTTTTCAATATGATCTTGATCAGCGATTGAGTAGCTGCCCACACAGTGTTGATGATCGTGGGGAGGAAACATATTTTTTTGCTGCTTGGTAACAACCTTAGAATCTCCTATATACAAAGGAACTTGAACTTGCTGGCTGTATAAAGACTTGTAGGTCGCCAAAACCTCTTCTCGTTCTGGAGAATTTATTGAGTAATCTTTAACAGGTTCGTTGATTGGTTGCGGTATTTTAAAAAATCCTGAAGCCATGGTTGTTTTTTTTGAGAATATTGTAATACAAAGATAGGATACTTAAGGCGAAAAAACCAAAGATATTTAGTTGATAGCAAATGGAGCATTCAACTTAAAGGCAGGCACGTAAGCTCTGAATTTTTTTGACGTTGTAAAATTGACCATACGAAAATAGCCGCGCATGGCTCCAATAGGTGATGATAACAAACAGCCTGAGGAGTAAGAGTGGTGTTGCCCCGGATGAAGAATGGGTTTTTCTCCTACCACAACCTCGCCATCTACAATGTCTAAGGCGTTCAATGCATCAAATATTTTCCAATGTCTGGATTTTAATTGCACACAGTCTTTGCTTTGATTTAGAATGGAAATTCGATAGGCAAAGGCAAATACTCTTTGGTAGTTTTTAAAGTACGTACCCTTAAAAACAGTTTCAACTGAAATAGATATGCCGTGTGTAACCTGATGAATCATAAAAGAGCGATGTTAGGAGGCTTCTCTTGCTAAGATATTGAATTTTAGAAAATTAAAAAACTAATTTCGAATGTTTAATGAGCTTCCTGTTCCAATACCAATCAAACTGTCGTGTCGTTGACCAAATTTTTTCTGATATACCAACACTAGGTATTGGTTTTCAGTTTCCCAATGACTTCCTCCAATTAGGTTGGGATAGAGCGTGTTGCCAGCTTCTAGATATTCAAAATGATAGTTGTAAAACCCTTGTTTTAATAGCGCCTCTCCCTCGTATTGGCCCAATATTTCGTTGTAATAAAGCTGATGACGATCGTCCAGTTGATGATCATTGAAGCTGCCAACTACAAAAATTTCAGCCGATGCTGCCAGAGGTTCGGTTCGAAGCGAAAAATGCACTCTTGAATAGTCAGCCTCAATTGTGGAGTCGGTTCCTTGGAGTGTTCGAATCACAAAATCTCCATTGATATCTGGGGCATACGAGTAAGGCCGACCGGCTCTTACTTCATTTGAATACAAGTAGGTGTTGTACAATTCCTTTCGTTGAACTCCATATACATTTCCACTGCTAATGCGTATGTCTTTTGTGTCAAAATACAAATATTCATTTCCGCCTTCAAAACGCGTTTCTTTATCGTATTTGTAGTGCAAAACGTTCCCCAAAGTGAACTGAGGCAGGAGATTGCTAATAGCCGAATCCCAAATATAGTTTTGTAAAATTACCGGTTTGATTTCCTGAGAAGGATTTCGAACTACGAGTTCTTGCGTATTGATTGAAAACTGAACCGATTGTGAGCTTTCGATATATTCCATGTCTCTGGATCGAACCACTTCTACACCTACTGTGGCTGTACTCTCATAAATTACAAACCTACGGTTGAAAATAAGTTCGTCAGAATCGTTGTAAATAGAAATCGCATAATTTCCTGATAGTTTGAGTTGAGTTTGTTCGTTGGGAATGCGAAGTTGGTAATGTGTATAGGGTTGTAATGTGTTGAATGAGTTTTTGTAATTTCGGATTCTTAGATTGTCAAAACCCTCTATGTATTCTGATTCAAACAAGTCCGATTTTTTCCAATCGTGGGTGAAGTGTTGTAGTGTATAATAATAGTCCGATTCGTCTGCGTTCAGATCATCAAAACTTAAAAGAGCCGTTTCGTTAAATTGGAGAACTGGAAAAGGCTCGGAAGAGTTTTCTGATCGAAACTCGATGCTTTTGATGTGGACAGGCGGTTTTTGCAGCGTAAAAACCTGCCCCTTTGAAGCAATACATATGAATAAGAAAATAAAGTTTTGTTTAAGATTTTGCATCGGGTGTTGTTCTCTTTTTTTTGTAAATATATAGAAAAAATAGGGCTTACAAATACAGACTTCAAAATACGATTTTAGTAAACTTTAAACAAATTATTTAGAACAGTTATAAATAATGATTTTAACTGAAAAGGCTTTTACTTGAGGCTTTAAAATGGTAAATTTGCAGGGATTTTATCAAACACAATTACGAACCTATGTCCAACGACATTCGAATCAAAAAAGGCTTATCAATTAAGCTCAAAGGGGCTGCTGAAAATATCGTTATAAAAGCACCCGTATCTCCAACAATTTGCATCAAACCCACAGACTTTCATTCGGTTACTCCCAAGATGGTGGTAAAAGAAGGCGATCGTGTAACGGCGGGTGATGAAATTTTCTTTTCCAAGTATATGGATTCTATACGATTTGTTTCGCCTGTTAGCGGAATTGTTCAAGAAATCAAGCGTGGAGCCAAAAGAAAAATTCTTGAAGTTGTTGTGAAGCCAGACTCAAAGAATACATTTAAAACATCCAAATTAAAAGATTTAGACGCGTATTCTTCAGACGAACTTAAAAGTATTTTATTATTTAGCGGATGTTGGCCATTCATTAAGCAACGACCGTATGATGTAATTGCTGATCCAAATCAATCTCCGAAATCAATTTTCATTTCAACATTTTCAACGGCTCCTTTGGCGGTTGACTATCAAATTGCTTTGACAGGTCAAGAAAGTGATTTTCAAGTTGGTGTTGATGTGTTGAATAAACTTACCGAAGGATCGGTTCATTTGGGAGTTCAATCAGAAACAAACTCCTTTTTTAACGAGGTTAAAAATGTAGAAATTCATAAAGTTTCAGGTGTGCATCCTGCTGGAAATGTAGGTATTCAAATTCATCACATTGATCCGATTAATGCAGGCCAACGTGTTTGGGTTGTCAATCCTGAAGACGTGGCTATTTTAGGTCGCTTTTTTCAAACTGGAAAATTTGACGCACAAAGAACCATCGCTGTTGCGGGGTCTGGCGTTGTTAAGCCAGCCTATGTAAAAACAATTATTGGCGCTACAATCGCTTCATTGCTTCAGCCTGAAGATATTGAGAATGCGCCTAAGCACCGATTTATTAACGGTGATGTGCTTAGTGGAGAAACCGTTTCTGTTTCGAATTACATCGGTTTTTATAACAATACGATTTCTGTGATTCCAGAAGGAAATCATTACCGCATGTTTGGATGGTTGCCTTTTGTCAACAACAACATCCACAGTATGTCAAGAACCTCCTTGTCGTGGTTGTTAGGTAAACGCGAGTTTGAAGCAACAACCAATCTCAATGGAGAAGATCGTGCCCTCGTGGTAACCGGTGAAATGGAACGTGTACTTCCGATGGACATCTTACCCATGCAACTGTTGAAAGAATGTATGGCAGGAAACATTGAAAAAATGGAAAATCTAGGGATTTACGAAGTTGCTCCCGAAGATTTTGGATTGGTGGACTACGTGTCTACTTCAAAAATCGAAGCGCAGGCAATTATCCGTGAAAGCCTTGATTTATTGTTAAAAGAAGTTGGTTAAAAACAAAATTATGAATTTGAGAAACACCATAGATCAAATAAAAAAACCTTTTGGAAAAGGTCAAAAACTGGAACGTTTTGCTCCGGCGATTAATGCTTTGGATACTTTTTTATACGTTCCCAATCACACTACTCAAAAAGGAGCACACATACGAGATGCCGTTGATTTGAAGCGAACCATGATTACTGTAATAATCGCTTTGGTCCCCGCACTCATTTATGGAATATATAATACAGGTTACCAATATTTTATTCAAACTGGTGAAGCCTTTACATATTTAGACGCATTCATTCACGGTTCATGGAAAATATTGCCAATGATTGCAGTGTCGTACGGCGTTGGTTTGGCTATTGAATTTGGTTTTGCGGTATATAGAGGACATGAAGTGAATGAAGGATATTTGGTAACAGGGCTATTAATCCCTATGATTATGCCTGTTGACATTCCTCTTTGGATGGTAGCAATCTCGGTAGCATTTGCAGTATTTATAGGAAAAGAAGCCTTTGGAGGAACAGGAATGAATATCCTTAATCCAGCCCTTACTGCTCGTGCATTTGCCTTTTTTGCGTATCCAACTTATATGTCTGGAAATCAAGTATGGGTTTCTGAAGCTTCTGCTGTTGACGGAATTTCTGGAGAAACTATCTTGGGATCCCTAGCCAGCGGTAACGAAGTTTCGTACAGTATATTTGAAATGTTCATGGGATCTGTTCCAGGATCAATTGCTGAAACTTCAACCCTTTGGGTATTGGTTGGAGCTTTAATCCTAATTTTTACGGGTATTGGAAGTTGGAGAATTATGCTCGGAGGAGTTATAGGAGCCGCCGTTGTAGGTATGCTTTTTAACCTTTGGGGAGCCAATGAGTTAATGAGCTTCCATTGGGTAAATCACCTGATTGTGGGTGGATTTGCTTTTGGAGTTGTCTTTATGGCCACAGATCCTGTATCAGCTGCACAAACTACCCAAGGAAAATGGATTTATGGAATTTTGGTTGGAGTGTTTTGTATTCTCATTCGAGTATTCAACCCAGCTTATCCTGAAGGAGTAATGCTTGCCATATTGCTTATGAACGTATTCGCTCCTACCATTGACCACTACGTAGTAGAGGCAAATATCAAACGAAGAAAAAATCGCTTGGCAAAAGCCACGCTCAAAACTGCTTAATAATGAATAGAGATTCTAACGCTTATACTTTCGGATTTGCAGCTGTTATGGTAGTTGTTGTTGCTTCTGTTTTGGCTTTTGCAGCCACTTCATTGCAAGATCTACAAGCTGAAAATGTACGCAAAGAAAAAATGCAAAACATCCTAGCTACTATCGGTATTGAAATCGACCGCGAGGCAGCAGAAGGAAAATTTAATGAGTATATCGAGTCACAACTTTCTCTTAGAAAAGACGGTTCGATAGACCCTCAAGTGGATGCGTTTAGTGATATCAAATTGGCTATTGAAGTAAAAAAAGATGTGGACGAGCAACGATTCCCATTATATGTTGCCAATGTTGAAAATGAAAAATATTACATCATTCCGCTTCGTGGCGCAGGTCTTTGGGATGCTATCTGGGGATATATTTCATTAAAATCGGATCAAAATACCATCAAAGGAATAGTTTTTGACCACAAAGCCGAAACAGCAGGATTGGGAGCCGAGATCACCACACAATGGTTTCAAGACCGATTTATTGATGAAAAAGTTTTTGCCCAGGATGGAACCCTCAAAGGAATTGCGGTTTCAAAAACCAACAACGACCCTAACAATCTTGACAAAGATGATCATGAGGTGGATGCGATTTCTGGAGCGACCATTACAGGAGACGGTGTTACTGATATGATTATAGAACGCATGCAATACTATATACCATATTTCCAAAAAGAAAAAGAAACTGCGACAGCATTAAACGATTTGAGTTATGTCCAATAAAAAGAAAAACACTGCCAAAAATCCAGTCATTTTGTTCGTGGCAAAGGAAAAGGAACCGTTGTTTTCCAAAAAGAATCGCGCATTACTTTCCGACCCTCTTGACGACAACAACCCTATTACCGTTCAAGTTTTAGGAATTTGCTCAGCACTGGCTATTACAGTCCAACTCAAACCAGCTATCGTAATGAGTCTTTCGGTGGTAGCGGTTATGGCAGCCAGTAACGTGATTATATCCTTACTGCGCAATTTGGTACCCAACCGTATTCGAATCATCGTTCAATTGGTTGTGGTCGCATCCATGGTAATTTTGGTAGATCAAGTACTTCGAGCCTATGCGTATGATGTGAGTAAGGAACTTTCCATTTTTATTGGATTAATTATTACCAACTGTATCGTAATGGGACGATTGGAAGCCTTTGCATTGGGTAACGGTGTATGGAAATCTTTTTTAGATGGAATAGGAAATGCTGCGGGATATGGCTTTATCCTTATACTAGTAGCGTTTTTTAGAGAGTTGTTAGGCTCCGGAAAGTTGCTAGGGTATCAAGTAATTCCTGATAGCTTTTACGAAATGGGATACGAAAACAACGGTTTGATGTTGTTGTCTCCCATGGCATTGATTACTGTAGGAATCATTATTTGGGTGCAGCGAGCGCGCAACCGTAAACTCATCGAAAAAAACTAATTCGACATGGAAGCATATTTTAATTTATTTGTAAAAAGTATTTTTATTGAGAACATGATTTTCGCCTATTTTTTAGGAATGTGTTCTTATTTAGCAGTTTCCAAAACGGTAAAAACCGCCGTCGGTTTGGGGTTTGCAGTTATTTTTGTTTTGGCAATTACAGTTCCGATTAACTTTTTGTTAGACAATTACTTACTCAAGCCTGGAGCTCTTTCTTGGTTGGGTGACGAATACGCATCTGTCGATCTTAGCTTTTTGAGTTTTATTATGTTTATTGCTGTAATTGCATCCATGGTTCAGTTGGTGGAGATGATTGTTGAAAAATTTGCACCTGCACTTTACGGTGCGTTGGGTATTTTTTTACCCTTAATCGCTGTAAACTGCGCCATTTTAGGAGGATCATTATTCATGCAACAAAAAGATTTTGCTGGAATTGGAGAATCTGCGGTATATGGCTTAGGCTCAGGAATAGGCTGGTTATTGGCTATTGTTGCTATTGCTGCCATTCGAGAAAAAATTGCTTACTCAAACGTGCCTGCACCACTTCGTGGATTGGGAATCACGTTTATTATAACAGGACTTATGGCTCTTGGGTTTATGAGTTTTATGGGAATTAAATTGTAACGGAATAGAAAAAGAAATATGGATAGCACCGTAATTATTGCCAGTATTATAGTTTTTTTAGTTGTTGTTTTTATCCTTGTAGGGATGCTACTTGGAGTGAAAGCGAAGTTGTTGCCCTCGGGACCTGTATCATTGCTCATCAATGGTGAAAAAAATGTAGAAGTTGGTTCTGGAAGCACACTTTTGTCAACACTAGGGAATAACAAAATATTTTTACCATCCGCTTGTGGTGGTGGTGGAACTTGCATTCAATGTAAGTGTATTGTCTCAGAAGGTGGAGGAGAAATTTTACCCACTGAAGCACCCCATTTCTCACGTAAAGAAATTGCCGAAGGATGGCGTTTGGGTTGCCAAGTGAAGGTAAAAGAAAACATGGTTATTGAAGTTCCCGAGGAAGTTTTTGGAATCAAAAAGTGGGAAGGAACCGTTGTTAGAAACTGGAACGTTGCTTCTTTTATCAAAGAATTTGTTGTTGAAATCCCAGAAGAAATGGATTACAAAGCAGGTGGATATATTCAGATTGAAATTCCTCCGTGTGAAGTAAAATATGACGAAATTGATATCGCTGCTCACCCAGAGGAGCATCCAGATGATCAACAAAAATTTAAACTGGAGTGGGATAAATTTGGCTTGTGGGGATTGACAATGAAAAACCCAGAAACGGTCGAACGTGCCTACTCGATGGCTTCCTATCCTGCAGAAGGAAGAGAAATTATGCTCAACGTACGAATCGCTACTCCGCCATGGGATCGATCCAAAAACGCTTGGATGGATGTGAACCCGGGTGTGGCTTCGTCTTATATTTTCTCTAAAAAAGCCGGTGATAAAGTTACTATTTCAGGACCTTATGGAGAGTTTTTCATCAATCACTCCGAGTCCGAAATGATGTATGTGGGTGGTGGTGCTGGAATGGCTCCTATGCGTTCGCACTTGTATCATCTTTTCAGAACCCTCAAAACCGGAAGAAAAGTTACTTTTTGGTACGGAGGTCGTTCCAAACGAGAATTGTTCTACACAGAACATTTCCGAGCGCTAGAACGTGATTTTCCAAATTTCAAATTTTACATTGCGTTGTCAGAACCTTTGGAGGAAGACAATTGGAAAGTAAAAGACGGACTCGATGGCGAGGGAGACGGTTTCGTTGGGTTTGTTCACCAAGTGGTAATCGATAATTATTTAAACCATCACGAAACCCCAGAAGATATCGAAGTCTATTTCTGTGGTCCTCCGCTAATGAACCAAGCTGTTGAAAAAATGGCCGATGATTTTGGGGTGCCGCCTGAAAATGTTCGATTCGATGATTTCGGTGGATAAAAATTAATAAATGCTGTACTTGTACAGCATTTTTTTTATTTTGTAAAAATAAATATGCTCACTACAAAAGAACTGCACAATTTAGCGATGAACGTTGTTGGAAAGCAACTCGAGGATGATGGTTTTGAATTTTTGGCGGTAAACAGTCAATTGAAAAAAGACCCTCAATTTGTTTGCACCAAAAACAAACAACTGCATTTTATAGTTGTAAAAGCTGTCATTTATCCAAACAACCCCAAAGACTTCGACGCCTCATTGATGCAGACCGTAAAAAAACATGCGGATACTTTCGAGGCGATTACTTATTTTGCAGGAGTTGGATTTGCTCATGCCGAAAGTTATGACTTGCCACTAACCAAAAATGCTCCTTATGCAGTGAATTATGATGGACTTCAAAAAATTTAGTTTGGGTTTTGTTGCTTTCTTTATATTGGGAAGCTGCTCTAAAGATCAATCACATGTACTTTCAGGCTTTGCTCTAGGAACTACCTATACGATCAAATACAATGCTCCCATTCCAGTTAATGATTTAGAAATACAAGTTGACTCTCTTTTCTTTAAAATCAATCGTTCCTTATCCACTTACCTGCCTACTTCAGATATTTCTAAAATCAATAGCGGAGATGCTACCGTGGTGGTTGACGCTTATTTTAGAGAGGTGTTTGAGGTTTCAAAAAAAATCAACCAACTTACCAATAGGTATTTTGATCCTACTGTCGGAAACCTAGTCAATGCGTATGGTTTTGGCCCTAAAAAACCATTAAATACCATTCAACAAACACATATTGATAGCCTGTTACAGTTGACAGGAATGCATAAAGTGAGGATTAACAATGATGGGAATGTTGTTAAAGATCATCCATTTATTTATTTAGATTTCAACGCTATTGCCAAAGGATATACTGTGGATCTTTTAGGAGAATTGTTGTCTCAAAATAGTGTTGATAATTATCTTGTTGAGGTAGGAGGAGAGCTTGTGGCTCGCGGTGAGAATCGTATTACTCAAAAACCTTGGACGGTTGGAATTGACAATCCGCTTCAAAAGGGAGACAATCGCACTTACCTTGCAGTCATTACATTGACTAATAAGGCTATGGCTACTTCAGGGAATTACCGAAAGTACCGAATCGATCCGCAAACAGGAACTCGTTATGTTCATACTTTGAATCCAATGACTGGTATGCCTGTAAAATCGAGAGTTTTGAGCGCCACTGTCTTGGCATCATCTTGTATTGAGGCCGATGCGATGGCAACTGCTTTGATGGCCATGCCGCTAAAAATGAGTAAAAAAATCCTTGAGCAATCTCCTTATTTTGAAGCTTTTTTAGTGCTTTCTTCTTCAACGAATTCAATAGAAACTTACAGTACGCCGGGTTTCCAATCGTTAGTACTCAACTAGTGCTTGAAGCAACGCGGAATAATTTCGTGAGACACAACCCCAAATCGAGCGATTTCTTCTCGGGTTAATTCTTTTCCATAGTTGATAGCTTGCGTAGAAAACCCGCTCTTTTGTAGCTTTTCAAAATAGTCCATTCCGTACAAACGAACGTGATCGTATTGTCCAAAAACACGCATCCGTTCCTTAGGTTCGGTTATGGTATCATCTTGAAATGTTTTTAGCCGTAGGGCGTCTAGAGGAACTTGAAGTATTGCCCATCCACCGGGTTTGAGAACTCGATACAATTCTTCCATTGCTTTTTTATCGTCAGGGATGTGCTCCAAAACATGATTGCACAAAATAACATCAAATTGATTTTCTTTAAAAGGAAGATCGCATATATCGGCTTTTACATCTGCCAAAGGAGAATAAAGATCGACAGTTGTATAATCTAAGTTATTAAGCTTTTTAAAAATCTTGTAAAATGATTGCTCAGGAGCTACATGAAGCACCTTTAGTCGGTTTTTAAAGAAATTAGTTTCTCGTTCCAAGTACAGCCAAAGCAATCGATGGCGTTCGAGCGAAAGAGTTCCTGGACTGAGCGCATTGTTGCGCTGACGAACGTATCCATAAGGCAAAAATTTCCGATAACTTTTTTTATTGATAGGATCGGTAAACTGATTACCACGAAACCAAAGATCCAAAAAAGGGCGCCCCCATTGACTCAATCGAATGAGTAAGGGCCTCGGAAAAAAATTGAGTAACCATTTCATGGGTTGGTTTTTTGAGAACGAAAAGGCAGTTCCTCGTCGCTTTTTATGCCCAAAGATTCGTATATATAATCAAAAGTGGATAGCAATTCAGGTTGACCGTTTACAATGGCAATATTGTGTTCGAAATGGGCGCTGGGTTTTCCATCAGCTGTCAAAATAGTCCAGCCATCACGAAGTTGTTTGATTCTTCGAGTTCCTTGATTGATCATGGGTTCGATAGCTACTACCATGCCTTCCTGAAATTTTTTCCCAGAACCTTTTCTTCCATAGTTGGGCATCTCTGGTTTTTCATGCATTTCTTGCCCCAATCCGTGTCCTACCAATTCGCGAACAACACCATAACCGTGAGCTTCTGTGTATTGCTGAATGGCGTGTCCTACATCGCCTACACGGTTTCCAACTTTAAATTCCTTGATTCCTTCGTACAAGGATTCTTTTGTTACCTGTAAGAGCTTTTGAGTAGGGGCAGCTACTTCGCCTACTTCAAAAGTAAACGCATGGTCTCCATAAAATCCGTTTTTTAATGCCCCACAATCAATTGAAATAATATCGCCGCTTTCCAAGGGTGTATCGTTTGGAATTCCGTGAACAACTTGTGCGTTGGGACTCATACACAGCGTATTGGGAAAATCATACAATCCTAAAAATCCAGGGATGGCATCGTGGTCTCTAATAAAAGTTTCTGCAAGAGCGTCGAGCTGTAAGGATGTTACTCCCGGTTTGATTTCTGCAGCAAGCATTCCCAATGTTTTTGAAACAATGCGAGCACTTTCGCGGATAAGCTCAATTTCTTCTGAAGTTTTTATTAAAGACATATTAGAACTTTGAATAAGTATGTTGATACTCTTTGTTAGTTAAGATGGAATAGATGTCCATTTCGAGTGTTGCAATCGGTGATTCTACAATTCGATTGCTTTCAACTCCATTTTTTTCAAAAATAAATGTGGGTACATGGGTAATATTTCGTCCTTTTTCGAAACCTTCTGGGGTGTCTTTATATTCAGACACAGCAATCAGAGTTATTTTTTTAGGATCAAATTCTGTTTCGTCTAAAATTTTATAAAAAACAGGCACTTCTCTTTTACTATCGCCACACCATGTTCCCATAAAAATGGTAATTTCATAATCAGATAACACTTCTTCAAATGAAGCTATTGTTTGTTTGTCTAGATTGTAGTTGTTGTAATTTTGCGTAAACCATGCTGCATAGGGAAGTACTTCGAAATTTGAACGGGTTATTTTTCCAATCAAATCATTGGTAACTTCTTCAATTTGCGGAATTGCTGTTTTTTGAGAAGTTTCTTTTTTCTTTTGAAGGTTGCAACCAAACAAAAAAATTACCGATACTAAAATCCATGTATATTTCATCATTTGTTATTTAAAGGTTGTTCAATATTTGGGTTGTCAATGAGATATAAAACGTCTATACCAACGAATTACAGGTCATTTTCTCAGGCTTTTTTATGTCTAATAAATCAAGAATGGTCGGAGCAATATCTCCTAACACGCCATTTTTGATGTGATCGATTTCGGGATCAACGAGTATCACAGGCACTGGATTGGTGGTGTGAGCTGTATTTGGACTGCCGTCGGGATTAATCATGGTATCGCAGTTACCGTGGTCAGCAATTACAATCACCGAGTAGTTGTGTTTTTTGGCAGTTTCTACAACAGACTGAACACATTCGTCAACTACTTCGCAAGCTTTGATAGCGGCATTCATATCTCCCGTATGACCTACCATGTCGGGATTTGCAAAATTTAAACATACAAAATCAGCTGTTTCTTTTTCCAATTCTGGCACAATAGCGTCTCGAATGTCGTAAGCACTCATTTCAGGCTGAAGATCGTATGTGGCCACTTTAGGAGATGGACACAAAATGCGTTTTTCTCCTTGAAAAGGAGCTTCTTTTCCTCCATTAAAGAAAAAAGTTACGTGAGGGTATTTTTCTGTTTCTGCAATTCGAATTTGTGTTTTTCCAGCCTCAGAAAGCACTTCTCCCAATGTTTGTTGGATATTTTCTTTGTCATACATCACCTTGATTCCTTTGTAGGCATCGTTATAATTGGTCATAGTAACAAAGTATAGCGATCGTTTTTTCATTCCAAATTCTGTCAAATCGCTTTGTGACAACACTTCGGTTAATTCTCTTCCTCGGTCTGTTCTAAAATTGAAAAACAATACAACATCATCTTCCTCAATGGTAGCTATTGGTTGATTGTTTTCATCAACCCGAACAATGGGGTCAATAAACTCATCTGTAATTCCGTTGTCGTAACTGCTCTGAATGGAGGCTGCAATATTTTGTGAAGGAGTTCCTGTTCCGTGAATCAATAAGTCATAGGCTTTTTTGACTCGTTCCCATCTTTTGTCTCTATCCATCGCATAATACCTTCCAATGACAGAGGCAATAGAAGCTCCATTGTTTGTTAGCTCATTTTCCAAGTCCATCAATAAGGCTTTCCCAGATTTAGGATCAACATCACGTCCATCGGTAAATGCATGAACAAAAGTTTTGGAAACTCCTGCATTGTGAATGACTTTTACCAGTCCTTTTAGATGATTGATGTGCGCATGGACACCCCCGTCAGAAACCAGTCCAAGAAGGTGGATTTTTTTATTATTTTTGAGAGCGTAATCAATAGCTTTGTTTAGTTCAGGCTCATCTTTTAGTGTATTATTTTGAACAGCTAAATTGATTTTTGCAAGGTCTTGATATACAATTCTACCGGCTCCCAAATTCATGTGACCGACTTCACTATTTCCCATTTGACCTTCGGGCAGCCCAACACTCACCCCATCGGTAAGCAAGTCTGCATCGGGGTAGTCTCGGAGTAAAGAATCCATGTATGGGGTTCTTGCGCTTTCAATTGCTGATACTTTTGGGTCAGGGGATTTTCCCCACCCGTCGAGGATCATAAGGAGTACTTTTTTGGTCATTTTCCAGTTTTATAATGGATAATTTGCTAGCCGCAAATATACATAGAATCCCGCACAATACCGAAGTAAATTACTTTACTAATGGGTTGATATCTAGGATGTTTTCTTGGATGTATTTTTCTATAAAAGCATCGGACATATATTCGTAACCCAATACGTTTTCATTTTTAAAAATCTCTCGAAAATGGAGCTTCATATATTCTTTTAACATGGGTTGGGAAAGTGGGCGATAGGTGTAGTGCCAAGGCTCGTAATAAAACCCTTTCCTAGAAGGATTTTGGGTATATACCAAATAAAATCCAAAGGCATTGGCATGCTCATCCATCCATTTTTTTAGGGCTCCAAAGGGTCCTTTTTCTTCATATTTTTTTGGGTCTAACAGATACCCTGTTGCCGATACCCCATTGTCTATTACATCCAAGTCGGTTCCCCAATGATGCCTTGAGGTTCCGGGTATTGTAGAATAGGTAATAATTTTGTCTATGGCTTTTTCCGGTGTCAATCCCTCGACTTGAGTAAATCGAGTGTATTTACGATTCCAAATCTGTTTTTGTCTTTCAAAACTGCGGTATCCAGATACGCCCAGTAACTCGATTCCATCTTCTTTAGCAGCTGATTTCATTTTTAGATATGCCTCATAGACCTCATTTTGCAATTGGAAAGTAGTTCCAGCGAGCTCCAAATTTCCTTTTCCAAGTAGGTGACTAGTGTTTTTACTAGGTTGTGCGTTGTGATGACAACTCCACAAAACAAAAGCTGCTAAGCAAACAATCAGTCTTTGGTATTTTGAATAACAAAACAATGGAGCAATTTTTTTCACACGTTTAAATTTTAGTAATTAATTGATTTTATGATAATTATAAAATTGAGAACGTGTGCAACCACTCGCTGTACTTGTTCTCTTATTAAAAATTTTAAACATTCTCTTTTGTGAATGTATTTTTAAAATTTGTTAATGTTCGTTTCATAAACGGATTTTGTATGAGCATACTAATTTAGGAATTTATATAAATACCCATGGGTTCCTATAGGTTCAATTTCAAAAAAACTTCCTTTTTTGCAATAACCTAAATCCTCATAAAACGCAATAGATCTTTTTCGAGCATTCATCCAAAGATATGCAGTAGTTGTTTTTTGTGCATGATTTTCCAAACATAAAATAAGTGCTTTTCCAATTCCTTTGTTTCGGTAATTTTTTAGCACAGCCATTCCTCTAATTTGTTTACAGTTTGGTTGCGTATCCAAATGTTCTGGAGTTGAGAACAAACTAACCACCCCCACCAAGGTATGCTCCAAATAAGCGCCCCAATGCACGGTACTTTTTTTATTATCTCCATCCATTGCACAAGAAGCTAATGGGCGTCCCTTTCGAAGTACGGGATGACGGACCTTATGTGTTTCCAATGCTGTTATGATGGCAATCCTGATTTTCATTGTTTACAGACCATGTTGAAATATAATGTATTTTTGAATCATGAATATACATTTTTCTATTTTGGATACGAGTTCTGTAAGTTCCATTCTTCCTTTTATTCAAGAATTAACCCATCGAAAATTTTCGGATGCTTTATTGCTCGAACGATTTCAAAAAATGATCGATCAAAACTACGAATGTGTAGGAATTTATAACGAAAATACTTTAATAGGTTGTTGCGGTCTGTGGTATCAAATGCGACACTATTCGGGAGCAAGTTGTGAGTTGGATCATTTTTTTATTCAATCAGAATACCGCAGTCAAGGAATAGGCAACACATTTATTGCTTGGTTGGAAGCGCATGCACAATCAAAAAATTGTGAAGCACTTGAGTTAAATTCCTATGTCGCAAATGCAGCTTCTCACAAATTGTATTTCCGTGAAGGTTTTAAAATATTAGGCTTTCATTTTTTAAAGAAAATCAAATAATAACTTTATATTTGTACTAAGCGAGAGTAGCTCAGTTGGTAGAGCGTCAGCCTTCCAAGCTGATGGTCGCCGGTTCGAACCCGGTCTCTCGCTCTACTTTTTTTATCATTTTCCTTTAACAAAAATTTAGTACAGTTTTCTTTTTGAATTGAAAAAGAAGCAGTTTCTTTACGCTATGTATAAAGCGTTTGTTATATCATTTTTCTTATTATTGAGTTGGATGAGTTTTTCTCAAAGCCCATCGCAGACTTGGTTGCACGGAAAAGTATTGTACTTAAACAATAACGTAATTGCTGCCAACGTAATTAATAATTCAACACAGCAAGCTACCATAACAAATGAAAACGGTGAGTTCTCTATTAAGGTCGCACTGGGAGACCAATTGATTTTTTCCTCATTGCAATACCAAATCAAAGCCGTCCAAATTGACGAAGAAATTTTAAAGAAAAATCGATTGGTAGTAGAGGTTAATGAAAAAGTCACGGAACTTTCTGAGGTAGTTGTTGGCCCTGAGAACACAGAGAAATTTTTAGCCCTTAAAGAAGAAGAATTTAAAAGCTACGATTACTTGAACGATAAATCGACTCGAGTTCAAAATACGATCATGCAAAAAGACCAATTGACAAAAGGCATTAATTTTGTCAATATATTCAAAGCCATTTCAAAATCGTTGTCGAACAAATCCACTGAGACTGCGAATAATTCAAAGTTTAAACCAAGTGATTTGATTCGACAATTGTACGAAGATTCTTTTTTTGTCGAAAGCTTGGGAATTCCTCAAAATGAAATAGGTTCATTTTTATTGCTTTGTGATGATGAGTTACCTTCCCAATCGTTATTGAAGAAAAATCAAGAATTTCAACTGATTGATTTTCTTGTTAAGCAAAGCCAACGTTATAAGTTAAAATGATTAAATAGCCTTCAGTGTAAATTATAATTCAATTGAATATGTGTCGAAAGATAAATTTATTGCTTCTTGGATGTGCGCTTTTTTTTACATCATTTTCTAATCACAAATATTATGTAAGCACAACAAAAATAGCCTATGTGAGCGCTTCGAAATCCCTACAAATTACCCTGCATGTTTTTACGGATGACATGGAAGCATTGCTAAACCAACGGTATTCCGAACACTATAAGCTAGAGCCTGATAATTACCCAAAACCAATCCATAAGACGATAGATAAATACGTGAATTCAAAACTCAAAATTGTGGCAGATGACAATCCTCTCAAGCTGCAATTTATAGGTAAAAAATACAGGGACGATCAAGTGGTGTGTTATTTTGAAGTAGAACAAGTTCCTCCTTTCAAAAAGCTTGAAATAGCCAATTCGCTATTGTTTGATCTTTTTGAAGATCAGCAAAACATTGTTCATTTTGTAAGTGACACGATAAAAAAAAGCTTTTTACAAATTCAAGGCAACTTTAAAAACACAATATTTATTTAAAACTATTCACAAAAACGCGATTTTTTGTTACATTTATGCTCATTTAAAATTTAAGACCCTATTATGAAAACCCTCAAAACAATTTTTTTATCAGCATTCATTCTCTTCTCAGGGATCGCAATTGCTCAAGAAACTGAATCTGAAGCCCCTGTTTCAGGGCACATTAATGAAAATAAGTTTCGACAACTTTACGAAGAGTTTTCTACTCCCAATATGTATCGCGCAGCCTCAGGGGCGCCAGGAAGCGCATATTATCAGCAAAGAGCCGATTACGACATGAAAATTGAGCTGGATGATAAAAACAAAAAACTCTACGGGGAAGAAACCATTACATATTTCAATAACTCTCCTGACGATTTGGAATACCTTTGGGTCCAACTGGATCAAAATGTCCGAAAGAAAGATTCTCCTTCATTGGAACGCAACGGAAGTGGAATCCAACCGTTTGACTATCCATCTTCTTTCACTAATAATTACCTTAACGATCCCTTTGATGGTGGTTTTAATATTGAATACGTGAGAGATTACAAAGGCAAGCCTATGTCTTATGTGATTAATCAAACGATGATGCGTATAAATTTACCCAAACCCCTAAAAAGAGGGACAAAAATTTCATTTTCGATTAAGTGGTGGTATAATATCAACAACCACGTAAATGGTAGAGGTCGGTCTGGGTATGAATTTTTCCCTAAAGACGGAAACCGTGCTTATGTAATTGCCCAATTCTTTCCAAGAATGGCGGTTTACAATGATGTTGAAGGATGGCAAAATCATCAGTTTTGGGGAAATGGCGAGTTTGCTCTCCCCTTTGGAAACTACGATGTTGAAATTACCGTTCCAGCCGATCACATTTTAAATGCTACCGGGGAGCTTCAAAATCGAAAAGATGTTTTTTCTAAAACGATGTTAAATCGTTTTGAAAAAGCAAAACAAACCTATGATAAGCCAGTCCTTATTGTTACACAAGAAGAAGCCGAGGCTGCGGAGAAAAACTTTTCCAATCAAAAGAAAACATGGAAGTTCTATGCTGAAAATGTTCGTGATTTCGGATTTGCCACGTCTCGCAAGTTTATTTGGGATATGATGGCTGTTAAAATTGGAAATCGTGATGTAATGGCGGTATCTATGTACCCAAAAGAAGGAAATCCGTTGTGGGAAGAATGGTCAACCCTTGCAGTAGCAGGTGCTTTGAAAACATATTCCAAACACACATTTGACTATCCTTATCACAAGGCCATATCGGTTCATGCAAAAAATCAAGGAATGGAATACCCAATGATTTGTTGGAACTATGGACGTCCCAACGAAGATGGAACCTATTCTGACCGTGTGAAGTTTGGAATGATCAGTGTAATTATTCACGAAGTTGGACACAATTTCTTCCCCATGATCGTTAATTCTGACGAACGTCAATGGGGTTGGATGGACGAAGGTTTGGATACATTCGGGCAGTATCTAGCAGAGCAAGAGTTTGGTAAAACTCATCCAGAAGCTATCGAAGGACTCGACAAGTACCCCTCGCGCCGAGGAGAGCCCAGTAAAATAGTTAGATACATGTCGGGTGATCAATCTTTTATTGCTCCCATTATGTCCAACCCAGAAAATGTGTACCAATTGGGTCCAAATGCTTACGGAAAGCCAGCTACAGCATTGAACATTTTGCGCGAAACAGTTATGGGCAAAGAATTGTTTGATCATGCTTTTAAAACCTATTCACAACGCTGGATGTTTAAACACCCAACTCCGGAAGACTTTTTTCGTACCATGGAAGATGCATCAGCTGTTGATTTGGATTGGTTCTGGAGAGGTTGGTTTTATACCACTGATTTTGTTGATATTGGAGTCAAGGAAGTAAAGAAATACTATGTTTCTCCCAAGCCCAACAAAGAACTGCGAACCATAATGGAAAATCGAGGAATGACAGAAGCTGACTTGCCCCCTTTGGTTTATATGGTTGAAGAAGGAAGCGAAGATTACGATGAAAGTTTGAAAGAAGGAGATTTGTTAGATAAATCAACTCCTTTAAAAGAATATGTAATGGACAATTTATCTCCAGAAGAGCGTGCTCAATTGGAGGTTCCAAAGTATTTTTATGAAGTTGTTTTTGATAAGCCAGGTGGATTGGTAATGCCTCTAATCGTTGAGTATAGCTATGCTGATGGAACTAGCGAGCTGGTTAAATACCCTGTACAAGTTTGGAGAAAAAACGATGCGGAAGTAAAAAAAGTGATTGCAACTGATAAAGAAATCGTTGGGGTTGTTGTTGATCCAAATCAAGAAACAGCTGATATTGATACCAGCAACAACAGCTGGCCAAAGAAAACCGCAGAAAGCGATTTTGATTCTTATAAAAGCAACATAAAAGGCTAATTAAAAGTTTATAATACTGTAAAGGTCATTCTTCTGGATGACCTTTTTTAGTATCTTTGCTTTTCAATCCGATGTCAATGCCATTATTTATTAGCGGTACAGAAATTATCTTTATATTTTTTATCATCCTCTTGATTTTTGGGGCTGATAGAATTCCTGAAATTGCAAGAGGTTTGGGCAAGGGAATGACGCAAGTCAAAAATGCCACTAACGAAATCAAAAACGAAATTCAACGCAGTGCCCAAAAAGAAGGATTGGACACGGAGGGTATTCAAAAGCAAATCGACGAGGTCAAAGAAGACTTTAACGATTTAACAGATTCTATCAAGCGCAACCTTTAAATTTTTCGACTCAACGTTAGTCCGTCTCGAATAGGAAGTACCACGGTCTGAAAACGAGAGTCTTCTTTTAGCAATTTATTGTACCTAATGAGCTCTCGAGTAGCAATGTCCTCTTTTTTAACGGGTTCTAAAACTTTTCCGCTCCACAATACATTGTCGGAAATAAGAAGGCCTCCTGAATTGATTTTAGGAGCAACAAGCTCCAAGTAAACCGGATAATTTTCTTTGTCAGCATCCAAAAACACTAAATCAAAAGAATCTTCTAGCCTTGGAATGATTTGATCAGCATTTCCTAGATGTTGAATAATTTGATTTTTATATTTTGATTGATCAAAATATTTTTTTTGAAAATCTACTAATTCTTCGTTACAATCTATAGTGTGAAGTATTCCGTCATTTTGAAGCCCTTCTGCCAAACACAAAGCCGAATATCCTGTGTATGTTCCGACTTCTAGTATTCTGGAGGGTTGAATCAGCTGAGATAATAAAGATAAAACCCGCCCTTGAAAACTACCACTGAGCATCCTAGGCTGTAATATTTTTTGATGAGTTTCCCGATTTAGTTTTTGTAACAATTCAGGCTCTTTGTCGCTGTGTTGCGCAACATAATCCAGTAAGTCTTGATTGATAAAATCCATTATTTTTTAGGTCTTGCGTATGAAAATCTTTCCAAAAGATTGGGCAGTGCATAACCGTCCAATCCGTTTATTGCCACAGTTTTTGCTTTGTCAAGCCGAACCCATCCATCGTCTTCAAGCGCTTCGTCGTGAATATGAATTTCAACAATTTCTGAAACAATTAGCAGCGTGTCATTTTCTTTTATTTCATATTCATTTTGAAACTTGCATCCCAAAGAAATTCGAGCGTTTTTTACATAAGGTGCATCAAAATCGCCCTTGAACTCAGGCTCCAATTCGGTTTGATCAAATTCTGATATTTCTGTTGGATACTTGGCAGAGGTGTGATGTGCATCCTCAATTATTGAATCATGAATATGATTTACCGTAAAAATTCCAGTCTCTTTAATATTCTTATAAGTATCTCTAGGAACCGTAGTGGGACGCAATACAAACCCCACAAGAGGTGGATTGCTTCCTAGGTGAGTTATGGAGCTAAAAACAGCTATATTCAGTTGATTCGTTGTCGATTTTGTGCCTAATAAATTTGCGGATTTGTAGCCCGTAACACTATTAATTAGATTCAATCGATAAATTTTATCCATTTGATCAATGTCCGATCGTGTAAATAATTTCATCTTTTTATTTTCAAAAATACGCAATGCAAAACAAATGCTTTAATTTTAAAAGTACGTCCAATAAAATTGCCGAAATTGTAATATATTCGCAGTGATAAATGGGTGATTAGCTCAGTTGGTTTAGAGCACTACCTTGACAGGGTAGGGGTCACCGGTTCGAATCCAGTATCACCCACATTTCATAAAAAGTATTGACTTATTGTCAATACTTTTTATGTTTACAAACCCTCATAATGAGCTGTTTATTTTAAATAAGCTATATTTATAGAAACAATAGCTAAATTATTATGGGGTTTTATAAGAAGATTGAGGGCGCTTTTGATTGGTTGTTTTCTAAAAAAGTACGCGCCTCTTTTGAACGTTTGATTTTGACGCTGGCCAGTGTTGGTTTTGTTATTCATTTGGCCTTGATTTTTTTGAAGCGGTACCAATTTGATTTCCCATTCAACGATACTCAGCTTCTTTCTGATCCAATATCCGCGATATATACTCCCTTTTCTTTCATTTTGGTTTATGAGGCCTATTTATTGATTTATTATTTACCTCGATCCTTTACGACCTCTATTTCCAAACAATACGAAATAATTGCTTTGGTTGTAATTCGAAAAATATTTAAAGACATTCCTCATATAGAAATGTCAGAAGTTTGGTTTAAAAGCGAATACAATATTCAAATTTGGGTCGATTTATCAGGAATTTTGATATTGTTTTTCCTTATTTATCTTTTCAAAAAGACGCGTGAAAAGTTGCCCATAAAAACAGTTTCTCCAAAAATCAATCGATTTATTACCTCTAAAAAATTGATTAGCATTTTACTAATACCCACTTTATTTATTTTAGCTTCTGTCAGTTTTTCGGAATGGTTAATGAGCGTTTTGTCTGTTGGTCCTGTTGGGGATTCTTCAGTAGCCGAAATAAATCATTTGTTTTTTAATGACTTTTTCACCTTGTTGATTTTTACAGATGTATTTATACTGTTGTTGTCTTTTCAATATACCTTGCGAAATAGTCAATTGATTCGCAACACAGGTTTTATAATTTCTACCGTTTTATTGCGTCTTTCTTTTAGCGCTGATGGATTGTTTAATATCGTTTTGATATTGATCGGTGTTGTATTTGGATTGTTAATTCTTAAAATTTACAATGCCATTGAGACGGACACCAAAATCCAAGCTGTCTAAAGCAAGTCCAAGAGTGTCTCCATTTTCATTCCTCTTGACCCTTTAATTAGCAACTTTCCAGTCGGTAATGATTTTTTTTCAAGATATTCTTTAAAAAGAGTTACGTTTTCAAAACTTTGGTGTTTTGAAGAAGGAAGGTTTGTGTTATTAAACGCGTTTCCAATCCAATACAACTGATCTATGGACAATGTTTCGGCTGTATCTACCATTTCTTGATGTTCTTTGGCAGCAAATTCTCCCAATTCAAACATATCGCCCAACAATGCTATTTTTGGTGATGGTAGCCTATCAAAAGACTCAAGAGCTGCTTTCATGCTTGTTGGGTTGGCATTGTAAGCATCTAAAACAATAGCTCGATTGTTTTTTACAATTTCTTGAGATCGATTGTTTTTTGGAATGTAGGATTCAATTCCTTTTGCAATATTTTTTAGGTGCATTCCAAAATAGAATCCAAGTGCAATAGCCGCTGAAATATTGGCATAATTATATGCACCCATTAGCTGACTTTGGATTTCAATTCCCGAAATTTTTACTGACACGTAGGGGTGTGTATTTTCTAAAGTAACACAATATGTTTGCTGGGCGTCTTTTCCAAATGAAACAACAGATGCTCTTTCGGCAAGCGCTTTTTGTTTTACATCATCTCCATTAATAAGGATGGGTAAGGAGTTTTTAATAAGATAATCATAGAGTTCGCTTTTGCCTTTTACCACGCCTTCTAGACTTCCAAATCCCTCTAAATGTGCTTTCCCAAAGTTGGTTATATATCCCAAGTCAGGTTGAATAATTTCTGTTAAAAACGCAATCTCTCCAATGTGATTGGCTCCCATTTCCACTACGGCAATTTGAGTCTTCGAAGTAAGTCGAAGCAGCGTTAGAGGAACACCGATATGATTGTTAAGGTTTCCCTCAGTACATATTGTGTTAAATTTCTGAGACAACACGTTATACATGAGTTCTTTTGTAGTGGTTTTTCCATTGCTTCCTGTGATAGCAATAATTTGGGTAGCAAGTGTTTGTCGATGGTAAGTTGCTAACTCTTGTAAGCCTTGTAAGCAGTCGGGAACCTGTAAAAAACAGTCTCCTTTTAGTTTTGGGTCATCGACCATTGCAAAGGCAGCTCCCTTGTCAATAGCTTCTTGAGCATAGGCATTTCCGTCAAATCGTTCTCCCTTTAAGGCTACAAAAAGGCATCTTTTGGGAAGATTTCGGGTGTCAGTACTGACACCGTTGCAGTTAATAAAAATGGAATGTAGCCGCGAAATATTCATTGTCCTAAAATACTAAAATAACCTTATATAAAAAGACCGCTTCGAAAAGCGGTCTTTTAAATATGTTTGGTTTGTTATTATCCTCTGGGTTTTTTCTTTTGTGGTTTTTGCCCCAAATACGACATGGCACATCGGAATCCAATGTAGTCTGTTGCCATAAACTCTGGAAGAAATCTTCGCTGGGCTGGGTCAAGCCAAAAGGCTCTGTCTCGCCACGATCCTCCTTTAATAACTCGAACCTTGTTGCTGATCAAGGAAGTTTTATCATTGCTTTGATCTTTTTCCCCGGGTCGGAAACTGGGTGCATTGTACATCACGTCCTCGTCATTGTTTCTGCCCAACCGCTTAGAGCCTGAATCCCCATCTCTAAAGTCTCTATTATCGGCTTTGCCATAGTTTGTTCGCAAATAAGTATCTTCTTTGTCAACGTTTTCTGTTACGATTTCTCCTGGGAAATTCAAGATATTAATCTTACCATTCGGGAGTCGTTCTGCGTAAGTAACACTGTCGTTTGCTTTTTCAAGCGTTGGATCATTATTCAAAGCTTCTAATTGATTTAGAAACTCATCACTGTCAATAACAACAGTTTTTCCATCTTCGTTGATTTGTGTTTTTTGAAAAATATTCCCACGATAATAATTGAAGTCGTTTGCTTCGTCATCAATAATTGGGCGATATACATCTGCAACCCATTCGGTTACGTTGCCTGACATATCGTAAAGACCAAAATCATTAGGAGGATAAGACATTACAGGTGCGGTAATGTCAGCGCTGTCACTGGACCACCCTTGGATTCCACTATAATCTCCTTTTCCTTGTTTGAAATTAGCTAATTGATCGCCTTGTGTTCGTTTGTTTTTGGACCGCGTGTATTCTCCATCCCATGGATATTTTTTCTTCCCTCGATATAAATTGTATTCTCTAAGTCCGCTCAATGCCAATGCTGCATATTCCCACTCGGTTTCAGTAGGAAGTCGGTATTCGGGAAACAAAATTCCTGATTCACGTCCAGCAAAAGATAAGGAATCTTTTTTACCAGGTGTTGGGCGTTCACTACTTTTTCCGATGTAATTGTTTATTGAATCTCCAAACAAAGTTCGAGGCTGTGTTAGATATAACTCTGTATTAAAAGTGTTTTCAGGACGAATAAGTGAGTCGACGATAGCAACATCACGTTTAAGATATCCTTCTCGTTCCAACACTTTTTCATTAACTCTTTCAGTTCTCCATTTGGCAAAGTTTACAGCCTGATTCCATGAGACACCAACTACTGGATTGTTTTGAAAAGCAGGGTGTCGGAGATAATTTTTAACCATGTCTTCGTTAAAACCTAAAGAGCTTCTCCAAACCAATGTGTCTGGAAGAGCAGCTTCATAGATCATACGATAAGGACTGTCAGGAGCGCCAAATACGCGCTTAATCCAATCCAAATATTCCAAATACATGAGATTGGTAACTTCCGTTTCATCCATGTAAAATGATTGCACGTTTTGTTGTGTAGGGGTATTGTTCCAATCGTGCATGATGTCGTCTTGAACTCTTCCTTTGGTAAAAGATCCACCTTCAATAAAAACGAGTCCAGGGGCAGTTTCTTGCCCTTTGTACTTGGTGTTGTATTGGAATCCTCCTTTTTTATTGTTAATGCTCCACCCTGTGGCTCGTGATACATTACTACCTCCTGAGGATCGGTTACACCCAACAAATGCAAGGCTTGACGATAGCAGTAGGGCAACAAATAAGCGTTGTGTTTTCTTCATGGTTTTTGTCCAAAAAATTAATTTCAAAAACAGTGCAATATACTAATAAAACACGTAATTTCAAGTCTCGTCAGTGGATGAGCAAAATTATACAATAATTCCATTCTATATTCTATAAAACGTCACCTTTGCTTGTTTATTATTTATAATTTTGAAAACGATATACGATTCTTATTTGTTAGGTCGTTATTGAATCAACGTATGAGAAATATTTTTGTCATTACAGGCTTGCTTTCGTTGCTTTTTGCAAATGCACAGCAACAATCCGTGATAATTCAGTGGGATGCATACCAAGATTGGAGTTACAACTCTACTGTTTTTCGTGTGCCTTCTGATAAAGAAAATAAAATCGTATTGGATTCTGAATCTCAGAATGTTGTTTTTGAGCACCATTGGCAAGTATCTTCTGGTATTCACAAAAATGACTTTGTTGTTACCAATGTAATTACAACTCCTGTTTCTGCCAACGAATTGTTCGATATCAGTCCCAATGCTCTCCATGTAGAATTTAAATGGAATTTGTTTGTAGCAGCTTCCCGTGGTCAGACTATGGCCGGGATTCACTGCTATCCATTCTTTATTGAAAATGGAGTTGTAAAGCGTGTATCCTCATTTGATGTTTCTTTAAAAAAAACACGATCCATATCCCAAGCCCGTTCCCTAACATCTTCTTTTTCTCAAAGGAGCAATTCTGTTTTATCAACGGGAGATTGGTTCCAGTTTTCTGTTGAAAAGACCGGAGTTTACAAGCTAGATCGCTCTTTTTTAAACCAATTGGGGATGAATGTGAGCTCCATCAATCCTAAAAACCTAAAAATATTTGGAAATGGTGGAAGAATGATTCCTTTTTTGAATAAAAATGTGGAAGGATACGATGTTATGGAAAATCCTATTTTGGTAGTTGGAGAAGAAGACAATTCTTTTGACAATGACGATTATATTTTGTTTTATGCAGAAGGTCCTGACCAGTGGAACGAAGAAAGTCAAACGCATGTAAATTTGTTTACCAATTCAACTACATACTATATAACGGCATCAGTATCCTCTGGAAAAAGAATCAGTGCCGCTTCTCAACCTACCAATACTCCAAGTCAAATTGTACAAAATGGAACCGTTCATTTGTTCCACGAAGAGGAATTAAACAATATTGGAAACTTAGGCAGACGCTGGTTTGGAGAGCCTTTATCTTTTGATCCCGAACGTACTTTGGAGTTTGAACTTTCAGGTCTTCAATCCGGCTCTGAGGCGACTTTGGAGGTCAAGCCAGTTGCGGTCGCATCGAGTTCTACCTCCATGACTGTGCAAGTCCTTTCAGAACAGCTCATATTTAATTTTGCAGCATCTAGCGAAGAAATTGTTTTTTCTCAAGACAATTCAAATCCTTTGGGAGGTACACAAACTAAAGGTGCTAAAAGAATGTCTGTAGTTCCCTCTTCTGAAAACCTTTCTGTGGAAATCTCATATGAAAATGCGGGAAATCCTGCTTCAGCAGGATACATAGACTACGTTCGGCTTCAATACCGGAGAGTCCTTGCCGGAGCAGACAGCCAATATGCGTTTACTTCTAACTTAGAAGGTCAAGAAGGAACGGTTGAGTTTTTATTTTCCAATTCAGCATCTATTCCGGCTGTTTGGGACGTAACAGATCGATTCCGTATCACAAAATATACAAATGATGCGTCCAGTAATTCTTTTTCATTTAAGACTACAGGAGGCAATCAAAAAAATTTTGTAACGCTTTCAAGCGATTATTTTACTCCTAATTTTCATGAAAATTCCAATCGTGTTCCCAATCAAAATTTAAAAGGAACTGTTTTTGATTTTCAGGGTTCGGAGTCTGATGTTGATTATTTAATTATAACCAACAAAAACCTTGAGTCTGAAGCCAATCGTTTGGCCGAATTTCACAATTCGTATTCCAAATTGAACACCAAAGTGATAACCATTGAAAGTATTTACACGGAGTTTAACACTGGAAATCCAGACATAGGAGCTATTCGAAATTTCATCAAATACGTGTACGATAATCCATCGACTTCTTCCAACAGATTAAAATACCTCTGTTTCTTTGGGGATACTTCTTTCGATTATCAGAATCGAATAAGATTTAACAACAATATGGTTCCAACATTTTATTCCTACAACAGTTATAGCGCCGCCTCCTCTTTTATGTCAGATGATTTCTATGCTATGATGGATCCAGATGAAGGAAGTCTTTCTTTTTCAAATCGGATGGATATAGCAGTTGGACGAATTTTAGCTGATGATAGGGTGTCTGCCAAGTCAGCAGTTGATAAAATTATTAGATACCATGACAAATCCAATTTTGGAGCTTGGCGCAATTCATTCATTCTTGTCTCAGATGATGTCGATGAGAGTTGGGAAACAACCATTCAAGAAAATATTGATTTATTAGGAGATGTGCTATACGACAAAAAGCCATTTATCAATGTCAAAAAAATTCATTCAGATGCTTTTGTTCAGGAAGCCTCTGCTGCCGGAGACCGATATCCTGCCGTAAATACATTGATTAAAAACGATTTGAATTTGGGAGCTTTGGTGTTTAATTATTTTGGTCATGGAGGTGAAGATGGGTTGGCGTCTGAACGTATTTTTGACAAGTTAGACGCCGCCAATCTTTATAACCCCAACAAATTGCCTTTATTTATTACTTCAACCTGTGAATTTTCTAGGTTTGACAATCCATTGCAAATAACTGCTGGAGAATTGACTTTTTCCAATCCCAACGGAGGAGCTGTGGGGCTGATTTCTACAACTCGACAGATATATGTAATCAATGGAATTAATTACAATAATATTCTTACCAAACACCTTTTTTCTTATGATTCAGAAGACTATGTGACTGTAGGCGAAGCCCTACGATTAGCCAAAGCTGAGTTTTCGGGTTCAGCTCAAAAAAGAATTTTGTTTTATATAGGAGATCCAGCTCTTAAATTGGCCATCCCAAAACCAAAGATTGTATTGACTCATGTAAATGATGTGCCCATAGATCAGGCAACTGACACCCTCAAGGCACTTAGCAAAATCAACTTTAGAGGAAAGGTTACCGATGTAACCAACACCTTATTGTCATCCTATGAAGGAATCGCCACGGTTACTGTTTATGATAAGGAAATTGAAAAAAAGACACTCAGAAATGATAACGCAGGGGATGCTTTGGAGTTCAGAGCCTTGGGCAAAACAATTTTTAAAGGC
The DNA here is from genome assembly GCA_029243385.1 of Flavobacteriaceae bacterium. Taxonomy (GTDB): domain Bacteria; phylum Bacteroidota; class Bacteroidia; order Flavobacteriales; family Flavobacteriaceae; genus JAQWSC01. The sequence continues at coordinate 49,123 of JAQWSC010000007.1, read as the reverse complement.
AAAGCAACTGTAAAAGAAGGCTTGTTCGATATTGATTTTATTGTGCCTAAAGATATTGCACTTCCAGTTGGGAATGCTAGAATAAGTCTCTATTCCAAAAACAACACATCTTATGAAGATCAATCCGGTTATACGATGGATTTATTAATTGGAGGGCTTTCAGACAATATTGAAACTGATACTAAAGGTCCCGAAATAAAATTGTTTATGAACGACACTTCATTTGTTTACGGAGGAATTACGAATGAGTCACCCATTTTGATTGCAGAACTTTTTGATGAAAACGGAATCAATACCGCAGGTGGAATTGGTCATGATATTTCTGCGGTTTTGGACGGCGACGAAACCAATCCTATTGTCTTAAACGATTATTATGAATCTGATATTGATACTTATCAGGCAGGAAAACTCCAATATTCTCTTAGAAATCTGTCTCCTGGGTTACACACTTTAACTCTCAAAGCATGGGATGTTTTCAACAATTCTTCTTCTGCCGAAATACAGTTTTTAGTCATAGACGATGGTGATTTGGTATTGGATAGGGTTTTAAATTATCCCAATCCTTTTACCAGTTATACCGAGTTTTGGTTTCAACACAACAAGCCCTTTGAGCCTCTTGATGTAAGGATTCAAGTGTTTACAGTTTCTGGTAAAATGGTTTGGTCAACGGTACAAACCGTAACTACCGATGGTTTTTTGTCAAGAGATGTTTCATGGGACGGTCGAGACCAATTTGGTGCACTTTTAGGAAAAGGAGTGTATGTATATAAGATTTCCGTAAAATCTACGTTATCAAATAAAGTCGCAGAAAAATTCGAAAAACTTGTTATCTTAAAGTAAACCTATTAGTTTTGTGAGAACTAAAAAAAATCAAAAAAATTGTGAAAAATAAATACACCTATCTTTTTATTTGCCTGTTCGTATGGCAGTACACTGTTTCCCAAAATAGAGTAATTACCACTGGCGTTCCTTTTTTATTAATTACATCAGATGCCCGAGCGGCTGGTATGGGAGAACTAGGTGTTGCTTCTTCACCCGATGCATATTCACAACAATGGAATCCCTCAAAGTATGCTTTTGTAGAAAGAAAAGTAGGAATAGGAGTGAGCTACACGCCATATTTGAGCAAGTTGGTCAACGATATTTTTCTTGCCAACCTTACTTATTACAATAAAATTTCTGAAAGAGGCGCTTGGGCAGCGAGCTTAAAATATTTTAGTTTGGGCGATATCGAATTGGGTCAAATCCCAGATGATTTCATCAATCCCTACATTGAAAGTCCCAACGAATTGACGCTAGACGCTTCTTATTCTTTGCAATTAAGTGATCAGTTCGCTATGGCGGTAACCGGTCGTTTTATTCGATCTGACCTCAAGCTCGATGCAATTCCTGGTGGAGATGGAGAGGCTGCCTCTACTTTTGCAGTCGATATTTCTGGATACTATCAGTCCGAAGAAAAATCATTCGACGCTTTTAACGGACGTTGGAGAGCAGGATTTAATATTTCAAACTTAGGTCCCAAACTAAAATACGACGAAGGCGGCCAAGAAAATTACATTCCTACCAACCTGAAACTGGGAGGTGGTTTTGAATTTTTGATTGACACCTACAACAGTGTTACTGTGAATTTGGAGATTAACAAACTACTAGTTCCCACGCCAAGTGAACCCATTTATAACAACGATGAAACCGAAATTATTGGGTATAGACAACCTGATGTTAGTTTTCTATCGGGAGTTTTTAAGTCTTTTAATGATGCCCCCGACGGATTTAGCGAGGAGTTGAAAGAGGTTACTTGGGCATTGGGACTTGAGTATTGGTACAACCAGTCCTTTGCTTTTCGAGCAGGGTATTTCAATGAAAATGAAGACAAAGGAGCACGAAAATTACTTTCTTTTGGCGCTGGTTTTAAGTACAATACAGTTGATGTTGATCTATCTTATCTCATTTCTGCAAGTAAAGTTGTGAGTCCTTTAGAGAATACACTTCGTTTTTCCTTAACTTTCAACTTTGGCGATAAATACGAGTATTTTTAGCAGTATTTTAGAAAAATCGTTAACGACTTCTCAATTTCACTTTCGATATTTTTCCACAACCTACGAAAATGCTACATTTGTAAATTGAATAAGTAAAAAATTGCAAAATTTTTACCTTGATTATTAAAACAAATTAGTGAATGGAAAAAATTACGAAAGAAACCTATCTCAACTGGTACGAAAATATGTTGTTTTGGCGAAAGTTTGAAGACAAATTGGCTGCGGTTTACATTCAACAAAAAGTAAGAGGATTCCTTCATTTATACAACGGTCAAGAAGCGGTTCTGGCAGGTGCTCTTCATGCCATGGATTTAAGCAAAGACAGGATGATTACTGCCTACAGAAATCATGTTCAGCCAATAGGAATGGGCGTTGACCCAAAGCGTGTAATGGCAGAGCTCTTTGGTAAAGCTACCGGAACATCACAAGGTTTGGGAGGTTCAATGCATATTTTTTCGAAAGAATTTAGATTTCATGGAGGTCACGGAATCGTAGGAGGCCAAATCCCTTTGGGAGCAGGAATGGCTTTTGGAGATAAATACCACGATCGTGACAACGTAACCCTTTGTTATATGGGAGATGGAGCTGTTAGACAAGGATCGCTTCACGAAACCTTAAACCTTGCAATGCTTTGGAAACTCCCAGTAGTTTTTGTAGTAGAAAATAACGGATACGCTATGGGGACTTCTGTAGAACGTACAGCCAATCACTCCGATATTTGGAAGCTGGGTCTTGGTTATGAAATGCCATGCGGCCCTGTAGATGGAATGAATCCTGTAAAGGTTGCCGAGGCAATGGATGAAGCCATCCAACGAGCCCGACGTGGAGACGGACCTACTTTTCTTGAAATGAAAACATACCGCTATCGAGGACATTCAATGTCCGATGCTCAACATTACAGAACCAAAGCAGAAGTGGAAGAATACAAAAAAATTGATCCAATTACTCAGATCAAAGAACATATTTTGGATAATAATTTGGCCACTGAAGAAGCTTTGGATGAGGTCGCTAAGCAAGTCAAAGAACGCGTAGCCGAATGTGAAAAATTCGCCAACGATTCACCTTATCCAGACAAAAACGTTATGTATGACGTTGTGTACGAACAAGAAAATTATCCATTTATATCACATAAATTATAACAATGGCAGAAATAATTAACATGCCCCGTTTGAGTGACACCATGGAAGAAGGTGTAGTAGCCAAATGGATTAAAAAAGTTGGTGATACCATTTCTGAGGGAGATATTCTCGCAGAAATAGAAACAGATAAAGCAACTATGGAGTTTGAATCCTTTTACGAGGGTGTTTTACTTCACATAGGAATCCAAGAAGGCGAAAGTGCTTTGGTGGATACACTTCTTGCTATTGTTGGAGAAGAAGGAGAAGACATTTCAGGCCTTCTTTCTAACCCAAAACCTGAGGCTGAGGAGGTTTCAGCTATTGTCACTGAGGATGTGTCTTCCGAAGAAACAACCGAAGTTTCATCGACTTCAGAACAAAACACCATACCCGAAGGTGTGGAGGTAATTAAGATGCCTCGATTGAGTGATACGATGGAAGAAGGAACTGTAGCTACTTGGAATAAAAAAGTAGGTGATACTGTTAGCGAAGGAGATATTTTAGCCGAAATCGAAACCGATAAAGCCACAATGGAGTTTGAATCGTTCTATTCAGGAACGTTGCTTTATATTGGAATTAAAGAAGGTGAAAGCGCACCAGTGGACAGCTTGCTAGCTATTATTGGAGACAAAGATATCAATGTAGAGGCTGTAGTAGCCGCTGCTCAAGAGCCTACCGCTGTTACTGAAAACCCTCCCGTAGAAGTTCCCAAGGTAGAGGCTGTAAAAGAACCGCAAGTAAAAGCAGCTGAAGCGGTTGCTCCTGCCGATGAAAAACCTGTTACCGAAGGTAGACTAAAAGCGTCTCCACTAGCCAAAAAATTAGCAAAAGAAAAAGGAATTGATCTAAGGAATGTAGCGGGAACAGGTGACCAAGGTCGTATTGTTAAAAAAGATATTGAAAGTTACGTGCCTTCCCAAAGTGGAGTATCTTCTGCTCCTTTTGTTCCTTCGGGACAAGAGCATTTTGAAGAAATTCCAAATTCTCAAATGAGAAAAGTAATTGCAAAACGTCTTTCTGAATCGAAATTTTCGGCACCTCATTATTATCTATCTGTCGAATTTGACATGGATAATAGTATTGCTTTCCGTCAACAATACAATTCGCTTCCCGATACCAAAGTTTCATTCAACGACATCGTTGTTAAGGCTTGTGCTTTGGCTCTAAAGCAGCATCCACAAGTAAATTCTCAATGGTTCGATGACCGAATGCAATTGAATCATCATGTACACATTGGAGTAGCTGTGGCAGTTCCCGATGGATTGGTTGTTCCTGTAGTTAAGTTTGCAGACGAACAAACGCTTCCTCAAATCGGAACTCAAGTCAAAGATTATGCAGTAAGAGCACGTGATAAAAAACTGACTCCCGCAGAAATGGAAGGAAGTACCTTTACCGTTTCCAATTTGGGAATGTTTGGAATAGATGAGTTTACTTCAATTATCAATCAGCCCAACTCAGCTATTTTATCCGTAGGAAGTATTGTACAAAAACCTGTTGTTAAAAACGGTCAAATAGTGGTGGGTAACACAATGAAACTGACGCTAGCTTGTGACCATCGCACTGTAGATGGTGCTACGGGAGCACAGTTTTTGCAAACCTTAAAGGGGTTCATTGAAAACCCCCTTACCATGGTAGTGTAATTTTTTAAAATCTATTTTGTTGAGATTTTTGTACTTTAGTCAATCGTATGGCAAAAAATATTATTGTTACTGGATCGAGTAGAGGCATAGGTTACGAACTCATTCAACTACTTGCAAACCAAGGCCATCAAGTCTTGGCGCTTTCTCGCAATGCAGCTCCAGCAACTGCATTGAATCATTCTCAAATTACCGCATTTCCATTTGATATTACCGACTCAGTTTCTATAAAATCTGTAGTTGATTTTATTAAAAAAGAATGGAATCATGTCGATGTTTTAATCAATAATGCCGGTGTATTGTTAAACAAACCTTTTGCAGAAACTTCTTTTTCAGATTTTGAAAACGTTTACAAAGTGAATGTGTTTGGCGTGGCAAATCTTACTAGAAATATACTTCCGTACATGGACAAACAAAGTCATGTAGTCACTATTAGTAGCATGGGAGGAGTCCAAGGAACGGCTAAGTTTCCAGGTTTGGCGGCATACAGCAGTAGCAAAGGTGCGGTAGGAATACTCACCGAATTGTTGGCAGAAGAATACAAACAATCAGGTCCTTCGTTCAATACACTGGCGCTTGGCGCAGTTCAGACAGAAATGTTGGCCGAAGCTTTTCCCGGATACGAAGCGCCTCTATCGGCCTTAGAAATGGCGGATTATATCATGAAGTTTTCTTTGGAAGGAAATCGCTTTTATAACGGCAAAGTACTTCCTGTTTCGAGCAGCACTCCGTGATCAATCAACAGCTTCAATACCACCTACCTTTTGATTCCGTTTCATTATGTAAAAACATAATTAGCCAATACAATGTTGACGTAAAAATTGTAAAGGCGCGAAGAACTCGACACGGTGACTATCGAAAAAAACCCAACGGAGAACATGTAATAACGATTAATGCTACTGAAAACCCTTATCGATTTTTGATTACATTAATTCATGAGTTGGCGCATTTAAAAGTATATGCTTCTGTTCAAAAAAAAGTAGCGCCTCACGGTTACGAGTGGAAGTTGGCTTTTAAAACATTAATGCTTCCCTTTCTGCAGCCCTCCATTTTTCCAAACCCGCTTCTTTCGATTTTGGCAGCTCATATTAAAAACCCAAAAGCCAGTACAGATAGTGATTTTAAACTCGTAATGGCGCTCAAGGAGTTCGACCAACCTACCAATAAAAATCTTATCTTTGAACTCGATGAGGGCACTGATTTTATCAGTTCTAAAGGCAAAATCTTCCGTAAAGGAAAACTTCGAAGAAAGCGATTTTTGTGTGTCGAAATCAAAACAGGCAAACAGTATTTGTTTTCTCCTCATGCTGAAGTAGAAAAATATGACAAAAAATAACAATCATTATGCACTTATCATGGCAGGAGGCGTAGGTTCTCGCTTTTGGCCAATGAGCACATCTCAGTTTCCCAAACAATTTCACGATGTTATGGGAAGCGGTCATACCTTGATCCAAAAGACTTTCAATCGTTTGGTCAAAGTCGTACCTCCAGATCAAATATATATTTTAACTAATGAACGTTATATTGATTTGGTTGCCGAGCAATTGCCTGAAATTAATTTGCATCAAATTATCTCTGAACCCTCCATGCGCAATACGGCTCCGTGTATTTTGTATGCGGCCTTAAAAATTAAAAAAATCAATCCTAAAGCTTCTTTAATTGTCGCTCCAAGCGATCATTGGATTGAAGATGAAGAGGCATTTGCTAATGATATTGCCATTGCTTTTAATAAGGCGGAAGATCAAAAATCATTAATAACATTAGGTATTCGACCTACATTTCCTAACACGGGCTATGGATATATTCAATACAATGTGACTGAAAATGGGCCCGTTTTTCCTGTTATTCAATTTACAGAAAAACCCAATTACGAGTCCGCCAAAAAATTCATTGAAGCCAAAAACTATGTTTGGAATGCAGGGATTTTTGTGTGGAGCGTACAAGCAATTTGTGATGCATTTGAGGCGTATCAACCCACTATGAATCGCTTGTTTACCAAAGGGTGGAATGTATTGAATACCCCTGAAGAAAAAGAATTTATTGACATAAATTATAAAGAATCTGAAAACATTTCGATAGATTACGCTATTCTAGAACCTTCTGACAGCGTGTGTCTTGTTGAAGCTTCTTTTGATTGGAATGATCTCGGTTCTTGGGGATCATTGTATGATAAATTGGATAAAGATGACAACCAGAATGTTGTGATAAATGCTTCCTCATTGCTTCAAAATGCATCAGGAAACATGATCCGAACTACTAAAGAAAAGTTGGTTGTTATTGATGGTTTAAAAGATTATATTGTGGTGGATAAAGATGATGTTTTACTGATTTTTCCCAAAGAAAAAGACCAAGACATAAAAAAAATATTAAGTGCTTTAAAAGCCGATTTCGGAGATACCTATTCGTAACATGGAAACCAAATTTGATTTTTCGGAAGAAGAAACTACGGGAGCATCGGTTCAAAAGGATGCCAAAGGATTTTTGGTAACACTTTCTACCTATTTGAAAGGGTTATTGGATTTTAGAAAAGATATTGACAAAGCCACTACTATTCAAGCCATACAAGAGGATATTCCTGTCAAGGGAGCCACAGTGTGGATTTTGATGTGTTCAATTTTTGTAGCCTCTGCAGGCTTGAATGCAGACTCGTCTGCAGTAGTAATTGGAGCGATGCTTATCTCTCCTCTTATGGGACCCATATTGGGTGTTGGGCTTTCTATTGCCACCAACGATATTGATACGCTCAAAAAGTCGCTAATAAATTTTTCAGCGATGGTAGTGTTGAGTATTTTGACAGCCTATCTGTTTTTTGCCTTGTTTCAGTTGAGTGAAAGCTCCTCCGAATTATTAGCGCGAACCCGTCCAACAATTCAAGACGTGCTGATTGCTTTTTTTGGTGGTTTGGCACTTATTATAGCCCGCACCAAAAAAGGCACAATTGCCTCTGTAATTTTTGGTGTAGCCATTGCCACGGCGCTCATGCCGCCCCTTTGTACTATTGGGTACGGGTTGGCCTCGGGTAAGTTTAGCTTTGCCTTTGGAGCGTTGTATTTGTTTACCATCAACTCCATTTTTATTGCTTTAGCAACCTATGTTGTGTTGCGAGTGTTGCGTTTTCCGATGACAAAATATGCCAATTCCAAAAAAAGACGATTGATTGCTAGAGTCGCTTCTTTGGTAGCGTTGTTGGTTATGGTTCCTACCGCATTTACATTTATGGATGTGGTTGTTGAAAGTCGATTCAAAGCAGCCGCTAGAAATTTTATTTCTCAAGAATTGAAAGGCCTTGCCAATGCGGAATATTTGCAACAAACAGCTCAAATTCACTTTAATCACAAAGCGGAATCTAAAGATTTGATTTCCTTTATATCAAATACAACTACCAATGAAAAATCACGTATCGTATTAAATACATTTGGACTTAATCCACTTCCGAAAGAGGTGATTGATTTGCTCAATAGTCGTCTAATAGCATATCCGGTATTGTCTAACACAACTCTCGAAATCAATCAGCAAAAACGCAGCAATCAACTTTTGGTACAACAACGGTATATGAATGAATTGCGTTACAGGGATTCGTTAGACTTGTTAACCAAAACAAAACAAATCGCGCTTTTAACTTCTCGAATTGGAGAATTAGAATCAACGAAATTTAGTCAAATAGACTTTTTGGAGATCAATCAGGAAGTGCGAATTTTTGATGAAAACATTACACGATTTGCGTTTGCTAACACCTTTATTTCATCGGCCACTACGCTGGATACTGTTCCTGTTTTTTCGGTTCAATGGGATGAAAAATTATCTATTGAAGATATTGCAATTCAAGAAAATAAATTGAAAAAATGGCTAGCCTTTAAGCTTCAAAACCAAGCCTTTGACTTGAATCGTTTGGACTAAAAAAACTATTGGTAAAGAGTTCGAACTTTTTTAAACAACTCTGAAGAATACACAAAATCAGTAACGGCTTTATTTTCAGTTTTAAAAATATCTTTATTACTTCCTTCCCAGGCTTTTACGCCATTTTTAAGAAAAAGAATGTTTTCTCCAATTTCCATAACCGAATTCAGGTCGTGTGAATTGATAACGGTGGTGATTTCATATTCTTTGGTAAGCTCATGAATGAGGTTGTCGATGACAATCGCCGTTTTTGGATCCAATCCCGAATTGGGTTCATCGCAAAATAAGTATTTTGGATTCATTACAATTGCGCGAGCAATGGCAACTCTTTTTTGCATTCCTCCCGAAATTTCAGAAGGCAATTTCTGATTTGCATCTTCTAATTTTACTCGTTCAATTACAGCTTCAGCACGTTCTTTAATTTCAGCTTTATTTTGAGTTGTAAACATTTGTAATGGAAACATTACGTTTTCTAGAACGGTCATAGAATCAAACAAAGCACTTCCCTGAAAGACCATGCCCATTTCTCTTCTAAGATTTGTTTTATCTTCGGCACTCATGGCTCTGTGCGACAAATTATCATAAACAATCTCACCTTCTTCGGGAAGGAAGAGTCCAAGCAAACACTTTAGTAAAACGGTTTTTCCCGATCCACTTTGCCCAATAATAAGATTGGTTTTCCCTTTTTCAAATGTGGTTGAAACGCCTTTAAGGATTTCTACTGTGTCAAACGATTTGTAAAGAGATTTTATTTGAATCATTAGGCCAAAAGAAGTTGAGTGATTATATAATTGACAACGATGATCACTATCGATGTCCAAACAAACGATACTGTACTTGCTTTTCCGACTTCCAAGGCGCCTCCTTTCATGTAGTATCCATGATAGGAGGGGATAGTTGCTAATATAAATGAGAAAACAAGTGTTTTTACAAAAGCATAGGTAATGTGGAACGAGTCAAAATCGAGTTGAATACCTTCTATAAAGTCGGAGCTGCTTGAAAAGCCAGCATAAATAGTAGCCATCCATCCGCCAAAAATCCCCAAAAACATAGCTATGGTTATGACAAACGGATAAAACAACATGGCAATAATTTTTGGAAAAACAAGATAATTGATCGAATTGATACCCATAACCTCAAGTGCATCAATTTGTTCTGTAACTCGCATGGTACCGATGCTTGAAGTGATGAAAGACCCAACTTTTCCTGCCATGATGATTGACATAAAGGTGGGTGCAAATTCTAAAATTACCGATTGTCGAGTCGCAAAACCTACAATATTTTTTGGAATCAAGGGGCTTTCAACGTTCAGCGCCGTTTGTATGGAAACAACCCCACCAACAAAAAACGATAAAAAGGCAACAATTCCAATAGAACCTAAAATTAGGTCGTTGATATCGTTGAAAATTAACCGCTTCATTACACTGGTTTTGGTTCTTTTCTTTAGAATCAATCCCAACATCATGAAATACCTGCCTATATGTTCTAATATTTTCATGGCTTGTAAACTTATAACGAATGTAAAAAATAAAGTTTGTTTACGAATTGATTCAATAAAAAAAAATATCTTTGATAATCAAAAAAACACCTTAAAATGCTTAAGAAAAAGCTATTTCTGTTTCATTATGTTCTAATCCTAATGGCTTTTTCATGCCAAAATTCGTCTTCTTATCAATCTCATGACCAAGAACTTTTTGTGAGCCCCAAGCTGGTGGTTGGGATAGTAGTAGATCAAATGCGCTATGATTATTTAACACGTTTTTGGGATGATTACGGTCAAAACGGATTCAGGCGCTTGGTTGCAAATGGGTTTACCGCAAAGAATCATCATTTTGATTATATACAAACCCTCACAGGACCCGGTCATGCCAGTGTGGCTACGGGAACTACTCCTAGGTTTCACGGAATCATCGCTAATGATTGGTTTGATAAAGATACCGGTTCCTCAGTATATTGTGTAGAAGATGCTGCTGTTCAATCTGTTGGAACAGATTCTTCATACGGTCAAAAATCGCCTCACAGATTGCAGGTAGCTACATTAGCCGACCAAAACCGATTGCATACACAGTTTTTGGGCAAAACAATTTCCGTTTCAATCAAAGACCGCGCAGCGATTTTATCGGGAGGACATACTGCCAACGCTGCATATTGGTTTTATGGAAAAAATGAGGGAAGATGGATCACAAGCTCTTTTTACAGAGACTCGTTGCCCAGTTGGGTGCAACAATACAACCAGTCAGGCTTTGCAGATGAGTATGTAAAGCAATGGGACTTGCTTTATGATGCTTCTAACTATACAGAATCCGACGAAGACAACTCGCCTTATGAACAATTGCTTAAAGGTAAAAAAGCACCTGTTTTCCCCTATGATTTGGAAGCACTCAAATCTCAAAACAACGGTTATAGCATTATTTCAGAAACGCCATATGGGAATACCATGACAACAGATTTTGCCATTAAAGCCATTCAAAACGAGGCTTTAGGGCAAGATGAAATCACCGATTTTTTGACCGTTTCTTATTCCAGTACGGATTATATAGGTCACAATTTTGGGGTAAACTCCATTGAAATTCAAGACACTTATTTGCGATTGGATCAAGACATCGCACGTTTATTATCGTTTCTTGACAACCAAGTTGGAGCTAATGAATATGTCCTTTATTTAACTTCAGATCATGGAGTTTCTCATGTACCTAGCTTTCTAAAAGATGTTCAAATTCCTGCAGGGTATTTTAATGAAAGAAATTTTAAAAAACAATTAAAGATGTTTGCCAAAAACACCTTTGGTGATGCTGCTGTATTAAAAAACATTTCAAACAAACAGTTGTTTTTGGATCACACACTACTTGCATTATCTGGAATATCCTTACAAGAAGCAACGTCTTTATTTGTAGAGGAAATTTACAAGTATTCGGGGATCTCTCGCGTTTATACTTCAGAACAAATAATGCATTTCAATCCACTTGACAAAATCCAAGCAAGATTATTAAAAGGCTACCATCCTAAGCGATCGGGAGATGTGTGGTTTGTGTTCGAACCCAATACCATATCCTACTCTCCAAGAGGCACTACCCATGGATCAGGATATTCTTACGACACGCACGCTCCTTTAATTTTTTATGGTAAGGGAATTAAGAAAGGGATGACATCAGAACCCACCTATATTTCAGATATTTCGCCAACCATTGCCTCGCTTTTAGGCATTGCGGCTTCTAGTAGCAGTACAGGAAATGTAATAGCAAAAGCATTGGACTAAAACTGATAAGTAATGGCATTTATATTCATGCCAGCACCCACACTACCCATTAATACAACATCGCCTTTTTGGAGATGATGTCCTTCAAGTTTTCCTTTTTTTACCAAATCCAGTAATGTTGGAATGGTGGCTACAGAACTATTCCCCAGCTTATTTATACACATAGGAAGTGCTTTTTCAGGCATTGGGAATTTGAACAATCTATAAAATCGTTTGATAATCGCTTCATCCATTTTTTCATTGGCCTGATGGAGAAATACTTTTTTAACTTCTTCAATAGACTTTCCACTTGCATCCAAACAATCTTTTAGGGCTTGAGGAACATTGTTTAGGGCAAATTCATATATTTTGTGGCCAAACATTTTAATGAACTTGGTATTTTCGTCTTTTTGAGGATTGAATGATTTTCCACAAAACAAATAATAGGCCTCTTCCGAAGTAAATGTGGCTGATTCGTGTGATAAAATCCCCCCCGAACCTTCTTTTTCTTCAATTACAGTAGCTCCTGCTCCGTCTGAAAAAATCATACTGTCTCTATCGTTCTCATCGTACACTCGAGAAAGTGTTTCTGCTCCGATCACCAAACATTTTTTTGCCATCCCTGCTTTTATAAACGCTTGAGCCTGAATAATTCCTTCTAACCAGCCTGGGCATCCAAACAAAAGATCATAGCATACACACTTTGGATTCTTAATCCCCAAACTGTGTTTGATTCGCGCAGCCAAACTCGGCATTGCATCACTTTGAATGGATCCGTGTTTCACGTCTCCAAAATTATGGGCAACAATAATGTAATCCAAAGTTTCAGGATCCAAATCAGCATCTATTATTGCCTTTTCTGCTGCAAAATACCCCAAATCAGAAGCTGTGTGGTGTTTTTTAGCATAGCGACGTTCTTCAATTCCTGTAATTGCCTTGAACTTTTCAATGATAACATCATTTTCAACAACAAAAGGTGATCCGTCTGAATTTAGGAAAGTAGCTTTGAGAAAATCCTTGTTGGTTTCCACAATTTCGGGTATATAGCTACCCATTCCTGTGATTTGAATGGACATGGTTTGTGTGTTTTGGTTATACAATACTAGGCTCTTTTTGAATAGTATCTAAAAAAACCTCAAAACTTGTACGATATTCAAAATCATGATTTAGTTTGGGTTTTAATAACAAGCAATACGTAAATTACTTGTAATATGATAGTTATATAGATATTAAATGGAAATATACGCTTCTACGGGCTCACAACTACACACCAAATTACGATCCCCAAATGCCTCATCGACTCTTCGTACTGCAGGCCAAAACTTATTTTTTCTGATAAATGGAAGTGGATATGCAGCTTTTGAGCGCGAATAGGGAAGGTTCCATTCATCACTCGTTAACATTTGTAGGGTGTGTGGCGCATTTCGAAGTACATTGTTTTCTTCTTCAGCACTGCTTGCATCGATTTCGTAACGAATAGCAATCATTGCATCACAAAACGTATCGATTTCTTCTAAGTTTTCACTTTCTGTAGGCTCAATCATCATAGTGCCATTTACCGGGAATGAAACAGTGGGAGCATGAAATCCATAGTCTATCAATCGTTTGGCTATATCAACTATCTCAATTCCTTTTTCCTTAAAAGCTCTGCAATCAATAATAAGTTCGTGAGCAGCTCTTCCTTTTTCTCCTTGATACAACACTGCATAATGATCTTCCAGTCTGGATTTGATATAATTGGCGTTTAAAATAGCTAATTCTGTTGCTGTTTGGAGTCCTTTACCGCCCAACATTTTAATGTACCCGTATGAGATTAAGCAAATCATAGCCGAGCCCCAAGGTGCGCTTGAAATGGCAGAAATACTTTGTTTTCCACCTGTTTGTATAATTGGGTTGCCTGGAAGAAAATCGACCAAGTGTGAGGCAACACAAATGGGACCCACGCCTGGGCCACCGCCTCCATGAGGAATAGCAAAAGTTTTGTGAAGATTCAAATGACACACGTCAGCTCCAATAATAGCTGGGTTTGTAAGCCCCACTTGAGCGTTCATATTAGCCCCATCCATATATACTTGTCCACCAAATTGGTGGATTGTCTTTGTGATGGTTTGTATTGATGATTCAAAAACCCCATGGGTTGAAGGATATGTGACCATTAAAGCAGCAAGATGTTCTCCATTTTCTTTTGCCTTCTCTTGCAAATCTTCCAAATCAATATTTCCGTGTTTGTCTGTACTCACTACCACAACCTTCATCCCAGCCATAACGGCCGAAGCTGGATTGGTTCCGTGAGCCGATGCAGGAATCAAACAAATGTTTCTAAAACCTTCATTACGCGACTGATGATAAGCACGAATGACCATAAGACCTGCATATTCTCCTTGTGCGCCAGAGTTGGGCTGTAAGGAAGTGCCTGCAAATCCCGTGATTTCGTTCAACTGCTCCTCTAGCTTTTTTAAAATAATCTGGTATCCTTGCGTTTGATCTACTGGAACAAAAGGGTGAATGTTGTTCCATCGTGGCGAACTAAGGGGTAACATTTCTGCTGCTGCATTGAGTTTCATGGTACACGATCCAAGTGATATCATAGAGTGATTGAGAGACAAATCTTTTCGTTCCAACTGTTTGATATAACGCATCAAGGAAGTTTCCGATCGATAAATTGAAAACACATCGTTGGTTAAAAAATCAGATTTTCGTTGCAATGACGGAGCAATTGTGTTGCTGATATTTTTTTCTGAAACAGGGATTGATTCTTTAGAGATGGCTTCTGCAAAAACATCGACTAGTTCTTGAATATCAAGGATCGTAGTAGCTTCGTTGATAGAAACACCTACTGAATTATCATCGATATAAAGAAGGTTGATTGCTTTTTGAAGCGCAATAGGTCGGACGGTTTTTGTGGGTACATTGATCACGATGGTGTCAAAAAATTGAGGATTGCGTTGTTGCAAACCAAGCTCCATTAGGGAGTTAGCCAAAATACTCGTGAGCGCATTGATTCGTTTGGCAATGAATCGAAGGCCCTCAGGGCCGTGATAAACGCCATACATACCTGCCATAACAGCCAATAAAACTTGAGATGTACAAATATTTGAAGTAGCGCGATCGCGTTTGATGTGTTGCTCTCTGGTTTGAAGTGCCATTCGAAGGGCTCTTTTATCATCGAGATCTTTTGTGACTCCAATAATTCTTCCGGGAACATTACGTTTGTATTCTTCTTTGGTTGCAAAAAAGGCGGCATGAGGCCCTCCATATCCCAAAGGAATTCCAAAACGCTGGGATGTTCCTACTACGACATCGGCACCCAACTCTCCCGGAGGAGTTAGAAGCACTAAGCTCATTAAATCCGCTGCAACCACCGTTTTAATCTCAAGTGAAGCAGCCTTTTGTATAAAGTTCGAATAATCGTGAATTTCTCCAAATTTTCCTGGGTATTGAAGCAGCGCCCCAAAAAAACTTTCGTCCATGTTTGAGTTATTTGGATCGCCAACTACCAATTCAATTCCAATAGGATTCGAACGGGTTTCAAGCAAAGAAAGTGTTTGGGGTAATGTGTTGCTATCAACAAAAAACTTAGTAACAGCGTTCTTTTTTTGTGATCTCGATCGAACCGCAAATAATAAGCTCATCGCTTCTGCGGCGGCTGTACTTTCGTCTAATAATGAAGCGTTGGCTATGCCCATGCCTGTCAAATCGCAAATCATAGTTTGATAATTCAACAAAGCCTCCAAACGACCCTGAGCAATTTCTGCTTGATACGGCGTATAGGCAGTGTACCAGCCGGGATTTTCAAAAATATTTCTTTGAATGGCTGGAGGAGTCACTGTTTCGTGATAGCCCAGTCCAATATAAGTTTTGCAAACCTGATTTTGTTCCGAGAGTTCTTGTACGTGTTTTAAGTATTCGTGCTCACTCAAAGGAGTGTCCAAATCCAGGGTTTTGTTGAGACGAATGTTTTCGGGAATGGTTTCACTAATAAGTTGTTCTACACTAGAAGCTCCAATTTTTTCTAACATAGAAGAAACGTCTTTTGAAGACGGTCCTATATGACGGTTTATAAATGAAAATGGATTCATTGTACATCAATTATTGAAACAAAAGTATATATTAATTACAAGTTATTAAGGTTCAAAACCGTCACAAATTCATAAAGTTTTTAACCAAAACAAGAGGTTATAAACAGTTTGGCTACTTTTGCGTCATGAGGCCTGTTGTTTATTTTTTTCAATTTTATATAAAATCCAGTATTCATCCCGCTTTAGCTGTGACGTCTTTAAGTTTGACAACTTTATTACAGTTCGACCAATCAATAGATTTATTGGTCTTGTTTTTTATTTTTTCTGCTACAATAATCACGTATAATTTTATAAAATACGCTGTTGTTGCGAAGTATTATGTTTTGGTTAAAAATGCTGAAATCAAAAAAATACAAAACCTTAGTTTTTTAGTTGGATTTTTTGCAGTACTGTCTTTTTTACAGTTATCTAAACAGACACAAATCGCTGCATTTCTTTTTGGTCTAATGAGTTTATTGTATGCGTTACCTTTTCCGTTTCAAAAACAAAATTTTAGAAACCAATGGGGTGCTAAAATTTATATAGTGGCATTGTGTTGGAGTGGAGTTAGTGTTGCATTACCGTTGGCTGATTCTCATTTGTGGGATTCCTGTTTTTTTTGGTCAACCTGGTTGCAACGGTATTTATTGATAATCGTTTGGATGCTTCCTTTTGAGATTCGCGATATCAAAATAGATCCTCCCACTTTAAAAACAATCCCTCAGCAAATTGGAATTAAAAAAACAGTGATTTTAGGAATTGTATTGCTTTCATTTTGTTTGCTGTTGAGTATTGTATTTTCAAAAGCATTATTTGCAGACATAGGAATGCTTCTTTTAACCACAATATTTTTGATAAAAAGCGCAAAGAATCAATCGACGTATTTCAGTAGTTTTTGGGTAGAGAGCCTCCCAGTTTTTTGGTTGGGATTGTATGTGATGGCCTTATTTCTTTAAATTTTTAGCGCCTTCAATCACCTTGTTTTTTAAACTTTCTTTGTAAAAAATCACTTTGTCCTGAACGCATTTATCATTGCTGCCTACAATTTGTGCTGCTAAGATACCTGCATTTTTAGCGCCGTTTAGGGCTACAGTAGCAACAGGAACCCCTCCAGGCATTTGAAGAATAGAAAGAATAGAATCCCATCCGTCAATAGAGTTTGATGACTTTACAGGCACACCAATTACGGGAAGTGGAGTCAACGAGGCGATCATACCGGGTAAGTGAGCAGCGCCTCCAGCACCAGCAATAATTACTTGCAAGCCTCGATTGTGAGCTTCTGTTCCATAAGCCATCATTTTTTCGGGAGTTCTATGAGCAGATACAATATCGACTTCAACTTCGATGTCAAATCCTTCAAGGATTTCGATTGCTTCTTGCATGACTGGAAGATCTGAAGTGCTTCCCATAATAATTCCTACAGTTGCCATATTAATTGCTTTTTACTTTAATAGTTTTTTTAACCCATTCGGCAAGTTCTCTTGCACGAGTCATTGACGAATTTACGATAGTTACATGCCCCATTTTTCGAAAAGGGCGGGTTTGTTTCTTTCCATAAATGTGAGGTGTTACTCCTTCCATTTTCATGATTTCTTCAATGTTTTCATAAAAAACATCTCCCGAATATCCCTCTTCTCCCACCAAATTTACCATAATTCCTGCAACTTTACTTTCAGTCATTCCAAGAGGCAAACCTAAAATGGAACGAATGTGTTGCTCAAACTGAGAGGTGTAAGACGCTTCGATGCTGTAATGTCCGCTGTTGTGGGGTCTTGGAGCGACTTCATTAACTAATATTTCTGCAGATGTTGTCAAAAACAACTCAACGGCCAACAGTCCTACATGTTGATAGGCTTTAGAAACTTTTAGTGCAATTTCTGTAGCTTTTTGGGCAATTGCGTCTTCAATTCGGGCTGGGCACAAAACGTATTCAACCTGATTGGCTTCGGGGTGAAATTCCATTTCAACGACTGGATAGGCCTTTACTTCATTTTGTGGGGTTCTAGCCACAACCACCGCCAGTTCTTTTTCAAAAGGGATGCATTTTTCTATAATACATTCTACATCCGAGAGATCCTTAAGGTCGTCATTGTTTCGAAGCATTTTTACCCCATAACCATCATAGCCAAATTGACAACTTTTCCAAACACAAGGATAGGAGTGTTGACCGTTTTGAATAGCTTGGACAGCTTCTGATCGATTGTAGTAATGAACAAAATCAGCTGTTGGAATATCATTGTTTTTATAAAATGTTTTTTGCCGTCCTTTGTGTTGAATGATTTTTAATGTAGCAGAACTAGGGTACACCTGAATGCCTTTTTGTTCCAAATATTCCAAAGCTTCTACATTTACATTTTCGATTTCAAAAGTGAGTACATCAGTACTTTCACCAAAGGCTACTACTGTATCAAAATCCATTAAATCGCCTTGAACAAACTCGTTGCAAGACCAACGTGCAGGTGCTTGTGCATTAGAATCCAATACTTTTGTTTTGATATCAAATTTTTGCGTTTCAAAAAGCAACATTTTGCCGAGTTGTCCGCCTCCTAAAATACCAACTATTAAATTCGATGAAAAATAATGCATTTGCAATCTTTTTCGCAAAAATACATTAAATGGTGCAAAGTAAGACTGAAAATCATTGATTAAAACACGATACCGTACTCGTTATTCTCACCCAAATGGATATCTTTGCGTTTCAATTGAATAACCATGATTAATATTATTTTATTTGGCAAGCCTGGAGCTGGAAAAGGAACACAAGCTGAGTTTTTGAAAAAACACTACGGATTTTTTCATATTTCAACAGGCGATGTCTTTCGGTACAACATCAAAAACAACACAGAATTAGGGCTTTTAGCAAAGTCTTTCATGGATCAGGGTGACCTTGTTCCCGATGAAGTTACAATAAACATGTTGAAGGCTGAGGTCGAAAAGCAGCCCAACGCACAAGGGTTTATTTTTGATGGTTTTCCGCGAACTACAGCTCAATCAAAGGCATTGGATCTTTTTTTAGAAGAAAAAAATATGGCAATTTCTGCCACTATTGCACTCGAAGCTAATGATGAAACACTCATTCAGCGTCTATTAAAAAGAGGTCAAGACAGTGGAAGAATTGACGATCAGGACGAAGAAAAAATAAGAAATCGATTTGACGAGTACAATAGCAAAACAGCTCCTTTAATAGCCTACTATCAGGCACAAGGCAAGTTTCATACTATTGATGGTATCGGAGAAATTGCTGAGATTACCAAGAGAATACAAAATGTAATTGATTCATTATAAGTTATGACCGAAGGAAATTTTTCGGATTATGTAAGCATCCATGCGACTTCTGGAAACGGAGGCAAAGGTTCTATGCATTTCCATCGTGAAAAGTTCATTACTAAGGGCGGTCCAGACGGCGGAGATGGCGGACGGGGTGGCCACATTATCTTTAAGGGAGACAAAAATTTGTGGACACTGTTTCATTTTAAATTCAAACGCCATTTTAAGGCCGGACATGGAGAACACGGTTCCAAAAGCCGAAGCTCAGGAGCACAAGGAGAAGATGTGATTGTGAAGGTGCCCCTGGGTACGCTTATCAGAGACAAAAACACGAATGAAATCTTACACGAAATTGTCGATGATCAAGAAGAGTTTTTGGCTGTTGAAGGAGGAATGGGTGGCCGAGGAAATTGGCATTTCAAAAGCTCAACCAATCAAACGCCTCGTTATGCTCAACCGGGAAAGGAAGGTTCCGAACAAGCATTGGTATTGGAACTCAAGATTTTAGCTGATGTTGGACTGGTTGGATTTCCCAATGCAGGAAAGTCCACACTTTTGTCCGTGGTTACTTCTGCAAAACCCAAAATAGGCGATTACGAATTTACCACCCTAAAACCCAACTTGGGTATTGTCGAATACCGAGATTATCGCTCGTTTGTTATGGCAGATATTCCAGGTATAATTGAAGGTGCTTCTGAGGGAAAAGGTTTGGGACATCGATTTTTGAGGCACATCGAACGAAATTCTATTTTGCTTTATCTTATAGCTGCTGATGCCGAAGACATTCGAAAAGAATTTGAAGTTTTACGCAACGAACTCATTCAGTACAACCCTGAGTTGGTTGACAAAGAATATTTAGTGGCCATTTCAAAATCAGATTTATTAGATGAGGAACTTCATGCTGAGTTGGATAAAGAATTGGTTTCTACCATGGAAGGAATCCCCTATCTTTTTATTTCTTCTGTTTCCCAAAGCGGTCTTAGAAAACTTAAGGATATGTTATGGAAAAAACTCAACGAATAATATGGCTACTTATAGGTTGCATTACCTCATTGTCTGCCCAGCGAATACCACAGTCGTACTTTAATACTCCTCAGCTTACTAGCGCTTACTATAGTACAATTGATTCACTAAAAGCAAAGCACCGGTCCAATCCTGATGACTTGCATACATTAGAAAAATTGGGAGACTATTACGGTGCAAAATTCCAGTGGGATGATGCCCTAAAAGTATATGCTCAGTTGGTAACAAGGGACCCGAATAATTTTCAATTTCATTTCAAACACGGAGGAGTTTTGGGAGTAAAGGCTCTGGAAGTTTCTCGAATCCAATCAGTCCCTTTTGTGCGCCCCATGAAAGTTGCTTTTGAAAAAGCCGCCGCATTAAACACCGCTCATATTGAAAGTCGATGGGTGCTTATGGAGCTATACGAAGCATTGCCTTTTTTCTTAGGGGGAAGCGACGCAAAAGCCCAAAAAATGGTGGATGAGATTCAGCAATTATCTCCTCTTGAAGGCGCTTTGGCTCAAGGGTTTTTATTTTACAAACAAAAAAGACCTGAAAAATCAATCGAATTTTACGAAAAAGCATTTGATTGGTTGTCACAAAAACCATGTTCATCGCTGTCTAATTATTTGCACCGTAACCAATCGTATTATGAGTTGGGAAAAGCGTTGTTTTTTTCAAAACGTTTTCCCGAAATAGCGATTTGTTGTTTTTCATATTTTATAGAACATCATTCATCCAAAGAAGGTTTTCCTTTGGCATTTGCTCATGAACGATTGGCGCAAGTTTATGATCAAATTGGGAATATTGAACAAGCAAAATGGCATCATCAAAAAGCCATTTCACAGTTACCTTCTGTCCAAAAAGACCTTCTAAAATGGGATGATTTTTTGGATTTAGAAATTGTATCTTCCCCTAAAAATTAAAGACGTATGAATGTTCATTTTATTGCAATAGGAGGAAGCGCTATGCACAACTTGGCGCGGGCTCTTCACGAAAAAGGAGAACAAGTTACTGGAAGTGATGACGCTATCTATGAACCTTCTCGTTCTCGTTTGCAAGAAAAAGGATTGTTGCCGAAAGAGGAAGGCTGGTTTCCTGATAAAATCACAACTTCTTTGGATGTAGTGATTCTTGGAATGCACGCAAAACCCAATAATCCAGAGCTTCTTCGTACTCAAGAATTGGGCTTGACCATCTATTCTTATCCAGAGTTTCTCTATCAATACAGTCAACAAAAAACACGAGTTGTTATTGGTGGAAGTCATGGAAAAACAACCATTACGGCTATGATTCTGCATGTACTTCACTACCACCAAAGAGAAGTGGATTATATGGTAGGCGCTCAACTCGAGGGCTTTGACACGATGGTTCATCTTACTGCCGAAAATGAATTTATAGTCTTGGAAGGGGATGAATATTTATCTTCTCCTATTGATAGGCGCCCCAAGTTTCATTGGTATCAACCCAATATCGCTTTGGTAAGCGGAATTGCTTGGGATCATATCAATGTGTTTTCTACAGAAGAAAAATATAAGGAGCAATTTCGAGTTTTTATGGACTCAATAGTTCATGGTGGAATTTTAGTGTACAACGAAGAAGATGTTCATGTAAAAGAATTAGCAGAAGCCACCCAAATACCTATCCGTAAACACGAGTATCGTTCATTGGATTATGAAGTTATCGACGGACAAACCTATCTAACTACTTCTGAAGGACCTTTGCCGGTGGCGGTTTTTGGCGCTCATAACATCAGTAATCTAGCGGGAGCCAAATGGGTGTGTCAACATATGGGAATTGACGAAGAAGATTTTTATGAGGCCATTGCAAGTTTTAAAGGAGCTTCAAAGCGTTTGGAAACTGTTTATAAATCAAGCGATCGGGTTCTGTACAAAGACTTTGCACATGCTCCTAGCAAAGTAAAAGCTACCACCCACGCTGTTAAAAATCAATACCCCAACCGAAGTCTATTGGCTTGTTTGGAATTGCATACCTACAGCAGTCTATCTTCACAGTTTATTAATCAATACAAAGGTGCATTATCTCAGGCTACTCAGGCGGTTGTTTATTACGACCAAGAAGCTCTGTCATTAAAAGGAATGAAGGCAATTGAGGCGGAGGATATTAAAAAAGCTTTTAACCATCCTTTTTTGCAAGTTTTTACCAATGCAAAGGATTTTCACCAGTATTTATTTCAACAACAATGTCAGAATATGTGCTTACTTATGATGAGTTCTGGAAATTATGGAGGATTGGATTGGGATCAATTCACTTCTTATTTTAAGCGTTGAATTCATTAAAATGGTGGTCCAAGTGTTTGAATTGAGAGTGTCCCCATCGTTCTGAACTGAACTCTCCAAAAGTAGGGCGCTTCCTTCTTTTTTTGCGAGGTTGTTGGTAAAATAATTCCACCAATTCAATGAGGAAATTTTTAAGTTCGTCAAAATCGTCTGTTTCAGGAATTATGAGTTCTGTGTCTTCTAATGATAGTAACAATGGTTCTTGACAGTGAACCAACATTTGATTTACAGTCATTTTATTAGAAACATGGGTCGCGTCTTTTGATAAGTTGTGAAGACGATTTTTAATGGAGAGGTATATTTTCTCTTCAAAAAGGGAGATGTAATTCATAGATATAAGTAGGTTATGGAAAAACGAATTTATTATATTTAATATAAATTTCCAAAAAACATGAACCCATCTACACACTTCACTATCAAACAGTGGTCTGAGAGCGATCGTCCACGAGAAAAATTATTGAAACAGGGAGCTAGAGCTCTTTCGAGTGCAGAACTCTTGGCAATACTTATAGGAAGTGGCAATTCTAAAGAAAGTGCCGTTCGCCTCTCCCAACGAATATTAGCCTCAGTTTCCAATAGCTTGACCGAATTAGAAAAAATGGCCATTTCCCAGCTTACAAAATTTAGAGGAATTGGAAATGCCAAGGCTGTTTCTATTAGCGCGGCATTGGAACTTAGTCGTCGGAGGCGCTTTGAAAATTCTGAAAACCTTTCCAAAATTACATCTAGTCAAAGTGCATTTGAATTGCTAAGGCCTCTAATTGGTGATTTGCCTCATGAAGAATTTTGGATTGTATTTCTCAATAATTCTCACGTATTTTTGGGCAGTCAACAGTTGAGCAAAGGTGGAATTTCACAAACGACAGTTGATATACGCTTAGCGCTCAAACAAACATTATTGCATGAATCTACTGCAATTATTTTAGCGCATAACCACCCATCTGGAACCCTAAAACCAAGTGCTTCGGATCATGAAATCACGAAAAAATTTAGAAAAGGATGTGATATTTTAGATATCAAGCTGTTGGACCACTTAATCGTCACCGAAAACTCGTATTTTAGCTTCGCTGATAATGGCGATTTATAATACATGGTTTTAGTTTATACACACACGATAACACCTAGGGTTCGGTATGTTTTTAAACATATTTTTGTTCGATTGTTGGGTGTACCTATTGATTTTACATCGGCTTTGGACGTGTTTGTTGCCTTTTCGGGACCTAAGTTTAGTTACACTAAACAGCCATTGGGAAATGAGTTTTTTATTCAATCGCATTCTCTCCTTTTTGGTCATGGAGTGGAAACGCTCGACATCACAACAGACGATTGGGACGAATTACCCATTTTTTTTGGATCGGGAAGTGATAGTTCGATTCCTTTCGATTTATTTGCAGCTAGTTTTTATTTATTAAGCCGATATGAAGAATATGTTCCCCACAGAAAGGATTTCTTAGGAAGATTCATAGCCACCGATAGTTTGGCTTTGGAAAAAGGATTTTTAGAAATTCCTTTAGTGGATTTGTGGGTTCAGCGGTTTGGAGCAATTTTTAAGAAGCAATTTCCAGATATTTCCTTCTCAAATCGAAGTTTTCAATTACAAACGGCCATGGAAGTTCCTGTTGCTTTTCAGTTCAAAGGAAAAGGACTGATTCGCTCATTGGCAGGATTTTTTAAAGACATTTTTAAATTTAATTTTATTTCTGTTTTCAAGATAATAGGCGTACTTCTTTCTCTTCAAACAGATCCGGCCGATACATTCACAGAGTGGATTGCTGTTCATACGGCTCTTAAAATTCCCACACAATGTTTTTTTCTATTTACAAACCTCAGTCATTACGATCGAAATATTAGTTTCTTTAACACTCCTTTTTTGGAACGCATTAAAGAAGTCGCAGATTATATACCTGTTTCTTTGTTGGCGTCGCACCAGTCCACTGAAAACAACGATTTAATTAAAATAGAATCCAATAGATTGCAAGCACTTATCCACAAACAAAGTGGAAGTATCCGTCAACACATGATCTGTTTAAGTTACCCTACTGTATATCGAAATTTTGCTCAAGAAGGCTACCTAAATGACTATTCGTTTCAATACAATGAAAAAGCAGGGTTTCGAGCCAGTACGTGCACTCCATTTTACTTTTACGATCTTGAATCCGAATCTCAAACTCCTTTAAAAATTCATCCTATAGCCCTTACAGAATATCATTTAAAACGTACCAAATCTACGCGTAAAGCACGTCAATTGATGGAGCGAATTACCCAAAATGTTAAAAAAGCAAAAGGCCCATTGACGATAGTATTTACCAATGCTAGTTTTAAAGAAAGTGTTTTCAGCACTCCTTGGAAAACGCTTTTAATCAAGTATCTTCGCAAACATGGAGTTTAAAAACAACATCACAGATATTTTTTTTGATTTGGATCACACCTTATGGGATTTTGAGAAGAACTCGGCACTAACGTTTCATAACATACTGACCGAACATCAAATACCCGTTGAATTAGACCCTTTTTTGGAAGTCTATATACCTATAAATTTTTCTTTTTGGAAACTGTATCGTGAAGAAAAAATTTCAAAGAAAGACCTTCGTTACCAAAGGCTTAAAACTACTTTCGACAAGCTGAATATTGCTGTTTCAGACAACACTATCCATCAATTGTCTGAAGATTACATTCGTTTGTTGCCCCAGTTCAATCACTTGCTTACTGGGGCGCGTTCAACGTTGGAATACCTGTTGCCCAAATACCGCCTTCATATTATTACCAATGGTTTTAGAGAGGTGCAAGGTCAGAAAATGAGAACCTCCAAAATCGATCATTATTTTGAGCACGTAATAGATTCGGAATCTGTCGGAGTAAAAAAGCCAAATCCTTTAATTTTTAAACATGCGTTAGAAACGGCAAAAGTTGCTGCAGCTAATAGTTTAATGATAGGGGATAGCCTAGAAGCAGATGTGTTGGGAGCAAAAGATATGGGAATTCAGCCGATTCATTTCATTGCCCATGGTGAGTCGAACCACGATCACGCTCCCATAATTACAGATCTTACGGTCTTAACTCAGTGGTTATAGATTAATAACCGTATTTGTCTTTCCAGCTTTTTTTTAAGAATTCCAAAATGGCAGTTTCACGAGTGTTTTGGCCTGGGCTGTATATTTTACTGTTTTCCAATTCTTTAGGAAGAAATTCTTGTTTCACAAAATTCCCCTCAAAATCATGAGCATACTGATATTCTTTACCATAATCCAACTCTTTCATTAGGGTAGTGGGAGCATTTCTCAGGGCAAGTGGTACGGAAAGATCTCCTGTTTCATGAACCAGTTTTCGTGCTTTTTCAATAGCCAAATAACTGGAGTTACTTTTTGGGGAAGTTGCTAAATAAATAGCACACTGACTGAGTATAATCCTTGACTCAGGCATGCCGATGATGCTGACAGACTGAAATGTATTGGTTGCGATTACTAGCGCGGTTGGATTGGCATTTCCGATATCTTCACTAGCTAGTATGACCATTCTTCGGGCGATGAATTTTATGTCTTCTCCACCCTCTAGCATTCGAGCTAACCAATAGACTGCAGCATTGGGGTCGCTTCCTCGAATGGACTTGATAAATGCAGAAATGATATCGTAGTGCTGATCGCCTCCTTTGTCGTACAAAGCAGGGTTTTGCAATATTTTCTCTTGAACCAGTTGGTTTGTAATGGTGATTTTTTTCTCGGTAAAAGAAGCGATTAACAATTCAAAAATATTGAGCAATTTTCGAGCATCACCGCCCGAAAATTTAAAAAGCGCATCCGTTTCTTTAACTACAATATCTTTTTCTTTGAGAACAGTGTCTTCTTTTACAGCTCTGTCTAACAATTGTTGGAGTTCTTTTTTTCCGAAAGGATTTAGAACATATACTTGACATCGGGAAAGTAAGGCCGAAATGACCTCAAAACTTGGGTTTTCAGTGGTGGCACCAATGAGTGTGATCCATCCTTTTTCAACAGCACCTAAAAGAGAATCTTGTTGAGATTTGCTAAATCGATGAATTTCATCAATAAATAAAATGGGTGTTTTGTTTTCGAAGAGTCCATTGGACTGCTGGGCTTTTTGAATGACTTCTCGAACTTCTTTGACCCCCGAGCTGATAGCGCTGAGCGTATAAAAAGGACGCTGGGTTTCTTTAGCAATTATGTTTGCCAGTGTGGTTTTTCCAATACCGGGCGTTCCCCAAAAAATAACAGAAGGTAGCGTGCCGTTTTGTATTCCCGAGCTCAATGCGCCCTTAGGACCAACCAAATGCTCTTGACCGATATAGTCTGAAAGTTGTCGAGGACGAATCCGTTCTGCCAGTGGAATGCTCATCTTGTAAAGATACGAGATTCTGGAATTTTACAATGCGTTATGCGCGCTGTCTTATCGCTTCGTACAAAAAAGCACCACAAGCTACCGAGACATTCAGTGAGGCAATGGTGCCTGTCATGGGTAATTTTGCTTGTACATCGCATAATTTTAGCACAGAGGAAGCAATTCCTTTTTCTTCCGAACCCATTACCAGGGCAGTAGGTTTTGACAATTCGCAGTCATAGAGGAAATTAGTTGCTTTTTCTGAGGCAGCGACAATTTGTATGTCGCTGGCCTGTAAATGATACAAAGCGTCTTTGATATGGCTTACTCTGCATATAGGAACATTAAACACAGCACCTGCTGAGGTTTTAATTACATCTCCGTTGATAGGAGCTCCTCCGCTTGCTTGTACGATAATTCCGGAAACACCTGTACAGGATGCGGTTCGAATGATAGCGCCAAAGTTCCGAACATCCGAGATTTGGTCCAAAATAAGAAACAATGGGTTTTCGGGAGCTTGATCTAGTAAAGCGTCCAAATTGTGGAGCTGAATAGGGGATATGGTAGCGACTACACCTTGATGATTGTACATTGTTAAACGATTGAGTTTTTCAATAGGAACCATTGAAAATACAATTTCTTTGCTTTTTAGGAGTTTGACGAGTTCGTGAGAAAGGGTTCCTTTCAGTCCTCTTTGTACAAATACTTTATCAATTGAATTACCAGCTTCTACTGCTTCGATTACTGCTCGAATGCCGTAAATAAGTGTTTCTTTTTTCATGTTTCAAATGTAACCAAAAAAAAACCACCTGATGAAGGTTTTTGTAGAGATCCATAAAATGAGTATATATGAATCTTTATTCATTGTTGCTGTTTATCAATAAAATCAAAAAACCCCGCAATATGCGGGGTTTTGAATGCATAAAATAAATTATGCTGTATATAAAGTGTTGTAGCCTAGTTGTCCCAGAATATTTTGGTACTTTGCTTGTCATCACCTATTGCTGATGCAGCAGCAGTGTAGTTTGAAGGATTTCTAGTTTGTTCTACAACAGGATAAGTCAAACGTCTTGGAACGTCCTTTAAATCATCTTCTGCAAGTTCGGATTGTGTTAAAGGAGCTCCTCCGTAGCGACGGTAAGCGGTCCATCCCTCAAAACCTCTATTGAACATAGCGATCCATAATTGTTTTCCGATTTTCTCATCTGCTGTTCCGTCTGCCGTTGCATAGGCAACTTTAGGCTTCAATAAATAGGCATCAGCTGCGGCTTCTGTTAACCCCCAATCGGTAAAACTAGCTTTGATTCCATTGGCGTAATGCGTTGGCGCATCGCCTCCTACAGCCCATCCTCTAGCCGAAGCGTCAGCAAGGTAGAAACTAATTTCTGCGAAGTCAAACAAGACACCTCTAAAGGTAGGATCAAAAAGTTTGGTTCCTAGTTTAGAATGTGCAGACCAAGCACTTTTTTGACCAATAACGCCACCTTTGTAGTTTTCTACTAAATCACCATTGGATAATGTGTCAATAACCATTTTGCTTTCAGGGTCAAAGAAAACATCTTGACGAGGGTCTTCTAGGTCTGCTGAAATCAATGCGTCAACAAAAGGCTTACCAAGAACATAGTCATTTCTACCACTTTGCACTAACTCCAACCACGATGGGTTGGTGTTGGGAGTACTACCTTCGTAATCCATAGTAACATTGTCCGCATTGCTTCCAAGCGCTCCACTAGCTGCAGCTTCTACTTCAGCTTTAAAGGTATTTCCAGTTGCTCTAACACCAATTTTAATAATTAGCGAGTTGGCAAATTTTAACCAAGCATCTTTGTCTCCTGCGAGAACAAAATCGGCATTAGTAAATCCGTCACCTGAACCCCCTAGCATCACTTTGGCTGCAACGGCTCTGCTCATTAGATCAGCGTAAATGGTCGCTGCATCATCGTATTTAGGCGCTAAAATTTGATCTTCGCCAATAACTTTGAGTGCTTCAGAATAAGGAACATTTCCAAAATTGTCAACAAGATATTGCCAAGCATACACTGCTAGCAACTCAATTTGAGCAGATTTGAACTCATCATCACTTACCAATAAGGCAGCATCTTTTAAGTCATATAAAATATTTTGATACACCGTAGAAAAAATTTCTCCAGGTATTCCACGATTCTTCATGTCATACTGAGATTCATCCGTGTACGTTGTTTGTTGCGCGTATTGTGCATACAACATAAAGGGTGCATCTCTGTAATCGATGTCATTGACTTCGTCAACGAGCGTCTTTTGAGCAGCAGAGAATAAAGACTCTGCACTCGCTTCAACAGGATTGTTTGGATCTTTATTTAAATCCTCATAATCAGCATCTGAAGTACAAGCAACCATTGTTAAGGCTGCTATTGTAATAAATATAAATTTTATTTTTTTCATTTGTAATAGGATTAATTTAGTTATTAAAACTGGAGTTTAAGACTCAACCCAATTTCTTTGATATTTGGGTAGGCACCAGACTGGTATCCTTGAATGTTTCCAGCTGATAAACCTGCCTCAGGATCCGAGTAAGGTACATTGCTGTGAATAATCCAAAGGTTTCTACCTATTAACGAAACATTAGCACTTTCGATAAATGTTCTTTCAATTAGGTTGTCTGGAAACGCATAACCAATAGATACTTCTCTCAATTTTACAAATGAAGCGTCGTACACATAGTTTGCTGCAGGCATATAAACGTATCCTTCAACAGTTGTATAATCTCCAGCCTCTCCGTAAACTTCGTTTGGCGTACCATCAGCGTTTACACCTGGAAGTAGAACTCCACCACCATCAGCAACGGGCTCACGAATAGAAACTCCATTTGCATTGAGTCGCGTAGATTCTGCCAAAATACCTGTTAAAGAAGAATAACGAGCATCCAATGAGAATACATCTCCTCCTTTTTGAATGTCAATTAAGAAACTTGCAGATAAATTTTTGTAAGTAAACTTATTTTTGATACCCCCTGTCCAATCAGGAATGATAGATCCAAGAACTTCGGTGTTAGAATCTGAGTTTTCATAAGCACCTGCAGAAGTTTTGATTTTTTGTCCATTTTCATGGTATATAAAATCTGTACCTCTAATAACACCGTACTCATCTCCTTTTTTAGCACCGATAGAAATACCTCCCTGAAGATCAGCAAAATTTAAATACTCAATTTCATTACCACTAGCATCTTTTCCAAGCTCAATAACTTCAGAACTGTATGTTGACCAGTTGGCAGTAATGTCCCAGTTGAAGTCTGCAAGACGAACAGGGTTGGCATTCAATACCAATTCAACACCTTTGTTTTGAACAGAACCTGCATTTACATAAAATGCATCTCCACCCGTAGCATTGGATATTTGCAATGGAGTAATTAAATCTTCAGTTGTTCTGTCATAAACAGAAATATCAAGACCCAAACGATTTTTGTACAAGTCAAACTCCAATCCAAATTCATATTCTTTGGTAGATTCTGCTTTTAGATTCTCGTTGTTAAATGTTGAAGGGTTTGTTGCTTGTGGTTGACCATTAAATCCAGCGACCAACACATAGGATTGAAACACTCTATAAGGATCTGTATCAGCCCCTACTTCCGCATAATTTGCACGGAACTTGGCAAAGTCAACGATTGAAGAATCAAATAAATTTGATAAAATAACTGATCCTGAAATAGAAGGATAGTTGTATCGGTTGTTGGCTTTAGGAAGAGCTGAAGATCTGTCAGATCGATACGTAGCTTCCACAAAATAGGTGTCATCAATACCTACGCTTAAACGTCCATAGATTCCATCAACCTTTTTGGTTGCATCGTAATTGGATACATCACTTGATGTAATGGGATTTGCCGAATTGGACAATGCATACAACCCAGGAATGTTAAGTCCACCATTGGTTTCAGCGGTCATATAATCCCATTTTTGAACACGAAGGTTCCAACCAATGTTTCCATCAATATTAACTCTGTCATTGATATCTTTGTTGTAGGAGGCTATGAAGTCATAATTACGCTCAGAAGCGGTTCGGTGACTTACATAGTATCTCGAAACATCAACAGAGCCAACATCAATTCGCTCTTCTTTTACAAAGTCGTATTGATCAAATGAAGCACGCCCTAAGAGCTTGATGTTCTCATTCAATTCGTAATCCATCGCGAAGTTGCCGAAGTAGCGATTGCGATTGTCTGTGTTATACATATGATCTCTCATCCAGTATGGATTGTTGAAGTAGTGAGGAGTCGTGTCAGGAGTAGTTCCTGAGGTATCCATTCCAAACATGTTCCACGAATAATTTCCTCCGGTTTGATCATATACTTTTTTATCCATGTTCAAATCAATGGTAGTGCCCCACCATTGTCTAAATCCTTGGAATACGTTTTGACCATCATACCCTGTACCGTATCGGCCAGTAGCATCTGTGTTTGTATAGGTAATTCCAGCTGATACTCTTAAGTCATCTCTCAGCATTTGAGATCCTGAAAAGTTGAAAGAGTTTCTGTCAATAGATGCGTTTGGTAAAATACCTGAAATACTAGCGTTGGTGTAGCGCAATCTAAAGTTCCCCGAATCGTTGGCCCCTTCGAAAGCAACCGAGTTGGTCGAAGTAACTTGTGTGTTAAAGAAGCCAGCAACTGTTCCAGCGGGTGCGCCAGGATTGTCAGGAGCTGTTTTTTGGTATAAATCCGTTAATTCAGGAATCATGTTGTACCAGTGGTGAATTTCTTGACCGGTTAATTTAGGACCAAAAGAGGCATCATCTGTAGTGTTTACAACTGCTGTACCATCCCATGGATCTAAATAGTATCCATCGGCATTTCCACCATATCCTTGACCGTACTCGTATTGATACGAAGGAAGTGTGCTTTCGTCAACAGTACCCATAATTAACTGTGAACTTACAGTAATTCCAAGACCTGAACTTTTAACTTTCCCTTTTTTGGTAGTAATTAAAATCGCACCGTTGGAAGCTCTTGATCCGTAAAGCGCAGATGCTGCTGCACCTTTCAATACCGATACCGAAGCAATGTCTTCTGGATTAATGTCCATAGCAGCGTTTCCGTAGTCAAATCCACCTTGACCTGCCGAAACCTCAGCGCTGTTTGGTGTAGAGTTGCTAATGGGGGTTCCATCGACAACAAACAACGCTTGGTTGGATCCTGAAATCGAAGAATACCCACGAATAACCACGTTGGCAGAACCTCCCATGGTGTTAAAGGATTGGATATCCAAACCTGCAACTTCTCCACTTAAGGACTCTACAGGGTTGAATGCCTGAACATCACCAATAGCGTCACCGTTAATGGTTTGTACTGCATATCCCAAAGATTTTTTCTCTCGAGTAATACCCAATGCTGTTACAACGACTTCGTTAAGTTGGTTGTCAGCAGAAAGGGTAACGTTTATTGTTGCAGAAGCACCAACTTCAACAGAAGCAGCACCGTATCCAACAAAACTTACCGCAAGAACGTCTCCTTGTGAAGCACTGATTGAGTAGTTCCCATCAAAGTCCGTTGAGGTCCCGTTTGTGGTTCCCTGAACTACAACAGTGGCTCCAGGAAGCGGGATGCCATCGGCATCGGTCACTGTACCCGAAACAACTTGCTGGGCCATACTCCATTGAAACATCATCATAAATGATAATGTTAAAATTTGAATAAATTTAGTTTTCATATAGAATTGTTATTAATTTGTTAATACACAAAGATGTTAATAAAATGTTAACTATCCAAAAAAAAGTGTTGTAATAGTAAATAAATATATAGCAAAAGCTGTTATTTATAACGATGAATGTATTGAAAACCTCTTTTTATAACAAAAATACGCTCCTGAATCCTTGAGTATCCAACTATTGAATTCACATTTTTTAAAGCTTATTTTGTCAGATCCATAATTTGGAACGATCCATAAAAAAACCCCGCCGATAAGGCGGGGTTTTTTGCTATTCCATTAATTCTCAAATTTCGACGAATTTAAATTAATCTATTTAATTTCTCCTTCACCAAATTCAATATTTAGTATAGTTGAAGTATTAGAATTGACAGTAACCGTCTCGATATCTCCAATTTTAATTAAACCATATGTTGTTTTCGAATCACGTGTGATCTTATACACGTACAAGTCATCTTTAATTGGATTATCAACCGATGTTGTTTTTGTCCCAGCATCATAAACCCTCATAATTGCAAGTAAATCCTTTTCCTTGTAAAACTTATCGCTTGTATTCACATGATCTTCTTCAGAGGACAAGCTACCAACTTTAACAAAATCGATTGCGGTAGTACCCTCTTTTTCAAATCCTGATGTAGCGTCTTTAAATACAATCTCACCTTTTCCATCAACGTCACTGTCTGCGTAATGAGTGTTTGTGTTAAGGTTTAGCTTATTTTTAAGTATGTCTGAATAAACACTTGTAGTTTTATAGGCTTCAATAACCTGACTGTTTACAGGTAACGTCACTATTAAGGTGTCTTTAAGGGCTCCGTTTGTTGCAATAAATCTGTAATAGAGTGTGTCTTTAATTTTCAGACCGTATCCATATGTGGTATTGTCAACATTTACAAATCTAATTTCATCACCTTCTACTTCTAGGGCTCCTCCTCTTGGGCTTGTTTTAGCATATGTTCCTGCTTTGTTCTTCTTCCAATCTAGGGTTACAGAATTGACTGTTGCTGAATTGGTTGTTGTCTCAAAAGCAAGTGTGTCTTCTACAGAAGAATTGTAGGTAATTGCGCCTAACGCTTTCTTTATTCCTAGAACACTTAAAATAGAAACTTTAAATGTTTTTTTGTAAGGTTTTCCATTTGAAAGCGTTGCATCTATTGTAAATTCTATACTTTCTTTACCCTCAAGCTCCCCAAGCAAAGAAGAATTAAAACTAGCTTTACCTTCACTCAATGAGGCGTCAGCTTTACTACCTCCAGACTCAACCTCTATTTTTGATACAGAAACATTAGAGTGATTAATGTGGTATAAAGATTGAAATATGCCTTGGCATCCCCAACCCTTTCTGTGATAAAACCATTCAAAACACTAATAAAAAGTTAAATTTTTAACAGTATTTGCAAATATTTAATGACTATACCATTTCGTGATGAAACATGACGTTTTTTACGTGGATTCGGACAAAAGCAAATCAGTTTTTTCTTACAAAGATTTAAGAAAACTTTAATAAAACTTTAAGAAGATACCGTTAAAAAAAGCTGCTAAAGCGCAAATGCACCTTGGCATCTTTGAACGAAAAGGGAAGTTGCGGTGTTTTTCCCAATACATATTGCAGTTGTAGCATCCCACCGCCAGTTCGAATACCCAGTCCTACTCCGACTCCTAAGAGCCATTGGTTGCCCAAAGTTTCATCGTGTACCAAAGCGTTGTCCACCAACCCCAACAAATAACTTTCGGGCGAAAGAAGGTAACGATACTCTTGATTGAGAAGAAGATAACGATCGGTTTGGAATTGATTGTCCGAAAAACCACGCAACGAAAGAATGCCTCCCAAGCGAAACAGTTCATGGATATAGAGTACATCGCCAACAAGAGCTTGTCCGCCCAGTCGAGCAATGTACTGCGAACGATCGGATAGCGAAAGGATGTATTGAGACGACAGTCCCAAGTGGTATTGCGATGCTTGCTGGGAATCTACTGTGCGTTTTCCCCATGCGGCCTGTCCTTTTATATACGAACGAGTAGCAAAGTACGCATCGTAAGCTGCAAATTCTTTTTCAATTTCAAGTCTAAAAGAGGTTTTTTGAAACGAAGGCAGGGTAGGAGTGATTTCTAACGAGCTACCACTAAAAAATTCGATTCCTGTCCACACTCGAAGGTCTTGTCGCAAGGGAACAGACAGTTTCAAAAACTGCTTGGATGTGACAAAACTGCTGTCTCGGGTAAAAATCTCCAATCCTGTTTCTGTTCCAATAGGGGATCGAAACACATAAGGCCATTGTAGGCTTATCGAAAAATTGCGTTGAAGATCTCCGTCATTTTTATACAACAAGTTCAATTGTTCTCCTTGGTGCAAATTGTTGAGCAATCGAACTACCAAATTTCCATTGAAACGAATGCCTCCCGAGTTCTTGGATTCAAAGCCCAAAAACCCTTCAACATAGTTGTTGGCTTTTCGTTTAAAATACAAATAAGCAATCGTACTGTCTTTGGCAAACAAGACTTCCGGATCACGAATGGCAGTTACAAAAGGTAGTTTTTTAAACGATTGATGTATTTTTTGTAGGGAACGTTCCTGAAAAGGTTTTTTTAGAAAAAAACGCCCCGTTTGTTTTAAGAACGCATCAGGAAATCGATCGTAACCTTCAATTTTTAGGGCATCGAGGGTGCGGAGTTCCCCCAAATCAATATCCAATCGTGCCTTTAATGCTTCTCCATTCCGCTCGATAGGATGCAACTCAAAAGAAGCAAACGGATACCCGATTTGTGCGGAGGCAGCTACAAGTTGGTTTAATAAACTTGCCGTGTCAGAAAAAGGAATTTTTTGAGCGGGAAGCAAAGATGCGAGCTTTTCAGGAATCGATTGTGAGGGTGTTAAGCGAACTGACGTTATTTTTTGACCTGCTACCAATTGAGTGCGGTACAAGGAATCATTTATTTGTTGAGGTGTAGCGAAAGCAGCCTCTAAAAACCCCATTATTTGAAGTTGTTTTGACAACGAATCCAATGTGCTATTTACTGTTTTTGGAGAGCGTATTATTAGTGGATCGTTCCAAGCTTGCAAGGCGACAGGAATGGGCTTGTCAATTACCTCAATTTCGAGTCGCTGAGATTGCCCGGCAAGAGGAGTGCTTAGCAACCCGCAAATTCCGATAATCAACAAGCTTACAAAGGTGTTTTTCAACTTCAATAGTTTGACTGTAAAACGTAAAAATACAGGCATTTCGTTTGGAATCCAACATATTTTTTTTGAAGGCCAAGTATAGAAGGATCGAAAGGATGAATTTTGGTAATAAAAACGATTAAAAAAAAGCAAAGCACGCGGTCTGCAAAAAACAGTCACTGAAAAATTCAGAAATTGGTTTGATTCCTAACAAAAAAGGTTTACATTTGCAGCCCTTAAAATAGAGGAAAAACACATTTGTAAGAAACATTTATGCCAACTATTTCACAATTAGTACGCAAAGGAAGAGTCAAAATTACCAAGAAGAGTAAATCGGCTGCCTTGGATTCGTGTCCCCAGAGACGCGGTGTCTGCACGCGTGTGTACACTACAACACCCAAAAAACCAAATTCAGCAATGCGTAAAGTTGCTCGTGTTCGGTTAACCAATGGAAATGAAGTGAACGCATATATACCCGGCGAAGGACACAATCTCCAAGAACACTCGATAGTATTGGTACGAGGCGGTAGGGTTAAAGATTTACCAGGAGTTCGTTATCACATTGTTCGAGGCGCACTCGATACAGCAGGAGTTGAAGGTCGCCTTCAGCGCCGCTCAAAATACGGAGCCAAACGACCTAAAAAGTAAATCAAAACAGTAATGATGTTCAAGGCGTGAAACTTGAACCGCTCGAAAAAGTAAAGACATGAGAAAAAGAAAAGCAAAAAAAAGACCATTACTACCCGATCCGAGGTTTAATGATCAATTAGTGACTCGCTTTGTCAATAACCTAATGTGGGACGGAAAAAAATCCGTTGCTTTCAAAATATTCTATGATGCAATGGATATCATAGAAGAAAAAAATCAAAACGAAGAAAAAACAGCATTGCAAATTTGGAAAGACGGTCTTTCCAACGTAATGCCACACGTTGAAGTTCGAAGCCGTCGCGTAGGAGGAGCTACTTTCCAAATCCCGCGTCAAATTCGTCCCGATCGTAAAATCTCAATGGCCATGAAATGGCTCATTAGCTACGCCCGAAAACGTAACGAGAAATCAATGGCACTCAAATTAGCCTCTGAAATTATCGCTGCTGAAAAAGAAGAAGGAGCTGCTGTCAAAAAACGAGTAGATACTCACAAAATGGCTGAAGCTAACAAAGCATTCTCTCATTTTAGATTTTAATAGTTAGGACGATGGCAAGAGATTTAAAATTTACTAGAAATATTGGAATTGCTGCGCATATTGATGCCGGTAAAACAACAACTACCGAACGTATCCTATACTATACAGGTGTTTCTCACAAAATAGGAGAAGTGCACGACGGTGCTGCAACCATGGACTGGATGGAGCAAGAACAAGAGCGTGGGATTACGATTACTTCTGCAGCAACTACTTGTGAGTGGAAATTTCCACTTGAAAATGGACAGCCTGTAGCAGATACCAAAGGATACCACTTTAACATTATCGATACTCCCGGTCACGTAGATTTTACCGTAGAGGTAAACCGTTCCTTACGTGTTTTGGATGGATTGGTGTTTTTGTTCAGTGCGGTTGATGGCGTAGAGCCTCAATCAGAAACCAACTGGAGACTCGCTGATAATTACAAAGTGCCACGAATAGGATTTGTCAATAAAATGGACCGTCAAGGGTCTAACTTTATGGGCGTTTGTCAACAAGTAAAAGACATGTTGAAGTCAAATGCAGTTCCTATTGTATTGAATATTGGTGATGAAGACGATTTTAAAGGAATCGTTGATTTGGTAAAAAACAGAGCCATTATCTGGCACGAAGATACTCAAGGAGCTACTTTTGACGTAGTAGATATTCCAGAAGATCTAAAAGAAGAAGCCAAAAAATACCGCGCACTTTTGATTGAAGAAGTAGCAGGTTATGATGAAAATCTTCTTGAAAAATTCATGGAAGATGAAGAATCAATTACAGAAGAAGAAATTCACGCTGCTTTGCGTGCTGCTGTAATGGATATGTCAATCATCCCTATGATTTGTGGTTCGGCATTTAAAAACAAAGGGGTTCAGTTTTTATTGGATGCAGTTTGTCGTTACTTGCCTTCACCTACCGATAAAGAAGGGATTACTGGAGTTAACCCAGATACCGAGCAAGAAGAAATTCGCAAGCCAGACGTCAAAGAACCTTTTGCGGCCTTGGCTTTCAAAATTGCTACCGATCCTTTTGTAGGTCGATTGGCATTCTTTAGAGCATACTCTGGACGTTTGAACGCAGGTTCTTACATTCTTAATAATCGTTCTGGTAAAAAAGAACGAATTTCACGTATTTACCAAATGCACTCCAACAAACAAAATGCGATCGATTTTATCGAAGCAGGAGATATTGGAGCCGCTGTTGGATTTAAAGACATCAAGACTGGAGATACCATGACTGATGAAAAGCATCCTATTGTTTTGGAATCTATGGATTTCCCTGATCCCGTAATCGGTATTGCTGTGGAACCAAAATCCAAAGCGGATGTGGATAAATTAGGAATGTCTTTGGCCAAATTGGCAGAAGAAGATCCTACTTTTCAAGTAAAAACAGACGAGGCATCGGGTCAAACCATTATTTCGGGTATGGGCGAGTTGCACTTGGATATTATTGTTGACCGTCTTCGAAGAGAATTCAAAGTCGAAGTCAATCAAGGACAACCTCAAGTAGAATACAAAGAAGCTATTACAGCTTCTACCGACCACAGAGAAGTTTATAAAAAACAATCGGGTGGACGTGGTAAGTTTGCGGATATCGTATTTACAATGGAGCCTGTTGAAGAAGGAAAAACAGGTCTTGAGTTTGTAAACGTTATTAAAGGAGGAAATATTCCAAAAGAATACATTCCTTCGGTAGAAAAAGGATTCAAAGAAGCTATGAAAAATGGGCCGTTGGCTGGTTTTGAAATGGATTCGATGAAAATTACATTGAAAGACGGTTCTTTCCACGCGGTGGATTCCGATTCACTTTCTTTTGAATTGGCTGCTAAACTAGGATACAAGTCTGCTGCCAAAGGAGCACGTGCTGTTATCTTAGAGCCTATCATGAAATTGGAAGTACTCACTCCTGAAGAAAACATGGGAGACGTTGTAGGAGATTTGAACCGACGACGTGGTCAAGTAAACAACATGGACGATCGTGCTGGAGCTAAAGTTGTTAAAGCTGAAGTTCCACTTTCTGAAATGTTTGGTTATGTTACCGCCTTACGAACACTAACTTCTGGTCGAGCGACCTCTACCATGGAGTTTTCACACTATGCAGAAACACCTAAAAACATCTCAGAATCAGTGATTGCTGATGTAAAGGGAACTAATTAATCACCAAGAGATATGAGTCAAAAAATTAGAATCAAACTAAAATCATACGATCACAACTTGGTGGATAAGTCTGCTGAGAAAATCGTAAAGACCGTCAAAACAACAGGTGCTGTTGTAACCGGACCTATTCCGCTTCCAACACACAAAAAATTGTTTACAGTACTACGTTCTCCACACGTTAATAAAAAAGCGCGTGAGCAATTCCAACTAAGTTCTTATAAGCGATTGTTAGACATTTACAGTTCATCTTCAAAAACGATTGATGCGCTGATGAAGCTAGAATTGCCAAGCGGTGTTGAAGTTGAAATTAAAGTATAATAAAGTAATTAATAAAAGTTAAATCATAAATTATGTCTGGGTTAATTGGAAAAAAAATCGGCATGACCAGTCTTTACGACGAGCGAGGAAAGAATCTTCCTTGTACCGTTATTGAAGTAGGTCCTTGTGTCGTAACCCAAGTCAGAACCAAAGACGTTGATGGCTACGATGCCCTTCAACTCGGTTTCGATGACAAAGCAGACAAACACGCTACTGCAGCTGCCAAAGGGCACTACAAAAAAGCGGGTACTGCTCCTAAAAGGAAAGTTGTTGAATTTCAAGGTTTTGATGAGGAATTTAAATTAGGTGACACCATCACCGTAGATCACTTTGAAGAAGGAGAGTTTGTTGATGTTTCAGGAACTTCCAAAGGAAAAGGATTTCAAGGAGTTGTAAAACGTCATGGATTTGGCGGTGTAGGACAAGCTACTCACGGTCAGCACAACCGACTGCGAGCTCCAGGTTCTATTGGTGCAGCCTCTTACCCTGCACGTGTATTCAAAGGAATGCGAATGGCAGGTCAAATGGGAAGCGAAAAAGTAAAAGTTCAAAACTTGCGTGTTTTGAAAGTAGTTCCAGAAAAAAACCTTTTGGTTGTTAAAGTGTGTGTTCCTGGACACAAAAATGCATACGTTGTAATTCAGAAGTAATGAAGGTAGCAGTTTTAGATATTCACGGAAAAGATACCGGACGGAAAGTAGAACTTTCTAAGGCGGTTTTCGAAGTTGCACCAAATGACCATGCGGTTTATTTAGATGTAAAACAATATTTGGCTCACCAACGACAAGGAACGCACCAATCAAAAGAGCGTGCCGACATTGTTGGAAGTACTCGAAAAATTAAGAAACAAAAAGGTACTGGTACGGCTCGAGCGGGTAGTATTAAAAACCCTTTGTTTCGAGGTGGAGGTCGTGTTTTTGGACCACGCTCTCGTTCATACGATCAAAAACTCAACAAAAACGTAAAGCGTATTGCGCGACGTTCTGCATTGAGTATCAAGGCAAAAGAAAAATCAGTATTGGTTGTGGAAGACTTTTCATTCGACACACCCAAAACTGCTTCTTTCAAAGCCGTTTTGAAAGCCTTGGGAATTGAAAACAAAAAATCTTTGTTTGTCTTGGGAGCTTCAAATAATAATGTATATTTGTCGGCGCGTAATTTGGATCGCTCTAAGGTTATAACTAACTCAGAGCTAAACACTTATGGTATCATGAATACCCAGCAATTGGTTTTGCTCGAAAGTGCAGTGTCGGCTATTGAATCGAATTTAAGTTAATAAGAAACACAATGAGTATTTTACTTAAACCCATCATTACGGAAAAAGCGACAGCAGATAGTGAGTTGAGAAATCGCTATTCTTTCGTAGTACAATCCAAGGCGAATAAAGTAGAAATCAAAAAAGCGGTGGAAGCCACTTATGGTGTTTCTGTTGAAAAAGTTCGTACCCTCAACTACGGTCCAGAACGTAAAGTACGTTTTACCAAAACTGGGGTTCAAAAAGGAAAAACAAATGCTATCAAAAAGGCAGTCGTTCAGATTGCTGAAGGTGATAGTATTGATTTTTATAGTAATTTATAAGTTAATTAGGGATAATGTCAGTTAGAAAACTAAAACCCATAACGCCCGGACAGCGCGGTAGAGTTGTAAATGGATACGACGCCATTACAACTGATAAGCCGGAGAAAAGTTTACTTGCTCCGAAAAAACGTTCAGGTGGTCGTAACAATGCTGGAAAAATGACAATGCGCTACAAAGGCGGTGGTCATAAAAAGCGCTATCGTGTTATAGACTTCAAACGCAATCGTTTTAA
Organism: Flavobacteriaceae bacterium; assembly: GCA_029243385.1. Classification (GTDB taxonomy): domain Bacteria; phylum Bacteroidota; class Bacteroidia; order Flavobacteriales; family Flavobacteriaceae; genus JAQWSC01. The sequence goes on along the minus strand of JAQWSC010000007.1, from coordinate 7,960 downwards.
CGATGTCGCTGAAGTAAAATCCATTGAGTACGATCCGAATCGATCGGCCTTTATTGCCCTTACGGAATTTAAAGATGGAGAAAAACGATATATCATTGCTCAAAACGGAATCCAAGTTGGACAGAAAGTTCAGTCTGGAGAAGCGGCATCTCCTGAAATAGGAAATGCACTTCCTTTGAGCGCTATACCATTAGGTACCATTATTTCTTGTATTGAATTGCACCCTGGACAGGGAGCTGTGATTGCACGAAGTGCAGGTTCTTTTGCTCAGCTAATGGCTCGTGATGGAAAATTTGCTACCATCAAAATGCCTTCTGGCGAAACACGATTGATCCTTACAGCCTGTTTGGCAACTATAGGAGCCGTATCCAATTCCGATCACCAATTATTGGTTTCTGGAAAAGCGGGACGCACCCGATGGTTGGGTCGTCGCCCAAGAACACGTCCTGTAGCGATGAACCCTGTCGATCACCCAATGGGTGGTGGTGAAGGGCGAGCTTCTGGAGGTCACCCTCGTTCTCGAAACGGTATTCCTGCAAAAGGATTCAGAACCCGTTCGAAGAACAAAGCGAGTAACAAGTATATTGTAGAACGTAGAAAGAAATAAAAAGATAACAAATGGCACGTTCATTAAAAAAAGGACCCTACGTACACTATAGCCTTCTTAAGAAGGTTGCACAAAACTTGGAATCAGGCAAGAAGACTGTTGTTAAGACATGGTCTCGTGCATCAATGATTATTCCAGATTTTGTAGGTCAAACTATTGCCGTTCATAACGGAAGACAATTTGTTCCTGTGTATATTACCGAAAACATGGTAGGTCACAAATTAGGAGAATTTTCACCCACACGTTCTTTCCGAGGACATGCAGGTGCAAAAAATAAAGGTAAAAAGTAACAAGCTATGGGAGTTCGAAAACGAGAAAGAGCAGTACAGCTCAAGGAAGCCAAGAAAGACATAGCTTTTGCAAAGCTTAACAATTGCCCAACTTCACCCCGAAAAATGCGTTTGGTCGCTGATTTGGTTCGTGGATTGGAAGTTGAAAAAGCCCTAGCTATCTTAAAGTTTAGTTCCAAAGAGGCATCACGTCGCTTAGAAAAACTAGTACTTTCAGCGATTGCTAATTGGCAAGCAAAAAACGAAGAGGCAGATGTTGAAAACGCTGCATTGTATATCCGCGAAATTCGTGTTGATGGAGGAAGTATGTTAAAACGTCTTCGTCCAGCACCACAAGGTCGTGCTCACAGAATCAGAAAAAGATCTAACCACGTAACAGTCGTGCTTGGAGCTCAAAATAATACATAAAGTTAAGACAACCTATGGGACAAAAAACAAATCCAATCGGAAATCGTCTAGGAATCATTAGAGGCTGGGAATCCAACTGGTACGGCGGAAATGATTACGGAGATAAATTGGCTGAAGACGACAAAGTCAGACAGTATATTTTCGCACGATTGTCCAAAGCTAGTGTAGCACGTGTGATTATTGAGCGTACTTTGAAACTTGTAACCGTTACGATTACTACTGCTCGACCTGGTATCATTATTGGGAAAGGCGGTCAGGAAGTCGACAAGCTAAAAGAAGAGCTCAAAAAAATCACCAATAAAGAGGTACAACTCAATATTTTTGAGATCAAGCGACCTGAATTAGAAGCTCAATTAGTTGGAGCAAGTATTGCTCGACAAATTGAAGGAAGAATTTCTTACCGACGCGCCATTAAAATGGCTATTGCAGCCTCCATGCGAATGAATGCGGAAGGTATTAAGATTCAAATTTCAGGACGATTGAATGGGGCAGAAATGGCACGTTCAGAATCTTACAAAGAGGGTCGTATCCCATTATCAACGTTTCGAGCCGATATTGACTATGCATTGGTAGAAGCCCACACCACTTACGGTCGTTTGGGTATCAAAGTATGGATCATGAAAGGTGAAGTTTATGGTAAAAGAGAATTATCTCCATTGGTTGGAATGAGCTTAGGTTCAAAATCAGGAGGAGACAAATCTCGCCGTGGACCGCGACGTAACAATAGAAAAAAGTAGTTTAAGAATTAAAGGAATCGTACAATGTTACAACCTAAAAGAACCAAGTTTCGTAAAATGCAGAAAGGTCGTATGAGAGGATTTTCACAACGTGGAAATCAACTTTCAAACGGTATGTTCGGTATCAAGTCCTTGGATTCAAAATTTATTACCTCTCGTCAAATCGAGGCTGCTCGTATTGCAGCTACTCGATACATGAAAAGAGAAGGGCAATTGTGGATTAAAATTTTTCCAGACAAACCCATCACCAAAAAACCTCTTGAGGTTCGTATGGGTAAAGGTAAAGGGGCTCCAGAATATTTTGTAGCCGTAGTAAAACCAGGACGTATCATGTTCGAATTGTCTGGTGTGCCAATAGAAGTTGCTAAAGAAGCACTTCGTTTGGCTGCGCAAAAATTGCCAGTAAAAACTAAATTTGTTGTGGCTCGAGATTACGAAGCCTAAATTTAAAAAAATGAAACAGTCAGAAGTAAAAGAATTATCTGTTGAAGAGCTTTCCGAAAAATTAGGAAGTTTACAAAAGAGTTTGTCCGACCTAAAAATGACACACGCCATTTCTCCGTTGGAAAACCCTATTCAGCTTCGTTTTATTAAAAAAACGATTGCGCGTATTAAAACGGAACTCACCAATAGATCTTTACAAGAATCGTAAACGAGCGAATGGAAACAAGAAATCTAAGAAAAGAACGAATCGGTATAGTGACCAGTAACAAAATGGAAAAATCCATTGTTGTTTCTGAAGTCAACCGAGTGAAACACCCCATGTACGGAAAGTTTGTTTTGAAAACAAAAAAGTATGTGGCACACGATGAAACCAACGATTGTAACATAGGCGATACCGTAAAAATTATGGAAACACGTCCTATGAGCAAATCGAAATGTTGGAGATTAGTTGAAATTATTGAAAGAGCAAAATAATGGTACAACAAGAATCAAGACTAAAAGTAGCCGATAATACAGGCGCCAAAGAAGTTCTCACCATCCGTGTGTTGGGAGGAACCAAACGTCGTTATGCCTCTATTGGAGACAAAATTGTTGTGACTGTTAAAGAATCAACTCCCAATGGAACTGTAAAAAAAGGACAGGTTTCTACTGCTGTAGTAGTGAGAACCAAAAAAGAAGTTCGTCGTCCTGATGGTTCTTATATCCGATTTGATGATAACGCATGCGTTTTGTTGAATCCAACAGGAGAAATGCGCGGAACACGAGTATTTGGACCCGTTGCCAGAGAACTTCGTGACAAACAATTTATGAAAATCGTATCCTTGGCCCCAGAGGTCCTTTAATGGAAAAGTGATGACAAAGTTAAAAATAAAAACAGGAGATAATGTTCGTGTGATAGCCGGAGACCACAAAGGTTCTGAAGGTAAAGTCGCTCGATTGTTTATCGATAAAAACAAAGCCATTGTGGAAGGTGTGAATTTGGTAAAAAAACACAACAAACCCAGTGCACAAAATCCACAAGGTGGAATTACAGAAAAAGAAGCACCGATCCATATTTCCAATTTGTCTCTTTTGACAGCTGACGGGAAATCAACACGCGTTGGTTATGAAGTCCAAGACGGAAAGAAAGTGAGAATTGCTAAAAAAACGAATGAAGTATTGTAATTATGAGCTACGTTCCTAGATTAAAACAAGAATATAAAGACCGAGTTATTGCTTCATTAACTGAAGAATTTGGTTATAAAAATGTAATGCAGGTACCAAAACTTCAAAAAATTGTTTTGAGCAGAGGTGTGGGTGCCGCTGTTGCAGACAAAAAACTTATTGACCACGCTGTTGATGAGTTAACAATGATTACAGGTCAAAAAGCGGTATCAACGATTTCCAAAAAGGATGTTGCCACTTTTAAACTTCGAAAAGGAATGCCCATAGGCGCCAAAGTTACGCTAAGAGGAGAACGTATGTTTGAGTTTTTAGATCGTTTGGTTACTTCGGCATTGCCTCGAGTACGTGATTTTCAAGGAATCAAACCCAATGGTTTTGATGGACGTGGAAATTATAACTTAGGAGTTACAGAACAAATTATCTTTCCAGAAATCGATATTGACAAAGTGAATAAGATTTCGGGGATGGATATAACTTTTGTGACTAGCGCACAAACAGATAAGGAAGCAAAATCATTACTAACGGAAATGGGATTACCCTTTAAAAAGAATTAATAATGGCAAAAGAATCAATGAAGGCCCGAGAGGTCAAAAGAGCAAAAACAGTAGCCAAATACGCTGAGAAAAGAAAAGCACTCAAAGAGGCTGGTGATTATGATGCACTTCAAAAGTTGCCTAAAAACGCATCACCTATCCGTATGCACAATCGTTGCAAATTGACAGGTCGTCCTAAAGGATATATGCGTCAGTTTGGACTTTCTCGTGTAATGTTTAGAGAAATGGCAAACAAAGGATTAATTCCCGGAGTAAGAAAAGCAAGTTGGTAAAATAAAGAATCAAAAATGAATACAGATCCTATAGCAGATTATTTAACTCGTATCCGCAACGCAAATAGCGCAGGACATCGTGTTGTTGATATTCCTTCTTCCAAGTTGAAGAGAGAAATCACCAAAATCCTTTTTGATCAAGGATATATTTTAAGCTACAAATTTGATGATGCAACCGCCCAAGGTTCTATCAAAATAGCCTTGAAATATGACCAAATGACCAAAGAGCCTGTAATTAAAAAATTACAACGTATTAGTACTCCTGGACTTCGTCAGTACACAAGTTCAACCGACATCCCTCGTGTTTTGAACGGCTTGGGTGTTGCGATTGTATCAACCTCTCACGGAGTAATGACAGGAAAACAAGCAACAAAAGAAAACGTAGGAGGAGAAGTCCTTTGTTACGTTCATTAATAGTATATAAGACACATAATTATGTCAAGAATAGGAAATAATCCGATTGCAATTCCAGAAGGCGTCACTATCGACATCCAGTCTGATGTAATCACCGTTAAAGGAAAGTTGGGCGAATTGTCGCAACCTTACGACAGTGTTGCTATCAAAGAAGAAGAAGGAAACCTTGTTGTTTCACGCCCTTCTGAAAGCAAAGACCACAAAGCAAAGCACGGTTTGTACCGCGCATTGGTTTTCAATATGGTGGAAGGAGTATCGAAAGGATTTACCATAGAATTGGAATTGGTAGGCGTTGGATATAGAGCCTCTACTCAGGGTCAAAAATTGGATTTGGCGTTAGGATTTTCCCACAACATTGTTTTGGAAATTGCCTCTGAGGTCAAAGTGGAAGCAATATCAGAAAAAGGAAAAAATCCAATTGTAAAATTAACCTCATACGACAAACAATTGGTTGGCGCTGTAGCAGCAAAAATCCGTGGTTTCAGAAAACCAGAACCTTACAAAGGAAAAGGAGTAAGATTCGTAGGAGAACAAGTTCGTAGAAAAGCTGGTAAATCAGCATAAATAATAGCGATATGGCATTATCAAAAACCGATAGAAGACAACGCATCAAAAACAGAATACGCAAAGTTGCACATGGAACTGCAACTACGCCTCGATTGTCTGTTTTTAGAAGTAATAAAGAAATTTACGCTCAAATTGTGAACGACGAAACAGGTGTTACTCTTGTAGCTGCCTCTTCCCGAGACAAAGACATTCAATCAGCTCAAGGTACCAAAATTGAAATTGCTGCCCTTGTTGGAAAGTCAATAGCAGAAAAAGCCTTACAATCTGGAATCGATACTATCAGATTTGATCGCGGAGGATATTTGTATCACGGTAGAGTTAAATCTTTGGCAGCAGGTGCCAGAGAAGCAGGATTAAAATTTTAAATAATACTATGTACCAAAATTATAAAAACGTAGAATTAGTAAAGCCTGGAGGGCTTGATTTGAAAGATCGTTTGGTAGGTGTTCAACGGGTAACAAAAGTTACCAAAGGTGGACGTGCTTTTGGATTTTCGGCTATTGTTGTAGTAGGAGATGAAAACGGTGTTGTCGGTCAAGGTTTGGGGAAGTCAAAAGATGTAGCTAGCGCAATTGCGAAAGCCATTGAAGATGCCAAAAAGAACTTGGTTCGTATTCCAATTATCAAAGGAACTTTACCTCACGAACAAAAAGGAAAATTTGGTGGAGCCAGAGTATTCATTAAACCTGCCTCACAGGGTACCGGAGTTATTGCTGGTGGTGCTGTTCGATCGGTTTTGGAAGCTGTTGGTGTACACGATGTACTTTCAAAATCTCAAGGTTCTTCGAACCCACACAACGTGGTAAAAGCTACTTTTGATGCATTGCTTCAATTGCGTGACGCACGAACAGTTGCTCGTCAAAGAGGAATTTCACTGGAAAAAGTATTTAACGGATAAAGGAATTACCCATGGCAAAAATTAAAGTAACACAATTAAAAAGTAATATCAAGCGCCCTCAAAACCAAAAACGCACATTGGAAGCGCTTGGATTGCATAAAATTGGTCAGGTAGTAGAACACAACGATACCCCTGCCGTTTTAGGAATGATCAAAAAAGTAAAACATTTAGTTTCAGTTTCTGAAGCTTAATAGATAATATTATGGATTTAAGTACATTAAAACCTGCTGAAGGTTCTGTTAAAGGACAAGGAAAACGTTTAGGAAGAGGACAAGGCTCTGGAAAAGGCGGTACTGCAGCACGAGGACATAAAGGAGCAAAATCACGTTCTGGTTATTCTAGAAAATTAGGTTTTGAAGGTGGGCAAATGCCACTTCAACGCCGTGTTCCAAAATTTGGATTTACCAACATTAACCGTAAAGAGTATGCAGGAATCAATCTTGACACTCTACAAGAATTGGTAGATGCAAAGAAAATTAAAAAAGATGTGGATCTTGATTTTTTAATTGCCAACCGTTTGGTAGGTAAAAACGATCTCGTTAAAATATTAGGCCGAGGAACGTTATCTGCATCATTAAAAGTTACTGCCCATAAATTTACAGCATCTGCAAAAGCAGCTATAGAAGCTGTAGGTGGAGAAGCCATTAGCCTATAAATCGTATGAATAAGTTTATTGAAACATTACGGAATATCTGGAAAATCGAAGAGCTTCGAACTCGTATAGCAATTACACTTGGTTTGTTGTTGGTTTACCGTTTTGGTGCTCAAGTAGTGCTTCCTGGTATAGATTCTGTTCAATTGTCTGAACTAGCAAATCGTACAGACGGTGGAGGATTATTAGGGATTCTAAATGCATTTACAGGAGGAGCATTTGCCAATGCGTCTGTTTTTGCTTTGGGAATCATGCCTTACATTTCTGCATCTATTGTTGTTCAGTTGATGGGAATCGCTATTCCGTATCTCCAAAAATTGCAAAAAGAAGGAGAAAGTGGACGTAAACAAATCAATCAAATAACGCGTTGGTTAACCATCCTTATTTGTGTAGTTCAAGCACCTGCTTACCTATACGGACTGGGTGCGCTGGGAGTTCCTGATAGTGCTTTTTTATTAGGAAAAGGACCTGTTTTTATTGGATCTTCAATCGTGATATTGGTTACAGGAACTATTTTTGCGATGTGGTTGGGTGAAAAAATTACAGACAAAGGAATTGGAAACGGTATATCTTTGTTAATTACTGTAGGTATTATTGCAACTATGCCGTTGTCTTTTGCACAAGAATTTGTATCTCGTGTGACCGAAAACAATGGAGGTCCCATGATGATTCTTATAGAATTAATTATATGGATTGTCGTGATTGCATTGTGTGTATTGTTGGTGATGGCTGTGCGTCAAATTCCTGTTCAATACGCTCGTAGATCTGCATCGGGTGGAGTCGAAAAAAATGTATTTGGATCACGTCAGTACATTCCTCTAAAATTAAATGCATCGGGTGTAATGCCTATCATCTTTGCGCAGGCTATCATGTTTGTACCAGCGTTAATAGGTGGTTCATCTTTTTTAAAGGATTCTGGCGTAGGCCAATGGATGCAAGTTAATTTTAGTGAT
>JAQWSC010000002.1 GCA_029243385.1 Flavobacteriaceae bacterium | reverse complement strand
AACAAACTCGGTACCAAACAATTATTTGCTCGACAATTGTCCAAAAGAGGAGGGTATTTGGAGTGTCAGGATTTGGGAAAACGTGTTGCTATCAGCGGAAAAGCCGTTCCGTATTTGAAAGGAGAAATTTTTCTATAAAGCTTCAATAAGCTTCTTAGTTGTTTCGTATTCATCTTCATGCACCCAAACTTGTTGCAGTTGTGAGTGCGATCCAAAACCCGCCAAACGAGCAGATTCTGATTCGTCTTTAATAATGGGGTGAATATCCTTTACTTCTAAAGCTTCAACGATCTTTAGGACATCCATCATGTTTCCTGTGAAAACGAGACTAAATTTGGGAGTGGACATATTGTGTTTGTTTAAGCTAACGGAGTTGTGCTCCAAAAGATTTTTCAAATTCTGACTGAATGCTATTCATGACCTTATCAACTTGCTTGTCGGTTAGGGTTTTGTTCTGATCCTGAAGTGTAAAGCTTAACGCATACGATTTTTTGTTTTCTGGAAGGCTTTCCCCCTCGTAAACGTCAAATAGGGAAACACTTTTTAGAAGATTGCGTTCTGTTTTATATGCAGTATCGTATAAGTCCTTATAAGCTATTTCTTTGTCTAAAAGCAGTGCAAAATCTCTTCGAACAGCGGGGTTTTTAGGAATGTGTTTGAATTTTGTCTTAGTGTGTTTTAAGGCCTCAATGACCACATCCCATTGCAAATCAGCAAATAAGGTTTGCTGAGTTATCCCTAATGGATTCGTCAAGTGAGAAGCTACTAATCCCAATGAAGCAATTATTTTTTTATTGTAAACAAAATCAATTCCTTCTGAAAACTCCTTGGAATTCGTGGGCTGTTCTTTACATCGAATCCCCAATCGAACCAACAATGCTTCTACAACTCCTTTCAAATAAAAGAAATTGCTTTTTAGCTTTTCTTGAGTCCAAGTTTCTGCTGTTTGGTTTCCAGTAATGGCCAGCACCAAATGTTTGTGCTCTGTGTATCCTTCTTGGGCGGGGAAATATGTTTTTCCAAATTCAAAAAACTTACAATCTTGTTGCTTTCTATTCAAATTATAAGCGATGGATTCCAATGATTGAAATAGGAGGGAAGTTCGCATTACAGACAAATCTTGGCTCAATGGGTTGAGCATCGTTACCATTTCCGCTACTTCTTTGTTGTGGTCGGGAGTGGTTAATGAGTTGTTCATCATCTCAAAAAATCCCTGAGAGATCAATTGATCAGCCATTCGATTTTCAATTTGATGCAAGTTGATTTTATCAGAAAATATAAGCGAAGTCGCTATTTTTTTTGAAAACTCAATATTGTTGTATCCATAAACTCGCAAAATTTCCTCTACCAAATCTGCTTCTCTAGTAACATCGACTCGGTAAGAAGGGACAATTACGCCGATACCGGCTTCGGTAACATTATTAATTTTTATATCCAAAGAGGTCAAAATAGATTTGATGGTTTCTCTTGGGATTTCTTGTCCAATCATTTTGGTGATTTTATCAAAGTTTAAAACCACTTGTGTTTCTTCAAACTTAACAGTGTATTCATCAATAACGTCACTGGTTATGGTTCCCCCCGCCAATTGATTAATCAATATAGCTGCACGTTTCAACGCATATTCTGTAAGTTCAATGTCGATTCCTCTTTCAAATCGAAAAGAGGCGTCTGTGTTGATGGAGTGTCTTTTGGCTGTTTTTCGAATAGAAACAGGATTGAAATAGGCACTTTCAAGAAAAACTTGCGAGGTGTTTTCTGTTACACCCGAATCCATTCCACCGAGAACTCCAGCAATACACAAGGGTCGATCATCGGAGCAGATCATTAAATCATCTTCGTGAAGTTCTCTTTCGACTCCATCAAGAGTAGTAAATTTTGTTCCAGAAGGAAGGGTTTTTACATGAATTTCTTGTGAGGATAATTTGTTGGCATCGAACGCATGAAGCGGTTGCCCCAATTCGTGCATTACATAATTGGTGGCATCGACAACATTATTTTTCGGATTGATTCCTATAGCTTTCAATCTATTTTTTAACCAAGATGGGGATTCTGAAATAGTAATACCTGATAGACTTACTCCACAGTATCTGGGCGCTAAATTTTTATCCTCAACTTTTATTTTGAACTTTAAGCTTCTGTCTTCTACATGAAAACTACTGATAGGAGGCGTAATGAGCTCCAATTGTAGGTCTTGTTGAAGCAATCCAGCTCTTAAGTCTCTGGCAACGCCAAAATGACTCATAGCATCTGATCGATTGGGAGTGAGCCCAATATCAAAGACAGCATCTGTTTCGATTTCAAAAACTTCAGCACACGGTGTTCCTGCTGATAATGTATCGTCCAAGACCAATATTCCATCGTGAGAAGTTCCTAGCCCCAATTCGTCTTCTGCACAAATCATTCCCAAACTTTCTACGCCACGTATTTTACTTTTTTTAATTTTCCAAGGACTTCCATTTTCATCGTAGAGCGTTGTTCCTACGGCAGCCACAGCGACTGTTTGTCCTTTGGATACATTGGGAGCTCCGCACACAATTTGAACGTGATTTTCAGTTCCTATATCAACAGTAGTGACTTTAAGTTTGTCAGCGTTGTCGTGTTTTTTACAGCTGAGAACTTTTCCTACTACTACACCTTGAAGGCCTCCTTTAAGACTTTCATAAGTTTCTATTCCTTCTACCTCCAATCCTAAGTCGGTCAATAAATTTCCCGCCTTTTCGGCGTCCCATTCAATATTAATAAACTGTTTAAGCCAGTTGTAAGAAATCTTCATACGGATTCAAAAATTTTGTCAAATATACGATTCTTAAGAGTTAGATAGGAATGTCTAACTGATGTATTTCCAAATATTTTTATGTTTTACCAAAGCAGCATATGCCTTGCGAATGGATTGATTTTCTTCTTGAGTCATTGAGGCATCATTTCTAATGAGTAATTGCGCTTCAGATCGAGCCAGCGATAAAATATCTTTGTCTTTAACAAGATTGGCAATCAGTAGATGAAGCACACCGCTTTGCTGGGTTCCTAGCAAGTTTCCTGGTCCTCTTAACTTGAGGTCAACTTCAGCGATTTCAAATCCATCTTGAGTGCGGACCATAGTTTGTAGGCGGGTTTTGGCATCATCTCCCAATTTATGGCTAGACATTAAAATACAATAACTTTGATCGGAGCCTCGCCCCACGCGTCCTCGTAGTTGGTGGAGTTGAGAAAGCCCAAATCGTTCTGCACTTTCAATTACCATTACAGAAGCGTTGGGAACGTTTACACCAACTTCAATGACTGTTGTGGCAACCATCATCTGTGTTTTTCCTTCTACAAAGCGGTTCATTTCGTATTCTTTGTCCTCGGACTTCATTTGTCCATGTACAATACTAATTTGATAGTCGGGTAGGGGAAACTCTCTGCTCAAACTCTCGTAACCGTCCATTAAATCTTTGTAATCCATGGTCTCGGATTCTTTGATAAGCGGATAAACAACATATACTTGTCGGCCTTTTTGAATTTCTTCTCGAATGAATCGAAACACCTTCAGACGATTGCTGTCATATCGATGAACAGTCTTTATTACTTTTCGGCCGGGTGGTAGTTCGTCAATTACAGAAATATCCAAATCACCATAAACACTCATAGCCAGGGTACGTGGTATTGGGGTAGCTGTCATTACCAATACATGAGGTGGAATGGAGTTTTTTTTCCACAGTTTTGAGCGCTGTGCAACTCCGAAACGATGTTGTTCGTCGATAATCGCCAGTCCTAAATTTTTAAAACGAACGGTATCTTCAAAAACAGCATGAGTTCCAATAAGTATTGACAACGAACCGTCTTGCAAATCAGAATGGATTTGAGACCGTTCTTTCTTTTTTACGGAACCTGTTAGTAAGGAAACGGAAACATTTATGGGTTTTAAAAGCTCTTGTATGCCCGCAAAATGTTGTTGTGCTAAAATCTCTGTAGGAGCTACCAAACAGGCTTGAAACCCATTGTCTAGCGCCATTAGTATGGCTAATAGTGCTACAATGGTTTTGCCCGAACCCACATCACCTTGCAACAGCCGATTCATTTGTGCTTTGCTTGCAAAATCGGAGCGAATTTCTTTCAATACTCTTTTTTGGGCATTGGTAAGATCAAAAGGCAAATGATTTTCATAAAATAAATGAAACAAATTACCGACAACAGGAAAATGAAACCCTTTTATTTTTTGCTTTCTATGTGCGTTTTTCATTACCAACTGCATCTGAATAAAAAAGAATTCTTCAAATTTCAAACGGTATTGTGCTTTAGCCAAAAGGTTTTGATTTTTTGGAAAATGAATGTTGAGAAGTGCTTCGTTTTTGTCAATTAGCATTAAACGTTCTTTTATAGTGCTGGAAAGGGTTTCTTCAAACTGACCGTTTACTTCCAAAAACAAATGCTGCATGATTTGACGAATCACGCGATTGCTCACACCTCGACTGCTTAGTTTTTCTGTCGAAGGATACACGGGTTGCATAGCAGATTGTAAATTTTGATCGTGATCGGCGAGTAATTCTAGTTCAGGATGTGCGATTGAGCATTTGTTTCCGTACCAATTCAGTTTTCCAAAAACTACATAGGGTATATGAAGCTTTATCCCTTTCTGAATCCACTGATGTCCTTTGAACCAAACCAATTCTATTGAACCGGATTCGTCCTCAAAATGAGCTACTAAACGCTTGCCTCTTTTTTGAGGAACCGTTTCTAAATGGGTAATCTTTCCAACAATTTGAACTTCAGCATTGGTACGTTGCAGTTCATTGATATGAAAATACTGACTGCGATCAATATAGCGATTGGGAAAAAGATGTAATAATTCTTGAAATGTGTGAATCCCCAATTCTGATCGAAGTAATTCCGCTCGATTTGGTCCAACACCTTTTAAATAATCTATAGGAGTTTGTAAAACAGGATTCATAGTGTAAAGATACTGTTTTTCCATTTTTAATTAAGATTCAAAATAGTTGATAATTTTATTTACAATTATCTATATTTAAATATTCTTTAATGCCTTAAAATAAATGTTTTTTAAATCTCCTTTCATAGCTTTTCTTTTGGTAATTTTTTCTACAATTTCCATTCATGCACAAATTTTAGAAATCAATAAAGATGGAGAGGCGACTTCTTTATATACTCCTCAAGAATTAATTAAAGAGATTTTAATTTCAGGGGATTGTGCGAACGTAAGTAATTTTGATTCGCACACAAATGGATTGGCATCTGATAATAGAGGAAAGAGCTTTGGTTTTTTTAATAAATTGCCTGGAAGTCCATTTCCATTTGAGCAAGGTGTTGTATTGACTTCCGGTATAGCTTATGACGCAGGGAACACCAGTAACTTTAGTGACCTAAGTCATACCGATATCAATTGGGGCGGTGACTCTGACTTAGCCAATGCGTTAGCCATTACCGAACCGCTTCAAAATGCCACTTTCATAGAATTTGATTTTGTACCTTCTTCCTCGGAAATCAGTTTTCGTTACCTTATGGCGTCCGAAGAATATCAAGGAACATTTCCTTGTGCGTTTTCGGATAGTTTTGCTTTTTTATTAAAAAAACAAGGAGATCCTTTGTATCAAAATTTAGCAGTAATTCCAGAAACCACCATTCCTGTTAGTGTGGTCAATGTTCATCCTGAAATAATTGATGGATGTGCTGCGGAAAATGAAACCTATTTTGCTGGTTATAATATGGGAGATACTAATTACGATGGTAGAACAACTGTTCTGACAGCTCGAGCTACCGTTGTTCCTAACGAAGTGTATCACATAAAACTGGTGGTTGCTGATGCGTCAGATGATCAATTCGACACCGCCGTTTTTTTAGAAGCTGGCAGTTTTAATTTAGGGTTGGATTTAGGAAGTGATTTTTTAAAAACTACCAATTCTGCGGCATGTGGAGCTGCTCAGTTACTGGAATCAAACATTGCCTCAACTTCTTATACTTGGTATAAAGACAATGTGGTAATTCCTGGCGAAAACTCAAAAACCTATTTGGCAGATTTGGGTGATGGAACTTATAAACTAGAAATAAATAACGGTGCATCCTGCGTGGCATCCGATGAAGTGTTTATTGAATTTGTAACTGCCCCAACTATTGCTGTAACAATAGCACCCTTTAATAGTTGCGATGATAATAATGATGGAAAGGTGTTTTATGATTTGACCGAAAAAGATACTGAAATTCTCGCTGGACAGCCCGATACAATGTTTGAGGTTGTTTATTTTAGTGACAGTTTGTACCAAAACAGAATAACAACCCCTTCCAATTTCGAGTTAAGTTCCAGTTCATCAACTGTATATGTTCAGGTTCGCAATAAAGAAAGCACCAACTGTGTAGCCAGTTCACAATTTACAATCTCTAAATATGAAGTTCCTCTGGTATCAGCTCCTACCGACTATGAAGTGTGTGACGATGTGGCAAGTGGAACCGATATTGATGGAAAATATGTTGGGTTTGATTTAGGTTCAAAAAATTTAGAAATAGTAGCTTCGGCTGATCTAGCCAAGGTAAATTTTTCGTACTACCGAAGCCTTTCTGAAGCAACTTTAAAAAGCAACCCCATAAGTAACAGTTCAAACTATACCAATGAAACGGCTAATCTGCAGCCTATTATTGTCAGAATTGAAGATGTTAACAACGCTGATTGCTTTAAGACTGTTTCTTTTAACTTAGTCGTCCATGCGCTCCCAACGGTTGTGTCAACTACCCTTAAACAATGCGATGACGACACCGATGGATATGCTGCTTTTAATCTGACAGAGGCTAATACTAAAATTTCATCAAATGCTGCAAACGAAACTTTTGTTTACTACAAAAATTCGACGGATGCTGCTAGTGAATTTGATCCTATTTCTAACCCCATAGCTTATACCAACATAACTCAAACTACTGATAAAGTTTGGGTTGTGATAAAGTCAAACAAATTGTGTTCTAGAGTGGCAACGATAGACTTAACAGTATCCACCACAGCAATCGCCCCCTCTTTTCAAAGGACCTTTGAAGTTTGTGATGATTTTTTAGACACCATTGGAAATGACAATGCAAATAATAACGACATAGACGGTATTGCTACTTTTGATTTTAGCAGTGTGACAAGCGAAATTACGAGTTTATTTCCTACCAGTCAACAGCTTGTAATAGCGTACTACAGAAACGAAGCCGATGCGTTGGCAGAGAATAATAAGATTAATGACCCATCTAATTACCGCAATATTGGCTATCCAAACACTCAAAATATATACGTTCGTGTCGATAGTAAGTTAGATAATGACTGCTTGGGGTTGGGGCATCATATAACGCTTAACGTGTTACCAATACCAACGGTTCAGAATCCTCCCGATATGTCAATGTGTGACAATGATGATGATGGAGACGGGTACAACGGGCTTGTAGGCGGTTTTGATTTAGAAAGTCAAAAATCCAACCTATTAGGAACCCTTCCCCTTAATGATTACAAGGTCACATATCATTTGTCTGCAAGCGAAGCTAAAAATGGTGCCAATGCACAGACATCTCCATTCATCAATACTGTTAAAGACCAACAAACTATCTATGTGCGCGTAGAAAACGAATTAACTGGATGTATCAATCCGTACAAATCCTTTGACCTTATCGTCAACCCTCTGCCCAAAGTCAATACAGTAAACCCATTGGAAATATGCGATGAAGAATCGGATGGTTCTGCCTTTACAGGTTTTTCACAGTCTATTAACTTAACGGATAAAGTTGATGAAATTTTAGGACCTGATCAACCGCTTTCCGATTTTGACGTAACTTTCCATTCCTCGCTCCCTCATGCCGAAAACGGACTTTTCCCCTTATCAAGCCCTTTTTCAAATACGGTTGCTTTCCAACAAACTATTTATGTTCGTATTCAAGAAAAATTGACTCCCGATAACTGTTTTACTACCAACCAATTTGATGTTCTGGTTCATCCTGAACCCATTAGCAATAAAATTACATCCATAGCAATTTGTGATGATAATTCCGATGGAGATGATACCAATGGAATCGTTCAAAACTTTAATTTGGATAGCTATATTGATACCGTATTAGGAAATACACAGTCGAAAACGGACTTTGATGTTACTTTCCATGAAACTCAAACGGACGCTGCCACAGGGTTCAATTCAATTGCGAGTCCTTACACGAACATTATTAGTGAGACACAAACCATATACGTTCGTGTTTTTAACAAAACAACGGAGTGTGTTAACGATTCTGAAACCATAGAATTAACAGTCAATCCACTACCTGATTTTGAGATAGATTCTCCACAAATTCTTTGTATAAATGATGCTCCAAAAGAAATAGCAATCAATCGGTTCTCTGAAAATTATACTTATTCATGGTATGATCCCTCTGGATTGTTGATTGGAAATGTAGAGAAAACCTATGTGTATTCTGGTGGAAATTATACCGTAACTGCTCAAAAAACAGATGGAACAGGTTGTGAGAGAACCCTTGTAGTCGAAGTTAATGAATCGAGTTTGTCAACGTTAACTAGTGATGAAATAGAAATTATTGATGATACTTCCAATAATACCATCAACATCGATACAGAAAATATTGGAAAAGGGGATTATGAGTTTGCTTTGGAAGACTCAAACTCTACAATTATAAGGAATTATCAAGACTCTCCAACCTTTGGAAATTTATTGGGAGGAATTTATACAGTCTTGGTTCGCGATAAAAACGGTTGTGGTACTGTTCGAGTAAAAGTATCTGTAATTTCATTTCCAAAATATTTCACTCCCAACAATGACGGTTACCACGACACATGGAGTGTAAGAGGTGTAGATTTAGATTTTTATGCGCGTTCCACGCTATATATTTTCAACCGCTTTGGGAAGCTATTAAAAACTTTAAATCCAACCGTTGATTCTTGGAATGGAACTTATTTGGGCAAACCACTCCCGTCTGACGATTATTGGTTTTCCATTGAGTTGGTAAATTTGGATGGAGAAATTAGACAACGAAACGGACATTTTAGTCTTAAACGATAATTTCTCTTGGTTGAATTTCTGTTTATAACTATTCGCTAAAGGCTGACTAAAAGTCTTTGATATTGGTTATTTTTCAAGCAACAAATACAAGTCCTTGGAAGCATATTTAAATCAACTTAACGAAGCACAAAGAATGCCTACAGTCCATAAGGATGGACCGCTTATGGTCATTGCTGGTGCAGGTTCTGGAAAAACACGAGTGCTCACATACCGCATTGCATATTTGATGCAGCAAGGTGTCGATTCTTTTTCCATCTTAGCGCTTACTTTTACGAATAAGGCAGCCAAAGAAATGAAATCGAGAATTGCCACTATAGTGGGTGAAAGCGAAGCCAAAAACCTTTGGATGGGAACTTTTCATTCTGTTTTCGCTCGGATATTGCGTTCAGAGGCTGATCGATTGGGGTATCCATCCAATTTTACCATTTATGACACCCAAGACTCGGATCGTTTGATAGCTTCTATTATCAAAGAAATGAAATTGGATAAAGACGTTTACAAATACAAACAAATTCGCTCAAGAATATCCTCTTTTAAAAACAGTTTAATTACTGTTAGAGCCTACATGAGCCACCCTGAGCTAATTGAGGCAGACCGAGAGGCGCGCCGCCCACAAATGGGAGAAATATACAAAGAGTATGTAGATCGGTGCTTTAAGGCAGGCGCAATGGATTTTGACGACCTTTTGTTAAAAACAAACGAATTGCTCAATCGGTTTCCGGATGTTTTGGCAAAATATCAAAACCGTTTTCGCTACATATTGGTGGATGAGTACCAAGATACCAATCAATCTCAATATTTGATTGTCAAAGCCTTAGCCGATCGATTCCAAAACGTTTGTGTTGTGGGTGATGATGCCCAAAGTATTTATGCTTTTCGAGGAGCCAATATTGAAAATATTTTGTCTTTTCAAAATGACTATCCAAATGCCACAACCTATCGTTTGGAACAAAATTACCGTTCGTCTCAAAATATTGTTAAAGCAGCCAATTCTGTCATTAAGCACAACCAAAACAAATTGGATAAAAACGTTTGGACGGAAAACGCTGTTGGTGAAAAAATCATTGTTCATCGAAGTCCTACTGATGGGGAAGAGGGACGCTATGTAGCCAGCTCAATCTTTGAATACAAAATGCAACATCAGCTTCATCATCGTGACTTTGCGGTGCTTTACAGAACCAATGCTCAATCGCGAGCTATGGAAGATGCATTGCGAAAACGTGATATTCCCTACCGTGTTTTTGGAGGACTTTCTTTTTATCAACGTAAAGAAATCAAAGACGTATTAGCCTATTTGCGACTTATTGTAAACTCCAAAGATGAAGAAAGTCTCAAGCGTGTAATTAATTATCCTGCCAGAGGAATCGGGCAAACCACCATCGACAAGTTAGTCGTAAAAGCCAAAGAACACGATTGTTCTATTTTTGAAATTTTAGAACGAATAGAAGAATTAGGAATGGGAATCAATAGCGGTACCCGAACCAAGTTGGCTAATTTTTCGATGATGATAAAAAGTTTTCAAGTCCTCAACGAAACAAGCAATGCCTTTGAAATTGCTGATGCTGTAACCAAAAAAACAGGTTTGGTTCAAGCACTCAAAAAAGACGGAACTCCCGAGGCTGTTACGCGAATTGAAAATATTGAAGAACTGCTAAACGGTATCAAAGATTTTATTGATGGGCAACGCGAACTTGCTGACATGACGGGTTCTCTCACCGAGTTTTTAGAGGATGTAGCCTTAATTTCTGACTTGGATCAAGGCAGTGAAAACGATGATAGGGTATCGCTGATGAGCATACACATGGCGAAGGGACTTGAATTTCCGTATGTTTTTATTGTAGGTATGGAAGAAGATTTGTTTCCGTCTGCCATGAGTATGAATACCCGGAGCGAGCTTGAAGAAGAACGCCGTTTGTTTTACGTTGCGCTTACGCGCGCCGAAAAGCAGGCTATTCTTACTTATACACAAAGTCGTTATCGATGGGGAAAACTAATCGATGCAGAACCCAGTCGGTTTTTATCCGAAATGGATGAAGCCTATTTGGATGTACAAACACCCGATGATTCTTATCAGTTTCAACCTCTGTTAAACACAGATATATTTGACACTCCCGACCCAAATCGCGTACGATTTAAAAAACCTCCTTTAAAAAAAGCTGCTCCAAAAGCCAAATCCGTTCCTCCTCGAAAAAATTTAAAACCTATAGCAAACACTACAAACACAAATGATCAAACAAACGTAGAAGGTCTTTCTGAGGGAATCAAAGTAAAACACAGTCGATTTGGCACTGGAATCATTGTCGCCATTGAAGGAAACGGCAACGACTTGAAAGCCGAAATTGATTTTGGAACCGCTGGAGTTAAAAAGCTTTTGCTTCGATTTGCTAAGCTTCAAATCATCAAGTAATAATGAGTTTTTTTATTAAAATATACGATAAAAACCCTAGCCAGAAAGCTCTTGATAAAGTAGTAGAAGTTTTAAAAAAAGGCGGTATAGTCATTTATCCTACAGATACGGTTTATGGCATGTGTTGCGATATTATGAGTTCCAAAGCCCTAAACAGAATGGCAAAACTCAAAAATTTAAAACTGCAAAAGACAACGTTTTCATTAATTTGTAGCGATTTAAGCGATTTGTCTCAATATGTGAAGCAATTGGAAGGTAAAAATTTTCGTATTTTAAAAAAACACCTACCAGGACCATTTACGTTTATCTTAAATGGTAGCAGCAAATTGCCTAAGCACCTTAAATATCGTAAACAAATTGGAATTCGGATTCCAGATCATTCCATAGATAATGCACTGGTAGAAGCATTAGGAAACCCATTGGCGTCAACTTCGTTGCTTCACGAGGATGAAATTCTGGAATATAGAACCGACCCAGAGTTGATTTTCGAACGTTGGAAAAATCAGGTTGACTGTGTCATTGATGGTGGATACGGAAAAAATACACCTTCTAGTATCGTGGACTTGACAGCTGCTGAGGCTGTTTTGATTCGAAAAGGTTTGGGAGACACCTCAGATTTTGCCTAGATATTACTATTTATTTTTGCGTCCTTTTCGGTGCGATTTTTTTCCTTTAAAATTAACTTCGTTTGGTTTCATCCATTTCCCAAAACTATCTCCTTTGAAGTTGCTTTTTCGAGTTCGTTTTCCTCCTCGTTTCTCTCCTTTGGGACTTCGTGAAGGCTTTTCTTCAGAGGCTTTTGCCATCACCTTAACACCTTCAAATTCAATTCCTTTAAGAGCATTTACCACATCGGATTGTAATTGAGCGTCGATTTCAAACAAAGTACGTCCCTTTTGAATGTCAATACGGCCAATTTCGGAGTTTCTAGACCGCAAACTTTCGTTAATAACTCCAATCAATCGAGCTGGGTTCAGATCGTTGTTTCTACCAATATTAATAGACACACTTGCAAAGTCAGTATTGCTTCGATTGGAACGTTCTTTTCGATTGGGTCTTTCTTTTCTACTTCCTGAATCCGTGCCAATGTCTTTGGAATTTTTATAATACATCAAAAATCGATTGAATTCAGCAGAAACAAAATGCTTGATCAAATCTTCGCGATTCAAAGCTTCTAACTTTTCATAAATAGCGGGTAAAAAAGGTTCAATTTGACTATCATCAACTTCAACTTTGACGATTTTGTCAATTAAGGAATACAATTGTTTTGTGCAAATTTCTTTTCCAGTGGGAGCAGTTTCTTTTGAAAAGCTAATACCCGATTTGCGTTCAATATCGTTTATTTTTCGGGACTCACGAGTATTGATAATGGCGATAGAAATTCCACTTTTCCCAGCACGACCTGTTCTTCCACTTCGGTGTACATACACTTCTGGATCATCAGGAAGGCTAATATTGATAACATGTGTTAAATCATTTACATCCAAACCTCGAGCTGCCACATCAGTGGCAATTAAAAGTTGTAAATGCCCCGAACGAAACCTTCCCATAACTTCGTCACGCTGCGATTGCGATAGATCTCCATGGAGTTCATCCGCATTGTAGCCGTCACCCATTAGCTTTTTTGCAATTTCTTTGGTTTCTCTTCGAGTTCTACAAAACACAATTCCATAAATATTGGGATTCATGTCAGCAATTCGTTTGAGCACTTCATACCGATCGCGCGCCTGTACCATGTACATTTGATGGGTAACATTTTCAGAAGCTAAATTCACACGAGCTACGGTTACTTCAATAGGGTCGTGCATGTATTTTTTTGAGATGCGCTTAATTTCACTCGACATGGTAGCCGAAAACAACAAGGTTTGTTTGTGCTCAGGAGTTTCTGCCAAAATAGCATTGAGTTCTTCTTTGAAACCCATGGTTAGCATTTCGTCGGCTTCATCCAAAATAACCCGCTCTACACGATTGAGAGGGAGTCGATTTCGAGACATCAAGTCTTTGGTTCTTCCTGGAGTACCCACAATAATTTGCGCTCCTTTTTTAATATCTCTAATTTGGTTTTCTGCACTGGCACCTCCGTAAACAGCAACTACCTTAAGCCCTTTGACATATTTAGAATAATTGGCAAGGTCGTTGGTAATTTGCAAACACAACTCCCGTGTTGGACATAAAATCAAGGTTTGTGGGAACCGTTCATTAATTTGTGTAAGTTGAATGGCAGGCAATCCAAACGCGGCTGTTTTTCCCGTACCTGTTTGTGCTAATGCTATGATATCTTTTTCAGAGTCCAATAACAAAGGAATGGTTTTTTCTTGGATAGGAGTAGGGGTTTCAAAACCCATTTCGCCAATCGCTTTTAATATATCACCCTCTAATCCAGTTGTTGAGAAAGAACTCATAGTATTTTATAGTTTTTTTGCAAAGAACGACTTTTTAATTGGGTTATGGGGCGTTTTTTAAATTTGATTCTAAATAGTTTGTTAGCTTAATACACAAAAAAACGCAACCCATTGGGTTGCGTTTTTAATATTTTTTTATTGTTTGAAACAATTATTGAGCAGCGGCAGACATTCCTTGTTCGATAAGCTCATAAAATTGATCCAATTTTGGAAGCACAACAATACGCGTTCTTCTGTTTTTGGAACGATTGGCTTTGGTGTCGTTGTCGGCTACAGGAACATAATAACTACGTCCAGCGGCAGTCATACGAGCTGGAGGAACTCCAAAATCGTTTTGCAAAACACGAACAACAGAGGTCGCTCTTTTTACACTCAAATCCCAATTGTCTAACAACACTTCGTTTTTAATTGGCACGTTGTCAGTATGCCCTTCTACCATAAATTCTATTTCAGGCTTGTCTAAAACCACTTTGGCAACTTTACCCAAAACTTCCTTAGCTCTGCTTGAAACAACATAGCTTCCGCTGTTAAACAACAGTTTGTCAGAAATGGATATAAATACCACACCTTTTTCAACATTGACTTCGATATCGCTGTCGTTGATGTCTATAAGTGCTCCTTTGAGACTGGTTACCAAAGCAAGGGTAACGGAATCTCTTCGAGTTACAGCATCTTGCATCTTACGAATCGTTAAATCTTTTTCCTTAATACTTTCCAAAGAACGTTCAAGATTTTCAGCACCTTTTTGACTCAATGTAGTCATGTTACCCATATTGTTTATTAAATCTTGATTGTTGGCTTTTAAAAAGGCATTTTGCTCTTTCAAAACGGCCATTGCAGCTTCAGCAGAAGTTTTTGCATCCAAACAAGAATTCAATTTAACCGTGGCGGTGTTTAATAAATTTTTCGTCTTTTGATTTTGTGACTCTAGTGCAGCGTATTTCTTCTGTGAAACACAGGATGAAACTAAAACTGCTACGATCAACAATGCGAATCCACTTCTTTTCATTTTTTTTGTTATTAAATTTTGTACGAAATTAATTAATTATTCAGATTTGGAAGACGTTGCTAACTTTTTTTTAACACGAATTTTTAAATTATTAAAAAATCGTCGTCTAAATATGAAATATTGAATAATTATTGACCTTACAACGAAGTATTGATTGGTTTTATTATAAAACTTTCTTTTTTTAAAAATACTCCCAAAAGATGTATAGAAGCTAAAGTGTGCTCTAAAAATTGAGAACAAAAGATAAGGACGAAGCGTTATCAAAAAGAATACTCCCAAAAAGCCATCAAAAATCATTCGTGTTACAATAACGGGAAAAAGCAGCTGTAAAGGCAGGTTTTTGAGCAAAGTAAACAGAGAGTTTCTAATATTGTAATATAGCTTTTGTGACGATTTATAAGGTAAAGTTCCACCTCCTAAATGATAAACGCTGCTAGTTCCCACACAAACAGCTTGGTGTTGGTTGTGTGCCGCTCTCCAACAAAAGTCAATTTCTTCAAAATGTGCAAAGTAATCCGTATCGAAGCCATTTAGTTCTTTAAATACTTTGGAACGTACAAAAAAACAAGCACCAGAAGCCCAAAAAATAGAGGCTGTTTCATTGTATTGTTGAGTGTCTTTTTCCAAACTTTGAAAAATTCGCCCTTTACAAAACGGAAATCCAAACTGGTCTATAAAACCACCTGCTGCTCCTGCATACTCAAATGTATTGGGTTGATTATCGCTTAAAATCTTAGGTTGTGCTATCGAAGTTTCTGGGTGGTTTGTGAAATGAGTAATTACAGGTTCAAGCCAATCCTTAGTGACCCTTACATCCGAGTTTAACAAACAAAACAAATCGGCATCCAATTGTTTTAAAGCTTGGTTGTATCCTTCAGCGTATCCAAAATTTTGGGAATGCTTGATGATTGTAATAGTCGGAAATTGTGTTTCTATAAATGATACAGAATCATCCGAAGATTGATTGTCAACCACGACAATTTCTGCCCCGACACTATGCTTTAAAACCCTAGGAAGGTACTTGTCTAACAGTGCTTTTCCGTTCCAATTCAATATAACAACAGCTACTTTCATGCGTTTTTTTTAATATCCGAATAGGAGGGAAGGTCTTTTAAGAAGTGATACGTTTCATTGGCATAATCTAAGGTACAAAAGTAGTGATTTAAGCCATTAGTGACCATTAGCAATTGCGCTTGAAGCGAAAGATTGTATCGAGCAATTTGATCAAAGGCATCTTGATCGATTCGAACTTGGGGCGCTTTGCATTCAATCAAAAGCAAAATGGAGCCGTTGGGTCTATGAATTACTATGTCGTAACGTTTTGGAATGCCATTGACCATTACTTTTCGCTCAACAGCAATAAGAGTGGGCGGAAATTCTTTTTCATTCATTAAAAAAAGTAATGTATGTTGCCGAACCCATTCTTCGGGAGTAAGCACCACAAATTTTTTACGGATAGGATCAAAAATTTGGCGAATATTTTCGTTATTTTTGAATCGGAAGCGACAGTTTGGAAAATTAAGTACATCCATCTCCACAAAGGTGCTAAAAAAAAAAGTATGGACGAAGTAAAACTGCTGATTGATCAAATTCGTAATCGAACTTTTTCTCCTGTGTATTTATTTACGGGGGAAGAAAGCTACTACATTGATCGACTATCGCAGCTTTTGGAAAAAGAAGTACTTAGCGAAGCCGAAAAAGATTTTAACCAAACGGTGCTCTACGGTCGTGATGTGGATGTTAGTCAAATAGTTAGTCATTGCAAACGGTTTCCTATGATGTCTGAATTTCAAGTTGTCATCGTTAAAGAGGCTCAGGAATTGGCCAAAACAATTGATGCCCTTTCGGCCTATACCGACCAGCCACAGCCATCAACCATCTTGGTGCTTTGTTACAAATACAAAAAACTGGATAAACGAAAGAAATTATACAAGTCCATTAAAAAATCAGGAATTGTTTTTGAAAGTAAAAAACTTTATGAAAATCAAGTCCCTGATTGGATTCGAAGCGTTTTGGCATCCAAAAAATATACGATTGAAATAAAAGCAGCTCAGATGCTTGTTGAGTTTTTAGGAAATGACTTGGGTCGCATTATGCAAGAACTTGAAAAACTTCAGATAGTTATCCCATCCGATCAACAAATCACTCCCGATCTTATTGAACAGCACATTGGAATTAGTAAGGATTTTAATAATTTTGAATTGCGAAAAGCTATCGGCGAAGGCGATGTTGTAAAAGCCCACCAAATAGTTCATTATTTTTCTCAAAACCCAAGACAAAATCCATTAGTAATGAGTTTGTCCTTGATTTTTAGTTTTTTTTCTCAATTGATGCAATATCACGGAATGCAAGATCATTCTCCAAAGCACGTTGCGCAAGTATTGGGAATCAATCCTTATTTTGTAAGAGAATATAAGGCAGCAGCCCAACGCTATCCAATGAAGCGTATCAGTCAAATTATAGCTACTGTTCGTGAATTTGACTTAAAAAGCAAAGGAGTTGGCGCCAACAATATGCCTCAGCGCGATTTGCTCAAGCAATTGTTAGTTGAGATAATGTAGTCTATCGTAGTTTGGGATAGTTTGTTGGATGGGATTCGTGAAGAATCGCATAGGCAGATTCAATAATATCATCCACAGAAGGCTTTGAAAAATAATCACCATCCGAACCGTAAGCGGGTCTATGTTCTTTAGCCGTCAATGTTTTAGGCGCACTGTCCAAATACTGATAACCTCCTTGTGTTTCCAAAACTTCTGAAAGAATGAATGCCGACGCACCACCAGGTACATCTTCATCAACAATTAAAAGACGATTGGTTTTTTGAACACTTTTTACAATATCGTGATTCAAATCAAAAGGTAGAAGGGACTGAATATCAATTACTTCCGCTTGTATATTTAGAAGTTTTAATTCTTTAGCCGCTTCTTCGACCATTCTCAGGGTAGAACCGTAAGAAACAATTGTGATATCATTACCCTCAGACAGTGTTTCAACAACACCTAAAGGAACAGTAAATTCGCCCAAATTGGAAGGCATCTTTTCTTTCAATCGATATCCGTTTAAAGATTCAATTACCATTGCAGGTTCTTGGCTCTTTAGTAAAGTATTATAAAAACCCGCAGCCTGAGTCATATTTCGTGGAACAAGAATATGGATTCCTCTCAAAAGACTGATCAACCCACCCATAGGCGAACCGGAATGCCATATTCCTTCAAGACGATGTCCTCGGGTTCGAATGATAAGCGGTGCCAATTGCTTTCCAAAGGTTCTGTAATGAAGAGAAGCCAAATCGTCGCTCAAAATTTGAAGGGCATACAGCATGTAATCCAAATATTGGATTTCTGCAATGGGACGCAGTCCGCGTAAAGCCATTCCAATACCTTCGCCAATAATTGAAGCCTCTCGAATTCCTCTATCGCCAACACGCTCTTCTCCGTACTTAGCTTGCAAGTTTTTAAGCCCTTGATTTACGTCTCCAATTTTCCCTGTATCTTCGCCAAAAACGAGTAATTTGGAATGTTTGTTGAGTAACGCATCAAAATTATCTCGAAGCAACACACGGCCATCTACCAAAGGTGAGGTGGGAGTGTATTCTGGTTTGATTGTAGGGGTGTTTGCTGTGTTGGTTTTGAATTCGTTGTATAAAAGTGAGCTAAATTTTGGCTGTATTTTTTCAACATACGAATTGATCCAATCTTGCAATGCTTGCGTATTTTGAGAACGATTTGCAACCATAAGGCGCAGCACTTTTCTCAGCGTGGATAAAATATCCATGCGAGAAGGCTCTTTAAGTTGTATAAGTTCATTCAAACGCTCTACAATCTCTGACTGACTATGGCTAGTACCAGCAACTGATTTTGCAATTTCAATTGCGGCTTTTCTTTCTTCAATTATAGGTTTTTGGGAGAGTTTCCAAGCGTTTTGCTTAGCAATTTTAATGTCTTTTCTGATTTCGTCTTCAAGTGCTGAAAGCGTTTCCTCGCTAGCAATACCGTTTTCAATGATCCATTGACGCATCATAGCGTTACAGTCAAATTCCTTTTCCCACTGCAAACGTTCAGCGTTTTTGTATCGCTCGTGCGATCCAGAAGTGGAATGTCCCAAGGGTTGTGTTAGTTCCTTGACATGAATCAAAACAGGAATATGATTTTTACGAGCTAATTCACCCGCATATTGATAAGTGTTAACCAAACTGGGATAGTCCCACCCATTGACTGTTAAAATTTCAAAGCCATTAGCAGCTTCATCCCTAGCAAATCCTGATAAGGCATCGGAAATGCTTTCCTTGATGGTTTGGTGTTTGTTTTCAACAGAAATTCCATATCCGTCGTCCCAAACGCTAATAACCATGGGGACTTGAAGAACTCCAGCCGCATTTAGAGTTTCAAAAAACAACCCCTCACTGGTACTGGCATTTCCTATTGTGCCCCAAGCGACTTCATTTCCATCAATAGAAAAGTGGGCGTCGTTGAATTGTTTTACATTACGATATAATTTAGAAGCATGTGCCAACCCTAACAATCGAGGCATTTGTGCAGCCGTACAAGATACGTCAGAGCTTGAATTTTTTTGTTGGGTAAGATTTCTCCACGATCCATCTTCGTTCATGCTAACCGTATTGAAATGCCCTCCCATTTGACGTCCAGCAGACATAGGTTCGGCTTCAATATCGGTATGTGCATATAAACCTGCAAAAAGTTTTTGAGGGGTTAATTCCTCAATAGCCATCATAAAAGTTTGATCTCTGTAGTAACCCGATCTAAAGTCACCGTTTTGAAAAGCCTTTGCCATTGCAATTTGAGGCAATTCCTTTCCATCACCAAAAATTCCAAATTTTGCTTTTCCAGTCAGGACTTCCCGTCTTCCTAAATAGCTAGTTTCGCGGCTTGTAACAGCAATTTTGTAATCATTTAAAACCTCTTTTTTAAAAGAAGAATAAGAAATATCTTTATCTATACTCAGTTTGTTTGACATCCTACGAGGTTTATTTTTGGCTTTGCAAACTTACAAAATCTAATAGAGAAATTAGAACCCGAAAGAACATTGAATGTAAATCGTTGAAAACGTTAAAAAAGTGAGTCCTTAGAACCACTTTCGGGTGATAAGTTTGGAAAGTGTAGCTAAGTCAAGTACTACAACAAAACGAATTTTATCAGCATATTGGGATTGATTGATTTCTAGTCCATCGGAAGAATATACTGGGAAAAATAATTCAAAATAGTTTGGCACTAAATTCAAATGAATTCCCGTGTCATAACCGTTAGCTATTTTTTTATATTTACGCTTAATAAGGGCTATGTCTCCATAAATTTCAACCCATTTCCACACAGAAACTCCTGAATTTAATGAAACTAACCATTGGTTGGCTAGCGGAGCATCGATCTTGGATTTAAACCCTGCATCTGCCCAAACAAATTGTTGACTATAAAAACCTTCTGATTCTGATCGCCCCAATAATCTGTGTTCAAAAAGATAGTCTTGAACCGATGAAATGCCAAAACTAAAATAATCGTCATGAGTTTGATTTTTTAGAAATGCACCTGCAAAAAGTCGAAAGCTAACTTGGTAGTCGTCTTTGAAAAAATTTCGATACCGGTAGCTTACGTGAACTTTTGTAAAAGAATTTTTAATCTCAATATTAGCACTGAGTGTTTTACTTTTAGTCGCTTTTTGGTTGACAAATGAATACCGTACATTAAAAATCCCATAATCAGGTTCATCGACTGGGTCGGATGAAAAGTCTCTGTCTATAAATACATATCTAAAATTTAGGAAGTGTCGATTGCTAGCTCTAAAATTTTGATCTCTAAAAGAAAACAAAACCGATTGGACTATGTTTTTATAAAACAAACCCGGTTGGTAGTGGAATCGACTTCCAGTCAGCCAATATTGTGTACGATAATGTGATTTCTTATCATAATTAGTAAAATAAGTCAGCGAAGTAGAACCTACCAACGTTTTTTCTTTTGAAGAGTACAAAGGTTGGATTTTGTATTGAAAACTTTTAGGGACAAGTGTTTTGTTCGACAATACAATTCCGGGAGACCATCCGTCGTACAAATTATAATTCAATTTTGGAACGTAAAAAATTTGAGCTTTGCTTGGCTCTTCAATATCTTTAAGGAACGTAAATTTAAGAGGTTTTGTGATTATTTTTTTATTAATCCTTTTGTGGTTGTTTCTGAAATTGGTTTCGGGCACAAAGTGTTCCTTATTCAAAACAATCTTATCTATAGAAACATCGGATAGATTTAGCTTAGTGGTTTTGGAGTAGGGAAGAATCCATTTTTTATAAACAACCGTATCATTTCTTAGCCCCGAAATAGGAATCGGAATTTGAGTGTTGGTTGTATTCTCAATAGTAATATTGATACTGTCTTTGTTTTTTAAAACAGTTGCTAATTTATAATCTACTCGATTTCTAGAAGCAATAAATTCGTCAAAAAACCAAGAAAGGGAGTCTTTGGCTTGTTCTTGAATAATAGATTTAAAAGGAGTTTTGCTAGAAGTTTTTAAAGAGTTTGATGCATAATAATTAAGTATAGATTTTTCAATCGTGCCATCATCCAAATAATTTTCTAATAATCGTATTCCCATTCCAGCTTTGTAACGATTGGAAAGTTCTGCGTTGTAACGCGTCAATTTATCCATCGACGTTGAGAGGGGTTGATCTACATTGTTCATTAATGAAAACTTGTGGAAAATTTCGTATTGATCATTGAACGTTGAATTCGATACTTTATAGTTTTTAAGGCCCCATAGTGATGAGAATTTACCAACTAGCTTTTGATCGGGATAGAATTGATTAACATATTCCATCAAAAAATAGATTTGAATACCATACACAGCCCAACTGTCTTTTCGAAGATGAATAGGAGTCGTATTCTCAAAATATTTGAGAGCCATTACTTTAAGCAAGCTCAATTCAAACAAAAAACTATCTTCAAACGGACGAATAAATTTTGGCAATTCGTTAAGACCGTAAATAGGTCTTTTTTCATAATCAATCGAAGCTATTAATAGCTTTTCGAAAGGATAATCCCCTAATTTTAAATTCAAAAATTGCGACACTTTACGGACACTCTCCAAAGCTATTACGTCGCTTGAATCATTTGATAAATCAGTAATAATCGTTGTTGAAGGCAAAGCAAAACTTTTAAACTTGGAATTTTTAACGATATGAATAGGAATGTGTTTTCGTTGGGCAGTTCCAGAAAAAAAATGAGTATTCGCAAAGTTTGATTTTTTAAATGGGAAATCCGTAACAAGCGAATGGGTGTTGGGAATTGAGATTTTTACATCAAATTGAGATAATTCTACATACAAATCATCGAGGTTCAAATGGCTATCCAATATCCAACCTTCTTTGTTGATGCCTGCAAATGTTAGATACCAAAAAGATAAGTGAACATTTTTTTTATCAGAAATACCAAAACCCGTGAACTTGTCGGAAGGAAAAGAAATTTTATAGGATATCGAAATTTCTATTGACGCATTTTCTTTTAATTCCTCGGCAAGCTCAAGTTCAATGATGTCGTGTTGGTTTTTGAGTCTTTTCCAGCGAATGGGTTTGCCTTGGCTATCAAGAATTTTATGAATACTAGTAGCTCCCCGACTGGAAGCATCGGCTCTTTGAAACCGAAATGAATATTCCTCAGCAAAATGATTCGCAAGGGGTGTCTTCGTATCTGAAAAAGCATGAGACCAATCGTTTAGGTATATTTTTCCGAGGCTGTTCGAAGTTGAATTTGTAAATACGGCGGTTTGCTTTATTTCAGTTGAAGTCAAATCTGAACTAAAGTTAGCCTCAATTGTGTACTCGTTTAATTGAGCTTGCACATACAAAAAGGAGGTTAAAACAAAAAAATAAAGGAGCTTTTTCAAGTTGTTAAAAGTTCGGGGAAAATGGTTTTTTGGCATAAAACTGAGTCAATTCCTCCATTACTTCATCTTCTGTATCAACAAGAGTAAAAAGATCGATATCTGCAGGTGAAATGGTTTTGTGATTTTCTAATAAGGTATTTTTGATCCAGTCAATGCAGCCCCCCCAAAATTCTGAACCGACCATAATGATAGGGAACTTTTCGATTTTCTTGGTCTGAATGAGCGTGATCGCTTCAAACAATTCATCCAAAGTTCCAAAACCACCCGGCATGACTACAAAGCCCTGTGCGTATTTTACAAACATTACTTTACGAACAAAAAAATAGTCAAAATCTATGCTTTTATCTCGATCAATATAATCGTTGTTGTTTTGCTCAAAAGGAAGGTCAATGTTGAGTCCAACAGAAGTTCCATTGGCTAATTGTGCCCCTTTGTTTGCGGCTTCCATTATTCCCGGCCCACCTCCTGTAATTACACCAAAACCACTTTCTACAACACGTTTTGCTATTGAGGTTGCCATTTTATAATAAGGGTCACTTTCTTTAGTTCGCGCTGATCCAAAAATAGATACACAAGGACCTGCATTGCTCATAATCTCAAACCCATTGACAAACTCACCCATGATTTTAAAAATCGCCCATGAGTCGTTTGCTTTCACAGAACTCCATTTTTTATGTGCTTTGTTCTCCATAATTATTTATATTTTTAAGACACAAGCTAATATAACTCTTTTTTAAGATATTGAGCCGTGTAGCTATTGGTGTTTTTAACAATCGCTTCGGGGGTTCCTGTGCAAACAATTTGTCCACCAGCATTTCCACCTTCATAACCTACATCAATAATATAATCAACAGTTTTGATGACATCCAAATTGTGTTCAATAATAATGATAGTATTTCCATGATCTACTAATTTTGATAAGACATCAAGCAAAACGCGAATATCCTCAAAGTGAAGACCCGTGGTAGGTTCGTATAGAATATAAAGTGTATTTCCTGTATCCTTTTTAGATAATTCGGATGCCAACTTGATGCGTTGCGCCTCACCGCCCGACAATGTGGTTGATTGTTGTCCTAAGGTTAAATATCCAAGCCCAACATCCTGAATGGTTGATAATTTTCGAAATATTTTTGGAATAGGCTCAAAAAACACACACGCTTCATTGATGGTCATATTCAGCACATCGGCTATCGATTTACTCTTGTAACGAATCTCTAAAGTTTCTCTATTAAAACGTTTTCCAGAGCAGCTTTCACAGTGTACATATACATCAGGAAGAAAGTTCATTTCAATAACTCGCAAACCAGCTCCTTGACAGGTTTCGCATCGACCTCCTTTAACATTAAAACTAAATCGCCCAGGTTTGTATCCACGAATTAAAGATTCTGGAGTTTGTGCAAATAGCGATCGAATTTCACTAAACACACCTGTATATGTAGCAGGATTGCTTCTTGGTGTTCTTCCGATAGGAGATTGACTGATATCAATTACTTTATCAATATGCTTTAGCCCATCAATGCTTTTGTAGGGCATTGGCTCTTTTACGCCGTTAAAAATATGAGCATTTAGAATAGGGTAGAGGGTTTCGTTGATTAGTGTCGATTTTCCACTTCCCGAAACACCAGTAACTCCAATCATCATTCCAAGTGGAAATTCAACATCTACGTTTTTGAGATTGTTTCCTGTGCAGCCTTTAAGTGACAAAAAATGACCGTTTCCTTTTCTCCTTTTCTCTGGTAACGAAATGGATTCAATTCCATTGAGAAAATCAGCGGTTAGTGTTTGTTGCTTTTTCATTTCTTTCGGGGTGCATTCAGAGACAATTTGCCCGCCGTGTTTTCCAGCTTTTGGACCTAAATCAATAATATAGTCTGACTTTCGCATCATGTCTTTGTCGTGCTCAACTACAATAACAGAGTTACCGATATCTCGAAGAGATAACAAGGAGTTGATTAACTTGTCGTTATCTCGCTGATGAAGTCCTATGCTTGGTTCGTCCAAAATGTACAAGACTCCCACCAATTGAGAACCTATTTGTGTAGCGAGTCGAATTCGTTGTGCTTCCCCACCTGACAAGGATTTTGAACTTCGATTGATGGACAAATAGTTGAGTCCAACATCTAACAAAAAACGTAGGCGTTTTCGAATTTCTTTGCAGATTTCTTTACCGATTTTTTGCTGACGAGGTGTTAGAGTACTCTCTAAATTCTCAAACCATTCCGACAGTTCACCAATATCCATTGCGCTTAACGCTGCAATATTTTTTTCATTGATTTTAAAACACAAAGACTCTTTTCTCAGACGACTTCCATCGCACGACTCGCAAAGCACTTCATCCATAAATCCTTTTGCCCACCGTTTCAAAGAAGCCGTATGACTTTCTTTAAACTGATTCTCTAAAAAAGGGATGATTCCGTCATAATCAATAGCATAATCTCTTGTTATTCCCAACGTTTTGGATGGCACAGAAAACCGTTCACTTCCCCCATGTAAAATGATATGTAACGCCTTTTCGGGAACCTTTTTTATTGGATCAAGAAGGTCAAACTTATAGCGCTTGGCTATGGTTTCTAATTGCTTAAAGGTCCAGTTGCTTTTATATTCTCCGATTGGAAGAATCCCACCGTTATGAATGGACTTCGAATCATCAGGAATGATTTTTTCTAAATTTACTTGATGCAGCACACCCAACCCGTTGCAAGATGGGCACATTCCTTTGGGCGAGTTGAAAGAAAATGTATTGGGTTCAGGGTTAGGATACGCAATTCCAGATGAGGGACACATAAGGTTTCTACTAAAATAACGTACTTCATTACTATCGATTTCCATGACCATAATGGTATCATTGCCATGGTACATTGCCGTTTGGATGCTTTCTTCAAGGCGTTTAATAACAGAAGGATCATTGGATATTTTTAATCGATCAATCACAATTTCGATATCATGTGTTTTGTACCGATCGACTTTCATTTGAGGAGTCAATTCTGTGATTTCACCATCCACTCGAACCCGCAAAAAACCTTGTTTGGCAATAGAATGAAACAACTCACGGTAATGCCCTTTTCGAGATTGGACAACGGGAGCTAAAACGTAAATACCTTGAGAATCAAAATCTTTTTGAATCAAATGAGAAATTTCTGAATCGCTATAACTTACCATTTTTTCATTGGTTTTATAGCTATAGGCATCCGAAACTCTAGCAAACAAAAGTCTTAAAAAATCATAAACTTCTGTAATCGTACCTACCGTTGATCTTGGACTTTTGGACGTTGTTTTTTGTTCAATGGCTATCACAGGAGACAAGCCGTCAATTTTATCAACTTCAGGACGTTCCAGTCCTCCCAAGAATTGTCTTGCATAGGCAGAAAACGTTTCTATATACCGTCGTTGTCCTTCGGCATATATCGTATCAAAAGCTAAAGAGGATTTTCCACTTCCTGACAATCCAGTAATGACAACAAGTTCGTTTCTAGGAATATCAATGTCAATATTTTTAAGATTGTGAACTTTGGCGCCTTTAACCGAAATGACTTCTTTCATAGTTGATTTGCTAATCGCGCAAATTACAATATTTAACCCTAAAAAGGAAGTGTCCAATCAAATTAAAAACCAGAAACGCTATCATCTCCGCGAGGATCGGCTCCGCCCGAAAACGAACCGTCTTTATGGATTTTGATTGCATCAACACGACCAATGATTGTGGGTTGTTTGTAAAAATGAAACCCTTTGTTTTGCAAAGTATTTTTTGTTTTTACCTCGAATGTTGAAACTTCATATTTGATGGAGTCGGGGAGCCATTGATGATGAAATCTAGGGGCTTCTACAGCAGCTTGTATGTTTTTTTTAAAATCATACACGTTAAGAATGGTTTGTAGCACCGAAGTAATAATTGTTGACCCTCCGGGACTTCCAAGAATCATGGAAAGTTTATCCTCTTGTTCAATTAGGGTGGGCGTCATAGAACTCAACATTCTCTTATTTGGTGCTATAGCGTTGGCTTGTCCTCCAATCACACCGTATAAGTTTGGAACTCCTGGTTTGCTACTGAAATCATCCATTTCGTTGTTAAGAAAAAATCCCAATGAAGGAACTAACAATTTAGAACCATAATTGGCATTCAACGTGGTTGTTACCGATACAGCATTTCCATCAGAGTCGATGATAGAGTAGTGGGTAGTTTCTTTACTTTCTGACACTATTAAATTACCCGCTGAAATCGACGAAGAATCTGTTGCACGATTCCAGTCAAAAGAATCCATTCGCTGGCTGAGATATTCCGAGTCGAGCAGATTCTTTTTAGGAATAGTCACAAAATCAGGATCGCCCAAATAGTGACTTCTATCAGCATAAGCCCGTCGAGAAGCTTCTACGATAGGTTGAATACTTGAAGGCATTAAAAAGTCTTTTTGTGACAGCTCAAAAGGCTCAATCATTTTCAAAATTTGTCCCAAAACAATACCACCACTGGAGGGTGGGCCCATGGAAATGATTGTTAAATCTTTATACCGAAAGCGAATCGGATCTCTCCAAACGGCTTGGTAGTTCTTTAAATCATCCAAATTCAGATCCCCACCTTTTTTAGAAACATATTTCACCATCTCTTTCGCAATAGCTCCCTGATAAAAGGCTTTTTTTCCTTTGGATTGTATCGTTTGTAATGTTTTAGCTAATGTGTTGTACCGCAAGGTATCTCCGGCAGTGAAAGGTTGGTTGTAAAAACAACCAGCATCATTTAGCTCAATGATTTTTTCTTTATATGTATTTAGCCTTTGAAGTTGTTTGGAAGTAATTACAACGCCTTTTTTAGCCAAATCAATGGCTGGTTGTATTAATTCTCGCATTGGTAAAGAACCAAATTTTCTGTGGATTTCGTACAGTCCTGCAACAGTTCCTGGAACGCCAACTGCTAAGCCACCTTCGGTGCTTTTATTTGAAATCACATTTCCCAAAGAATCCAAATACATATCAGGTGAGGACAGACCAGGTGCTTTTTCTCTATAATCCAATGAGCCTACTTGACCGTTGGCTAATCGATATACCATAAAACCGCCACCGCCTAAATTCCCTGCATTTGGATAAGAAACCGCTAAAGCCAAATCAGTAGCAATCATTGCATCAAATGCATTACCCCCTTTTTGTAAAATCGATAATCCAATATCTGATGCTTCTGCTCTGGCCGAAACTACCATGCCCTGAGTATATCGATCGGGTTCTTTGTTTGACTTTTCACAGGACGTAAATACCAAAAAAACAAAACCAACTGTGAATAGCAGATTACGCATATTTTATAATTTTTTGATTAACATGGTCTTCAATGGTTGGAAAAAACTCAAAAAATAAAGACTCAAAATACGCATATTGATTTTTTAGAATCCATACACTTTCATCCAGTTGAGTTGGAAATTTTGTACGCTGACTCATTAAATGTAAAACATTTTCCAATCCTTCGATGGTTTCGTAAGACTCCAGCCAACGATATTGTTTCATTGCGGTCAAGTAGCGGAGAGAGGAATCTGGCAAATATTCTTTAAAATCAATCAATACTTTATAACAATAATCAGCATATTCAGGTAAAGTTTTGCTAGAATACAGTTGCCAGTTTTTGGCTAAAAAATGATCGTAAAACATATCTACCAAAACCGCACTGTAATGCCTGTGGGCAGGAAACAATTCCTTTTTTATGAGTTTACTAACGCGATGTTCATCTGTAAAAGAATCAATCGAACGATGCAACAAAATCCCTTGTTGTACTTCTGGTGGATACTTCAAATATTGATTTCCTTTTACTCGATCTGCTATAAAGTTACCCAACATAATTTCTTTGTTGGTGGCAGATAAGTAAAGGTGCGCCAAATAATTCATGACCGAAAAATAAGGATTATAGTTGAATAAAAGACAAGGGATTGTATCTTTGTCTAAACAACACTTGATGACGTTAATTAAATCCATTTCAGGAATACGAGGCACAATAGGAGGTAATATCAATGAAAATCTCACTCCGATTGATGCCGTTAAGTTTGCCGCAGCTTATGGCAGTTGGTTGCAACAAAAACATCCCAACACAACACTTTCAGTGGTTTTAGGAAGAGATGCACGTATATCTGGTGAAATGATCCAAAATTTGGTTCAGTACACCTTAATAGGGTTGGGAATAAATATTATTGATGTTGGGTTATCAACCACTCCAACGGTTGAATTGATGGTTCCCCAGCACAAAGCTAACGGCGGGATTATTCTTACCGCAAGCCACAATCCCAAACAATGGAATGCTCTTAAACTGCTTAACGAAGATGGGGAGTTTTTAAATGCAAAAGAAGGGCAGGACATTTTGAATATTGCAGAATCTTCAAGTTTTTCATTTGCTGATGTTGATACATTAGGCAAGGTTGCTTTAATTAAAAATGCCATTGACCAGCACATAGACCATGTATTAACACTTTCTTTAGTAAATGTTGATCTTATTCGTAATGCTAAATTAAAAGTCGTTGTAGATGGTGTCAATTCTACAGGCGGTATTGCCATCCCTAAATTACTTGATGCGCTAGGGGTAGAGACTATCAAGTTGTTTTGTGAACCTAACGGACAATTTCCACACAATCCAGAACCTTTAAAGGAACATTTGACCGATTTGTCTCAAACCGTTGTCAAAGAAAAGGCAGATTTAGGAATTGTAGTTGACCCCGATGTAGATCGTTTGGCATTTATGTGCGAAAACGGAGAAATGTTTGGTGAAGAATACACCTTAGTCGCTTGTTCCGATTATGTGCTGAGTAAAACCCCTGGTAATACAGTATCTAATATGTCTTCAACAAGAGCTTTGAATGATGTAACCAAAAATCACGGAGGGAATTACCAAGCAAGTGCTGTTGGCGAAGTGAATGTTGTTGAAATGATGAAAAAAACACAAGCCATTATCGGAGGAGAAGGCAATGGCGGAATCATTTATCCTGAAAGCCATTACGGTAGAGATGCGCTTGTTGGCGTTGCACTATTTTTATCGTTGTTAGCTGAACAAAAAGGATTGGTTAGTGAATTAAGAGCTTCTTATCCCAATTACTTTATGAGCAAGCAAAAAATTGAATTGACTCCTGGTATACAAGCCGGTCAAGCATTGGAAGCTATAGCAAAAACGTACAAATCAGAAAATATTTCTACCATTGATGGTGTTAAAATAGATTTTGAAAATCAATGGGTTCACCTTCGAAAATCTAACACAGAACCCATAATACGGGTTTATACCGAAGCCAAGTCGCAGTCAGAAGCAACAGAATTAGCTAACCGCTTTCGCAACGAGATTTTAAGTCTTTAAAAAAAGACTATTCCGGAGCTTTGTCTTTGTGCTTAAATCGGTTGTGGGTCCACAAATAATGCGCAGGATTTGCTTTTACTTGCGCTTCAATTCTTCGAAGAAATTCGTCGGTAATTTCGTAATCCGTAAAATCGTTTGGGTTTTCTGCTAAAGGTTCAATAGTAGCTTCGTAAAAACCACGCTTTTTCTTCTCTAACTTAGCAAAAACAACGGGTAAGTTGAATTCTTTAGCCAATCGCTCTCCACCCGTAAAAACAGGAACTTTAATGCCAAAAAAACGTTGCCAATAGTTTTTTGGACGCATTTGAGGAGATTGGTCGCCTGCAAAACCGTATGTGGCTAAAACTGAATTATCATGGTGGTTTTGCAATGCTTCACGAACTTTATTTCGAGGTATAAGGTATGCTCCGTGTTTGCGTCGAATCTTTTGAACCATTCGATCAAAATAAGGATTGGAAAGCGGCGAGTAAACACCAAATCCATCGTGTGGCATATGATAAGTAATGGACAACAACCATTCGTAACTCGCATAGTGACCACACATAACTATAATGCTTTTCCCTTCTTTTCCATAGCGCTCCAAAAGCGCTTTGTTTTTAACAACAAAACGTTTTTTGATTGCATCCTCTGAAATCGTAATGGATTTGATCATTTCTAAAAACAAATCACAAAAATGCTGGTAAAATTCTTTTTCAATAGCTTTTGCATGCTTTGGGTTTTTGGCAACTCCAGCCAACCGTATGTTTTGCCGAACGGTTCGTTTTCGGTACTTAACAACTCTATACATCAAAAAGCAAAGTACATCGGAAAACACGTACATGACTTTGAAAGGAAGTAGCGAAATCAAAAGTAAAAATGGATATATTGTATAAAACGCAATGCGCTGCATATATGTAAAAAATTTCAACAAATATAGTATATTTGCCAGCAAAAAAGCCCACATTGGAAGCAATTCATCCCATCCTTTTATTGATTATTGGAATTAATGTTCTCGTTTCTTTTAGAGGGTTCGAAAACGA
Organism: Flavobacteriaceae bacterium; assembly: GCA_029243385.1. Classification (GTDB taxonomy): domain Bacteria; phylum Bacteroidota; class Bacteroidia; order Flavobacteriales; family Flavobacteriaceae; genus JAQWSC01. Next base: position 124,683 of record JAQWSC010000002.1, on the reverse strand, counting down.
AGGATTTTTTAATCGTTATAAATTCCAGGTAAATGCTGTGAGAAGTGGAGATAAAAAACGGCTATGGACCGCCGGATTTTTACATGTCGATTTTTCGCATTTGTTGTTCAATATGTTTGCCTTATATATATTTGCCGATATTGTTCTTTACAATTTAGGGATCCTTTTGTTTTTAATCCTCTATCTTGTTTGCTTGTATGTAGGAAATCAATTTACCTATATCTATCATCAAAATCAAGGGTATTATTCAGCGGTCGGAGCTAGTGGTGCTGTTTCAGGCGTTGTATATGCTGCTATTTTGCTCAATCCCTCTATGAATTTATACTTGTTTTTTATTCCCATTCCTATACCAGGAATTGTTTTTGGAGTAGGGTATTTGTTGTACTCAATTTATGGGATGAAAAAACAATCAGGTAATATTGGTCACACTGCCCATTTTGGTGGAGCAGCAGCAGGGTTTATAGTCACTTTATTTATGCAACCATCGCTCGTAATTCAACAGCCCGTAATGGTTGGTTTATTGGCTATCCCTATTGTTTTAATGGCTTTTCTTATCAAAAAAGATAAACTTTAGAGCGCAAGTAACTCCTCAACTTTTTCTTCCAATTGTGCACCACGAAGACCCGAAGATAAAATCGTAAGGTTCTGGTCAACGATGAATGTTCTAGGAATGGAATTAACATCGTACAACCGTGCAATGGGGTCTTGCCAGTACTTAAGATTAGAAACTTGCGACCACGTAAGATGATCATCCTCTATGGCTTCTTTCCACTTATTTGCATCTTTATCCAAAGAGACACCTATGATCGTTAGTCCTTTATGACTAAATTTTTCATACATCGCAACAATAGCTGGGTTTTCAACACGACAAGGCTTGCACCATGAAGCCCAAAAATCAATCACAGTGATTTTTCCTGAGCTAGCAACTTGTTTCAAAGAAACTTGTTGCCCTGCTGGATTGGGAGCTGAGAAATCGGGAGCAATACTTCCAACTCCCAATTTCTTTGGAGTTTCTGGTTCGTTCGCTTCCGGGTTAAGGATGTTATTAATATTTTGAGCGGATTTTGTTTTTTTAACCAAGTCAGAAAACGAAGCGTACAAAGCCGCAGCTTCTTCGAATTCTATAGACTTATTCATAAGCATTCGCTCTAAAATCAAAGAAGAAATATAGGAATCCGACTCATTGGTAACAAAATCGAGTTCGTATTGAGTAAGTTTATCAATCATCGCATCAAATTGTTCCTTAAGATCCGAAATAGCCAAAGAATCGCCCGAAATTGCTGGGTTTCGCATTTCCATTTGAATTTTACTCAAATCTTCTCCAAACTTTTTTGCCCCTTTCAAATAGGCTGCAAAATCCTTATTAGAGGCAGTTCCACTTACCTTAGAAGAGCGAAGGCTGTCTTTATAAGCACTGATAGTGATGTTGCCACTTTCTAGAACAAAAGGAAGGTTTCCACGTTGTCCATCAAAAAACAAATAATGCATTTCAGGTATATCAATTTCTCCAGAAAAAGAAAATTTACCATCCATTACTTCAAGCGTATCTAAAGGTTGGGGACGACTGTCTTCACCAACTTTGATAAGAAAAATTTGCGAAGCATCGTCCATATCTACTGTGCCATCAACTTTGTAGGCGGTGGATTGTGAGCATTGAGTGAAAACAGTAATCAGTAAGAAATAAACGAAATATTTTTTCATTGAAAAGGGTTTTTTAATTGCGGAGTAAATGTACAGAATCCTTTTTTAAATGTAAAATAGAACATATATTGTTTTTTGGTACTTAATATGTTATTTTTGGGTGGATACATATCGATGAAAAATAGCTTTCAAATTCTTGACAGACAACTTGAAGGATCCATAAAATGGGATGCTCTTTCAAAGGCGCTCTATGCAACAGATGCATCGGTTTATAAAAAGTTACCTCTTGCGGTTTCGTTTCCAAAGTCAAAATCAGATGTAAAAAAAATCATCCGTTTTGCTCAAGAGCATCAAGTAGGACTCATTCCTAGAACTGCGGGTACTTCCTTGGCAGGTCAATGCGTTGGAGACGGAATTGTGGTTGATGTATCTAAGCATTTCTGTGAAATTCTTGCTTTGGACAAAAAAAATAAAACCGTTACCGTGCAGCCTGGAGTGATTAGGGACGAATTGAATCACTATTTACAGCCTTTTGGACTGTTTTTTGGTCCCAACACTTCTACTTCCAATCGATGTATGATAGGAGGGATGGTGGGTAACAATTCTTCTGGAACAACATCAATTCAGTATGGAGTTACTCGTGATAAAGTTATTTCTCTAGATGCTATTTTATCGGATGGGAGCGAAGTGGTTTTTTCTGAACTAACTTCCGACGCACTGGAAGCTAAACAACAGTTAAGCACACTGGAAGGAAAAATTTACCGTGACCTATTAACGAAACTTTCAGACACCAACCTTCAGAATGAAATTAACAAAGAATTTCCAAAACCCTCAATTCATCGAAGAAACACAGGATATGCAGTCGATGAGTTGATAAAGAGAGCTCCGATTTTTGACAAAGGACCTCTTTTTTCGTTGTGTCCATTACTCACTGGGAGTGAAGGAACCTTAGCTTTTACGACTTCCATAACCTTGCAATTGGACGAATTACCACCACCTCACAGAAAAATGGTAGTAGCTCATTTTGACAGCATCAAATCGTGTTTGTCAACTGTAGCACCCGTAATGAAGCATTCGCTCCAAACTTGCGAGATGATGGACAAAACAATATTAGACTGCACTCTAAACAACAAACAACAACTCGCCAATCGGTTTTTTGTTAAGGGAGACCCCAAAGCACTCCTTCTGCTAGAAGTGGCAGCAGCAACGCTCGAAAGGCTTGATGAAGATGTGAATAGCGTATTAAAAACGCTAACAAATCTAAATACTAGCTATGCAACGCCTGTTTTAAGTGGTTCTCAAATTGGACAAGCCATGGAATTGCGAAAAGCGGGATTAGGATTGCTTGGAAATATGGTGGGAGATCAAAAAGCAGTCGCTTGTATCGAAGACACTGCCGTTAGCCTTGCAGATTTGGATTCTTTTATTGATGCATTTTCCAAGCTAATGGAAAAATTCAATCAAAAAGCTGTTTATTACGCCCACGCAGGTGCAGGAGAATTGCATTTACGACCTATTCTTAACTTAAAAGACAAAAAGGATGTAGTGTTGTTTCGTCAAATTACTACCGAAGTTGCACAGCTTGTGAAAAAATTTAAGGGTTCATTGAGCGGTGAACATGGCGATGGTATTGTTCGGTCTGAATTCATTCCCATGATGGTAGGCGCAAAGAACTATGAGCTTTTAAAGAGTATTAAAAGGTTATTTGACCCAAACAACATCTTCAATCCAGGAAAAATTATAGAAGCTCCACAAATGGACGAATCGTTTCGCGCTCCAATTGGACAAAAAACACCCGAAATAGATACGCTTCTTGATTTTTCAAATTCCATGGGAATCGTTCGAGCTACTGAACAATGCAACGGTTCTGGGGATTGCCTCAAAATTAGTGGAGGCACTATGTGTCCAAGCTACAGAGCCACACGAAGCGAAAAAGACACTACTCGAGGAAGAGCCAATGCGTTACGAGAGTTTTTGTATCAAAAAAATACCAACCGATTCAATCACCGAGAACTGAAAGAGGTTTTTGATTTGTGTTTAAGCTGCAAAGCTTGTGCAAGCGAATGTCCAAGCAATGTAGATGTTGCTAGTTTTAAAGCCGAGTTCTTATATCAATATTACCAAAGCAATCGAAGAAGACTACGCGATTATATCGTTGGTTTCAATGCTCGATTCAACGCCTTGGGAAGTGCATTTCCTTCGCTAACTAATTTCTTTTTTTCAAATAATGTAACTCGTAATTTGATTAAAAAATCACTGGGAATTCATTCCAAAAGGTCTCTTCCATTAATTTCAAATAAAACTTTAGAAAATATACTTCAAAAACTTGAAAAACAAGAGTTTAAATACAATAAAAAAGTGTATTTATTTATCGATGAATTTACAAATTATTTAGAATCTGACTTGGGTCGAAAAGCATTTCAATTATTGACGCGATTGGGATACAAAGTTTATCATATGCCGTTTGTAGATAGCGGTCGAAGTCAACTTTCTAAGGGGTTTCTCAAGGATGCTAAAAAATTAGCAAACACCAATGTCAATCGATTTAAAGATCTTATTGACAGCGATACACCTTTGGTAGGCATTGAACCTTCATCTATACTATCATTTAGGGACGAGTATCCAAAATTGGCTTCTGATCAAAAAGCAGCAAAGCAATTGGCGAAAAACACCTATTTAATTGATGAATTTATTGCATCAGAAATCAAATCAGGTAGGATTACTGAATCCTCCTTTACGAAAACCTCCAAAAAAATAAGTTTCCATGCACATTGCCATCAAAAAGCACTAGGAAACCCAAATGATACGTTAACAATTTTAAATGTACCCACTTACTACGAAGCCACACAAATCCCATCGGGCTGTTGTGGAATGGCGGGTTCGTTTGGTTATGAAAAAGAACATTATGATGTCAGCATGCAGATCGGAGAAGATGTTTTATTTCCTGCAGTTAAACAACTGTCCGATTCAACCGTCATAGTGGCAAATGGTACTAGTTGTAGGCATCAAATCAAAGATGGAACTCACAAAAAGGCAGTGCATCCAGTAGAAATATTGTTTGATGCGCTGCTTTAAAATGGCGTAAAATAAGCCAAACCTTTTTTTATCATAGAGAATCGCCTTATTTTTGAGGAAAATTAGCAATACATGGCAGGAAATACGTACGGAAAACTTTTTAAATTAATCACATTTGGTGAGTCTCATGGAAGTGCTCTTGGCGGAGTTATTGACGGATGCCCCTCGGGCATAACACTTGATTTTGAAGCGATTCAAAATGAAATGAATCGTAGAAAACCCGGACAATCCTCCATTGTAACACAACGAAAAGAGCCCGACGAAGTCACTTTTTATTCGGGTATATTCGAAGGGCAAACAACTGGAACTCCAATTGGTTTTGCTATTCATAACACCAATCAAAAATCCAAGGACTATTCCCACATTAAGGAAACGTATCGACCTTCTCACGCTGATTATGTGTACGATCAAAAATACGGCGTACGCGATTATCGAGGCGGCGGTCGAAGTTCAGCAAGAGAAACTTCATGCCGTGTAGTAGCAGGAGCCATCGCAAAGCAAATGATGCCTGAGATTACTTTCAATGCCTTTGTTTCTGGGGTGGGACCAATTAAGCTTGATAAAGACTATCAGTCGCTGGATTTTTCAAATATTGAAAAAAATCCTGTACGTTGCCCCGATCTGGAGGCAGCTGTAGAAATGGAAAACTACATCAAGCAAATTCGTAAAGAAGGAGATACCGTAGGAGGAATCGTAACTTGTGTGATTCAAAATGTACATGTTGGACTAGGAGAACCTGTATTTGACAAATTGCACGCAGAACTCGGAAAGGCGATGCTTTCGATCAATGCAGTCAAAGGATTTGAATACGGAAGTGGCTTCGAAGGGTCCAAAATGAAAGGAAGCGATCACAACGATCCATACAACAGCGATGGAACCACGCAAAGCAATCGATCGGGTGGTATTCAAGGTGGAATAAGCAACGGAATGGATATTTATTTTAATGTTGCTTTCAAGCCTGTTGCTACCATTATGCAAAAGCAAGAAACCATTACAAAAGACGGTCAGAAAGTGGAAATGCAGGGAAAAGGAAGGCACGATCCTTGTGTAGTCCCAAGAGCAGTTCCTATTGTAGAAGCAATGGCAGCACTTGTTTTAGCTGATTTTTTTCTGTTGAATCGGTCGGTTAAGCTGTAAACAGCGTTTTTTACATAACATATCAACCAGCAAATCAGTAACTATGAAAAAAGTATCCTTGCATTGGCAAATTTTAATCGGAATGTTTGCGGGAGTGTTTTTTGCGCTTCTTATGGTTCAATTTGATTTTGGTAAATCATTTATTTCCGATTGGATCAAACCTTTTGGAACTATTTTTATCAATGCCCTTAAGCTGATAGCTGTTCCGTTGATTTTAGCGTCTTTAATCAAAGGAGTCTCTGATTTAAAAGATATTTCAAGACTTTCCAAAATGGGAGGTCGCACAATTGGCCTTTATATTACAACAACACTTTTGGCAGTTACTACAGGATTGGTTGCGGTAAACACACTACAACCCGGCACCAGTATTAGTGAAGAAACCCGAGAAGAATTGGTGTTGGCCTATGCCGACAATGCGGCTGAAAAGAAAATGGCAGCGGATGCCCAAAAAGATGCTGGACCGCTTCAAGCATTGGTTGATTTGGTACCTTCTAATATTTTTAAAGCAACAACCGATAACCGAAACATGCTTCAAGTGATCTTTTTTGCTGTTTTTTTTGGGATTGGTTTGATATTAATTCCAGAAAAAAAAGCAAAACCAGTCAAGGAGTTTTTTGACGCCTTCAACGAAGTTATTCTAAAACTCATCGACCTGATTATGTTAGCTGCTCCTTATGGAGTGTTTGCATTGCTAGCCGCATTGGTTGTGGAGGCTCCAAGCGCTGACTTATTCAAAGCATTGGGAATGTACGCTATTACTGTAATTATCGGATTGCTAATAATGGTATTGATTTATGTTTTATTAGTAAAAATTATCACTAAAAAAGCACCTCGTTTTTTTATCAACGGTATTTCACCCGCTCAGCTACTCGCTTTTTCAACCAGTTCTAGCGCAGCCACCTTACCAGTAACGATGGAACGGGTTCAAGAGCACTTAGGGGTCGAGGAGGAAGTGAGCAGTTTTGTTTTGCCTATTGGCGCTACAATCAATATGGATGGAACTAGCTTGTATCAAGCCGTTGCAGCTGTTTTTATAGCACAAGCCTTTGGAATCGATCTTACGCTAGGTGCACAACTGGGGATTATAGCCACCGCCACATTAGCCTCTATTGGATCGGCAGCTGTTCCTGGAGCAGGAATGGTAATGTTAGTGATTGTTCTTGCACAAGCAGGAATCCCTGAAGCTGGATTGGCACTCATATTTGCCGTAGATCGCCCGTTAGATATGTGCCGAACTTCAGTAAACGTAACAGGTGATGCGGCCGTTTCAATGATAGTAGCCAAGTCAGTCGGAAAGCTTAAAGACAAACCTGTTGAAAAACATTGGGACGATCACTACCAAAAATAGATCAGTCTAAAAATTTATGTTTTAAATGAGGTTCAGGAATAGGGCAGTGGTCGTATTGCCCAAACCATTCCATGCGATTTTTAGCGATGATAGTATATCCCCAATCTGTTATTTTTTTTGGAAAAAATGAAAAAAATAGTAGCAACCGCCAAGCTCCACCCAACTTTTTTATGATTTCAAAAAATGCCGTAGACTGTGTCCAATAAGCCTTTTCGGGCCTCCATAAAATAACGGTATCCAAGTCAACACCATCAAAATTTCTTTCTTTGAAAAACGCGTTGGAAGTAGCGCCTTGAAGAGGCGCAAAGCGAAAAACGTCTTTTTGATCGTGTTTAAGAATCCATCGGACTACTCGGTTACAAAGAACACAATGACCGTCGTAAAATACAATGTAACTGCTTTTAAACATCATTTTTTGATAGCTTCGACCAGTTCTAAAGCTTCAAGATTGATTTGAGTAGTGAAAATCCCGTAATTAACCACCGCTTTGTTTTTTTCAATAACATCGATACTTCCCACCGATTTTCCGTCAAACATCCGAACACGGTCACCTACTTTAAAAATAGGGCGAGGTTTGTTTGCTTCCTTTTTTTGAGCTTCGGCTTTGTTGATTTTCTTTTCCTTTCTGACTTTTACTACTTTTTCCAAAACCTCTTTTTCAACCTTTTTCTTGGTCGCTTTGGCTTCTTTATGCTTCTTTACTGAAAGTCGTTTTCGTTTTGAATTTTCAGTTTCTACAAGGCGTAACAACTCAGCAACAAGGGGTCGCTTTTTTCCATCCAAAAAGTACTGCTCAGCCGCATCATTGATTTTGTTTCCAAGTACAATCATGCGCTGGTTGTTATCAAACAATTCCTGATAACTAATCAACTTCTTTTTCATTTTATCATTCAACACTTCCAAGCGCTCGGTTTCTACTTGCGCCTTAATCTCTTCGGCTTTTAGTGATTTTGATGTCTTACTTAATTGGCTGCGTTCTTTCTGCATTTTAGCAATAGAGGCATCGAAGCGAACTTTTCCTTTTTCAATTTTCTTTTTGGCTTGGTTGATGAGTCTGAATGGAATCCCGTTTTTTTGGGCCACCTCAAAGGTAAACGAACTTCCTGCCTCTCCCAAAACCAGATTGAAAGTAGGCTGTAAGCTTTTATTGTCAAACTCCATATTGGCATTGGTCATATGAGGTAGCTCGGTGGCCAATAACTTAAGATTGGCGTAATGCGTGGTAATTACGCCAAACGACTGCCGTTCGTAAAAAACTTCCAAAAATATTTCAGCCAAAGCGCCCCCCAACTCAGGATCCGAACCGGTTCCAAATTCATCAATTAAAAACAAAGTTTGGGAATCGCACTTTTTGAGAAAGCGATTCATGTTTTTCAAACGATAACTGTAGGTACTTAAATGATTTTCAATGGATTGATTGTCTCCTATGTCGGTTAGAATTTTTTGAAAAACGCACATATTGCTTCGTTCGTGTACTGGAACCAACAAACCGCTTTGAAGCATTAATTGCAAAAGACCAATGGTTTTTAAAGTAATGCTTTTTCCTCCTGCATTGGGGCCTGAAATGATGATAATCCGATTGTCATTTTTTAGCTCAATGGTTTGGGGAAATGTTTTTTCTCCTTTCGATTCGTTGGCTAAAAAAAGAAGTGGGTGGTATGCATTTCTCAAATACAATTGTTGATTGGTATTCAAAAGCGGCAAAACCGAATGGGTTCTTTTTGCATACAAGGCTTTGGCAGATATGGTATCCAAAACAGTTAAAACTTCTTGGTAGGTTGCCAAAAACGAACGATACGGACGTAAAAAATCTGTTAATTCCTTTAATATTCTTGTGATTTCCTCGGTTTCCTCATATTCAAGGTTTTGTAATTCTCGGCTGTATTTTAATGTTGCTTCGGGCTCTATATAAACAATACTACCTGTTTTAGAGCTTCCCATAATAGCTCCTTTGACCTTTCTACGATACATGGCTTTCACGGTCAATACGCGCCGGTTGTCAATGATAGACTCTTTGATTTCATCCAAAAAACCTGCAGAATGATAGGTGTTCAAAGCGCTGCCAAAACTTTGTCCAATTTTAGAACGCACTGAACCCATTTGTTTTCGAATTTGATACAGTTCATCGGAAGCCCGATCTTTAATTGCGCCAAATCGATCAATAACCCCATTGATTTCTTTTGGGATTTCCGAAACTACATCGACTTCTTCAAAAATTTGATACAACGTTGGATAGTACTCTTTGAATTTTTTAAAGAATTTGGTAATGATTTTAGTGGTTTCTACTAGTGACTTGCAACGGCGAAAACCATCCAATTCCAACTGACTGTTTTCAATACCCAGAAGCGATAACTCATGGGCAATTGCTTCAAAACCATGATTGGGAATGCGATTGTCATTTTCAAATGAAGACTTGTATTCTGCAGTATGAGACAATGCGTTTGTGATAGCGTCATAATCCACCATAGGATGCAAAGCACGAATCCGTTCAACTCCCAGTTCGGTTACACAATGAGTACTTAGTTGATGAAGAACTGTTTGAAACTCTAAATCTTCTAATGATTTTTTTGTCAGCAATTTTCTTAAATTTACCCAACAAAAGTACATTATTTTCAATGAACGTTCAATTGCACCCATCCTGGAAAAAGCTCTTACAGGCTACCTTTGAAGAAGCTTATTTTCAACAATTGGCAGCCTTTGTAAAAAACGAATATCATCAACATAGGTGTTACCCTCCAGGAAATCAAGTTTTTGCAGCCTTGAATGCGTGTCCTTTTGACGCTGTTCAAGTGGTAATTATTGGTCAAGACCCATATCATGGTCCCAATCAAGCCAATGGTTTGTGTTTTTCTGTTCATGATCCCACGCCACACCCACCTTCATTAATTAATATTTTTAAAGAAATAGAAAACGATATTCAAGTTCCATATCCAAAAAGCGGAGATTTGATGCGTTGGGCCCAACAAGGAGTTTTGTTGTTAAACGCCACCTTGACCGTGCGTGCAGATCAAGCGGGAAGTCATCAAAATAAAGGGTGGGAGACATTTACAGATAGTGTAATCGAAACCATTTCTTCTAAAAAGTCGGAGGTTGTTTTTTTGCTTTGGGGCGGGTATGCCAAAAAGAAAGGAGCCAAAATCGATAACGGAAAACACCAAATATTGACATCTGGACACCCATCACCCTTAAGTGCCAATAGAGGATATTGGTTTGGAAACAAACATTTTAGTCAGTGTAATAGATTTTTAGAATCCAAAGGCAAAAAGCCTATTGATTGGTAGCTTTCGCTTCTTTTTCAACCAGTAGGGCAGTGGCTAACCCTCCAGCACCAGCAATAGCAGCAAGTCCGAGTCCACTTTTGTTTGTAAACTCATAAAATAATCGAACCATAAGTACCGTTCCTGAGGCGCCAATGGGATGCCCACGAGAAAGCGATCCGCCTGAGACGTTAATACGTTCTTTGGGAAGATTGGATTTGTTTACACAAACAATAGCTTGAGCTGCATAAGCCTCCATCAATTCAATTAAAACAAGGTCATCGGGTATTAAATGGTTTTTGGCTAATAATTGATTGATTGCAGCAACAGGAGCCAAAGCGGGTAGGGTAGGATTTCCTCCTAAAGTATGTCCGTCAATCAGTCGAAGTGTATAAGGAATCGCTAGTTTTCTTTTGATTTTTTCAGAAACCAAAACTACAAACGCGGCACCGTCAGCAGATACACTGGTATTTATGGCTGTAATAGCATCAGAAATTTCTTTAGAACGCTGAAAATGTTTTTGCGTCAATGCTCTGGAATAAGGGTCGTATTCAGCATTTGTATTTTTAGGGCAAACGATTTCATTTTTAAGAATTTCTCTTGAAGCCATTGCTTTGGAATGACTGTCAGCCGTCCATTGGTCTTGCAACTTCTTGCCAATAGAAAATTGATTGGCCAAATTGCTTGCAGCATCATGCATTAAGGGGTCGTTTTCAGGCCATGGAGTAAAACGCGCTTGTTCGTTGAATTCAGGATCGCTTTTCCAATCGGATTTAAAATATCGCTTGGGTCGCAATGAGTGCGATTCTGTTCCACCCACTACAACTACATGGGTCTTTCCAGAAGCAATGAGCGCCTTGCCTAGCAAAATAGCGTCCAGGCCGCCCACGCATTGCCTATCAATAGACAATCCAGCTATAGAATCCGGAAGACCCGCAGCCAACGTCACAACTCTTGCGGGATTTCCTCCAGCTCCCAAAGCGTTGGATACAATCAATTCGTCAACATCATCCTTTTGTAAACCAGCCTGTCGGATGCATTCCAAAATAGGGGGAACTGCCAACTGTTCGTAGGTAAGGTTTTTAAAAGCACCACCGCTTGGAATGACAGCTGTTCTTGAGGCTGCTACAATATAAACGGGTGAGGCTTTCATGGAGAAACGAGTTTTTGTAGAAATGTACGATTTGTTTTTCCAGAAGCTAATAAAGGCCACGAAGGTATCGAAACAATGGTTTTTGGAGTAGCAAGCGCACCAAATTCCTTTCGCACTTCCAAAAGTAGTGCCCGCTGATGCTCTTTGGTTAATGTTAAAGATGTAAGAATTGAAAGGCGGTTTTCTTTCAAAGCATCGGTTACGGAAATTACAGCAACTTCAGGGGTTTGTAGATGATTTTGGATGCATTTTTCAATAGGAGTTAGGAGTATATTTTTACCGGCAATAGTTACTTGGTGATTGTTCCTTCCAACGTAATACAGATGATTGTTTTTATCGACATATCCCATATCACCAATGTGAATAAACCCGTTATCATCACATAAAGTAGCGTCTTCGCCCATCACAGTCCGACGAAACAATTGGTTACTTTTAACCCAAATATTCCCCACATTTCCAACAGGCACTAATTTATGCTCAGAATCCATAATACGAACCGTTACCCCGGGACATATTTTTCCAACCGAACCCAGAGGACAGTTGGGCGTTTTTATCGAAATATAACTTGTTTCCGTAGCTCCAAAAAACTCGTGAATGGTAGCATTAGGAAACATGAGTTGCACTTTTTTGAGTGTTGAAGAATTGATCGTAGCACCTCCTACAACCAAATAGCGTATTGAGAGAACAGGAGCAACGTCAAACGCATTGAAATGCCGTAACAACAACCCCAAATGCACCGGAGTAATGTATAGTAGCTGAGGAAGCTCTTTGTTGCAGGCGGCAAAGAACTTTTTTGTTGAAAATGACGCTAACACTATAGGTTCAACATTTCTATACAAACTTTCCAAAAGCCCAAAAAAGTGCAAGGAATGGGAACAGTCCCCCACAATCAGACTTTTTGTATTGGATGGATATTGTATTATTTCTTGTTGAATTTTAAAACTATTTACCCAACTTTCATAGGATCTTACAATGGCTTTGAATCGTCCATTAGATCCTGCAGTAAAACAAATTAAATTAAAACCATTTTCTTCAAGGTGCAGTGGATATGCATTTTTAAAATCAGTAAGTGCTTTGTCAAGTTTGAATTGTTTTGAAATAGATGCATTGAGTATGCCAAAAGAAGTTTTTTGCTCAATCAACTTTTCAATATCTGAAATCCAGTCACAAATAAACTGTTCTTGCAAAAGCAACGCTCTATTAGTAAAAGCATGACTGAAATTATTATCCATATATAATAACAACTTAATTTATTTTTTTTTGTAAAGTTATTTTAAATTATCAATTCTATTAGCCTTATAATTTATATTATGTTAAATAGAAGTTTTCTTATATTTTATATTTATTTATAATAAATAGGTGGATTGATCAATAAAATGTTACTTTTATAACGTATTATACCTATTAATGTTATAAAAATGAATATCGGAATACCAAAAGAGCTAAAAAAAAACGAATACCGTATAGGGATGACTCCTGCGGGCGTTCAATCATTAATCATTCACGGACATTCGGTATTTGTTCAGTCAGGTGCTGGATTAGGAAGCGGTTATTCAGACAGTGATTATACCAAGATCGGTGCACAGATTGTTTCTCATATCGAAGACATTTACAATAAATCCGAAATGATTATTAAAGTCAAAGAACCCTTAGCTGAAGAATACGATTTGATTCAAGAAGGGCAAATTCTATATACATTTTTTCATTTTGCTGCTTCGGAATCGCTTACAAAGGCTATGATTGAGCAAAAAGCCGTGTGCATCGCTTACGAAACCATAGAAAATGACGACAAAAGCCTTCCTTTATTGACTCCCATGTCAGAAGTAGCTGGACGCATGGCCACTCAACAAGGGGCAAAATACTTGGAAAAACCTCAAAAAGGAGCTGGAATTCTGTTGGGCGGTGTTCCAGGTGTTCCTCCGGCCAATGTAATTGTTTTGGGAGGCGGTGTTGTGGGTACGCAAGCCGCAAAAATGGCAGCAGGTTTGGGTGCTAATGTTACGCTATTTGATATCAACTTAAGTCGCTTGCGCGTTTTGGATGACCTTTTACCAGCTAATGTAACTACTGCATATTCAAACACCTACAATATTGAAAAAGCCATTCGTACGGCACATCTCATCATTGGAGCGGTTTTAATTCCCGGTGCCAAAGCTCCCAAGCTAATCACTAAAAAGATGTTGTCCAATATGAAGCCTGGCACCGTGATGGTTGATGTAGCCGTAGACCAAGGGGGATGTTTTGAAACCACGCACCCAACCACTCATGAAAACCCTACCTATTTGGTGGATGATATTCTCCATTACAGCGTAGCCAATATGCCTGGAGCCGTTCCACAAACCGCGACAGAAGCGCTAACCAACGCTACTTTGCCTCAGGCCATTCGAATTGCCAATCAGGGTTGGAAAACTGCCTGTTTGATAGACAGTTCTTTGCAAAAAGGACTCAATATTGCATTAGGAAATGTTACTTACAAAGGTGTTGCAGAAGCCTTTGCTCTCCCCTACTCAAATCCAATTGAAATGTTACAGGGATAATTGTTATTTTTGTTTAAAATCAAATTCATGAAAAACATTCCAAGCGTTGATTTAAGTAATTTTTTATCCGATGATTCTCAGAAGCGCCAACAATTTATAAAAAATTTGGGCAATGCATATGAAAACATTGGTTTTGTAGCCCTTAAAGGTCATTTTTTGCCTACTGAAATGGTGGAAAAATTGTACGATCAGATAAAAGCGTTTTTTGATTTACCAACTGATGTAAAAAAGAAATACGAAATAGAAGGTTTGGGCGGTCAACGCGGATACACTTCCTTTGGCAAAGAACATGCCAAAGGTCGCAAAGAAGGCGATTTAAAAGAATTTTGGCATTTTGGACAGTATGTAGATGACCCCGATTCACTGGATGAAATTTATCCAGACAATGTTGACGTTGAAGAACTTCCAGAATTCAATGTAGTAGGAAAAGAGGTTTACAAGGCGTTGGAAAAAACAGGGATGTATGTTTTACGGGCTCTTGCACTTCACTTAGGACTTTCTGAAACGTATTTTGATGAATTTATTAGAGATGGAAACAGTATTTTGCGTCCTATTCACTACCCTCCTATTACTTCCGAACCCAAAGATGCGGTTCGTGCAGCGGCTCACGGAGACATCAATTTGATTACTCTTTTGATGGGAGCACAAGGAAAAGGCTTGCAAGTTAAAAATAACAAAGGCGAATGGCTTGATGCGATTGCCGAACCCGATGAATTGGTTATCAATGTGGGTGATATGCTTTCACGGCATACCAATAATCAATTAAAATCTACCATTCATCGTGTGGTCAATCCACCCAAAGAAATGTGGGGCAGTTCGCGGTACTCGATTCCGTTTTTTATGCACCCTGTGAGTTCAATGAAACTCAATGTGTTGGATAACTGTATGTCTTCTGAGTATCCCAAACAATTTAAAGACATTACTGCAGGCGAATTTTTAACACAACGATTGTACGAACTTGGATTATTGAAAAAATAAATGGCAAAACTCAACAGTCTTGAAGATTTAAAAAAACTGTTTCCTGAGGCAGAAGGCACCTATGAAGTTCCCAAAGAGCAACGCATTCAGCAATTGGAAGCTCATTTTAGCAACAAAGGACGCGGTGGGAAAACCGTAACGGTCATCAAGGGGTTTGAGGGAAGCAATGACGAATTAAAAGCCCTTGGAAAACACCTTAAAACCCAATGTGGTGTTGGCGGATCGGTGAAAGATTTTGAAATTATCATTCAAGGAAATATGCGTGACAAGATCATTCAGTTGCTTCAAGACAAAGGGCATATTGTGAAACGTGTAGGTGGATAAAACAAAACGTATGGCTTCTTCAGAACTTATTTTAAACCCCGACGGTAGTGTGTACCACTTAGGACTGCTTCCCCACGAAATCGGACATACCATCCTCACTGTTGGGGATCCCGATCGTGTTCCAAAAATTTCCAAGTATTTTGAAACCCTTGAAGTGCAAAAACAGACAAGAGAACTATGCACGCACACAGGAACCTACAATGGGCAGCGTATAACCATTATTTCTACGGGAATGGGAACCGACAATATCGACATTGTGTTGACCGAACTCGATGCGTTGGTCAATGTGAATCTTACAACTCTTATACCTAAAAAGGAGCTTACTTCCCTACGAATCATTCGATTGGGAACTTCGGGAGCCTCTCAATCAAACATACCTTTGGGCAGTTTGCTGTTGAGCAAGACCGCAATTGGTTTTGACAACCTGCTCCACTTCTACCCTTGCGAAGAACACCTTGACATTCCTTTTGCTCGAGCTTTGCAAGAGCAACTTGGATTGAACGAACACCTCAATACCCCTTATGTGATTTCGGCAAACAAAGAACTTCTCAATCGATTTTCAACGGAAGGTTTTGTTCAAGGAATTACAGCGACGCATCCGGGGTTTTACGGTCCCCAAGGACGTCGCATTCGCATGGACACTCAATATCCCGACTGGAATCAACAATTAGAGTCTTTTGATTTTTTAGGGAAAAAAATTTCCAATTTGGAAATGGAAACAGCCGGTATATATGGACTAGCAGCCATTATGGGACATCAGGCCTTGTCTGTCAATGCCATCATCGCTAATCGAAAATTAGGCACCTTTTCCGAACAACCCAACGCGGTGGTAGATTTGATGATTCAAAAAGTCTTAAATTTATTATAATATACTTCGTCAAAGCACTATTTTACTTTAATTTTACATTTTAAAACCTACTTAAATTCCCTCTTATGTTTAAAAAAATAATTCGCTTGTTAGGCGTTATTTTCCCCTTATTTGTAGTTCTTCTGAGTATTCCGTTTTTCTTTAAAGACACCATCAAAGAAAAAACAATTGAATGGGTAAACAATCATTTAACGGCCGAAGTTTCTTTTGATGACATTCAATTGAATTTTTTATCCAATTTTCCCAAAACTCAAATTACCCTCAACAAACTTAAAGTAATCAACGAGGCTCCTTTTAAAGGAGAGACCTTATTTGTTGCAGAGAAAATTGACTTGAATATCAGTGCCCTGCAATTGATTAGCCCCAATGACCAGTATTGGTAGTCAGCACAGCACTTATAAAATCAACAAAGATTCGTTCGGTTTATAACACAGTTTCTTTCAAGTTGGGATTTGTTTAAAAAACAATACCACATTGTCAACAACCTCTTGATAACATTCTCCAAAAGTGCTTTTCGAATGGTGTTTTAACTATTATTTTTATACAAAATAGCAGTTATGAACGACCGTCACCACGACATTCTCCGCATACGTCCCGAACTAAAAAAGCTCAAAACCTTTGACAGCATGCGTTCCAAGGAGCGGTTTCAAAACCAAACCCTGCGTCCGGTACTCAAACTGCAAAACCCGCTGTTATTGGCTGCGTTTATCAACTATGCCATCAAGCACAAAAACGTGTTTTTTGATTTGGGAACCGAAAAAAAACTCCAATACATCGAAACGGCAATTCACAAAGACCAAAAATTTAGAAACACACTCAAAGGCATGCTTTTGGGAGCATTTACGGTAACGGAGTACACGGAATATTGTCAAAATTCTTCCAAACTCAACAAACGCATGATGAACATGGTCATTACCCGACTGCAAGATCAGTTACAACTGTTGGTTCCTTCCGATACGCTCGAAAAAACTGCTTAAAAACTTACAACAGCGACGCACCGTTAAGATCGGTGGTCAGGACTTCAGACATATAATCCACAAACGGACGCACCTCTTGCAAGGCATGATCAACCCGTTCTATAAAATCCGCAGCTGCTACTTCCTTATCGGTATAAGAAATACTGAAAATCAACTGTTTAAAACGCAACAAATCCACATCGGGATGGTGCTTGTCAAATCCTCTAGGAGCCGTTTTTAATGTATTTCCTTCCAGCGAACCCCACAGGTTTTTAAAGTCTGGAGCCGAAATTAGGCTTCGAAACGCATCGGCGTCAAATTCAAATTCTTTACGAATACGCAGCAAATCAGCCGGATTGGGATCCCAAAACCCACACGCCAAAAAATTATGGTTAGGAGCCAAATGCAAATAATACCCACCTCGCAACGCCGGTTTGGTTCGATGCCAGGTCAATCCAAAATGGGTTTTGTAAGGGGTTTTGTTTTTGGAAAAGCGTACATCCCTATAAATCCGAAACAGCTTGAACCGATCAATGCTGTCGTGAATATTCAATCGATCGGACAGTGCATTTCCAAAACCTTTTACTTGGGCTTCCAAGTCCTTAAACTCCGGTTTGTGTTCGGCAAACCACTCCCGATTGTTGTTTTGGGACAAGGCTCTAAAAAATGAAAAAATTTCAGAAGGTAATCGCATGTTTTAAAGATACGATTTCAAAATTAAACGATTCAAATCAATTGTACGTGCTGGTTGCAAATTATTTTTGGTCTATATCCATTGGCTTACAGCTAATTCAATGAACCATTTGATCACCATCCTATTCTGAGCAGAGCTTATAATACTGATAGTATTTGTTGTCTTTTACCCCTGTTTATGAATTTCCACAGTATGTGGATATGGAATTTCAATATTGGCTTGGTCAAGGGCTAGTTTTGCCCGTTCGTAGGTTGCAAAATACACCTCCCAATAATCTTCGGGCTTGCAATAGGTTCTTACCGCAAAATTTACCGAACTGTCCGCCAGTTCATGAACATTCACTGAAGGCTCGGGCTGTTTCAAAACCTTGGGATGTTTTGTAAGCACATCCATTAATACCTTTTTGGTTGCTTTGATGTCTTCGTCATAACCCACACCCACCACAGCATCAACACGAATCTTGCCTTCTGATGTGTAGTTGGTTATATTGCCGTTGGCTAATGCACCGTTTGGGATAATTACTTGTTTGTTGTCAGGAGTTACAAGTTTGGTTGTAAAAATATCAATTTCCTTTACATGTCCAATCACTCCTTGGGCTTCTATCAAATCCTCCAATTTATAGGGTTTAAAGACCATAATGAGGACTCCACCCGCAAAGTTTCCAAGCGAACCTTGCAACGACAGACCAATAGCCAATCCAGCAGCGGCAATTACTGCAGCAAATGCCGTGATGTCAATACCTAGGATGGAAATGACCACAATCAGTAAAATCGCTTTGAAAACCCAGCCCAACAAATTCAATAAAAACCTGTGTAACGTAGGGTCGTATTTGCTTTTACGCATGAGGAGATCAGTGCCTTTTATTACTTTTTTCAGCACCCAGTTTCCCACAATATAAACAAGGATAGCCCCAACTATTTTAGGGCCAAATTCAACTACAAAGTCCACACCTTTGTTGAACCATATTTCTGCATTTTCCATGATGATAAGATTTAGGTTGCCCTAAATTTATAAAAAACATAGAAACAAAAAAATTAATGTCTTTTTTTCAGTACATCAACAACAGCGTCCAACGAATAGCCTTTGGCACGCAACAGCATCAAATAGTGAAACAGCAAATCGGCCGATTCATCCAAAAACAACTGATCGTTATTGTCTTTGGCTTCAATAACGACTTCAACAGCTTCCTCGCCTACTTTTTGAGCAATTTTATTGATCCCTTTTTCGAACAAAGAAGCTACATAGCTGTCTTCAGGTTTTTCGGTAGTTCGCTGGGCTATCACAGCTTCCAATTCAGATAAAAAACCGTAATTGGCAGTATTGGATTCACCCCAACAAGTATCCGTTCCTTGGTGACACGTAGGCCCTTGCGGCTGGGCTTGAATCAAGAAAGCATCGTTGTCACAATCGAGTTGGATGTCTTTACAGATTAAAAAATGACCGCTCTCTTCGCCTTTGGTCCACAGTCGATTTTTAGAGCGACTGTAAAAAGTAACCTTTCCTGATTCTTGGGTTTTTTGCAAAGCATCGGCATTCATATAACCAAGCATCAACACTTTTTGTGTTGTAGCATCTTGTACAATGGCGGGTAGCAATCCGTCGGGGTTTTTATCAAAATTTGGTGTCATAATCGAATCGGTATTTGTTGCGAATGTAAGGCTTTTTTCAAAGCGTTAATTTCTATTTCTTTAAAATGAAAAATACTGGCTGCCAATGCGGCATCGGCCTTTCCTGAGACAAATGTGTCAACAAAGTGGGGAATTTTCCCAGCTCCGCCCGACGCAATAACAGGAATATTGACGCTCGTAGAGATGGTTGCCAATGCATTGTTAGCAAATCCATTTTTGGTTCCATCGTGATCCATCGATGTAAACAAAATTTCGCCTGCTCCTCGCTGAGCCACTTCTTTGGCCCAATCAAACAAGTCAATGTCCGTAGGAACCTTCCCTCCTACCAAATGCACTTTCCATTGACCGTCAATTTGCTTGGCGTCAATAGCAACGACGATGCACTGACTGCCAAATTTGGCAGCGAGTTCGTTGATCAAACCGGGATTTTTGACTGCCGACGAATTGATAGAGACCTTGTCTGCTCCGTTTTTGAGCAATATATCCACGTCTTCTACCGATGCAATTCCTCCCCCTACGGTAAAGGGTATATTGATTTGCTCGGCCACACGATAGACCATGTCGGCAAGGGTTTTTCGTTTTTCTTCGGAGGCCGAAATGTCCAAAAAAACCAACTCATCGGCGCCATTTAGCGCATAGGCTGCTGCCAACTCCACTGGGTCGCCTGCATCGCGAAGATTGACAAAATTGACTCCTTTGACAGTACGCCCATCTTTAACGTCCAAACACGGTATGATTCGTTTAGTTAGCATTTTATTGTACTATGTATTGTTCGAGTTGTTTCAATGAGATTCTGTTTTCGTATATGGCTTTTCCAATGATAGTGCCCTCACAGCCCATTTCGGCCAAACGAGGAAGCTCGTCAAAGGATGCTATGCCACCAGAGGCAATTAATTTCAAATCTGGACTGCTTTCTAACATACGCTGGTACAACGCAAAAGAAGGCCCTTCTAGCATTCCGTCCTTACTAATATCGGTACAAATAACGTATTGGATGCCTTTTTGTTGATAGTCCTGTACAAAAGGAATCAGTTCGAGCTCAGAAGCTTCCTGCCATCCGTTGATAGCTATTTTCTCATGCTGTGCATCGGCACCCAAAATAATACGATCCGATCCGTATTGTTCGATCCAATGGGTAAACAAAACTGGGTTTTTGACGGCTATACTTCCTCCTGTAATTTGAGAAGCTCCGCATTCAAAGGCAATCCGCAAATCATCGTCGGTTTTAAGACCACCGCCAAAATCAATCTTTAATTGGGTTTTGGTAGCTAGTGTTTCCAATATTTTGTGATTGACTATGTGTTGGGACTTGGCTCCGTCCAAATCTACCAAGTGTAAATATTCAATTCCGTGATCTTCAAATTGCTTGGCAACTTCCAACGGATTTTCGTTGTATATTTTTTTGGTGGCGTAGTCGCCTTTGGACAAGCGAACGCACTGACCGTCTATCAAATCAATGGCGGGAATAATTCTCATTAGGATTGATTTAAAAAATTAGTTAATAACTGAGCGCCGACTTCCCCACTCTTTTCGGGGTGAAATTGAACACCGGTAAAATTGTCTTTTTGCAAAGCAGCACTGTAAGCAACTTCATAGGTGGTTTGTGCCACAGTTTGATCACACAAAGGAGCATAATAACTGTGTACCAAATACACATAGGCATTGTCAGTAGTGTGACTAAAAAACGAAGATTTTAGTTGGGTCAAAGCGTTCCATCCCATTTGCGGAACTTTTACCGCCGAAGTGAATCGCTTTACGTCAACATCAAAAATACCAAGACCTTGCGTATCGCCTTCTTCGGAGTAGTTACACATCAGTTGCATTCCCAAACAAATTCCCAGTACGGGTTGTTTGAGCGTTGGAATCAAGGCGTCTAAGCCTGAATCCTTGAGTTTTGACATGGCACTGCTGGCTTCCCCTACTCCAGGGAAAATCACACGATCTGCTGCAACAATTTCATTTGAATCACTCGACAATACAGCATCTATACCCAATCGAGCAAAGGCAAACTGAATGCTTTGAATATTTCCTGCTCCGTAATCAATAATGACTGTCTTCATCTTTACAACATTCCTTTGGTAGAGGGTAATATCATTTTTTCGGTATCACGCTTTACGGCCGCTTTAATGGCTTTGGCAAAGGCCTTAAAAATAGCTTCTATTTTGTGGTGTTCGTTGACGCCTTCGGCTTTGATATTCAAATTGGCCTTGGCGCCATCTGTAAAGGATTTGAAAAAGTGCATAAACATTTCCGTAGGCATTTTACCTACCATTTCACGTTTAAATTCTGTTTCCCAGACCAACCAGTTTCTTCCACCAAAGTCAATAGATACTTGTGCCAAACAATCATCCATGGGTAAGCAAAACCCGTAACGTTCAATTCCGAGCTTGTTTCCCAAGGCAGCTGCAAAAGTTTCTCCCAAAGCAATGGCAGTGTCTTCAATGGTGTGGTGTTCATCAACCTCCAAATCACCTTGAACACGGATGTTTAAATCCATTTGTCCGTGACGTGCCAATTGATCGAGCATGTGGTCAAAAAAAGCAATGCCTGTATCAATTTGACTGTTGGCTGTTCCATCCAAATTCAACTCGATTTCAATATCGGTTTCGTGCGTGGTGCGCTTTAATGTAGCTGTGCGACTGGCGAGTTTTAAAAAGGTATATATTTCTTCCCAATCGGTGGTCGAAAGGACTGTAGTTTTCTGTAACGGATCTCCCGATGTTTCAGAAGCTCCTAGAGTCGTATCGTTGCCAATAAAAATTCCTTTGGCTCCTATGTTTTTGGCCAATTCAATATCTGTTACACGATCTCCAATCACGTAGGAGTTTTCCAAATCGTATTGAGAAGTATCCAAATAAGCTGTCATCATTCCTGTTCGAGGCTTGCGAGTTGGAGCGTTGTCCTGTGGAAAGCTACGATCAATGAGAATATCATTAAAAACAATTCCTTCGTTTTGAAACGATTCAATCAGAAAATTTTGAACAGGCCAAAACGTGTCTTCCGGAAAGCTATCCGTTCCCAAACCGTCTTGATTGGTTACCATAACCAATTCGAAATCCAGTTCTTTGGCGATTTTTCCTAAATAGGTAAACACTTTTGGGTAAAAAGACAATTTTGAAAAATCATCCAGCTGATAGTTTTCTGGCTCCAAAGCCAGTGTTCCATCGCGATCAATAAATAATACTTTTTTTAACATGACAATGTATTTAAAGCCTCAATGAGGCGGTCATTTTCTTCAGGAGTTCCGACCGTAAAACGCAAACACTCATTACATAGCAATTGATTACTGCGATTGCGAGTTACTATTTCTTTTTCAATGAGCTGTTGGTAACGCAAGGCAGCATCATCAACTTTTGCCAAAATAAAATTGGCATCGGAAGGATATATTTTCTCAACAATCGAAACGGATTCCAACGCTTTTTGAATTCGATTGCGTTCCTGCAAAAGAGTTTCGACTTGAGCTTGAATGTGACGTTGGTTTGCCAAACCTTCCAAGGCGCGTTGTTGGGTAAGCACGTTGATATTATAAGGAGGCTTAATGCGGTTGAGTAGCGCAATGATATCGATGCTGGCATAACAAGCTCCCAAACGGATTCCAGCCATGCCATAGGCCTTTGAAAAGGTTTGTGTGACGATCAGATTGGGAAAGTCATTGAGGTTGGTCAACAAACTCTGCTGACTTGAAAAATCAATATAGGCTTCATCTACAACAACAATTCCTGGAAATTGAGAAATCAATGCCTGCAGTACGTCTGCATCGAAAGAGTTTCCTGAAGGGTTGTTGGGAGAGCATAAAAGGAGTGCTTTGGTTTTGGGGGTGACCTTTTTTAAGATTGCCGATACATTGGGTTGAAAATTTTCGGTCAAGGGAACTTCAATGTTGGCTACGGCATTGGTATTTGCCAAAACGCTGTACATTCCATAGGTAGGAGGTAGTGTGATGACTTCATCTTGATTGGGTTCACAAAACACTCTAAAAATCAAATCCAAGACTTCATCGCTGCCATTCCCTAACAAAATTTGTTGAGGGTCAACGCCTTTTAAAGAAGCCAAAGCAGCTTTTAGAACTTTTTGTTGCGGATCGGGATAGCGATTGATTCCGTTATCGAACGGATTCTCATTGGCGTCCAAAAAGGTCATTTCAGCGCGTGGATCTGAAAATTCGTCACGCGCAGAAGAATATGCCTTGAGATTCAAAACATTGGTTCGCACCCATTTGGAAAGATTAAAATTCGTTTTCATTGGTCGTGGTCCTTTCTTTTTAGGAATCGGAGTTTATTTGTTTAAATCGTTTAGTCGAATGGAAACCGCATTTTTGTGCGCATCCAGTCCTTCAGCAGCAGCCATCAACTCAATGGTTTTTCCTAATTGCAAAATTCCATTTTTTGAAATTTTCTGAAAAGTAATTGCCTTGGTAAAGCTGTCTAAATTGACTCCGCTGTACTGCTTTGCATATCCATTTGTTGGTAGTGTATGATTGGTTCCTGATGCGTAATCACCAGCACTCTCGGGAGTGTAATTTCCAATAAATACTGAACCTGCATTTTGAATACTATCCACAAACTTCTTTTCGTTATTCATACAGATGATATAGTGTTCTGGCCCGTATTCGTCAATCAATTCAAGGGCTTCGTTTTCATTTTCTACCAAAATCAATTTGGAATTGAGCATAGCCTTAGAAGCAATTTCACTTCGCGAAAGCAATGACAGTTGCTTTTGGATTTCGGACTGTACCTCCAATAAAAGGGTTTGAGAAGTCGTTACCAAAATCACTTGGCTGTCAGCTCCGTGTTCGGCCTGAGAAAGCAGGTCAGAAGCAACGTAAGAAGCCACAGCACTATCGTCAGCTACCACAAGTAACTCACTGGGACCTGCGGGCATATCAATAGCAACACTGAACTGCGTAGCTTTTTGCTTGGCAACCGTAACAAACTGATTGCCTGGACCTAATATTTTATAAACGTTTGGAATGGTTTGTGTTCCAAATGTCATCGCCGCAATGGCTTGAATACCTCCTACTTTGAATATTCGATTGACACCGCATAATTGAGCAGTCCATAAAATTTCGGATGCTATTTCCCCTTTGTTATTAGGCGGTGAGCAAAGAACAATTTCTTTACAACCTGCTATTTTGGCAGGGATAGCCAACATCAATACCGTAGAAAACAAAGGGGCTGTTCCACCCGGAATGTACAACCCTACTTTTTGAATAGGGCGTTTTTCTTGCCAACATTGTACGCCTGGACGAGTTTCTACAGAAACAGGAGCTGTTTTTTGGGCTTGGTGAAATTGAGATATATTGTCATAGGCAACTTGAATGGCTTTCTTTAGCTCACTATCTACGAAGCTACTTGCTGCATCAATTTCAGCTTGCGTGACTTGAAATGAATTAAGATTTAAACCGTCAAATTGAGCGGTATAATCTCTTACAGCAGAATCGCCTTGCGATTTGACCTTATCAAAAACTTCGTCTACCAATGGTTCAATGGTCTCAAAAGTTGGTGTAGGTCTCGCCAGTATTTTTGCCCAGTCGCTTCGAGAAGGAAATTTAATTACTTTCATTACAACACCATTTTTTCAATAGGACATACCAAAATATCTTCAGCACCCGCAGCCTTAAGTTCGTCAATAACTTCCCAAAAACGTTGCTCATCAATCACTGAATGAATGGAACTCCAACCCGCTTGTGCCAAAGGCAACACAGTAAGGCTTTTTAAAACAGGGAGAATATTTCCTATTTGTTCGACTTTATCATTGGGAGCATTGAGCAAAATATATTTGGAATTTTTGGCATTGAGAACGGATTTAATACGAAATAAGAGTTTGTCTAGAAGCTGCTTTTTCTCTGAAGTCATTTCGGGCGATGACGCCAATACAGCCTCAGAAGTTAAAATTGTTTCCACCTCCTTTAAATTGTTCTTAAAAAGGGTGCTTCCACTCGAAACAATATCACAAATAGCGTCTGCCAATCCAATGTTGGGAGCAATTTCTACCGAACCGTTGATAATGTGCAATTCCGATTGAATCCCTTTTTGGTTTAAAAACGATTGAATTGTATTGGGATAAGAAGTCGCAATTTTTTTATGGTTTAAATCTTCCAAAGAATTGTATTCCATTCGATTTGGAACCGCTAAAGAAACACGGCATTTGGAAAATCCCAGCCGCTCTTCAATTACAATGTCTTGTCCTTTCTCTACTAAAAGGTTTTCGCCAATAATGGCAATATCAATAACACCGTCTCTTAAATACTGTGGAATGTCACCGTTTCTTAGATAGAATACATTCATCGGGAAATTTCGTGCAGAAGCTTTGAGTTGGTCTTTACCGTTTTCAATAGAAATTCCACAAGATTTTAGAAGTTTTAACGAATCTTCATTCAGTCTTCCCGATTTTTGAATAGCTATGTTTAGAGTTGTCATAATTAATTTAATTCATGTGTTTTTATATAAAAAAACCCGCTTGATCATTCTCAAACGGGTCTGAATATGGTACACTATATCCTCTCACCTCGCTTGAGCGAAACTACTAGAGTGATGGATATGGTTGTTTGTTTTTGTCATAATTATCTGCAAATATCATTATTTTTTTTATTATCTCGAAAAACAAACACTAAAAATGGAATCATTTTTTTGTTATAATTATAAAAAAATAAGTTAATATATTGATTATAAGTTAGTTATATTAAACAAAATCTTTTGTAAATTTGGAGGGAATCCAAAAAACAAAATACTTTTAAATGAAAATTAAAATTGCTGCCATTTTATCGCTTACCATTTGGATTAGTGGTGGATTGTATTTTTACACAAGTTTTGTGAAAAAAAATCGTGCTGCTCAACATCAGATTGCTACTCCCATTAAACAGAGTGCAACTGAAACAAAAACAAACGAAGCAGTAATTGATTCAACAAAAGTTGTTCAAACTATTGATTCACTCTCTAATTCCACGACAACCAATCAATATACATTGGAGCCCAGAACAATAAATACTGGGTTTAACCTGACCGATTTTACCCCTGACGAAGATTTTAGAACGTACGCCAAAAAAATACAAGCTCATTTGACCAACAACCCCAATAAAATGTTGCACATTTTAGGACATACAGACAGTACAGGTGACGACGAAGTAAATATCTGGGTAAGTCAACAACGAGCCAATACATTAAAAAAGTATTTTATTGATTTAGGAATCGAGGAAAATCAAATTATAGCAATCGCTAAAGGAGAAACAGAGCCCTTAGACACCAACAGCTCTATTGAAGGACGAAGAAAAAACAGAAGAATAGAACTTATAATAAAGTAAAATTATCCCCCAAATATTTAATTATGCAACACAATGAATCCCTTTTACCACAAAGTTTTTTAGAGTATTTGATACTCTTTATCATTATCATTGGAGTATTTGTTATCGCCTGGTTTTATTCCAAGCTATTAAATACCAAAAAAATATCCGATGAAGTAAAGCGTTTTCAAAACGAAAATCAACGATTAAAACAGACCTTTAGAGCACATAACGATTCTATCAACTTGGAAGAAAACTTAACGGTTATTAGGGCTAAAAGAACGCGTGATCGATTTGGAGTTCTTGCCAAGGACTCCTCTAACAATCAGTTTACGTTGGATCTGGACAAAAAGGAAGACGCAGAAAAACCTACTCACAAAGACGATTTGACAAAAATAACCGAACTGGATTCATTAATTGAGGAACAACTCAATGCTATGGGTGTGGTTAATTATGAGCAATTGTCTCAATTAAATATTGAGGAAATATCTACGCTCAATGAAACACTCTCTACTCCCATTCATCGAATTAAGAAATGGGTTGAAAGCGCAAAGGAACTCAACAGCAAATAATTAGCAAAGAATCACAAAAAAAACCCGCCGAAGCGGGTTTTTTAATTTATTGATTTCCTAATATTATAGGGAGTCCGTCTTTTCCACTACCGACAACAACTACCTTTGCATTGGGGGATTCTGCAAGTTTTAAAGTTGCTTCAATACCTTTTTCTTTAAGAATACGATCGGATAAAGAAGCATTAAGAATGCGGTTGGCCGTAGCCTTACCTTCTGCATCAATAATGATTTTTTCAGCTTCTTTACGTGCTTTTACCAATCGGAATTCATATTCCAACGATTCTTGTTCTTGACCCAACTTTCGTTCGATAGCTTGTTTGATAGCCAAAGGAAGTGTAACGTCTCGAACCAAAACTGCATTGATTTGTATGTGCTGACTTTCTACTTTTTTTCGAGTTTCTTCAAAAATTTCATTTTGGATTGCATCACGTTTGGTAGAGTACAATTGTTCGGGAGTATAGCGTCCTACAACACTACGAGCAACCGCGCGTATTTCGGGAACAATGACTATGTTTAAATAGTTCTCCCCTTTGGTTTGGTGCAACAATCCCAATTCATCGTATTTGGGTTGGTACAATACCGATACATCTAGAGAAATTTCAAGACCGTTGGATGACAAAACTTGCATTTTTCCTTCAAAAACTTCTTGTTGTTTGGTATTGTAAATGTATACCTTATTCCATGGAGCAATGATATGAAATCCTTCTCCCAAGGGTTTTTCGTCAGTAACCACACCCCCAGAAAATGTTCGGAACAACACACCAGCTTCTCCATAACCGATGTTAACGGATGATTTGATGATAAAAATTAGTAGTACGAATGCTATCACTGCGATAGGCATTCCAATTTTAGGTAAATTTTGCATATTCTTTTTTTTTAATTAAGTGAGCATTCCTCCATCAACATGAATTACCTGTCCCGTAACATAGGCTGATAAATCTGTTGCTAAAAACAAACAAACGTTGGCGACATCTTCGGCAGTTCCTCCTCGTTTTAAAGGAATTCCTTGACGCCATTCTTTTATAACATCTTCAGGCAATTTAGCCGTCATCTCTGTTTCTATAAATCCAGGAGCTATGACATTGGAACGAATATTTCTCGATCCTAACTCTAAAGCAATTGATTTTGAAAAACCAATAATACCTGCTTTAGAAGCCGCGTAATTGGACTGACCGGCATTTCCTTTAACACCCACAACAGAACTCATATTGATGATACTTCCCTTGCGTTGCTTTAACATGGTACGTTGTACTGCTTTGGTCATGTTAAAAACCGATTTAAGATTGACTTCAATAACCTTATCAAAATCTTCTTCTGTTATTCGCATTAATAAATTGTCCTTGGTAATTCCTGCATTGTTGATAAGCACATCTACAGTTCCAAAGTCTTCAACCACTTGATCTACTAGTTTTTGTGACTCTTCAAAGCTAGCCGCATTACTTTTGTACCCTTTGGCTTTTGTTCCGAGTGCATTGAGTTCTTTTTCAAGCGCTTGAGCAGCCTCTACAGAGGAGCTGTAAGTAAAAGCAACATGGGCGCCGTGTTGAGCGAAAACAGTAGCAATTCCTCTACCAATTCCTCTACTGGCACCAGTAATAATTGCAACTTTCCCTTCTAATAATTTCATTTTTTTGTTGATTTAGGTATTAATTATGATAAAACTTCTGCAACTTTTTTTCCTATTTCTGCAGGAGAATCAACAACGTGCAATCCGCATTCTCGCATGATTCTCTTTTTGGCTTCTGCCGTGTCTTCAGTACCACCTACAATGGCACCTGCGTGTCCCATAGTTCTTCCTTTGGGAGCGGTTTCTCCTGCAATAAAACCGACCACAGGTTTTCGGTTTCCATCAGATTGGACCCATTTGGCAGCATCGGCTTCAAGCTCACCCCCGATTTCTCCAATCATAACAATACATTCTGTTTCTGGGTCATCCATAAGTAATTGAACGGCCTCTTTAGTTGTGGTTCCAATGATAGGATCTCCTCCAATTCCAATAGCTGTAGTGATTCCAAGTCCTTTGCGAACTACTTGATCAGCAGCTTCGTAGGTCAATGTTCCTGATTTTGAAACTATTCCCACAGAACCTTTTTTGAAAACAAATCCGGGCATGATTCCAACTTTGGCCTCGTCTGGAGTAATGACTCCTGGGCAGTTGGGACCGACTAGGCGACAATCTTTGTTTTTGATGTAGTTGCTAACCTTAATCATATCGGCGACAGGAATTCCTTCTGTAATTGTAATGATAACTTTGATTCCAGCATCAGCCGCTTCCATAATCGCATCGGCAGCAAAAGCAGGAGGAACAAAAATAATAGTTGTATTGGCACCTACTTTGGCTACCGCCTCAGAAACGGTATTGAATACGGGAAGGTCTAGGTGTGTTTGCCCTCCTTTTCCGGGTGTTACACCTCCAACAACATTGGTTTTATAAGCAATCATTTGCTCAGCATGAAACGTACCTTCGCTTCCTGTGAAGCCTTGTACAATGATTTTTGAATCTTTATTTACTAATACACTCATTTATGATGAATTGATTTTATAAACGCTTAAAAATTATTCTTTAACGCGTTCTTGATAAGTTCCTTTTTCAGTTTCTACTTTAATTTTGTCGCCTTCGTTGATAAATAGAGGTACATTAATTTTTGCGCCCGTTTCAACAACAGCGGGTTTTGTAGCATTTGTTGCTGTATTTCCCTTAAGCCCAGGTTCTGTTTCTGTGACTTCAAGAATCACGCTAATAGGCATATCTACAGACAAAGGCATTCCATCTTCTGTATTGATAAGAATGGTTACAATTTCACCTTCTTTAATCAATTCTGGAGTATCGAGAATGTTTTTTTCGACGGATATTTGATTGTAATCAGCAGTATTCATAAAATGATACGTATCCCCTTCGTTGTATAGGTATTGAAACTTATGAGTTTCCACTCGAACGTCTTCAATTTTGTGACCTGCGGAAAATGTGTTATCAATCACTTTTCCTGAGGTGACACTTTTAAGTTTTGTGCGAACAAAGGCTGGACCTTTACCAGGCTTTACATGAAGAAATTCCACAATTTTATAAATATCGTTGTTATACTTAATGCACAACCCTTTTCGAATGTCTGAAGATGTAGCCATAGTTTAGTTTTTAAAATATCCTTTCATGATGCCTCGTTGGGAATCTTTGATAAACTGTAAAATTTCGTCACGCTCAGGAGTTGCTTCCATTTCAGCCTCAATGATAACAGTTGCCTGTGTGTTGTTGTACGATTTTTGATATAATATTCGATAAATGTTCTGAATTTGACGAATTTTGTCGGAATCAAACCCTCTTCTTCTAAGACCTACAGAATTGATCCCCACATAAGATATAGGCTCTCGCGCTGCTTTTACAAAAGGAGGGACATCTTTTCGTACCAAAGAACCTCCAGCGACAAATGCGTGGTTTCCTATGGAGCAAAATTGATGAACTGCAGTCATACCAGCTAAAATAACATGGTCGCCAATGTTGATATGTCCCGCTAGCGTACTGTTGTTCGAAAAAATGCAATAATCACCCACAAAACAATCGTGAGCAATATGAGAATAAGCCATTATCAAACAATTGGAACCTATTTTGGTTTTCATTCTAGAAGTCGTTCCACGATTGATGGTTACGCACTCACGAATGGTGGTATTGTCTCCAATTTCAGCCGTTGTATCTTCTCCATCAAATTTTAAATCTTGAGGAACCGCAGCTATGACAGATCCTGGAAAAATAGAACAATTTTTTCCTATTCGGGCGCCCTCCATGATGGTCACATTGGATCCAATCCAAGTACCTTCCCCAATAACAACATTGTTTTCGATATTGGCAAAGGGTTCAATCACCACGTTTTTGGCAATTTTTGCCCCAGGATGAACATAAGCTAAAGGTTGATTCATAGTTAAATATCTTTTCGTTTTACGATTTGAGCCATCAGCTCAGCTTCTGTAGTGAGTTTACCATTGGCATAAGCAAAGGCTTGCATATGACAAATTCCTCTACGAATAGGCGACTTTAGTTCCATTTTGAAAACCAAAGTATCTCCAGGAACTACGGGATGCTTGAATTTCACATTGTCAATTTTTATAAAAAAAGTGAGGTAGTTTTGTGGATCAGAAACAGTATTTAAAACCAATACTCCTCCCGCTTGTGCCATGGCTTCTATTTGTAAAACTCCAGGCATCACTGGTGCTCCTGGGAAGTGTCCCACAAAAAAAGGTTCGTTCATAGTCACATTCTTCATTCCAACTACGTGTTTGTCAGAAATTTCGAGTATTTTATCTACTAATAAAAAAGGAGGACGGTGTGGTAAAATATCCATGATTTGATTTACATCCATTGCCGGCTGGGCATTGAGGTCAAATTCAGGGATTTTATTTCTTTTTTCTTGCTTTATAATGTTTGCCATTTTTTTAGCAAACTGAGTGTTTATGTAATGTCCTGGCTTATTTGCAATGATTTTTCCACGAATTCGAGTTCCAATTAGCGCCAAATCTCCAATGATATCAAGCAATTTGTGTCGAGCAGCTTCGTTTGGATGATGAAGCGTAAGATTGTCTAAAATTCCATTGGAAGTAACCGACAATTTATCTTTATTGAAGGCTTTTTTCAATCGATCCATGGTTTTGTCAGACAACTCTTTATCTACATAAACAATGGCGTTATTTAAATCACCTCCTTTAATCAAGCCATTTTCAAGCAACATTTCGAGTTCGTGCAAAAAACTAAAGGTTCTTGCGTCAGAAATTTCTTTTTTGAAATCACTCAACTTTTTAAGGTTGGCGTTTTGAGTTCCCAATACTTTGGTACCAAAGTCAACCATGGCAGTAATTTCGTATTGATCCGAGGGAATAATTGTAATTTCACTTCCCGATTGTTCGTCCACGTATGTGATTACTTCTTTGACTATATATTCCTCCCGATCAGCATCTTGTTCTTCAACGCCCGCTTTTTCAATCGCTTCAACAAAAAACTTTGAGGATCCATCCATAATAGGCGGCTCTGCTGCATCAATTTCAATGAGCACATTATCAACTTCAAGTCCAACCAAAGCAGCCAAAACGTGTTCTGAAGTTTGTATTTTGATGCCATTTTTTTCCAAGTTGGTTCCACGCTGCGTATTTACAACATATTGAGCGTCCGCTTCAATAATAGGTTGTTCTTCCAAATCCGTTCTACAAAAAGCATATCCGTGGTTAATGGGAGCAGGCTTGAAAGTCATTGTTACATTTTTTCCTGTGTGAATTCCCACACCTGAAAGCGATACAACTTTTGAAATAGTTCTTTGCTTTGCCATATTTATTGTGATTTTTTCTTAAGTTGATTTAACTCGTTTATATGAGTAGTAAGATTTCTAAAATGAACATAGGATTTGCTATATCGCTTAAAATCAATTGCTGGAGTTCCTTGCACTACCGAATCGTCTTTAAGATTCTTGAGTACTCCAGATTGCCCCTGAATTTGAACTCGATCTCCAATGACTAGATGTCCAGCAATACCGGCTTGACCACCTATCATACAATGTCTTCCAATTTTTGAGGACCCTGCAATTCCTGCTTGAGCGGCAATAACACTGTGCTCCCCTACTTCAACATTGTGCGCTATTTGAATTAAATTATCCAGCTTAACACCTCTTCGAATAATGGTTGCACCTAAAGTAGCTCGATCGATCGTTGTTCCAGCTCCTATTTCAACATGATCTTCAATGATAACATTTCCTGTTTGTGGAACCTTGGTGTAATTTCCTTCGCTAGAAGGACTAAATCCAAATCCATCAGATCCTATAATGACATTGCTGTGTATGATGCAATCTGATCCTATTACGGAATCGGAATGAATTTTAGCCCCAGAAAAAACAATCGTGTTATCTCCAATGGTTACATTGTCTCCAATATAAACTTGAGGATAAATTTTTACGTTATTGCCAATCTTGCAACCCGCATTGATATACGAAAAAGCACCCAAGTACAATTTTTTTCCATGAGTAGCTCCTTCAGAAATAAACGAAGGAGTTTCTATACCCTCTTTTTCAGATTTCATTTGTTGATAGAAATCCAACAACTTGGAAAAAGCTTCGTAAGAATTTACAACTCGAATCAAAGTAGGTTTGATTTGTTGATCAAGAATCAAGTCATTGTTAACCAGCACAATAGAAGATCTTGTCTTGTAGATATAGGGAGTGTATTTTGGATTGGAAAGAAAAGACAGCGAGTCTTTTTCACCTTCTTCAATTTTTGAAAGTTTAGAAACTGTTGCTTTAGAATCTCCTTCTATGGAACCGCCAGTGATTTCCGCAATTTGAGAAGCTGTTAATTTCATCGTGCAAAAGTATGAAAAAATTAAAGAATCCCTTTGGGATAACAGACAAAATACTTTTGAACAGCTTTTGAAAGCGCGTGCAAATTCAATTGATCGGAAGCATCAATCACATCCGTCATTTTTTTTGATTTTGAAAGAATGAAAATAGGAGGTTTGTTTTTATCATAAGCTACGTTTTCCATAATCCCATCAAAAACAAAATAGGAGGCTTCGTGCATTGTCAATTGGTTTGACTGCATTAGGGATTTCTTTTTGGCAACAAGGTCCGAATCTTTGAAAGGTTTCGCTTGTATTTTAATTTGAGGAAGCTGCCGGTTGATAATCATTTTAGAAAGACTTGATAGCACAAAGTCTGTGTGAGATTGCCAACTCTTTAACGCAGAGACAACATCATAATCGTCCAATTGAGAAAATAGATGCAATGTATCTTCATCAAAATTGTGTGGTCCAATTTTATGACTTAAAAAATAAGCCAATGCATCACTACAAGGCAATTGGATGCCCGATTGCACCAATTCCTTGGCGCGTTTCAAGACCCGAATAATGACACCTTCGGCAGCAAAGCTGGTTTTGTGCAAATACACTTGCCAATACATCAAACGCCTTGCTACTAAAAACTTTTCAACAGAATAGATTCCTTTCTTTTCAATTACCAATGTGTCGTTTTGTACGTGCAGCATGCTAATCATTCGCTCCGAATTGATAGACCCTTCGGCAACACCTGTATAAAAACTGTCTCTTTTAAGATAATCCAATCGATCCATATCCAATTGACTAGCAATCAATTGGTTGAAAAATTTACGATGATAATTTCCAGAAAAAAGCGCGATTGCCAAGTCCAAAGAGCCGTTGTATTTTTTATTTAAAGACTCCATGAACATCAACGATAGTTTTTCATGGTGAATACCTTCAACAATGCTTTGTTCCATAGCATGGGAAAAAGGTCCGTGGCCAATATCGTGCAATAAAATAGCTATTTGAAGCCCCTGACGTTCTTGATCACTGATTTCTATACCTTTTATTCGCAGTACATCAACCGCCTTGGTCATCAAGTGCATGCAGCCCAAAGCGTGGTGAAAACGCGTATGATGTGCCCCAGGATACACCAAATAAGACAATCCCATTTGAGAGATCCTTCTTAAACGCTGAAAATGAGGATCTTCTAATAAATCGAAAATTAGTGGATCGGGAATTGAAATAAAACCGTAAATTGGGTCGTTAAGAATCTTATGTTTGTTACTTGTATTCAATCGAATCAATTGTAAATGTTAGATTTCAAAGATACGCATATAGAGCGAGTCAAAATAATTTTTAGTAAAAGCACTTATGAAAGGATTTCATGTTCTGTGGGTTGATGACGAGATAGATTATTTAAAGCCTCATATTTTGTTTCTTGAACAACGCGGATATACGGTTCATTCTTGCAATAGCGGTGCTGAAGCACTGAGTTTGGTGTCGCAAAAACATTTTGACATTGTATTGTTGGACGAAAACATGCCAGGTATTTCAGGACTGGAAACGCTTTCTCAAATAAAAATAAAGCAACCAACCCTTCCCATTGTGATGATTACAAAAAGTGAGGAAGAAAATATTATGGAAGAAGCCATCGGCGGTAAAATATCGGATTATCTAATCAAGCCTGTCAATCCCAATCAAATTTTATTATCGCTCAAAAAAAACCTCGATCATTCGAGATTGGTGTCAGAAAAAGCAACCCTGGGGTATCAGCAAGAGTTTCGAACAATTGCTATGGACATGTCATCCATTAATAGCTATGAAGGATGGATGGAACTCTATGAGAAACTATTGTATTGGGAATTGGAACTCGAAAACGTAGAAGATTCCCAAATGCTTGAAATTTTGAGCAGTCAAAAAGCAGAAGCAAACATTCAGTTTGGAAAGTTTATCGAAAAAAATTATGCTGATCTGATTGAAGATTCAAACGGAATTGAATTTTCCCATACACTTTTTAAAAACGAGGTTTTTCCCAAAATCGGCAAGGAAACACCCACGCTCCTTTTGGTTATAGACAACCTTCGTTACGATCAATGGAAAGTGATAGAACCTGTAATTGAGCAACATTACACAAAACAAAAAGAAATGGCTTACAGCAGCATCCTTCCTACGGCTACGCAATATGCACGAAACTCCATGTTTTCGGGCTTAATGCCTTCTGAAATGGAAAAACAACATCCCGATTGGTGGAAAAACGACACCGACGAAGGCGGAAAAAACTTGCATGAAGCCTCGTTTTTGGAAGCCCAACTTAGCCGTCTAAACAAAGACATTTCATTTCAATATCACAAAATCACACAGCTTAAAAACGGAAAAAAATTAGCAGAAACTCTCGAAACTCAAAAGACCAACGATTTGACGGTAATTGTTTACAACTTTGTGGATATGGTTTCACATGCTAAAACAGAAATGGAAGTAATCAAAGAGTTGGCTTCTACCGACAAAGCTTATCGGTCGTTGACTTTGAGCTGGTTTAAGAATTCACCTTTGTACGAGATTATACAACATGCACAAAATTTGGGTTTTCAACTCATGATTACCACAGATCACGGAACCATTAATGTAAAAAACCCATCCAAAATTATTGGTGACCGAGAAAGCAGTCAAAATTTGCGATACAAAACAGGCAAACGACTGAATTACGAAGCTCGCGATGTACTGGCTGTCACAAATCCTTCGGATTTTTATTTACCCACTATCAATATGACCAGTTCGTTTGTATTTGCCAAAGAAAGCTACTACCTCACTTACCCAAACAATTACAATAAATTTGTAAACTATTTTAAAAACACCTACCAGCATGGAGGAATTTCGATTGAAGAAATGATCATTCCATTTGTTGTGTTATCTCCAAAATAAAATTATAATAAACGGACTAATGAGTAGTAGAAACAACAAATCTGACACAAACAATTTTGTGCCTATATCCATCATCGCTGGGTTGTTCTTTATTTTCGGTTTTGTAACCTGGATCAATGGTGCATTGATTCCGTTTATGAAAACAATCAATGAATTGACAGATGCGCAATCGTATTTGGTGGCATCGGCTTCCTACATTTCGTTTGTCGTGATGGCTTTGCCTGCTTCTTATATTATCAAAAAAATCGGATACCGAAAAGGAATGTCTTTGGGGTTGATTATTATGGCTTTGGGAGCTATTTTATTTATTCCCGCCGCAGAGGTAAGAACCTACTGGGTGTTTTTAACGGCTATTTTTATTCAAGGAACGGGAATGACGCTGTTGCAAACAGCTTCAAATCCATACATTACTATTTTGGGGCCGATAGAAAGTGCTGCCAAGCGCATTGCCATTATGGGGATCGCCAACAAAATTGCGGGAGCCTTGGGTTCTGTTATTTTTGGAGCCCTTCTTTTGACAGGCATTGAGAATACAAAAGAAAAAATGAGCGGGCTTTCTGCCAGTGAACAATCCCTTTTATTGGATGCTATGGCTGACAGTGTTGTTAACCCATACATTATTATGACTGTTGTATTGGTATTGCTAGGGATTCTCATTCGAAAAGCGCCTTTGCCTCATGTAGAGGCCGAACCCATTGATGAAAAAATCCTTGGAAAAACACAAAAGACAAGCATTTTTCAATTTCCACATTTGTGGTTGGGTGTTTTGACTTTGTTTGTTTATGTGGGCGCCGAAGTAATCGCTGGAGATACTGTAATAGCTTACGGAATTTCGCTAGGCTTTCCCGCCGATGAAGCCAAATATTTTACGATGTTTACGCTAATGGCTATGGTAGCTTCCTATGCGCTGGGGGTCGTTCTTATCCCGAAATACATCAGTCAAAGTACAGCCTTAAAAATCAGTGCACTGCTTGGAATTGTTTTTTCGGTGTGCATTCTAATAACAAGCGGATATACCTCCGTGTTTTTTGTAGCCGCTCTGGGAATTGCCAACGCTTTGGTATGGCCAGCGGTTTGGCCATTAACGTTAGAAGGATTGGGTAAATTTACCAAAACTGCCTCCGCCCTACTCATCATGGCTATTTCTGGAGGAGCCCTTATTCCTCTTCTATATGGCAGATTGGTGGACAATTACAAATGGGAACTTATGCAAACCGGAATGAACGAATCAGAGGCCATTGCTATTGCCTCAACCGATAGTTATTGGATTCTGATTCCTTGTTATTGTATTATTTTATACTACGCTCTATCGGGACATAAATTGGGACTGAAAAGAGATTGAAATTTGTTGCTCCATTGTAACAGGAATCCTATTTTTGCACGAAAAGCATACAATATGCAATACGATTTGAGCAAAATAGACCAAATAGCTGCGGATATCATCCCACATTTGTTGCATCCAGTTGTATTGTTCAAAGGAACCCTAGGTGCCGGAAAAACCACCCTTATCAAATCTCTGGCCAAACAATTGGGAGTTGAAGACGTTATTAGCAGTCCAACGTTTTCGCTAGTAAACGAATACAAAACGCCCAGCCTTCCAGTATATCATTTTGATATGTATCGTTTGAATAACGAATCGGAAGCCTTGGACTTTGGAGTAGAAGAGTATTTTGACTCGGGATCGTATTGTTTTGTGGAGTGGCCCGAACAAATTCCTTCGTTGATACCCAGTAACCACTGCACAATCGATATTCAGATCGATTCGCATACAAAACGAACGCTTATTATATCAAACACACAATCATGAACATTTGGCAACGATTTGGTTATTACTTGGGCGGTTTTGCGCTTGGAATTATTTTTTTAGCGTTCTTTTTAAGTGGCAAAAAAACACAATGTAACTATGCCCCCGATGCACGCGTATTGAGTAATATTTCAAAAAAAGAACGCGTTGTTGGCGAATATTTCTCCTTACCAATAACAGAGGATTCTGTATTTTTAAACCTTATGAAAAAGGCCAACGTCGTATTCTCAAAAAGTACGGTGGATGATAGCGACTGCAATACGTATTGGATAGAATCAGACCCTTATAGCTTTGAAGTTATAAATTGTGTTGAAACTGCCACCTTTCAAAACCTACGCAAAAAAACGGATTAGTTGATTTTTCGTCGCTTTCGCTCAGTGCGAATCAATTCCAGCTCCCTGTTGGTTTGCCCAGCCACTGATGTATTCTCTTCTGCCCTGCGAATCAAATAAGGCATCACATCCTTCACGGGACCAAACGGCAAATATTTTGCCACCTGATATCCCTTTGTGGATAAATTATAACTAATATGGTCACTCATCCCATAAAGTTGCCCAAACCAAATGCGCGGATCGTTGTTGGGCAAGTTCATTGTTTTCATTTTTTGTAAAACATAGTGCGTTGAAGCTTCATTGTGCGTACCTGCAAAAAAGTCAAGTCGTTCCAAATGCTCCATACAAAAGTCAATTCCAGCGTTATAATTAGCATCCGTTGCTACTTTAGATTCACAAATAGGAGATGGATACCCCATAGACTTTGCACGTTCGTTTTCCTTTTCCATATAGGCGCCTCTCACTAACTTTACGCCTACGTAATAACCTTTTTTATGGGCTCTTTGGAGGGCGTTTTTCATGTATTCCAATCGATCCCAGCGGTACATTTGAAAGGTGTTGAAAACAAGGGTGCGATCGCGATTGTAAAGTGCCATCATTTGTTCTGTCAAATCATCTACAGCGGGCTGAATCCAACTTTCTTCTGCATCAATAAGTAACATGACTCCTAGCTCGTTGGCTTTTTTACACGTAGCTGTAAAACGGCGTTTTACCCGATTCCACTCATGTGATTCTGAATCGTTCAATGGTTGGTTTTGACTTACTTTTTCATAGAGCGAAATGCGTCCGTATCCGGTTGGTTTAAATACCGCAAACGGAATGGATTTCTTTGCCTTTACAAATTCCAAAAGAGCACCTACGCGCTCAAAACATTCATCGTACACTAGCTCCTCCTCTGCTCCTTCTACAGAATAATCGAGCACAGAGCTCACTCCTTTTTGATGCATTTTATCAATAACAGAAAGACAATCCGCTTCGGAAGTACCTCCACAAAAATGATCGAAAACAGTAGCTCGAATTAAGCCCTCAACAGGCAAATGGGCTTTTAAGGCAAAATTAGTGACCGCAGTACCTATTCGTACCAAGGGTTCGTTGGCGATTAGTTTGAATAAAAAATAAGCTCGCTCAAGCTCAGCGTCACTTTTTAAAGAAAAAGCATTTTCTGTATTATCAAAAAGCAGTTTCATCAAAGACTATTTAATAAATAAATGTACATAGAATTTCATAAAAAAGATGTTATTTTTGTCACGTAATCCAATTCAATGAAATCTATACAATCCCATTATTCTTTTGTTCACTTCGAATCAAAAGGCTACGAATCGCTCAATGCACTGTTAAAAAACAAACAGTACTCAAAGCTATTTGTATTGGTTGACACAAACACACACGAACATTGTCTTTCTGTTTTTTTAGAACAATTAGAGCGTGTCGCCATTGAAATCATTGAAATTGAGGCTGGCGAAGAACACAAACATCTTGATACCTGTATGGGCGTTTGGGAAGCTTTGTCTGAATTGGGAGCCGACAGAAAAAGCTTGCTGATGAATTTGGGCGGAGGGGTTGTTACCGACTTGGGAGGTTTTGTTGCCTGCACATTCAAAAGAGGAATCGATTATGTAAATATCCCTACGACCCTTTTGTCAATGGTAGATGCTTCGGTGGGTGGAAAAACTGGAGTGGATTTGGGCAACTTGAAAAATCAAATCGGTGTTATTAGCGAACCACAGATGGTATTGGTTGACCCGAATTACTTATCTACTCTTCCCGATGAAGAGGTTCGAAGTGGATATGCTGAAATGCTCAAACACGGACTCATTGCAGATTTGAATTATTGGAATACCTTAAAAGATTACAAATCCATTCATTCAGGAGAGCTGTTGCCTCTTATTCATCGTTCTATTGAAATAAAAAATAAGGTAGTCACTGAAGACCCCAGAGAAGATTCCATACGAAAAACGCTCAACTTTGGCCATACACTGGGTCATGCTATTGAGTCTCATTTTTTAAGTCACCCTTCTAAAAAAAAGCTGCTTCATGGTGAAGCCATAGCCATTGGGATGGTACTTGCAGGTTATCTGTCGCATCACTTGTGCGGTTTTTCAAAAGAGTATATGTTGGATATTAAATCTGTAATGCATGCCATTTACCCCAAGGTTGACATTGCCACTTCGGACATTGCGCCCATTATCGAATTAATGAAGTATGACAAAAAGAACGCCCACGGCAGCATCAATTTCATACTTTTAAAAGACATAGGCGTTCACGATATAGACATTACCGTAGATAACGAACTTATCTACAAAGCATTTCAATTTTATTTAGATTAAAAATTATCATACACTATGAAACTCGAACAATTTCTAAAAAACAACGCTGATTGGGTCAAAAATTATCTTGACAACGAAGCATCCTATTTTGAAAATCTATCCAAAGGACAAACCCCTGAGGCGCTATACATAGGGTGTTCAGACAGCCGTGTTTCTCCAGAATTGTTTATGGGTGCAGCGCCAGGCGATATTTTTGTTCATCGTAATATTGCCAACGTTATAGGTACAGATGACACCAGCGTTCAGTCGGTTATTGAATATGCTGTTGGTCATTTGAAAGTAAACCACATCATAGTTTGTGGACATTACGGTTGTGGCGGAATCCAGGCAGCTCTATCAGGCAATGACTTTGGAAAGCTCAATCCATGGCTTTCACACTTAAAAGCTGTTCACAACAAGCATAAGCAAGAAATTGATGGTATTGAAAATCCCCATGATCAACTCAAACGTTTTGTTGAGTTGAATGTGCTCGAGCAAGTCAATAACGCTTTAGAAAATAAGCTTATCAAGACAGCCGTTGACCAAAAAGAGTTGAAAATACATCCTTGGGTATTTGATCTTACAAGCGGTAAAATTGTCGTGTTATAAAATTAAGCCGAGTTTCTACTGGCATTAATATTACCAAAGAGTGATCGTGTGACCATTTTTTCATAAACCAACAATTCTTTTTGGGTATGTCCTCCTTCAGACTCCATTTTCTGGATTGTTTGCAACGCATATTGCTGTATCGTAAGCAATGGCAAAACAATATTTTCCCGAACCATAATAGAAGCCTTACCCGCAGGCTGATCTTCCATAAGTGTACTGTATCCTGACAAACGCAAAAGAAGTGACTTTGTCAATTTGTATTCTGCGTAAATCAATTTCCAAAACTCTCCAAACTCAGGATCGTTTTGCATGTAAGCCGTAAGCTTGAAAAAAGATTTGGTCAAGCTCATCATACTGTTGGAAAGCAACGTCCTGAAAAATGCAGAATTTTGATACAACGACTTGACTTCTTTGAATTTTCCTGCATCTACAAATTCTTGCAAAGCAGAACCTACTCCATAAAAACCAGGAACATTTTGTTTGAGCTGACTCCAACTACCAACAAAAGGAATGGCTCTTAAATCAGAAAAATTCAATCCATCCGATTTACCTCGTTTGGAAGGGCGACTTCCAATGTTTGTTTTTGCGTAATATTTCAGCGTACTCATTCGCTCCAAATAAGGAATAAAGCACGGATGTGACTTAAAGTCTGAATATACTTGGTAACTGATTTTAGCCAGTTTATCCATTGTTTTTCGATCTTCCTTAGACAAGCTCTCACGATCGTTGCTAAATACCTTATTGGTAATACCTGAACTCAATAGCTGCTCTAAATTGTACTGACAAGAATCAACAGTTCCAAAATTCGAACTAATCGTTTGGCCTTGAACAGTCAACTGGATTTCATCGGATTCAATGGTACTTCCAAGCGATGCGTAAAACTGGTGTGTGTTTCCACCTCCACGCGCTGGTGGTCCGCCGCGTCCGTCAAAAAACAACACTTTGATACCGTGTTTTCGTGATATTCGCGAAAGATTTTCCTTGGCTTTATAAATACTCCAGTTGGCCATCAAATATCCACCGTCTTTAGTACCATCTGAAAATCCAAGCATGATAGTTTGTCTGTTGCCTCTTCGTTCCAAATGCGCTCTGTAAGTAGGATCCGAATATATTGCATCCATTACTTCGGGAGCAACTTCTAAATCAGGAACCGTTTCAAACAAAGGAGCAATATCTACAGTAGGAACTTCCCAATCACTCAATCGAATCATAGCAAACACTTCTAAAACATTCAGTGCCGTTTGATTGTTACTAATGATATAGCGGTTACATCCTTTTTCCCCATTAGATCGTTGAATTTGCTTCATAGCTCGAATAGAACCCAAAGTTTTCTTTACCAATTCATCTGAAAATAGATCCAAAGAAAGGTCTCCGACCAAAGAAGGTAACACCTTCATTTTTTCTTTATCAGTCATGGTGTCGTACTCTTTTTTCATCACGTTTACCCCACTATTTTTAGCATCGGTAAGGAGTTGTGAAAACGCAGCATGATGCACTCTAGAATCTTGACGGATATCAAGAGAGGCAAAATGATATCCAAACACTTCTACACGCCCAATGAATTCTTCAATGTCATCTAAAAACAACGAATGGTGATCGTTAATTAAAAGATCTTTGATGGTTTGTAATTTTTCTTTCAGTTCTTCCAAACTAATTTTAGGTGTTTCGGTCGTCTGAAAAATACTTCGATACAATTTGGTTTCAATCTCAACAATTAAGGGTTCTACATTTCGAAACGTAAGCCTTCTTCGAAGTCTTCGAGCATCTCTGTAATAGTTTTTTATGAGCGTGCTCCTTAGTTTTTGAGCTGTCTTAATAGTGATTTCTGTAGTAACAAAAGGATTTCCATCACGATCACCACCCGGCCAAAATCCAAGATTTACAATCTCATTATTGTCTGTGATTGAAGACGAAATATTGTGTTTTATATAATTTTGAATATTACTAACTGCAAAATAAAATACGTTTTCCAAATACCAAATCAAACTGGTAGCCTCATCAAATGGGGTCGGTTTTTTTTGTTTAAAAAACGGTGTTTTACCAAGCTGTGACAACAATTCCTTTATAGTTGGCAAATCATTGTTCTTGATCGAGTCAGCCAAATCGGTAATAATTCCTAAAACTGAGCCTGGGTAAAACTGTGTAGGGTGTGCCGTTAGTACCGGGCGAACTTTGAGGTGTTTAAGGTGTTTTTCGAGTTTTTTCAACTCACCTCTTGCTTTGGCTTCTTCCTTGAAGTTTTTAAGTGTTCCTCTTCCTTTTAAATTATTTACTTCCGAGAATCCAGCATCTTCAATGGCATCAAACAAAACTACTTGGCGTTCGATATATTGAATAAACTGAAACAACAATGTCACCTTATCTTCCTCAGATGCATCGTTTAAAAATTGGTCGAAGAATTGTTTGACAATTTCGCTTGGGTTCAAACCGTTTTGATATCCTTCAGAACAAATTCTAGAAAATAAGGGCAACATTACAGCCGTATTGGAAATATTCTTGTAGGGTAATGTTGAAAAAATACTGTTGTAAATATTAAATTTTGATAAAACCGATTCATTGAATCGATTCAAAGAGGTATTGGATGTCATAGAATAATAATTGTAGTCCAACCCTTTCGGAAGGGTTTGTTTAGTAATATTTAATTAAATTTCAGTAAAAATATGGTGCATTAGGCGACGCTTATCGTTGATGCTTTCCTCAAGAGAAATCATGGTTTCTGTCCTGGATACACCGTCAATATCATCGATCATGAAGATAATTTCTTTTGCATTTTCAGTACTTTTAGCACGAATCTTACAAAAAATATTGAATTTTCCAGTAGTAATATGCCCTACGGTTACAAACGGAATGTCCTTAAGGCGCTCCAACACAAATTTCGTTTGATGTGTTTTTTCAAGGTATATCCCTACATAAGCGATAAATGTATAGCCCAATTTTTTGTAATCCAAAG
Source organism: Flavobacteriaceae bacterium (assembly GCA_029243385.1). Lineage (GTDB taxonomy): Bacteria > Bacteroidota > Bacteroidia > Flavobacteriales > Flavobacteriaceae > JAQWSC01. The sequence goes on along the minus strand of JAQWSC010000002.1, from coordinate 80,033 downwards.
TCAGTGATGACCCTTTAATTATACCCGCATCTTCCATTTTTTTAACACGAACATGTACAGTACCTGCGGATATTAACAACTTCTTGGCAATGTCTGTAAAAGCAGTTCTTGTGTTATCAATTAAAATGTCTAAGATTTGGTGATCAATTTCATCTAATTTAAATTTCCCCATCTTCTGTTAATTATTTTTTTTGCAAAGAAAACAAAAAAAAACTAAAAATAATGCAGTGAAATACAAATTTTAAAGAAAAAAATTAAACGAATCCTTAATTTTGCTTTAAAATGTTAAAATTAAAACAATCTGGAGCGATAGTGTTTAAATTATAAACAAACTCGTGATCGTGGACATCGGCTAGGGAATCAAAATCCAAGGTAGTATGTGCAAAAAAGGATGAAAGATCACCGATGGCTCGGTATTTTGGTATCCAAACAACCTCATTGTTTTCAAGTGTTTCTTGATATTGAATAGCAACAGCCGCTCTCGTTTTACTTCCGTCAAAAATTATAGGCACATTGGTAACGATTAGATCCACAAAATTTTGTTGATTTTCGGGAATCTTAGCATACAATTCATCAGATACATTGTAGCTTGAAGAAGCAATTCGTGTGAGTGCAACCAAAAGCGAAGTACAGATTAAGCGTCGGGTTTGCTCTCTATGATAGTCGCCTGGGTAGTGCCCCGATTCAAACAATATTGTAGGAACACCAAGGGTTTGAAATGTATCTCCCACACAATTGGCGTTGTAACTGTCATCAAAGCGACCTACTTGATTTGGGATTTCAAGCTGTAAAACCTCATTCATAGCGGCAATAAGAGCCATAGCTACCTTCCTTGAGGGTGTTATTGTGGCTTGCGGATTCGCAGCAGGCGCCAAAAATGATACCGTTGCGGGCCTTCCAGTACTCCCAGCGCCAAAAATGGTTCGTTGATCATGAAGATTAAAACAAAAATCAGGTTGAATTTGGTCAAAAGTTTCCCGCAATACCCTACTTTCAGGCTGACTCAACGCAATTGCATCACGGTTTAAGTCAACTTGGTTTGCATTTAAGCGCGTATAAGCGCCCGAACCATCTGGATTGAGCATGGGGATAACATACAAAGTGCAGTGTGTTAAGATGGCGCTATTTCTTCCTAAATGCGTTAAATAAGATAGCATATCAAATACCGCTTTGGTAGTTGTAGATTCATTCCCGTGCATTTGTGACCACATAAAGACCTTTATTTCACCCTTGCCCATCTCAATGAGTTCAATTGAAGTACCTAAAACACTTTCGCCAATTTTTTTGGCACTGTAAATTGAAGTGAGTTTTTTGATAGCATCATAGGGAAGGTATCTTCTTGATAAGGAAGTTGCTGCAAATTCGGGATAACTCAAAACAAAGGGATACTCTCTCACAATTTTAACTTTTAAGGTTACAAAAGTAAACAATGTAATATTTACATTTGTAAACAATACTGGATTTAATATTGTAAACAAATCCTCTGAAAATGACCTTCAAATTGCGTATTGGATTCACAAAAGTTGTTTTAATTCTAATAATTTATGTTAATTTACTATAAATCATATATATAAGTGTAGTAATCTAAAATTTAGTTTATTTATATTAGGGTTGTTTACAAGCACTATTTGTAGTTTTTCACTTAAAAACACATGTTTGTAGTTGATTTTCGTTTAATTTTTTTACATTTGTAAACATGAAAGAAATAGCCCTACGCATTCATAAATTAATCGCATTTTATCAACTTTCCAGCGCTTCCTTTGCTGATCAAATTGGTGTGCAGCGATCCAGTATTTCCCACATATTGTCTGGAAGAAACAAACCCAGTTTGGATTTTGTTTTAAAAACACTGAAGGCATTCCCTACCCTATCTTCGGATTGGTTGCTTCACGGTCATGGAGAAATCGAAGCTGCTGATTCAATTCCTGCTTCTTCCATTGCTAGAAAAAAAGAAATTCCCAAAGAAACTCCAACAATTACACCCGAAACGACACCAACAGAAATCCACTCCCAAACCTCTACTGAAATTGATCAGGTACTTATTTTAAGAAGCGATGGAACTTTTCAGCATTTTAAAGAACAAAAATCTTTAAATTTGCCTAAAAAATAATATGCGAATTTTTCTTTATTCACTTCTATTCATAGGATTTGTCGGCTGTTATTCTACAGAAAGAGATTGTGAAAAATTTCAGACAGGGACTTTTGAGTTCACTTCCATTATTGGAAAGGATACAATTACCTCAACTTTTAAAAGAACCAAGACACTGGAAATTGATACTTTCAAAGGGATAACCGACAGTGCTTCTGTAAGATGGGTAAGCGATTGCGAATGTATCGTTCAAAAACTCAATCCCCAATCCCTATTCGATAAGAAATCCATTCAAATGAAAATTCTTAGCACCAACGACAATCAATATACTTTTGAATATTCGTTGGTGGGCGATACTAAAAACAAACAACGCGGTGTAGCCGTTAAAATTAGTGATTAATGGATTTATTGTTTGGCTCAGAAGCGATTTTCAGCGCTATTAACCTCCTTTTCTTTGTTTGTAGAATTTCTCAATATGAGAAGAAAAAAGAACGCTTAAAGCTCCATACTAATCTGACCTTCTCCATCAGAAGAATTGTCTGAATTCGAAGAGGACACCTCTTTAGCAGATGAATCAGCCTGAACCTCCTCGGAATTGACTTCGATATCGGGAGTAGCTGTGGGCGGCGGCGGATCGTAAGGAATGGGCTCCAAATTATTAATCGTCTTGACTTTATAGGGTGTAAGCTGATTTCCCAAGGCTTTGATTCCTTTGACATCAATAAATTCTTCTAAGACTACTTGCTGATTGGGTCGTGGCTCTTTTCCTCTAGGTTTGGCAAACACCAATTCAACTTGCGGTTTCCAGTCAGTGGAAACTAGCTCCAAACGAACCGAGGAATGGTCTCTAACAATCGTTTCTTCCTTATTGGCATTTTCTACCAGGAATCGCTTGACATAATAGCGTTCTTTTTCACCGTCGAAATAAATAACTGAAAGAGGCTTTTTAGGCTCCCATTGTTCCATAACAATCATGTCTTCTGGGAAATGCATGCTCAAATCTGGGGTAACTGTTTTCAACGTTCCATTTTGCTGAATAATCAGTAACTTATCATCTCCTCGAAAAGCACCCACCAATGTGCCCCTTCCGTCAACATTCAATCGTTGTACTGACTCATCGAACCATATTTTACGAGGCTTTAAAGTGGAAACCCCTGCTTCTTTGAGCTCTATGCGATTTACTCTGTATTTGGTTACAATATTCCCTTTCACTCCACGTCCTTTGATATCTAAATCAGCGAAGTCCAAATCCCATTTCAATTTTTTAATCGAACCGGATTGTCGTAAATTAATGGAAACTATTTCAGCCTCACCGTTAGGATTGGCAGAAAAATACAATACTTTTGATCCTGGGTTTCCTTGTGTCAAACCATATTCCTTGTCGCGAGTTACACCCGTAACCGCAAAACGTTTTATATAGGATGTACCTGACTTTCCATCTCTATAAATCATGTTGTAGATAGTTCGTGTATCCTTTTTCTTAAACACCGCTAGATGAAGAATGTTTTTTCCTACAAAAGTTTTGGTATCCACTTTTGTTACCATCATTTTTCCTTCTTCAGTAAAAACAATGATATCATCGATATCGGAGCAGTCTGTCACGTACTCATCTTTTCGAAGCGATGTTCCCACAAACCCTTCTTCACGATTTACATAAAGCTTGGTATTTCGAATCACTACTTTTCGAGCATCTACATCGTCAAAAGTTTTGATTTCAGTTTTACGCTCACGACCCTTTCCGTAATCGGTTTTGAGTTTTGTAAAATACGTAATCGCAAACTCAATGATATTCGCTAACGAATGCTTGACTTGTTCGATTTCACCCTCAAGAGCTTCGATTTTTTGCTGTGCTTTATCAATATCAAACTTAGAAATTCGTTTGATTCGAATTTCAGTCAATCGAGCGATATCTTCTACTGTAACTTCTCGCTTAAGTGCTGAAGTAAAGGGGCTCAATCCCTTTTGAATTGCCTCAATAACACCCTCCCAAGTAGCAACTTCTTCAATATCTCGATAAATTCTATTTTCAATAAAAATACGTTCCAAAGAAGAGAAATGCCATTGGTTTTCAAGCTCTTGCAGTTGGTATTCCAACTCTTTGGTAAGCAATTCAACCGTGTGATCTGTGGAGCGTCTCAGCATTTCAGAAACACCTACAAACAAAGGTTTGTTGTCTTCAATGACACAACCCAAAGGCGATATAGAAGACTCACAAGCTGTAAATGCATAGAGCGCATCTATGGTTTTATCTGGAGAAATTCCAGCAGGCAAATGCACCAATATTTCCACATCGGCAGCGGTATTGTCCTCAATACGTTTGATTTTAATTTTCCCTTTATCGTTTGCCTTTAAAATAGAATCAATCAACGAAGATGTGTTCGTAGAGTAAGGAATTTGGTTGATAACCAGTGTCTTCTTATCTCGTTGAGAAATTTTGGCACGAACACGCACTTTACCACCACGCATTCCATCGTTGTAATTGGAGATATCTATAATACCTGCCGTGGGAAAGTCAGGATAAATGGTAAACCGTTTTCCTTTTAAGTGATTTACCGAAGCGTTGATGAGTTCTATGAAGTTATGAGGCAATATTTTGGTTGATAAACCTACGGCTATCCCCTCTGCTCCTTGATTTAACAACAAGGGAAACTTGACAGGTAAATTGATCGGTTCTTTTTTTCGACCGTCATACGATAGCTGCCAATCCGTAATTTTAGGACTGAAAACAACTTCCAAAGCAAATTTGGACAGACGTGCCTCAATGTATCGAGGGGCAGCAGCTCTGTCACCGGTTAAGATGTTTCCCCAGTTTCCTTGAGTGTCAATCAACAAATCTTTTTGTCCAACCTGAACCATAGCATCCCCAATACTGGCATCACCGTGCGGGTGGTATTGCATGGTATGTCCGACTATATTAGCAACCTTGTTGTATCTTCCGTCGTCCAAATCCTTCATGGAGTGAAGGATACGACGCTGAACGGGTTTGAATCCATCTTCGATAGCTGGAACGGCACGTTCCAAAATCACATAGGAAGCATAGTCCAAAAACCAATCCTTGTACATTCCGCTCACGCGAATCAAAGCATCTTCTTGGTGATCGTCTATAAATTCTTGATCTTGAATTTCCTCACTCATGATTCTGATTCTATTCTATCGAGTTCAACTTTTAGATTGTCAATGATGAATTCTTGTCGTTTGGGAGTATTTTTTCCCATATAAAACGACAACAAATCCTCAATAAGCATGCTTTTATCGAGCATAACAGGATCCAAGCGCATATCGTCACCAATAAAGTGCTTGAATTCATCGGGTGAAATCTCTCCCAAACCTTTGAATCGTGTGATTTCAGGTTTTCCTGTTAGTTTTTCAATCGCATCTACACGCTCCTGATCGGAATAACAGTAAATGGTTTCCTTTTTGTTGCGTACTCGAAACAAAGGCGTTTGTAAAATATACAAATGACCTTCTTTGATAACTTCTGGAAAAAACTGCAAAAAGAACGTGATGAGCAACAATCGAATGTGCATACCGTCCACATCGGCATCGGTTGCAATTACAATGTTGTTGTATCGCAGATCCTCCATGCTTTCCTCTATATTAAGCGCCGCTTGAAGCAAATTAAATTCTTCGTTTTCGTACACAATCTTTTTGGTAAGACCGTAAGAGTTCAAAGGTTTTCCTTTAAGACTAAACACCGCTTGTGTATTGACATCACGGGATTTGGTAATCGACCCACTTGCTGAATCTCCTTCGGTAATAAAAAGCGTAGTTTCTAGATGACGTTCCTTTTTTTGATCGCCCAAGTGAATGCGACAATCCCTTAGTTTTTTATTGTGTAAACTAGCTTTTTTAGCACGTTCTTTTGCCAGTTTTCGAATTCCAGACAACTCTTTGCGTTCGCGCTCGGCTTGTAAAATTTTACGCTGTATTTTGTCTGCGGTTTCTGTGTTCTTATGAAGGTAGTTGTCTAGATATTTTCCTACAAAATCAAGAATATACGAACGCACTGTTGGCAACTCACCTCCCATATCTGTTGAGCCCAATTTGGTTTTGGTTTGGGATTCAAACACGGGTTCCATCACTTTGATACTGATTGCGGAGATGATGGACTTACGAATGTCAGAAGGGTCATATTGTTTGCCATAAAAATCACGAATCGTTTTTACAATAGCTTCCCGAAAGGCCGCTTGATGCGTTCCTCCTTGTGTGGTGTGCTGACCGTTTACAAACGAGTGATATTCTTCGCTGTATTGTGTTTTACTGTGCGTTAAAGCAACCTCTATATCGTTTCCTTTTAAATGAATGATCGGGTACAACAAATCATCGGCATTGTTGTTATCTTCCAACAAATCCCGCAGCCCATTTTCAGAATGAAATTTTTCTCCATTAAAAACAATGGTCAAACCGGGATTGAGGTAAACATAGTTCATGAGCATTTTTTGTACATACTCACTTCGGTACTTAAAGTTTTTAAAGATGCTTTCGTCTGGAACAAAGCTGACCTTAGTTCCTTTGCGACGAGAGGACGTTTCTACGGCAGCATCATCGACCAAAACACCTTGTTCAAAAGTGGCACTTTTGGATTGACCTTCTCGAGTAGATTCTACTCGAAATTGAGTGGACAATGCGTTGACTGCTTTGGTTCCAACACCGTTGAGTCCTACCGATTTTTTAAAGGCACGTGAATCGTATTTTCCTCCCGTATTCATTTTGGAAACCACGTCCACCACTTTCCCCAAGGGAATCCCTCGTCCGTAATCGCGAACCGTAACCTGCTGATCTCTGATAGAAATTTCAATGGTTTTACCAGCTCCCATAACAAACTCATCGATACAGTTGTCAATGACTTCTTTGAGTAAAATATAAATCCCATCGTCAGAGGAAGAGCCGTCGCCCAACTTTCCAATATACATTCCGGGACGCATACGGATATGCTCTTTCCAATCGAGGGATCGAATATTGTCTTCGGTATATTGCGTTGCTTGTGTCATAAAAAATTTGTGCGATTGCTAAGATAGCACATCACCTAAAAAAATAAAACGCTCCATCTACAAAGTAATTAACAATACAACACAGAAGTTTGTTGACATCTTCAAGGAATAAATTGGCAAAAAAAGAACTTGTATTTTTTGATTTTTTTAGTAATTTTACACTGTTAAAAACGCATCCCAAATCGCTTTTTACTCATGAACAACTACATTCTTCAAGGCTCATTTACCAATTTTTTTTTAAGACAACCTTACGCTACTTCTTTCAATATCAAACATTGTTGTAGCACACACCATTTATTCACTAAATCTTTACCATCATGAAAACACCCTTCAAATTTACCTTTTTCTTTACCCTTGCAATAGCATTAGCAATAACTAGTTGCAATTGTTCTCCAAAAAAAGGTGAGAAATCAACAAAAAAAACCCAACAAACGTTTGTGTTGGTTCACTCAGCTTGGCTCGGAGCTTGGCAGTGGGAATAAACCGCCAAAACGTTGACTGAAAAAGGGCATACAGTCATTACCCCTGACTTGCCTGGCCACGGAAGCGACAAAACATCTCCCGCAGAAATCACTATGGATAACTATATAAAAACCATTACCGATATTCTTGATAAACAAAAAGATCCCGTGATTTTGGTAGGCCATAGTTTTAACGGCATTACCTTTAGCCGCGTGGCAGAACTACGACCCAAAAAAGTAAGCAAACTGGTCTATCTTACTGCCTTTTTATTACCCAATGGCGGTTCGTTTTTCAAAGCAGTGCAGGGAGTGGAAGGCTCCAAAGCTGTTGAGAATTTTTATTTATCAGAAGATCAAACCTATGCCTTGGTAAAGGAAGAAGAAATTCAAAATGCCTTTGCACACGATATTCCTACCGAAGCCTTTGCAGCTGCCAAACCCTATATTGTTCCTGAGCCTGCTGCGCCTTTGTCTTATGAACTGGAAATTACGGATGCAAACTTTGGAAGTGTTCCCAAATACTACATCGAGTGTACAGAGGATCGGGCGATTCCAATTGAAGTGCAACGAGCGATGTACAAAGATCAGGTAGCAAAATCATTCAGTTTGGCGTCAAGTCACACACCCAATTTTTCACAGCCACAAAAACTAGCCGAGATTTTATTGAAAATTCAGAAATTATAATCCCGAGTTTCTTTTAAAAACAAAAATGCCAATCGTTTGATTGGCATTTTTTTATGATTTTTTGGTGCTTTTTTCTTTATAGAGCAGCTTTACCATTCCATCAGCCAGACCAATTTTAGGAACGTGAATGTGAGCAGCACCGCTGTATTTCATAGCCATAAGGTAGATTCGCGTGGCAGGAACAATCACATCCGCACGATCGGGATTGAGGTGCAAATCCGAAATCATCGTATCGTAAGACATCTTATTGAGCAACTCGTATTGATCGTTCATGTAAATATAAGTCAAAGGCGTTCCGTATTTCTTTCCCGACAACTTAAACAGTTTGTTGATATTTCCACCCGAACCAACCACCGCTAAATTTTCCAATGCATGGGTATGCTTGCTTATCCACAAACGAAGTTGACTCCAAACAGCCTCAGAAACCATTTTGTTGAGCAAACGCACCGTTCCGATTTTAAACGACTTGGAAGTCAAAATGGAACCTTTTGAAAAAACGGTAAGCTCAGTGCTTCCACCTCCTACATCAACATACAAATAGGCTTTGTCGGGTTTCATTAGATCGTACAATTCGGAAGAAGCTATAATTTCAGCTTCTCGCCGACCATCGATAATATCAATTTTAATTCCCGTTTCTTTTTTGATTTTTTTAACCAATTTCTGACTGTTGTTGGCCTCACGAAGCGCTGAAGTACCACAAGCCATATACGTATCCACATTATGAATCTTGAGCAACAAACGAAAGGCTTTCATAGCATCAATCATTCGATGTCGATTTCTTTTAGAAATTTCACCAACCGTAAAAGAGTCTTGTCCCAATCGAATGGGCACACGAATCATTGCGTTTTTAGTAAACGTGGGTTTTTTACCCTTATTGATAACGACATTTGAAATCAACAAACGAACCGCATTGGAACCAACATCAATAGCTGCTACTTTTTTAAGTTTCAAGAGGCGTCGGGATTTAGGTAAAGCATTCGTTGTTTGTAATAGTCATAGGTGGCAAATTGAGAACGCACCTCGGTTTTTTTCCCAGCACGGTATTGATTGATGTTTACTGTGTTGATCTGACGCGCTTTTACAGTTTCAGACCAACAAATACCAAACGTATCTATCAATTCTTGTTTACTGCTTGGGTCATAAATAGGACAAGACACTTCTACCCTATTTTCGATATTGCGTGTCATCCAATCGGCAGAGGAAATATATACATTGGGATTGCCATCATTTTCAAAAATAAGCAGTCGTGTATGTTCCAAAAACTTGTCAACCACACTGATAACTTCAATATTTTCACTCATCCCCTTTACTCCAGGAATCAAACAACATACCCCACGAACAATCATTTGTATGTTTACACCGGCCTGGCTTGCGGCATAAAGGGCTTCTATCATTCGGTAACTGGTTAGGTTGTTGATTTTAATTCGAATGGAAGCTGATTTTCCTTTGGAAGCGTTGTCAATCTCTTTCTGAATGTGTTTTTTAAACTCCTTTTCTGTGCTATGAGGAGATACTATAAGGTGTTTGTATTTGTAGTTTTTGTAAGGTGTGTTGAAAAATTGAAACACTTTGGCTACTTCTTTCAATATCGATTGATTGGCAGTAAACAAGGTGTAATCTGTATAAATTCGTGCCGTAGATTCATTGAAATTTCCTGTACTGATAAAGCCGTACCGTTTTATTTTTTTGTTTTCCAAGCGTTCTACAACACACACTTTACTATGTACTTTTAGACCGGGAACACCAAAAACTAGCTGCACTCCCTCTGCTTTCATTTGTTCTGCGTAGCGAATGTTAGCACGCTCATCAAAACGAGCTTGCAACTCAATTTGAACCGTAACCTTTTTACCCGATTTAGCTGCATTGATCAGTGCATTTGCCACATTTGATATTTTGGAGAGACGGTAAATGGTAATATAAATATGCTTTACCTTCGGATCCAATGCCGCCTCTTGTAAAAACTTAACCACATACGAAAACGTATGATAAGGAGTGTATTGTAAAAAATCTTTTTGTAAAATACGGTCAAACAAACGTTCCTCCAAACTCAACCCCTCAATAGGCAACGGCTCAATGGTAGGATAGAGCAGTTCTTTTCTTCCCAAACTGGGAAAACCCACATAGTCTCGACGGTTGTGATATCGCCCGCCAGGTATGAGACTATCGGTATTGGGATTGACCCCCATTTTGGACAACAAAAAATGCAACGTTTCTTTATTAATTTCTTGATCGTACACAAAACGTACAGGATCTCCGTCCAAACGGTCATTCACGCTTTCTGCAATTTTTTCTACATAGCTTTTGCTCAAATCATCGTCAATGTCCAATTCGGCATCGCGTGTAATTTTAATCATGTGTGCCTCAATATGTCGGTGTTTGAAAATACTGAAAATTGAATTCAGATGAAATCGAATCACATCGTCGATAAGCATTACTTGTTGGGTAGTGTCTTCGGAAGGCAATACCACAAAACGACTAATGGTTTCGGGAATTTCAATCAGCGCATATTGTTGAGTTTGTTCGTTGTCTTGCTCAATCTCCATACGAATGGCCAAAAAAGCAAATCGATCTTTTAAATGAGGAAACTGATTGCTGTCGTCCAAAACTATTGTTGACAATGCAGGGCTTATGGTATGAATAAAATAATCGTGTAAAAAATCAGCTTGCTTGGAAGTAATTTGTTTTTCATTAATAAAAAAAACGTTTTCTTTTTTTAAAAGCGTTTGAATCGACTCTAGAGTTTTCAAGCTTTCTTTCTGAAGTGCAATTGTTTTTTGAGTAATTTCGTTCAATAAATCTTGTGCCGTTTGACCACCAAAGGCTTTTCGTCCCGATTTTTCACTCAGGGCAATGCGTTTTACTGTTGCGTAGCGCACCTTGTAAAACTCGTCCAAATTGTTTGAAAAAATCCCTATAAAACGAAGCCTTTCAATTAATGGAACGCAATCGTCTTGGGCTTCTTGAAGAACTCGGGCATTAAAATCCAACCAACTGATTTCACGATTTACAAAGCGAGGTGAATTGGACGTTAACGGAACTGTTTTGGAAATAGGCATTGAGCGTTTGCAGATTCTATTGTTGACCACAAAGATACATCAAAATCAAGAATTACAATTCCAGACGTGGGAACGTTGTCGGTCACAAACCCTCCCCAGTGATTAGCAAGAGCAGTAAGCGCGTGATTATGACCAAAAACAAGCACCGAATTATGATGATCGGGCAAAGAACAAACAAACTCTTTGAGAGCCCTTCCGTCAAAATCATACAAAGCTTCTTCTATTGTTAAGGCATCGGGGTCGCATTTCAATACTTCCACAAAAATGAGCGCCGTTTCGTAGGCTCGTTTGGCTGGACTGGTATAGATTGCATCCCATGAAAATGCTTTTTCATGCAATGCATTGGCCGTCAAATACGCATCGCGTATTCCTCTGGACTTGATAGGGCGTTCTCTGTCTGAGTAATTCCCTTCCCAAGAGGATTTTGCATGACGTACCAAAACCAATTTTTTCACACGTTTAAATTTTAGTAATTAATTGATTTTATGATAATTATAAAATTGAGAACGTGTGCAACCACTCGCTGTACTCGTTCTCTCATTAAAAATTTTAAACATTCTCTTTTGTGAATGTATTTTTTAAAATTTGTTACTATTCGTTTCATGGTGACAAACGTTCTTTGATCCAATTCCCATTGTCAGTTCGGTAACGCACTCGGTCGTGAAGGCGATTGGGACGTCCTTGCCAAAATTCGATACGTTGCGGAGCCACAACATAGCCACCCCAGTGCGCAGGACGCTTGACAGGCTTGTTTTCGTATTTTTTCTCTAAGGCTTCTAATCGATCTAAAAGTTGTTGAGATGAAGCAATCACTTGGCTTTGTTGGGAAACCCATGCCCCGAGTTGACTACCCTTTGGCCGCGAAGCAAAATACGCATCTGACACGGCGGCAGGAACTTTAGAAACCGTTCCTGAAACAATCACTTGCCGTTCCAGATTGGGCCAGAAAAAAGACAAACTCACCGCTTCGTTGGCTTCCATAGAACGTGCTTTGTTACTTTCGTAATTGGTGTAAAACACAAAACCCTCTTTTGAAAAACTTTTCAGCAAAACAATACGAGCTTGAGGCTGAGCTTGGGCGTTGACCGTAGCAAGGGTCATTGCGTTCACTTCTTCAATACCACCCTCGCTTTGAACCTCCTTAAACCACTGTTCAAAAAAATCAACAGGATGTGAAGGCATTTTATCCTCAGAAAGGGCTTGTTGTTCGTAGCTTTTTCGATAGGCTCCTAAATCTCTATTCATAGCGAATGTGTTTGAAACTGCAAGTTACGTATTTTGAAACGTAATTAAAACGAAAACACCTTACCGTCTTCTCCCAATTGCACGTTTTTAAATACTGAGGATGCTTCGGTAACAAAGTCCTCCAAATTTTTATAGCGGGAAGAATAGTGTCCCAAAATCAGGGTGCCAACATGGGCTTGCTGCGCAATAGAAGCCGCTTGTTTGGCGGTGGAATGTTTGGTTTTTGCTGCCAATTCAATATGACTGTCCAAAAAAGTAGATTCGTGATAAAGTACTGTCGCACGTTCAATAATTGGAATTATGGACGGATGGTACGCTGTATCACTGCAATACGCATACTTTTTAGGTGGATCGGGATCCAAAGTGAGGCGCTTGTTGGATATTCGTTCTCCCGAGGCATTGGTAGCATCTTTCCCTTCTTTGATGTTGTGATACTGACTTTTATCAATTTCCAATGCTTCCACCGCTTGGGGATTTAATTTTCGTGGCTTTTCTTTTTCAACAAATAAAAATCCATTGGTATAGACACGATGATTCAAAGGAATGGTTTTTACCCATAGCTTCTCATCTTCAAAAATCACTTCTGACGATGTGGCTGTCAATTCATGGAAATGCAATGGATAATTGGTCCAAGAATTTCCTAGTTTAAGTAATAAGGTAATGGCTTCTTTGATGCCTTTAGGGCCGTACACATGCAAAGGAGCTTCTCTTCCTAAAAGACGAAAGGATGAAATCAATCCTGCCAGACCAAAAAAATGATCGCCGTGCAAATGAGAAATAAAAATATGCTTGATTTCTGAAAATTTGGCTTTTGCCTTCCGAATTTGTACTTGCGTTCCTTCGCCACAATCAATCAAAAAATGATGCCCTCTCATTTCTAGCAATTGAGCTGTGGGATTTTTATTGGAATGTGGAGTCGCTGAAAAACAACCCAAAATGGTAATTTTCACACGTTTAAATTTTAGTAATTAATTGATTTTATGATAATTATAAAATTGAGAACGTGTGCAACCACTCGCTGTACTCATTCTATCATTAAAAATTTTAAACACTCTCTTTTGTGAATGTATTTTTAAAATTTGTTAGTGTTCGTTTCATAAATACATATTACAAGACGTAAGGTATTACAAAAATCCTAGATCCCGTTCAATTTCTTCCATTTCCACCAAATCCAAGGCCTCTTGCAATGTAGGGGCGCATACAATGGCTTCTGGTAACTTAAACGCAGGATTGGCTCCAACGGCAATTACAAAGGACTTTTTAGTTAGCTTTTTGTGGATTTCTGAAATTTCTCGAAACTCCATCACATCTTTGAGTGTTATGCGACTGATATTGGACATATCGAGAACAATATTATTGGCGTTAAATTCTTTGTAAGCCTTTTTAAATTTTATTCGGAAGTCATACAAGCGTCCATCGCTTCTTTCCTGAACCACTACGGTGGCAATTTCTTTATTTTGAACAATCATTATTTACTGAATTTTTGAGGCTAATAAATACATAACTGCCATACGAATGGCTACGCCATTTTCGACCTGATCTAAAATAATCGCATGATCGGAGTCAGCGACATCGCTGGTAATTTCCACTCCGCGATTGATAGGACCGGGATGCATAATCACAATTTGTTTGTCCAAAGAGTCCAAAAGAGGCATGTCAATTCCAAACTGTTGCGAATATTCTCGAGTGGAAGGAAAATAACTAGCATCCATTCGTTCGTTTTGGACTCGAAGCATATTGGCTACATCGCACCAGTTGAGCGCCTTACGCAAATCGGTTTCTATGCCCACGCCCACTGCTTCGATATGTTTGGGTAGCAACGATTTGGGACCGCAAACTTTTACTTCTGCCCCCAATTTTTGAAGAGCAAAGATGTTTGAAAGCGCCACACGCGAGTGCAATATATCTCCTACGATTACGACTTTTTTTCCAGCCACATCTCCCAAACGTTCTCGAATCGAATAAGTGTCGAGCAAGGCTTGTGTTGGATGCTCATGCGTACCGTCTCCGGCATTAATAATACACGAGTTCACATTGTTTGCCAAAAACACACTGGCTCCTGGATTGGGATGTCGCATGACCACCATATCGACTTTCATGGATAAAATATTGTTGACCGTATCAATTAGCGTCTCCCCTTTTTTGACCGAAGACTGACCCACCGAAAAGTTGATGACATCCGCAGAGAGTCGTTTTTGGGCCAATTCGAAAGATAACTTGGTACGTGTACTGTTTTCAAAAAACAAATTGGCAATGGTAACGTCGCGCAGCGAAGGCACTTTTTTGATGGTTCGATTGATAACCTCTTTGAAATGATCAGCCGTTTCAAAAATCAATTCAATGTCTGCAGGTTGCAGGTATTTGATTCCCAAAAGATGTTTTACACTGAGTTGGCTCATTGAATTATTTGTTTACCATATATATTACGTCCTTACCATCGACTTCTTTCCAAGAAACAATTACTTTTTCGTTTTTGATCACATCGACTTGCCGTCCCCGGTAATTGGGTTGAATGGGCAGATGTCTTGAAAATCTTCGATCGATTAGGGTTAATAGTTCAATTTCTGAAGGCCGACCGTAGGATTGAATGGCAGTAAGCGCCGCTCGAATGCTACGTCCGGTATAAAGCACGTCATCGATGAGGACTACTTTTTTGTCTTCCACAGCAACTTCCATTTCGTTTTTACTGGCATTGAGTACTTTATCGCCTCTTCGGAAATCGTCCCTAAAAAAGGTAATGTCCAAATAACCCAATTGTAAGTTTTTGATGCCGTATTCTTCGGTAAGCAATGCCGCCAAACGTTTGGCAACATAAATTCCTCGGGGCTGAAGGCCTACTAATACTGTATTGGAAAAGTCTAAATGAGTTTCTATCAACTGACAAGCCAACCGATTGAGAATGATCGTAATTTCGGTAGCGTTTAGTAATACTTTTTGGCTCATCACGCTTGATTTAGCTACAAAAATACATCTTTTTTTGAAAACGAATCGTTAAGTGTAACTAATTACAAAACAATTGAACTAGAATGACGAACTAAAAATTCACATAATTTAAACCGCAACTCCCTCAGACATTCGTTTGTACACTCCGCTATTAAGGCGTTCTCGAACGGTTGAAAAAGCCGTAAGGGTTTCTTCGATATCCTTCGCTGTGTGCGAGGCGGTAGGAATCAGTCGCAACAAGATCAATCCTTTTGGAATCACTGGGTACACCACAATGGAGCAAAATATACGGTGATTTTCCCGCAAATCTTTGACCAACACCAAGGCCTCAGGAATGCTTCCTTTCAAATACACAGGGGTCACACAACTTTGTGTGGTGCCTATATCAAAACCTTGCGACTGAAGGCCGCTTTGCAGTGCTTTTACGTTTTTCCAAAGTTGCGTTCGAAGCTCGGGGTGGTTGCGAAGCAGTTCGAGGCGTTTTAGGGCGCCGCTTACCAATTGCATTTGCAAAGACTTGGCAAACATTTGCGAACGCATGTTGTATTTGAGGTATTCTACAATTTCTGTATCTCCAGAAACAAAGGCGCCAGTACTGGCCATGGCCTTGGCAAAAGTGGCAAAATACACATCTATATCTTTTTGTACTCCTTGCTCCTCTCCTGCTCCTGCACCGGTACTACCGAGCGTTCCAAAACCGTGGGCATCATCGACCATCAACCGAAAGTTGAATTTCTTTTTAAGGGCAACAATTTCTTTCAGTTTGCCTTGTTCGCCGCGCATTCCAAAAACACCTTCGGAAATTACCAAAATCCCTCCACCCGACTGTTCAGCAGTCCGAGTAGCGCGTTCCAAGTTTTTTTCCAAGCTTTTGACATCGTTGTGTCGATACGTAAATCGCTTGCCCATATGCAATCGAACGCCGTCAACAATACAAGCATGAGCATCGACATCATAGACAATCACATCGTGTTTGTTGACCAAGGTATCGATAATGGAGAGTACGCCCTGATATCCAAAATTAAGCACATAGGCGGCTTCTTTTTGGGAAAATGCGGCCAGTTCGTGTTCGAGTTGTTCGTGCAAATCGGTATGTCCCGACATCATTCGCGCGCCCATAGGATAGGCCGAACCGTACTTTGAGGCAGCCGTTGTATCGGCTTTACGAACTTCTGGGTGATTTGCCAACCCCAAATAATCATTTACACTCCATACAATAACTTCCTTTCCTCGAAAACCCATTCGGTGTGAAATAGGACCTTCTAATTTTGGAAACACGTAGTATCCTTCGGCTACAGCAGCCCATTTTCCTAAAGGGCCTTTGTCATTTCTTATTTTATCAAATAAATCTTGCATCATAGGTAATTTTCAATATTGAAATAGGTGTGAAATGGGTTATTTAATATATTCAATGGTCTTTTCTTCTTCCAAATTGGTACTGTCAAAAAAACCTTGTTTGCGCATCCAAGTATCGGAGTAAATTTTACTCATATACCGCGAACCGTGATCACAAAAAATCATGACTACTTGGCTGTTTTTATCAAAAAACTGTTTCCTAGAAAGTTGCTTTACCGCCTGGAATGTTGCTCCGGAAGTATAGCCTACAAACAATCCATCTTTTTTGGCAATTTCTCGTGCCGAATGGGCGCTAGCTTCGTCTGTTACTTTTTCAAAATGGTCAATCACCTCAAAATCGGTGGTGGTTGGAATCAAATTTTTACCCAAACCTTCTATGCGATAGGGGTAAATTTCACTTTCGTCAAATTCTTGGGTTTCGTGGAATTTTTTTAAAACCGAACCATACGCATCCACTCCAATGATTTTGATAGCTGGATTTTGTTCTTTCAAATAGCGTCCCACACCCGAAAGCGTTCCACCGGTTCCACTACTGGCTACCAAATGGGTTATTTTTCCTTGGGTTTGTTCCCAAATTTCGGGACCGGTTGTTTTGTAGTGCGCTTCTGTGTTGAACTCGTTAAAGTATTGATTGATATACAACGACCCTTTGATTTGTTCGTGCAAACGCTTGGCTACTTGATAGTAAGATCGTGGATCGTCTGCAGTAACATGTGCAGGACACACATATACCTTAGCACCCATAGCGCGTAACATGTCTATCTTGTCTGGAGACGACTTGGAAGTCAATGCTAAAATACATTCGTACCCTTTAATAACACTGACCATTGCCAAACTAAAACCCGTATTTCCTGAGGTGGTTTCAATAATGGTATCGCCCGGCTTTAAAATACCTGCCTCTTCTGCCTTTTCAATAATGTATAAAGCAATTCGGTCTTTGGTTGAGTGACCGGGGTTAAAGGCTTCGAATTTTGTATAATAGGAACCTAGAAATTGTTCTGTGATAGAAGGAACACTAATAAGCGGTGTGTTGCCTATAAGCTCAAGGACATTCCCTGAAACTTGGTTGTGATGTTTCATAAAGTGGTTAAGTAATTTTTGGGGTTACTTACGCCTACGAATTTAGTAAAAACACTTTTCTCAACAAAAAAAAATCAATAATTAGTCGTGTATTTCCTCCAAATCAAACAAAAAAGCGTACTCTTCGGCAATTTCTTTTAAGGCCTCAAACCTTCCCGAAGCGCCTCCGTGTCCTGCATCCATATTGGTGTGAAGCAACAATAAATTGGAATCGGTTTTCAATTCACGCAGTTTAGCCACCCACTTGGCGGGCTCCCAATACTGTACCTGCGAATCATGCAATCCAGTAGTTACTAACATATTGGGGTATGCTTGTGCCGAAACGTTGTCGTAAGGAGAATAACTTTTGATGTATTTGTAATAAGTACCATCGTTTGGATTACCCCATTCGTCATATTCTCCCGTAGTAAGCGGAATACTATCGTCGAGCATGGTAGTCACTACATCCACAAAAGGAACGGCCGAAACTATTCCGTTATATAGTTCAGCAGCCATATTGACAATGGCACCCATAAGCAAACCACCTGCCGATCCGCCCATAGCATAGTGATGCTCGGGACTGGTATATCCTTGATTGATTAAAAATTTGGAACAGTCAATAAAATCGGTAAAGGTGTTTTTCTTTGTCAATAGCTTTCCGTCTTCATACCATTGACGACCCAAATACTGTCCTCCACGAACGTGCGCAATTGCAAAAACAAAACCTCGGTCTAATAAACTCAAACGAACGGTTGAAAAATAGGGATCGATGGTGTTTCCGTACGAACCGTACCCGTACAACAACAATGGATTGTTAGGGTTCTTTGGAACGTCTTTTCGATGTACCAAAGAAATAGGAATCAGTGTTCCGTCTGCCGCTGTCGCCCAAAGACGCTCAGAAACATAGTTGTTTTTGTCAAACTCCCCTCCCAATACTTGCTGTTCTTTCAGTACAGTTTTTTCTTGGGTTTCCATATCAAAATCAATCACTGAAGAAGGCGTCGTCATGGAATTGTAAGCATATCTAAGGGTTTGCGTATTGAAATCGATATTGGTTGTGGTATAAGCAGTGTAGGTTTGGCTGTTGAAAGGCAAATAATAATTGACCGATCCATCCCAACGTTGAATATGGATTTGATTCAACCCGTTAGAACGTTCACTTACCACCAAATAATCTTTAAAAATATCAATGCCTTCCAATAATACATCTTCTCGGTGTGGAATTACCGCTTCCCAGTTAGCTCGTGATGTATTATCAATTGGAGTTTTCATCAATTTAAAGTTCGTCGCTTGATCAGCATTGGTAACCACATAAAAATAATCTCCAAAATGAGAAATTCCATATTCCAAGCCACGTTCTCTAGGATGAAAGATGCTAAAAGCTGCGTCGGGTGTATTAGCATCCAAAATTTGATATTCGGAAGTAAGGGTACTTGTTGATCCGATAATCAAGTACTTTCGAGATTTTGACTTGTAAACAAAAGTGTAAAACGTATCGTCTTTTTCATGAAAAATCATTGTATCCTCAAGCGCGAGTGTTCCTAGTTTGTGCTTAAAAATACGTTCCGAACGAAGTGTTTTCGGGTTTTTTTGAGTATAAAATAAGGTTTGATTGTCATTAGCAAATGAGCTGTTTCCAGTAGTGTTTTCGATAGTTTCGGGGTATATAGTACCCGTTTCCAAGTTTTTAATTTGAAGGGTGTATTGACGTCTAGAAACTGTATCAACAGCAAATGCGGCCAATTTGTTGTCAGGACTAATTTCGATGCCTGTAAGTCGAAAATAACTGTGTCCTTTGGCCATTTCATTGCAATCAAAGAGAATTTCTTCGTCAGCTTCCATGGATAATTTTTTACGAGTATAAATCGGATATTGTTTTCCTTCTTCATATCGGGTGATGTACCAATATCCATTGTAAAAATAAGGCACCGACTCGTCGTCTTCTTTGATTCGAGATTTCATTTCCTCGAACAGACTTTTTTGAAAATCCAACGTATGAGCTGTCATTTTATCATTGTAGTCGTTTTCGCGCTCTAGATAATCAATGACTTCTGGATTTTCTCGATCGTTAAGCCAAAAATAATTATCAATTCGAAGATCGTCATGCTTTTTCAACATGGTAGGAATTTTTTCGGCCCTAGGTGCATTCATAATCATTTCTTTAGTGGGTTTCTCTTTTTTAGTACAAGAGAGCACAAAAGTAACAGAAAAAATGATAGGAAAAAGATACGTTTTCATGGATTGAGGGTTTTTTATTTAGCAAGGTTCAATGTACAAAAATTGTCAGTATATTTATAATTAAGCAAAACTATCTAATAGCATTTCAAGAAACTTTTGATGGTGCGCTTCGGTATAGTCCAAGTGCGTAACCATGCGCCACTTTCCCTCGCCCATTTGACTCAAGGATATATTGTTTTTGATTAAAAAAGCATTCCATATCTCTGGGTCAATACTGGGAACTAGGGTGAATATAACGATATTGGTCTCTACGGGTTCTACATGATCAATAATGTATAATTTTTTTAATGTGGCTTCCAGTTCTTTCGCACGGCGGTGGTCATCAACCAATCGTTCTCTGTTATGCTCCAATGCGAACAAGCCTGCTGCAGCCAAGTAGCCAATTTGACGCATACCGCCTCCCAAAACCTTTCGAACGCGCATGGCTCTATTAATAAACTCGCGACTCCCTAGCAGTACCGAACCAACCGGACAACCCAAGCCTTTGCTTAAACAAACCGATATAGAATCAACTATTTCTCCGTATTGTTTGGGACTTGTATCGGTTGCCTCTAAAGCGTTCCAAATTCTTGCTCCATCGAGGTGGTAGCGAAGTCCGTGTTTTTTGCAAACCTGTTGAATACGTTTCAATTCGGTAATATCATAACAGGCGCCACCTCCTTTGTTGGTTGTGTTTTCCACACAGACTAGGGTTGTTAAGGGACTGTGGTAAAAATCGGGTGGATTGATTGCAGACGCTACTTGTTGTGCGGTAATCAATCCACGATCTCCCTTTATAAGTTGACAAGAAACACCGCTATTAAAACTAACACCCCCGCCTTCGTAGTTAAATACGTGTGCATAATGATCGCAAATGAGTTGTTCGCCAGGCTGAGTATGCAGTTTTATCGCTGCTTGGTTGGCCATAGAACCTGTGGGAAAAAACAACCCGGCCTCCATTCCAAATAAATGAGCCAAAGAGGCTTCCAACTTATTGGTAGTCGGATCTTCTTTATACACATCGTCTCCTACTTTTGCAGACATCATGGCTTCTAGCATTGCAGGAGTTGGACGTGTAATCGTATCGCTTTTTAAATTTATATTCATGGATCAAGGTTTTAATAAAAAAATCTGTAATTCCTATGTGAGGGATTAAATATAACCTTTATTTTTACGCTTTGTAAAAATTCTTATGACAACTACCGATCAAATAAAAGATCTCATGAATCGCCTCGGTGCGTTAAGGAGGTATCTTTGACATTGATGCCAAAAAAATTGAAGTAGCCAATTTAGAAGAAACTACTTTTGATCCTAATTTTTGGAACGATTCCAAAGTTGCCGAACAACACATGCGAGAGCTGCGCTCTGTCAAACAATGGGTTTTGGACTACGAAAAAGCCCAAACCTTGTTTGAGGATTTAGAAGTTCTTGTTGAATTCCATAAAGAACAAGCAGTAAGTGACGCCGAAGTTGTTGAGCAATACGAGACTACACGTTCATTTCTTGAAACGCTTGAGTTTAAAAACATGCTTTCCAAAGAAGGAGATGCTATGAGTGCAGTGCTTCAAATAACAGCTGGAGCCGGTGGAACCGAAAGCTGCGATTGGGCTTCTATGCTCATGCGAATGTATATCATGTGGGCTGAAAAAAACGGGTTCAAAATAAAAGAACTCAATTTTCAAGATGGCGATGTAGCTGGAATCAAAACGGTGACACTAGAAATTGATGGCGAATATGCCTTTGGATGGCTGAAAGGAGAAAACGGAGTACATCGATTGGTACGGATATCTCCTTTTGACAGCAACGCCAAAAGACATACCTCCTTTGCTTCGGTATATGTGTATCCGTTGGTGGACGACACCATCGCTATTGACATCAATCCTGCCGATATCGAAATCATAACCTCGCGTTCGAGCGGTGCAGGTGGGCAAAATGTAAACAAAGTAGAAACCAAAGTACAATTAACCCACAAGCCTACTGGTATTCAAATCTCTTGTTCCGAAACCCGGTCTCAACACGACAATCGAGATCGCGCCATGCAAATGTTGCGTTCGCAACTTTATGAAATTGAAATCAAAAAACGAATGGCCGCCAGAGATGATATTGAAGCTGGCAAAATGAAGATTGAGTGGGGTTCTCAAATTCGCAATTATGTGATGCAACCCTACAAGCTAGTAAAAGACGTCAGAAGCAATCACGAAACAGCCGATGTGGACGGAGTGATGAACGGTAACATCAATTCGTTTTTAAAAGCTTATCTAATGAACTCAAATGAATCATAAAATGAATATACAAACTGTCATATTTGACCTAGGCGGAGTGCTGATTGACTGGAATCCTGAATACGTATTTCTGGACGAATTCGATGGCAACCGTGAGAAAATGAATTGGTTTTTTGAAAACATCTGTACCTCTGAATGGAATGAACAGCAAGACGCAGGAACACCCTACCAACAAGCTACTGAAGAGCGTGTCCGACTTTTCCCCGAATATGAAAAACACATTCGAATGTATTACGGTCGCTGGGAAGAAATGCTGGGAAATGCAATAGCTGGCTCAGTAGAAATATTGAACAAACTTAGAAATGCTGAGGGAATCCGACTAATTGCACTGACCAATTGGAGTCACGAAACTTTTCCCATTGCCCTCGATCGCTTTGATTTTTTGGGATGGTTTGAAGGAATCGTAGTCTCGGGAGAAGAAAAAATGATCAAGCCACAAGCTGCAATTTATAATCTTACCCTTGATCGCTATCAAATTGATCCAAACACAGCAGTGTTTATTGACGATCGGAAAAGCAACGTTGATGGCGCTATTGCATCGGGAATGAAAGGAATTCACTTTCAGTCACCAGAACAACTTAAAAACGAACTGATAAAAATGAACCTATCATGTCTGAAAAATTAAAACTTTACCACAATCCAAGATGCCGAAAATCGAGGGAGGCACTGAATTTGTTAACGGAAAACAGTGTAAAATTTGATACGGTACTTTATCTTAAACAACCACCTTCGAAAGAAACAGTCGCTTGGATTTTTGATACTTACTCAGGCAGTTCCGATGATCTCATTCGGAAAAATGAAGCCGTGTGGAAAGAGAATTTCAAAGGAAAAACAATGTCAAAAGAGACGCTTGTTGAAGCGGTAATAGAACACCCCATACTTTTGGAGCGTCCGCTTTTAATTACCCAAAAAAATGTGATTTTAGGAAGGCCATTGGAAAATATTTTAATCTATTTACAACACTAATTGGATGAAAAATAGGGTTAAAAAAAACTTTTTAATTGGTGTGGCATTGCTAAGCATTCAATTCATTTTTTCTCAAAGCGTTACCTTGAGTGGAAAAGTTGTCGATCAACAAACCAACATTCCATTGGAATATTGTACGGTTAGTGTGTTGGATTCCAATACCAATCAGCTTGTTGAAGGAAGCATTACAAACACAGATGGAACCTTTGCAATTGAATTGGCAAAAGGAACATACACTGTTTTGATTGATTATATATCCTTTGAATCCAAAAAAATTACTCCTGTCAAAATTAATAACGACTTGGATTTAGGAACTGTCCTTTTGGAAATTGACACGCAACAACTCGAAAATGTTACGATTGTAAGGGAAAAAACCGAAGTAGAAATTCGTTTGGACAAACGGGTTTACAATGTTGGAAAAGACCTTACCATACGAGGAGGAACTGTTTCTGACGTGCTTGACAACGTACCCTCAGTAAGTGTTGATATTGAAGGAAACGTAGCACTTAGAGGAAATCAAAATGTGCGAATTCTTATCAATGGAAAACCCTCGAGTTTGGTGGGACTCAGTGGCGGAGATGCCTTGAGGCAATTGCCTGCCGAAACCATCGACAAAGTCGAAGTAATTACCTCTCCTTCAGCACGATACGAGGCAGAAGGCTCGGCAGGAATTATTAATATAATACTTGTAAAAAACAAATTTGGCGGCTTCAATGGATCGTTAAGTTCGAATATTGCCTACCCAAAAAGCTTCGGTCTTTCCGGTAACATCAACTACAGAACAAACACCTACAATCTGTTTTTAAATTCAGGATATAACAATTCCAATTCACTGGGAAACAGTTATTACAAATCCGAATTTATAAACCCAGAAGGAAACGATGAATTGATTGAAAATCGAATTTTTGACAGAAACAGAATAGGGTGGAATACCAACGTAGGAATCGAATATTTTATAACTAAAAAATCATCTCTTACCACCTCTCTATTTTTAAACGACAGAGATAACAACAACGTGGCAACAAATCAGCTATTCTCTACTGATTATGGCAAAGCAACCGTTGAGACACAAAGACAAGAAAAAGAAAAGGAAGTTGACAACACCATAGAATTCAATTTGAACTTCAATCATAATTTCAACGAAGAAGGCCATGTTTTGTCCTTTGACTTTCAAAAGGAACACAGTGAAGAAGTTGAAGATGGCGATGTTTTTATTAATGAAATAGCTCCTAATCCAAGTCAAAAACTGGGTGAAACTGTTCTTACGGAGGAATCCTTTGATCAGATACTGATACAAGCCGATTATGTCAATCCGTTCAGTGAAAACGGGCAGTTTGAAGCAGGCTTTCGAAGTGCACAAAAAGATATTGGCTTACTATATGAGTTAACAAATGAAAACGACACTGGAGAATTTGAGGTTGCTTTAAACAATACACTCGAATATCAAGAAAACATTTATGCCGTATATACGCAGTATGGGAACAAGCATGGTAAATTTTCTTATTTCTTAGGGCTTCGATTTGAGCAATCCGAAATTACAATCAATCAAAAAACGTTGGAAACAACTAAGAAAAATTCTTATGGCGATTGGTTCCCTACCCTTAATTTATCTTATGAGTTGAATGACAATGAAAGCATTACATTGGGCTTCAATCGTAGAATTTCGAGGCCTCGTGGGCGGTTTATTAATCCATTTCCTTCGCGATCCAGTGCTACCAACTTGTTTCAAGGAAACCCAGATATTCAACCCTCCTACTCCAACGGTGTGGATTTGGGGTATTTAAAACGTTTTGAGCAAATAACATTGAATGGATCTGTTTACTTTAGAAGACAAACCGATGTTTTTACTTTTATTTTAGAAGACACAGGATACCAAACCTTAGTCGGAGGAACCTTAGTACCTATTCTTAGGCGCTATCCTATTAATTTGGCTTCCCAAAATCGATACGGTTTTGAATTAAATTCTTCTGCATCATTTTCCAAAAAATGGAGAGTAAATGGAAATATTAATTTCTTTGCAAACGACTTGAAAGGAAGACATAACGGTAAAATCTACGACAAAAAAAGCGCTAGCTGGTCGGGAAGATTGTCCAATACGCTTACATTACCTAAGAAAATCGATTGGCAAACCAATGTTTTCTATCGTGGACCCTCAGAAAATGCAGAAAGTAAATCTAAAGGCTTTGCCTCCGTATCTACAGCCATTAGCAAAGATGTTTTGAAAGACAACGGCACGCTTACATTTCGAGTTTCGGATGTATTTAATTCCCAGCGCAGACGGTCTAATTTACTGACTGAAACGATAAAAAACTACAGCGAATTTCAATGGAGAGAACCTTCGTACACACTCAGTTTCACTTATCGATTTAATGAAAGGAAATCACGAAGACCATCGAGAGGTCAAGGCAGCAATCAAAGAGAAGGTTTTGACTTTTAAAAGTCAAATGATACTTATTTGGCTTTTTTAGCCTCACGAAGCTCTTTAAAACGTTCCTTTAGCGCACCCACTAACCAGTAAGGGACAATAAAACCTATAAGGAAGATCATCAACCAAAACCCTAGGGTAAGAATGGATAGAAATGCTAAAAAACCAAGATACTGATCAAATTCGAACATGAGAACTGTTTGTTTTGTTGAACGGTTACAAAGATATTGAGAAAGTTTGGCAACTACAAACATCTTTTTAGTGTTTATTAACAAGAAAAAGTGATTCGTTTACTGTAACTTTGCATACAAATACCCACATTATGTCTGTACGAATTGAAAAAGATACCATGGGAACAGTAGAAGTTCCTGCCCATCGTTATTGGGGTGCACAAACAGAACGTTCTCGAAACAACTTTAAAATCGGCAATCCAGGATCCATGCCCATCGAAATTATTCATGGCTTTGCTTACCTAAAAAAAGCCGCTGCCTACGCCAATTGCGATTTAGGCGTTCTTTCTAACGAAAAAAGAGATTTGATTGCGCAAGTATGTGATGAAATTCTAACCGGTGCTTTGGACGATGAATTTCCTTTGGTTATTTGGCAAACAGGATCAGGGACACAAAGCAATATGTATGTGAATGAAGTTATTTCAAATCGTGCTCACGTATTGGAAGGAAACACCTTGGGAAAAGGAGAAAAAACCCTACAACCCAACGACGATGTTAACAAATCGCAATCTTCCAATGACACCTTTCCAACGGGAATGCATATTGCTATTTATCAAAAAATTGTAACACTAACAATTCCAAACATAACTGCCTTATTGGAGGTTTTTCGCGCAAAGTCTGAAGCTTTTAAAGACGTGGTCAAGATCGGAAGAACGCACCTAATGGACGCTACTCCACTAACTCTAGGGCAAGAGTTTTCAGGATATGTATCTCAATTGGAGCACGGACTAGCTGCGCTTAAAAACACACTGCCCCATTTGTCTGAACTTGCTTTGGGTGGAACTGCAGTAGGAACAGGAATCAATACTCCCAAAGGATATGCTCCTTTGGTGGCTAATTATATTGCTGAGTTTTCTAGGTTGCCTTTTGTAAGTGCCAAAAATAAGTTCGAGGCCTTAGCAGCCCACGATGCATTGGTTGAATCACACGGCGCACTCAAACAACTGGCAGTTGCTTTAAACAAAATTGCCAACGATATACGAATGATGGCCAGTGGTCCTCGCTCTGGTATTGGCGAAATCATTATTCCTGCCAATGAACCTGGAAGCTCCATTATGCCTGGAAAAGTGAATCCAACGCAATGCGAAGCACTAACAATGGTATGCGCACAAGTGATTGGAAACGATGTGGCGCTTTCTATTGGTGGCGCTCAAGGGCATTACGAACTCAATGTTTTTAAGCCCATGATGGCGGCTAATATTTTAGAATCTGCTCGATTGCTTGGAGATGCTTCTCTAAGTTTCTCAGAACACTGTGTTAGCGGGATTGAGCCCAACCATAGTAGAATTAACGAATTGGTTGACAACTCTCTTATGCTAGTTACCGCATTGAATACCAAAATAGGCTATTACAAAGCTGCCGAAATTGCCAATGAAGCTCATAAAAACGGAACGACACTTCGAGAAGAAGCCATTAAATTAGGCCATGTAACTGCTGAAGAATTTGATGCTTGGGTAGTTCCCAAAAATATGACGAATAACTAAACACGTCCTTTTAAGGCGTTGAACGCCCAACCAATAGCAATAAACCCCGTTCCAGCTACCGAAAATCCAATAGCATATTCGCGGTACTTAAAAACACCCAGAAGTACCAAAGCAATACCCAAAAGAGTGAGAATCAACGATGCGAACGCAAAGATTATATTTTTATTGAGTTTCATACGGATTAGTTGTTAGTTATTGGATGCCAAATATCGTAATTTCACTTTAATCACAATAAAATCTTAGAATTATTTTAACAATTGTTTGCTAAAGCATTTCTAGCAAAGTGATTCTAAAACTGCCAATCGATTGATTTTACCACTAGGAGTCTCACTAAACTTGGTAACCAAAAAAACTTCCTTGGGAAGCTGAATGGACGGCAACGAACTTTTTTGTTTTAAAGAGGCAACAGAGTGTTCAGAAGTATTTCCTTCAACAACAAGCACCAGTTTTTGACCGTACTGAGCATCGGGAAGTCCTGCTACAAAAAAACGTTGTGAAAACAAAGAGGACAACGCGCGTTCTATTTGTTCAGGAATCAATTTAATTCCTCCACTATTTACCACGCTATCTAACCTTCCTAGCCATTCAAAAGAAGAGGAACCGTGCAAACGAACCAAATCGTTTGTAACAACAGGTGTTGGCGAAATTTGTGGAGCATGGACTACCAAACACCCTCTCGAATCTAACGATAACGCTACCTCAGGAAAGGACTGAAAAAAAGGATGGCTTGTTTTACCGTTTAAATGACGAACGGCAATGTGAGAAACCGTTTCGGTCATTCCGTAGGTTTCAAAAACTCGGGCTTTCGCATCTTGAATTTTTCCACAAAGTGTTTCAGATACAGAAGCACCACCTACTAGCAAAATACTAATTTGGGAAAGACTTCCCAACGAATGCTGAAGTTGATAAGGTGTCATAGCACAAAAATCAAAGGTGGCTTCAATGCCAATCAAGGGATTTTGACTTGGAGTTGCTATGGTAAGCTGTAATCCAAGAACCCACGAACGTACTATCATCATTTTTCCACCAATAAAATTTGCTGGCAAACAAAGCAGTGCCGTCATGTCCGGTTGAAGATTAAAGAAATCGCCTGTTGCCAAAGCCGATGCGACCATCGCTTTTTTGGCAATAGCAATCTGTTTGGGGATCCCTGTCGAGCCTGATGTTGTAAGGGTTATCGTTGGTGAATCGTTGAACCAATCTTTTATAAAAACACCTATCGATCGGTTGTACTCGTTATCACTTACCAAATAATCGTTTGCCAGAAATAACAATTCCTTTGAGGAATAAGCCTGTCCGTTCCATCGAAATTGCGGATGTATATTTTGAAAAGGTGGAATCATTAGATTTTTGAAATTTGTATGTTTCCTGTTAGTTTTTGAACCCAATTATTCCAACCGTATTTTTTGGCATAAATAAAAAGCATTAGCGGATAAAAAACTCCAAGTGCAGCATAAACAGGCAGCAAATCAGGTTCGGAAATATCTAGTAAAATTGCATGAGTTTGAAACACACTCCAATCGGTTGTGACAAGCAAAGCAGCTGCAATATTATTTGCAGCATGAAATCCTAAGGCCAGTTCCATTCCTTCGTCCATTAGCGTAATAATACCTAAAAACAAGCCCGTACCAATGTAATATACTAATAAAAAGGAACCTAACTTTTCCACCTCTGGGTTGGCAAAATGCAAACCTCCAAAAATCAGTGAGGTTACCAAAAGCGGTATCCAGCGGTTTTTTGCTAACACACCCAAACCTTGCATCAAATATCCTCTAAAAAGATATTCTTCCAAACTGGTTTGAAGTGGAATAAAAACAACTACCAAAACCAACAAAATTAAAAAGGGAGTCGACTGAAAATTCCAAACAAAATCTTCCGGAGCCACAATATATTCAATACCTGTAGTTACTACTATTAGTGCAGCCAAAAGAAAAAAAGAAAAGCGCACTCTACCCCAGTCTATGGAAGAACGCGACGTGGTAACGGAAACTATCGATTGATTGTGAATTTGTTTAATGACTAAAAATAAAAACAAAAGTGAAACCGCAAAAGGAATCATTATTAAAAAGAAAGTAAGATTAGAGTCGAGTACTTTCATCAATTCACTTTGAGATAGACCTCCTATATTTTCTGGGGAAAGTTTGAAAGCAACAGCAACTCCAAAAGGAATTTGAGCAATGACATTTGCTGCTATTACAATTAATGAACCTACGAGATATCTCCAAAAATCATTTTTGACTTTTAATGCATTTTCTATAAACATGACGCATTCAATTTAAAATCCCATTGGGATTGTTGGTTATACGATAAATATCCCTTTTGAACCTCCAAAGGGGCTTCAATATTATTGGTGTACAAGGCACCAGTGCCCAGGCCTTGTTTAAGAGGGTTTTGTTTTAGAAAAACCCACTGAGCAATCGCATTGAGCCCAATATTGCTTTCAAGGGCACTGGTAGCCCACCAAGCAATATTGTGATGTTGTGCGGCCTCAATCCACGATTCACTGCCTTGCCACCCACCTATCAGACTGGGTTTGAGTATCAAATAGTGAGGTTGAATAGTTTCCAACAATTTCATTCGTTTTGAGGTTGATAATACACCTATTAGTTCTTCGTCCAAAGCAATGTCAATAGGAGATTGCTCACACAAAGCTGCCATTGCATCCCATTGATTAACTGCTATGGGCTGCTCAATTGAGTGAATGGTAAAATCAGACAATCTTTTGAGTTTTTCCAACGCCTGAGGCGAGGAAAATGCGCCATTAGCATCTACACGAATTTCAATTTCAGCTGCGGAAAAATTATCTCGAATGGATTGAAGAATTTGGCATTCTGTTTCAAAATCAATAGCTCCGATTTTAAGTTTAATACAGTCAAACCCATTTTCAATTTTTTCTTTAATTTGTTGATTCATAAACTCTTTGGTGCCCATCCACACCAATCCATTGATAGGAATGGAACTTTTCCCTTGAGTAAAAGTAGAAGGAAACAACTGAAAAGGATCTTGACTTATTAGTGACCGAAACGCCATTTCGACACCAAATTGAATGGACGGGAATTCTGATAACTCAGCATACAGTGACTGTTCACCAAGATGAATATTGTCACAAACCCATTGAAGTTTCTGTTCATAATCAGGGCGGTCGTCTATGCTCAAACCTTTTAGCATACTAAATTCTCCTACTCCAACACTGCTTTCGTTTTCGAGGATTAAAAACCATGTTTGCTTATCATGAAGAACCCCACGCGAAGTTCCACTGGGTTGTTTAAAATGCAGTTTGTGTTTTAAAATTCGTGCTTTCATAACCCTAAAAATACGGTTCCTAAAAAAAGGAGTGAAAACAAAAATGTGCTGAGTGCTACTACTTTCAACTCAGGATCAAATTCTAAAGCATTTTTGATGGATGCTATTCGTTTTAAATGAAAAAAAATGGGAACAAAAGCTATCAAAAACAGTAAGGAAATATTTTGAACTAAGGCAAAACATACTGCCGATCCTAAAGCAATAATCAATAAGGTAAAATGGTATTTTTTGGCAAACCCCATCCCATACAAAACAGGCAAGGTTTTTTTGTTTGAAACAGAGTCATTATCAACATCGCGCATATTATTAAGGTTGAGTACAGCAACGCTCATGACCCCCACGGTTATTGCAGGAAAAAAATGCAACCATTGAATGGTTTGGGTAAACAAAAAACAAGCACCCAATACGCTCAATCCTCCGAAAAACAAAAAAACAAAGACATCTCCAAAACCCCGATATCCATAGGCGTTTTTTCCAACGGTATAAAATATAGCAGCTAAAATCGATACCGTTCCCAATCCCATAAAAACAACAATAAGCAAAAAGTTGTTTGAAAAAGCGGTCATAATTAATGCTACGGTAAACAACAAGGCTATTGCAATATTAATGGCAATGCCTGTTTTTAATGATTTTTTTGAAAGCGCTCCTGACTGAAATGCTCTTGCAGGCCCTACTCGCTTTGAGTTATCTGTACCTTTAACACCGTCTCCGTAATCGTTTGCAAAATTAGAGAGTATTTGATACGAAACCGTAGTAAGCAATGCTAAAACAAACAAAGAAGTGTCAAAAAAACCTTGAAGTTTTGCCAAGGAAGCTCCCACAAGGATTCCTGAGACAGAAAGCGGAAGAGTTCGCAGTCGAGCAGCATGAATCCAAGTTTGGATTGTGTTCATCTAATCGTTCGGATTAATTAATATTCGTTTTCCGTTTTCAAAAAGAGCCACTACGGGATCTTTAAATCCTAATATAATCAACTCTCTTTGAAAAGCCTTTGCTTCTTCGTGAGTTGAGAAATTACCAAGCGAATAGGTGTTGTAGGGACGATTTTTAAACAATCTAAAGTTGACGAAACCTTCAGAAAAAAGGGATAAATCTTTCTTTTTAAACGCTCCTATTTGCACTGCATAAACAGGCACATCATCGAGCTCAAAATCTTCAACTTCTGTTTCTTGAGGAGCTTTATTTAACGCTAACTGCAGTGAAGATAAGCTATCTTGGGAAACAAGAACCATTCCTGGGGAAACTGATTTAGGCGGAACACCCACCCATTGTGGTTTGTAATGCACCATTAACCCATAAGAAAGAAAAACTGTCAAAACAATCCAAAAAAGTACCGTCATAGTTTGTGAATTATTCCTTTTTAAAGATGCGTTTTCTTTGCTTTTTAAAAGTTGGTATTGCTTTTGGCAAATACGTACTTTTTCTAAATTGTCGTCGATTTCTTTGTATAAAGAAGACAAGTCTTCTTTTTTAATAAAAGGCATAGGTAGGTAATTTGAGGGTTAGGATATAAAATTATGGAAATTTCGGATACTTTTTAAAATTAGGATCTCTTTTTTCCAAAAAGGCATTTTTTCCTTCTTGCGCTTCTTCCATTAAATAGTACATTAGGGTTGCATCACCCGCTAACTGCATGAGTCCGTGTTGGCCGTCAAGTTCGGCATTTAAGCTACGCTTTATCATTCGCAACGCCAAAGGGCTTCGCTTTTGCATAATTTTGCACCACTCCATGACAGTGTCTTCTAGTTTGTCCAAAGAAACTACTTTGTTGACCATTCCCATTTGCTCAGCTTCGTGGGCAGTGTATTGTTCACACAAAAACCAGATTTCACGCGCCTTTTTTTGTCCCACATGGCGGGCTAAATAAGAAGAACCAAATCCTCCGTCAAAACTACCTACTTTGGGGCCTGTCTGACCAAAACGAGCGTTTTCACTGGCAATTGTCAAATCGCAAACCACGTGAAGAACATGTCCGCCTCCAATGGCATAACCATTAACCATGGCAATAACGGGCTTGGGTATTTCTCTGATTTTTTTATGCAAATCCAAAACATTCAAACGGGGTACACCGTCTTCGCCGATGTATCCTCCTGTACCTTTTACGTTTTGATCACCACCGCTACAAAAAGCCTTCTCACCTGCTCCTGTAAACACCACAATATCAATATCTTCGCGTTCGCGGCAAATGTCCATAGCTTCCAACATTTGATTGTTGGTTTCAGGGCGAAAAGCATTGTATACCTCAGGACGATTGATGGTGATTTTTGCAACCCCTTCAAAAAATTCAAAGGTTATATCGGAATATGTTTTAATCGAAGTCCACTTTCGGCTCATAGTTTTTTTTTGTAAAAATAAGCATTTATTCAAAAGTTAAGAAAGACCAGTAAAAGAAGTTTGTTTGGAATTTTTTGTAAATTTAATTTTCTAAAATATTTCACTCCAAAAATTAAAATATTATGTTTAATAAAAATCTACTTATTGTTGTTTTAGCTTTTTTTTAACAGTAACCTGCACCGCTACAAAGCATACAACCTACTGGATACGAGGCTATAAAAAGCCGTGTGAAGGCATGGTGCAAATGGAATGTTTGGAAGTATATCAAGGAACGAATCTTAAAAAAGCGCAATGGGAATACATTGACGGTTTTATTGAAGGTTTTGAATTTGAACCGGGTTATCTAAAAAAAGTGATTCTCAAAAAAGAGCACTTAGATCCCAAAGAAATTCCTGCTGATGCTTCCTCAATTCGTTATACACTTATCAAAGAATTGAAAAAGAAAAAAGACAGCCTAAGTCCCTTGCAAGGAGATTGGCGGCTTACCCACATTCGTGAAAAAGAGGTGTCAGAAAACCCCAAATCGGTCACTATTCATTTTAACATTTCTCAGAACAATGTATATGGAAATGACAGTTGCAATAGTTTTTTTGGAAGTATCAAACAAATTACAAGCAACAAAATGCATTTCAGAGCCTTAGCTTCCACCAAAAGGTGGTGTAAGGACATGAGTCTTGCTACTCCTTTTTTACAGGCAATAGAAAACGTGTTTTTTTACCGTTTGGACGAAAACTCACTCTTTCTGTTGGACGAGAATAAATCCATACTAATGCAGTTCAAAAGAGACCAACGTAAAAAATTACGAACGTTTTCTTAACCATCGATTCAATTCGGGAGAAAATCCAAACAGAATCATCGCTGTAAAGTAAACCAGCGTAACCAAAAGTGACGTGAGAACAATCGAAATTATGGGGTGCAAATCCCACTGAAGAAAGTTAAAAGCCACAAACAATAGAACAATAACTGCCAACAACTGAAATGTTTTAAAAGTGTAGGGTTGAACGCCTATTTTTTGACGTATATACATCACTTTTAAAATCGTAAAAAACACCAATACTATAAGTGTTGAAAGAGCGGCACCATTGATACCCATTCGATCAATCAATACATCGTTTAAGAAATATACTGACAATCCCATAGCCAATGAAAAAGGCAATGTGATTTTATAAAACTTTGAATTGGCAAGTATAGCAGGCCCACAACCAAAACTCATTTGAAATAGTTTAGCAAACGAAACAATCAACACCACCCATACTGCCCCGGCATATTCTTTTTGAGGAATCATTTCGTAAAAAGAATGAATGGACAAGTTGATAAGTAAAAACAACCAGCCAGAAAAGACCATCAAATTGATTGAACTTTTTTGATAAAGCGATTTGATTTCGGCCGTTTGTTGTTCGTTGATTGCTTTGGCCATCAATGGGTTGAGGATTTGAAAGAGTGCACGTCCAGGAACCTCAACAATAGTCGCTATAAAGACCGCTACTGCATAGAAAGCCGTAAACTCAATGGCTTCTTTTTGGGGTATCATAAACTTATCAATATCCAATAACAAACTGGCTGCAGCTCCTGAAACAATAATAAAAGCTGCATAGGACAACACCGATTTAAAATTATCAGGCAATACAAACGTCCAACGGGGGCGATACAACGAAAAAGCATAGAGTATTATAAGAAACAAGCGAAGAAAATAGGCGCCCGTAAGCCACCAAACAAAATCTTCTTTGGATAAAATATCCAACATCACACAAGACATCAGAATAAAAACCGTAGCGCGAGGAAAAATTTCTTTTAAAATATTTCCTACAACAGATTGAAATTGAACCCGCGCCCAAGCATAAAAAACTTCAAAATAACCCGTAGCAATAGCAACTAGTAAAATTACCCAAGCATACGACTCAATAATTGGGTTTTTGGCAGATATCCAAGCAATAAAGCCGTCGTGAGCCCATAAGGCCAGCAACGATGTTGGTAAAATTACCGCCAATGGCAATAAAATAGCTGTGGATAAAAAACGGTCTTTTTGCTCCGAATCTGTGTAAGAGGAAAAGAATTTAATAATCGTATGTTGAATTCCAAAAGCCATTAGTGGCATCAGTAAATTGGAAGTTGCCAATAAAAATATAACGAGTCCGTAATAGGTTTCTTTTAAAAAAGTAGGATAGAAATACAACGTATTCACAGCCCCTATTGCAAAGGCCCCAAAAATGGTAATCATGTTTTTTGCAGACTGGGTAGTTACTATTCCCATATTACGATATCATTTCTGTTAAAAACCCACTCAATTGTTTTGCCAATTCGCTGCGCTTGTAAGGCGCAATGGAAGCATTGCTAATCATTTGATGTTCGCCTCGTTGGAAACTATCGTAGGCTGCTGTAATATACTCTTTTAAATGAATTTTCTCTGAATAATCAAATACTTGCCCCGTTTTGGTTTTATTCATCAACGAAGACATATCACCGTCAGGATTGCCAATGGCCAAAATTGGACGGCAAGCTGCCATATATTCGAACAATTTACCAGGAATAATTTGGTAAGAATCCTCGTCGTTTACAGAAACCATCAACAGCATTTGAGCAGATGTAACATAAGGTTCCAAATTGTCTTTGGGCATATATTCATAAAACTCCGTGTGAGCTTGCAATCCTTCGGATTGTATGTTGTGAGAAACAGATGCATCAAAATCTCCTATAAGATGCAAGGAAAAATCAGTTGCAAACTTGCTGTTTTCTTGAATCAACTCACCCAACACTTTCCATAAGTTTGTTGGGTTTTGGATGGCTTTCATGACACCAGTATAAACGATCGAGAAACTTTCGCTTTGTTTGCCTTTAAGGAGCGATTCGTATCCGTTTGTAAGGAGTTTGCAAGTTGTATTTGTTAATTTGAATTTTTGATTCAATGATGGAGACGTAACAGTCACTAAATCAGTATTTTTTAAAATAATATTTTGCCAATACAAATGTTTTTTTTGCATTCGTTTGGACATAGAAAGCTGTTTGTTTTGAAAGAAGTCAGCCCAAGGATCTCGGAAGTCTGCTAGCCATGGAATACTCAGCTTTTTGGTAAGCCGATACCCTATTATATGGGAGCTATGAGGAGGCCCTGTAGTAATTAATGCATCGATCTTATGGTGCGTTGCGTATTGTTGAACAAAACGAACCACGGGAGCGATCCAAAACATACGTGCATCGGGGAAAAAACATTCAGCCCGAACCCACCGCTTGAAAGCTCCCCAAAATCCCTTTTGAGTGAGCGCATCTTGTTGGGTGTTCGTAGATCCTATTTGAGCCATTTTAAAAGGCTCCCAACCACGGACTCTGTGAACTTCTATGCTTTTGTCTATTTTATCTTCTAGTGATTTGTCACGAAGCGAATAGGCAGCATTTTGTTGTGTAACAATCACAGGGTTCCACCCCAATTGTTTGAGCTCGTTTGCAAAATATAGCCAGCGTTGTACCCCCGAACCACCAGCAGGCGGCCAGTAATAAGTGACAATCAAAACTGTTTTTGCATTAGTTTCCATAATACGAAATCAATTCTTTAGTGGCTTCTTTTGCGTTTAACTGTTGTAAAATAGCCTTTTTTCCACGGTTGGCCATTTTTTTTCGCATTTCAGGATTTTCATACAGCTGTATTACCTTATTGGAAAAATCTTCCACGTTTTCTGGAATGTGACTCAACCCAGAAGCAAAAGTGTCTATTAAAAATTGTTGGGCAACCACATTGCTCACTAACATCGGTAATCCCAAAGACATATACTGAAATACCTTGTTGGCATAGGTTGTGTCATGATGTAAATTAGAATGAAGCGGAGAAATTCCCACCTCAGCAGCAGCTATATAAGACGGAAACGTATTCTCAGGTTGCCATCCCATAAGGTCCACCGAATCGGTAATTTTCAATTCGTGAGCTGTTTTTTGTAGAACGGCATCAAAAGAACTGCTTCCTACAATAAGCAGCTGTAGCGAAGGAATACGTTTAAGCAGTTTTGGCATAGCCTCTAAAACGGTCATTAAGCCGCGACGCTCGGAAGTATTTCCCAAGTATAACAACACAAATTTGGATTGGTAACGATTTACAATTTTCCGGTCAATAGGATATTCGCCATAAAAGGCTTCCCGAACCGTGTTGGGCATCACCACTACCCTTTTGGGATCTATGGAAGTGCGTTTGACCAATTCGTTTTTGGCAAAAGATGTAACTACTACCAAAGCCGTAGCTTGCCGAACGTATTGTTCTTCGGCTTGTTTCCAACGGTTAGGAGAAATCAATACATTTCCTGGAAAGTGTTGCACATGCTGATAATGTTTCATGATTTCCGGTCGGTTTTCATGCAAATCCAACACAATGGGTAGCGAAAAAGACTGATTGGCATAAAATGCCGCAGATGCCACCTGAAGATCGTGAACATGCAGCGCATCAATAGCATTGCTTTTGATAAAGTGACGGATTTTTTTAGCCACAATTTTTTTATAAAAAGGAACTGTATAAGCAAGTGCCGACAGTTTGTACAAAAGTTTGGAGCAATAATACCGGCGAACTTGAATATTAAGGAGTGACTCAGAGGGTAAGAATTGTTTTTCAAACGAAAAACAAAACAAAAACACTTCGTGTCCAGCCTCCAATAATGCTTCTGCTTCGTGAGTTACTCGAGGATCTATCGGATACGGAGCATCTAAAATCATTCCTATTCGCATGATTAACTCGGTTTTCGTTCTGCATACACAGCATAGTATCGCGGTGTGATGTTTCGTAACAATGGACGAATTCCAATTTTTGTAGAAGGGTTTTTCCAGTACGCTCGCTCTTTTATTTCCCAACCTGTTTTCTCCAAAAGCCAATCAAACTGCCAATCCTCAAACTCATGGTAATGACGATCCCAGGTGTCTGTTTTGCTACGATAGGCGGCAGCAAACCAAAGTTTCAATGGAACTGTAACTAGTAATTTGTCGGCGGGTAAATGCTGTAAGACTTTAAACGGCGATAGCAAATGCTCAAAAATCTCAAAAGAAGTTACCATATCTACATTGGGATCGACTTCAATTTTGGGGTTGAAATCCAAATCTTGCCCCTGGGTGTTTTGCACCTCGTATCCGTGCTGTTCCATAATTTCCGAAAACGGATTTTTAACACCTAAATCCAAAATTCGAGCAGGTGCTGGGAGAATTCGCTGGAGCATTTTCAACGTGGAGTTGTATCGTTTCTGAGGAATTTTTTTATACACGTAACGCTTTTTTAAATTGAAACAAACCAAATAAAAACAAGAGTAAGTAAGCACTCATGGAAATCCACCAGCCTATTTGAACGACCTTTGGACGAAATTGGAATCGAATCGTATGCGATCCAGCAGGAATTTCGAGGGCTCTTAATAAATAATTTACTTTTAAGTATGAAGCCGGTTTGTCGTCAATAAAAGCCTCCCAACCCTTTGGATAATACACTTCAGAAAATACTGCTAACTGTTTGTGGACTGTGTGGGTTATGTAAATCAATTCATTGGGCTTGTAGGATGCTAATGATATTTGGGCAGTGCTATCATTATGGTAAAGTTGACTTTCACGGTTTCGTGTAAGCGCTACCCGGCGCAAATCGGTATCCTTAAGGGTGAGTAATTCGGTGTTTGCGTCTGGAACAGCTTTGAGCTCGTTTACAAACCAAGCATTGCCGTATGCGTTTGGGTTTTTAGAAACTCCAAGCGGATTATTTTCAGAGGGCTGAATGATGTATTTGATATTCATCATATTGATCACTTGAGCGTGATTGTTTGCAATATGAAAATCATACAATTCCTGAAAACGTTGTGGCTTAGCAGCGTGGTATCCGCCAATGGCGTTATGAAAATAAGCTGTTCTAGCGTGAGACAGGCGCAAATTAGGTTCGTAAACTCTGTAATGTGTGGTATCATTCAGAATTGCTCTGTCTGCGCGAGTTGGCTGAAAAGCCTGCTCTATTTTTCGTTTGGAAACAAACTGGTTGGCATTTACATAATGCTTATTTACTCCCACCAAATCGATTAGTAGTAGAACTATTATACCCACAAAAGCAATGCGCTCTTTGATAACATTCTTAATCCACAGCCCCAATACAACGAAAATTGCTATAACAAAGCCCAACGAACGAAGCGTGTCAGATCGTAAAACCTCTTGTCGCTCTTCAATCAACGGTTTTATTATTTCGGGATAGGCTGCAAAAATTTCATTGGAAGAAGTAAATGAAAACAAAGAATTTCCTAACAAGGCAATTCCCGCAAGTAAACAACCAAGAATCCCCAAGGTTGAAAGCAAAGCTTTTGTTTTTTGTTGTAAATCAATGCGTTTTGTAAAAAAGGATTGCATTCCAAAAACAGCAAGTACAGGAATGCAAAACTCAAGCAATACCTGTATGGAGGAAACCGCACGGAATTTATTGTAAAACGGGAAGTAATCGATCATCGTATCGGTAAGTAGGGGAAAATTTTTACCCCAAGAAAGCAGCAATGAAAGGACCGCTCCAGCAATCAACCACTTTTTTAAAGACCCTTGGTAAAGAAACAATGCGAGTATAAAAAAGAAAACTACTACAATCCCTAAATAAGCAGGAGCTGCTACAATGGGCTGATCCCCCCAATACAAACTGGCATACTGTATAATTTGCTGAGCGCTTTCAGCATCAATACTTCTTAAAAATTTAACAAACGGACCTTCGCTTTCAAAAGAATCGGAATTTCCACCTCCCATAAACCTTGGGATAAGAAGGTTCATGCTTTCCAACACACCATAACTGTACTCGGTAATGTAGTCGTACGAAAGTCCCGAGGAAGGCGTGGTATCGGATCCGTCAGGCAACACGGTAAGTTCGCTTTGTCCTCTCGTACTAAAGGGTGTATATTCTTGAGTTGCGAGAATTAGAGGAGCATTCATCATAGCGGCCAATAAAGCAGCTACAAAAAGTCCTGAAAGCGATTTTAGAAAGGATTTTAAGGTCTTCTTTTGAATGGCATCCCAAAGCAAAACAGCACCTATAATCAACACCAGAAGGAGCAAATAATAGGTCATTTGGTAATGATTGGCATGAATTTGTAGCCCCAAGGCAATAGCCGTCAAAAGCCAACCCCAATTTCTATGAGAAGTTCTAAAAGCCATTAAAATACCCGCTATAACCATGGGCATATAGCCAATTGCCAGTGCTTTGGTATTGTGCCCCACACCCAAAATGATGATAAGATATGTTGAAAAACCAAAAGCCAAAGCGCCAAAAACCGCATAGCGTTTTTTGACTTTAAGTGAAATCATCAGCAAATAAAATGCAAAGAGGTATAAAAAAAGATAATCGGCAGGGCGCGGTAAAAATCGAATACTCAGGTCCAATGCTCTTAAAAAATCAGAAGAAAATCGAGTGCTTACCTGATACGAAGGCATCCCTCCAAAGGCATTGTCTAACCAATAAGGCTCTTCTTGGTATTCATTGCGGTGTTCTGTGATTTGACGGGACATACCCGAAAATTGAGTGATATCAGATTGTTCGATAACCTTTCCTTCCAAAACAGGATAGAAATAAACAAGAGAAACAACTGCAAAACCAAGAATGTATAATACATGGGGAAATAAAAATTTTAGTTGTTTCATGTTATTCAATTTCTTCAAAATCAATGTATTCACCAACTTTCTTGGAAGACTTTGATGCCTTTTTCGTAGGCTTCTTTACAGGCGATTGATTTTGCGAAGCCT
The DNA here is from genome assembly GCA_029243385.1 of Flavobacteriaceae bacterium. Taxonomy (GTDB): domain Bacteria; phylum Bacteroidota; class Bacteroidia; order Flavobacteriales; family Flavobacteriaceae; genus JAQWSC01. Next base: position 39,198 of record JAQWSC010000002.1, on the reverse strand, counting down.
GTCGCATTTTTTTTTCCAATCTTCTGAAAAAAAATCGCACAGCATAGGGAAATAATAACTTAACCAAATAATAAATGGTTATAACAACAAGTACAAATTTTAAAAGCGCCATAATCGATCTCGCAGTTTTGTATTTCAAAAATACAATTATTGGTAAGAATAGCCTATTGGGTGTTCCCTTAAAATCAAAATTCTAGTATCTTTGGTGATAAATTATCTTTTTAGATACATTAGTCTAAACATTTAGTCATCACACAAAACTCATGAAAACAAGGTCTTATCTTTTTAGTATTTTTTCGGCAGCAGTCTCATTTGTAGGATGGTCACAATACACAGAAACTATTAATTCGAATCGCCCAGGGATTTCTTTTGGATCTTTTTCGGTGGGCAAAAAAGTTCTTCAAATAGAAGCTGGATTTGGATTTAATCAATGGGAGCATAAAAAATTCAACAATGCTACTATAAGCGGTCAGGAATATGAAATAGCCCTTCGCTATGGCTTTTGGAAAGAAGAACTCGAAGTGATTTGGGAAGCCTCTTACCAAACTGATGAGCTAACAAACACCTCATTTTCACCGGCTATAAAAACCAACCGCAAAGGGTTTCGCAGGCACAGTTTGGGGTTTAAATATTTGGTGTATGATCCCTTTCGAAACGTGGAACGATACAAACCCAATTTATACAGCTGGAAAGCCAATCAAGGAATACGTTGGATTGATTTTATTCCTGCAGTAGCTGTGTATGCCGGAGCCAATATTGTTTTGGACCAGACATATCCCTTTGATGATGTTTATAACGAATTGTTTTACAATTCGTTTGACCCTTTGGTTGAGCCTACTATCAGTCCAAAAGTAGCAGTTTCTACTCAAAATCATTTTAGAGAAACCTGGGTTTTTGTAACCAATGTAAGTTATGATCGAATTGGAACCGATTATCCTAGTTTGGGTTATATCTTAACACTAACACACAACCTCTCCAACCCACAGTGGTCTGTTTATCTTGAGCATCAAGGAATCAAAAGCGATATATATTCCGATGCATTATTACGAGGAGGAATTGCCTACTTGGTGTCAACGGATCTACAGCTAGAAACCAGTATAGGAAGCAGTCTGAAAACAACTCCCAGTATGCTAACTGCCAATATCGGAGTTTCTTATCGATTGGATTGGCACAACAGTGAAATTCCTCAAGATCGAAGGATTGCAAAAGAAATGCGCGATAAGGAAAAGGCCGTAAAAAAACTGAATAGAGATAGTAAGAAAGCTCGAAAAAAACAAGAAAAAGCGGCCAAAAAAGCGGCTAAAAAAAGAGCCAAAGCCGAGCGAAAACGCCTTAAAGAATAAATCAATGCAATGATATCTGTCCACCAAATCCAAAATCAAAAAGAACTTACAGCCTTTATCAAATTTCCTTTCAAACTCTACAAAAATTGTCCTTATTGGGTTCCTCCAATAACCAAAGAAGAAAGGCACTTTATGAATCCTTCAAAAAACCCTGTTTTCAAAAATGCTGAGGCAGCGTTTTTTGTTGCCAAAAAAAAAGGGAAAATAGTCGGAAGAATAGCCGCAATCGTAAACTGGATTGAAGTCGATCAACAAAAAAAATCGAAAATTCTTTTTGGTTGGTATGATGTTGAGGATGATATCCAAATAAGTAAAAAGCTTTTAGACACTGTAATCTCTTATGGAAAGCAAAAAAACCTCCATTTTATAGAAGGTCCAGTTGGATTTTCAAACATGGACAAAGCCGGTCTCCTTTGCGAAGGCTTCGATAAGCTCAATAGCATGAACACGTGGTATCATAACCCCTACCAAAAAGAACATCTAAAGGCTCTGGGATTTTCAATCGCATCGGAATGGCTGGAGTTTGCTATAACCATTCCTAAATATGCTGAATCTCCCGAAAAAATAAGACGGATTTCAAAAATTATTTTGGAAAAATACGCGCTGAAAGTCCTTCAATTTAAATCAACCAAGGAATTGATTCCCTATGTAGATAAGATGTTTGATTTGCTAAATAATACCTACAACCAACTCGAGTCTTTTGTACCCATTCAGGAGGATCAAATCAATTATTACAAAGAAAAATACTTTCAATACATTGATCCAAAATACATTAAATGCATAACGCAGTCAGACGGCAAATTTATTGCTTTTGCTATTGTATTGCCTTTATTTTCCAAAGCATTGAAAAAAGCAAACGGTTCTATATTTCCGTTTGGATTTTTTCATATTCTAAAGTCATTACGTTGTCACGACTCTGTTTCGACTTATTTGATTGGAATTTTACCAGAATATCGACAAAAGGGACTAAATGCTATTCTTTTTGATGAGGTACATCGAACATTGGATCGCAAAGGGATTTTTAAAATCGAAACCAATCCCACGCTCAAGGAAAACAAAGCCATGCTTGCGCTATGGAAAAAATATCCTTACCAATTAACCAAACGTCGCAGAACCTATCGCAAAGAAATTTAGGTGTTCGCAACCTTTGTTGTATTTTTGCGACTATGAATCAACAAGATACTATTATTGCGTTAGCTACTCCGTCGGGAATGGGAGCTATTGCGGTTATTCGCATTTCAGGAGACCAATCCATTCAGTCAGTTGATAAGGTTTTTCGTTCGATTCATCAAAAAAAACTTTCAGATCAAAAATCACACACTGTGTATTTGGGACATTTGTATCAAGAAAGTCGTGTTTTGGATCAGGTGTTAGTTACCGTATTCAAAAATCCTCACTCATATACAGGAGAAGATGTGGTAGAAATATCGTGTCATGGGTCAGTTTATGTGCAACAACAAATTCTTCAGCTGTTTGTGTCCAACGGGATTCGCCTAGCAGACGCTGGAGAGTTTACATTACGAGCTTTTTTGAATGGAAAAATGGATTTGAGTCAAGCCGAGGCAGTCGCTGATTTGATCGCTTCTGAAAACCAAGGTGCACATCAAATTGCAATGCAACAAATGCGAGGTGGCTTTAGCAATCATTTAAAGAACTTGCGCGAAGAATTATTGCATTTTGCTTCAATGATTGAACTAGAATTGGATTTTTCTGAAGAAGATGTGGCTTTTGCAGACATGGACACCTTTTATGAGTTGGTGCTAAAAATAAAAGGAATCCTTCAAAATTTGTTAGACTCATTTTCTACAGGAAATGTTCTTAAAAATGGTGTTCCCGTTGCCATTGCAGGCAAGCCCAATGCAGGAAAATCATCATTACTCAATGCCTTGTTGAACGAAAACAAAGCCATTGTTTCTGATATTGCAGGGACTACCCGAGATAGCATTGAGGACACTCTGATAATTGATGGTATTGCCTATCGATTTATTGATACCGCTGGGCTTCGCAAAACTTCCGATACTATAGAGGCTATCGGAGTTGAACGCGCAAAAGACCATATTTCTAACGCTCGAATTTTACTTTATTTATACGATCAGTTAGATACAACACCTGAAGAAATTTTAGCAGACCTCGCCACCTTTCAACGCAAGGAATTGACTATTATTTTGGTTCAAAACAAATGTGATTTGCTAGGCGGCTATTTTGAGAATGACTTTACAAAAAAATTAAATGCTTTAGGGAGGGATCGCTACAGCTCAACAATCATTGCAATAAGCACCATGGATGCTAAATCGTTAGGGGCCCTCAAAAGTGTTTTGTCTGAGGAACTAAATTCAAAACCTAGTGTCGGCAATACAGTAGTTAGTAACTCGCGCCATTTTGAATTACTAAATCATGCCCTTAAAAGTATTGTCTTGGTTCAAGAAGGATTGGAAGCTAAAATTTCAGGTGACCTACTTGCTATCGATCTGCGAGAAACCATTCATCATTTGGGAGAAATTACGGGAGAAATTACAACCGATGACTTGCTAGGAAATATTTTTTCAAGCTTTTGTATCGGAAAGTAAGTACATTAATCCTTTTATAGGAGAAAAAGGTATGACTGCTAGGTTGAAAATGATATTAAAAATGAACATTTCGTATAATTTCATATCTTTGCGATACTATCAAATGATACTATCACATATTGAAGCTACCGTACCAAATAACAGATAAAGTACTAAAGTTAGTTGTTTCCATTTCCGAGAAGTTGGGAGAAATAAACGCTACGCACTTATATAAACCCCCAACAGAACTTAGGAAGCGTAGTCGTATAAAAAACATACAATCATCATTAGAGATTGAGGGTAATACACTTACTGAGGAACAGATAACGGCATTGCTGGAGAATAAGCGTGTATTAGCACCACAGAAAGATATAGTGGAGGTTCAGAATGCTATTAAGGTGTATGAGCAATTACACAGCTTTAACCCCAATAGTTTAAAACATTTAGAAAAAGCCCACAAAATTCTAATGCAAGGGCTAATTGAAGATGCTGGTAAACTTAGAACTAAAAACGTTGGTATTGTCAAAGGTTCTAAAGTTGCTCACTTAGCACCAAGCGGAAATATGGTAAAAGGATTAACGAATGACCTATTTACCTATCTAAAGAAAGATGAAGACGTAATACTAATTAAAAGTTGTGTATTTCATTATGAGTTTGAATTTATACACCCATTTATAGACGGAAATGGTAGAATGGGAAGATTATGGCAAACACTAATCCTTATGCAACAATACCCAGTATTTGAGTATTTGCCTATTGAGAGCCTCATAAAAGAAAATCAGCAGCAATATTATGATGTGTTATCCAAGTCCGATAAAATGGGAACCTCAACGCCATTTATTGAGTTTATGCTTGGTCTAATACTACAATCATTAGAAAGTCTTTTAAAATCGCAGAATAGAAACCTTAGCGTGGCAGATAGAATTGAGTTGTTCAGAGATAAAGTAGGTACATCCTCATTCGCTCGTAAGGATTATTTACAAGCCTATAAAGATATTAGCCAACCAACCGCAAGCAGAGATTTAAAATGGGCAGTTGATAATGATATTTTAGAGAAAATAGATGCAAATCGGTTGACAAAGTACAAATACACAAATTGAGTCTATTTGACTTAAAACGACTCTATTTTATTACTTCTTGTTGTTTATTTGTTGCTTAAAAAGTATAATTATTAGATTATCAGTACATATTTAATTGCTGTATCGGAAAGTAACTTTTACTATCGTAAAAGCAATTCGAAAATTTAATACTTCAAAAAACCTTTAAAGAAAATACGGGACGTATATAATCAGAATAATTGCAATGGAAAAAATTGCAGCCAAAAAAACAGCTCCTGCCCCGATATCTTTAATAATACCTATTTTTTTGTTGTGTTCTGGATGAATAAAATCCGCAACATCTTCAATAGCAGTGTTGAGCGCTTCTACCCCCATAACCAAGCCAAAAGTGAACAATTGGAACATCCATTCGGTAGTCGTGATTTCAAAATAAAAACCAGCAAAAACAAGCGTCAGCGCAATGAAAGACTGGAATTTAATTGCATCTTCTGTTCTAATTAAATAATAAGCTCCTTTAATTGAATACAAAAGACCGTGAAAACGACCTACTAAAAACTTTTTCATTCTTGTTTGATTATCGAATTATAAAAGTCGCTAAAAAATCAATCTTATACAATTAATTTTTAGCAATATTTGAAATCAATTCAACAATGAACCAAAACTACATCTATTATTTTGTATCTTTAGAAGAAATACAGTTTGTGCAAAACTATAAATACATCTTGGCGATTTGTCTGGTCTGTTGGTGCAACATAACATGGTCACAAATTACCATTCAAAATATAGAAATCGTCAGAGATGCATACGGTGTGCCTCATATATTTGGTGAAACCGATGCCGAAGTGGCTTATGGGCTGGCTTGGGCGCATGCAGAGGATGATTTTAAAACAATCCAACTTGCCTATATGGCCGGAAACGGATTGTTGAGTAAGCACAAAGGTATCAAAGCGGCTCCCATTGATTTTTTAAGTCAAGTCATTGAGTCACAGAAAACTTCAGACAGTTTATACAATACGCTTCACCCTGATTTTAGAAAGGTTTTGGACGGATATACTGAAGGAATCAATCGGTATGCGGAACTTCATCCCAACGAAGTTTTAGAGAAAGAACTGTTTCCAATTACCCCTGAAAAGATAGTTGCATATACATTTTTTCAGTTGTTTGTATCAAATCAAGCCGATGACCTCATGATTGCTATCGTCAACGACGAAGTCCCTGTTTATAAGCCTGTAATAAATGAAGATACCAAAGGCTCGAACACATTTGCTTTAAACTCCGTAAAAACAGGAGAAAAAGCCTCCTATTTGGCGATTAACACGCATCAACCGCTAGACGGGCCAACGTCTTGGTATGAAGCTCATTTGATTAGCAAAGAAGGTACCAATATTTTGGGTGCAACATTTGCAGGAGCTCCTTGCATTCTGACCGGAGTAAATGAATATTTGGGCTGGTCACATACAGTAAACTACCCCGATAAAGCCGATGTGTATTCTTTGGAAATGCACCCCCAAAAAAAACAGGTGTATGTTGTTGACGGAAAAGAATACAGGTTGAAAAAGAAAAAGGCTCAATTTTATATAAAAGTGCTTGGAATACCTGTCAGATTATCAAAAACCTATTACACCAGCATATACGGTCCTACTCTAAAAAACAAAAGCGGTTATTTTTCTGTTAGAACCCCTACGTTATTCAATATCAAGGCTATGGAACAGTGGTGGAGAATGAACAAAGCCCAATCGTTTACTGAATTTTATAATATTCTAAAAATGAATGCGCTTCCTGGTTACAATATTGGATATGCTGATAAAAATGACACCATTTTTTATATATCCAATGGCAGAATTCCAAAGCGAAGCGAACAATATGATTGGACCAAAGTGGTGCCAGGAAACACCTTAAGAACCTTGTGGACAGAATACTATCAGACTGAGGAACTACCTCAAGTCATCAACCCCAAATCGGGTTTTGTTTACAACGCAAATCACAGTCCGTTTAAATCTACAAGTCAAAACGAAAATCCGCAAGCTGAAGCATTTTCTAAAACAATGAATTATGAACTGTATGACAATAACAGAAGTACTCGATTGCTTCAATTAATTGAAGAAAATTCTATTATTGATTATAAAACATTCAAAAAAATCAAATACGATCGCACCTTACCCACTCCCCTAGCTTATAATTTTGTGGATTTCAATGCCTTATTTGACATGAATCCCGAAGATTATCCAGACATTGAAAAATTACTTACACGAATACAGCTTTGGGATCGAACTGCAGATGCTTATTCAATGGGTGCGGGAGCATATGCTGTATTTTATTACATTATTGGTGAGTATTACGATCAATTAGGACCTTCCAAAAAATTCAACCCACTTTTAATAGCTACTTGTTTAAGAAAAGCACAAAAATACATGCTCAAACACTTTGGAACAATAGACATTACGCTTGGAGATTATCAAAAGTTGGTCAGAGGAAATAAAGAAATTCCGATATATGGATTGCCCGACGTTATTACAGCTATGCGAGGAGAACCCTATAAAAATGGAACAATTCAAATCACTCATGGAGAGTCTTACATTGGATTGGTTCGCTTTACTCCTACTGAAACTGAAATAGAAACTGTTATTTCATACGGAAGCAGTGATCATTCCTCTTCGCCTCATTACGACGATCAAATGGAAATGTATGCAAATTTTCAAACCAAGAAAATGTATTTAAAGAAAGACGAAGTGTATAAAAAAGCGGTAAAAATCTATCGCCCTGACTGAGAAATTTGTTGAATAGCATTTTTGTATGCCTCCTCATAAAAAGGAACAACCCGATCGATATCAAATTTTTGAGCAGCTTTCAAAGCGTTGGCCTTAAACTGCTTAAGAACAGAATCGTCAGACAGAATTTTTAGTGCATCTTGACTCATTGTGTCAACATCCCCAACAGGTGCCAAGAACCCTGAAAAACCGTGTTCAACTACTTCCGGAATTCCACCTTGGTCAGAAGCTATAACGGGAGTTTCAGAAAGCATTGCCTCTAGTGCAGCCAATCCAAAACTTTCAGTTTTTGAGGGTAATAAAAACAAATCTGAAAAACACAAAACACGATTTACCTCGTTAGAATTTCCAAAGAATATTACCTGATCTGTAATCCCTAATTTTTGGCAAAGATCTTCTGCAAAAGCACGATCGGGGCCATCGCCTATCATCATTAATTTAGCAGATAAGGATTGTTGAATTCTATAAAAAATTTGAATCACATCCCCTACTCTTTTTACTGGACGAAAATTACTCACATGAGCAATGATTCGTTCGCTTTCCAAAGCGATTGAACCTCGATCACAGTCAGAAAATTGAGAACGATGATTATTAACATCAATAAAATTAGGAATTACTTGGATGTTTTTGTTAATAGAAAACAATTCGTGAGTATCTTCTTTAAGGCTTTGTGAAACGCAAGTTACCGCATCCGAATGATTGATACTAAACTCCACCGCAGGCTTGTAAAACGGATGATTCCCAACAAGGGTGATGTCTGTTCCGTGCAAAGTAGTTACGATGGGAATATGAATGTTTTCGCTGGCTAGCATTTGTTTTGCCATATACGCAGCATAGGCGTGTGGAATTGCATAATGAACATGAAGCAATTCGATATCATGTAATTTAACCATATCAACCAACTTGCTAGAAAGGGCTAGTTCATAGGGCTGGTAGTGAAACAAGGGATATTTGGGAACAAATACCTCATGAAAATGAACTTTTTGGTTGAGACCACTCAATCGAACAGGTTGTTTGTATGTAATGAAATGTATCTCGTGTCCTAAATGCGATAGTGAAATTCCCAATTCTGTTGCAACGACACCGCTTCCTCCAAATGTTGGATAACAAACTATTCCTATTTTCATGTACTACTATTTATTCCGTTTCAATAGAATCGTAAATCAGGCGCTGAATCTCGGTTCGTAAATTCGAATCCACCAGTTTTGTATTTTCCTGAGTAGGGTACGTTCTGTTAGACAAAAATACATAAACTAACTCAGAGTCTGGATCTGCCCATGTATAAGTACCCGTAAACCCAGAATGACCAAAACTATTCATAGAAACACAACCGCAAGTAGATCCTTCTCCTTCTAGTTGTGGCTTGTCAAAACCAACTCCTCGTCGATTTCCTTCGCTACAGAAATAGCATTGATTAAAGGTTTTTATGGTTTCAGGTGAAAAATAACGTTGATTCCCATACGCACCACCTTGTATAAACGTTTGCATGATTTTAGCGACATCGTTGGCATTAGAAAACAAACCAGCATGTCCTCCTTCACCTCCCTGCATGGCAGCTCCCATGTCATGAACAGTTCCTTGAATCACTTGATTTCTGTAATATGTATCGTTTTCAGAGGGTACTATACTAGCGATCGGAAATTTGGATAGTGGATTGAACGCAGTTCGGGAAGCTCCTATCGAGTTATAAAGATACGAACTCGACCAATTGGAAATAGACATTTGTTCTTTGTTTTCAAGATACGTTTTGAGGATATAATATGGCAAGTCGCTATATTTATACGATTCATCTTCAAGCAATTCGCTTTTTAAAATTTTGGATTGTAGTGTATCCCTAAAATCCTTTCGCAAGTACAAATCGGAAGTGACTGGAATGGAAAAAGTAAGGTCTTTTTGATTGCGATACCAAACAGAGTGTGTTTTTCCCGTTAAACTATCCATTGTTTGTAAGTAAAATGGAATCCAAGGTTTTAATCCCGCATGATGGGAAAGCATTTGTTTTACACTGAGATGTGATTTGTTGCTACGTTCGTATGTAGCATAAAAAGAGCCTAAAGGATCACTTAAAAAGTTTTTGTCTTTTTCATAAGTATGCATTACCCATGGAAGTGTAGCTAAAATTTTTGTCAATGAAGCCAAATCGTAAAGATCGTTCCAACGAACTTTTTTTTCTTTGCGGTATGTGTGATGCCCAAACGTTTTGTGGTAAATCACTTTTCCTTTTCGAGCAATGAGAAGCTGAATTCCAGGTGTCATCAATGAATCTACTGCCAATGATGCTAAAGAATCCACTCGCTGCAATCGTTGCTGAGACATCCCTACTTGACCGGGATGGCCGTAGCTGAGTCTGTTGATTTTATTGTTGTAAACAATCGTATTAACAGGTATTTCAGAGTGGATACTTACTGGCAGCTTTCCTTTGGCTTGTAACGCACCAAAAATAATCTGAGCCGCTTTTTTTTGGGCAACTTCGTTGTTTTGATATCCAATCAAAATAGAAGAAACCGACTTGATGTTTCTTACTTTTTTGAGCGCATACGGTTTTGCAAAAATCGTTAAAATCGTTGTGTGTTTTTTAGCAATTTTTTTTAAAAGAGAAAGCTCTTGAGAACTAAATTGATAGGGTTTCCATGGAGATTCGTCTGAGTGATGCAATCCAACAATTACCGTTCTAAAGGGTTTCAACTGTGAAAGTAAACTTGCTGTTTTCGCACTAAAACGAGCTACGTTGGCGTAGTGAAGCATTTGATCATAAAAGGCATCTCCGTTTTCAGAACCCATAGAAACATAAGCAATAGAGCGGTTTTCCAAAGATTGAATGGGCAGAACTTCCGAATTGTTTTGAACCAAAGTAAGAGAAGCTTCCGTTACTTTTTCGAACAACAAATCGTCCTCCACTGTATGAAGGTCCTGATGAATATTTTTGATTTCAATAGATTGATAATGCTGCAACCCCGATTTGTATTTGGCTTTGAGAATTTTTTTGACTGAATGCTCCAAGCGATCTTCCGTTACGATTCCTTTACGATATGCCTTTCGAATGCTCTCTACTCCTGTCTTTACGTTGGAAGGGATTAATAAAATATCATTTCCCGCTAACAAAGCAGCCAGTCCAGCACTTCCATTAGAAACATGATTGGATACGCCTTTCATTTCAAGAGCATCCGTAAACACAAGTCCTTTGAACGATAGCTTTTTCAATAAAAGATTGCTTACAATTTTTTTGGATAAAGAAGAAGGATATTGACTTCGAGAATCCAACGCTGGAATTTCTAGATGGGCAACCATAACGCTTTCAACACCTTGATTGATGAGTTTTTTAAACGGATAAAGCTCTATATTTTCTATTCGATCAACTGAAAAATCAATGGTAGGAAGCGTTTTGTGAGAATCGGTTGATGTATCTCCATGTCCAGGGAAATGTTTTGCACTGGTCAAGACTCCTTGCGACTGCATCCCTTTCATCATCGCCAATCCCTTTTGAGCAACATTTTTTTTATCCTCTCCAAAAGAGCGATTTCCAATAATTGGGTTGTCAGGATTGGTATTGATATCCAAAACAGGAGAAAAATTTATATGAACCCCCAATCGTTTAGCGTGTGCACCGATTCGGGCACCGACCTCGTACAGCAAAGAATCTGAGGTTACTGCGCCTAAAGTCATGTTATATGGGTACGCAAACGTTTCTTGAAGTCGCATTGCCAGACCCCATTCAGCATCCATAGCAATCAGCAATGGAACTTTCGATCGCTCTTGTAAGGTGTTGGTTAACTTAGCTTGACGAACGGGTGTGCCTTTCGAAAAAATAATACCTCCCAAATGGTACGTATCTACCAAAGATACTAGTTCTTTGGTATGGGTACTGTCTTTTTCTGAAAAAGCCATTACCATAAAAAGTTGTCCAATTTTTTGATTTAATGACAAGGATTGATAGGTACTATCGACCCATGCAGTTTGCTTGTCAACATCAAGAGTTGCAAGAGGATCCAAAGGCTGTGCGTAGCTAATTACGCTGGTAAGAAGTAAAAAGATATAAATAGGTCGAAACATCTTTTAAATGTAGTGAATTTTGGGAATTACGGAAATTATTTTAAAAAAAACGAGCGTGCCAGCTTTCACTGGCAGGGATTTCCCAATTTTCTTGATAATCAGCCTTATCAACTACCAAGTTGTTAAAAACAATTGTTTTTGGCGAAACCGATCTTTTTTTGGCCATTGTTTTAAAATCAACTAGGTTTTTGTAGGCGATAAATTCCCCTTGTTTATAAGACACATTCATTTTATCAAGCAGATCAATTGAAAACGCTGTTTCGATTGCCTGAACAAAGTGAATCAATGTATCTATTGAGCACCCTGTGGCTTTGTTTTCATTTTGATCCAATGCAACAACAATAAATCGTTTGTATCGAAATTCGAAGCCGGCTTTTAAATCGGCTCCATGAGCTGTCCATTGTGATAGAAATTCTGTTAGCTTCGTTTGAATTGATTGCAATTCTTCATCATTTAAAGAACGATTGGATTGAAAAATCCAAACTTTAGAAGTTTTCGGTAATTCTGAAAAGTCAACAATCATATTTTAAAGGTCTTTGGCTTGAGCGACCAATTCGGCTACATCCATGACTTGAACACTCGCTTCTTTTTCTTTGTTTTTAATGCCGTCGGTCATCATGGTATTGCAAAAAGGACAACCCGTGGCTATAATATTGGGTTGTTTTTCAAGGGCTTGTTCTGTTCGCTCAATATTGATGTCTTTGTTTCCTTTTTCGGGTTCTTTAAACATTTGCGCACCTCCTGCGCCACAACACAATCCCTTTTGCTTACAATTTTTCATTTCAACTATCTCGGCTTCCAGTTTGTGAAGGAGATTTCGGGGGGCTTCGTATTCGTTGTTTGCGCGTCCCAAATAACAGGGATCGTGAAATGTTATACGCTTTCCTTTGAATTGTCCGCCTTCAACTTTCAAACGGCCATCTTCTAACAATCCTTTTAAAAATTGAGTGTGGTGAACTACTTCATAATTTCCACCCAAACTCGGGTATTCATTTTTTAAGGTGTTAAAACAATGCGGGCAAGCGGTAACAATTCTTTGAACTTCATACCCATTGAGCACCTCAATATTCGCCATGGCTTGCATTTGAAATAAAAACTCATTTCCAGAACGTTTGGCAGGATCGCCAGTGCAACTCTCCTCAGCTCCCAATACTGCAAAAGATACTGATGCCTGATGTAGTATTTTCACAAAGGCTTTTGTGATTTTTTTGGCGCGATCATCGAAACTTCCCGCACATCCAACCCAAAACAATACTTCGGGCTTTTTGCCTTCTTGAATCATTTCAGCTAAAGTGGGTATGGAAATTTGCTGGCTCATGAGGTGTTATTTAATCGTGTTGTCCGTCATCAAACACTTGGATAGTAACTTCTTTATCTACCAAGTCAGTAAATTTACCATTGTATCGAGTGGCTTTTACCAAATGATTGTCCACCCAATGATAATTTCCGCCTCTTGGCTTGCCCATCAATAGACTGTGAAATTTAAATCCGTGCTTGTTGAGCCAATCTGTGGTAACTCCTCTGTGTTCTTCAGTTCGAGAAGTGAAAAAACAGATAATGTGTCCTTGGTCGTACCACTTATTAAGTGTTATTAGCGCATCTGGATATACATTTGCCGTAGCCATTCTTTCGGGCTCTTCGTTGGGAATATCATCACAAATAGTTCCGTCAATATCAATTAAGTAATTTTTGACTCCTTCAGGCAAAACCGGACTGATGTGTTCCCCTTCTTCTATTTTTTTACTCAATAACTTTTCAACTTCTTCGTTTTTCATTGTTTTATTTAAATATTATGCGTTTATAATTCGTTTTTCCAGTTCAAGCGATCCATTGGGCTAAAAGGCCAAGGCGCACCATTATTTTCTATATTGCTCATCATATTGTTTAAATCCGAAGGAGCGGATGACTGCTCCATAACTAAATAGCGTCTCATATCTACAATAATAGACAAAGGATCAATTCCAATAGGGCACGCTTCTACACATGCGTTGCATGAAGTACAGGCCCACAATTCTTCTTGAGAAATATAATCATTTAACAATTGTTTTCCATCGGGCACAAAACAACCTTTGTTGGTGTCGATATTTTTACCAACTTCTTCCAAACGATCGCGAGTATCCATCATGATTTTACGGGGCGACAATAGTTTTCCTGTTTGATTCGCAGGGCATTCACTCGTACATCGCCCGCATTCTGTACACGTATAAGCGTTGAGTAATTGAACCCAACTTAAGTCCATTACATCAGAAGCTCCAAATTTAGCAACTTCCTGGTCTTCAGGAGGATTTGCATAGGGGTCTGCAGGAGGATCCATCATAAGTTTTACTTCTGTTGTGACAGAATCGAGGTTTGAAAGCTGACCTTTGGGTTGGATGTTTGCAAAATATGTATTTGGAAAGGCAAGGATAATATGTAAGTGTTTAGAATAATAGAGGTAATTCAAAAAGAATAAAATTCCAACAATATGCAACCACCAAGCCGTACGTTCAATCGCAACGACAGATGCAACTGACAAACCATCAAACAAAGGGCTTATGAATTGACTTACAGGAAAACTTCCAGCCAATGAATAATTAGCAACTTCTTTGGTTTGGAGCCAAAAATCAGACGCATTCATTGTTAAAAATAATGTCATCAAAATCACTTCAATGTATAAAATCAAATTGGCATCTGTTTTGGGCCATCCTTTCATTTCGGAGTTTAAAAACCGCTTTAATTTGACCATATTTCTTCTTGTCCAAAAAAAGAATACAGCTACAATGACCAGAAGAGCAAAAATTTCAAAACTAGCGATTAAAACATTGTAGAATGAACCTAAATACGGAGCGAAAACTCGGTGAGTACCTAACAATCCATCAACAATAATTTCAAGAAGTTCAATATTAATAATAACAAATCCAACGTAAACTATAATGTGAAGCACACCAGCTATGGGTCGTGTGACCATTTTGGACTGTCCTAGGGCGACTCGTATCATTTGTTTCCATCTAAGAGAGGACTGATCGCTTCGGTTTTCAGAAATGCCTAGTCGAATATTGCGTATGATTTTTTTTACATTTTTTGCAAAAATAGCAATGCCTGTAAAAAAAAGAATCGCAAAAATAATATTAGGAACTAGGGTCACCTTTATAAAAAATTAACAATTACTCAGTTGGTTTGTAGGGTTGTTGTTTTTTTCCAAAAATTGAAAAATGAACATAACGCTTGGGGTGTTCTCTCATATCCTCGAGCAATAAATTAAGGGCTTTTGAAGCTTCTGATAAATTGCTATACAAAGCATCATCGTTTAATAATTTTCCAGCAGATCCTTTTCCTTGCTCAATGTTTTTAAGAATATTGCTTAAAGAAGATGTAACCGTTTGCAAATCTTTTAGAGTAGCGCCAATATCTGCGTCAGTGATATCAGAAGTAATGGTTGCTAAATTTTTACTTGCCGTGTTTAATTCAGACATGGTGTTTGTAAGCTGTCCATCTTTACCCGAAACTATGGCGTTTAACGATTTTCCTAATTTATCAAGTTCTTGCATGCTATTGCTAAATCCTTCAACACTTGATTTCAGGTTATTTCGAGTGGGTTCATCGAGAATGGAGTTGATATTTTGCAGTGCTGTATCTGCATTGACAATCATAGCTTCAATTTTATCTTGAAGTGGAGAAAGCTTATTGTTAACCAATTCGGTTAAACCTGGAGAAATGGCAGCCTGAAGCGTATCACCTGATTTTGCCAATGGAATATTTTTTGAAGAAGGAACAATAGCGATTGCTTTTCCACCTATGAGTCCAGCTTCATAAATCTTAGCTGTACTGCTAGCACTGAATTGGAACTTATTCTCAACACGAAATTTGATTACCAGCTTTCCTGTACTGTTTAAAAATGAAATATTTTGAACAGAACCCACTTGAAATCCGTTGATAGTGACTGGAGTACCCACAGCCATGCCTTCTACGTCGTTATAAACTGCGTAAAACGTACGGTCTTTGCTAAAAACATCATTGGATTTGAGATAACTAAATCCAAAAATGAAAAGCCCGATGACGGCAATCATCATAATGGCTGTTTTAATTTCGGGGGTGATTTTCAAAAAAAAAATTTTTAAAGTTATTTATACAAATTTAGCCTAAATTCAATCACTATTCAAAGCTTGGCTGAGTTTTATTTCTTTCCCATTTTTAAATGCTTTGACAAAACTCTTTGAGTATCCTTTTTCTACTGCTTCTTTGTGAAGTTTTTTTGCCTTTTCATAGCTGTCAGTAGTTCCATAATAATAACGATACAACACTCCCTTTTTCTCAACCGCAACATGATTCAATCCCTTAAAATTATAAGGTTTTGTCTCTACTTTCTTTGTACTCGCAGCTATTTGAATTTTGAATAGAATCTCAGAAGGATATTCACTTTTCGAGAGAATTTGTTCGGGTTGGGGTGTGATTTTTGTATCATCAGTAGAGATCGTTTGATGAAGGCGATTCTTGTAATTTAGAATAGCTTTGGTTATTGCAGTAGCTATATCTCGTTGGCCTTTCGAGGAATTCAAATACGCTCCTTCTCTTTTGTTAGTCAAAAACCCTGTTTCTACCAAAACGCTGGGCATATACGTATTTCTCAAAACCAAAAATCCTGCTTGTTTGACTGTTCTGTCTTTTCGATTTAGGTTTTTAACAAAACTTTCTTGAATTACTGCTGCGGCCTCAATACTTTGATCTAAATATTCCTCTTGCATCAAAACCAAACTGATTACAGATTCGGGATTGTTAGGATCAAACCCGTCGTATTTCTGTTCGTAATCTTTTTCTAGGAAAATAACCGAATTTTCTTTTTGGGCTATTCTAAAATTCCGATTGTTTTCGTGGAGACCCAACACAAAGGTTCCCGCACCATAAGCATTGGAGTTGTGTGCATCGCAATGAATAGAGACAAACAAATCTGCCTTGGCTTTGTTGGCTATGGAAGCACGTGTGTTTAGTGGAACAAAATGATCTTTTGTTCGGGTATAAACGACTTTAACTCCTGGAACTTTTTTTAATTTCTCTCCTATTTTAAGAGCAATGTTTAGGGCTATTTTTTTTTCATAATAACCATTTCCTCTGTTACCCGGATCTTTTCCTCCATGACCAGCGTCTAAAACAACAGTAAATACAGGATCAGTGGCTTGATTTTTGAAAGCCAAAAAAGAAGAAATCGTCAATAAAAATAATACGCCCAAAAGAGCTATAAAAAATGGTTTTGAAACTGAATGCCTGTTGGACATAAAAAAGTTCATAGGTTTCTTAAAAATCAGAATCGCGCTCACAAAAAATATCCGTAGTTTTGGCAAGCAAAAGCAATTCTGCATTGATTACAAAAATAAAACATAATGTCATTCCATTCAACACCTTTGTGTTGACACTTTTCATTTGTTTACTAACAACTTCATTTTTGTTTTCACAAACCAATGAACTCGCTGAAAGTCAATCAGAAATTGATAGTATTTCTGCTGACAGCATCAACCCAAAGCAGCCTATTTTATTGGATATAATCAAACGAAATGCCAAAGGCTACATGAAGATCAACAAGAAAGAAAATAAACTTTATTTGTACGATCAAGCTGAATTGTATTATCAAAATACAGAATTAAAGGCTGGAATCATTGTTTTGGACTATAACACCAACATTGTTGCAGCAGGAAGAATCAAAGATTCTACGGGAGCGTACACGCAGTATCCTATTTTTAAACAGGGAGGTGACGAAGTAAATCCCGATTCATTGCGATTTAATTTTGACACCAAAAAAGCACTTATTTGGAACTCTAGAAGTGAACAAAATGGCATGAATGTCATTTCTGAAAAAACAAAAAAAGAAAACGACTCGGTGTATTACATTGGAAATGCCAAGGTAACTACGGCCAAAGACTTGGAAGATCCTGAATATCATATTCGTGTTCGAAATGGTAAATTTATTCCGGGAAAGAAAATTATCGCTGGGCTGAGTAATTTATATTTGGCTGGAATACCAACCCCTGTTGTATTGCCATTTGCGTATTTTCCACTTTCTAAGGATCGTGCGACTGGCTTTATTTTTCCGACAATAGGCCAAACTAACGCAAGAGGATACTTTATCCAAAATGGAGGTTATTATTTTGTTTTTAGCGATTATTTTGACATTGCGCTCCTTGGAGACTATTACACCAATGGAAGTTATGGACTTCGTTCCGAAACTACTTACAAAAGACGCTATAGGTATCAAGGAAATCTCAGTTTTCGGTTCGAAAACTTAATCAATGGAGAACGGGGCCTAAGTGGTTACTCAAAATCCAATATTTATAATTTACGGTGGTCTCATAGCCAAGACTCGAAGTCAAATCCAAATAGTCGTTTTTCTGCTTCAGTAAATTTAGGAAGTAGCAATTACTACACCCAATCTGTTAACCAACTTAACACTCCCAATTTTTTGAACAACACCCTAAGTTCTTCTATATCTTACTCCAAAACATTCTCGGGATATCCGTCGGTAAACTTATCGCTATCTGCTTCTCATTCTCAAAACACCAATACTGAAAAAATAAACATGACATTGCCAACATTTCAGGCCAGTATGGAACGTATTTATCCCTTTGCAAAACGAGATGGAATCAAAAAAGGACTCATAGAAAATATCAATTTTCAATATTCTGTCCGAGGTGAAAATAGAATTGAAACAACCGATTCATTGTTTCTGAAAAAAGAAATGTTTGACAATGCTCGATCGGGAATGAAACATAATATCCCTATAAGTACGAATGTTAAATTGCTAAAGCATTTTAGTTTGAGTTTGGGAGGGAATTATTCTGAATCGTGGACCAATCAAACCATTCGTCGAAACGATTATGACAATATCAAGAATGAAGTAGGGACAATTGATACACTCAAAGGGTTTGATCGATTTGGGGAATATAATTTTAGTGCCAGCCTTGGAACTACTGTCTATGGTACTTTTAACCTCAAAGAAGGAAAAAAAATTCAATCCATTCGACACGTCATACGGCCTTCTGTTAGTTATGGAATTTCTCCAAGTTTTGATCAGTATTATGACGAATACATTATCAATGCAGAAGGTGACACCCAAGAGTATTCAAGATTTGAAGGAGGAATCAATGGAGTACCTAGCAATCGTTACTCTAGTTCTGTAGGAATTAGTTTAAGCAACAATTTTGAAGCCAAGGTAGTTGACAAAGACAGTACCAAAACAGAGCCTAAAAAAATAAAGCTGTTAAACAACCTCAACTTCTCAACAAGCTACAACATATCAGCTGATTCGCTCCGTTGGAGTCCTGTCCGAATGACAACAGGAACCTCTTTATTCGATAACAAAATGAATCTTAATGTTGGAGCTACATTCGATCCCTACGCGATTGATGAGGATGGAAGACGTATTAACACCTTTAATATCGATGATGGTGGCGGTCTTTTTAGAATGACAAGCGCCAATATAAACATGGGGTATTCGTTTTCCAGTAAAAATCTTAAAGAAAATAGTTCTGAAGATAAAGGCTTTGACAATTCTCGAAGTGGTGGACGGAAAGACGACCTATTTGGAACCGAAAACGATTTTTCAGACAGTTCTTATTTTAATGATGATGAAGAGGATGATGCGGAAGAAGAAGACACTGAATTGTATCGTTATTCGCTCCCGTGGGATATCCGAGTTGCTTATTCGATGACGTATTCCAATGCAGTAAATCAGCGTGAAATTTCCAACAATTCCTTGATGATGTCTGGGAATATTGAGCTTTCACCCAAATGGAAAGTTGGTGCCTCATCTGGTTATGATTTTAAAAACAAAGGAGTTACTTATACCCAGCTTCGTTTTGAGCGCGATCTTGAAAGTTGGCGCATGAGTTTCAATTGGGTTCCCTTTAGCACGCGATCTTCTTGGTACTTTTTTATTGGAGTTAAATCAAGTATTTTAAGTGATTTGAAACACGATAAAAGAAGAGAGCCCCGTAAAATATTATAAACTAATAACCGTAACAATATGAAAAAAATTATAGAAACTTCAAATGCTCCTGCTCCGATAGGGCCTTATAACCAAGCAGTTTTGAAAGGCGACACCCTTTATGTTTCGGGTCAGATAGCTCTCAATCCCACCACAATGGAGCTGGAAATGGATACGATTGAAAATGAAACTGTTCAGGTGATGGAGAATCTTAAAGCCGTTTTGAACGCTTCTGAAATGACCTTTGAAAATGTGGTAAAAACTTCTATTTTTTTAGCAGACATGAATAATTTTGCGAAAATAAACGCAATTTACGGTCAGTATTTTGACGAAAAAACTGCACCCGCAAGGGAAACTGTTCAAGTTTCGGTACTTCCGAAATCAGTAAACATAGAAATATCTTTGATTGCTAGTCGTTAAAGAGATTGATGGTATTTAACCAAGCCATCAATTGGTTTTTTAACGATTCGACCCACTTCTAAATCAAAGGATTTCATAACTTGTCTGAGTTCTTTTTCAAGATAAAAAGAGATGGATCCTACAAAATGTACAGGCGAAGTAGCAGCCTCGTCAAATTGAAGAATTTGATTTTTTACAAACAATTTCAATCCTTTACGAATCAACTTTTGAGCGTATTTATTGTCTTTGTTTTCAATTAAAAAACGAGCAAAAGTAGCGAGATACGTATTTGGGTTTGGTTTTTTGTAAAGATGATCTTTGATCACTTCATCTCCCAAATCGTATTCTTTTTCAAATTTTTGTGCTAAATCTGAAGGGATTCTATTAAAATAAAAATCTCTCAATAATTGTCTTCCAAAATAGTTTCCGCTAGCGTCATCCATCAAAACATATCCCAAAGAGGTAACGCGCTGGTGAAGTTTTTCACCGTCAAACAAACTGCAGTTGGATCCAGTACCCAAAATACAAACAACCGACGGCTCGCTAGGAGTTACCACAGCATATGCAGCAGCATAGGTGTCTTCTTTAACAATTAACTTGGCGTTGATGAAAATGCTTTTAAAAACACGGCTTATTAGTTCAACGGGAGGCCTGGTTCCGCATCCGGCTCCGTAAAAGTACAAATGAGTAACTTCCTTACGTGATTGATAGAGCTGAAAATTATTGATAATTCGTTCTTCAATAATATATTCCGTGAGCACTTGAGGGTTGAGACCCAAAGTTTGTGATTCAAATAAAATATTTGCTGAATCATCCAATGCAATCCAATCGGTCTTTGTGGACCCACTATCGACTATTAATTTCATAATTATTAAAAAAAAAGTCCCAAAGAATTTTCTTTGGGACTTTGGAAAATATTACAAAGAAGTTACGTGCAAAGACAGGTCTATCAATTTGTTGGAATAACCAGCTTCATTGTCATACCATGAAATCACTTTAAAAAATGTGCTGTTAAGTTGAATGCCAGCGTTAGCATCAACAATGGAAGTTCGAGCATCCCCAATAAAGTCTTGAGAAACTACCAAATCTTCAGTATATCCTAATACACCACTCAATGAGCCTTCTGAAGCAGATTTAAATGCTGCTTTTACTTCATCATATGTGGTTTCTTTAGATAGTTTTACAGTCAAATCAACTACAGAAACATCAGCAGTAGGCACTCTAAATGCCATACCAGTAAGTTTTCCTAAAAGAGAAGGAATCACTTTGGTAACTGCCTTGGCAGCACCTGTAGATGCAGGAATAATGTTCAATAATGCACTTCGTCCGCCTCTAAAATCTTTTCGAGAAGGCGAATCTACTGTCATTTGAGTAGCTGTAGTAGCATGAACAGTTGTCATAAGAGCTTCTTCGATACCAAACTCATCGTTTAACACTTTGGCAATAGGAGCCAAACAGTTGGTAGTACATGAAGCATTAGAAACGATAGAATCTGAAGCTTTCGCCTCGTGATGGTTAACTCCCATTACAAACATAGGTGCATCAGCAGATGGAGCAGAAATCACTACTTTCTCAGCACCTCCATCTATGTGAAGTTGTGCTTTTTCTAGGGTAGTAAAAATCCCTGTACATTCTGCAACAACAGTAGCCCCAACAGCATCCCATTGAAGGTTTTTTGGGTCACGCTCAGCCGTAATTCGGACTTCTCTTCCGTCTACAACTAAGTTTCCATTTTTAGCTTCGATGGTAGCATCGCATTTACCGTGTACTGAATCATATTTTAGAAGGTAAACCAAGTGGTCCAAATCCAATAAATCGTTGATAGCAACAACTTCAACATTATCACGTTGCAATGAAGCACGGAAAACCATTCTTCCGATTCTTCCGAATCCATTAATTCCAATTTTAAGTGTAGACATAGTTAATTTTAAATTTAGTTTTTATGTAGTCATTATTTCCGAAACTCTAATGAGTTCGGTGTTAATTTTAGATTTTCCTTTGATGGCTTTACTTAAAGGAGTAAGTGTCATTTGTCCGTTTTGAATTCCAACCATAACACTAGATTCTCCTTCCATAAGAGACTCAACGGCCTTCACTCCCATTCTACTGGCAAGAACACGGTCAAAACAAGAGGGGGCTCCACCTCGCTGCATATGTCCTAAAACAGAAACTCTTACCTCATAATCAGGTAAGTTGGTTTCAACATATTCAGCAAGCTCAAATACGTTTTTACCAATTTTATCACCTTCAGCAACCACAACGATACTAGATGCCTTGCCAGAAATTTTACTTTTCTTGAGAGATTCTAACAAGCGATCCAATCCCATGTCTTCTTCTGGGATTAAAATTTCTTCGGCACCTGCACCTATTCCTGTGTTTAGAGCAATGTGTCCGGCATCTCTACCCATAACCTCAACAAAAAACAAACGACTGTGGGAAATGGCAGTATCTCTAATTTTATCAATTACTTCAACTACGGTATTAAGTGCCGTGTCGTATCCTAATGTATGCGAAGTTCCAAATATGTCATTATCAATCGTTCCAGGGATACCAATAACTGGAATACCAAACTCTTTTTGAAAAATCATACCTCCAGTAAAAGAGCCATCTCCTCCAATTACTACCAGAGCATCAATGGAATTTTCTTTGACAATTTCGAAAGCTTTTTGCCTACCCTCCAGGGTTCTAAACTCTTTGGAACGAGCAGACTTAAGTTTTGTTCCTCCTTTATTGATTATATTGTTGACACTTCTGGCATTGAAAATTTTAAATTCACCTTCTATCAAACCCTGATAACCTTTGTACACTCCAATGCATTCAATTTTATGAAATGCACAGGCTCTTACTACAGAACGAATTGCAGCGTTCATACCTGGAGCATCACCTCCTGAAGTTAGTACAGCTATTTTATTTATTTTGGAACTTTTCATAACGAGTCGCGAAATTACAAACTAATTTTAAAAACCAATAAGGAATTGAATTATTTAACAAAAAAAATAGCAAAGTAATTTGTCGGGAGCTATTTGGGTTTTGATTCTTTAGGTATTATTTGAATGAAAGGGCTATTGACCGTCGGAAAATTTAACGTTGAAGACGGTTCGTTTTTTCGAATCATTTTTTCCAATAACTTCTTAAAGCTATCAAAATTCACTTGATAAGACAATCCACCTCCCTGAGTAAAGCCCAATTCGTCTCCAATGTATTGAAATTCATTTTCTTTATTAAAAATACGCGCTCTAAGGCTACCGTCTTTGTTTAATAAAAATTCGATTTCAACATCTCCTACAAAAACCGTTTCTTCTATTCCGCTTACAGGAACTCCAAACTTTCCATTTAACAAGATACGATCGCTGATCTTGGTAGTTAATGTTAATCCCAAACGATCTCTAGTTTTTAGAGTTGCTGCGGCATTTTTATCTCCTTTTAGATAATTCAAACCCACATTTATTTTACCATCATCATCTGCAAAAAGCGCATCAAAGATTCCTGAAAATTTTTGAAATACATTGTTGTAAAATGTTTCTGAAGAAACTGATGACAAGGACACATCGCTAATAAAAAATCCTTGAACTAATAAGGAAACTGCTTGTAATTGTCTTTTTTCTTGGTCAGAAAGTCGATAATCTAATTCGGATTTTATAGCACCGCTGGTGTTGGGGAAATCAATAGAAAACACGGGGGTGTCGAGTTTTAACAGATTACCTGTCAGTGTGGTCGTTACAAGGGTTGGGATTTTTCTGTTTAAATTCAAATCTTCGGAAAGCAAGGCAGGATTGGCTCCCCCGGGCACAGTATATTCAGCATCCATATTTAATTGAGCTTGCAAAGGATCTCCATCCCATACTATGGTTCCTCCTTCTTTCAAAATAAATTCCTTTTCAAAAATTCCTAAATTCTTAAAATTATAAACTCCTTCGTATGCAATAAAATCTCCCCATATATTGAACCGCCCATTGGTATTGATTTCCATAAGTATGTTTCCAGCACCTCTCCCCTTTAACGAACTGCCTGTTTCAGGATCCACAACAATCGCCACCTCTGCATCTTTAGTGACATCTAGGTCAAAATTGAGTGTTAGTCCTTTAATGTCCTCGATGGTAAATGGTGTGTTTTCTTTTTGCTCATATATACGCTTATCAACAAACTTTATGTAAGAAGCTTTATCGATTTTGGTAGCTTCATTAATGGGAATGGAAATCGAAGTTCCTTTGGCAGTAGAACCATCAACATCAATCGTGAGTAATTTTGCTGGACCGAACAAATGAGCGTTGCCTGACAAAAACGCATCCCCATAGTATAAAAAATCTGGATCCTCAGATGTATGTAAAATGGATAAACGATCTGAGCTGATAGTAAGGTCTAACGCCCAATTTTTAAAGTTTTTATGTTCAATTATTCCTTTTAGAATTCCTTCAGACTGATAGTTCGTATCTTTTAAATCAACCCTTTCAAAATGGATGGTCTGATTAGAGAACAAAACACTGGGTTTGTTTGAAAAATCAAAGTCAACTCCTAAATAAGGAATAGACAACCCCGACTGGATCATAAAAATTTGCCCATCCATTGACATGGAAGAAAGCAATCCTCCAAGTTGTAAATCTCCTGAAAACGAGCCTTTGAAATTTGACAAGGTGTTTTTACCCAAAGGCGAAAAGGGAGCAACAGGGAATTCGTTTAAATTCACAGAAATATCCAAAGGTATCCCTGTCTCATTAACTTCAAAATAACCCTCAATATTCATTACTTTTTGTTGATTATCTATTACAGACCCCATAAGATTGAAGCTTTGCAAACCCTTATCAGCTGTAACATCAATGGAAACTGTTTCGTAAGGGTAATTGTTGATTGACAACGGGGTTATTTTTATTGAACTATTAGCCAAATATTGCTGATCCGTTTTGTCAAAATCAATGGTGCCGTTAAGCTTTCCGTCTAAATCCAATCGAGGGATTTCTGAAAGAATACTTTTTAATTGCACATCTTTAAAAGATAATTTAAGACGTTGTTGATTGGGACTTGAACTGAATTCTTCAATAAACAATTCCTCGTCTGAATGCGAAAATTTAAACGGTTTAATATTAATTCTTTTTTCTTTACTATCAATGATGATTTTGTTGGACTTAGAGTCGTTGGGCTTAAGAATCCAACGATTGTTTTTAATATTGAATTCGGAATATTTAAACCCAATTACAGAATTGTTGAGGGAATCTATTGTATGGTAAAAATTAACCTGATGGTTTTCTGACAGAGAGAGTGGGTCGTCATATTCGGCTCTAAAGAAAAGAGTGTCTCTCACATAGGTGTTAATGAGATTGACATCCTTAATTTTAGCATATTTTGAGTCAACTCCACCAACTTCTAAAAAAGTGTTGAATAAAGAATTTTGGTTGTCGATTTGAAGATTTAATTGTTCAATTTTAGCATCCTCAATTTGCAGCGAAGGCATTCGTAGCGAAAGCCTAAAAATTTTATTATCAGAGTCTATTTTCCCTTTAATATAGGTATTGTCGTCAAGAACAACATTCGGATAGAGTGCGCTGGCTATTTTGGTATTCACATTAAAATTAAACGTCAAGTATTGACCTGGTGTTACTTTTAGTAATTTTCTTTTTGTAAATGTATTGCTTATCGAGTTTTGAATAAGATTGGGAAGCTCTAAAAATGAGAATTGCCCTATTAAAATACCCGACAACACATCCTCAGAATTGATATTAATAACCCGAACTCCATCACTGTTTCTCGACTGCAAATTGAGTGTTTCAAAATCATACAACTTATCAGATGTGATAAAAGAGGTGTTATTTAACGACAAATCGCCTATAAAATCTTTTTGTGAATTGCCCTCAATTTGGACAGACACATCGCCTGAGAATACGGATTTTGGGTCAGGGCTAAGTCCTAAGCGATACAAATTCACATAAACAAAAGAAGCGTTGAAATCAAAATAGTTTTTAGCTCCCGAAAAATCAACAATTCCATCAAAGTTAAAGTCTAAATTTGGGTCAGAAGAGACAATTTTTCCTTCAAAAAGTCCGTTTTTTATATCTCCTGAAATTGAAATATCGTCATAAACATTTTGGTTATAATCTATAGAAGAAACGATGCCTGAAAGCGATGAATCAATCAAATCGACAGTCATTCCCTTACCGTACAAATCAAAATTAAAATCTACTTTGTCAAAACGATCGTTATTCAAAAGCACACCCAAATCAAAATTTGAGGAACTGACAACGCCATCATACAAAGCATTATCAATATCTGAAAACTCCCTTAAAAGCAAGTCGCTTTCAATAGTTCCTGCTGCTGCTTCAATAATGATATTGGAAGATATAGACTTGGGAGAAAAAACATTTTGCCCTTTGATTTCCAATTCACCCAAATGTTTCAATGAACTTGGCAACACAGAACCGAATGCGGACGGAAACAACTGATTGATAGATGATTCACTGAAAGAAAATCGATCTATTTGATTCTCTATCACAAAGGGAGTTTGTCTATCAAAAAGATTTTTAATCAAAAAAGAGCCTTCAAAGAAGGTGTTGGAGCTCGAAAGTTTTAGAGTAGAAACTGAAAAATCAATTAACGAACCCTTAAGGTTTGTTTCTAAAGCTATTTGACCTTTGTTTGAGATAGAAGCGTTGAATACATTTATATCTTTTAGACCTAAATAACTGTCAAATATTTCAATATTCCACAAGGCTGTTTGAATGTCTTTTTTTTGTATATCGATAGAAACCATGCCTTTCAAGAGTGAATGGTTGGTTTCAAGGTGGAGTGCATCTGCTTTAAACTTTTGATCAAAAAATGACACATTCGATCGAAAAGAAGTAACATCAATCCCTTCGGATGAGGTCAAAGAAAAATCGTTTATGCGAGCCTTAAAATCATTTTTATTGAATTCAAAATCATTAACTAGAAAATCAATATTATTCAATAAAAGTGTTACTCCAGATAGGTTATTTTCGTCAGTAAGAGCTGCCCTTCCACCAATGACTTCAATCAAGCCCGCTTTCATTAAAAATGAAGCAATAGAATCGGATTGTTTGTTTTGGAATTGTTGTGTAAAACGATTTAAGTTGGAAATTGAATCGTTTTTATAGGTTTTCAAATTCACCTTCAGACCCTTTAATTTCATTGAGCTAATGATGGGACTCGAAGATATAAGATCGTTCAACCCTAAAGCACTAACTTCTAGTTTGTTAACAAAAAACAAGGTGTCTTGTTTGTGGTCATTAATCAATACATCATTCAAAGCTATACTTCCTGAAAAGGTAAGATTGGCTCTAAGAATAGAAATGCTTGTCGAGAACTGTTGATTAAAGCGATCGGTAATTTTTGAAGCTACCAAAGTTTGAACAGCGGGAATAAAACCTACCAAAACAACAATCAAAAACAATAGCGAAGCTATGATAATTGAATTACGTACTATTTTGATATATTTTTTGATCGCTCTGAATGTATTAACTTTGCTTTTTATACAAAACTTGTGCCTAGATATATACTCGGAATTGAATCCTCATGTGACGACACAGCAGCTGCGGTGCTTTGCGACGGAAAAGTACTCTCTAATGTCATCGCTAATCAAGCTATCCATGAAGCCTACGGAGGCGTTGTTCCTGAATTAGCCTCGCGAGCACATCAACAAAATATTGTTCCTGTTGTACAACAAGCAATTGCCAAGGCAAATATCGACAAAAATCAATTAAAAGCAGTTGCTTTTACACAAGGACCTGGATTAATGGGTTCTTTATTAGTTGGAGCTTCATTTGCAAAGTCTCTCGCGCTGTCTTTAAACATCCCATTAATAGGTGTTAATCACATGCAAGCTCACTTACTGGCTCATTTTATCAATGATCCAAAACAGAATGTTCCTTCGTTTCCTTTTATTGGCGTTACTATTTCAGGAGGACACACTCAAATCGTAAAAGTATCCGATTATTTTAAGATGGAAATTATTGGAGAAACCCTTGATGACGCTATTGGAGAAGCTTTTGATAAAAGTGGTAAAATGCTAGGTCTCCCCTATCCTGCTGGGCCAATTATTGACAAAAAAGCGCAGTCTGGAGATGGAAGTGCATTTTCTTTTTCAAAACCTAAAGTAGCCAACTTGGATTTTAGCTTCAGTGGGCTCAAAACAGGCATTTTGTATTTTCTACAAAAACAAATTAAGAAAAACCCTGAATTCGTGTCCCAAAACATAAACAATCTTTGTGCGTCCATACAACAGACTATCGTTGAAATTTTAATGGATAAAATACATCTCGCAGTCAAACAAACTGGTATTAATGAAATTGCCATTGGCGGAGGCGTATCAGCAAATTCGGGTATTCGAAAAGCGCTTCTTCAAGCCAAAGACCAATACGGATGGAAAGTTCATCTCCCTAAATTTGAATACACAACAGACAATGCTGCCATGATTGCCATTGTAGGTGATTTACTATATCAACAACAAAAATTTTCGTCTTTGGACGCAAGTGTTTTGGCAAGAACCTCTTTTTTTTAATATGCAACTATTTTATATTCCATCGTTAGCGAATTCGGACTCTAAAGCTATATTCAGCAAAGAAGAAAGCAGGCATATTTATAAAGTATTGCGAAAAAAATCGGGAGATGCAATTCAGATAACAAACGGAAAAGGAAGTCTTTTTTCAGGAGTCATTGAAACCATCGGGTCTCACATTTGTGAAGTTGCTCTTGACAAAGTCACACAACAACCTTCGCTTCCTTATAAGCTACATATGGCCGTAGCTCCTACTAAAATGAACGACCGATTTGAATGGTTTTTGGAAAAAGCCACCGAAATTGGTGTTACTGAAATCACCCCTATTCTTTGTGACCATTCTGAGCGGAAAAACATAAAATTAGAACGGTTTCAAAAAATAATAATCGCAGCCATGAAGCAATCTTTACGGTCTACTGTGCCCTTGCTTCATCCTTTGTCTTCTATTGAAGATTTTCTTTTACATCACTCTCCTTCAAACGGGTTTATTGCACATTGTCATCAATCACCTAAAAAAAACTTTTCAACCCTAATAGAACCCAAATCGGACACAATCCTTTTGATAGGACCAGAAGGAGATTTTAGTAAAAATGAAATTGAAATGGCAATAGCAAATAATTACAAGCCTGTAACGCTTGGA
This sequence comes from Flavobacteriaceae bacterium, assembly GCA_029243385.1. GTDB lineage: Bacteria > Bacteroidota > Bacteroidia > Flavobacteriales > Flavobacteriaceae > JAQWSC01. The sequence continues at coordinate 9,943 of JAQWSC010000002.1, read as the reverse complement.
AATATGCGTCTTCGAACTGAAACAGCTGCCATTGTGGGTTGTCACACCATTGCTTTGGTTAATTCATAATATTAATCCTATATTTACTTTATGAATGCAAAAATGATTTCTCAAGGGATTGTCAGAGCCGTTTTAACATTAACAGGAATATATCTTTTTGTTCTATTATTGTTTCAAATTCAATCAGTAATACTCTATCTCTTAATTGCTGCGGTGGTGTCGTTAATAGGAAGACCGATTGTTGGTTTTTTAAAAAATCGTCTCAAGTTTAGCAGCACATTTGCCACCTTAGTTACATTATCTTTATTGATGCTTGTGTTTTTAGGGCTGATTGCTCTTTTTGTTCCGCTTCTAATAGAGCAAGGGAAAAATCTTTCGCTGTTGAATGTTGAAAGCTTAGAAGATACACTCCATTTGTTATATCAAGATGTATCTGAATTTTTAATATCCAGAGGGTTTAACCTTGAATCCTCTTTGTGGAGTGGAGATTGGTTATCTTCAATAGATTTTTCAATTATTCCCGATTTACTAAACTCCATTGGAAAGTTGTTAAGTGATTTTGCTATTGGACTTTTTTCTGTAGTTTTTATCAGTTTTTTCTTTCTTAAAGACAGTAAAATATTAGAAAGTAGTATTTTAGTTCTTTTCCCAAAAAACAAAACAAAGCGACTTAAAGATTCAATGGATGCTATTAAAAATCTATTGTCACGCTATTTTATTGGACTGCTGTTACAAATTAGTATTTTATTTGTTGTTTATACCCTCCTACTGCTTTTGATCGGTGTAGAAAATGCAGTTATTATTGCCTTTTTATGCGCTTTATTAAATCTAATTCCTTTTGTAGGCCCTCTAGTTGCAGGGATCCTTATGGTTGTTTTAACGATGACAAATTTTATTGGATCAGACATGAATTCAATCATTTTTTCAAAAGTAATTTTTGTGTGCATAGGATTTGCAATCGGACAAATTATTGATAATTTTTTCAGTCAACCGTTTATATTTTCAAACAGTGTCAAGTCGCATCCTTTAGAAATATTTATTGTGATAATTGTTAGTGGCTTATTAGCTGGACCAATTGGAATGATCGTTGCTATCCCTTGTTACACTTCCTTAAAAGTAATTTTGAAAGAGTTTTTATCCGAAAATCGAATTGTCAAAGCACTTACTAAAAATTTGTAGAAATAGGTATCTCTACTATTGAATACATTTATTGTAAATCGTTTTTGAAGATGGTAGCCCCCTGATCAAAAAAAAAATTAAAAAACTACTTCTTTGTTGTTGGATTGAGAATATACACTTAAATTTGCAAGCGATTTCAAAATTATTTTGACATCTTAACGGAGAGGTGCCAGAGTGGTAATGGAGCAGATTGCTAATCTGTCGACGGGTAACCGTCGCCAGGGTTCGAATCCCTGTCTCTCCGCATTTTTTTATTCTTTGACTTGCTAATAATAAAAGGTCGCGTAGCTCAGCTGGATAGAGCATTCCGATTTCCAATCGGAACGGTCACAAATCTATGAGCTCAAATGAAATAATAAAGGTCGCGTAGCTCAGCTGGATAGAGCATCTGCCTTCTAAGCAGACGGTCACAGGTTCGAATCCTGTCGCGATCACTAAACCGGAGAATTGATTCACAGGAATTGGTTCTCCATTTTTTATATTTGAAATTTCCTTCGATAAAATTGGAATAGAGCCAAAAATAGCGTTTACTTTTGGGGTTCGAACTCGGTCGTTTGACTTGTCGTAACCCAAACCGGATGGAAATACTAAATTTTGAAGATTTTGTTTTTGTTTTAAATCTCCATCTAACCAAATCTTCTCAAGAGATTCGGATAAATTAAGCGCTTTGTCAATAGCCAATTCAAGGTTCGAACTATTTAATGTTGGATTTTCAATTTTAGACTGTAATTCCTGTTTTTGTCTTTCATACTTGTCTTTAAACTTTTTGTAAATAGCGCTGTTTATTTCCCCAAGTGCATATCGCTCTTCAATTGATTCTATTTTTGTGCTGAGCTCTGTAATTGTTTTTTTCACGGACTTCTTTTGGGTTCTTATCTCTTTTGTTATGTTATCGTAAGTATATGTCATCACATCTTTAACAATGTCCTTGTATTTAGGATCTAACTGATAGGTTTTTAAATCTTCTGCAAAGTAAGTGTGTAATGATTTAGCAGATTTGTTGCACGAGCACCCTTTAGTTCTACACTTATAATAGTATAGCCCTTTTTTCTTGACAAGATATCCTGTTGGCGGTAGTTTACAGCTTTCACAATAGATAAATTGTTTTAGGGGTAGGTTATCATTTTCAGTGAGACACATTTGATAGCGATAACTTTACAGGCTTAACAGTGTATGACCAATTTTTTAATTTTTTTGACCTAAAATAGAACTGTTTGATTATAGATAAATTAAAAATTTGCTATCTATAAAAAAAAACTAATAAATGAAAATAACGAATGTATTTGTTCTAGTATTAATTGTAATTTCTACTTCAGTATTGAATGGTCAAATAAAACAAGAAACCAACAAATTAAAGCAACCTAATTTCTTGTTCGTTCTGGTAGATGATCAACCATTTGATGCTGTTGGGTTTTCTGGTCGTTATCCATTTCTAAAAACTCCAAATATTGATCGATTGAAAAAGGAAGGTGTTAATGTCGAAAATTTCTTTGTTACTCAGTCCATATGTTCACCATCAAGAGCTAGTTTTTTAACAGGGACATATCCACATATTCATGGAGTTAACCAAAACAACCGTTATGTTGATCCAAAATGGGATGAATTCGCACCTTATTCAAGTCATCTACAGACTTCAGGGTACCAAACAGCTCATGTCGGTAAAATTCATATGGCTCATTTAAAAGCAGAGGCTCATATCAGGCCAGGTTTTGACTATTGGTTTAGTTTTATTGGTCAGGGCGCGTATTTCGATCCACAGGTCAATGATAATGGGCAAGAGTACCAAGAAAAAGGGTATATGACAGATATACTGACAGATAAAGCAATTTCTTGGTTAAAAGAACAAAGAGATCCAAGCAAACCCTTCAGTTTGAATTTATGGCATAAGGCTGTTCACCAACCACATTTGCCAGCTCCCCGACATACAGATTTGTACTTAGGAGAAGAATTGCCTTTACCTCCTTACGATACTCATAAAGAGACATTCAAAGGCAAGCCTGAATGGCAGCGAAAAAAGACCTTTGGGTTTGATTGGAAAAATAATCTCCCCATCCCTTCAGAACTCCCCGAAAAGGATTGGCCAATAAATTATGACAGAAACATGGATCTTTTACGTTGTTTGTCTGCAATTGACGAATCTCTTGGAAAGGTTTTAGCAACCTTGGAAGAAATGGGTGAGTTGGAGAATACGGTGGTTATTTACAGTAGTGATAATGGTTATTTTATGGGAGAACATACCTTTTTAGATAAGCGATTAGCGTATGAAAACTCTATGCGAGTTCCAATGCTTATTCGTTATCCTAAATTAATAAAGAAAAACACAAAAATAGAGAAACAATGTTTAAATATTGATATTGCTCCAACCATTCTTGATTTAGCAGGCATAGAAAAACCTAGCTATATGCAAGGAGAATCTATGGTGAATTTATTAAAAGGTAAAAATGACAACAACTGGCGGAAATCTATTTTATTCGAATATTATCTCGACACCTATTGGCCTTATGCTGGACCCAATCAGATCGCAGTTAGAACAGAAAGATATAAATTGGTAGATGCATTTTTAGCTAATGATATCGATGAATTGTATGATCTTAAAAAAGATCCAGGTGAAATGAATAATTTGATTAATGATTCAGGGTATGATGAAATTGAAAATTACCTTAGAGAAGAAGCTACAAAATTGAAAGCTCAATATAAATACAATCCTAATCGAGATTGGTGGTTAAAACAGGTGATGAAATCAAAACGAAATCGAAAGAATCATCAATAATTATTTATATGATCTTTAAATTATTTGAATCCTAACTTAATAAGCCAAACAAAAAAAATGTAATTTAACAACTTCTAAACCAATTACATGAAGAACTGTTTTTTTGTTATAGCTCGTTTTGTACTCATATTTCTTCCCTTATCACTATTTGGACAACAAATAAAACATTTGGGTGTTTATGATGGTTTTCTAAGCGGTGCCGTACGCACTTTTGAAAAGGATACCTTGGGGTATATGTGGATAGGGACTTCACAAGGATTAAATAGATATTCCGGATCTAAGTTTAAAAATTACAATCAATTTCTAAACAATGGTGTTGTAGATATTATTAGTAAGGATGAAAATCTTTTAGTTTTAAGTTCAACAGGAGAACTATTTCAATATCTATATGATCAAGATAGTTTTAAGAACATCCTAAACCTTAAAAAGCTGAATTTTTTATGTTTTGAATTGATTAATGATAACACCCTAGTTATTGGTCTTCAATATGGTCTTTTGGTATATAATTTTAAATCCAATAAATTAAGCAAAGTATTATACCCTAAAATTACTTTCAATAGAAAAATTCATGTTAAAAACAACAAAATATACGTTGCTTCAACAAAGGGAATTAATGTGTTTGATTATGATGAAAAAACCAGTCGTTTAATAAAACACAATACATTACTCGAAAACAATCAGATTTTTGATTTTGCTTTTGATAGTCAAAATCGCATTTGGGTTGGAACAAATAAACAAGGAGTATATATTGTCGAAAATGAGAACCTTAACCCTCCTACAATTCATGCCCATCTACTTAAAAAAAACACTATTAGATCTATCACATTTGACAAAGACAAAAATGCATTAATTGCACCAGAAGGGCTGGGTTTGTTTGTTGTAAGTCCAGACTTTGAAATCATCAATAAATTTAGATATGACCCCGATAGTTTTAATTCGATCACTCAAAAAAGTATATATGAAATTTTTGTTGATGAATACAACGTGTATTGGCTTGGATTGAGAGAAGTTGGTATAGATTTAATATATCCCAAAGACAATGTCTTTACAAATATTTCTTATGTTCCATTCAAGAAAAATAGTATTGATGATAATAATATTCGGTCTATTTATTACCATGAAAATGGCGATGTATGGTTTGGAACAGAGACTGGGATTAGTAAACTTTCAACCGATGGGCTGTGGACAAATTATAATAGCAATTCAAACCTTTCAAAGCAGGCTGTATTAACAATAAATAGATATGGAGAAAACCTTATTTTGGGGGTTTATGGTATGGGATTAATTCAGTTTGACCCAAAATCAGCAAAAATAGACAAGTTTTTGTTGTTGGATAACGGTAAAAAATCGAAGTCCATTTTTGCAACCTATTTTGATAAGAATGATATTTGGCTTGGAGGGATTGATGGTCCTGTCAAACATTATAAAAATAGAAGACTAGTCAATACCTATAATACCGGTAATGCAAGGTCTATTATTTCCAATGGTGAAGATTTAATTTATATAGGTTCTCTAAGCGGATTGGTCGAAATTAATAAGACTTCAAAAACCTCAAGGAAAATAAAAAGTAAAACGTATAAAAATATCAATCAGATATACTCATTACTTTTTGATAAGGATAATAAGTGTATTTGGGTTGGAAATAATAGTGGGCTTTTTCAGTATAATTTAGATTCTGAAACGTTCAAGTTTATAAATACAGATTTAAATTTTGATTCGGGAACGGTGTTTTCTATTCAAAAAGTTTCCGGTAATAAGTTGTGGCTGGGGACATATTCAGGTCTCTGGAAATTGGATATAGATAAGGGCGTCATCCGAAAATATGATAAAGCCGATGGTTTAAAAATAGAAACCTTTGGTTTTGGCGCCTCTACAAAGTCAATTAACGGTCAATTAGCCTTTGGTGGCCCCAAAGGTGCTACGCTCTTCCATCCGCAAAATTTACCACCAGATAAAGAAGATTTTAAGATTTATGTTTCTGATTTTCTTGTTAATGGTGTTGCACCAGATTCTACAATTCTTGCTAAAAACATAAACTATCTAGACAAAATCGAACTTAATTACAATCAAAATACTTTAAGCTTTGATTTTGAAACTCCAACTTTTCAAGGCCCCAAAAAACAAGTATTTTCTTGGCAGCTTAAAGGGTATGATGAACGCCCAATTATATCCAAAACGGGTGAAAAGGCGGTGTACTCAAAATTGCCTCCAGGAGCTTATTTCCTTGAAACAAAAGTTACCAATGTAGAGGGTGTACTGTCCCCAGAATCTTTTACGCTTGACATCATCATCAAAGACCCTTTTTGGCTTAGCCATTGGGCATTCTTGGGATATACATTATTAGCTTTTGTGTTAATATACCTCTTTGTCCTTGTAAGACAATCTAGATTTGTCCAAAAATTCAATGAAAATAAAATTAAATTTTTTACTGAAGTCGCTCATGATATTAGAACCCCAGTGACCTTGATTCAACTTTTAGTTTCTCAGCTTTCTGATAAAAATAAGTTTAAAAATAATATTGAACTTATTCATCGAAACACACAAAATTTAAACGAATATGTAACACAGCTTTTGGATTTTCAAAAAGCAGATCGAGGGATGCTTAAATTGTCGGTAAGCAAATTGGATTTAAAGAAAATCATACATGGAACTGTAGCTGAGGTTGAGCCGTTGCTCGAAAAAAAATCGATTGATATTTCAGTTTCCGTTCCAAAAACATATCTATGGTTTGATGAGAATAAAATATCTCGTATTTTTTATAATTTGATTTCAAATGCAATTAAATACACTGATGATGGCGGTGAAATTATAATAAAGGCTTCAGTCGATAAAAAATATACTACAATAGATTTTATAGACAATGGTTTTGGCATTCCTGAAAAAGAGCAAAAACAAATTTTCTCAAGATTTACAAGAGGTACAAATATTAACAATAAAGGGATTTCAGGATCGGGTATTGGTTTGATGATATCTAAAAAAATTGTTGAATTGCACGGAGGAAAAATTGACCTTAAAAGTAAAGTGAATATAGGATCTACTTTTACGGTAACTCTTCTAAATGGAAGTGAACATTACAAAGAAAAAGAACTAATGATAAATGAGTCAAATTCATCAGAGTTTGATTCAGTTATTGACTCTAATCTCAATTCAAATTATCGGGTGTTGCTCGTTGAAGATAACGAAGATCTTAGAACTACCATCAAAATTGAATTAGAAAAAAAATATGAAGTATTAGATGCGCCAAATGGCAAAGAGGCACTATTAATCACATTAGCAAAGAATCCAGATTTAATCATCACAGATGTTATGATGCCTGTAATGGGCGGAAAGGAATTTTGTAAAATTATTAAAACAAACTTTCAAACGAGTCATATCCCAATTATAATGATATCTGCTTTGGGCGATATTGACGATAAAATTGAAGGAATAGAAATTGGTGCTGATGCCTATTTGGAAAAACCTTTTAATATGAAAATATTAAATGTTATGGTTCAGAATCTAATTACTTCAAGAAAAAATTTGTATCAAATTTCAAATTCAAGCTCAAAGACAAAGGCCAAAGAAAAATCTCCAGATGAAAACTTCTTGTCTAATGTTGTAGAAATTATTAAAAATAACATAAACAATAGTGATTTTTCTATTGATTTAATTTCTAAAAAAACAGGACTTAGTAGATCCAATTTATTTCGAAAATTAAAAGGGTTAACCAATATGTCTCCAGTTGATTTAGTCATAAGAATAAAACTCAATCACGCCTCAGAATTACTTAAGAAAAATAAGTCTAAACGGATTAATGAAATTGCTTATGAATCCGGATTTAATGATCCAAAGTACTTTAGTACACAATTCAAAAAATTCTATGGCAAAACACCAAAAGAATATAGTGAAGAGGCTTAGTTTTTAGAGTTAAAGGAAAATACAATCTAGAGAAGATGAAATAATAAATTGTCATTTATCAATTAATTAACCGTATTGGATAATATTTAAACTAATAATCTCATTTTTCTTTGAATATTGTTAACACAACAACGAACGAACATGAAATTAAAAACGATCTTAATATTAATTTTTTTGCCAACAATAATTGTAGCACAAAACCTTTCACTTAAAGGAAATGTAGTTGAAGCAAAATCTAATGAACCACTTCCTGGAGCGACATTATTAATTAAAGGAACACTAAACGGTACAACAAGTGATTTTGATGGGAATTTTGAAATTAACACTAAAATTGGAGATACTTTAGTTGTTTCATTTTTAGGAATGATCACTCAAGAAGTTCTCGTCTTTTCATCCCCCATTACAATTAAATTGGAGGATGATATTGATCAACTTGACGAAGTACTTGTTAGTGTTGGTTATTTTGATGTCAGCAAAAAAGACCTTTCTGGGTCCATCACTCAAATTAAAGCCGAACAATTAGAACAAAATAGAGGATCCTCATTAGAGAATCTTTTACAAGGTCAAGTTGCAGGAGTTGTAGTTACTGAAAGCGCTGAACCAGGAGGCGGAGTAGGAATATCAATACGAGGTACAAATTCAATTCTTGGCGGAACTCAACCCCTCTATGTATTGGATGGCATTCCGATCAGTCCAATTTCGGATGCACAAGGCAATGGAAACTCTGGAGGAGCTCAAAGCTCCATGAGTTTTATCAATCCAAATGACATAGAAAAAATTGAAGTTTTAAAAGATGCTGCTGCAACTGCCGTCTATGGCGCAAGAGGAGCAAATGGAGTCATACTCATCACATCTAAGTCTGCAAATAAAAATGAAGGGAAGGATAAAATTACATTAACTGTAGATAGTTATTTAACATCGGTAAGAGAAAAAATAAATATTTTAGATGGTCCAGGTTTTGAAGCCTATATGAATCAACGCGCTTTGAATCAAGTTTATCAGCAAATTACTAATCCAGACAGAGCTGGCGGTGCATTTGATGGTTCACAAGCACTCACAGTTGATAACTATCCAGAACTTGAGGACTATCCTATTCCTTTTTCTGAATCCACAGGAGTTAATACGGACTGGCAAGATGAAACCTATCAATTAGCTAGGACCAACTCCATTAATTTAAGTTACAGGGGTGGTAACTTTAAGAAAAATTTGTCTTTAAATTTAGGGCTATTTGACCAGGAGGGGGTAATCGTTAATTCTACGAATAAGCGTATGTTTTTAAATACAAGCATTAAAAGAAAAGCATTTAATGATAAGATTGATGTGTTCTCCAGAACAAATATTTCTTACAAAAAAGGGAATGCATCATCTGTTGGGAATGGACAGGTTTTTATGCAAAAAAGTGTGGTCTCACAAGTATTACAGTTTCAGCCCATTTACTCCTTGTTAGAAACGGGAGAAAATGACGACATTTATTCTGGTTTGAATGAAGGAGATTTAATTTCAAACCCCTACACCTTAGCTAAATATGTTGTGGACGAAAAGAAATCAATTCGCCTCAGACAAGCAATGTCTATAGTTGGAAAATTAAGTCCAAAACTAACAGCAACCTTTAAAGGGGCATTTGATTATCAAAAAAATACACGTGATAATTATTACCCATCAAGCACAACTCGTGGATACATCAATAATGGTGAAGCTTCGCAATCGTCTTTAGAAAACCAAAAAATTTATGCTGAAGGAAATCTTCGCTATCGAAATCGTTTTAACCTCCATAGAATTGATGCAACTATGGTTGCAACCTATGAGCAAAATTCAATTCGTTCCATATTCAATAAAGCAACGGGTTTTGCCAATGACAATACCACTTTCTATAACTTTTCAGCAGCTGATGAAATTTTCGTACCGATTTCTCAATACAGAGAAATTGGCTTGTTATCTGCTCTGACAAGGGTGGGCTATAACTACAATAGAAAGTATTTTATTGACCTGAATGCGAGAATTGATGCTTCATCAAAGTTTGCAGAAAATAAAAAAAGTGCCGTATTTCCATCATTGGCTGTATCATGGGCAATTTCTAAAGAACGCTTAATAAAAAAA
>JAQWSC010000009.1 GCA_029243385.1 Flavobacteriaceae bacterium | reverse complement strand
CAGATAGACAAGGAGTTAGATGAAAATAAAAAGGGACAAATCTCAAAAAATATGAGTTTGTCCCGTGTGGTGGAGTCGGAGGGAATCGAACCCTCGTCCAAACAAGTGAAGTTACAGCTTTCTACAGGTTTAGTTTTCGTTTTATTTTCATCAATATACTGACCGAAAACCGCCTATATATCGCCTAGCTTCTTTGATTTTGAAACTTTGCCGAAGCCACAAAATTTCTATGTTGACTTTGATGGTGCCTCATTATGGAACGCCGTCAACAAGGGCTTTCCAGAGACATCTCGCGTTCCCGCCTAGCGGGACGTGGCCTTAACCTACTATGATTCAGTTAATTAGGCTGCAAGAGCGTAGTTATTCTCGCCATTTAAAATGGTGGTACTATGAGATTTACGAGCTGTAGTCCAGCGCTCGACCTGCTTACCATTCCATCAGTCTCGCTGTCAAAACCAGTCGACCCCGTGGATTTTCAAAGAACATATCGCCAAAGGCGGATGCAAATATAAGTTTTTAAAAATTATTTACGACACTTCGCAATTTTGTCAGTCGTGACAAAACCCCTTCCAAATACTCCAACGCCAACATGTTGGCACCGTCGCTTTTGGCTTGGCTTGGGTCAAAATGTGTTTCTATAAACAAACCGTCCACTCCTGTTGCAATTCCTGCACGAGCAATGGTTTCAATTTTATCTGGGCGTCCGCCCGTAACACCACTCGATTGGTTGGGTTGTTGCAACGAATGTGTCACATCCAACACTGTGGGTGCAAATTGCTGCATGGTTGGAATCCCTCGAAAATCTACAACCATATCTTGATACCCAAACATGGTGCCACGATCTGTAATCCAAGCATTTTCGTTCCCCGAATCCTTTACTTTTCGAACGGCGTATTGCATGCTTTCAGGACTCATAAACTGTCCTTTTTTCAAATTAATGACTTTTCCTGTTTCAGCAGCAGCCACTACCAAATCGGTTTGGCGTACCAAAAAAGCGGGTATTTGGAGCACATCAACGTATGCGGCTGCCATTTGTGCGTCCGAAATTTCATGAATATCTGTAACGGTAGGAATGTCGAATGTTTTTCCTACTTTTTCAAGAATTTTCAGTGCCCTTTCATCCCCAATACCTGTAAAACTGTCAATACGACTTCGGTTGGCTTTTTTAAAACTTCCTTTAAATACATACGGAATTTCAAGTCGGTCCGTTATCTTGACCACTCGTTCTGCAATACGAAGCGCCATTTCTTCTCCTTCAATGGCACAAGGCCCCGCAAGAAGAAAAAATTGTCCCGATTGGGTGTGTTTTATATTGGGTAAATTTGATAATGACATACTCCGTTAGTTTAGCACAAAAATACAGAATATTTATCAGTTCAAATCTATCTTGAAAAAAAGGGTATTCATTCGAAAAAGAAGGTATATTTGCGCCAAATTAAATGAAGCTTATGGACGCTATCAAAAACATTGCAATTATTGCTCACGTAGATCATGGGAAAACCACTTTGGTGGATAAGATTTTATACCATTGTCAACTGTTTAGAGACAATCAAAATACGGGAGACTTGATTCTTGATAACAATGATTTGGAGCGCGAACGCGGTATCACGATTACCTCCAAAAATGTTTCAGTTACTTACAAAGGCACTAAAATCAATATCATTGACACTCCCGGTCACGCCGATTTTGGCGGTGAAGTTGAGCGTGTGTTGAATATGGCGGACGGAGTACTTCTTTTAGTTGATGCTTTTGAAGGTCCTATGCCACAAACACGTTTTGTGTTACAAAAAGCAATCGATTTGGGACTCAAACCTTGTGTGGTTATTAATAAAGTTGATAAAGAAAATTGCACTCCTGATGAAGTTCATGAAAAGGTGTTTGACCTCATGTTTGAACTGGGAGCAGAGGAGTGGCAACTTGATTTTCCAACCGTATATGGCTCTGCCAAAAATAATTGGATGAGTGACGACTGGAAAAACGAAACCAACTCTATTGAGCCTTTGCTTGATATGGTAATGGAGCATGTTCCAGCTCCCAAATTTGATGAAGGTACTACTCAAATGTTGATTACATCGCTTGATTTTTCATCGTTTACAGGACGAATTGCTATTGGTCGTGTTCAGCGCGGAACAATCGAAGAAGGACAGCCTGTTTCACTTGTAAAAACAGACGGCTCTGTTGCGAAAAGTAAAATCAAAGAAGTCTTTACTTTTGAGGGATTAGGTCGAAAAAAAGTCAAGCAGGTACAAACAGGAGATATATGTGCGCTTGTCGGTATCGAAGGATTTGAAATAGGTGATACAGTTGCCGATTTTGAATCTCCCGAAGGGCTAAAGTCCATTGCTATTGACGAACCTACTATGAGTATGTTGTTTACGATTAACGATTCTCCCTTTTTTGGAAAAGACGGAAAATACGTTACCTCAAGACATATCAAAGATCGTTTGGAAAAAGAATTGGAAAAAAATCTCGCAATGCGATTGATTCCTACCGACAGCGCCGACAAGTTTCTTGTTTATGGTCGTGGGGTATTGCATTTGTCTGTTTTGATAGAAACCATGCGTCGTGAAGGGTATGAGTTGCAAATAGGACAGCCGCAAGTAATTATTAAAGAAATTGACGGTGTTAAATGCGAGCCTATAGAAGAGCTTACTATTGATTTGCCAGAAAATGTTTCTGGAAAGGCGGTAGAATCTGTTACGCTTCGTAAAGGAGAAGTAATTTCTATGGAAGCCAAAGGCGAACGAATGATCTGTGAGTTTTTAATTCCTTCTCGAGGAATTATTGGTTTGAGTAATCAACTCCTAACCGCTACTGCCGGAGAAGCTATTATGGCACACCGATTTAAAGAGTATCAACCTTTAAGAGGTGATATTCCGGGAAGAATAAGTGGTTCCTTAGTTTCTATGGAAAACGGTACGGCCATTCCCTATTCGATTGATAAACTCCAAGATCGTGGAAAGTTTTTTGTGGATCCAGGAGAAAATATTTACGAAGGGCAAGTCATTGGTGAAAACAGTCGCCAAGACGATATGTGTGTGAACGTAACCAAAGCCAAAAAACAAAGCAACGTCCGTTCTTCGGGAGCAGATGATAAAGCCAAGATTGTTCCAGCGATTAAGTTCTCTTTGGAAGAAGCATTGGAGTATATTCAAAAAGACGAATACGTTGAGGTGACACCAAATTCCCTGCGATTGCGTAAAATATATTTGTCAGAAACGGAGCGAAAAAGAAATAAAATCGCATAATTTTTTAAAGAATTGCATTTTACGTATATTGGGCTTAGCTACCAAATGTTTTTTCACAATGAAAAGCCAACCTGCTTCGACCCTTCGTTATGCGACAGTTCTACTATTGGGATTGTTTTGCATTCAACTGACGGAATATTTTCTTTCAGGTTTTTCTCAGTTTAGAACGTTAAATTTCCTCGAAAACTCACTGTTTTTGGTTGCGATCTTAATCATTTCCTCTTTTTTTCGAAGTATAATAAAAAGAATTTTTTACGCGGTTTTCGTTTTTGTGTTATTGGTGGAAGGTTTTTACTTTTTAACTTTTGGTGCGCCTTTTTCCTCATCCGCCGTATTTATAGCCTTTGACACTAGCCCCACTGAGGTGCAGGAGTTTTTTTCTTACAATTATTCCCACAAGTTGGCAGTCTATTTTTTGATTGTATTGACAATAACGATTAGCATGTGGTCTTTTTTTAAAAACACAGCTTTTACAGTTTTTAAAAGAAATATTTTATTTTTTATTTCGGTTTTAGCTATTGTTTTTTTGACTTCGATACGCCAGCAAAATTTTCCTTTTATTTTTGTAAAAGGTGCTTTGCAATATTTGCAAATCTATACGCTCTTAGATGCGGATTCTTCAAATAAGAAGGGCAACTTTACCAACCTTGTTTATGAATCAAACAGTGAGGAATTACTTTGTGTCGTAATTGTAGGTGAGTCAACGAGTAGAGCTCATTTTGGGCTGTACAATTATGAGCGATCTACCACACCGAAACTCGCATCTATTAAGAATGAGCTCATAAAGTACAATGACGTGATTAGCGGTCAAACCTATATAATCGGCTCATTGACTCGAGCTTTATCGTTTGATAACAACTCAAAAAAAGGCAACAACATTATTCAGTTGTTAAATGCTGCAGTGTACAAAACGTTTTGGATTTCCAACCAAACCCCCGTGGGATTATACGAAACACTTGTTACCAAGATTGCCAAAACTTCTGACAATCTTTTTTTCTCCAATACAATTCCTAATACAGGGGCATATCCTTTTGATGAAATTCTTTTCCCGACTTTTGAGCAAGCTCTTAATCATAGCGCCAACAAAAAAGTGATATTTGTTCATTTAATGGGCGCTCATGGGAATTATAAACTTCGCTATCCTCCTGAATTTCAACATTTTTACGATAAAAATGCCAATTCAAAGCAAGCAATTGTCAATCATTACGACAATGCCGTTGTTTATACGGACTATATGATTTATGAAATTATTCAGCGTGTTAAAAAACAAAAGGTCAAAAGTATTGTTTTGTACTTTTCTGACCATGGTGAGGAGGTTTACGATTCAATTGATTTTGCAGGGCATACTCCCAGTCAATTGATTTCCAAAAATATGTTGGAAATTCCTTTTTTACTTTGGCAATCAAAAGAATACAAGCAAGAGAAACTCTTGGAAATGGATACAAGTCGCAAATACGTTTTGGATGATTTGTCACACAGCATTGCTGATTTGTGTGGGGTGAATGCTTTGGAAGTTCACCCATCCAAAAGTATTTTTAGCAGTCATTTTCAAGAAACTCACCGCATCGTTTTGGATACTTTTAATTTTGACAGAAGGTTTTATTGATTTTATTATTTCTCCTGATTATAACAAGATACTGTATATTTGTGTGTTAAAGTTGCATTTTTTATAATTAAAAGAGGAGTGCTTTATATCTATCATAAATACTAATGGTTATTGAAAAGTCCGATTTTACAGTTGTTTTATATTCCAGTAAGCACTTCGAAAAGTGGAACGAATTTGTTGATCAGGGTAAAAATGCCACTTTTTTGTTTCACCGTAATTTCTTGGAGTACCATTTAGATAGATTTGAAGATTTTTCTTTAATGGTATTTAAAAAACTAAAGCTAGTTGCCGTTTTACCTGCTAACAAAATAGGGAATGAGCTTTTTTCTCATCAAGGCTTGAGTTATGGGGGACTTGTCTTTTTACCTACTATAAAGTTTAGAGAAGTAGTTGGTGTTGTAAGTTCTGTTTTAGATTATTTAAAAGACAACTCTATTGGTTTTTTGGAAATTACCTTGCCTCCTTTTTTATATCATTCTTTTTTATCGAATGAACTAGAATACCTAATGCATATTCTTTCGGCTACTCTAACAAATAGGCAGCAATTGTCTGTGATTGATTATAGCTCACAATTAAAGATTGATAGAAATAGATTGGAAGGATACAAAAAAGGTGTTAAAAACAATTTAATTGTAAAAGAAGAATCTGCATTTGATTCTTTTTGGAATCAGTTGTTAATTGTCAATTTAGAGAAAAAGTTCCATACGCGACCAACTCATTCTTTGGAGGAAATTTCAAGATTGCACACAATGTTTCCAAAAAACATACGTCAATTCAATATGTATTATAAAGACGAAATTGTAGCTGGAACTACAATTTTTGAAACCGAACATGTTGCACACACTCAGTATATTTCTGGGAGTAAAAAATTCAACCACCTTGGAGGGTTGGATTACCTTCAATGCCATTTAATTAATGAGGTTTTCTCAAACAAAAAATATTTTGATTTTGGATCCTCTCATCCAAGTAATGATAAGCATGTTAATTCTGGGTTGCATTTTTGGAAAGAAGGATTTGGAGCGAGGTCTATTGTGCAAAATACCTATAAAATAGAGATCAAAGGTAATGATGGTCTAAACAATCTTTTCGTATGATACCATTTATTGATTTAAACACATACAATCAATCTTTTGAAGAGCAGTTCAATGCAAAACTCCACTCCATTTTTTTATCGGGAACTCTTATACTGGGTAAGGAAGTTTCTTTGTTTGAATCCAATTTCGCAAAATTTTGCGGAACAAATCATTGTGTTGGAGTAGGCAATGGCCTGGATGCATTAACACTGATTTTCAAGGGATATATTGAGTTGGGTAGATTGCAATTGGGTGACAAGGTCATTGTTCCAGCAAACACCTATGTGGCATCCGTTTTAGCTATTGTTAATGCAGGCTTACATCCTGTTCTTCTTGAACCCAATGAAGATACATTTAATTTGTGTCCTATTGAGGCTGAGAAACATATAGATTCTAATGTCAAAGCTATTTTGGTTGTTCATCTTTATGGTCAATTGGCGGATATGAAATCCATAAACCACCTTGCAAAGTCTAATAATTTACTTGTTATCGAAGATGCAGCCCAGGCTCACGGTGCAGAAAATTCCATTGGACTTAGAGCAGGTAATCTTTCAGATGCAGCAGCATTTAGTTTTTATCCAACCAAAAACTTAGGTGCTTTGGGTGATGGGGGAGCGATCACTACCAATGATGATTTGTTGGCGAATTTGCTCAAAAAAACTAGAAATTACGGTCGCTCTTCAAGGTTTGAAAACAAGGTAATTGGATTTAATAGTAGGTTAGATGAAATTCATGCTGCATTTTTAAACATTAAGCTACCAACTTTAGACCAGCACAATCAAAAAAGAAGAGTAATCGCTAAATATTATATCGACACTATAAATAACCCAAAAATCAAGCTGCCTTTTTTTGATGAAACTAAAAACCATGTTTTTCATCTCTTTGTAGTTCGTGTAAATGATAGAGAAAAATTCTGTGAATATCTTGATAAAAATCATGTTGGATACTCATTTCATTATCCGATTCCTCCCCACAAACAAAAATGTTTACAGTTACCTTTTTTACACCTTCCTATTACGGAAAAAATTCATGATTCAGTGGTTAGCATTCCTATTTCCCCCATCCTGTCTGTCTCTAATTATGAAGAAGTTGCAAACATTCTAAATCGATATTAATTGAACAGGAAACATTTATTTAATAAACACAGCTTGTTAGATGTTATTTCCTTTAGCGGATTTCTTACCGCTATCAAACTTTCATTGACATTGATTTCTCAAAAATTTATCGCCATTTGGCTCGGCGCTTCGGGGATGGCTTTGGTTGCAAATTTTAGAAATATTTTAGAGTTGACTGCCGTTTTTTCAAATGCTGGAACTCAGAATGGAGTAGTCGCCTATTATTCGAAACATCAAAACCAATCGCAACTTAAAAGTTTTTTTTCTACTGTTGCAAGCTTGTTGTTGTCCACTTCTATTTTTATAATTGTGGTTTTGTTGTGGAATGCTAAGTTGCTAAATTATCTGATTTTTGACTCTTTACAAGACAGTCATGTTTTTATAAAGGCAATTGCGTTAGTAGTTCCTTTTATAGCAATAAATTCGGCTCTTGAAGCTGTATTGACTGGGTTAAAATTGTATAAACCCGTCACTAAAATTCAATTTTTAAGTACCGTAATATCGCTATTAGCAATGATCCCTTTGATTTATTTTTATCAAATAAATGGCGCTTTTGCAGCTTTGTTTCTTCGCCCCATTTCAATGTTTTTTTTGATCCTTTATTTTTTTAGAAATAATAAATTGTCTCAAATGATTGCTTTTGAACTCAACCTCAAAAGGGAATATTTTATAGAGTTACTTCCCTTTATTTTCATGTCTTTCCTTTCAGTAGGTCTTTTGGCATTAACTAATTTAGGAATTCGAATTACCATTGCAGAAATGATTGATTTGGATCAGGCGGGTTTTTGGTCTGCTATAAATAGTGTTTCTTCAAATTATTTTTTGTTTATAAATGTTGCATTTACTCTTTATGTTTTTCCAAAGTTTGCAGAAAATAACAATCTATTTAATTTAAATTTTGAGGCTAGGCGTATTCTAAATACTTTACTTCCTATTGTGTCCATTGGACTTTTACTTGTTTATTTGCTTAGAGATTTTCTAATACAGCTCCTGTTTACGGACTCATTTGAAGTAATTTCTCCACTGTTTAAATGGCAACTCATTGCAGATTGGTTTCGAGTAATTTTTTTAGTTTTTGCATATTTTATAGTTGCCAAAAAGCGAGTGAAAGATTATTTCATAATTGAGCTTTTGTCCTTTTTGGTGTTTTTTACAACATCACTTTTACTCATTGATGATTTTGGAATAGAGGGGGTTGTCATTGCTAATTTTATTCGATATGTCGTTTGTTTATTTGTTATAATGCTTTTATTGAGAAAACCGTTAACTATTCATAAATTGCAGCGATGAAATACAAAATAATTGATTTTCCTACAATAAAAGATGCTCGAGGCAATTTAGCTGTTCTTGAAAAAAATACCTTGCCGTTTGATTTTAAAAGAGTGTATTATTTGTATGATGTTCCTAGTAATTCATACAGAGGGGGTCATGCTCATATTTCTCAACGAGAGGTTTTGGTAGCTATCAGTGGTAGTTTTGAGGTAATCCTCAAGCATGACAATCAAGAAACATCTGTTTTTTTAAATGCTCCAGATAAAGGTTTACTCATCGATACAATGGTTTGGAGGGAATTAAAAAATTTTTCTTCCGGTTCCATATGTTTGGTTTTGGCCTCTGACGAGTTTGATGAGGCTGATTATATTCGAGATTGGGAAACATTTGTCAAAAACCAAGGCTAAATTTTCCTTAAGAAACTACTTATAAATCTAAACAGTGAATTCTGACTTGAAGCATAATCAAGATAGTTTTTTAGATTTTTAGACTGTATGTTCTGAAAAGCTTTTTTACCCAATAATATATTTCCTAAATATCCAGAATAATACAACAAAGTTGACTGAGTTTGTTGATAGACCTGTTTCTTAAATTTATTGGGAAGCTTGTATTTATTTGTATAATGATTTATTATTTCATTAATACTGTTGGTTTGCCGTATGACCCTATCAAGCTCTTTATTATGAGATAATGAGTTTTTATGAATACGATAAGTCACCAAGGAATTATCGATGGTTTTAAACTTACAATTCATCAGCAAATCAATGGTTATGGGATAATCCTCTACAGCAAAATTCAACTTGACATATTCATTGATATCCACAAACTTCAAAAAACTATCTTTTTTATAACAAAACCCAACACCTGTATGTTTTGCTGATAATATAGAATTGGTGTAGGCCTCTTTAGAACCTCGAATTCTTTCTCGATTCACATAAGAAACGGTTTTTTTATTTTTTTGATAATAATGATCGTATCCACATTCAATAAAACCTATTTTAGGATTTTTTTTAAAAATATCAACCATAGTTTGGATAGCGTATGTGTCATTAATAAAGTCATCACCTGCCAAATCAAACACATACTTTCCTTGGCACATTCCAAGTGTTTTTTGATAGTTTCTAAGCAAACCCAATTGCTGTTTGTTTTGGTTGATAGAGTAATTTAACGAGCTTTTTTTTAAATATTCCAAAGCAAGTTCATATGTATTGTCTGAAGAATTATCATCACTCAAACAGACTTCAAAATCAAATGTAGTAAGTTGACGACTTATAGAATCCAAGCATTCAATAATGAATTCCTCATGATTTAATGTCATTATGTGGATAGATAACTGCATATTGTATCAAAAAGTTGTCCAGCGAATGCCAATTCGAAGAAGTCTTAGTTTGAAGCTTCGAATTAACCAAAATAAGGAAAAAGGCATGCTTATCAAGATTTTTTGTTTGATAGTAAGATGAGAACGGTCCATTGAATCTAGCATAAGTTTCATTCCTTTTTTGTTTTTATCCCACTTGTATTTCATTGCAAACATATACCGTTTGAAATTAAGGTAATTAATCAGGCTGTAATTGTTGCGATTTTTTTTTTCGTAGCTGTTTAGGTTAGGCAGTATTTTTCTGTCCAATGATTGACTGGTAGTTTGCCCTTGAATATCCATTTTTACATTAACGAGTGCTTTGTATGAATAAGCCATTTTGAAAGCCAAATTGCTTCGAATATAAAAATCCACATCTTCAGCAAAATCAATGGACTCATTAAAAGGCTCGATGGTTTGAAAGATGTTTTTTTTAAAAGAAAAACTGCTTGGGCAAATAACAGGCATTCCAAGACTACTTTCAAAAAAATTAGCAATATAAAATTGTTGATTTTTAAGTTTTGTGCTCATTAAAATTGTACAATCTCTTACATTCTGGTTCGAGTACACTTCCTGGTAGCACGTTCCAAACAATGACGCTTTTGGAAAGCCTTTAACCAACTTCATAATTTCTTCTAAATATGTGGACATCCAAGTGTCATCAGCATCTATCAAAGAAATTACTTCTCCTTTTGCCATAGAAATCCCAGTATTTCTTGCAGCAGAAGGCCCTTTGTTTTTCGAATGCTCTACAATATGAATACGAGAATCTTTGATTGATTTAACCAATTCAAGTCCATTATCTGTTGATCCATCATCTACAACGAGAACCTCAAAATTCTGATATGTCTGATCAAATACACTTTGTAGGGTTGCTAAAACGTATTTTTCTTTATTATACAATGGAATTACTATAGATATCATTGAACACCTTTTGAGGTTACGTAATAATACAAGCGATAAAAATCAAAGAAAACCAATGGCGCTTTGTTCTTTTTCAACAACCGTTCAACAGGGTCTATAAAAACACTTCCCAATACCCTAAACAACTTTACTACTTTCCATTTTTTTAACCAACGATGCGCTACAATCAATTGACTTTGTTCTTCTGAAATATGATTATTTTTATACAGCCACCAAATAGTTTTCACACCCTCTTTGCTTTTTTTCAAAAACGCAGCATTGCTTTCCAATCCATTGTGATAAACTTCGTTATCAATATGCTTGGGAATACATTTTATACGATGCAATTGAGATGAAAAAAAAAGATCGAGTCCATACCGACTTTTAAGAATAGTGTTAGTGGCGATGAACAAAGGTTTGTGGATTAGTACATTTCCTGAATAAATATTTTTATATGGTTTTTTATTTCTCAGGATGGCCGGCTGTTCTTCTCTCTTTTGGCCATATCGAAACCGAAGTAAATCTCGTTTTTGATTCAAACTATTGTAAGCACACCCGCCAAAAACAGCCTGACTGTCTTTGGAAATATGTAATTCAGCGACATAGTTTTTCAAGAAATCAGCACTTTTTGGAAACATATCTGCATCCAAAAAAAGTAAATATTCAAAAGAGGCCTTTTGGGCCATTAGGTTTCGAATGGCAGTTCTTCCTATGTTGGAATCAAATTTCTTGAATGTAGAATTGGTAAGCGAGTTGATTTTTTGGTTTTCTACTATCTCAAGGGTTGATCCATCATCGAAACACAATACTTCATAAACAATACCTTCATTTTCCGCCTGACGATGCAATTCGCTTACCAAAGGGTGCGCATTATAGTTGTATGTGGGAATGAGAATTGAAAGCATCTGTTGATTAACTCTTCTTTTGAACAACTTCAAACACTTTCCCGTCTTCACATTTAAGTGTTTTGGAAGGGTATTTTACAATCAAGTTGTAGTCGTGTGTTGCCATTAAAATGGTA
Source organism: Flavobacteriaceae bacterium (assembly GCA_029243385.1). Taxonomy (GTDB): domain Bacteria; phylum Bacteroidota; class Bacteroidia; order Flavobacteriales; family Flavobacteriaceae; genus JAQWSC01. The sequence continues at coordinate 99,263 of JAQWSC010000009.1, read as the reverse complement.
GTTCCTGTTTGATTGATTTCCTGTAAAACCTCCATAACTTCTATACTGGTGATTGGGTCTAGATTTCCTGTGGGCTCATCGGCTAAAATCAATTCAGGATTGTTGAGTAGCGCTCTTGCAATAGCGATACGTTGTTGCTCTCCACCCGAAAGTTCGTGAGGTAATTTAGCCCCTTCGCTGCTAAGTCCTACTTTGCCCAACACTTCAGTTATTTTTTCATCCATTTTGGACTTTTCTTTCCAGCCCGTTGCCTTGAGTACAAAAAGTAGATTTTTGTAAACTGATCGATCAGAAAGCAATTTAAAATCTTGAAACACCACCCCAAGTTTGCGTCTTAAAAAAGGAATTTGTCGATCTTTTAACTTTGCCAAGTTTACATCCACAATGCTTCCCTCTCCCTCTGATAGCAGCACATCTCCATACAAGGTTTTCATAAAGCTACTTTTACCGCTTCCAGTCTTTCCAATCAAGTACACAAACGAACCCTTGGAAACTTCCATAGTAACTTCAGACAAAATAGTTTTTCCACTTTGAGCAATGGTCGCATTTTCAAATCTAATAGCAGCTGTTCTCATTTAAATCAAAGATACAATTTATGTCGAAACCCTGTCCAAGCTGCCTCTTACATTTTTGTATTAAATCACGATTTGAATATGTGTTTAGTTATTTTTTGTTTGAAATTAACTTAAATAACTTTATATATGTAATTATTTAATTATTTTAAGTGATAAATTTAAATATAAACAGGATATTTGCTTAAAATTAAAAACTATGTGTGGTATTGTTTGTGCTTTAGACCTAAAACAAGAAGAATCTGTTTTGCGTCCTCAATTATTAGAAATGTCAAAAAAAATCCGTCACAGAGGGCCTGACTGGAGTGGAATATACAGTTCCCAAAATGCGGTTTTAGCCCATGAACGTCTGGCTATTGTAGATCCGGCTTCCGGAATGCAACCTCTTTTTAGTGAAGACAAGCAGCTTATTTTGGCTGCAAACGGAGAGATATACAATCACCGTGAGTTGCGCAAACAATTTGAAGGTTCTTATAATTTTCAAACACAGTCCGATTGTGAAGTCATTTTGGCGCTATACAAAGAAAAGGGCGTTTCCTTTTTAGACGAACTCAACGGTATATTTGCCTTTGTTATTTATGACGAACAAAACGATTCCTATCTTGTTGCCCGTGATCACATGGGGATTATTCCTTTGTATATGGGATGGGATCAGCACGGAACGCTTTATATTGCCTCAGAATTGAAAGCTTTAGAGGGTGTTTGTAATAAAATTGAAATCTTTCCTCCTGGACATTATTTGCACAGCGGTAGCGACGAATTGATTCGCTGGTACAAGCGTGATTGGATGGAATACGATGCTATCAAAGACAATGAAACTGATATTCAAACCCTCCGAAAGGCTCTTGAGGATGCTATCCATCGTCAGCTAATGAGTGATGTTCCCTACGGCGTTTTATTGTCCGGGGGGCTCGATTCTTCAATTACTTCTGCGGTAGCCAAAAAATATGCTGAAAAACGCATTGAAACCGACGATACATCCGAAGCTTGGTGGCCTCAATTACATTCCTTTTCTGTAGGTCTTGAAGGTTCTCCCGATTTGGCGGCGGCTCAAAAAGTAGCCGATCACATAGGTACCATTCACCACGAAATCAAATTTACTATTCAAGAAGGTTTGGATGCCATTAAGGATGTTATCTATCATTTGGAAACATACGATGTGACAACGGTACGAGCTTCAACTCCCATGTATTTAATGGCTCGTGTTATAAAGTCAATGGGAATCAAAATGGTGCTTTCAGGAGAAGGTGCCGATGAAATTTTTGGAGGATACTTATATTTTCACAAAGCGCCCAATGCCGAGGAATTTCACAAAGAAACCGTTCGAAAACTCGATAAATTATATCAATACGATTGCTTGAGAGCCAACAAGTCTCTTGCGGCTTGGGGTATCGAAGGGAGGGTTCCTTTTTTGGATAAAGAATTTATGGATGTGGCTATGAGTATCAGCCCACAAGACAAAATGATTAACGGAGAGCGTATGGAAAAATGGGTTGTTCGAAAAGCATTCGAATCGTATTTGCCAGAATCTGTTGCATGGAGACAAAAAGAGCAATTTAGTGATGGTGTTGGGTACAGTTGGATCGATACGCTCAAAGAAGTGGTTGAAGAAGCTGTTTCGGACAAACAAATGGAGCAGGCAAGTTTTCGTTTTCCAGTCCAAACACCGATGTCAAAAGAAGAATATTATTACCGCAGCATTTTTGAAGAACATTTCCCGTCAGAAACGGCAGCCTTAACAGTTCCTTCAGTGCCTTCTATCGCCTGTAGCACGCCGATTGCTCTAGAATGGGACGAAGCCTTCAAAAATATGATTGACCCTTCTGGAAGGGCGATTTCAACAGTGCATTCAGACTCTTACTAAAGAGTGGTTTTTTAAGTCTTTTTAATGCTTAAAAAATAGCTGAGGTTTTTGGGTTTATTTTAGGTCAATTACGCACTTTTTTTTAACACCCAAATGTTGATAACTTAATCGGTTTTACAGGTGCTATTAGGTATAAATGGCGGCGTGTTTCCTTATATTTGTTAGGATAACTTATTACCAGTTAAAACAATTAATTTATGAGTGAAGATTTGAACAAAAATCAATATTCCGCAGACAGTATACAGGCCCTCGAAGGAATGGAGCATGTGCGCATGCGACCCTCCATGTATATTGGTGATGTAGGAGTGAGAGGATTGCACCATTTGGTCTACGAAGTCGTGGATAATTCCATTGACGAAGCAATGGCTGGACATTGTTCCAAAATAGATGTCATTATCCACGAAGACAATTCGATTTCTGTTCAAGATGACGGTCGAGGAATTCCAGTGGGTATTCACAAAAAAGAAGGTGTTTCAGCCCTTGAGGTTGTAATGACCAAAATCGGTGCCGGAGGGAAATTTGATAAAGATTCTTACAAGGTTTCTGGTGGGCTTCACGGAGTAGGTGTTTCTTGTGTAAACGCATTGTCTGAGCATCTCAAGGCAACGGTTCATCGCGATGGTGAAATGTGGGAGCAAGAATATGAATTTGGAAAACCTTTATATCCAGCAAAATTAATTGGAAAAACAGACATCAAAGGTACGGTTGTTACTTTCCGACCCGATTCGTCTATTTTTACGCAAACTATCGAATATTCATACGATACGCTTGCTAACAGAATGCGAGAGCTTTCGTATTTAAACAAAGGAATTCGAATTAGCATTACCGACAAAAGAGTCACTGATGAAAAAGGAGAATTTCAGACAGAATTGTTTCATTCTGAAGAAGGGCTAAAGGAATTTATCCGTTTCTTGGATGGAAATCGCGAGTGTTTAATCGCCGATGTGATTTCTATGGAGGGTGAAAAAAACAACATTCCTGTTGAGGTGGCCATGGTGTACAATACTTCGTATGCTGAAAACCTACACTCTTATGTAAACAACATCAACACACACGAAGGAGGTACGCATTTGGCGGGATTCCGTAGAGGGTTGACCTCGACCTTGAAAAAGTATGCTGATGCATCTGGAATGCTAGACAAACTTAAATTCGATATTGCAGGTGATGACTTTAGAGAAGGACTTACGGCCATTATCTCTGTAAAAGTTGCTGAACCTCAATTTGAGGGGCAAACCAAAACCAAATTAGGAAATAGAGAAGTTACTTCTGCTGTGTCTCAAGCGGTTTCTGAGATGCTTGAAAATTATTTGGAAGAGCACCCCAACGATGCAAAGATTATTGTACAAAAGGTGATCCTAGCAGCGCAAGCGCGACACGCCGCCCGAAAAGCGCGTGAAATGGTACAAAGAAAAACCGTTATGAGTGGGGGTGGACTACCAGGAAAACTTTCTGATTGTTCTGAACAAGATCCCGAAAAATGCGAAGTATTTCTTGTTGAGGGAGATTCTGCAGGAGGTACCGCCAAGCAAGGAAGAGATCGAAATTTTCAAGCCATTTTGCCTTTAAGAGGTAAAATCTTGAATGTTGAAAAAGCCATGCAACACAAGGTTTTTGAAAACGAAGAAATTCGAAACATATACACCGCCCTTGGTGTAACCATAGGAACAGAAGAAGATAGCAAAGCACTGAATCTTGAAAAACTAAGATACCACAAAGTTGTTATCATGTGTGATGCTGATGTGGATGGAAGTCACATTGCAACGCTTATTCTTACTTTTTTCTTCCGATATATGCGAGAGCTTATCGAAAGTGGAAATGTTTACATAGCCACTCCTCCTTTATACCTTGTTAAGCGAGGTGCCAAAAAACAATACGCATGGAACGATCAGGAACGCGACGAAATCATGGAAAAATTTGGCTCTGGAGCCTCTGTTCAACGATACAAAGGTCTGGGAGAAATGAACGCTGAACAATTGTGGGATACTACTATGAATCCTGAGTTTAGAACTTTGCGCCAAGTTGTTGTTGACAATGGCGGAGAGGCTGATCGAATTTTTTCAATGCTTATGGGAGATGAAGTTCCTCCTCGAAGAGAATTTATCGAGAAAAATGCTGTTTATGCTAATATTGACGCGTAAATTTTATCAATTTAATAATTAAAAACACCATGAAAGTAACTATTGTAGGCGCTGGTAATGTAGGCGCTACATGTGCCAATTCCATCGCTTCTCAACGCATTGCAAGCGAAGTCGTTTTGCTAGATATCAAAGAAGGATTTGCTGAAGGCAAAGCCTTGGATATGATGCAAACTGCTACCACTCTAGGCTTTAACACTAAAATCATTGGGGTTACCAATGATTATTCTAAAACAGCTAATAGTGATGTGGTTGTCATTACTTCAGGAATCCCACGAAAGCCAGGGATGACTCGAGAAGAATTAATAGGCATCAATGCTGGAATCGTTCAAACCGTATCGGAAAACGTTCTAAAACACTCACCAAACACCATTATTGTTGTTGTATCCAATCCGATGGATACCATGACGTATTTGGCTTTAAAAGCTACTGGTTTGCCTAAAAATAGAATAATAGGAATGGGTGGAGCTCTTGATAGTTCGCGTTTTAAGACTTATTTGTCTTTGGCACTCGACAAACCAGCCAACGATATCCATGGAATGGTTATTGGAGGTCATGGAGATACTACCATGATTCCATTAACTCGTTTAGCAAGCTATAATGGCAATCCTGTTTCGAGTTTCTTATCTGAAGACACGCTCCAAAAAGTAGCTGCTGACACTATGGTAGGTGGAGCAACATTAACCAAACTTCTAGGAACATCTGCTTGGTATGCGCCAGGTGCATCTGTGGCTTATTTAGTAGATAGTATTTTGAATGATCAAAAAAGAATGATTCCTTGTTCTGTTTATCTAGAAGGAGAATACGGCCAGTCCGATATCTGTATCGGAGTTCCGTGTATCATTGGAAAAAATGGACTCGAGTCTATTGTCGATGTAAACTTGAATCAAGCCGAAAAAGAGAAGTTTGAAAAAAGTGCCGCTGCAGTCAGAACCATGAATGGTGCACTGCAAGACATTTTAGGCTAATTTCTATTACCTATATCAACCGAAATCCAAGCAGATATAATTGGTAAATCTTTTGGGTTATCCTATATTTGCTCGACTTAATTTAGAACAAAAAACCAAGATTATGCAAAATAACGGACTCATTAAAGTTTTTGCCGTTTTATTCGGAATCGTAAGTATATACCAATTGTCCTTTACTTTCATCACTTCCGACGTGGAGAAAGCAGCCAAAACGTATGCTGAGGTTCAAGTTTCAGAGTATGAAGATGAATATTTATCTAAAAGAGACTTAGCGGTTTCATCCTATTTGGATTCCATTGGAAATGAATCTCTTTATGGATTTACGACCTACAAAAGCGCCAAAGGAAAAGAACTCAACAAAGGACTCGATTTAAAAGGAGGAATTAATGTAATCCTTCAGGTTTCGGTAAAAGACATCCTCAAAGGATTGGCTGATAATTCTCGCGACCCTCTATTCAATCAGGCGCTTAATGATGCTGATCAACTTCAAAAAAATTCTGACGACACCTATTTACAGTCGTTTTTCAATGCATTTGATGCAATAAAAGGAGACACTAAATTAGCCTCTCCCGACATCTTCGCTAATAGAACTTTGAGCGATGAAATTAATTTTGAAATGACTGATGAGGAAGTGGAGCGTATTATCGCAGTCAAAATCGATGAATCGATCCTTTCTGCCTTTGAGGTATTGCGCAAGCGAATAGATAAGTTTGGAGTTACGCAACCCAATATTCAACGACTGGGAACTTCAGGGCGAATTTTGGTTGAACTTCCTGGCGCAAAGGATGTAGCTCGAGTCAAAAACCTTTTGCAAAGTACAGCCCAATTGGAGTTTTGGGAGACAGACAAAAATGATTTGTATTATTCTTTTTTATCACAAGCCAACGAATACCTAAAAACCATTATCTCTGTTGAGGATACAAAAAATGAGACTTCCGAAAGCTCAGATATCGACGATCTTTTGGCAGATGTAGAAGCTACACAAGATTCAACCTCAGTGGCTTTGCAAAACCCATTGTTTGATTTAATTGTGGGTAATGGCTATCAAGGAGGACCTGTTATTGCTCAGTTTGCTAAAAAAGACGTTGCCAAAGTATCTCAATACTTGGACATGCCCGAGGTTAGAAAACTATTGTCTCCCGAACAACGCTATACGCGTTTTTTGTGGGGAAAAGAATCGCCAAACTCGGAAGTTGTTGATTTGTATGTCATCAAATCTAACAGATCCAATACACCGCAATTGAGTGGAAGTGTTGTAGTAGACGCCTCTCAAACGTATGATCCTTCTGGAGGACCTGCTGTTTCTATGCAAATGAATGGAAAAGGAGCTCGTATTTGGGAAGAAATGACAGGAAAGGCCTATAAAGAACAAAGCAACATTGCCATCGTTTTGGATGATATTGTTTACTCCGCACCAGGAGTTTCAAAAGGAGCTATTTCAGGTGGACGTTCTGAGATATCAGGACAATTTACCCTAAACGAAGCTATTGACCTTGCAAACGTTTTACGAGCAGGTAAACTTCCTGCTTCTGCCGAAATAATTCAGTCCGAAATCGTAGGACCATCCCTTGGAAAAGAAGCTATAGAAAGTGGAATCAATTCCTTTTTAATTGCTCTTTCGTTGGTGTTGTTATGGATGACTTTTTATTACGGTCGCGCTGGATTGTACGCCGATGTTGCATTGACTTTTAATATTGTATTGATTTTTGGAATTTTAGCTGGACTGGGCGCTGTACTTACATTGCCAGGAATTGCAGGTATTGTATTAACGATTGGTATGTCTGTGGATGCTAACGTACTTATTTTTGAGCGTATCCGTGAAGAACTTACCAAAGGGAAAGGGCAAAAACAAGCAGTTTCTGATGGGTTTAACAACGCTTTGTCTTCGATTTTAGACGCCAACATAACAACGGGTCTTACGGCATTGATACTATTTATGTTTGGTACAGGTCCCATTAAAGGATTTGCCACTACATTGTTGATTGGTATCGCCACTTCATTGTTTACAGCCATATTTATTACTCGTATGCTAGTCGATAGCCGCAACGCCAAAGGCAAGGAATTGAATTTCTCAACCTCTTTAACCAAAAACTTATTTTCCAATATAAGTTTTTCTTTTTTAGAAAGAAGAAAATTTGCGTACGTGATTTCAGGAGTTCTTATTCTTGTAGCTGTATTTTCATTGTTTACTAATGGATTGAACCAAGGAGTGGACTTTGTTGGGGGTCGTTCATACACTGTACGTTTTGAAAAAGCAGTGAACCCAAGTGAGGTACAAGCCGATTTGGAAGCTGTTTTTGGAAGTGCAGAGGCCAAAACTTTCGGAAGTGCTAACCAACTTAAAATTACAACCAAATACAAAGTTGACGTTGAAGGCGCTGCTGTGGATGTTGAAATTCAAGAAAAATTATACGAAGCCTTAAATGCTTATTTACCGCAGAGTTTAAGCTATCAAGATTTCGTGAATGGTCAAGAAGGGCAACAAACTGGAATTATGTCCTCTATCAAAGTTGGACCTACCATTGCGGATGATATTAAGAAAAATTCATTTTTAGCAGTATTTGGATCCTTGATCGTAGTATTTTTATATATTTTGCTTCGATTTAGAAAGTGGCAATATTCGTTGGGAGCGGTTGCTGCTGTATTCCATGATGTTTTAGTCGTATTGGGAATTTTTTCAATCACTTACACATTCATGCCTTTTAATATGGAAATCAACCAAGCATTTATTGCTGCGATATTAACAGTAATCGGATATTCTTTGAACGATACCGTGGTTGTATTTGATAGAATTCGTGAATTTGTCAATCTAAGTCCGAATTCAAAATTTCCGAAATTGGTTAATAGTGCTTTAAACAGTACGCTGAGTCGAACGCTGAACACCTCTTTGACAACCTTGGTAGTGCTTTTAGCAATCTTTACTTTTGGAGGGGAATCTATTCGAGGATTTATGTTTGCCCTAATTGTTGGGGTGCTCGTAGGAACCTATTCTTCTTTGTTTATTGCGACTCCGGTTATGTTTGACACAACCAAAAAAGCAGTTAAAAAATCGTAATACACACGCTTATAAATAATACTAAAACCGCCTTTTGGCGGTTTTTTTTATGGAATGTAATAACTGATTTGATCCCCTTCTAAGATTCCAAGTGCGCTACTTTGACCTCCGAGGAGCTCTAATACAAACTGGGCAGGAACTTTTGAAGGAAGCGATTGCTCATTCATGGAAGCAGCGTTGTGTATGATTGTTACAACTTCCAAGTTTTTGTTCAAATAAATAATATCCAATGGGATTTCTGTATTTTTCATATAAAATGACCGTTGAGTTTCTTCGTCAAACACAAACAACATCCCTTGATACTTTTCCATTGAAGATCGATACATCAATCCAGTTTCACGTTCATAGGGTGTGTCGGCAACTTCAATGAGTAATTGGTTTAGTAGCGTATCTGCTTGTCGAGTAACATACAAAACACCCTCTTGTTTGAATTGAGGTTCAGTAGTTTTAATCACCTTTTTTGGCGTTTGTGTACAACCCAATATAACTGTTAATACCAATAAAAATATGTGAGATTTAAGCATTTTTGGGCTGCATTGTTTTTCGAAACATAAAAAACAATCCAATGCCAACAAGCGGAATACTTAACCATTGCCCGGTTGACAATATACCCAATGCATCTTCAAAACCACCTTGACTTACTTTTACAAATTCTACTAAAAATCGAATGGAAAAAATAAGTACTAAAAAGAAGCCGAACAAATAGCCCGCTTTTTCTTTTTTATTAGAATTCCAGTAAGCTTTCCAAAGAATGTAAAAAGAAATCAGATATCCAAAGGCTTCATACAATTGCGCAGGATGTCTTGGAGACAGCTCTCCTCGGTTCAAAAAGACAACTCCAAAATTGCTACCTGTATAATCTCCTACAATTTCAGAATTAAAGAAGTTTCCAATTCGAATCAATACAGCGGCAAGAGCAATTGGGATTACAATGCGATCGAGTATCCATAAAGTTGTTTTGTAGGGGTAGTTTTTTCGATATAAAATCATGGCGCTTATAATTCCGATCGTTGCACCATGACTGGATAAGCCCCTAAATCCTACAAATTCGTATCCGTCAATCAAGCCAAAAAAGAGGCTGGCGTTTTCCATAGCTTTTATGGGGAGCAAAATTTCAAGTAGATGATTTTGAAAATAATCCCAGTTGTAAAAAAACACTTCACCCAATCGCGCTCCAAGCAATGTGGCTATAACAACATACATAAAAAGAGGTTCTACATACTCTACATTGACGTTCTCGTTTTTGTAGATTTTTTTAATCATATTGTATCCCAACAAAAAGCCAAGAACAAACATGAGACTGTAGTAACGTATTCCAAAAGATCCGATGCTAAATAGGATTTCGCTGGGACCCCAATCAATTTGAAGCAAATGCATAGTGTTGTTATTTTAAGTAAAGATAATCAAATGTTTTTAGCGTTATTTATTTTTTGGGAACAGGATCAAAACCCTCTCCACCCCAAGGATGACAGCTAGCGATTCGCTTTAAAGACAGCCACCCGCCTTTGAGTAATCCATGTGTTTTGAGTGCTTCAATAGTATAATGTGAACAAGTAGGCGAGTAGCGACATGCGCTTGGGAGTAGGGGAGAAATTAAATATTGATAGATGCGCACCAAAAAAACAAACGGAGCTATCAATAATCGTTTCATATTTGGTTTAAATTGAAAAGGTAGTTCCTTCTTTTCCGTCTTTAAGCGCAATACCCAAAGCTGCAAGCTCGTCTCGAATTCGATCTGAGGTTGCAAAATCTTTTCGATCACGAGCCTCGTTTCGCAGCGAAATAAGCATTGAAACTACCCCCGAAAGTGTTTGATCATTAGAGCTTTTTTGCGTTGACTCAAGACCTAACACATCAAAAACAAAATTGTGTAAGCAAGCAGTCAATGATTTCAAGTCTTTTTCAGAAACGGTTGCCTTCCCGTCACGAATTAAATAAACAAACTTAACAGCATCAAACAATTTAGCAATCAATATTGGGCTGTTGAAATCATCATTCATGGCATCAAAACAGGATTGTTTCCATGCATCAATATCAAAATTAGTAGTTTTATCCGAACTGGAAATAGAATCACAAGCCTTTAGGGCTTCCATTAATTTTCGATATCCTTTTTCAGAGGCCGCTAGAGCATCGTTGCTAAAATCTAAAATGCTTCTGTAGTGTGCTTGAAGCATAAAAAACCGAACAACAGCTGGTTCAAAAGCTTGACTAAGAATTTCATTGTTTCCCGAAAATATTTCGTTAGGAAGGATGTTATTACCTGTGGATTTTGCCATTTTTTGACCGTTTAACGTCAGCATATTGGCATGCATCCAATAATTAACAGGCGTTTGTCCACTAAAAGCTTCGGACTGGGCGATTTCACATTCGTGATGTGGGAATTTTAAGTCCATCCCACCTCCATGAATGTCAAACTGATCACCAAGATATTTTGTACTCATTGCAGTACATTCTAGGTGCCAACCCGGAAATCCATCGCTCCAAGGAGAAGGCCATCTCATAATGTGCTGAGGTTCTGCTTTTTTCCAAAGGGCAAAATCTTGCGGATTTTTTTTATCACTTTGCCCCTCAAGTTCTCGGGTGTTATGAATCATGTCTTCTAGTTTACGACCGCTTAATTTTCCGTAATCATGAGTTTTGTTAAATGTAGATACATCAAAATAAATAGAGCCGTTCACTTCATAAGCGAATCCTTTGTCTACTATTTGCTTAATAATTTCAATTTGTTCAACAATATGTCCTGTTGCAGTGGGCTCAATACTTGGAGGAAGTGTATTGAAAGCTCGTAAAGTTTGATGAAAGTCAACAGTATAGCGTTGCACGACTTCCATGGGTTCAATGGCTTCCAATCGTGCTTTTTTTGCAATCCGATCTTCACCGCTATCCGCATCATTTTCCAAATGCCCTGCGTCAGTGATGTTTCGCACATAGCGCACTTTGTACCCTAGAAACTTTAAATATCGATAAACCAAATCGAATGAAATAAAAGTCCGACAATTTCCTAGGTGTACATTGCTATATACTGTAGGGCCACAAACATACATTCCAACGTGATTTTGGTGTATGGGAGCAAAAGTCTCTTTCTTCCCACTCAGTGAGTTGTATATTTTTAGAACTTGTTGCTGAGTAGCCATGCCTGTGTTTAAAAGGAGCTTTCAATTTGAAGGTACTCCAAAAATTCTTTTTTGACTTGCGGATCTTTAAATTTTCCTCCGTATTCTGCAGTAACGGTACTGCTGTCAATGTCTTTTATTCCTCTGGAATTAACGCACAAATGCTTTGCGTCTATTACACAGGCTACATCTTCGGTGTTTAGAACCTCCTGAAGTGCCTGAACTACCTGCATGGTAAGTCGCTCTTGTACTTGAGGTCGTTTTGCAAAGTACTCTACAATTCGATTCATTTTGGACAAACCTACTACAGTTCCATTAGAAATATAGGCTACATGAGCCTTTCCAACTATAGGAAGCAAATGATGCTCGCAAGTAGAGTAGAGAGTGATGTTTTTTTCAACCAACATTTCTCCGTAATTGTACTTGTTTTCGAAAGTGGATGCGTTGGGTTTTCTGTCAGGGTGAAGGCCACCAAAAATTTCGTTCACAAACATCTTTGCAACTCGCAATGGCGTTCCTTTAATACTGTCATCTGTCAAGTCCATACCCAAAGTTTCGAGGATGTGAGTCACGTCTTTTTGAATGCGCTCAATTTTTTCTTGATCTGACAATTCAAATGCGTCCGAACGTATAGGAGTCACGGCAGAGGAACTAAGGTGATCGTGGTCATACGAATCATCCGAATCCTTTAATAGTTTTTCTAGCTTCATAATTTAATCAAAGCGCAAAGATACTAATAATTGGCGATTGTTTGTGGTATTAAAACTCCTAAAGAATGGAAACTGAGTTATAATTTAAATACTAACGAAAGACTTACGTTGGACAGGTCTTGAGAAATATTGAACTGATCGGTTAGTCCTGTAGTATAAAGTTGCCGCCCTCGTCCAGAGGATGTTTTGCTATACGACATGCTAAGGAGTGTTCCGCCAAAATCATATCCCATACCTAACGAAAAGCCCTTGGTTTCACTTCCCAACCCAGCTACCTTATAAGGGTTTTCTTCAAATCGATAGCCTCCGCGAAGGCTCAAGCGGTTGATTCGGTATTCACTTCCAATTCGAATAGCGTTTGTGTTGGTGAATGTTTCATTAGCCAATGCATTGGCAATCGAAAACTGATTGTTTGGAGAGAGTGATGTATTTCTGTAGTTTTTATTGATATAATCGATGCTTAACAAACCTTTTTTTCCGAATACAAAGGCTGCACTAGCTGTCAAACTGGAAGGAGTTTGGAGCTTGGCATTATCAAAAACAACGATTACATTGGGGTCAATATAATAATCTAACCCGCCTACTTCGCTTGAATAGGTAACTATATATTGGGAAATTTCATCCTCCAACGAATACCATGTGGGCGATTGATAGCTAAGCCCCAATCGAATATTGTTATTGATCTTTCCGATGGCTCCAAGTTGTAGAGAAAATCCTTTTCCAAGAGTGTACAGTTCATTGTAAAACCGAACTTCTCTTACAGCAGTATCGCTGGCGTACCCGTATTCATAGAAATCACTTTTTTCTCGGTAATCAATGGAATGAAAATTAAGATTCATTCCAATGTAAAAAGAATCTTTGAATTGCGCAGCGATATTGAAATTAAGTTGATCACTCATCCCATTTGTATCCAAAAATATTTCTTGATCAACGCTTCCGTTGTGGCTTAAGTGCGAATAATAGCCTGGGTTGTCAATGCCATCATTGGAAAGATCGCCATAATCAATCAAATACGACTGAAATCCTAAAAACGCTTGTTGTGCATTGTAACCCAAACTGTTGCCAATATTGATATACGCGCTAGTGGTGTTTTCTCCATCAAGTTCTTTAAGGTCTTCAACATTAAATTCTTGTGCATAGTCTAAAAAGTAGTCTTCAATACTATTTTGATTATTTACAAATCCTGCATGAATGTTGTTTTTAAAATTGCGTTGGGTTTGGTAATTAAATCCAAAACTAATTTTTTTCCAATTCCCTTTACCAAAATTTTTCATAACAAATACCACTCCTGCCTGATCAAAGGCAAACTGATTTTGATCGGTTAATTTTGAATTTTCAAAAAAAGAAGTGGTATTTTCTAGGGATGACGTGCTAAGTGTTATTCCTACTTCACTGTGGTTAAAAATAGCACTTCCAGCAGGGTTGATAGTGATAGCAGATAAATCTCCACCCAAAGCACCAAAAGCACCACTCAAACTCTTAAAGCGGGCTGTTCCGTTTAACTCTGATGTGGAATAGTCGATCATTTCATTGATTCCTTGGGCTCCAACGGCAAAAGTGATGAGTCCCACAAAAAGGGAAAAGAATTGTTTTTTCATTTTCTTAAAAATATAATTTTATCGTCTGCTACTGCTACTGCTACTGCTACTGCTACTGCTACTGCTACTATTTGATGAACTTCTTGAACTGGATGAAGACCGCGGGGTGGAGTAGCTTCTATTGGAGCTGCTCCTAGAACTGTTGTAAGAGTTTGAGGAATGGCTCGGTGTAGAGTAGGATTTTTTTGATGATTGGTAAGAGTTGCTATTACTCGACCGGGTGTTAGATGAACTGTTCGAACTGGGTCTACGATAGTTTTGAACTCGAAAATTATTACTAGAACTGGATTGAGAAGCGTCGTTGTTTGTTTGACGTCTATTTTGATAAACTCTTTGCGTCTGTGCCGTATTTGAATTGCTCTTCGAAACGTTGTTGCTTCTGTTCTTTACGTTTCTATACGAAGCACGTCTGTCGGAAGAAACAGCTCTCGAACTTACCGAGTTGGTAGTGGTTGTTTGCTGATTGTAACTTCTTGAGGAAACCCTAGAATTGGTTTTGGAAAAACCGCTTCGGTTTTGCCCTACAACCGATGCAGTACTTGCACCTCTTCGAGAAGGAACAGAGCTTCTGTAACCCCTTGTGTAACTTACGTTGGAACGGTAAGGATAGTAGGATCGATTGTGATAATTAGTGTATCCGTGTCCATAATATCCCCAATGATTTCTGTAGTGATAGCGATAAAAGGGATTGTAATGATGTCTCCATCTCCAGCCGTAATGCCCGTAATATCCCCTATAGTAAAAAGGGTCGTAAAATGAATCGTAGTAGTGGTGGTTAAAATACCATGGATAAGAATGCCCCCAATACGAATAGTAGGGTCGAGGACTGCTATAAAAATTGATGTTTACTTTGGTAGGGCTGTCTCCCCAAGCGCCGTAACTATTATTGTAATAAACTTCGTCCTGATTTGATGTATCTAAAGTTGGGTCAACGGAGCTGTAATTGTCAACATCTGTAAAGACATCGACATTTTCGTCGTTGATGTAATCGTATTCTTGTGCTTTTTTGGAAAAATAATCTTTGTAGTATTTTCCGTTTTGTAGATCTGATTTTTTCGTAGTTGAAGGAGGGTTGTTTTTATTGGACTGAGCCACCTCAGGGGCGCTTGAAGTGCCGTAAATTCCATCCTCACCATAATAAGAACTTGATTGATAAGAACCACAACTGGCAACGAAAAAACCGATTGAGGCAAGTATTGCAACTTTAAGCGAAGTTTTCAAAGAAAAAAAAGAAAAGATCATAACTGACAAATTTATTGTTGAACACTTGAAAAATAGTTAGTTTTGCCTAACTATTACACAAAAAGGCAAATTCTATGCCAAAACAAATATATGGCTAAAAAGTTAACAAAGCGAAGTGAAGATTATTCCAAATGGTACAACGAACTAGTTGTCAAAGCAGACTTGGCTGAGACCTCAGCAGTTCGAGGTTGCATGGTTATCAAACCGTATGGATTTTCTATTTGGGAAAAGATGCAAGCCGAATTGGATCGTATGTTTAAAGAAACAGGACATTCCAACGCCTATTTTCCTTTGTTTGTTCCCAAAAGTCTTTTTGAAGCGGAAGAAAAGAATGCAGAAGGATTTGCTAAGGAATGCGCTATTGTTACTCATTACCGACTCAAAAACGACCCTGATAAAGAAGGAAAACTCATGGTAGATCCTAACGCCAAGCTCGAGGAAGAGCTTGTTGTTAGACCTACCAGTGAAGCCATAATTTGGAACACTTATAAAAACTGGATTCAATCCTATCGAGATTTGCCCATTTTGTTAAACCAATGGGCCAATGTAGTACGATGGGAAATGCGAACCCGTTTGTTTTTAAGAACAGCTGAGTTTTTATGGCAAGAAGGACATACCGCACATGCTACAGAATCAGAAGCTATGGAGGAAGCGCTCCAAATGAACGGTGTTTATGCTGATTTTGTAGAAAATTTCATGGCCATTCCGGTTATTCAAGGTGTAAAATCTGCCAACGAACGTTTTGCCGGTGCCGAAGAAACTTTTTGTATTGAAGCGTTGATGCAAGACGGAAAAGCACTTCAGGCAGGGACTTCTCATTTTTTAGGACAAAATTTTGCGAAAGCTTTTGACGTGAAATTTGCCACAAAAGAGGGAGGACTTGAACACGTATGGGCGACTTCATGGGGTGTTTCTACGCGACTTATGGGCGCACTAATCATGACGCATAGTGACGATAATGGGTTGGTGTTGCCACCCAATTTAGCTCCAATTCAGGTTGTGTTTATTCCAATCTACAGAGGAGAGGAAGAACTAAAATCGATTACCAACGTAGTGGATCCTATGGTTGAAGCCTTGAGAAAAAATGGCGTTCGAGTAAAGTTTGATGACCGAGACACCTACAAACCGGGATACAAATTCAATGAGCATGAGCTGAAAGGAGTTCCTATTCGAATAGCTGTTGGACCTAAAGACATTGAAAAAGGTACAGTCGAATTGGCTCGCCGTGATTTGTTAACCAAAGAGTACATTCCTCAAGCTGATGTAGCATCAACTGTAAAGGCATTGTTAGAAGAAATTCAAACCAACTTGTTGAAACGTGCTCAAGAATTTAGAGATACACACATTACAGAAGTTGATTCTTACGACGATTTTAAAGAATTGTTGGAATCCAAAGGCGGGTTTTTGTCTGCACACTGGGACGGAACTCCCGAAACAGAGGAACGTATCAAAAAAGAGACAAAAGCAACTATTCGATGTATTCCATTGGATAACAAAAAAGAATCGGGTAATTGTGTTTATTCCGGCAAACCTTCTTCACAACGCGTGTTGTTTGCGAAGGCTTATTAATCGAAAGCCAAATTATAAGAAGTATTGGATAACAAATCATTGTATCGGAGTTGGGTACTCCCATTGGTTGACTCAATTCTTGAAATACTTACTGTTTGAATACCGTCGGTACGTTTCATCAAGATATTTTGAGCCGTATTGTCTGTAAAAGCACTTTTATGAAATCCTTCGATTTTATGATCGGCTATTGCGGCATGATCCATACACCATTTTTGAAACCATTCTTTTCGTTTTTCAATCATTGACGAACTGTATAAAGTAGCTGAAGACCAAATATGAGTTTCTTGAGTGTTTTTAACAGTCACGTGTTTTTGATGTCCATCCCAAACAAGCTCATGAAGGCTCAATGTCTTGTTGTGTTCCAAATTTAATAACGTAAAAGGCTCAACAGCCTCAAGTTCAATGGAGTTCCAAAAATCATCCCAACTTTTGTAGCGAAATCTTTCAAATAACACGAGTCCTCTGCTTTTAGAGAATTTCTTTTTTTTATGAAATTTAAAACCACCGTTCAACAGGCAAACACTTGTTTTTTTGTCAGACATCGCAATCCATGTTCCTCCTGCTAATTGATCTTTTGGAAATATGACATTTTGATCAAACAATTTGTTTGTTTGGGGAGGCAATGTTTTTCGCACTTTTTTTTCGTCCCTACTGGAGGTTAAAATCCAACCGTTATTTTTTGGGATAAATGTTACTGTACACATTTGTATCTGTTTCTTAAGGTTGAAAATGCAACGCCAAAATTTGAGTCTATAAGATGTTGAATATCAAACTCGTACAAAGCAACTTTTATCAATGCCATATGATGAATGCTGTGGTCTAGGCAATACATCAATTCGCGCTCTAAGGAAGAAGATATTGAACATGTATAGTCTTCCTGAAAAGTTGGATTTGCCAGTATATGAATTTTTTTTGAGACCAATTCACTTTCAAGAGAGCTACAAATACGATCAATATGCATGGAAGCTACTTCACTATTTAGTTCGATTGTAGGGTTTCTTTTTCGGGAATCGTAGTTGACTTGCCCCTCATTTACTCCGTCCAACAAACAACTATAAAACTCCAAAATATGGCGAATGTGCTCTCCAATGCTTGCGTTAAAGAGTTTGGAAGCAGGTTTGATATAATAGGGTTCAGGAAGGTTTTTTAGTAACTCATTAAGTGACTGTAGATTTTGAATGCACTGTTTATTCATAGTTTTGATTTGGGTTAATAACTAAAGTGTTTGTGTGTCTCTTTTAGAAGCGTTTTTAGGGAATCTCTTTTTTCACCTTGTATTTTGTTTTGCTCACTGATTTTATAAATGGTATTCATGTGGGTAAACACATCCTTATAAGCACTTGTAATAGGAGTGTTTGAATCATAAATATGCGTGGGTTCTGAGTTGACGCCGTTGATTTCTAAAATGCGTATTCCCTTTCCTTTCATTAATTTTTGAATGCTTTGTGCTTTGATGTCAATTCTTCCATAGTAAAATCCTGGAATGTGCTTTACAATTTCGTCAACAACAGCTACCAGTTCGGGAGTGATTAGCATATTAGCATTTACAAATTCGGTTCCTCTGTTGTGATTTCCAATAGCTTCTACGCGAATGGTTTTTCCTTTTTCAACAACGGATTCCCAAATAGATTGATACTTGATTTTGAAGAAATCAAAATGCTTTTTTGCACGGCTTTTTTTTGAAAGTAACGATTTGAAACTGGAAACACCGTCGCCAGTAACGTTTAAAAACTTTTTTAGAGTAACAGAAGAAATTTTTTTCTGATTGTTTAAAGGGGTTTTGGAATACAATATTCCAAATTCTAGGGGGTATTCAATAAACTCTTGAATCAATATATCGGTTCTTGACACCCGTTTTAGGTAGTCTGACAATTCGTTTTGTTGGGTAATCACATCTATTTCCAGTCCTCTCAAACCAGTATCGGGTTTTGCTATAAGGGGATATTCCATACAGTGGTTTTCAAGCATTCCCTTTATTTTATCGATTGGGGTATGTTTGGTAATTAGAATTTTTTTAGGGAGGTATTGTTCGGGGACATATTGCAAATAACTGTATTTGGAACTTTCAATAGCACCGGTCAACTTCATACACGGATTTACGTTGGTAAAATACGTAAACGATCTCGCTCGAAAAGCCAGTACAAACCCATAAAGAATTGCTGGGAAATAAAACACACCATAAGGCCAATGTTCGTAGTGCCTAATTTTTTGTAGCAGACTATTCAATACCTAAAAATTCTTTTATGGATTTTGGTTTTTTTTTAAATGCGTATTAAAAGCAAGACCAAAGAACAGCAAAGAACAGCGACAGCCATACCAAACAAAACTCCGTTATCGGAATTTCCGTTCCATTTAACAACCACTCCAAGAGGCGTTGTTAGGTGCGAAAACACCGCACCTGCCATAAGTCCAATTGAACCAACAACAGCCAAAACACTTGTTTTGGGTACAAAAAGCAACAGCGCAATAATTAATTCTGCGATTCCAATGCCAATCCTTCCCCAAGGCTCTATGCCTAGCGTGCTAAAAATATGAATGGCTTGTTCGTGTCCTGAAAATTTGTAAAATAAGGATTGAATAAAAATGACTGCAATAATAAGTTTGAGTAGAAAAGATAAGATTTTCATGAGGGTTTTATTTAGTGATTGTTTTTTTCCAGTTAATGTCTGCGTTTTTTTGGAGAGCGTCTATATCGTCCAACCATTTTTCTTTGGTATTGGTAAAAAATGTTTTGTAGAACAAGTACAATTTATTGTCTCTTACCAAAAACGATTCTGGATTGATGGATACTTTTTCTCCATAATCTCCCATTGCATACGCACACCATCCACCGTATTGGGGAAGGTATTTGTCGGGTGATTTTTTAAAAAGAGCAAGGTTTTTCTGAGAAGAGTAGTAGTAAACCACTCCCTGGTGTTTGTGTGTAAACTGAGAACGGCTTTTTTGGCGCGGTTGTCTTCCAAATAGGCCACGGGGTCATATCCCTGAATGGCGATTTCTTGGTCATCCAAATTCAGGTGTACAAACACATTCAAATCGTTACCGATTTCTGAGAGTATTTGGCTGTAAAGGAGTGTAGAAAAAAAAATACGGATAGTAAACTAAGGATATGGTTTTTGTTCATTGTTTGAAATTTAGGGTTTTGTAAATATACAAAACAAAATGCTTGCCAAAAAAAAGACATCATTATAAAAAAAGTAAAAAATATATGTTGCAAGTTAATGAGGGATATATTACATTTGCAGTCGTTTAAAACCAAGGCCCGTTCGTCTATCGGCTAGGACGCCAGGTTTTCATCCTGGTAAGAGGGGTTCGATTCCCCTACGGGCTACTAAATTTATTAAAAATGGCAAACCATAAATCCGCCTTAAAAAGAATTCGTAGTAACAATGCAAAACGATTGAGAAATCGTTTTCAACACAAGACTACACGTAACGCTATTAAGAAGTTGAAAGAACTTACTTCCAAGAAAGAAGCTAACAAGCTATTTCCTGAAGTGGTTTCAATGATTGATAAATTGGCTAAAAACAATATCATTCACGATAACAAAGCAGCCAATATCAAATCCAAATTAGCCAAACACGTAAGCGCATTGTAACTATATGCGATAACAATTTATAAAAAGGCTTCCCTCGGGAAGCCTTTTTTGTTACATTTTTTTTGTAATTTCATCTTAGAAATGCTCCCAAATCGATTCTTAAATTCCTAAAGACCGTTTTAGTTCTCCTCTAGTCTTTTGTATATATAATAGAACAAAGTAAAGTAGACCGTTGTACCATTTCAAAAAACACAGGTTCAATGTTAGATATAAACTTCAATAATAAAAAATTTGTACTTCTTGAAAATTCAAAAACTGGAAAAGTAAATTCTGACACTGTTTTTGAATATAAACCAAGCGGAAATATG
Source organism: Flavobacteriaceae bacterium (assembly GCA_029243385.1). Classification (GTDB taxonomy): domain Bacteria; phylum Bacteroidota; class Bacteroidia; order Flavobacteriales; family Flavobacteriaceae; genus JAQWSC01. The sequence goes on along the minus strand of JAQWSC010000009.1, from coordinate 78,531 downwards.
GTAACTGCTGATTATCACGGAGGAACCATAAATTATGGAAAAATCATTGTTTATTTGAGTGGAGACAAATTAAATATGTTGTATCAATGTATAACCATAGACAATGAATTGAAAGCTGGAAAAGCAATAGCCGAAGTAATGCTTACAAAGAACAACAAAATAAAATTGAAATTAAATTGGGAATGGTTAACTGATGACAAAGCAACTGGAAAATTAGAATACATTGAATTGTAAAAGGATACAAGAATTCCTTACTTAACAAAAAAGGCTTCCCATGGGAAGCCTTTTTCTGTTTTTCAATGAGTTTGGTTACGAATTCATTGAAATCAAAAACTCTTCGTTGTTTTGTGTTCGTTTGATACGGTCGTTGATAAACTCCATGGCTTCCACAGGGTTCATGTCAGCCAAGTATTTTCGCATAATCCACATGCGTTGGATGGTATTTTCATCCAACAAAATATCGTCGCGTCGCGTACTGGAAGACACCAAATCAATGGCAGGGAAAATACGTCGGTTCGAAATACGACGATCCAACTGCAATTCCATGTTTCCGGTTCCTTTAAATTCTTCAAAAATAACTTCGTCCATTTTCGATCCGGTTTCTGTCAGTGCGGTAGCAATGATCGAAAGCGACCCTCCGTTTTCGATATTTCTGGCGGCACCAAAAAATCGTTTGGGTTTGTGAAGCGCGTTGGCATCCACACCACCACTCAATATTTTTCCAGAAGCTGGCTGCACCGTATTATAAGCTCGTGCCAATCGGGTAATGGAGTCTAATAATATCACAACATCGTGACCGCATTCTACCAATCGTTTGGCTTTTTCCAAAACAATATTCGCTACTTTTACGTGTCTGTCGGCAGGTTCGTCAAAGGTAGAAGCTACCACTTCGCCTTTTACGTTACGCTGCATATCGGTTACTTCTTCGGGGCGTTCGTCAATCAATAAAATGATTTGATACACCTCTGGGTGATTCGCAGCAATTGCATTGGCCACATCTTTGAGCAACATGGTTTTTCCTGTTTTGGGTTGCGAAACAATCATACCTCGTTGTCCTTTTCCAATCGGAGAAAACAAATCCATGATTCGTGTTGAAACAGTGGCTTGTTTGTCAGCAATATTGAATTTTTCTTGAGGAAAAAGGGGTGTTAGGTGCTCAAAGGCGACTCGATCACGAACCACATCTGGACTCAATCCATTGATTTTAGAAACTTTAATTAAAGGAAAATACTTTTCGCCTTCTTTGGGTGGGCGAACATGTCCCAAAACAGTATCACCTGTTTTTAGTCCAAACAAACGCACTTGCGATTGCGAAACATAAATATCGTCGGGAGAAGACAGATAGTTGTAATCTGAGGAACGTAAAAAACCGTATCCTTCTGACATCATGTCCAATACGCCTTCACTTTCTATGATTCCGTCAAACTCATAATCGGGTTCGCGGTATCGATTGCGATTGTCTTTGTTGTGATTGGCTTCTTTACGTCCGTTATTCCCATTTTTAGGGTTGTTTTGCTGTGGACGCTTGTTGCCATCTTTACCGTTTTGGTGATTCTTATTGTTGTTTTGGGGCTTATTATTATTGTTGTTGTGGGGTTTGTTGGTATTGTTTTGAGCTTTGTTGTTTTGGGGTTTGTTGGTAGCCTTTTCATTTTCTTGGGCTACGGTTGGCTCTGCTTTATCTTCTTTTCTTGAAGGCTTCGACTCTTTTGTGTTATTTTTTTCGGGCTTTTGTACCGATACTGTGGCTTCAGTAGGCTTGTCGGAAGTTGGATTAGCCGCCCAGTAGTCTAATATTTTATAAGCAAGATCCATTTTTTTGAGACCTGTTAATTTTTTAAGACCTAATTCTTTTGCAATTTCTTGGAGTTCAGGAAGTTTTTTTTCCTTTAACGTTGAAATGTCTAACATGTATGAAATTTAAATGATGTAGTTGTTGTTGGATAATTTGCGAACGATTTCGCTTGAGTAAAATGAAGTAATTCTATTTGCTTTGCAAATCTAGAACGAAGATACAATTTATTTTTAAATCAGATGCTTTAAAATAAAAAATATAATTCCAACACTTTTAGTATTTTTACAACGAAAATTTATGATATGATCCAAAGAATTCAATCCGTTTACCTTTTGGCAGTTTTAGTGCTCCAGCTAGTCGCGCTTTTTATACTTAAAAACTGGATTACCGCCTCGGGATCATTTTCAACGCTTAGTGACCAGCCGTTTTTGTATGCAGGTATCGTAGCTAGTGCTATTTTGTCATTTTTTTCGCTTTTGAAATTCAAGGCACGAAAATTACAATTTGTACTAAATCGACTAAATTCTTTGATACATCTAGTGATTTTGTTTGTTTTTGTAGTCCGGGTCTTTGCGATCACTGATCCCGAAACAACACACCCTTTCAGTCTTTTCCTTCCTGCTTTGACCATCGGACTTTTGTATTTAGCCAACAAAGCGATCAAAAAGGATGAAGATCTTATTCGTTCTGTTGATCGAATCCGTTAGTTGTTTGTTTACAAAAAATCGCTATTGAATGCGAATGGTAGGATGGTTTTAACACTGTCAAAAACAAATATACGCCCGTTGGTTCCTGTAACAAACAGTTTTATAGGATGCTTGAATCTGCTTTCAAACTCAACAATGCTTTGTCGGCAGCTTCCACACGGAAATGGCGGTATTTCGTTGGCTTCCAATTGTTTTTCGGTAGTAATGGCCATTGCTATAATAGGTTGTGCTGAATGTTGACTCCCTGCAGAAAATAAGGCGACTCGTTCAGCGCAAAGCCCCAAAGGATACACCGCGTTTTCTTGATTTTGTCCAGTTACAAGAGTTCCATTTTTAAGAAGAACCGACGCCCCAACTTTAAATCCTGAATAGGGAGCATAGGCTTGCGATGTCGTGTTTATAGCTGCTTCCACCAACTTTTTTTCTGCACTTTCTAACTCTTCAATACGCTCGTAAATTTCGTATTGAAATTCTCCTACCATTTTTTTCATCTTCTAAAGATAGAAAAAGATTGCTCAATTCAATAAATTTCAACAATGATTGCCTAGCTAATTTCGCATCAATCGTGCGCGATAAAACCCATCAAAACCTGTTTTTGAAGGAAGCAACGTGTCTTCAGCTTCCAATTCAAACGTTTTTCCGATATCGGTCTCTAAAAATCGTTTGATTTGCTTTTGATTTTCTGATGGAAGAATCGAACAGGTAGCATAGACCATTTTTCCTTGGGGAGCGACCATTTTTGCATACCGTTCCAAGATATTGGCTTGTGTTTTTTGAATGGTTGCTAAAAACTCGGGTTGTAGTTTCCACTTGGCATCTGGATTTCTTTTAAGTACACCCAATCCAGAGCAGGGCGCATCGATGAGCAATCGGTCAATTTTTCCATGCAGTTTTTTGATTGCCTTACTATTTTCGATCCATCGGGTTTCTATGTTGTGCGCACCGTTGCGTTTGGCACGACGCTTCAACTCATAGAGTTTGTTTTGATAAATATCCATGGCAATGATTTGCCCCTTGTTTTCCATCAAAGCAGCCAAATGAAGCGCTTTTCCTCCAGCGCCAGCACAGGCATCTACAACGCGCATTCCAGGTTTGACTTCCAAAAACGGCGCAATGGTCTGAGAAGAAGCATCTTGCAACTCAAAGTGTCCTTCCTTAAACATTTGGGTGCCAAATACATTGGCTCTTTTAGTAAGAACAAGAGCGTTTGGATATTTTGAATCTGTCGAAGTTTCTATATTTTCTTCCAACAAAGCCTCTTGTAGCTGGGTAAGCGTTGTTTTAAGCGTATTGACTCTTATTATAACCTGAGCTGTTTCGTTAAGTGCTGCTAATTCTTTGGACCATTTTTTTTCTCCCAATTCTTCAACACCCAAATCATCCAACCAATCGGGAATAGACTCTTTGATTTTGCGAATTTTACTCAACGTCTCAAATCTTCCTTTGATTCGTCGGATAGGAGTGTCCTCCAGTTGTTTCCAATCGGGTAGATGAATTCCGCGAAGGGTTGCCCAAACGGCAAACATTCGCCACAAACTCGCTTTGGATTGTGTGGTTTTTACTTCGGCAATCTCCATGTAAAGTCGTTTCCAACGAACCATTTCGTAAACGGTTTCGGCTATAAAACCTCGATCGTGACTTCCCCAACGCTTGTCGCGCTTGAGTAATTTTTCTACGGCTTTGTGGGCTAAAAAATCTTCGTTAAAAATCTGATCCAATCCGTCTATAACGGCAAAGACTAAGTTTCTGTGTAATCGCATGATATTCAATCAGCGGCAAAGGTAGGGAAGATAAGTGAGAATTAATCCTTGTATTTGTTTTCTCTTTTTTTATCTCTTATCCGTCGAATAAGTTCTTTGCGAAATCGCTCTTCGTACTGAATCATTAGAAGAATTTGGATGCTTGAAAATTGTTGCTGTAAGGCTACTGTTTTTTCTTCCTGTAGCTTCAGTAATGTTCGGTTATTAGCTTCAATTTCTTCAATATAATCTTGTGCTTTGGATGCTGTTAGTGATTCAAGATTGGATTGAATTTGCTTTTTGTGTGCCCGAACGGTTTCCATTCTAAATTTATGAATTTTCAGCTCCTGTTCGGTGTACATTTTTTTAAAAATAGCACCTTCAGTGTCAGTTAAATCCATTTTTTCAATCAAATAATCGCTTTTCAGGGATAACATTTTGTCAAAGCTCATTAGTTTGGGTTGTGCCCATGCGAGTTGACCTACAATTAGCATCAAAAGGGAAATGTTTTTTATCATAAGACGTTTATTTATAAGGTTCTTCGAGTAGGTAATATTCATCCATTGTGTTAGGGTTTGAAATTAAATGCTCGTAAATATTGTTTGTAGAAACGATTTCAAGCGTCCATTCACTCGTATTTATGTTCTCTGCCAATTCAAATTCATAGGCATCAATCCAATTAGCTTCTACTAGCTCCATAATTTCAGCATCTTCAATGGTTTCGAATTGCGATAAAGAAGGAATGTTTGTTAATAGAATGACTGCTATAAAAATAGCAGCTACAGCAGTGTATCGGAAGGTGTTTAATTGAAATACGTTGGGTCGTTTTTTTGTTTTTTTGATCCAATCGAATGAGTCAAGGGATGCAAAGTATCCTTTGGGAGTGGAAAAGGGGTTTTTCTGAGCACCTGTTGTCATAGCAAGAATACGATCGTTTACAGCTTCAAAATACCCATTGGGAACTTGGAAGGCTTCTTTGGAACGATTTTGTTGAGTAGTGCTCATAATTGATTAGATTGTGTAAGTGTTAAAAAGTTTGACGGGTTGTTATTTTTTCTTTGATTTTCTTAACTGCATGATGGTAAGAAGTTTTCAAAGCTCCTACTGATGTTCCCAAAATTGCTGATATATCTTTGTATTTCATAGATTCTTGGTATTTCATTTGAAAAACCAATCGTTGTTTTTCTGGCAGAGATCCAATGGCTTTTTGAAGTTTCAACGCAATGTCATTTCCGTCAAAATAGGGGTCAGCACGGAGATTTTGGGCAGTTTTCTCAATATATTCACTTGACTTTACGCCCATTTGTTTTGATTTTCGTTTTACAAATGTCAATGATTCGTTTGTTGCGATTCGGTACATCCAAGTGTACAGTTTACTGTCCCCTTTAAACTTTGCAATATTTCTATAAATTTTTATAAAAGTGTTTTGAAGTACATCATCACTGTCATGATGATCCAGAACTATTTTTCGAATATGCCAATACAAACGTTCTTTGTATTGCTCAACCAAAACCGAAAACGCCTGATCCTGTGTGTTGGGATCTTGTAAGGATTTGATAAGAGCTATTTCGTCGGACATATTTATTTTAGACAGACAAAGGGGAATAAAGTTTAATTACCCAAAAGATTGAAGATCAATCAGTTTTTTGTAAACACCTTCTTTTTTAATCAGTTCATTGTGTTTTCCTTGTTCCACAATGCTTCCTTTTTGAAGCACCACAATTGTGTCGGCTTTTTGAATAGTTGACAAACGATGTGCAATAACTAGCGATGTTCTGTTTTCCATCATTTTATTAAGTGCCTCTTGAACCATTTGTTCTGACTCTGTGTCCAACGCCGAGGTGGCTTCGTCCAAAATCATTATGGGAGGGTTTTTAAGAACGGCTCTAGCAATTGATAAGCGTTGTTTTTGTCCTCCCGAAAGTTTGTTTCCTCCGTCTCCTATAGAAGTTTCGTAGCCTTCAGGGAGCTCCATAATAAAATCGTGGGCATTGGCAATTTTGGCTGCAGCAATCATATCTTCACGGGTGGCATTTGTGTTTCCAAAAAGCAGATTGTTAGTTACCGTATCATTGAAGAGAATCGAATCTTGGGTTACCATCCCCATAAAGCCTCTCAATGTTTTTTTGGTAATAGAACGTATGTCAACACCATCAATCAGAATAGATCCTTTGGAAACGTCATAAAGTCTTGGGATAAGATTAGAAATGGTTGTTTTACCGCTACCCGATTGCCCGACCAATGCTACTGTTTTTCCTTTGGGAATGGTCAAAGATATTGAGGAGAGCACCTGATTTTCTTCGTATTGAAACGAAACGTCTTTCAACTCAATTTCTGAGTCAAAGGATTTTTTTTCGACAGGGTTTTCAGGGTCTTGTATATGGGAAACCGTTTCCAGTATTTCCAAAACTCGTTCTGCTGCTGCGTTTCCTTTTTTGACAACATAAGAAGCTTTGCTAATTGATTTTGCCGGCGTTAATACACCGTAGGATAGTGCTATGTATGTCAAAAACACTTCAGGGTCAAGACTTTGCTCAACAAACACCAATTGTCCCCCATACAACAACAAAGTTCCTATGACAGCGATTCCCAAAAATTCGCTTACGGGACTTGCTAGGTTATGACGATTCAATAAACTGTTTGAAAACCGATAAAAACGCTCGGTAGTATGCTTGAATTTTTTCCCAAAAACAGCTTCGGCATTAAAACCTTTGATAATGCGAAGTCCGTTGATTGTTTCTTCAATGATAGACAAAAACTCTCCTTGTTCTTTTTGAACACGGTCGGATTTTTTCTTGAGAGACTTTCCAATTAATGAGATTACAACTCCTGCCAAAGGAATAAAGATCAATACAAAAATTGTCAATTTAATACTCAATAAAAACATGGCGCCAAGAGTAAATAAAATGGCAAGCGGATCCCTAACTAACAATTCTAAAATTGATAAAAAAGAATGTTGAATTTCCAACACATCAGAAGTGATACGAGCAATGACGTCTCCTTTTTTCTTTTCAGAAAAGTAGGACAACGGAAGCTCCATGGTTTTTTTATGCAGCTCATTTCGTAAGTCTTTCAATACGCCATTTCTTAGAAAAGTGATAAAAAACATGGCTGCATAATTGAACAGATTCTTTAAAAGAAAAACAATTAAAATTAGACTGATAACCACTAACAGCGCTTTGTGAGAGTCTTCGCCAGCATACTGTGTTACTTCATAATTGAGATACGATTGGGCGTATTCGCTCAATTCTCCAATCCCAGTAAATTCTGGTTTTTCGTATGTGGTTTTGTTTTTTCCAAACAAAACCTTGAGCATGGGCATGAGCACCAAAAATGATAGCGCACTGAACAAAGCATACAAAACATTAAAAAATATGTTGAGATACATAAATTTACTGTAAGGCTTGGCAAACGCTAATATTTTTATAAAATAATTCACTGCTAAAGGTCCATTTCGGAAATAATTCGTTCAATTTTTTGATCCAAAACAGCTTCTGTTTCCTTGAATTTGTCTGCAGAATCAAGTTTTGTGTTGACGCTAAAGTAAAACTTTATTTTGGGTTCGGTGCCACTTGGTCGAGCGGCAATGCGAGTTCCTTCCTCAGTTTCGTAAATCAAAACATTGGATTTTGGAAAAGGAAGTTCTTCTGTTTTTCCTTGCAAAGGGAGTGATAGCGTACTGTTTTCATAGTCTTCAATACGACAAACAGCACTTCCGTTGATGTGTGTTAGAGGGTTGCTTCGAAGTGATTTCATAATATTTTGAATTTCAGAAGCACCTTGTTTGCCCTTCTTTACAATAGAAATCAATCGTTCTTTATAAAAACCGTATTTGATATAACAGGCTATGAGGGTATCAAAAAATGTGCGACCATTGGTTTTGGCCTCTGCCGCAATTTCACAAGCCAAAAGCGAGGAGGTAATTGCATCTTTGTCCCGAACAAAATCGCCCACCATAAAACCAAAACTTTCTTCTCCACCGCCAATAAATTGTTGGTCGGGAAAGTCTTCAATCATTTTTGCAATCCACTTAAAACCAGTAAGCCCCAATTTACACTCTACACCGTAAGCTTCAGTCAATCGCTGAATCATTGGAGTAGAAACGACCGTAGATCCAACAAAAGCATTTTTGGAAAGGGTGTTGTTTTGTTTGTGTTTTTCCAACAAAAAGTGAGTCATTACCATCATAGCTTGATTGCCGTTGAGAATCACCAGTTGCTGATCGTGGTTTCGTACTACTATTCCCAATCGATCTGCGTCGGGATCGGTTCCAATAACCATGTCTGCATTTGTTTTTTTGGCAATTCCCATGGCGATGGTAAGTGCTTCGGTTTCTTCAGGGTTGGGAGAAACTACGGTTGGAAAATCACCATCCGGTGTAGCTTGTTCTTCCACCACATGAAGTTGACTGTATCCCGATTTTTCAAGAACTTGAGGTAAAATAGTAACAGAGGTTCCGTGTAAGGGAGTAAATACAATTTTAAAACCGTCTCGGTTGGCAGTAGCAATTCGTCCGTTTTGAATCGAAGCATCGATAAACGAATCGTCCACTTCTTTATCAATAATCTCGATTTTGGAAGCCTTTTCCGTAAACAATATGTCGTTGAAATCTACAGATTCAATCTCATTTACAATAGCAGCATCTTGTGGAGGTACAATTTGTCCTCCATCTTTCCAATACACTTTATATCCGTTGTATTCAGGCGGATTGTGAGATGCGGTTAATACAATTCCGCATTGACAATTCAATTCTTTAACAGCAAATGAGAGTTCGGGCGTAGGCCGAAGCGATGAAAACAGATATACTTGAATGTCATTGGCGGAAAAAATAGCGGCTACGGTTTTTGCAAGTGTGTCGCTTTGGTGCCTGCAGTCAAAAGCAATAACTACTTTTAGGTTTTCTTCGGGAAATTGTTTTTTTAAATAATTGGCAATTCCCTGAGTATTTCTTCCAAACGTATATCGATTCACACGATTGGTTCCTATTCCCATAACACCGCGCATTCCGCCGGTTCCAAATTCGAGGTTTTTATAAAATGCATCCTCAAAGGCTTCGGGATTTTCTTTTTTTAGTTTTTGGGTTGCTTGTTGCGTGGCTGAATCGAAAGGCTCGTTTTCCCAAGCCAATGCGTTTTGAACAAAAGTTTCGTTATTCATAGTCAGATTAAATATACGTCGCAAAAATAATCAAAACATTATGAGTTTTCGAATGTTTAGGAAATAGTTTCTTGAATAAAATAACGTTGCTTTTGAATTCCGTTTCGAAGAATGATTTCTCCCAAAAAACCAGCTAGAAAAAATTGCGACCCAATAACCATAGTAATCAAGGCGATATAAAATTCGGGTCGTTGGGTGATTAGTCTCCCAGAAGTGTCGATATAAAGTTTGTCAATCCCCAAAAAGAGTGCAAAACCAAAACCAATCAATAGCATGAGAGAGCCAATTAGCCCAAAAAAGTGCATGGGTCGTTTTCCAAATCTTTGGATAAACCAAAGGGTTATTAAGTCCAAAAAACCTTTAACAAATCGATCGGCGCCAAATTTTGTTTTTCCGTATTTACGTGATTGATGCTTTACGATTTGTTCTCCAATCCCAGAAAATCCAGCATGCTTGGCTAAGACAGGGATGTAACGATGCATTTCACCGTAAACTTCAATGGTTTTGACTACCGACTTTTTGTAGGCCTTCAACCCGCAATTAAAATCGTTTAATTTGATTCCGGAAGTTTTTCGTGCGGCCCAATTGAACAATTTTGAAGGTAAGTTTTTAAACAAGATGGAATCGTACCGTTTTTTTTTCCAACCCGAAACCAAGTCGTAATTATCGTGCATTATTTTATGAAACAAACCAGGGATTTCTTCGGGATTGTCTTGAAGGTCTGCATCCATTGTGATTACGACATCTCCTGCTGCTTTATTAAAGCCAGCATGCAATGCTTGTGATTTTCCAAAATTTCGCATAAAACGAATTCCTTTAACCGCTGTATTCTTTTGGGCCAAAGAGTGCACACATTCCCACGATCTGTCACTACTTCCATCATCAACAAAAATGATTTCGTAGGTCAAAGAGTTTTGTTTCATTACCGAAACAATCCAATCGTGAAGTTCATGCAACGATTCTTCTTCGTTTAGTAAGGGAATGACAATCGATATTTGCATGAAGTGTGTTGAGAGATTAATATTCTGGTTTTGATTTTTTCACAAACAATCCAGTAACAAGTCCTACAACAAGGCCTAATAATAAGCTCATGATTAAAATAGCAGGATAAGTAACCCAAGAGAACTTTTTCTGCATTTCTACCATTTGATCCAATTGCTCACTGGTCATTTTAGGATTTTGTTCAAGAGCTGCTGCTTTACCGCTTTCAAAAAGATTGTGATAAAAATCAGGTTCTATAACATTAGCTAATAGAATCATATAAACGCAAGTAACAAGAGCGCTTACCAAAGAAATTCCAAGACTCAATTTGATGCTTTCTCCAAGAGAAATAAATCCTTCGTTTGATTTTTTAAAAGCAACAATTCCCGATACTATAATGACTACACTGATGGTTGTTGTGACCCATTGCGTAGTGCTGTCTTGATTATAGAGTGCATCCATGAAGTATAGCATTAATGAAAATACAACTCCAATGCCTCCTGAAATAAGGCCATAATTTATCGAAATATGTTTTCTGATTTGTGTTTGAGCGTTCATTGGGATGGTTTTTTGGTATAAGTATGCTGGTTTAACAATAGCAAATTTTAAAAAAGTGCTTTTTTGTGAGTTATTATGATTGTAAATTTATAAAAAAGAATTAAATTTGCAGCCGATTTAGAAGATAGATTTTTAAAATTTACAAGTTATGAAACAAGGTGTTCACCCAGAAAATTACAGATTGGTAGCATTCAAAGACATGTCTAACGAAGATGTGTTTATTACCAAATCAACAGTTGATACAAAAGAAACCATTGACGTTGAAGGTGTTGAGTACCCTTTGGTGAAGTTAGAGATTTCTAGAACTTCGCACCCTTTCTACACTGGAAAATCTAAATTGGTTGATACTGCAGGACGTATTGATAAATTCAAAACCAAATACGCGAAATTCAAAAAATAATTGTTTTTTGCGCATCATCATACAAGCCTCCGTTTTTACGGAGGTTTTTTTGTGGAATAAGCTTTCGGTATATTTGCATTAAACAAAACAATTATGGTTAGCCTGTTTGACGGACCTTACAGAAATTTTTTACTTCCATTTACCTTTACGCGACCTGTTGCAGAGATTCGAATAGGAATGTCAACACTTCGTGAAAAGTGGAATCATTATCTTTCGACTTCTACATTCACAGATACAGAGGATTACCTATCTGAAATGTATCCGGGTGCTGCCCAGAAAGAACATCTTAGGATTCATGCTACTTGTTTGCCCAATTTACTTTTGGTTCAAGCACTGCAAAAGCTTTCATCAGGTCAAAAGCTAGTCAAGGACAACGAACTCATTGCTTATGTGGGGTCAAATTCCTTTTCGCAATCTGACATGGGAGATTTTGAAACTGTCGCGTTTTCAGCTCCGCTTACGATAATTCGTCATCCATGGGATTTGTTTCTTAACAATGCTCAAGCCCTTAAAGATGACTTTGAAATTTTTACTCACAACCGCACATCTTCTCCTATTTCATCTTCCAATCGAATAGTCGGTGACGGTAAAATATTTATTGAAGACGGTGCTTCGGTTGAATGCGCGGTACTCAATACAGAAGATGGCCCTATTTATATTGGAAAAAACGCCAAGGTTATGGAGGGTGTACTTATACGTGGAAGTTTTGCGTTGGGTGAAAATTCAATTGTTAAAATGGGTGCAAAAATTTATGGAGGAACGACTGTAGGTCCATGCTGTAAAGTAGGAGGTGAGATCAATAATTCAATAGTGTTTGGTTATTCCAATAAGGCGCACGATGGATTTATAGGAAATGCCGTTGTAGGCGAGTGGTGTAATATTGGCGCTGCTACCGATGCGTCCAATCTTAAAAACAACTACGATGAAGTTCGTGCATGGAGTTATCCTTCGCAAAAATTCATCAAAACATCCTTGCAGTTTTGCGGGTTGTTAATGGCTGATCATAGCAGATGTGGCATTCACACCATGTTTAACACGGCAACAGTTGTGGGAGTTTCAGCTAATATTTTTGGCACTGGGTTTCCGCGAACTTTTATACCTAGCTTTAGTTGGGGAGGATCTCACGGATTTTCATCATACAATTTTGAAAAAGCCATTGCCTCTATTCGAGCCATGAAGAGCAGGAAATCACTTACTGTGGACTCTAAAGAAGAAAAAATGCTTCGAAATGTATTCGAGCAGTCCTCCCAATTTCGGACTAAAGACTGATTTTTTTAACTCTTTTTAGGTGTAAGATATTGATGGGATTGTTCCCCAGTCCTGTCACGTTTTTTTGCGTAAATCGAACCACCTTGTCATAGTACAAGGGGATTACAGGGGCTTCTTCTACAATAATCTCATCCATTTTGTTGTACAAAACTTGTCTTTTTTCAACAGATTTTTCTTTCAAAGCCTGTTGGTATAGCTGATCGAAAGTAGCATTTTTAAAATGAGTATAATTGGGGCCGCTTGGGCTAAAATTTTTAGAGTAAAACAAAGAAAAATAATTTTCAGCATCGGGATAGTCGGCAATCCAACTGGCTCTAAACATTTCGAGTTTCCCCGAACTTTTGGCTTGTCGCATACTAGCCACTGGCATAACATCAATCGCAACTTCAAGTCCTACTTTTTGAAGCGATTGTTGAATGAATTTACACAAATCCAAATAATTGGCATCGGTGGCTAGTTGAATCGAAACGGTTTCTTTATTTGATTTTTTTAGGTAGTCCGCAATCCATTTTTTGGCTTCCAACGGTCGATACTCGTATCCTTTTACGGGAAACGATCCTTGCAGTCCTTTGGGAACAAATCCGTTGTGAGCAGCGTATCCAATATTATTGCGTAAATATTTTACCATTTGTTTACGATCAATCGCCATATTGATGGCTTGTCGCAGTTTTTTAGATTCAAATTTTGATTCATTTTCATCTACAAACAAACCCATATATTCGGTATTTAAGTAGGGCCCACTCAACAATCGAAACTGATTTTCGTAACGAGGCTGCAACTTCCCTTTTGTGGTTAGCAATTCATCTTTGTAAGAAGGATCCAATGAATTAAGGAAGTCAATATTTCCTTGAACAAAAGCCATAAATTCGCTTTGTTTGTCTTCTAAAAATGTAATAGCTACTGCTTCCAAATAGGGAAGGGGTTTGCCCAAAGTATCTTTTTCAAAATAACGGTTGTTTTTACGCAACACCAGTTTTAGATTTTCTTTCCAGTTTTTGAATAAAAAAGGCCCTGTTCCAATGGGTTTTTTACTAAAATCAGTTCCCAGTCCATTGACCACTTCGTGAGGAACAACAGCGCAGTACTTCATGCTAAGCACGCCCAAAAACGAAGAAAAAGGCTGTTTGAGTTCTATGCGAAAAACGCTGTCATTCAGTGCTTTGTAATTTGAAACCTGTTGAAGTACCCATCCGCCAGGAGAAGCGACTTTGGGATCTTTGAGGCGATTAAAACTGTATACAAAATCGTCTGCTACTACCGTTCGAGTGGAATCTTTAAAAAAAGGAGAGGGATGAAAGTACACTCCTTTTTTGAGATAAAAATCATAGTGAATTCCACCCTCAGAGATCGTCCATTTATGGGCAATATCTCCCTGAATTTTGAGAGAATCATCTAACTGAACCAACCCGTTAAACAATTGATTGACAGGCCAAATGTTTTGAGGGTTTCTTGCAAAAGCAGGATCCAACGAACTGATATTTCTGTGCTCGTTGTATCGAAATACATTATTTTCTTGTTGCTTTTCGGTCGAAGGAGTACATCCCCAAAAGAGGGATAAAAAAATCACGATAGGGATCAACGGTTTGAGCATACAGTAATTAGGTGGTATATTTGCATGCTAAAATAAACATTTAGTACCGTTAGCGAAATGCTGAAGAACAAAAAAGTCGCTTTTCATACTTTGGGTTGTAAATTAAATTTTGCAGAAACCTCCACAATTGCTCGTCAATTTTCGGAAGAGTTTGATCGTGTCGATTTTTCTGAGGTCGCAGATATTTATGTGATTAATACCTGTTCGGTTACCGAAAACGCAGACAAGCGGTTCAAAACGTTGGTAAAACAAGCCTTATCTGTGAATGAATCGGCCTTTGTAATCGCTGTGGGTTGTTACGCACAATTGAAACCCGAAGAATTGGCTTCTGTAAACGGAGTTGATTTGGTGCTAGGAGCTACCGAGAAATTCAAGGTGCTGGACTACATAAACGATCTTACCAAAAATGAAATGGGAGAAGTCCATTCTTGTGAAATCGAAGAAGCAGACTTTTATGTAGGTAGCTATTCTTTGGGCGATCGAACGCGTGCCTTTTTAAAGGTTCAAGATGGTTGCGACTATAAATGTACCTATTGCACCATTCCCCTGGCTAGAGGAATTTCTCGCAGTGACACGCTACAGAACGTTTTGAATAATGCTAGCGAAATAGCTTCGCAAGGAATTCGTGAAATTGTTTTGACAGGAGTTAATATCGGTGATTATGGAAAAGGAGAGTTTGGAAATAAAAAACACGAACACACATTTTTTGAGTTGGTGGAAGAGTTGGATCGAGTAGAAGGAATAGATCGCGTTCGTATATCATCGATAGAACCTAATTTATTAAAAAACGAAACCATAGAATTTGTTTCCAAAAGCCATGCTTTTGTTCCTCATTTTCACATTCCTTTACAAAGCGGTAGCAATGAATTGCTAAAAAAAATGCGTCGCCGTTATCAAAAAGAATTATATGTAGATCGAGTAAAACAAATCAAAAATCACATGCCAGACGCCTGTATCGGCGTTGATGTTATTGTGGGATTTCCGGGTGAGACTGATGCTCTTTTTTTGGAAACCTATCAGTTTTTAAGCGAGCTTGATGTTTCGTATTTGCATGTTTTTACTTACTCAGAGCGAGACAATACATTGGCCGCTGATATGGAAGGAGTTGTTCCTGTAAACGTTCGAAAAAAGCGCAGTAAAATGCTGCGAGGCCTTTCGGTAAAAAAAAGAAGAAGTTTTTACCAAAGTCAACTAGGAAAGGTTAAAAAAGTGCTTTTTGAAGCAGAAAACAAACAGGGTTATATTCATGGGTTTACTGAAAACTACGTAAAAATAAGAGTGCCCTGGAATCCCGAATGGGTCAACACTATTCACAGTGTCAAACTTTTAGAAATCGATGAATCTGGTTGGGTGCGAATTGATTTTGTAGAAAAAGAAACGCTCGTCTAAATCCGAACTCCAATAGGTAGTAAGTGCTTGTACTGCTTATTTTTTCTTATAAAACTAACAATTTGTGGACTGGTGGGCATCACATAAACATTGCGATCTTCAATGATGGACAATACTTCTTTAATAAAATTTTCTTGAAAATTTTTATTTGTTACACTCTCTGGGATAATCAGCTTGGTTAAAAATATTTTCCGTTCCTGTTCTGAATATTCAATTTTGGCCAATACACCGTTGATTTCAACTTCGAATTGTCTTAAAAATGTATTATCAGTTACAAGAATTGCCATAGGTGGTGTTAATTTTCTTAAACTTTAACAAGTTTTATCATACGAATATACGAAAATTTAAAAGGAGTGATTAAATTAGCCCGTGATGAAGAACGATTCAGCAACCATACCTGTTTATTGTATGCCCGGAATGGCGGCCAATTCGTTGATTTTTCAGTATATCAAACTTCCTGCTCCGTACCAGTTGTTTTATTTGGATTGGATTCCGCCTCATGAAAAGGAGTCGCTACAATCCTATGCGCTTCGAATGTCTGATTTGATTGAACAACCCCGACCTATTTTGTTGGGTGTTTCGTTTGGCGGTATTTTGGTGCAAGAAATAGCCAAAATTATTGAGGTTCGAAAAACAGTCATTGTTTCGAGTATAAAATCTAACAAAGAATTGCCTATCACTATGAAATTTGGCAAACTCACCAAAGCTTATAAAATTCTTCCTACTCAATATGTTGATGATATGGAATCTTTAATGGGGTTTATTTTTGGCCCAGCTATCAAACGCCGAATGGATTTGCATAAAAAATATTTGTCTGTAAGAGACAAACACTACTTGGATTGGGCGATTGAGCAAATGACCGAATGGCAACAAGAAACGCCTCCGCCCAATCTGATTCATATTCACGGAACTCACGACCTGATTCTTCCTGTGTTGGGAATCAAAAATTATATTCCTGTTCCCAAGGCTACGCATGCTATGATATTAACCAAAGCGCCCTGGTTCAACACAAACCTTCCGAAATTGCTGTGAAAACCCAATAATTTTGTAATTTTATTTCAAAAACAAACAATATGTATTTTACAACCCCAACAATTTGTAAGCGTTATTACCTTATCCTTTTATTAGGTGTTTTTTTGTTTGCCTCATTTACGCTAAGCAACAAGGAGGTTATTAATCCTACCACAATTCAAAGCTATCCGCTTCCAGAAAATCTTAATTTTGCTGGAGAACCCGTTCCAATTCATATTCCTGATGTCTATGAGCGAATGGATCGCGAGTTGATGGTCAATGCATATTGGCATTCCAACAGCCTTTTGATGATTAAGCGTATCAATAAGTATTTTCCTATTATTGAACCCATTCTTGAAAAACACAATGTACCCAATGATTTTAAGTACATCGCCGTTATAGAAAGTGGATTGATTAATGCTACTTCTCCAGCAGGAGCCAAAGGAATTTGGCAGATTATGAGAGCCACTGCTAAAGATTTTAAATTAGAGGTTAATAAAAATGTGGACGAACGGTATCATTTGGAAAAAACCACAGAACTGGCTTGCAAGTATTTTTTAAAAGCCAAAGAAAAATTCGGTAGTTGGACACTCGCCGCTGCTTCTTACAATAGCGGAAGAGCGCGTATTGCTCGATATTTAACAACCCAACAAGTAAATACTTATTACGATTTGTTGCTTGGAGAGGAAACAGGAAGGTATGTTTTTAGAATTTTAGCCATGAAGGAACTGTTGACTAACCCCAGTCGATACGGCTTTGAAGTGCCCAGTTCTCATAAGTACAAAAGAGTACTGACTCGAAAACTGCCTGTGGATTCAGCGATATCCAATTTGGCAAGTTTTGCCAAAATGCATAAAGTCAATTACAAACAATTGAAAATATTCAACCCTTGGTTATTAGAAAATCATCTGAATAACAAGTCAAGAAAACAATATTACATAGAAATACCAACTAGTAAAGAAAATTAAATTTTCTTCATTTGCTGTTGCATCATTTTAATTTGCTCGGCTAGCATACCTTGTTTGTCTAGTTTTTTTGCTTCGTTAAGAAGGGTAGTGGCTTCACGCTTTCTGCGTTTTTGCATCACAATACCTGCTAGACTCAACTTGGCCATAGCCAAATCATGATCCATAGAAAGCCCAATAGATAAAGCTTTTTTGAAATATTTTTCTGCTTGTGTTAAATTGGTTTGAGAAGTAATGATTCCAAACAAATAATGATAATATCCCACTTGTTTTGTGGTTAAGGCACTTTCTGGATTTTTGATACGCAGCAACCATTTTTGGGTACCCGCAAAGTCTTGTTTTCGAAGTCGAAAAAACGCCAAAAGAATAAGTTCGTTTCTAAAATAGAGAAAAATAAAAATCAGCGAAAGGAAAATCAAAGCGATACCGTTACCGATATAACCTTCTATAAATTGATATATAGCCCATGCAATAATGCCTAGCGCAAGAATTAATTTGATTGTTTTTGGATACATATTATAAATTTGTTGGGTGCAAAGTTACAAAAAAACTTATCGAAATGTTTTTCAAAACACGTTTGACAAAATAAAAACTTCTTGTATATTTGCGCACAGTTAAAGAAAAAATATTCTTACAGAAGTATTCAGATAAATTTAAGTAATGAAAAGAACATTTCAACCTTCAAAAAGAAAGCGTCGCAACAAGCACGGTTTTAGAGAAAGAATGGCCTCAGTGAGCGGTCGCAAAGTTTTGGCGAGCCGACGTGCCAAAGGAAGAAAAAAATTGTCTGTATCCTCCGAACCAAGACATAAAAAATAAGTGAATAAATCGTTGAAAACATTAGGTGTTACTTGTATAGGTAACACCTTTTTTTTGATATATTGCCAAGCAGTTTAATATTACTACAGTAACAAAAAGATGCCAAAAAGAAAAGATCTCAAAAGTATTTTAATTATCGGTTCAGGCCCCATTATTATTGGTCAAGCCTGTGAGTTTGACTATTCAGGAACCCAAGCACTGCGTTCCCTGCGTGAAGACGGAATTGAAACCATTCTTATCAATTCCAATCCGGCGACTATTATGACAGATCCGACCATGGCCGACCATGTGTATCTAAAGCCGCTAAATACCAAATCTATCGTTGAAATTTTGAAAAAACACAAAGTGGATGCTGTGCTTCCAACCATGGGAGGTCAAACCGCTTTGAATTTGTGTATCGAAGCAGATGAAAAAGGCATTTGGACCGATTTTGATGTAGAAATCATTGGAGTTGATATCGACGCTATTAATATTACGGAAGATAGAGATCAATTTAAAAAATTACTCCAAACAATTGATATACCCGTTGCACCTGCGCAAACGGCAACGTCCTACCTCAAAGGAAAAGAAATTGCCCAAGAGTTCGGATTTCCATTGGTTATTCGTCCTTCCTTTACTTTGGGAGGAACAGGAGCCTCTTTTGTTCACACTGGAGATGAATTTGAAGAGTTGTTGAAACGTGGTTTGGAAGCTTCTCCAATTCACGAGGTACTTATCGACAAAGCTTTATTGGGTTGGAAAGAATACGAGCTTGAGCTATTGCGCGACAAAAATGATAACGTAGTAATCATTTGTGCCATCGAAAATATGGATCCTATGGGAATTCACACTGGAGATTCAATAACAGTTGCTCCAGCAATGACACTATCTGATAAAACCTATCAGCTGATGCGTGATATGGCCATTAAGATGATGCGAAGCATTGGAGATTTTGCGGGAGGTTGTAATGTGCAATTTGCAGTGAGTCCCGATGATCAAGAAGATATCATTGCTATCGAAATCAATCCACGTGTATCTCGTTCGTCTGCTCTTGCTTCCAAAGCATCAGGATATCCAATTGCAAAAATAGCAGCCAAATTAGCCATAGGCTATTCATTGGATGAGCTGGATAATCAAATTACAAAATCAACTTCGGCACTTTTTGAGCCCACATTAGACTATGTAATTGTAAAAATACCCCGTTGGAATTTTGATAAATTCGAAGGTTCTGACCGTAAGTTGGGACTTCAAATGAAATCAGTTGGTGAGGTAATGGGAATCGGAAGATCGTTTCAGGAAGCCCTTCATAAAGCCACGCAGTCTCTTGAAATTAAACGCAATGGATTGGGTGCTGATGGAAAAGGATATACTGACTATGAGCAGGTCATTTCCAAGCTTACCCATGCTAGTTGGGATCGAGTATTTGTAGTGTATGATGCCATTCAAATGGGAATTTCATTGGAAAGAATCCATGAAATCACTAAGATTGATATGTGGTTCTTACGTCAATACGAAGCGTTGTTTTTACTCGATAAAGAAATTCAGAATTACGATATTGACACTTTGCCAAAAGCCCTTTTATTGGAAGCCAAACAAAAAGGTTTTGCCGATCGTCAAATAGCCCATATGTTGGGATGCCTCGAAAGTCAGGTGTACAAAAAAAGAGACGAAGTAGGCGTAAAACGTGTCTATAAACTCGTTGATACCTGTGCGGCAGAATTCAAAGCGCAAACACCTTATTATTATTCTACTTTTGAAGATGAGGTTGAATTGGCAGACGGAACGCGTTACAGTGACAATGAAAGTACTGTTTCTGATCGAAAAAAGATCATTGTACTTGGATCAGGACCCAATCGAATTGGTCAAGGAATTGAGTTTGATTACTGTTGTGTTCATGGAGTGCTTGCTGCTTCGGAATGCGGTTATGAAACAATTATGATCAATTGCAACCCCGAAACAGTATCTACCGATTTTGATGTCGCTGACAAGTTATATTTTGAGCCGGTTTTTTGGGAACACATTTACGATATCATTCGACACGAAAAGCCCGAGGGAGTTATCGTTCAGTTGGGAGGACAAACAGCATTGAAGTTAGCCGAAAAATTATCTCGATACGGTATCAAAATAATGGGAACTTCATTTGAGTCTTTGGATTTAGCGGAAGATCGCGGAAGTTTTTCTACCTTGTTAAAGGAAAACAACATTCCTTATCCTGAGTTTGGTGTTGCCGAAACACCTGATGAAGCCTTAAAGTTAGCTGATCATCTGGATTTCCCCATATTAGTTAGGCCCTCATATGTATTGGGAGGTCAGGGCATGAAAATTGTCATAAATAAGGAAGAATTGGAAGCGCATGTGGTGGATTTACTTCAAAAAATACCTAACAATAAACTATTGCTGGATCACTATTTAGACGGTGCTATCGAAGCCGAGGCTGATGCTATCTGTGACGGAGAAAACGTCCAGATTATTGGTATCATGGAACATATAGAGCCTTGTGGAATTCATTCGGGAGATTCAAACGCTACGTTACCACCCTTTAATTTAGGGAACTTGGTTTTAGAGCAAATAAAAGATCATACCAAAAAAATTGCACTGGCACTCAATACAGTCGGGCTTATCAATATTCAATTTGCGATCAAAGATGAGGTTGTTTACATTATTGAAGCCAATCCACGAGCTTCACGTACGGTACCATTCATCGCAAAGGCATACAAACAACCGTATGTGAATTTTGCAACAAAAGTAATGTTAGGGGCTAAAATTAGTGAATTCACGTACGATCCAAAATTGGAAGGTTTTGCGATCAAACAACCTGTGTTTTCGTTCAATAAGTTTCATAATGTGAACAAAAATCTTGGACCTGAAATGAAAAGTACAGGAGAAAGTATTTTGTTTATTGATAGCTTAAAAGATGACGAGTTCTATGAGTTGTATGCTCGAAGAAAAATGTATTTAAGCAACTAGAGATTTTTTAGAAGCAGATCAAACGAAATTTCGATATCCTTAGAAATTTTGTTGCGTACCAATTTGGGTATTTGGATATCAAAATCTGCAACAGTACCCAAAAACGTTCCTTTGAGTCGGATACTGTTTGGGTTTATTTCAATATGAGCTACAATGTTTTGAAATGATTGTGTAACCCCATGAAAACTTAATGCACCACTAATGACACATTGTTTTTGGCTATGGATGTTTTCATAATCAAGTATCGTTCCAGAGAAGGTTGCTTTAGGAAAGCGATCTGTTTCGGCATAATTCTCATTAAAATGCTCTTCCATAAGAGCATTTGGAA
The DNA here is from genome assembly GCA_029243385.1 of Flavobacteriaceae bacterium. GTDB lineage: Bacteria > Bacteroidota > Bacteroidia > Flavobacteriales > Flavobacteriaceae > JAQWSC01. Next base: position 56,876 of record JAQWSC010000009.1, on the reverse strand, counting down.
AACGAAAACCTCTTACCAGTGCTAAGATAGCAATGTTCCCGTTGTTAGTGTCCAAGACAGCAGTTACATCCTTATTTTCTGCAATTACAGGTTCAAAAGAAGCCATTGATGACTCAAATCCAAGTACTCCTGAGCGGGTAATGTATTTGGTTTGTGCTATGGAGAGGTTACAAAATAGCAACCCAAAAAAAAAGGCTATTCCTTTATTGCGGATACTCATCTTCTTTCCACTGAATAATTTGATCGATTAGGTTTTGCGGCAATTTGGTCCCTCCTTTAGGCATAAAACCTGCTTCTCCTTCATTTCGAGTAATGCGATTGATTATACTTGTTCCGTAATTTTTCACATCTTCGTAGGTTACCAACGAACTTGACGCTCCGTTAATAGGTGTACTGGAATGACACGAAACACAATTGTTTGTCATGATGCTTTTCACATGCGATGTATAGGTGTATGCTGCGGTTTCGTTCGGATTTTCGGTTGGATCTTCAGTTTTTTCAACAAGGTCATCTGAGCTATCTCCACCGCAGGAAGCCAACAACAGAAAACTAAATAGCAGAACAATTGAGGGGTTTTTAGGCAAACAAATCGTTTTTAATAGCATCATATTTTTTTTTTATTTAACCAATATAATTATTTTTTTCTAAATTAGTAAATAAACATTTTCGAATATGTCTTCAAAAAGATTGGTATTGGTTGTTTTTGTGTTCTTTTTGGGAAGCATTGGACTCTATCTTTTCATAGCAAAAGATCATCGAAATATTGAGGTTGAAGATGTTGTTTATGCTGTTTCAGCAAAACAATTGATGGATGATTTTGAAAATAACCATGAGAAAGCTATTCTCAAATATTCAAATCAGACAATTACCGTTTCAGGAGTTGCAAAGCAAGTATCGAATCGATCGCTTGTTTTTCACGATAAGATTCATTGTTCATTTAACGACACATTTGCAGCTGTTTTACCGCAATCATTAATTACGGTCAAAGGTCGTTGTGTTGGCTTTGATGACTTACTTGGCGAAATTAAATTGGATCAATGTAATTTTGTTTCTAATGAATAAAACGTGGTTGGTAGTGTTTTTGATATTAGGTTGCTCACAACCCAAAGATATTTATGATATTTGTCGAAAAGGAACAGTTTTGGAATTACAAACTTTGCATGAAAAGTCTCCAAATCAAATCAATACCCCCAATAACAATGGGTATTCTCCATTGGTTTTGGCTTGTTATTACAACAATAAAGACGTGGTTTCCTTTCTTTTACAAAACGGAGCGGATGTTGATTTTAACAGTAGTTTTGGTACTCCTTTGATGGCAGCTGTAGTAAAAAATCATCAGGATATTGTTGTGCAGTTGTTACAAAAAAATGCAACGGTTAATTTGTCTGACGAAAGTGGCACAACAGCCCTTCATTATGCTACAATGTTTAGAAACACGAACACAATACAAATGTTACTCGAAGCTGGAGCCAATATTCACAGTGTAGATGCTCAAAATTATTCTCCTTTGGATTATGCAGTTATGTTCAACGATACAAAGCTGATGACATTATTAAACACTTCATTATGAAAAAAATTATTCTCATTGTATCTCTTTTGGTGATTTCTCCGCTCTTTGGACAAGATTTATCCACAGGAACGATTTCTTTATACAGTCCTTTTAACGTTACTGTAAAGTTCGATATTGACACTACTTCCGATACGGTTACGATGACGCTTGTAGGTCCTTCTAATCGATATTTGGCAGTAGCTCCTGGTGTTTCTGGTGGAAATGGAATGGGGAATCCAGGAGATGACGTCATTGTGTACAACTCAAGCGGATTGGAAGATCGCAACATGACAGGAAGTCTGAATAAACCTACCATGGATGTCACTAACAATTGGACAGTAACTTCAAATATTGTCAGCAATGCAGTAAGAACCGTAGTTGCAACGCGAGCTATTAATTCCTCCGATTCAAACGATTTTGATTTTCCAGTTTCCGCAGGTTCTTTTCCACTGCTCTATGCAGTTGGATATGATACCCAGTTCAATCAACACTACGCTCGAGGGGCCAAAATGGCAACAGTCGCTACATTAGGAATATCACAGAAAGTTCTTTCCACGTTTTCAATAACTCCGAATCCAGCAGATCGATTTGTAAGAGTTAATTTACCAAAGGATATAAAAAATGCTCGTTTGGAAATTTACAACATACTGGGCAAGAAAATTGTAGATAAAAATATATCCAATAGCGATGGAGTTATAGATTTGTACTCTTGGGATTCAGGTGTTTATTTACTCAAATTAAACGCCCACGGGAAGTCGGCTACCAAACAATTGATAAAAAAATAGTTATGATGAAAAATAGATTTACCCTCTTAATACTAACCCTCAGCTTGTATTCTTTTGCTCAAGAAGATTTGCTTAAAGAATTGGATACTATTCAAGTTCCACAAGTAGTCGAGGCTACTTTCAAAGGACTCAAGATTGTCAATTTTGAGTCTACCAAACTCATTGAAAAAGGGGCATTTACCTTTTCAGTCGCTCACCGATTTGGATCAATAAAAGACGGATTTGATACTTTTTTTGGCCTTGATAATGCGGTAACTCGCCTCAATTTTATTTACGGCCTTTCTGATGCTGTTGATATCAGTGTTTCGAGAAGCTCATATCAAAAATTGTATGATGTTGCTTTAAAATACCGTTTGTTAAAACAAGAAGTTAATGGATTTCCTTTTACTGTTGTAGCTTTGAATGCCTTTACGGTTAATTCTTCTTTGAAAAAAGAAAATCTATCAAATCTTACTTTTTCCAATCGTTTGGGATACACTCTTCAACTGATGTTTTCTAGGAAAGTATCCACAAACCTATCGTATCAACTAATGCCAACTGTGTTTCACGACAATTATGTGTCTGTGGACGATCAAAGCAATACCCAATACGCCATTGGAGTAGGAGGTCGGTATAAAATTTCAAAACGAATGTCCATTAATTTGGATTATGGCTATCATCTAAATCGTGCCAAAAGCTCTCCGTATAACAACCCGTTGGGATTGGGACTGGATATTGAAACAGGCGGGCATGTCTTTCAGTTACTCTTTAGCAACGCACAAGCAATGAATACAAATTATATGTTGAGTTCTGCTTCGGGCGATTGGAGTGAGGGGAATATCTATTTTGGGTTCAATCTTATCCGAAGATTCTAGCGAAATAACAACGAATTTCCAGTATTTTAAGTAGGTTTCGTCTTATAAATTCGGTAATTTTAACCTTTTAATCTTTGTTTTATGGAAATTCTTCTTCTCATTGTTATCTTGATAACAGTTATTGTGCTTTTTGTTTACAACAAAAAAAGCCAAAGTTCAAATCCGTCCAGTGATTTGTTGATTCAGCTTAATGATAGCTTGCGTTCAGAAATTCAGAACATCCGTAAAGAAGTTCAAGAAAACGCCAAGCAAAGTAGAACCGAAATTGAAAATAAATTAAAAAATATCAACGAAGAGATCAATGCTTTTCATGTTTCCTCCAAGCAAAATATGCAAAAGCAATTCACGGATTCCAACAAAGTAATTAAGGAGGTCACGGCCGAATTGGAAAAAATCAAAGGAACCAACGAACAAGTGTTGAATTTTGCCAATCAAATGAAAACCCTAGAAAAGATTCTTGGCAACCAAAAACAACGTGGAATTTTAGGGGAAATTCAACTCGAAAACCTCCTTTCCAACGTACTTCCTCCTGAGCTTTTTATGATGCAACATTCGTTTACTAATGGAGAAGCAGTTGACGCAATTGTCAAAGTAGGCGATTTTATAATTCCTATTGATGCCAAATTTTCATTGGACAACTACAATAAAATGATTGAAAGCAGCGATAAAAGTGAAATTGTTGTGCTTGAAAAAAAGTTTAAAGAAGACATCAAATCTAGAATTGACGAAACAGCAAAGTACATTCGACCGAATGAAAACACGACAGATTATGCCTATATGTTTATTCCAGCAGACGGATTGTATCAAGACTTGCTAAACAGTCGTGTGGGAACTCTGAAAATAAACTCCAAGGACTTGGTTACTTATGCATATAGTAAAAAAGTGATGATTGTATCTCCTATGAGTTTGTTTCCAATGCTTCAAATTACTGTAAAAGCGCTTCACAATCTTAAAGTGGAACGATCAATAGCTGATATATTAAAAAACGTAGATAAGCTTTCCAGTCACTTGAATGTTTATAAAACCTATCACGAAAAATTGGGAGTTTCTCTCGGAACCGTTGTGAATCATTACAACACTTCTTCAAAGGAATTTGTGAAAATAGACAAAGACGTTTTGAAAATATCAGGAGGTAAAAGCTCTATTGATTTTGAATCAACCTTTTTGGAACGACCTCAAAACGAGGACTAAGCAGTTTGTAAAAACTTTTTTTCTGCCCAAGAAAACCCATAAGTCAATACTCCTGCAAAAAATAGATCCCCGAGTATGGAGTTTCTAAAAAATGGAATTGCTAAAGTGTAACATTCTATCAATCCAGATAGGTTTAGCGGATAACTAAGCAACCAAACTCCAAAGTTGGTAATTATAAAAAACGCTGAACTGCTTATCAAAATCGTTTTGATAGACATTCTTTTAAAATAAAACCCGATAAAGGTAACCGCAAAAATTGCAGTATAAACAAACAGCGTGATCCAAGACAATCCCAAGACCAAATCTGAAAGAAACATTGCCGATAAGGGAATCATATAAGCTAGTTTTTTAGACGAAAAGTGGGCGCCGCCAAAGAGTGCAATTGCTGTAACTGCTGTAAAGTTAGGTGGGTGAGGAAGCCAACGAGTTAGTATGGCCACAACTATAAAAGTTAGTAGCATCCATTGCCTGGGAGTGAATAAAGTTTTTTTCATAACAATAGGAAGAATCTAAATTCTTTTTCAAAAATAAGGATATTTAATTTAACCAACCGTCTATTTTATCGATTAGAATCGATACTTTTGAGGCAGGAAATTGGTTTTTGTGTTTTTCAAAACATAAAATTAAAAGGGAATTTGGTGAAAATCCAAAACTGTTCCCGCAACTGTAAGCTCATACAAGGAGTCTATCACTTTTGCCACTGTTTGAATCAAATGGGAAGGCATAGACTTGAGCGAGTCAGGAGACCTGCCTTTTTCGATACGTTTTGCAATTTCTCGGGATAAGAAATGGCTAATTAATTTTTATTTTTTTTTATGTATTCTAGAATTTTAGTTTTAGGAGTATTTGCTCTGCATGTTGCCTATGCACAAAATCCACCTTCTTTTCAAAACCAACAATTGGATGAAGTGGTAGTCTCAGATTCGCGTTTTCCATTAAAACGCTCGCAGTCAGGAAAAACCGTGATTAAACTGACTTCATCGGACCTTCAAAAACATGTCGGAAAATCATTGGCAGCGGTTATTAACCAATTGAGTGGAATCGAAATCAATGGAAGCAGAAGTTATGCAGGTCAAAACCTATCTTACTTTATTCGTGGAGGAAACAACCGACAAGTATTGGTTTTAATTGACGGTATTCCTGTTTCGGATCCTTCGCGTCCTACTTCAGATTTTGATCTGACATTACTGTCTTTATCTCAAATTGATTCCGTCGAGATAGTAAAGGGAGCTTCGAGTACGCTATATGGAAGCGGAGCAGCCACAGCAGTTATTCTTATTTCTACCAAAAAAGCTACCCAAAATGGAATTCACTTATCCGTTGATTCTTCATTAGGAACCAATAATACCCAAGACGAAACAATCAATAGTATCAATGATTTTAATAATTCCATATCGATACAAATGCAATCAGGTGCTTGGGGGTTTTTAACGAGCTATGCGCATCAATATACCGATGGTATTTCGGCGGTTGTTGGAGATGAAAACGACCCGCTTTCCAAGCAAAATATTCATTTTTCAACCACCTACAATCCTTCAAGTATTTTTTCCATACGAGGAGGTTTTCATTACGACAAGTATCGTTCTTTTTACGACGATTCTTTTTCGTTAACCGATGCAGATAACTATTTAAAAAGCAAACAGATGCGTTATTCGTTGGGTTCCAAATACAAATTGCAAAAAGGTGCGATAGAAGCGAACGTTTCATTTGTTGAATCGGATCGTCAAGCGGTTTCAAATTATCCAAACGATTATCAATCGTCTAGTTTTATTTCTGATTTGCTTTTTAAATACCGTTTCACAGAAAAATGGCTCTCTATTGTGGGAGTTCAGCACACTTCTCATTCCACCGAATTTACTCAAAAAGCCAAAAGTTCGACTACAGATCCTTATATCAATATTGTGTATTTGACAGCCAACGGGTTTCATGCTAACACGGGTCTTCGTCTTAACAACCATTCTGAATATGGAAGTCATTTGACTTATAGTTTAAATCCTTCTTTTGTGATTGGAACTGAAAACAACTATTGGAAAATTATGGCGTCTTACAGTAGCGCATTTATAGCACCTTCTCTTTCTTATTTGTTTGGCCCTTTTGGCGCCAATCCCGACTTACAGCCCGAAGAAAATAAAACTGCTGAAGTAGGAGTTGAGTTTTATAAATCAAACAGCTTTAATGCTAGTGTATTATTATTTACAAGAAAAGAAATCAATTTTATAGATTATTTGGCGAATGGTTATGAAAATGTTTCTCAAAATTTTAGAGTAGAAGGAATTGAGTTTGCTTTAACGGCTCAATTGTCAAAGAATCTCGCTTTTAAAACAAATTACACTTACACCAATAAAAAAGAAGTTTTGGTGCTACGGATTCCACCCCATAAGATCAATGCTTCTCTAGATTTTCAAGCTACAAAACAAACATCGTTTACCACTTATTTTCAATACAACAGTGAACGCAACGATGCTGATTTTTCTGTTTTCCCATCGGGTGATATTATTCTGGATTCTTACCAACTGCTAGATGTTTCGGTTCGACACCAATTTTTAAATCCCAATGTGACTTTTTCTTTATCTGTAACCAATATTTTGGATGAATCGTATCAGGAGATTTATGGGTTTAGTTCAAAAGGACGAAACTGCAGTCTTGGTATGCAACTCCGATTTTAATCAGGGTAGCTTTCCAAATAAAGTACTTGGGGTTCTATATTCAATTCTCCAATGGGAGCGTCTATCACATTCCCGTTGATGGTTTCCCAGATAATTTTTGAGTTTGCAATTTCTTGGGTTTTGATAACATTTCCTTTGGGCTCTGTTATACCTGCTACAACACCCATGTGTTCCAGTGCTTTTGAAAGTAAAGGCTCTTGAATATCACCCAAAATTCCCATTTCGCTAATGGTTTCTGTGATTTTCACATCGGGATTCAAGCCGCTTTCGTAGTCTGCAAACCCTTCACTGTTTGATATTTTTAGGATAATGGGTTGCATTGCCCATTTGTGATCAGGGTTTACAGTTCCGTCATTATCAATCCAATCTTTGATGGTGGTTGAAGCTACGTTTTTGCCCACGGTATTGTCGCCCACTTGAATCACTTCAATATAGGGTTTAAGACCGTTGATAACGAGCTCACTTGCTGAAGCCGTTCCCGAAGTGGTAATGACATATACCTTATCCATGTTTAGTTGGACAGACACGTCTTTAAAATAGTAATTGAGATTGTTGTCATTTATTTTTCCGTTGTATTTCTTTTTTGCAAAAACACTTCCAGAAAATTGACCAGTTACTAGGCTTGCTAAATGTATAGCACTACTAACCCTACCGCCAGGGTTGTATCGGAAATCCAAAACAAGCTCGTCAATCCCTTGAGTTTTAAAATCCATAATAACACCGGTTAAGTCACTGTCATATGCCTCTATAAAACCGTTGTACATTAAGTAGCCTACTTTTTTTCCACCCACATTCAAAACTTTATGAACGTGTATTGGGTTTTCTTGAAAACCAACTTCTTTTGTCAACGAAACAGATATTCCGTTGGGACTTACAGTCCCATTACTAACCGAGGCAAAGGCAATACTGTAAGTGCTTGTGTCACTAAACAACAGCTCTCGATAATTGTCAATGGTGAGTTCGATATCGTTAACAGCGTAAAAAATATCCCCACGTTTGATATTGTTAGCAGCCGCATCTGAATTAGGGAGAACATAGCGAACAAAACCTATTAATTTATTTGAAACACTACTGTCAATATAGGACAGTCCAAATTCCATCCCGTTGGATTGCGTGATTCCGTTTAGTGCGTTCTCCAAGACTTCGTAATCATCAACAATCCAACTAAACCGATCCCCAGGATACAAGAGTGCATCAAACAACTCTTCGGGTCCGGTGTATTTTTTTAAGTAACTAGTATAATCCTCGCTAGTCGAAAATCGATTGTCGGCCAAGTCGTTCACGTCTGTTTGCCAATAATAATAATAGTTGAGACCTTTCCATACAAAGTCTTTAATTTCAAGAGATTCATCTATCGGCTTATAATCATCGTCTCTATCTTTACAGTTGCTTAGGGAGAGCAACAGAGCAACAAGAAGAATTTTAATGCCATATTTCATAAGGCTAAAGATTTGAATTGTTAATAAAGAACTAAATTTACATATATAAATTGATTCAGACGGTTTGTAACAAAAATCTTGCCTTATCGTCTAAGGAATAAGATAAAATGAAAAACTTCCCCAACAAACATCTTACAGAAATTGAATTTTTAGACACTATCGATATGTTTAAGGACAAATTATTTCGGTTTGCAAAACGTTTGTTGGTGTCTCATGAAGAGGCTCAAGATGCTGTCCAAGAAGTTGTTTTAAAATTATGGGTACAGAAAGAAAAAATGATAAATTATAGAAATATTGAAGCTTTTGCGATGACTATGACTAAGAATTATTGTTTGGATAGGCTGAAATCAAAACAAGCTGGCAACTTGCAGTTAATTCATTCCAACTATTGGGATCAGGAACGTCTCGAAAAAAAAATTGAAGACCGTGAAAGTGTTATGTTATTAAATCGACTGATGGAAGATTTACCCATTCAGCAACAAATGATTGTTCAATTAAGAGATGTGGAACAGTTTGATTTTAAGCAAATCGCAGAAATAATGAATATGTCGCAAGGCGCCATTCGCGTTGCTCTATCCCGAGCAAGAAACACACTCAAAAAAGCACTCCTAAAAATACACGAATATGGAACTTAATATTCAAAAATTATTGGATTTGTATTTTGATGGTAAAACGACTACACATCAGGATAAGCAATTACGCACCTATTTTTTAGGTAACACTATAAAAGAGGAATGGTTGCCCTATAAGTCATTGTTTGTTGGGTTTCAGTCTTCAATGAATGAGAAGTATATTCAACCGATTGATTTGCCCAAAAAGAGAGGGTATTCTTTTTGGTGGGCATCAGCAGCAATTATCGCATTTCTCATTATCGGTGGGAATCTTTACAAACCGACGCACTCCTATACTGAGCAAGAAGCTCATGAATCGTATGCAGAATTTAAAGAAAATGTGCTACTAGTATCTTCACACCTCAATTTAGGTGCTGATCGAGTTGCTCATTTGGAAACATTTAATAAAACAACAACAAAATATTTAAAAAAAGAATAACATGAAAAAAATCTATTTATTCCTAACTTTTTGTCTTTTGACATCGGGTGTGTCAGGGCAATCTATTTTTGACAAATACGAAGACAATCAGGACGTATCGTTTGTCTCAATCAGCCCAAAAATGTTTCAAATGCTTGGTAAAATGAGCGTTAATACCAACGATCCAGAGGCCGAACAATTTTTTGAAATTATTAAAAGCGTGCAATCCTTTAAGGTTATTACAACTGACAATAAAAGCATTTCGAAAGAACTTGAAAATTATGCAACCATGTCAATAAAAAACAAAGGAATGCTAGAGCTTATGAAAGTTAGGGACGGCAATACCAATGTTAAATTTTATGTTATGGAATCTCCAAAACCCGATCGAATCAAAGAATTATTGATGTGTGTAACCGAATTGGATGAAAAAATATCGATCGACAATCGTTCATTTGAGACAATATTATTGCAACTCAAAGGTGATATTGAACTGGATCAAATTTCTAAGCTCACAGCCCAAATGAATCTTCCTGGAGGAAAACAACTCAATAAGGTTTCCAACTCAAAATAAGCCCATGAAACGAGCATTAACTAATTTTAAATTATTTGTACTAGGTTTTGCGATACTTCTTTTAGTTGCTTGCAATACGGAGCTTTCACTCCAACAATATTATGTTGAAAAAAGCGAGGATCCCAATTTCTTATCCGTTGACATTCCTGCCAACGTGTTAGGTTTAAATATGGCCGAGTTAAGTGAAGAAAATAAAAAAACTTTCGATTCCTTTCGAAAGCTCAATATGTTACTCTTCAAGTATTCAGTAGAAAATGAGTCGGTTTTTACCAAAGAAAAAGCCGTTCTGAAAAACATCTTTTCACAACAAAAATTCAATACCCTAATGACGCTTTCTGATAAAGATTTGAACGCAAAAATCATGTATATTGGCGATGACGATGCAATTGACGAAGTGGTTGTTTATGGTGATATAAAAAATATCGGCTTCGGGGTTGTACGTATTTTAGGAAATGACATGAATCCAGAACAGCTAGCATCGTTTGCTTCTCAGCTTAACAGTAGTGATTTTGATATAAAACAACTCAAAGAATCCTTTTCTTTTCTACTCTAAATTCCAGTAAAATTCGAAGGGGTAATGGTTTTCAGTTCGGTTTTCAAAGCTTCAGAAACTTCTAAGGTATCTATAAACGATGCAATAGAATCTTGTGTTACGTGTGTGTTGGTTCTTGTCAATCCTTTTAGCGCTTCGTAGGGATTAGGATACCCTTCTCTTCGTAAAATGGTTTGAATTGCCTCAGCGACTACTGCCCAGTTTTTATCCAAATCAGCTTGAATTTTGGAGGCATTTAACAACAATTTATTCAACCCTTTTCGAGTAGCTTCAAACGCAATAACAGAATGTCCAAAGGGCACACCTACGTTTCGAAGAACTGTACTGTCGGTCAAATCGCGTTGCAGTCTTGAGATAGGAAGTTTGGAAGATAAATGACAAAAAATTGCATTGGCAATCCCCAGATTCCCCTCCGAATTTTCAAAATCAATCGGGTTTACTTTGTGTGGCATAGCCGAAGAACCGATTTCTCCTTCTTTAATTTTTTGTTTGAAATATTCCATCGAGATATAGGTCCAAAAATCCCTATCCAAATCAATCAAAATAGTGTTGATACGCTTAAGATTATCAAACAAAGCAGCCATATGGTCGTAATGTTCAATTTGCGTGGTAGGAAACGAATGGTACAAACCGAGTTGGTTTTCAACAAAATGGGTTCCAAACTTTTTCCAGTCGTTTTGAGGATAAGCAACATGGTGTGCGTTAAAATTTCCAGTAGCTCCACCAAATTTGGCTGCTATAGGAACTTGACTTAATAACTTCTTTTGTTCTTCAAGTCGTTTTACGAATACCATAATCTCTTTTCCCAATCGAGTTGGAGAAGCTGGTTGTCCGTGTGTTTTGGCCAACATGGGTATTTCTTTCCACTCTTCTGCCAACGATTTTAGCAAGGCAATGGTTTCCTCCAATTGAGGTAAGTAAATGGCATCCAAAGCTTCTTTAATAGAAAGCGGAATGGCTGTATTATTAATATCTTGAGACGTAAGCCCAAAATGAATAAACTCCTTAAATTCTCCCAGCTCCAAACGGTCAAACTCACTCTTAATAAAATATTCTACTGCTTTTACGTCGTGATTGGTGATTTGCTCAATTTCTTTGATGGCCTGTGCATCTTCAGCCGAAAAATGCTGATAAATACTTCGCAACTCTTCAAACAAAGAAGGGTTAAAATTGCTTAGTTGCGGAAGCGGATGTTCGCACAAAGCAATAAAGTATTCGATTTCTATTCGAACACGATATTTGATAAGCGATTCTTCGGAGAAATATGGCGCTAGTGACTTTGTTTTGGAACGGTATCTTCCGTCGATTGGAGATAGCGCATTGAGAGTTGTGAGTAACATGAATTGTTTTTTCAAAGAAAGCGCAAAGTTACAGCTTTTTTGATATTTACTATTTTTAAATCAAAAATATTTAAGGATTTCCAATTGGCGAAAAGCACCCCCATTTAAACAAAAATAAGAAGGGCAAACTAGCTACGATTTAATATTTTGTACTCCTCGTAGCAGCCACTTATCGCTTCCAAGATTTGGAGATCGTTTGCGGAAGTAATAAAGGTTTCCGAAAAATTACAATTCCTAAGAATTTCATCCAAATCGAGCTTTTCAATTTGTAGCAGTTCAACTAGCGTTTGACGATCAAATTTCGTTGCTAAAAAATCTCGAATTTGGTTGTCTTCTTGCATTTTTCGAAGCTTTTTAAATTGCATTGGTTTTTTTCCAAACAAATTGTATAAAAAATCAGCCGGATTAAATATGGCTCCAAAAACTTTGGATATTGCGTTGGGATTTCGACTTCCCGCTTCGTAGCCTCGGGTTGGTAAGCCAGGAATATTGTAGCGGTAAGAAGTACTGATAGGTACGTTTTTTGCGTCAATTTCTAAGTAACCTGTGAGTTCGTAGGGTTTTACAACCACTTCTTCCAAGGCCAAAGCCCGTTCGGTAAGTTCGATGATTGAATTGTCGTATTTTAAAAAATCACTTGCCACTCGAACCTTGATAGGCTTGAATCCTAGATAGGATAAGTACAAAGTGTCATTCGCCTCAGCAGGTATTTCAAATGCACCTTCTGCGTTTGAAATGGTTCCAATGACCTTGGAAAGATTGATAACATGAACATTGGAAACAGCTTTTCCATCAACAGCATTTTTGACAATCCCTTTGAAAATGGGGGTTTGTGCATCTGAATTATGAACGTTTACTAGTCCAATAATTATATAAACAATAAAAAGTTTTTTTATCATATACACTTCCAAAGGTACAAACTAAATACTTTTAGGCAGCTTGATATCTTTATTTAGGGAAAGTTTAACGGTTTACGTTCGATTTTTAAGAAACGCTACCAATTTTTGAGTAGCTATTCCACGATGGCTTATCTTGCTTTTTTCATCCAATGAAATTTCAGCAAATGATTGTGTATATCCGTTTGGACAAAAAATAGGATCGTAACCAAATCCATTGTCTCCTTGGGGTTGTTTCAGAATAGACCCTTTAATGACTCCTTCCAATAGCTGAAGTTTTCCAGCTATAATAAGGGCAAAAACAGTACGAAACTGTGCTTTTCTGTTGGTAACACCTTCCATGTTTTTCAGTACTTTTTTTATATTATCGGTAGCGTTTTTATTATTTCCAGCATACCGCGCAGAAAATACTCCAGGTTCACCATTCAAAGCTTCAATTTCCAAGCCAGTATCGTCTGCAAAAACATCATTTCCAGTCTTATCGTAAATATATGTAGCTTTCAAAATAGCATTGCCTTCCAAGGTGTTTTCTGTTTCGGGAATTTCTTCATTGAACCCCAATTCCAACAAATCGGATAGGGCAATAGAAGATGGAAGTTGTTTGTTGAGTTCGATAACCTTGTTGGGGTTGTGTGTTGCAAATATAAGTTTCATATGTCGTTAGGAATGATGATACGGTTCGTTTTTGAGAATAGTAAAGGCCCTATATACTTGCTCAACAACAAACAAGCGAAACATCTGATGAGAAAATGTCATGGATGAAAAAGAGATTTTACCAACAGCTTGTTGATAGACTTCATCGGAAAATCCATAAGGTCCTCCAATAACAAAGACCAATGTTTTGATGCCAGAAAGCATTTTTTTTTGAATAAAACTAGCAAACTGAACCGACGTGTATTTTGATCCTTTTTCATCCAAAAGATACAGCGCCTCGGAGGGTTTTATCTTAGATAAAATCAACGCTCCTTCTTTACTTTTTTGTTCCATTTGGGAAAGACTTTTTCGGTTTTTCAAATCGGGAATAATTTCTATCTCAAAGGATACATAGCGCCTGAGTCTTTTGAGGTATTCATCTACAAGTGATTCTAGCGCTTGCTGATCGGTTTTTCCAACGACGATGAGTTTTATTTTCATTCAACAAATGTACAAACACCTTTTGATACTTAGAATACTGGTTTTCTCAATTTCAATGGTTATTTTAGCGTAAACAAATAACGTGATGTTTTCCAAGGATTTCCGCTTTTTAGAATTGCCCATAGTTAAGCAATTGATTCAGTTCTTAAAACAGCTGCAATTACCAGGTTTTCAGGGTCTTTCTGTTTTCGACCTGCTTGAAATGTACGCCATAGGATTGTTTAAAGGAGCTTTAACAACGCGAGCGGGAAGTATTTCGTTTAGTTTCTTTATGGCACTTTTTCCATTTCTGCTCTTTGTTTTGAATTTGATCCCTTTTGTTCCCATTCAAGATTTTGACGCTTCATTTTTAGCTTTTATTGAGTCCCTTCTTCCAGATTCCTCACTGGACTTCTTTGTGGAAATTTATACAGACATCAAACAAAATAGGAGGGGAGGACTGCTGTCTTCCAGTTTTTTATTGTCAATAATTTTAATTGGAAACGGGGTTAATGCAATTTTTGGAGGCTTTAGTGATTCGTACAACGTATTGATAACGCGTCATTTTGTCAAACAATATTTATTTGCACTTTTGATTGGCTTGCTGTTGTCTATTGTCTTAATCATTGCCGTTTCTGGATTTGTGTTTTTTGAGGTGTCCATCATTAGTAACTTATCAGAATCTGGAATTCTTGACAATCAAGAAAATATATTGTTGGTCGGTAAGTACACTTTTTTTATAGGACTGTCCATTGTATCAACTTCCTTGCTTTACTATTTTGGTACTGCTGAAAAGAAACAAGTTCGCTTTTTTTCGCCAGGAGCTTTTATGACGAGCATTTTATTTATTTTAACTACCTATTTGTTTGGAATTTATATTGATAATTTTTCGAATTACAACGAGTTGTACGGCTCTATTGGTGCGCTTTTGATTCTTATGCTTTATATATGGTTAAACTCCATTATTTTATTGTTGGGCTTTGAATTAAACGCTGCGTTTAATCGCTTAAACAAAAAAAACTAATGCGATATTTTGCCGACATCCTTTTGCCGCTTCCGCTCGACAATTTATTTACCTACAGTATTTCACAGTCCGAATCAAAGCTGTTGCAAAACGGTATGCGAGTAATAATTCCTTTTGGGAAATCCAAAATGCTTACAGGGTTTGTGATGAATGTTCACCAAAACCCACCCTCGACATATCAAGCTAAAGAAATTGAATTTATTATTGACGAATCACCTTTGGTTAATTTGGTTCAGTTGGCGCATTGGAAATGGATTTCTGAATATTACCTAACACCCATGGGGCAGGTGCTCAAAACAGCTTTGCCAAGCTTGTTTTTGCTAGAAAGCGAAACTGAGTTGGAATGGATTTCTGATGATAATTTATCCAAAATCACCAACCACTCGTCTAGAGAAATTGCGTATTTGCTCCAAGTCGAACAAAGACTTTCTTTGCAAGAAGCCCAAAAGAGAATGCCCAGAAAAAGCCTGCTTTTGGCAATACAAGAGTTGTTAGATCATAAAATTATAGCCTTAAAAGAAGAGGTGTATCAAGGTTTTCGTCCAAAGACCAAAAACTTTTTAAAACTTCATCAACGATTCAGTTCTCCTGAAATCATGAAAGATTTGCAAGATCTTTTGTTAAAAAAACCGCTTCAAAAATCGGTTGTTGAAACACTTGCCAAGTTGCCTTTGGATTCTAACATTACTTCTAAAGAACTTCAGGAATTGAGCGGTGTCTCTAGTTCTACGATTAATACGTTGCTTAAAAAAGAAATTCTTGTTAGGTATTCTAAAATAGTAGATCGATTTATTTTTGAAGGAAAAACCACCCAAACACAAGCTTTAAGCCATGCTCAAAACCTCGCTTTTCAAGAAATCAAGGAGTCTTTTAATCACAAAAAAGTGGTGCTTTTTCAGGGGATAACTTCATCCGGAAAAACCGAAGTTTATGCTCATTTGATCGAAGAAATACTTGCTCAAAACAAACAAGTGTTATACCTACTTCCCGAAATTGCTTTAACTACCCAATTGGTTGGGAGGTTGCAACGTTATTTTGGTGAACAATTGGTTGTTTTTCATTCCCGTTACTCCCAGAGTGAGCGTGTTGAAGTTTGGAATAAGGTAGCTGCAAACGACTCCAAAGCTCGAATTGTTTTGGGAGCACGGTCTTCTATTTTCCTTCCTTTTGTTGATTTGGGGCTTGTCATTGTTGATGAAGAACACGAATCCGCATTTAAGCAGTACGAATCCGCTCCGCGATATCATGCGCGTGACTCGGCTATTATGTTGGCTCATTTGCATGAGACCAAGATATTATTGGGTTCGGCAACACCCAGTCTAGAAAGCTATTACAATGCCCAACACAATAAATACGGTTGTGTAACACTTTCTGAGCGTTACGGTAAGGTAATTCCTCCCAAAGTAACATTAATAGATTTAAAAGAATCGTACAGAAAAAAGCAAATAAAAAGACATTTTTCAGAAGAATTGATTGCTGCTATCGAACAAGTGCTAGCCAACAAGGAGCAAGTAATTTTGTTTCAAAATCGCAGAGGATATGCCAAGTTTTTGGAGTGTTTGAGTTGTGGTTTTGTGCCTCAGTGTCCTAATTGCGATGTGAGTTTGACCTATCACTCTTCCGATCATCAAATCAAATGTCATTATTGTGGCTATCATACTCCATACTTTTCGCACTGCGGTGCTTGTGAATCGTCCAATGTATTTTCTAGAGGTTTAGGAACTCAGCAAATTCAAGAAGAATTAGCCATGATGTTTCCCAATACAAAGGTAGGACGTATGGATTTTGACACCACACGCAAAAAAAACAGCTACGAGCAATTGATCAAAGGGTTTGAAAATCAAGAATTCCAAATTCTGATTGGTACACAAATGGTTACCAAAGGGTTTGACTTTCAGAACGTAGCATTGGTAGGTGTTTTAAATGCTGATGGATTACTGAATTTTCCGGATTTCAGATCCCATGAGCGTTGTTTTCAGGTACTGCAACAGGTGGCTGGACGATCGGGGAGAAGCAACAAACAAGGGCAAGTTATCATTCAAACGTATTCGACTACACACCCTATTCTTATTCAAGTAGTGAAAAATCATTACAACGAAATGTTCGAGAGTCAATTAGCACAACGCGAATTGTTTCGATATCCACCTTTTGTAAAGCTAATTCGAATTGTGTTGCTGCACAAAGATTTTCAAAAAGTCAAAGAAGGTGCAGCGTGGTTTGCAACCGCTTTAAAAGGCGGTTTTCAAAATCATGTATTGGGTCCAGAAGCTCCTTTAATAGAGCGAATCAGAAATCAATATCAGCAACAAATTTTGATTAAAATCCCACAGGACTTTGATCTCAAAAAATCAAAATCTTTTATTAAAAAAATTCATAAAAGCTTTGTTAGCGTAGGAACTTTTCGAAGTATAAAAATTCAGATAGACGTTGATGCGTATTAAATTTCCATAAAAGCCGCGTCGAGAATGTGCTTTTTAGATCTGCTGAGCGGAAGCTTTTTTCCTAACAAATCCACCTCTTTACTATTGTAACTCAAAATTTTATTCTGATTTACAATGTAGGATTTATGGATACGAACAAATTGATGCTCAGGTAGTTTTTGTTCAAACGAGTACATGGTGGAATGCACCACCATTTTTTTCTTCTGGGTAATGATACACACATAATCCCCCAATGCCTCAATCCAAAGAATATCATTGAGTTTTACACGTTGTTTTTGTGCGTCGCTTGTAACGTTGATATAGGCTTCGTTGTGTTGATTTTGCAATCTGTTTTTTTCAATGACTTTGACAGCTTTTTTAATAGCTTCTTCAAATTCGTTTGAATTTATGGGTTTTACCAAATAATCAACAGGGTGATGTTTTATGGCTTTGTAAGCATCTTTTTTAGAGTTTGCCATGAAAATCACTTCTGGCTGCTGTTTGCAAAGTTTTAAAAGTTCAACACCCTCAATCACTGGCATGTTAATATCTGTAATGAGAAGCTCGATATCTAATAAAGAAACTTGTTTTTTGAACTGTGTTGCTTCCGAAAAAGAAGCGACTAATTCTAGATTTTTGAACTTATCGATAAGTTTGGAAATAGCCCTATGTTGTGAAGGAGATTTGTCAATTACGACACATTGAATTTTCATAAGTAGGATTTTTATTGATAGTCAGTTACATGCTTAATTATATAAATAAAACCGTGACTGTAGAGCAAATTTACTAAAATTTACCAAGAACCTTAAAATAAACCATTAAAAAACAGAAAATTCTTTTGATTGTGAAGGTTTATATGCTATTTTTGCCAGCTATTTAAAAACAAATACAATACATATGAATCATTACGAAACTGTTTTCATTTTGAATCCCGTTTTATCTGATGAACAGATAAAGGAAACAGTAAAGAAATTTGAAGATTTCTTAACGTCCAAAGGAGGAGAAATGGTTGCTAAAGAGGATTGGGGGCTCAAGAAGTTTGCCTATCCAATCGAAAACAAAAAAAGTGGCTTTTATCACTTATTTGACTTTAAGGTTGCTGGCGAAGCCATCATCCCTTTTGAAGTTGAATTCAAGAGAGACGAGCGTGTGATGCGTTATTTGACTGTCAAATTAGACAAACACGCAGAAGCATGGGCTGAAAAAAGAAGAACGCGTAACACTCAAAAAGCATCTTAAGGTATGTCATCAATCGATCAAGCAAGTAAAGGAGGAAAACAAGGAGAAATTCGCTACTTGACTCCTCTAAATATTGAAACTAATAAGCAAAAGAAATATTGTCGTTTCCAAAAATCTGGAATCAAGTATATTGATTATAAGGATCCTGACTTTCTTTTGAAATTTGTCAACGAACAAGGTAAAATTTTGCCGAGACGTCTTACAGGAACTTCTTTAAAATACCAAAGAAAAGTCTCAGTAGCAGTTAAAAGAGCGCGTCACTTGGCGTTAATGCCCTATGTGGCTGATTTACTAAAATAAACGATATTAGATATGGAGCTTATTTTAAAAAATGACGTTCAAAACCTAGGGTTTAAGGACGATATTGTAACGGTAAAAAATGGATACGGTCGTAACTACTTGATTCCGCAAGGTCATGCTATATTAGCTACGTCTTCCGCAAGAAAAGTATTGGCTGAGAATCTAAAGCAGCGTGCTTTTAAAGAGCAAAAATTAATTGATGATGCTCGTAAGCTCGAAAAAGCCTATGGGAAATTATCTATTAAAATTGACGCGAAAGTAGGCGCAGGTGATAAACTATTTGGATCGGTTAACAACGCCAATGTATCTGAAGCACTATCGGCTGCAGGTCAAGAATTGGATAAGAAATACATATCCGTTCCAGGAGGATCTATCAAACGATTAGGGAGCTACAATGCGACTATTCGTTTGCACAGAGAAGTTGTTTTTCAACTTCCTTTTGATGTAGTTCCAGCCGCGGAAAAATAATTCAATCCTAAAGATATAAAGACCACCTTTTGAGTGGTCTTTTTTTTTGTATGAAATACAGCCGTTTGTCCAAAGAGCAGTTTGAAGAACTGCATTTTGAGTTTAGCCAATTTTTAGCCAGTCATTCAATCGATGCAGCTCAATGGAAACAACTCAAACATGAAAACTCCAAGAAAGTGGACTCTTTATTGGATATTTTTAGTGATATTGTTTGGGAAAAGGTATTGTCTAAGACGGTTTATGTTGAATATTATGCTCCCCAAAAAGTGGTGCTGCTTGACAGAGCGAACCACGTTTTAAAAGCCGTTATAATTACTACTACTAATCAAGAAGTAGATTTTGAAACCCAAGGTGGTCTTGAGTGGTTGGAAAAAAACATGCATTCCGATCAGGTTGAGATGGCTCTAGGAGACAAATCAAAAGATATTCATGCTGAACTCTTTGAATGGATTGCACGAGGTGGGCAAATTACTGATGGTAAGCTGTTTAAAAGAATTCAAACGCTTATTTCTTAATTCTTCAAAATAATAAGATATTTGTAAAAAACAATTACAGATGTCGCAGAAGCCAAATACACCCAAAGGCACCCGAGATTTTTTACCTGAAACGGTTATTAAGAGAAATTATCTTACAGGAATCATCAAATCTCATTTTGAAAAATTTGGCTTTTTACCCATCGAAACACCTTCTTTTGAAAAGTCCAGTACATTGCTGGGTAAGTATGGCGAAGAGGGAGACCGCTTGGTTTTTAAAATTCTTAATTCTGGAGACAAGGTCAAAAAAGCCGATGTTGCCGCTTTGCAAAATAACGAGCTGGCAAAATTTTCGAACTCGCTTTCTGAAAAAGCGTTACGATACGATCTTACCGTGCCGTTTGCTCGATTTGTAGTACAACACCAAAACGAACTAACATTTCCGTTCAAAAGGTATCAAATCCAACAAGTTTGGAGAGCCGATAGGCCGCAATTTGGTCGCTTTCAAGAGTTCTATCAATGCGATGCTGATGTTGTAGGAGTAGATTCCCTTTGGCAAGAAGTCGAATGCATACAATTGTACGATGCTGTTTTTTCTAATTTGGGACTTTCAGGAGTAACTGTACATATGAATCATCGAAAAATTCTAGCGGGTATAGCTGAAATTATTGGAGCTGAAACTCGTTTGATTGATTTCACGGTTGCATTGGATAAAATCGATAAAATCGGCTCAGAAGCAGTTGAAAAGGAATTATTAAGTAAAGGTTTTGATCAGTCAGCTATTGAAAAGCTTCGCCCTTTATTTTCTATTTCGGGAACGGTAGATGAGGTTTTAAATCAGCTCGAAACAATTTTACAAAATTCTGCAATAGGTCTTCAGGGTATATCAGATGTGCGATTTATTGCCAAAGTATTTGAAACACAACCGTTGCAATCGGTTTCGTTGGCGATTAATGTTACGCTAGCCAGAGGGTTGGACTATTATACAGGAACAATTTTTGAAGTTTCAGCGCCTAAGGAGGTAGAAATAGGTTCTATTGGAGGTGGAGGTCGTTATGACGATCTTACCAGCGTATTTGGTTTGTCTAACATGAGCGGCATCGGAATTTCATTTGGTTTGGATCGCATTTATTTGGTATTAGAGCAATTAAACTTGTTTCCCTCATCAATCGAATCCTCTATTGATGTTTTAGTTTTGAATTTTGGAGAATCTACTACATTTGAAATATTGCCTTTAATCAATTTATTAAGGGATCAAGGAATGCGTGTCAGTTTGTATCCTAATGCTGCAAAAATTAAAAAGCAATTTTCTTATGCAGATAAAAATAATGTGCAATTTGTATTGATGTATGGAGAAGAGGAATCACTTCGAAAGGAGGTTGTCATCAAGAATATGAAGACGGGCAATCAGCAAATAATAGCGTTTAAAAATGTTGAAAAGTCATGCTTTAAACATTAAAAAAAATGATGTCTTGACAAATATTTTTGAATCTATAAATTTAATTTCTAAAGCTATATTTTATCTTTCCTCTTTTTAAACAAAAGCATTACATCTCTAGAAAATTCGGCGGATGATTCGCGATCAACTTCACTTTTACCCGTTATAATCCATCCAAAACTGTAGGTTGGAAACTTTTCATTAATTTTTTTTAAGACATTGTGATCAATTGCTGATTTTTTTCGAATCGCCATAGAAATGGAATTACGGCCAACATCAATTTTCCTTTCAAATGAAGCTATAGAAAGGTTTTGCTCATCAATGATAGTTAAAATTCTCTGATGTATAGTACTCATATATGTTGAATCCTTAGGCGCTTTTTTGCCAGATATACTCTCAAAATTAAATATTTTTTTTTAATAATTTCACAACTTTTCAAGTAAATATAAAGCTTGACAAGAATATTTGTCACCCAAAAAATTGTTAATAAAAATCTCATTGTAATAAAGAATTACAATGAGATTTTATGGTATATATTCAAAATTCAATCTTTGTGTGTTTAAAATTTATTTTTGTTATACGGTATGTAATCTAAATTTTCAATCGCTTCACACGAAATATGTTTTATATCCATTCAAAGCTCATTCAAAACCCATTTAACTGGAATAGCGTTGTGGTTCGCCTCTTCGTATTTCCTCGTTAGCAAATTCTTCAAACTGTTTTAGGTTATTTCGAAAGGCATTTGACAAATTAAAGGCTGTTTTGTATTAGGCTTCATCGTTGTTCCAAGTAGCTCTAGGGCTTAACAATCCCGATGGAACTTCAGGACATTCTCTAGGTTTTGCAAGGCGTTAATCATGGCTCTTGTTTGTTTCAGAGGGATTCGTCTTCCAATCCCATATTTTCCTCCTGTCCAACCAGTGTTTATTAGCCAAACGTTTGTATTGGCTTCTTTGATTTTCTTGCTTAACATTTCTGCATATTTAGTAGGCTGCAAAGGCATGAATGGCGCTCCAAAACAAGTCTGGAGATACTTTTTATATTGGTGGAGATGACGATCAAGCTTGGCGTTTTTTCTTATTGTGCGATTTATTCGTGACCCAAACATACAGTAGTTCAGACTTTTTTAACGGAATTAGTGATATATAGTCAAAAAAAATATTCCCAGAAATAAAAAATTATTTTTGGGAATAATCTGTGACCCAAACTTTAGAAAGTTTGAACATTTTGAGTATTTTTTTCCTTTTAGTTTTTCACCACTTTATATGTGTTTGTTTCTTTTGTTTGCTTGTCAAAAGCTTTGACCAAGTATGTAGCGTTGGACAACACGGACATATTAAGTGTGTTTCCTGTCACTTCCATTATTTTATACCACTCAGATCAAAGACTTCTATTTTATAATTATGGTTAGAATTAAAAGATAATTGAGAATTTGTTGGATTTGGAAATAAAATTGGAGCCTCCTTTAAGTCCACAGAAGATATTGACAAAGAAGAGTTATAGGCCAGAATATCGTATTCAATAGCCAAAAAATAATTATTATTTTCATTTGAACCTATTTCTCTTCCAGCCCATAAAATATCACCTTTTTCGAATTTTTCAGTATAAAAGTTAGAGTGTAATACATACCAAAATTTATTTTCTGGAACAACCCAAGTATTCCAGGAATCTCCACTATTAATTGTGATAGGCTTAACATAAGAATTTTCATCAAAATAATATAATATACCATTTACACCATTATTGCTATAAGCGTGAGCTACCGTATTACCTGGGCCTATTATACAGGGACATTCAAGGTTTTGATAGTTATTAGTAACGTACTGTATAGTTCCATATCTATCCATCATATGAAGTATTGTATTTTCAGAAATAGTATAATTGACGCCTTCTTGTATCAACTGAGTCCCTGTGATTTCTAGAGGGAGCAAAAAGTTTTGTTGTTGATAGTTTTGACTGTAATTTATTAAGGGTAAAACAAAAAAGATTAAGAATAATTTTTTCATAATGGTTAATTATTGAATCTAAAGATAAAAAATATACCCAAAAATAATTTATTGTTCTAGGGAATAATTTGTAATTGCGACAGAATTATTTTATAATCCTTCGCACTCCGTGCTAAAAATAGTCCAAACAAAAAAACGCTCAAGCAAGCTTGGCGTTTTTTCTTATTGTGCGATTTATTTGTGACCTCGGCAGGATTCAAACCTGCAACCTCTTGAGCCGTAATCAAGTACTCTATTCAGTTGAGCTACGAGGCCTATTTTGTTGGGTGCAAATATATCGTTTTTTAAAGAGTCTGCAAATAAAACACACTAAGAATCCAGTGCGTTTTTTGTAATGTAAAACCGCCAAGCAATAAGCCCCAATTGCCATTTGGTGGCTCTGCTCAAATCCAGTCTTTTTCGAGATAAGCTGGGCAATACCATTCGATTAACAGATGCCATCCATTTAAAAAAAAGTTTTTTCATCTTACAAAAATACAAAATAGATTCCTTCCTCGTATCTTAGCCGTTCAAATGAAATCGGTATGAATATAGTATTGTTAGTTGTTGGGTTGGTATTTTTGATTGTTGGAGGCGATTTTTTGCTTAAAGCAGCAGTTTCTATTTCGCTAAAACTCAACATTCCTAAAATTGTAATTGGGATGACAGTAGTTTCCTTTGCTACATCAGCACCTGAACTCATAGTTAGTGTTCAATCAGCGCTTCTAGGAGCTCCTGATTTGGCTTTAGGAAATGTTGTGGGCTCTAACATAGCCAACCTTGGTTTGGTTTTGGGTATTACGGTTATTCTTTCTCCTATTTTGGTTACCAAAAACTTTTATCGTTTCGATTGGCCAATTATGATGATTGCTTCACTCGTGTTTTTTGGATTTATCTTGGACGGAGTATTGGTGTTTTGGGAAGGCGCTCTTATGTTTCTACTCTTACTCTTTACAATCATATATTTGATTAAGTTTCAAGAAAAAGCAGTCGTAGAAGAAATACATGAGGTGGATGCTTCGTATTCGGTTTTCAAAACTTTGGTGTATTTAGTTATTGGTTCATTGGGGCTGGCATTTGGTTCGCAGTGGCTTATTGATGGTGCTGTTTCTTTGTCCACTCAACTGGGTGTCAGTGAGCGTGTTATCGGAGTTACTATGGTTTCGGTTGGCACAAGCATTCCTGAGTTGGTGGCCTCTGTAATGGCTGTCTTACGCAAAGAAAAAGCCATTTCGATTGGCAATCTCATAGGATCCAATTTGTTTAATCTATTGGCAGTATTGGGAATTACTTCGATGATAATCCCCATTGAAGTTATGGATACCACTCTTTTGAATTTCGACGTTTACGTAATGCTATTCATTTCATTTCTTGTTCTCCCTTTGGTTTTTATACCTAAAGGGCTTCGATTGGGGTGGAGAGATGGGGTTTTGCTGCTAGGAATCTATATTGGATACATTTACATTACGGTATAAATAAACCCAGCCGAAGCTGGGTTTTAATGAAAACTAAATTATTCAAAAGGGCTAAACCTTTGCAGACTTAACAGTTTTGATGATTCGTCCAGCAATTTTGTATGGATCACCGTTTGATGCAGGTCGTCTATCTTCTAGCCATCCTTTCCAGCCTTTCTCAACTGTAATAATTGGAATACGAATGGAAGCTCCACGGTCAGAAATACCGTAGCTAAAATCGTTGATAGATGCAGTTTCATGCAATCCTGTCAAACGTTGGTTATTGTCATGACCATATACTTCAATGTGTTCTTTAGTCACAGGACGGAACGCCTCACAAATAGCTTCATAAGTTGCTTTGTCCCCACATGTTCTCAACGTGTTGTTTGAGAAGTTAGCGTGCATACCAGAACCGTTCCAATCTCCTTTGATAGGTTTCGGGTGGTATTCAATATAGTAACCGTACTGTTCAGTCAATCGGTCTAATAAGTAGCGAGCGATCCAAATTTCGTCACCTGCCTTTTTGGCTCCTTTGGCAAACAATTGGAATTCCCATTGTCCACTAGCAACTTCTTGGTTAATTCCTTCGAAGTTTAGACCTGCTTCGATACATAAGTCAGCGTGCTCTTCAACAAAGTCTCTCCCATGAGTGTTTTTTCCACCAACAGAACAGTAGTAAAGTCCTTGAGGACCTGGGTAACCTCCCAATGGAAATCCTAGAGGAAGTTGAGTTTCTGTGTCCATGATGAAATATTCTTGTTCAAACCCGAACCAGAAATCATTATCGTCGTCGTCAATAGTAGCACGAGCGTTGGATTCATGAGGTGTTCCGTCAGCATTCAATACTTCAGTCATTACCAAAAATCCATTTTTTCTTTGCGGATCAGGATAGATTGCAACTGGTTTTAATAAACAATCAGATGATCCACCTTCTGCTTGTAAAGTAGAGGAACCATCGAATGACCAAATAGGACATTCTTCCAAAGTTCCATTAAAATCTTCAACTACCTTTGTTTTTCCTCTAAGGTTAGCTGTTGGTTTGTATCCGTCAAGCCAGATATACTCAAGTTTTGTTTTACTCATAATGTGAAAGTTTGAATTACAATTGACCACAAATTTAATTTTTTTCTAGAACCTCCCTATATTATGGGGTAAAAAGTAATCAACTATTTAATATTTTTATCAACACCCTATTTTTTTTAGGGATATTTTAAATAAAATTCATTTTCGAGTTTTTTAAATGAGAATTCCATAAAATTTCATAAAATTGCTTAATTTTGTGTTTCATTTATTATTTTTCAACTCATTCTAAAAGAACAACCTATGGCTACACTTCGCTTTGAGGCTCTCAAAAAAGCTTTTCAAAAAACCCCTATTCAAAATGACTATCCTGAAAAAAAATCCAACCTTTTTGGTAAAAACGTTTTTGGGCTAGAAACTATGCGTCAATATTTAACCAATGATGCATTAAAAAGCGTAAAATCTGCAATTGAAAAAGGAACCAAAATCACCCGATCGGAAGCCGATCAGATAGCAACATCACTAAAAGATTGGGCTCTTTCTAAGGGTGCTACTCATTACACACATTGGTTTCAGCCCTTAACAGGTGCTACCGCAGAAAAACACGATGCTTTTTTTGATTTAACACTCGATGGAATTGCTATTGAAAAATTTGAAGGAAGTCAATTGGTTCAGCAAGAACCCGATGCTTCTAGTTTTCCAAACGGTGGAATTAGAAACACTTTTGAAGCCCGAGGATACACAGCTTGGGATCCGACATCTCCTGCTTTTATTTATGGAACAACCCTTTGTATTCCTACTGTTTTTGTGTCCTATACAGGAGAAGCATTGGATTATAAAACTCCTTTACTACGCGCCTTACAATCCGTTGATCAGGCGGCAACGGGAGTTGCAAAATATTTTGATAAAAATGTAACCAAAGTTATCTCAACTCTGGGTTGGGAACAGGAATATTTTTTGGTGGACAAAGATCTTGCTCTTTCTCGTCCCGATATTATGTTGGCTGGCAGAACCCTCTTGGGGCATTCTCCCGCCAAAGGCCAACAGCTTGACGATCACTATTTTGGGTCCATTCCCAGTCGAGCGCTTGCTTTTATGAGAGAACTTGAAGAAGAATCGATGCTTTTGGGAATTCCCGTCAAAACACGACACAACGAAGTAGCTCCTAACCAATTTGAATTGGCACCTATTTTTGAGGAAGCCAACTTGGCAGTTGACCACAATTCCCTTTTGATGGATATTATGGGTAAAATCGCTAGCAAGCACAGCTTTAAAATTTTACTTCACGAAAAACCCTTTAAAGGAATCAACGGTTCTGGAAAACACAACAATTGGTCGCTTTCTACAGATACAGGTGTAAATTTGCTCAGTCCTGGAAAAACTCCGATGAGTAATCTTCAATTTTTGACCTTTTTTGTAAACACCATAAAAGCGGTTCAAGACAATGAAGAACTGTTGCGAGCCACCATTGCAAGTGCCGGAAACGACCACCGATTGGGAGCTAACGAAGCCCCGCCTGCCATTATTTCCGTATTTATTGGTCAACAACTTTCTAAAGTATTGAGTAATTTAGAAAATGTATCCAAAGGAAAATTATCTCCAAAAGAAAAAACCGATTTAAAATTGAATGTGGTAGGTAAAATACCAGAAATATTATTAGACAATACAGACAGAAACAGAACCTCTCCTTTTGCATTTACGGGAAATAAGTTTGAGTTTAGAGCTGTTGGATCGTCGGCTAACTGTGCCAATCCAATGACGGTTCTCAATACCATTGTAGCAAAACAACTTATAGACTTTAAAAAGGAGGTGGATAGTCTTGTTAAGACTAAAAAGCTTAAAAAAGACGACGCTATTTTTAATGTGATTCGTGAATATATCAAAAGCTCCAAAAAAATTCTTTTTGAAGGAGACGGATACAGTGACGATTGGGAAAAAGAAGCCAAAAAAAGAGGATTGAGTAACAATCGCAAAACTCCTGAGGCTCTCAAGGCAAAAGTTTCTAAAAAGAACATTGCGCTTTTCGAATCCATGGGAGTTATGAACGCTGTGGAGTCCCAAGCTCGTTACGAAATTGAGCTCGAAGAATACCTGATGCGGATTCAAATAGAAGGCAGAGTTTTGGGAGATATTGCCCGAAATCATGTCATTCCTACGGCGGTTCGATATCAAAACACCTTGATCGAAAACGTAAAAGGATTGAAAGATATTTACGACAAAGACTACAAAAAACATGCGAGTGAGCAAATGGAATTGATAGAGAACATATCCGATCATATTGCCAATATCAATAGAGGTGTTACCGATATGGTCAATGCGCGTAAAAAAGCCAATTCCATAAAAAATATCGAACAAAAGGCACAAAGTTATTGTTACGACGTTAGGCCTTTGTTTGAAGAAATTCGATATCACTGTGATAAACTAGAATTATTGGTTGATGACGAGATATGGTCGCTCACAAAATACCGCGAATTGTTATTTATGCGATAGATTTATTACAAACGTTTTCTTTTCATCTTCTTAAAAGGTATCTTTGAGCTCAAATTCAATGTATGAGTTCTGAAGTAAGCAAAAGATACAGCCAGCGTGGAGTTTCAGCCAGCAAAGAAGATGTTCACAATGCGATCAAAAATATTGATAAAGGGCTTTTTCCAAAAGCTTTTTGCAAAATCGTTCCCGATACGTTAACCCATAATGATGATTACTGCCTAGTTATGCATGCTGATGGCGCAGGAACCAAGTCGTCACTTGCTTATATGTATTGGAAAGAAACAGGCGATCTGTCCGTTTGGAAAGGTGTTGCGCAGGATGCTTTGATCATGAATATTGACGATTTGTTGTGTGTCGGTGTTACCGATCAAATTGTACTGTCGTCAACCATTGGAAGAAATAAAAACAACATTCCCGGAGAAGTGATTGCAGCCATCATTGAAGGCACCGAATCCATCATTGAAGAATTACGCTCTTTTGGAGTCAATATCCATTCTACAGGCGGAGAAACAGCTGATGTAGGTGATTTAGTAAGAACTATTATTGTGGATTCTACTGTGACTGCTCGTATCAAAAGAACCGATGTAATCGACAATGCAAATATTCAAGATGGAGACGTGATTGTAGGCTTGGCATCTTTTGGTCAGGCTACTTATGAATCTGAATACAATGGAGGAATGGGAAGCAACGGTCTCACTTCGGCTCGACACGATGTTTTTGAAAAATCATTGTCTCAAAAATACCCAGAAAGTTTCGATCCAAGTGTCCCTTCAGAACTGGTTTATTCGGGCAGTATGAATTTACAGGATGCTGTCAAAAACACACCGCTGGATGCCGGTAAATTAGTGCTTTCTCCAACCCGAACTTATGCGCCGGTAATTAAAAAAATATTATCCCAATTCACACATTCCGATATTCACGGAATGGTTCATTGTAGCGGTGGAGCTCAAACCAAAATTTTACATTTTATAGGAGATAATCTCCATGTAATTAAAGACAATCTTTTTGAAGTGCCCCCTTTGTTCAAGCTTATCCAAGAGCAGTCCCAAACTCAATGGAAAGAAATGTATCAGGTGTTTAATATGGGGCATCGAATGGAGTTGTATGTCAATCCTTCAGTTGCCGAGGCGATAATCGCTATTTCCAAAGAGTTCAATGTTGATGCACAAGTAGTCGGAAAAGTAGTTGCTTCCGATGCCAAAAAATTAACCATTCATAGTCCTAACGGAGTTTTTGAATATTAACCATTTCAAACGATTCAGTCAAAAAGCCTATTTTTGTAAATGGTATTTGTCCACTAAAGTATGTTAGAAAAATTACAAATTGTTCAACAGCGTTTCGATGAAGTATCGGACTTGATCATTCAGCCCGATATTATTTCGGATCAAAAACGTTACGTTCAACTCAATAAGGAATACAAGGATTTAAGTGTTTTGGTTGAAAAAAAGAAGCGTTACCAAAGTTTGCTAGCCAACATCGCTGAAGGGCAAGAAATTGTTGCTGATGGTAGTGATGCAGAAATGATGGAAATGGCAAAACTACAAATCGATGAGGCCAAAGAAGAAATCGCCGTTTTGGAAGAAGAAATTCGAGTGCTTCTTATCCCAAAAGATCCCGAGGACAGTAAAAATGTAGTCATGGAATTACGAGCCGGAACAGGTGGTGATGAAGCCAGTATTTTTGCAGGTGACTTGTTTCGAATGTACACCAAATATTGTGAAGGTAAAGGCTGGAAAGTCAATTTGGTTGATATGAGTGAAGGAACTGCGGGAGGATTTAAGGAAGTTATTTTTGAAGTTTCAGGAACCGATGTTTACGGAACCTTGAAGTTCGAAGCAGGTGTTCATCGTGTGCAGCGCGTACCGCAAACCGAAACGCAAGGACGTGTTCATACCAGTGCAGCATCTGTAATTGTATTGCCAGAAGCAGAGGAATTTGATGTTGAGTTGGATATGTCTGAAGTAAGAATAGAACGAACTACATCAACTGGTCCTGGAGGGCAGTCGGTCAATACGACCTATTCGGCGATCAAATTGCATCACGAACCTACAGGAATGATTGTAAGTTGTCAAGATCAAAAATCTTCACACAAAAATTTAGAAAAAGCACTCAAAGTATTGCGTTCTCGATTGTATGAAATGGAATTGGCTAAAAAACAAGCTGCGGATTCCGAAAAACGAAAGAGCATGGTTTCTTCAGGAGATCGTTCGGCTAAAATTCGTACTTACAATTATCCACAAGGAAGAGTTACGGATCATCGAATTGGACTTACACTCTATGATCTTCAAAACATTATTAATGGAGATGTTCAAAAAATTATCGACGAGCTAAAGTTGGTTCAGAATACTGAAAAATTAAAAGAATCCGGAGAGGTATTTTAAGTTTAAAATCTATATGAAAATAGCTAGTGTCGTTGAGCAAATTCAAATTAAAAAATCATTCCTGTGTATAGGATTGGACACCGATAAGGATAAAATTCCTTCGCATTTGCTTTCAGAGGAAGATCCTATTTTTGCATTTAACAAACAAATTATTGATGCTACGCAACACCTTGCTATTGCCATTAAAATAAACACGGCTTTTTATGAAGCCTACGGTGTTCAGGGGTGGGTTTCTTTAGAGAAAACCATTCGCTATATCAAAGAACACTATCCAGATATTTTTACCATTGCAGACGCTAAGCGCGGTGACATTGGAAACACTTCATTGCGGTATGCAAAGGCTTTTTACGAAGCACTTCCTTTCGATTCAATTACTGTTGCTCCCTATATGGGAGAGGATTCTGTTGCTCCTTTTCTAAGTGTTGAAGACAAGCATACCATTTTATTAGCACTTACTTCCAATAAGGGGGCGTTTGATTTTCAAACTCAAAAAATAGCAGGAAAAGAGTTGTACAAAACTGTGATTGAAACGGCAAGCAGTTGGGAGCACTCCGATCGAATGATGTATGTGGTCGGAGCGACTAAAGCGGCATTTTTATCGGAGATTAGGTCTGTGATTCCTGATAGTTTTTTGTTGGTTCCTGGAGTAGGGGCACAAGGAGGAAGTTTGGAGGAAGTATATAGGTACGGTTCCAATGACCGAGTAGGATTGTTGGTTAATTCTTCTAGAGGAATTATTTATGCGAGCGATCAAAAAGATTTTGCATCAGCTGCTTTGGATGTAGCCCAAAAAATTCAAAATCAAATGGCAAAACTATTGACATGCTAAATTACACACTATATAAGCACGATTCTTCTGAGGAGTGGGTCACTTTTGTACATGGAGCAGGAGGAAGTTCTTCCATTTGGTTTAAGCAAATACGAGAGTATTCCAAACAATACAACGTGTTGCTACTTGACTTGCGAGGGCATGGAGATTCTACTAACGCTAAAGCCCCCAATAATCCTTTCGATCAGAAATATACGTTTGAATCCATCGCTAGAGACATTCTTGAGGTGTTGGATTATGAGGACATTCAAAAATCACATTTTGTAGGAATTTCATTGGGCACCATTCTTATAAGACAACTTGCCGAAATGTCTCCTGAACGGGTTCAAAGTATGATTTTGGGTGGAGCAATTCTTAAGCTTAATTTTCGTTCTCAGATTTTAATGCGAGTAGGGAATTTGTTCAAATCGGTGGTGCCTTATATTTGGATTTACAAGTTTTTTGCCTTTATCATTATGCCTAACAAAAACCACAAAGAATCTCGTTTGTTGTTTATAAATGAGGCAAAAAAATTATATCAAAAAGAGTTTATCAGATGGTTTAAGCTTACTACCGAAATCAATCCGGTACTAAAATGGTTCCGACAAGTTGACGTTAAAATTCCAACATTGTATGTAATGGGAGAAGAAGATTATATGTTTTTGCCCTCAGTGCAGCACGTGGTGCTTAATCATTCTACTTCTCGTTTGGTGGTAGTTCCTGATTGCGGTCACGTAGTCAACGTAGAGCAACCAGCTCATTTTAACAGTCTAACGTTGAAGTTTCTTAATAAACAATTGCAATAAATACTAGGAGAAAATGATAGTTTTATTATTGTAAACCATTACTTTCCTTTCTGTATGAAGCTTAATAGCTCTGGAGAATACAATTTTTTCTAAATCTCGCCCTTTCAGAATGAGATCATCTATTCGGTGTGTGTGGCTCACCCGTGCAATATCTTGTTCAATGATGGGGCCTGCATCGAGTTCTTCGGTGACGTAATGACTCGTTGCGCCAATAATTTTTACCCCTCTTTCATAAGCAGAGTGATAGGGCTTTGCCCCAGGAAATGCTGGAAGAAACGAATGGTGGATATTGATAATTTTGTGGGTATATTCTTTAATTAAAAGAGGAGAAACGATTTGCATATAGCGTGCCAATACGATAAAATCAACCCCGTGTTCTTGCAATAGCTTGAGTTGTTCTTTTTCTGCTTTAGCTTTGGATTCTTTTGTTACAGGAATGTGAAAAAATGGAATGGAAAATTTCTCTGCTATTGGCGCAAGATCAGCGTGATTACTAACTATAAATGGTATCTCAACAAGGAGTTCTCCCGATTGGTATCTTCCTAACAAATCGTACAAGCAATGATCATATTTGGAGACAAACACGGCCATTTTGGGTTTAATATCGGTAGGATACAGCTGAACAGACATGTTGAATTTGGCTCCCAAACTGTTGTTAAAGTCGTTGTTAAAGTCCTCCAAAGAAAAATCAGTATTTTCAAATACACTTTCTAGTCTCATGAAAAACGCATCATGCGTTCGGTCTACATATTGGTCAATGTAAACAATATTTCCATGGTTTTGATGGATAAAATTGGTAATAGAAGCGATGATTCCTTGTTGATCTTTACAGTGGATCAGAATTGTAATCGTACTCATGAATGTTGCTTTGTTTCAAAAATAGCGTAAAATGATTGAGTATGGCTATTTGTCAGTAAATATTTCACAAATTTTACATTAAAACACAAAAAAACCACCGAAATGAACTCGGTGGTTTTAGAATTGATATATGATAAAATTATTTGATTCTGAAATCTGCGTATGCATCCATTCCGTGCTCGGCAAGATCCAGTCCGTTCATTTCTTCTTCTTTATCGACACGCAATCCGCAAATTGCCGAAACGATTTTGATCAATAGGATGGCCATGATTACACTAAATGCACCGATGATGCCTACACCTGCTAATTGAATCATGAACTGGTCGAATCCAGCCATTGCTCCAAATAAACCAACTGCCAATGTACCCCACATTCCACAGAATAAGTGAACAGCAATCGCTCCAACTGGGTCGTCAAGTTTTACACGGTCTATAAGAGAAACCGCGAATACCACAACGACACCACCAATAGCTCCGATAATGATAGCCTCAGTTGGGCTCATTAGATCTGCACCAGCAGTAATACTAACAAGGCCTCCTAGGATTCCATTCATAAACATGGTAAGGTCGTAATTTTTGTATAAAATGTTAGAAAAAACAGCAGCGCCTACACCTCCCGCAGCAGCAGCCAAACAGGTTGTTACCAGGGTTAGTGAAGTTAATGCAGGGTCAGCAGAAAGAACTGATCCGCCATTAAATCCAAACCAACCTAACCAAAGGATAAGCACACCTGCAGACGCAAGTGGTAAGTTGTGCCCAGGCAATGCCATGGATTTTCCGTCAGCACTGAATTTCCCAATTCTAGCTCCAAGGAAATAAATAACAATTAAGGCGGCCCATCCACCCACAGAGTGAACAAGAGTGGAGCCTGCAAAGTCATAGAACCCCCAACCGTCAAGGAATCCAGCACCCCATTTCCAAGATCCAACGATAGGATATACAACACCCACGTAAAGAGTTGCAAAAAGCATAAAGCTAGAAAGCTTAATACGTTCAGCGACAGCTCCAGAAACAATAGTGGCTGCAGTTGCAGCAAACATTCCTTGGAATAAAAAGTCTGTCCAATAGGTGTATCCTTCACTGTACGTCAAGTCGAGGTTTCCGTCCACTAGAGGAGCGGAAAGTCCAAACAAATCAAAAAAGTAATCGGGTATAATTCCGCCGATAAAACTTCCAGGGTACATAAGGTTGAATCCAACAAAACAGTAAATAAGAAGTCCTGCCGTGATTACAAAAAAGTTTTTAAATAAAATATTGATGGTGTTTTTTTGGCGTGTTAGTCCAATTTCTAAAAGAGAAAACCCAAGGTGCATAAAAAACACCAAGGCCGTACAGACCATCATCCATACGTTATTTGTAGTTAAAATTTCAATATTCATAATATTTTAATTCTTGTGATGTTATTAGTTTAGCGTTGAATTTCCTGATTCGCTTGTTCGAATTCGGTAAGCTTCGTCAACTGAAGAGACAAAGATTTTACCATCACCCACTTTTCCAGTAGCAGCAGCATCTATAATAGCCTTAACGGTTCTTTCCTCAAATTCGTCAGAGACAACAATGGATAAATACCTGCGTTGAATATCGCTTGTACTGTATGTGATTCCACGATAAACATGTCCTTCTTTTTCATTTCCAACTCCAGTGACATCCCAGTAGCTGAAAAAATTCACTTCCACTTGATGTAGCGCTTTTTTGACTTCACCAAATTGTGATTTCCTAATAATAGCTTCGATTTTTTTCATATTTATAAAAATTTTATTGAACAAAAATAATTAAATTGAAAAATACCCCATACTTTTTAGGGGTAAATATTTTAAATTTTATTAAAAACATTTTTTTACCCCATAAAAAATAGGGATGATTGAATAATATTACTTTTTTATGAAAAATTTAATAAAAAAAACCCGATGAATTTCTTCACCGGGCTTTCACTAAAACAACTAAATATGAAAATATATAATGAAAATTCTTATTTAAGCGTTGACTAGAAACTTAATCCAAATACTAAATAGGCAGTTTCTAATTCAGGATTGTATACGAAAGATCCAAATGCTGGAAGTGAATACTCTTCAGTAATTTTGATGTCTTTAGACGTTCCGAGAGAAATATTTACTACTGCAAAGTCTCCAGTAGAAGTGTATACGTTGTCACCTGCTCCAACAGCAAGATCAAGAGATCCTAATGAGAATCCAGCTTCAACATACAAGTCTTCAGTTTCCGTAAAGTAGCCAACAGTCATTCCAACAGGGCCTAAGTCAAATCCAGTACTAACTTCATAGCCTTCAACTCCAAAGAAGTCATCGGTAACCGCTCCTCCAGTATCTGCAGGAAATGTGTAGTTAGTAACAGTTAATGAAGCGAATCCAAAATCGTAAGATGCGTAGATGTCAAGTTCTGAACCTCCGTCGTTGTCAAGACCAAAACTCCCCCATGCTCCTAGCTCAAGACTTCCAACCGCATATGACATATAAGGTTGAATATGAGCTCCAGTTCCAAATTGAGTACCTCTCCATACATAACGGCTTACTACATCAGCTCCTATATCTTGAGCGTTTGCTTCTTGGGTACCTAGTGTTGTAAAAGCAGTTGTAAGTGCTAATACAAATAATAAACTTTTGTTTGTTAATTGTTTCATAATTTAAATTTAAATTGTTTGTTAATATTTAATTGTTTGCTTTATTGTAATTATTCTCTAATTCTTTTTCCGGCATAAGCAATAGAACCGTGCTCAGAGATATCCAATCCAGCTAATTCTTCTTCTTCAGAAACTCTCAATCCGATAGTTTTCTTAAGGATAAAGAAGAATATTAGAGATAGTACAGTAGCCCACAAACCGTAAGCCAATACACCAATCGCTTGGATACCTAGTTGATCAAATCCACCGCCATTGAAAACTCCAATGCCAGTGTCTCCATCAACACCCCAAAGTCCAATAACAACTGTTCCCCAAGCACCGGCAACACCGTGTACTGAAGCTGCACCAACTGCATCGTCAATTTTTAATTTTTTGTCTATAAATTCAATCGCAAATACAACGATTACACCACCAATAAATCCAGCGGCTACAGATCCTATTTCAGTCATATTACCACAACCAGCAGTAATACTTACAAGTCCAGCAAGTGCTCCGTTAAGTGTCATTGATAGATTCGGTTTTCCGTCTTTGAACCATGTTAAGAACAAGGCTCCGAACGCACCTGCAGCAGCAGCTAAGTTTGTCACAAGAACAACAGTTGAAGCTCCTATAGCATCATCACCACCCCAAGCAAGTTGAGATCCACCATTAAATCCAAACCAACCTAACCATAGGATGAATACACCTAAAGTAGCTAACAATTGATTGTGACCTGGTAAAGATTGAGATTCTCCCTTGATATATTTACCAATACGTGGGCCTACCATCCATGCAGCAACTAATGCAGCCCATCCACCAACAGAGTGAACAATAGATGATCCAGCGAAATCAATAAATTCAGCGTCACCAATGGTATTTAGCCATCCGCCATTCCATTCCCATCCACCTGCAACAGGATAAATGAAAGCAGTCATAACTACGGTAAACACAGCGTAGGTAGTATATTTAGTTCTACCTGCAATGGCTCCAGAAACAATGGTTGCGGCTGTTGCGGCAAATACTGTTTGGAAAAACAAATCTGCTGATCCCTGAGAAAAAATGAAATCTCCCCAGTGCCAGAATCCATTCCCTGATCCATACATAAGTGAATACCCAACGAACCAAAATGAAAGCGACCCTACAGAAATGTCAAGGATGTTTTTCATTGCAATGTTCACTGCATTTTTGGAATCTGTCATTCCTGATTCAACCAATGTGAACCCTGCTTGCATAAAAAAGACAAGGATACCGGACAATAACATCCAAAGCATTCCCATGTCGCCTTCTATGGCTGCTGTATCTTGAATTGCAAGAGGCAGACTTAATAATAATGTGTTTAACATAATAAATTAGGTTTTAATGATTATTTCAGCAAATATATTGTAAAATTAATTTTACCCCCTAATTTTATAGGGTTAAATATAATATTTTTACATATATATTAATTTAACCCCCTAAAAAATGACAGTATATTAATTTATAATATAAAAAATGCGTTATAATTTAAAATAAACCTTGTCTTAGGTGGATTTTACTAAAAAAGAAATGTTTTACGGTAATTTAGATAGATCGAGATAGGTATATTCCCAATCCTACGGCAAGCAAACCTAAAATAATACTAATAAGTGTGTAAAAAAGAAAAACCCCCAGATTTCCTGATTTAAGAAGTTCCAAACCTTCCAAACTAAAAGTTGAGAACGTCGTTAGCCCTCCACAGAAGCCTGTGGCAAAAAAAAGAGTTTGTGATGAAGATAAGGTTTCATGCTTTATTGCACTGCCCATTATGAACCCTATAAGGAGACAGCCCAGCAGATTGGCAATGAGGGTTGGATAAGGAAAAGCATTTTGCTGAAAAGGAATAAATTTTGAAACACCGTATCGTAATACGCTACCCAATCCTCCTCCTAAAAATACCCACAAAAAATACTTCATTATATATAAGGTTATCTGATGCGCCTAAAAGTTGTATGATTTTAAGGCCAATAATAGTAAAACAAAACCAATGAAACCGACGAGTACCCATAGGCTTCCTTTGTAGTTTTGTTGAATAACTGCACGGTCTTTCTTATAACTCAATGCTATAAGGATCACAAAACCGATAAAAAAACAAATCCCAAAAATGATTTGACCTTTACTGAACATATTTATGTATTTTAGGCGAAATTACAAAATCGAATGCAAACAGCCATTATATTTGGAGCAACATCAGGAATAGGCAAAGGGTTGTTAGCGCTTTTGATTTCTCATGGATATAAGGTTGGAGTTACAGGGAGGAGAACCGAATTACTCAACCAATTAAAAACTACTTACGGAAATCGTATTGAAACCTCTACTCACGATGTGCAAGAAGAAGCAACTAGCTCGAAGTGTTTTACAAACCTAATCAATGCTTTGGGTGGTTCTGTAGATCTTGTCATTCACAGTTCGGGTATTGGTTACGAAAATCCAACTCTCGATTGGAATAAAGAAAAAGACACCTTATTAACTAATGTGATGGGTGCGACGTTAATATACAATCTAGTGTTTCGTTTTTTTAAATCACAAGGTTACGGTCATTTGGTTGCAATATCATCAATTGCTTCGCTACGAGGTAACCGATCATCTCCTGCCTACTTTGCATCCAAAGCCTTTCAGGTAAATTATTTAGAGTCGCTGTATTTCAAGACCAAAGAGGTACCAGGAAACCAAGTGTTTGTTACCGATATACGTCCTGGTTTTATAGACACCAAAATGGCCCTTGGTGACGGTATTTTTTGGATGGCTTCAACTCAAAAAGCTTGTAAACAAATTTTCAAAGCCATTCAAAAAAAGAAAAGAAGAGTCTATATAACCAAACGCTGGAACCTGATTGCATGGGTGCTAAAAATTGTTCCCTCATGGCTTCAGCGAAAAGTAATGTAATAACTAACAAATAAAAAAATACAAATGAAGGATCAACTTGATGCCGTAAAAGAATTTCATTCAGCCTTTGGTCTTGGATGCCTAGAAACGCCCACCGCTCAACTTACAAAAGAAAAACTCAAATTGCGATTTGACCTCATGGCAGAAGAAAACGAAGAGTATCTTGAAGCTGCTACTAATAATGATTTGATTGAGGTTGCTGATGCTTTGGGAGATATGCTGTACATCTTGTGTGGTACCATTTTGGAGCACGGTATGCAAGACAAAATCGAAGAAGTATTTGCTGAAATTCAAAAAAGCAATATGAGTAAATTAGGAGCAGACGGAAAACCTATTTACAGAGAAGATGGAAAAGTACTTAAAGGTCCTGATTACTTCAAACCCAATATTGCAAAGGTTGTTAACAGCTAAATAGAAAACCTCCACTGAAAAGGATCTTCGGACAAATTGTATTGAATAGCAATGAGCTGTTCCTTTAGCTTGAGTGCAAAAGAATCTTGAATGTCAGGAACATCGTATCGATAGTCTTTGTATCCAAACCCTTTTATAGGATTGACTACCACAGCGGTTCCGCTACCAAAGATTTCGAGTAGAGTTCCAGCATTGGCACTTTCCAATAATTCATCTACAGCTATAGGTCGAACTTGCACATCAATCCCTGATTTTTTTGCAAGATCAATGAGGCTTTTTCGAGTAATACCGTCCAAAATACGCTCATTGGTAGGAGCCGTAATTAGTTGGTCTCCTATTCGAAAGAAAATATTCATCGTTCCTGCTTCCTCCAAAAACTTATGTTCAGCAGCATCTGTCCAAATGATTTGTTGAAAACCTTCTTCTCTAGCTAGATTGGAAGGGTAAAATTGAGCTGCATAATTCCCCGCAGCTTTTGCCGATCCAACACCGCCACTTGCAGCACGACTATAATAATCTGCAATCTTAACCCGTACGTCAGCGCCCGAATAATAAGATTGTGCTGGTGCACAAATAATCATAAATCGGTATTCTTCAGCATGAGAAGCCTGAACACTGGCTTGGGTAGCAAATACAAAGGGACGAATGTAAAGTGAGTTGCCCATTCCTTTTTGAATCCAATCTGCATCCATTTGAAGAAGTTTGCTCATTCCTTCAAAAAAATATTCTTTTGGAAACTCAGGAATCGCCAATCGCTTGGACGAATTGTTGATTCTTTTAAAATTTTCTTCCGGTCTAAAAAGCCAGATTTTATCTTGCTCATCTTTGTAAGCTTTCATACCCTCAAAAACAGCCTGTCCGTAATGAAATACTCTTGCCGAAGGTGAAATACTCATCGGTTGATAGGGTACAATGGAAGGCTCCTTCCATGCTCCGTTTTCATAATCACAAACAAACATATGGTCTGTAAATAAGTCGCCAAAGGGGATGTTTTCAAAATCAACTTGATGAATGCGAGATGTTGTAACTTTTTCTATTTTCATTGTATGGGCACTAATCCGTTCTTAAACTAGGACACGTTATGAAAGCTAAATTACAATTTTCTGTTCATTACTTCATCAATTTATTTTGGAAAATAGTATTTTGCGCACGATTTAATTCAACAGTGATTATTTGCTGCAGTTTTTTTACACCAACAGAAGTTTATTTTACATGAAAATATTAATTACAGGAGCAACAGGTTTAATCGGTCAAGAATTAATTCGTTTGTGGATTGATAAAAAGCATGAAATACACTACTTAACAACTCGCAAGAATCACAAACACCCACATCCCAATATAACTTCCTTTTATTGGAATCCAGAAAATGGCTCTATTGACTCAAATTGTTTTGATGGTGTTCAAGTTGTTGTGAACCTTGCGGGCGCATCGGTTTCAAAACGTTGGACTTCCTCTTATAAAGAGAAAATTCGCGAAAGTAGGATTAAGGGTGCTGAATTGTTACTAAATGCTATCCAAAAACTACCTTCGCATGAAATTCAACAACTGATTTCAGCCTCAGCAATCGGAGTTTATCCTCACGATTTGCATTGTTTGTACACCGAAAAGGAATCAAAAATTGCTGATTCTTTTTTGGGAACTGTAGTAAATCAGTGGGAAAGTGCCGTTCAGTCGTTTGCCAAAATCAACATTCCCGTGACTACTGTACGAATAGGTTTGGTGCTCTCTAATCAAGGCGGTGCTTTGCCGATGACAGCGCTTCCCATTCGGTACGGAGTAGGATCCTGGTTTGGCTCTGGTCAACAATGGCAATCATGGATTCATATTGAAGACATGGTAAGAATTATTGATTTTACGGTTGTCAACAAACTCGAAGGAGTTTACAATGCAGTGGCTCCTCAACCTGTTACTAACAAAGAATTTGTAAAAACAATAGCGCGGGTGTTACACCGGCCGTTATTTCTTCCGCCCATACCGCAATTTTTTATGAAATTAATTTTAGGCGAAATGGCCTCTGTTATATTTGAAAGTCAACGTGTGAGCTCCCAAAAAATTCAAAATGCAGGTTTTGAATTTCACTTTTCAAAGTTACAAGGAGCTCTAGTCGCATTGTTTCATAAATAATCATGAATTAGGGATGACAATTTGACATTTTTCAATAATTGGCAGTACTTTTGCCATACCCAATTAAATAATTAAAAACAGCATATATTATGACCCAAGCTAAAAAAGCAAAAGCTAAAAAAGCCAAGGAGTCCAAAGTCGAAAAGAAAACCACTACCAATAACGATCAGGTAGCCGAACTTCAAGCACAGATTGATCAGGAAAAAGAAAAGTTTTTAAGACTGTTTGCTGAGTTCGAAAATTATAAAAAGCGAACCAGTAAAGAACGATTGGAGTTGTATAAAACAGCCAACCAAGAGGTTATAGGGGCTTTGCTTCCCGTAATGGATGACTTTGATAGAGCTATGATCGAAATTTCTAAATCAGAAAATCAGGAGTTGGTCAAGGGAGTTTCACTTATTCAAAATAAATTGGTAGAAACACTTAAAAATCAAGGACTTATTAAGAGTGAGGTTAATAAAGGAGATCTTTTTGATGCCGAAATCCATGAGGCAATTACTCAAATTCCTGCTCCCGAAGAATCACTCAAAGGAGCTGTTATCGATGTTGTCGAAAGTGGATACGCTTTAGGAGATAAAATCATTCGATACCCCAAAGTTGTTGTTGGTAATTAATAAACTACTATGAAAGAGGATTTTTATGACATATTGGGAGTAAGCAAATCAGCTTCGGAAAGTGAAATCAAAAAAGCGTATCGAAAGAAAGCTATCCAATACCACCCTGACAAAAACCCAGGAGACAAAACTGCAGAAGAGAATTTTAAAAAAGCAGCAGAGGCTTATGAGGTTTTGGGAGATTCTAATAAAAAGGCACAATACGACCAATATGGACACGCTGCTTTTGAAGGAGGCAACGGTTTCCAAGGAGGTGGAATGAACATGGATGATATTTTCAGTCAGTTTGGAGACATTTTTGGAGGCGGTGGATTCGGAGGCTTCAGCGGATTTGGTGGAGGCGGACAACGTCGTACCAAAGGTAGCAATCTTCGCATTCGCGTAAAGCTTACACTTACTGAAATTGCTCAAGGCGTTGATAAAAAAGTAAAGGTTAAGCGAAAAGTTCAAGCTCCCGGAGTTACCTACAAAACTTGTCCAACCTGTAACGGTACAGGACAAATGACGCGTATTGCCAATACTATTTTGGGAAGAATGCAAACCGCTACTACATGCAGTTCTTGTTCGGGTGCAGGCCAAGTGATTGACAAACGCCCATCCAATGCGGACTCACAAGGATTGACACTTTCAGAAGAAACGGTTTCTATCAAAATTCCTGGAGGAGTTGAAGACGGAATGCAACTAAAAGTTTCTGGTAAAGGAAATGAAGCACCTGGTAATGGAGTTTCAGGAGATCTAATTGTGCTTATTGAGGAATTGCCTCACGACAGACTCAAACGCGAGGGAAACAATCTACATTTTGATTTATACATCAGCATATCAGAAGCTGTTTTAGGAACTTCTAAAGAAATTGAAACTGTTAACGGAGGAGTTCGTATCAAGTTGGATACTGGAATTCAGTCAGGAAAAATATTACGCTTGAGAGGAAAGGGAATTCCTAGTTTAAATGGATACGGTTCGGGTGATTTACTTGTTCATATCAATGTGTGGACCCCAAAAACATTGGATAAATCACAACGACAATTTTTTGAGGAAATGAAGAGCCATGAAAATTTTCGTCCAGCTCCAGAAAAGAATGAAAAATCATTTTTTGACAAAGTAAAAGATATGTTTTCTTAATTTATTATTGATTTTTTAAAATATTTTTTTAAGTTTGATAAGCAATAGCTTATCTATTGT
This sequence comes from Flavobacteriaceae bacterium, assembly GCA_029243385.1. Classification (GTDB taxonomy): domain Bacteria; phylum Bacteroidota; class Bacteroidia; order Flavobacteriales; family Flavobacteriaceae; genus JAQWSC01. The sequence goes on along the minus strand of JAQWSC010000009.1, from coordinate 13,884 downwards.
TTCTTTTTCATAGCAACTTTCCCATCCTTAGATATTTTTAAGGGTGGGTTTTTTTTATGTGGGTTTCTGTCTTTTGTCTATATTTACGTTTAATATTTATAACCTATGCTATCAAAAATTTTAGACTTTCTCACCCATGAATATGTCATTGGCGATACAATAACTATCTCCATTTTGGGAGCACTAATGGTGATTGGTGTTTTTCTTTTAACGTCTTTTATTCTTAAAATAATCAATCGAATTGCTTCAAGCAAACTAAATAAAGACAGTCGATTGAAGTTCAAGTCTGTTTTTTCATTTTTTAACAACTTTATATATGCCGTAGTGTTTTTATTAACCCTGCAAAATTTTGGTGTTAATATAACCGCTATTTTTGCAGCTTCTGCCGCATTGTTGGTTGGTATTGGTCTTGCCTTACAAACCTTTTTTCAAGACATTATATCTGGAATTTTTATACTTTCTGACCAAACAGTGCATGTGGGAGATGTTATTGAAATTAATGGTAAAGTTTGTAAGGTGAAAAATATCAAATTAAGGACCACTCGCGCTACAACTATTGACAATAAAGTTTTGATTATTCCTAATCACATTTATTTGACTTCAATTTTGTACAATTGGACAGCCAACGGAGCGCTTACTCGTGAGAGTATAGTTGTCGGGGTAAGCTATGACTCCGATCCCGACAAAGTAAAAGAACTGTTAATTGCTGTCGCAAATGATCATCCTAAAGTTCTTAAAAATCCCGCCCCCATAGTTATGTTGTCGGAATTTGGCGATAGTAGTCTTGAGTTTACGTTGCTATTTAGTATGAATAGTAGCTTTGAGTCTAATCTTTCCAAAAGTGATATTCGCTTCAGTATTGTATCTTCGTTTAGAGAACATAATATTGAAATTCCGTTTCCACAACGCGTTGTTCACATGCAAAACAATTAATAATGTCACACATCTTAATTATTGAAGACGAAGCCAGTATTCGAAGAGTTCTGGTAAAAATTTTAGAGGAAGAAAACAAAGGATATAAAATTTTAGAAGCTGAAAACGGGCTTCTAGGGATTTCTATTATTGAAAAAAATGCCATAGACTTGGTTTTGTGTGACATTAAAATGCCCAAAATGGATGGCATAGAAGTGTTGCGAAAAGTCCAAAAAACGCATCCCGATCTTCCTGTAGTTATGATTTCTGGTCATGGCGATTTGGACACTGCTGTTGAAGCTATGAGAATGGGTGCATTTGATTATATTTCAAAACCGCCCGATTTGAACCGATTACTAAATTCAGTCCGTAATGCTTTGGATTCGAAAATTCAGATTCAAAAAAGCCCAACAAGAGCCAAGAAAATTTCTTCCAAGTTTAAAATGATTGGAGAGTCGGAAGCCATTGTGCACATAAAATCAATGATCGAAAAGGTGGCTCCTTCCAATGCTCGAGTTCTTATTTCGGGTCCCAACGGAACTGGGAAAGAATTGGTAGCTCATTGGATCCATCAAAAAAGCACACGTTCCAAAGGTCCTATGATTGAGGTGAATTGCGCTGCCATCCCCTCGGAACTTATAGAAAGTGAGTTGTTTGGACACGTTAAAGGGTCTTTTACTTCTGCTAATAAAGATCGTGCAGGAAAATTTGAAGCCGCTAATGGCGGAACTTTGTTTTTGGATGAAATCGGTGACATGAGCCTTTCTGCTCAAGCCAAAGTATTACGCGCCTTACAAGAACACAAAGTGCAACGTGTTGGAAGCGACAAAGATATTGTAGTTGATGTGCGGGTCGTAGCGGCTACTAATAAAAATTTAGCAGAAGAAATTAGATACAACCGTTTTAGAGAGGATTTGTACCATCGATTGGCGGTTATTGAAATAGCAGTTCCTCCTTTAAATAATCGTAAAGACGATATTCCCATATTAGTAAATCATTTTCTCAAGCAAATTGCCTTGCTTGAAGGAACACCAGTTAAAGATATTCATCCTAGAGCTGTAAAACAACTCCAAGAATATGACTGGACTGGAAATGTTAGAGAGCTTCGCAATGTAATTGAACGACTTACTATTTTAAGCGATGATCGGATTACTGTTGAGGATGTCTTAGCATTTGCTCACAAGGTGTAATTTATATTTTCAGACTTCAATTACTAGTCTTTTAGATACTTTTATAAAAACATACTGTATATATTTGCCGGATGCAAAGACTGGAACGTTATACCAAAGAATTTCGATACAACCTAAAACTTGCTTATCCAGTTATCATTGGTTTGTTGGGTCACACTTTGGTACAGTTGGTTGACAATGTAATGGTAGGTCAATTGGGAACGGCGGAGTTAGCGGCGATTTCTTTAGGAAATTCCTTTGTTTTTATAGCCATGTCGTTGGGGATTGGATTTTCTACGGCAATCACTCCTTTGGTAGCTGAGGCTGACGCTTCCGATCAATCAGAAAGCATAAAATCAGCCTTTACCAATGGTTTAGTTTGGTGTGTTTTTTTAGGACTTGTTTTAGCATTGTTAGTTTATCAGTCAAAATCCATTCTCTTTTATATGGGACAGCCTGCTGAGGTTGTTGAATTGGCTTTCCCTTATTTGAAGTGGGTCTCAATTTCTCTATTTCCATTGATTGTTTTCCAGGCTCTTAAGCAATTGACCGATGGACTTTCCATGACACGAATTCCCATGTACGCAACCCTATTTGCCAATGTGATTAATGTGCTCATCAATTATGTGTTAATTTTTGGGATGTGGGGCTTTCCCAAATTGGGAATAGTGGGAGCGGCCTTTGGTACGTTAGCATCTCGAGTGGCTATGGTTGTTATTTTGTGGTTTTTATTAATACGAAGTACCAAAGCCAATTATTTTGTAACTCAATTGAATTTTTCAGATGTTCGTAAAAAAATGCTCAAAAAGCTTTTTAATCTCGGATTTCCATCCGCGCTTCAAATGTTGTTTGAAGTATCCTTTTTTACTGCGGCAATATGGGTTTGTGGAATGATCGGAAAAAATGCCCAAGCAGCCAATCAAATTGCACTCAATTTGTCATCCATGACCTTTATGGTTGCCATGGGGCTTGGAGTAGTTGCTACAATACGCGTTGGTAATCAAAAGGGAAAGAAACAATTTCGTTCGCTTCATGATATTGCTCACTCCATATTTTTAGTCACGTTGATACTTGATATTATTTTTGCCATTTTCTTCATCACTTTTAACGAGTTTTTACCCTCTATATATCTTGATAATTCTCAAGGATTGGATGTTATTGAAGTGATTCAAATAGCTTCTACCTTATTATGGATTTCTGCCTTTTTCCAAATATTTGACGGAGCGCAAGTCGTTGCCTTGGGAGCTTTACGAGCACTACACGATGTCAATATTCCTACTCTAATTACCTTTATTGCTTATGGGTTGGTTGGTTTTCCGATTTCATATTATCTAGGGTTGCATACTTCTTTAGAAGCAACAGGAGTGTGGATAGGTCTGTTGTTGGGACTGGTAGTTTCCTCGATAATGTTGTATCTTCGCTTTTATTTTAAAACACAACAATTGATAAAATCCGACGCTTTATGAGTCAATTGCCTTCCTTTTTATTAGCGGATAGTTTAGAGTTTCCGGATTCCATATTTGTAATTCATACTGAATTTCCAAGATTTATAATTGATTTGTCAACTGATGAGCTGACTTGGTGGGAACATTTTGCTTCCAACGATAAGGAGGAAGCTACCTCTGAAATTGCACTTTGGATTGAGAAAGCCACTGCATTTTATGATGCCCAAATTAAAGAATTCGAGAACGAGTGATGGAAACGTTACTAGAACTGGACAAACAATTGTTTTTATGGCTCAATGCATTGGGTTGTGAGTCATTTGATTCGCTTTGGATGTTTATCACCAACAAACGGTCTTCAATTCCACTTTATATTTTTTTGCTTTATTATGCGTATGTAAAATTAGGTCAAAAACGTTTTTTTATCATTTTGATTAGTGCAGTTTCAATGATTGCTTTCACAGATCAAATAACCAATTTGTTTAAGTATTCGTTCATGCGACTTCGACCCTGTTTTGATCCTGAAACCATGGATATTATGCGTTTGGTAAAAGAAAGTTGTGGAGGGCAATTTGGTTATTTTTCTGGACACGCATCCAATTCATTCGCATTGGCTACTCTTTTCTATTGGATATTCAAGCCCTTACATCGTTTGTGGTATTTACTTTTTTTATGGGCATTGGTTGTGGCCTACAGCCGAATTTATATCGGCGTTCACTTTCCACTAGATATCATTTCAGGAGCAATTTTCGGTCTTGCTGCGGGTACAATGTTTTATTTTATTTACAGATTTTTTGAAAAAAGATGGGCCTGAAAAATTATATAAATATGAATTTTAGAATGACAGAATATCGCGCTCTTTTCTACAGAATATTTTTACCGTATCTGTTTTATTTTATGGCTCGTGTTTTGTTTTTCCTATACAATATAGACCTTATCGATGTTGAATCTGTTGGACAATTTTTCAGGTTGGCGCTTATAGGGCTTCAGTTTGATACTACAGCGATTCTGTACACCAACAGCTTGTTTGTATTGCTCAGCATCCTTCCGCTTAAAATAAATACTTTTCCTCGGTTTCAATGGGGGATGGGATTGTTATACGGAGTTACCAACGCTATTGCTTATGCAACTAACTTTGTTGATTTTATATACTATAAATTTTCACAAAGTCGCTTAACCACTGCTGTGTTCGATGTGGTTGGAAACGAAGAAAACAAAGTCACTCTTCTACTGTTGTTTATAAAAAACTATTGGCATGTCTTTTTGCTCTTTTTTGTTTTGGGCTATGCTTGGTATATTCTTTATAACCGCGTTAAGGTTTCCTACAGTGCACATCCTTTTGCTATAAAATACTTCCTCCAATCTATTTTAATTGCCGTATTTGTACTTGGAATTAGTATAATTGGTATTAGAGGAGGAATTGGTAACTCATCACGCCCAATTAATATGGTGGATGCTCATCGCTATGTAACCAATGGCACACATGCAGATTTGGTTTTAAATTCGCCTTTTTGTTTGATTCGAACTTACAATAAAAACTTTTTTAAGAAAGTAGATTTCTTGCCCAACGACCAAATAGAGGATGTAATTCATCCCATTAAGCAATATAGCGGAGGACAACACAAAGGCAAAAATGTAGTTATTTTGATTATGGAAAGCTTTGGTCGTGAGTATATTGGCGCTTTTAACAAGCATACCCGTATTCCAGATTATGTAAGCTATACCCCTTTTTTGGATTCTTTGGCGAATCACAGTATGCTGTATTCAAACGCTTTTTCTAATGGGCGACAATCCATTCATGCCATGCCAGCAATTTTAGCAGGTGTTCCTTCTTTTAAAATTGCTTTTACATCGTCTCCTTATGCCAATCAAAAGGTACAGTCGATTGTTTCGGTTACCAATGAAATGGGATACGACACCTCTTTTTTTCACGGTGCTCCCAATGGATCTATGGGCTTTTTAGGGTTTTCAAATATTTTGGAATTTGATCATTATTATGGCAAAGACGAGTTTAATGATAATTCACAATTTGATGGTGTATGGGGCATTTGGGACGAGCCTTTTTTTCAGTTTATGAACCAAACACTAAGCCAAAAAAAATCTCCTTTTTTAGCAACAATATTTTCGGTAACCTCCCACGAACCTTACCAGGTTCCTAGTGAATACAAAGGAGTCTTTCCCATAGGGGATATTCCTATTCATCAGGTTGTTGGATATTCTGACAATGCTTTAAGGCAGTTTTTTAAAGCTGCGCAAAAAGAACCTTGGTTTGAAAACACGCTATTTGTTCTTACAGCAGACCATTGCAATGAATCCTTTTATTCAATTTACAATAAACCAATAAATCGATTTGCGGTTCCTGTCATGTTTTATGCTCCCGAAGGAACGTTGGTTGGAGAATCAAATGAATTAACACAACAAATGGATATTTTCCCAACACTGGTTGATTTGTTGGGCTACGATCAACCTATTCAGTCTTGGGGAAGAAGTTTAGTAGCTGGAAAAGAGGAAGAAATTCCTTTTTCTGTTCACTATCTAGGAACTGTTTATCATTTCTCTGTGGGCGAGTTCACTTTTGTATTCGATGGAGAAAAGACTATTGGAGTGTATGCTGTTGAGGATGTGGGCCTTTCAGTTAATTTAATAGAAAAAAAAACCCCTGAAATGGAACAACATGAACGCTTTATGAAGGCCTTTTTTCAGGACTACATGAATCGGGTTATAACCAAAAGACTAGCAGTTAGCTCTTTTAATAATTAGTGTGTATTATCGTTTTCTTTTAAAAGTGCCGAGTTGTTGATTTGAAATTTAAGGAGTCTAGGTTTAGAAACTCTTTGAATGTATGTGCTGTTTGGGTTTAATCTTTCGTAATCTTGATGATATTCTTCGGCTTTGTAAAAACGAGACAATTTTTTTACTTCTGTAGTGATTTTGTCCTTAAACACCTTTTTATTTGTTAGAAGTTGAATGTATGCTTCTATAATTTCCTTTTCTTTTGCTGTTTCGTAAAAGGCAATTGATCGGTATTGCGTTCCTCTGTCAGGTCCCTGTCTGTTTAGGGTTGTGGGGTCGTGCGAATCAAAAAATACTTTCAAAAGCGTTTTAAAACTTATAATTTTTGGATTATAAAAAACTTGAATAGTTTCTGCATGCCCTGTTCTTCCAGAAATAACTTGTTTGTAAGTTGGGTTGGCCGTTTTTCCTCCAGCATATCCTGAAACTACTTCTTCGACGCCTTTTAAACTTTCATAAATAGCTTCGACACACCAAAAACATCCCGATGCAAAGTATGCAGTTTCTAAATGTTGAAGGGATGACGGAATAGGAGTTGGAGTAGGGACTGCATTATTAGCAGGAGCAAGGGGCTTCGTTGTGCAGGCTTGAAGTACTGAACTGCTTAATAGTAATAATAAAAAAAAGATTGATTTTTTCACACGTTTAAATTTTAGTAATTAATTGTTTTTATGATAATTATAAAATTGAGAGCGTGTGCAACCACTCGCTGTACTCGTTCTCTCATTAAAAATTTTAAACATTCTCTTTTGTGAATGTATTTTTAAAATTTGTTAATGTTCGTTTCATGGCAATGTTTTGCTGAATTTAATACACTCTTTGCAAAAATGAGACCAACTTAATTTTTTTTGTTGCAATTCAAAATTATGTGCAAACGATTCTGTGTTTTTTAGATTCAAATAATTTTCCATTCCTTTTTCAATTCCTTCGACGGTAGGATCAACAATCCATCCCGTTTTGTCTGGGATAACTGATTCATAAAGTCCACCCACTTTTGTAACCAGCGTAGGTTTATTGAACCAAATCGATAATGGAGTAACCCCACTTTGACTTGCAGTTTTATAGGGTTGTACTACCAAGTCACACGCAGAAAACCAGTAAGAAAGCTCATGATTGGGTATGTATCTATTCTCGAAAGTAACGGAGGCTTCTATTTCTAACGATGTTGCTAAATCACGATATTTTTGAAGCGATTCATAATGTTCTCCTACAACCAGAAGATGCGTGTTAGAGTATTTTTTGTGAAGATGTGCGAAGGCTTTTAGTAGCAAGTCCAATCCTTTGTATTTACGAATCAATCCAAAAAAGAGAAAATACTTTTTGGAAGGATCCAATGCTAATTCTTGTTGAGCTTTTAATTGATCCTCAGGAGGAGGAATCAGGTCATTGATGGGATGCGGTAAAAAGAGGGTTGGTTTTTGAACAAACGCACTCAATTCCTCAGCAACAGCCTTTGAAAGCGTAATAAACCCATCAAACTGTTTGCAAAAATAAGAGGTAAATTGTTTTTGAAAAATCGTATTTTCATGGGGACGAATATTGTCCGTAATGGCAATTTTTTTAATGTTTTTGCTAAGTTTTCCAACAATAGTTCCCAGAGTAAGTGCTAGGAAAGGTGTCCAATACCGAACCAAGACCAAATCAGGCTGAATCTTGTTTATTTGCTTTGCTACCTGTATCCAGTTCCACGCAGATAAACTGTTAATCTTTCTTTGAATATCAAGTTTTTCGGGTTCCTTACTTTGTGAATATTGAGTTTTTCCAGGAAATAATAGCGAGGGATATTGCAACGTAAACGTCCATATACTGACTTTGTGTCCTTCATTCATTAAATTCCTACACAATGCTTCGTTTGTGTCTGAAATTCCGCCTCGAAAGGGGTAAGCAGGACCCAGTATAATAATATTCATTGTTTTGGGTGATTTAGTTTTCCACCAAAACCCACTGGCCTTTTTTCAGTAATGGTTCAGCTTGCTTGAATTTCAATGTTTTATTTTCACCAGAAACTACATTTTTAATTACCACACGATCGTTTCTACCAATTTTTGGTTGTTCTCTTACAATGGTTTCGACTGCTTGTCTCTGTTGTGTTTGTCCAGCGGCTCTACTGCGAGCAGCCATTTCGTCACTGTTTAAAACTTCTTCTTTGGAAGTGTTGAACTTTTCTCGTCTTCGAGTTTGGCGATCTTCATGAATTTGTGAAGGATCTTGTGTTGGAAGTTCTCCTTTGAATAAAAATGAGATAAGTTCCTTATTCACTCCATCCAACATCCCTCTAAATAGCTCAAAGGCTTCGAACTTATAAATTAATAAAGGATCTTTTTGTTCATGAACAGCCAATTGAACAGATTGCCTGAGTTCGTCCATTTTTCTTAAATGGGTTTTCCATGCTTCGTCTATGAGCGCCAAGGAAATATTTTTTTCAAAATCTGCAATAAGCTGACTCCCATTTGAATTGTATGCTTGTTCAAGGTTTGTAGCAACGCTGAGTGTTTTTACCCCATCGGTAAAAGGGACCACAATTCGTTCATAACGGTTACTGTTGTCTTCATACACTCGTTTCATGACAGGAAACGCTTTCTCAGCACTCTTAGCCATTTTTTCTTCATAGCGCTTGAGAGCGATTTCATAAATATTTTCTGTGATTTCCTGAACACTCTTAGTTTCAAATTCTTCTTGTGAAATTGGGGAACTAAACGAAAAATAGCGAATCAACTCAAATTCAAAATTTTTGAAATCGTTGTTGTTTTTGTTGAATTCAGTAATGACTTCAGAGGTGTCATAAATCATATTGGCAATGTCAACTTTTAGTCGACTGCCTTGAAGTGCGTGACGTCTTCGTTTGTAAACTACCTCACGTTGGGCATTCATTACATCATCATATTCCAACAGCCTTTTTCGAATACCAAAATTATTTTCCTCCACTTTCTTTTGAGCACGCTCAATAGACTTTGTCATCATGGAGTGCTGAATAACCTCTCCTTCTTCCAGTCCCATTCGATCCATCATTTTGGCGACCCGATCGGAGCCAAACAAACGCATTAAATTGTCTTCTAAAGACACATAGAACTGCGAACTTCCAGGATCACCTTGACGACCCGATCGTCCACGCAATTGGCGGTCAACTCTTCGGGAGTCGTGACGTTCTGTACCTACAATAGCCAAACCTCCAGCTTCTTTTACTGCATCACTCAATTTGATGTCAGTTCCACGACCAGCCATGTTGGTGGCAATGGTAACCACACCGGGTTCTCCTGCTTCGGCAACAATATCAGCTTCTTTTTTGTGAAGCTTTGCATTTAATACATTATGATGAATTTTTCGAATACCCAACATTTTACTGAGCAGCTCAGAAATTTCAACAGAAGTGGTTCCAATCAAAACCGGTCTTCCTGCATTGGAAAGTGCAACAACTTCTTCAATAACTGCGTTGTATTTTTCTCGTTTGGTTTTGTAAATCAAATCGTTTCTATCGTCTCGAGCAATGGGGCGATTGGTTGGGATTTCTATGACGTCGAGTTTGTAGATTTCCCAAAATTCTCCTGCTTCAGTAACGGCAGTACCCGTCATTCCAGAAAGTTTTTTATACATTCTGAAATAGTTTTGTAGGGTAACGCTCGCAAAAGTTTGCGTAGCCGCTTCGATTTTTACATTTTCTTTGGCTTCAATCGCCTGATGGAGTCCGTCCGAATATCGTCTTCCGTCCATTATCCGACCCGTTTGTTCGTCAACAATCATTACTTTGTTATCCATCACCACATAGGCGACATCTTTTTCAAAAAGAGTATAGGCTTTAAGTAATTGATTGAGCGTATGTATTCGCTCGCTTTTGATTCCGTAATCTTTGAATAGAACTTCTTTTAGTTCAGCTTCTTTTTCTATTTCAAGATTTTGTGACTCAATTTTTGCAATTTCAATTCCGATATCGGGCATGACAAAAAAGTTGCTTTCCTCTCCATCTTTCGATAGGGCTTCGACTCCTTTGTCCGTGAGCTCAATTTGATTGTTTTTTTCATCAATCACAAACCATAGTTCTTCGTCAATCACATGCATTTCACGATTGTTGTCCTGCATGTAGAAGTTCTCTGTTTTTTGAAGCAATTGTTTGATGCCTTCTTCACTCAGAAACTTTATGAGCGCTTTGTTTTTTGGCAGTCCTCGAAATACTCGCAATAATAAAACACCACATTCTTTAGTGTTGCCACTAGCGATCATTTTTTTAGCTTCTGCCAACACGCTTGTTAAATATTGTCTCTGTTGAGATACCAAAGCAGATACTTTGGGTTTCAATTCATTAAATTCGTGTCGATCTCCTTCAGGAATAGCTCCCGAAATAATAAGCGGAGTTCGCGCATCGTCAATAAGCACTGAGTCAACTTCGTCAACTATTGCATAGTGGTGCTTGCGTTGAACCAATCCGTCAGGAGAGTGTGCCATATTGTCTCGAAGGTAATCAAACCCAAATTCGTTGTTCGTTCCATACGTAATATCCGCTCGGTAGGCTTTTTTGCGTTCTTCCGAGTTGGACTTGTGGTAATCGATACAATCAATGCTCAGACCATGAAACTCAAAAATAGGCGCCATCCAAGCACTGTCTCTTTTTGCTAAATAATCGTTTACCGTTACCAAATGCACTCCTTTTCCAGTCAACGCATTGAGGTAAACAGGCAAAGTTGCTACCAGAGTTTTTCCTTCTCCGGTTTGCATTTCCGCGATTTTTCCTTGGTGCAATGCAATTCCACCCACCAATTGTACGTCGTAATGAACCATATCCCAAGTAACCTGCTTTCCAGCAGCATCCCACGATTGATTCCAAACCGCTTGATCGTTTTTTAGAACAACATAGCTTTTTGAGCCCGACAATTCCCTGTCAAACTCAGTTGCTGTGACATTCAGTGTTTTATTATTTTTAAATCGTTTGGCAGTTTCTTTCACTACAGCAAACGCTTCTGGGAGCAATTGTTCGAGCAAGACTTCGACAGCTTCGTAAGATTCAATTTCTAACTGATCGATTTTTTGATAAAGCGCCTCTTTGTTGTCAATATCCTCTTCTTGTTCAATTTCTTTTTCAATCTCCGAAATTTGTTCTTGAAAAGGACTACGGACTTCCTGAATACGGTTTTTAAACTCAATAGTTTTGTTTCTAAGCTCGTCGTGGGTTAAGGACTCGAGTTGCTTTTCAGCGGTCAAAATTTTATCAACAGTAGGCTGAATTAACGAAATATCTTTTTTGGCTTTGTTGCCAACAAACACTTTTAATATGGAATTTAAAAAACTCATTTATAAGATGGTCGATTAAGGTTCAAATTTAAGCAAAAAAAAAGCCTCCAAAGAGACTTTTATCATGTTTTATCAATTAATATTCATCCTCATTCCAAAGATAATCTTCGTCGGTGGGATAATCTGGCCAAATTTCTTGAATGGATTCGTACATTTCGCCTTCGTCTTCTATTGCTTGAAGATTCTCTACAACCTCAAGAGGTGCTCCGGTTCGAATAGCGTAATCGATTAGCTCGTCTTTAACGGCTGGCCAGGGCGCGTCACTCAAATATGAAGCAAGTTCTAATGTCCAATACATAGCTTTTTGTATTTATATATTTTGCAAAAGTATATTTTTAATGGAATTATACAAGTAAAAATTAAAAAAAATCTTGGTGTGATTCATTATCTTTAGAATGTGGTCGTTTTTGAGGCGAATTATTTAATAAAAAATCAAAAAATTGCTATTTTTTTGAATGCCATTTTTTTTCCTCAATTCCACTGTCAAAAACAATTTTTCGGGAAAGAACAAACAAGTAATCCGACAACCGATTTAGATATTTGAGTATGGTTTCATTGATGGGCTCGTAGGAGTGAAGCATTACTACATAGCGTTCTATTTTTCTACATACACATCGGGCAATGTGAGCCTGGGAGGATTCGGTATTCCCACCGGGGAGAATAAAATGAGTCATTGTGGGCAATTCCTTTTCTATAAGATCAATGCATTCCTCAAGCCACAAAATTTCATTGTTGCTTTCGATGATTTTTTCTTTATTGCTATCTACCTTTTTAACGGCCAGTTGTGCGCCAATGTGAAACAACTCGTTTTGAATGCGTTCGAGTTCTTCGCTTTGCTTAATTTGATTATTGTTGGCTAGTAACAGTCCAATCCATGAATTCAACTCGTCGAGTGTGCCAATGCACTCCATTCTCAATTCGCTTTTGGAAATACGAATCCCATCATATAGAGAAGTCATCCCTTGATCACCGGTTTTTGTGTAAATTTTCATTCGTCTTCGAGTGTTTAGTGATAATTAGCAACTATAAAATATTCAAGTAAAACTACACAATCTTTTGCAATTTAAACTTTATTAGGCTCTTAGCACAAAATGTTCTTTCGCTTGGGTGGTTTTCACAAACACAATTCCCAATTCAAAAAAATCCAAAGAAACTATTGAAGATTGTTTTTGTAGAAGCAATTCCCATGCATTTTCAAAGCTGTGATTTTCGTGTATTTTTTCAATGACAAACAACTGGTTTGTTTCAAAGTCTAGCGGTAAGGCCATTATGGGGTTTTCTATATGAATTATTTCATAGCTGTCATTCGTGTTTTTTATTTTAATAGAATCAATATTTGTCAATGGATGCCCTATTTTTTTATACGATTTTATCTTATAATGATTAAGAACCCCGTGGATTATTCTACTTTTTTTGGGATTGTTTTCTTTGGACTGTGTGTAAATTGATTTTGTAATCAAATCATATACAAATGGAGAATGTACGCCGTGTTGGTTTTTTGACAACAACAGGTATTTGAAGTAAGAGTAGTACTTGTAAAGCATTTACTGTTTCTTTCTGGAAAATGAAAAGAGTAGGATTAAACCGGCGACAAGAACTGCAATTCGAGCAATGAAATCGCCGTAAAGTACATAAAATGTCTTTTTTTGCTGTGGATACACGGTGGCGGTTAACACACCTTGAGAATCGTATTCAAGTTGGCTGACAATTCTTCCAAGGGGATCTATAAATGCCGAAATTCCAGTATTGGCGCTACGAGCAATAAATTTTCGAGTTTCAAGAGCTCTTAATTTGGCATAACTCAGATGCTGTTTGTGTCCTTGTGTATTGTCCCACCAAGCATCGTTTGTCATTATTACCAAAATCGTGGCTCCTGCTTTTACATAGTCTGTCACAAAACTTCCGTAAACAGACTCATAGCAGATGATTGGAGCGATGCTTGCGCCTTTAATTAATGGAAAAGAAGTGCGGTTCTTTTGTGTAGCTTTGGTAAATACGGTTCCTCCCAAATCCAAAAGTACGTTACCCAAAAGAGGCTCGATAATAGAGCGGTAAGGGGTGTTTTCTACTCCCACAACAAGTTTTGATTTGTGATAAATGGCATTTTTATCCAATGAAGGATGAATGAATGCGCTGTTGTAAAAATCGACCCATAATTTTTCTCGTATCTTGTTGGAAGTCGCGGTTTTGATAGCTTCGCTAGTATAGGTTTTGTACAATTGAATTCCTTGTAACTCGCATGGTACCGATGCTTGAAGTGATGAAAGACCCAACTTTTCCTGCCATGA
>JAQWSC010000015.1 GCA_029243385.1 Flavobacteriaceae bacterium | reverse complement strand
AATCTATTAATTCTTGAGATTGTAAATTCAACGGCAAAAGAGCAAAAATGAATACAGCAACAGAAAACACAAAAGACATTTTTTTTTCTAAAAGATATTTATTGATCATTTCAAGGGTTATTTATCCATTTTTGTGAAAAGCAAGGTTATTTTTTTGGTTTTTAATCTGCTAAAAAATTACATTTCAAATAGCAATAAGATTATTTTTTCTTTTTAATATAAACAAAAGAACCTGTCTTAAATGGAATTCATTCAATTAAAATAATAAAAGTCTTTCATAACACTAACTTTTATATAAGAAGCTACATTAAAATTCTAAAAATAAGTAGTTGTTTTTACGAATTTGATAAAAATTCCACCCTAAATAAATTTGACCTTTTAATTTAACGTATTTGATATTTTTTATAAATATGTTAAAATTTATTTTAAAACACATACAATGAAAAAAATACTTTTTTTAACTACGCTATGCTGCTTTTCATTACTTACATATGCACAAAATCAATCTACTGATAACAGATGGGCTGCTTATGGATTTAGTGTTGCAGTTGAAGACGAAGCTGAATTTGTTCAGCTGATGGATGATTACTTTTCAAAAAATAAAACGCCTGCCACAAACGTAATGCTGTTTGACATTATGCATGCGCCAGATGACTTTCAGCATACACATGAGGTTGTCATAACGGGTTCTATTGACACGATGAGCGATAATTTCAGCCCATCAAGCTTTGATGAAGCTTGGGGTAAGTTTAGGCTTAAAGTGAGTAAACTCATAACGCCAGGTTTCCAAGCTGTCGGTTCGCGTGCTATGGAATTTGGGGATGACTCAAAAGAATATCCATACCAATCAGTTCACACCTTCAGTATTGATAGTGAAAACAGAAGAAAATGGAATCGAATGGTAAGAAAATTAAGAACCAAATACCCAAGAACTAAATCCGCTTTCGCTACTGGGAATATCCGTATGGGAGGTCACGATAATTCAAATACATGGATTTTACGAAGTTTTCAATCTTATAAAGACTTTTTAACAGATTGGAACGACCGTCAAGCGTTTAGAAAAAACAATCCTGAATTTGTTGAAGAGCAATCAAAAATGAATGAAGACATTGATTATTCAGAAGCTGAATCAAAATTGAGATTTATGAGGTTATTGCTCAAGCAATGGTAATAAAATTAATAAGAAAAAGGCTATAATGCATCGTCTTTTTCTTTTTTAAACCATAGGCATATCTTCTTCTTTTAGTTCTGCTACTTATAATTATACATATATACAAGCCCACAATAGGCCGAAATAGAACCCCTTAGATACCCTGAAAAAATACCTCTAACGATAAAAATTATTTTTGGGAACAAATTGTGACTCAAATCTTTGGGAATATAATTATACATATTTAAAATATTTAATTACTAAATAGTTTTGAAAATTGAGCTAAGCTCTCCGTAATTGAGTTCGATATTTTTTCTGTTTGCTCTACTTCACAAAAGAGACTTTCTGAAAAGACAGTCTTTTTTTTTTGCTTATATCTTAATCGATTATTTCTGTTCCGTTTTCGATCCTGTTAAAGTTTTGTAAGACTTTTAATGACCAGAGAGTTTGTATTCCTGTCCATTCCAGTTTGGATCCTGTACTTATTCCATACCAAGTATCCCAACTTCCGTTATTTTTTTGTTTTTTAATAAGTCCTGTAAGATCAAAATCAATTTCTGATTTTGTAAAAATAGAATGCAATAAACTGTCGGGCGAAGGGCTATAATTCAATCGATGTGGTTTTCCGTAAAGCCCCCACCCATCGTCCAATGGGTCATCACTAATTACATCCTCGGCTAATATCCACTTTTTTAGATTTTCTATAACCTTAAGAGCTTTTGATTGATTCTTTGTGTGCTTTAAAAAAGTCAACCACCTTGGCACACACAGATAGCAGAAAACGTGTTTTTCTTGAATTCTATCAAATTCACTCCAAACAAATTTTTCAGCATTTTTCATCCATGGAATATCTATTTTGTATTTTTCTAAAATTCCCAACAAAGGTGCTGTTGTACTCAAGGCAGCCCATTCTTTTACTGTTTTAAAATGATCACTGCAGGGATAATCACTAGTTGGAAGCATCATCCAAGGAATGCCTCCCTTTTTAGTCGTTACGTTCATAAAATAGGGCATAAAATCATTTACTATACGCTCTTTAGTCAAAAAACCAACTTCATCCAATATTTCTAAAGCCATAATCGTAAAAAGAGGTTGGCTTTCGGGAGAAGCCGTATCGGGCTCCATACCATGTCCAAATCCTCCATCGGAATTGCGGTAAGCATAAACTGCATGATAAACCCCTTCTGCATCCCTATTCTCAAAATAGAACTGAAAAAGACGCCGCTCAATCATCCGAGCGTTAGTCAAAATAAAATCTCTTGCTTTTAAAAATTGGGTGTTTGATAGTTTCATTTCAGTAAGGGTTTTACACTAAATTACTCAATGTTCATTCTATTTATAAAGTAGGATATTCTTATAAAGTTATGCAAAAACTTTGAAAAAATTATTATTAAAACAACTGCTAATTTTAGTAGTTTTGACTTCAAGTTAAACGTTTATCATTAGTTAAAAAAATAAAGCATGAGCAAAAAAGTATTGTTGACTGGAATTTCGGGGTATATTGGGAATCACTGTGCTGTAGAATTATTGAAAAGTGGATATGCTGTTCGTGGTTCAGTAAGAAGTCTTTCAAAATCAACACAGGTTGTTGACGCAATTAAAAAAGAGATAGACCCAAAAGACAATTTAGAGTTTTGTGAGTTGGATCTACTAAAAGATGATGGTTGGGATGATGCAATGAAGGGGTGTGATTTTGTAATGCACGTAGCTTCTCCATTTATCAACATCGAACCCAAAGATGAAAATGAATATATCAGACCTGCAGTCGACGGGACGATGAGAGCACTAAAAGCCGCAAAAAAAGCAGGTATTAAAAGAGTTGTTTTAACTTCATCTATAGTCTCAATGCTAGAGGATGCCGATCGATCCATTGACATTAATCATAATTCTTGGACCAATGTCAACGCAAAAAATGTGTCTGCCTATGCCAAAAGTAAAACGCTAGCAGAACAAGCTGCTTGGGATTTTATCAATGGGCAAGCCGATGCTTCCAAAATGGAACTTGCTGTTATAAATCCAGGCCCTGTTTTTGGGCCCACACTTTCGGGCAACTTTGAGGGTGCTTCGATGGGCATGTTCAAACAAATGATGATAGGTAAAATGCCTTTGATGCCTCAGGCGTCTATTAATATATCCGATGTGAGAGATGTTTCCAAAATACATGTTTTGGCGCTTGAAAATGATAACGCAAGCGGAAAAAGATTTGTTGTTACCACAGAAAAACCTTATCCCTTTCAAGAATTGGCCAAAATACTTACAGCCAATGGCTATGATAAAGTAAGTACTAAACTAGCTCCTAATTTTTTACTCAAAATCTTAGGTTACTTTGATAAGGAAGCTAAAAGCATGAGAACTTTTATTGGGAAAACTTATAGTGGCGATGTTTCCTCAACAATGAAAGTTTTCGATTGGAAACCCACACCTTTAGAAAAGACTGTTTTGGACACTGCAAAATCAATTGATTCTTACATCAACTAAATAATAGTAATTGAATACGGTTAAATATCATTCACAACCATACTTTGCAACAATAAAAATAGTTTCACAATAAAAGTATAGTTGCCAAACTAGCTAAGAATTCCCGCGGAAACTATGAAAGTTATGATTTTGCTGACAATAATTATTTCTCCTCTGTTTTTATGACATTAGCGCTTATTAAAGAGCTGATAAAAAACGGTGATTCTGAGTCAGTCGCATTCAGAAAAGTTCTTAAAGATTTACTATAACAAAACCCTACAGCTCGTAATTGGAAACCTGTTTTTGAAAATGTTTTTGGTTTTAGTGTAGAGACTTTTTATTGGAAGCTAGAAAGTTTTTTCAATCCTAGTGATTAGGATAATAATTTCTAAAATTTGAATAAAGTATTTCCTAGTGAATCTCTATTGATTGAAGATGTTTTAAATAACATCCATATTGGGCAGCTACACTTTTATAAAATGTAGTTTTTTTATACTCGTTTAATTAGCATCCATAACAGTACGAAATCCAGTATGAATACTTCCCGTATCCGGTGTTGTTTTCATACGCATGGAATTACGATACCCACTACAATAACTGTCATGACACAGAAAGCTTCCACCTCGAGTAACTCGTTTTTTGCTGTAAGGCTCATTCGAATCGTAACTGGTTTCAGGTCCTTTTGGATTTTTTGTAGTGTTATCTGAAAGAGATTTATAGTAGGTTTCATGATACCAATCAGCACACCATTCCCACACATTTCCTGACATGTCGTACAAGCCAAAACCGTTGGGTTGAAAGCTTTTAACTGGTGCACTTAAATAAAATCCGTCGTGCAGACGATTGTTGTATGGAAAGACACCTTCCCACGTATTGGCTTTAGGCTTACCTTCAAGAAGACTTTCATCTCCCCAAGCATAGACAGCGTTACTAAGACCTCCCCTACTTGCATATTCCCACTCGGCTTCTGTTGGTAATCGCTTGCCTGCCCATTGACAATAAGCAACAGCATCATGCCAACTCACGTGTACTACGGGGTGATTTTCTTTTCCATCAATATTGCTTTTAGGTCCTTCAGGGTTTCGCCAATTGGCACCTGTACGCCATTGCCACCACTGACTTACGTCATTAAGAGAAGTAGGACCATCGGTCGCAACAAAAACAAGCGAGGCTGGAGCTAATAAACTGTCGTCGGGTTTGGGTGTGTTTAGGGGAAGTTCGTTTTTTACCTCTTCCCAGTCAACCGCTCTTTCGGCTGTAGTCACATAGCCTGTAGCTTCTACAAAAGCTGCAAACTGAGCATTGGTTACTTCGTGAATGTCCATCCAAAAAGAATTTATCTGAACTTCGTGTTCAGGAAATTCATCACGCCATGCTTGTTCATCGTCGGCTCCCATTGTAAACGACCCTCCAGGGATTAGTACCATTCCTTGGTGATTGTTTCCATTTATTGAGTCTGTATTGGCAATCGGAGAACTGAAACGAGATTGTGTAGGGGTACAACTATGTCCTGTTGAAGAATTGGTTTTTGGATTTTGCAAACATCCCGCGAGTGTGAGCAGTATCAAAAAGTAAACTGTTTTCATGTAAGTGAATCTAGTGCGCATTTATTATTAGACCGTGAGTTGAGCAAAAATAAGTGTTTTAATTTGACTAGCTCTTGATTATCTTTTTGTTTTCGGTACGAGTCCCATCTGAAAGATGCACGATATACAATCCAGAAGATAATGCAGACATATCAATAGTCCCATATCCGTTGCTAAGATCCAATTGACCTTTTTCGATCATTCGTCCATTGGCATGAAGCAATCGGTATTCGATGGTTGAATCGAATGAAAGCGGATTGACAAATAATGTGTCATAAACAGGGTTTGGGTAGGTTGCCCAAAAAGTTTCTTCGGAAGGTTGATTGGAACTCAGTGTATAGCATGAGGTGTCAACATAATGAGAACCCTTGATTAAATTTTGAATTTTATTATCAACAAAACTTTGTTGATTGGTTTGGTCAAAAAAGGCATTATCAACCACGCTGTCAGTGGCTCCAAGAAAGTCTTGCATTAATGTAGCAAAAATTTGACGATAATCGTGTTGTACGGTCTTTAACTGCCAATTGTTGCTGGATGTTGCTTCGTGAAGGTTTACATTATCCCCCGATACCCCGCCTTGAACCGGTTTTCCGAAAACAAACATAGGCGCTATTTCGCCATGATCGGTTCCTAAATTTCCGTTTTGCATGGCTTTTCGTCCAAATTCAGAAAAAGTAAGTCCAACAACGTCGTCTCCCAATGAATCTGAGTTTATGTCAGCTACAAAAGCATCCACAGCAGCAGACAGCTCATTAAGAAGCGAAGTGTGGCGACCTTGGATGTCATTTGAAGATTGATTTTGGTTGTTGTGAGTATCAAAACCTCCAATGGTTACCATATATACTTTGGTTTCAATACCTCCACGCATTAAACGCGCTACGGTTTTTAGCTGATCTGCCAAATCGGTATCAGGGTAACTTACAGTATTCGTTGAATTGGGATCGTTGTAAGCATTTTCTATTGCATTTGCATAGATGTTTGCATATGCGTCTGTTTGAATAATATGCTGGAGTTCTTTTCCAAAGTGAGTATCTGTTGGAACACTAGAAGGAGCCTGACCTGCCAAACCGCTCAATACTGTATAGAAATTTTCAGAATTTTGTCCTTCGATATTGAGTGCCATTCCGTGCTCGTGTTCAGCATGAAAACCAAGCCATGTATTGCTTGAGCCTAGCTGAATGCCAACAGGAAAATTAGCTGGTAACAAATCCGAATATGCTTCTTCCATAAAGCGGCCCATCCAACCACTTCCTTTTCCATTGTCCCAACTGTTTCCGTCGTTTCCAGTTGCCCACAAATCAACAGAGGCAAAATGGCTTTTATTTTGAGATGGATATCCTACCGACTGCAATACTCGAAGCATTCCCGATTGGTACAACCCTTTAAACCCACTGTTGTCTCCCGTCAACAAAGCCGGATTGAACACCAAATCCTGACTGGTTCCAGTGAGGGTATTGTCAACCGCTAAATTGCTATAATCCGAA
This sequence comes from Flavobacteriaceae bacterium, assembly GCA_029243385.1. GTDB lineage: Bacteria > Bacteroidota > Bacteroidia > Flavobacteriales > Flavobacteriaceae > JAQWSC01. Next base: position 92,863 of record JAQWSC010000015.1, on the reverse strand, counting down.
ACAGGAATGTAAATATCAGGACGTAAAGTATCTCTGTAATATTCATAAGCATAATCATTATAAGGAATCAGGGTATTAAGCCCATCATTACCTCCTTTGAGTTCAATCAGAACGATTTTTCGATTGGATACATTACAATCCAAAGAAGTGTTTGCAAGTTTTAGTGCGGCGCCTAATTCTGAGGGAAACAAACCCAGCGCAGATGCGGAAGCAGACAGTTTAACAAAAGATCTTCTTTTCATAGTTGCAATTACATTAATTGAAATTCTGCTGCATTAATCATTTTTGCAATTAATTCGTCTAGTCTAATCTTAACTTGTGAATTGTTGCCTGTATTGGTATAATTGTTCCATGCGTCAGACCAATAAAAATCGGGTTGACCTTGAGGAATAAGAAAAAGCTTGAAATAAGCAATTCTACTGTTGTCAATGGCCTCGCAATAAAGCAACTCTGCCAATTCCTGAATAATGACCTCAGCGTTACTTGGGTCTGAAATGGTGTTTGCAATAAACTGTACACAGCTAAAATCCGTCCAGATCCGTGTATAATACCAACTCCCATTATTTGAGGTTTGTTTGCCTTGAATTATGTTATGTCCATTTCCAAGACCATCAGTATAAGCCCCTCCAATAATAGATAAAATGGTGTTGTATCGAGCCACAATATTGTTGGAATTGAACCATGCGCGATCAAATGCTGGGGACTGATAGTCGGCGGGGTATCCTGCTACAGTTGCAGGTGAAAAAAAGTCCATCCCTGAAAATGAGAAAAAAGTAGAATGACAAAAATTCCACCAAAAAAGATAAAATCTAAAATTTTCATTTGAGGTGTCCCAACTCGAACCTTCAGGTAATTGCGGAGTATCAGGATTGGGAATCTGAACATCCAAAAGGGATATCAGTTCATTCATATATTGTAGAGGACTTTTTATAATCCCTCCAATATTTTCATTGGTTGAATCACTATCATCTAAGTCAAAAAAATGTTTTGACTTCAATAATGTTATTAAGACATCTTTAATATTGTGCCCGTTGGTTTGTAATTGTTGTGCCAAAGGCGTGATGATATCATCTTCAACATCTTGTTGCCATTCGCTTCGCACATACAAACGATACATTTTCCGGACATAATTTTTGGCCGTTTCTAGCTGATCAAAAACCATGTCCACAAAATCGTCTAGTTCTGTATTAATTTGCGATTCAGTGCCGCCTCCAGAAATTGTTTGATTGCCAAAAGCGTGACTAAAGGTCTTGTTGTCCGTGTCATGTTTACTCACATTGATGTATCCCACCGGAATTCCTGAAGGGTAATGAGGAAGTTTAATCGTATCCGCATCAAGAACATCTCGGTTGTTCTTATACTTAATCCCTGAAAATACTCTTGCAGCCTGAACCACATCGTGTTCCGTATAGTTGGTATAATCTCCGTCAGCAATTTGCTCCCCTTTTCCAATGGTAAAAAGTTCTAAAAATTCGCGTGCGTAATTTTCATTCGGACTGTTTTTGTTGTTGTCTCCATTATCCAAATAATAAAGCATGGCATTATCAAAAGTAATTTTCCTTGCCAAATCCTTCACACTCTTGTCCGAGTAAAACTGTAATAGATTTAGATAATCAAAAAAATGGGCGGATTTACCAGAACCATCATCCTTAGAAGCTGTAAATGTGGTGAATAAAAACCAGGTAAGTTTATCAATAAGGGTGTTTTGCTTCATGGCATTGTACCACCACCAACCAGCAACCATTCCACGTTTGGGAGTCTGTCTACAAGAATATTTGGTGTTGGTCCAACCGGATGAATTGATCCAATATCCATCCTGCTGACCAGCACAATTGGAGTTTGGATAATTGGTAATTGGATCATTTGGCCATTCCCAAGCATAGGATTTGGGTTCCGATAAAAGGGTTAGTATTTCATCGGCTGTTTTACCTGTCATTGCATCCAATTGAGTTTTGGAGTAATGAAAGCAAGCTCTTCGCAAAAGATGCTTAGTCAGCCTGCGGTCGAGATTTCCAGTATGGGCTATTAGAGATGCCATATTATTTTCCCAATTTACAAATAAATTATAAAATAGTTTTTTAAACAAGTAATTCTAATGATTTTAGACTTCAATTAAAGGCAATGGTTTACTATTACTTTTGAACTTGGAAAATAGTAAGTGTGCTAATTGAGTGTATCAGAGTTATTGTGAACCTAAAACCCCATAAATAAAGGTTAATTATATAAAATGAATAGCCTTTATTTTTTTACCAGATTTAAGATGTCACTCAGATATTGAAATTGGAAGTTTTATTGCAAATATTCTTTAATACAAACTATTTTGTGAACATTGATTAAAAAACACTAATTTTGGTAATCTTACAACAAAACTGTTGTTGGTGTTTTGAATTTAAGCTCAACTAAAAGTGATAAAACCAAACTTGACAAGCCATGAAAAAAATGGGCTGTCTAGCTACACGCTTATCAACGAGTACGGTCTCAGTATTGAAGTTCTTAATTTGGGCGGCATTATTTGCTCAATAAATACTCCCGATCGAAACGGAGTTTTTGAAGATATTGTTTTGGGATTTAAAGACCCCAAACACTATTTGGGGGAACACCCCTATTTTGGAGCTGTTGCTGGTCGCTATGCCAATAGAATTGCCGATGGAAAGTTTTCTTTAGAAGGAAATGAATTCACTCTTGCCCAAAACAACGATACCAACCACTTACATGGCGGGATAAAGGGGTTCGATAAAGTATTATGGAATGTTGAATCCCTCAAAAACGAAAACGGAATACAGCTGAGTTATACCTCCAAAGACGGAGAAGAAGGTTATCCCGGAAATCTATCCGTAACAGTTGATTATGTCCTTACTAAGGATAACATCTTAAAAGTAAAGTATCGGGCTCAAACTGATAAAACCACGGTAATTAACCTTACCCAACACAGTTATTTTAATTTGTCTGGGGATTTTGCTGCACAAATTTTAGATCATGAACTTCAACTTAACGCAGATAAATATTTACCATTAGACAACACTCAAATCCCTGTAGGAAATTATCAATCGGTTGTCGGTACCCCTTTTGATTTTAGTACTCCCAAAACAATAGGCAGGGACATAGAAGATAAAAATAAGCAACTAGAGATTGGTAGCGGCTATGATCACTGTTGGGTGATAAACAACCCAAACAACGAAATTGTTAAAGCAGCTGAGGTTTATCATCCCCAGAGCGGACGTACAATGGACGTTTATACCGACCAACCAGGGATGCAGTGCTATACGGGCAATTTTATGGACAACACCCTGCCATCAAAAACGGGCGGCACCTATGGTCCAAGAAGTGGTTTTTGTTTAGAAACCCAGCATTTTCCCAATGCGCCCAACGAACCTAATTTTCCAACAACAATATTAAACCCCGGTGAAACGTTTACCAGCGAAACTTGGTTTCAGTTTTCCGTGAAATAAAAATAATGACTTTAAACACCAACACATCCAACATCATTGTAAAATCTCCTGGTCGCATCAATCTGATTGGCGAACACATCGATTACAATGGTGGGCATGTACTGCCGGCAGCTATAGATAGGAAAGTCACCATGTGGTTTAGAAAGAAAGACAACAGCCTATGTCGGGTCAACTCTGAAGACGAAGGTGCTTTTACTTTTGATATCAACAAGCCCTTACAAATCAGCGATACCCATTGGGAGAACTATGTGCTTGGCGTTGTCGATGGCATTGTAAAAGCCCGCCCGGGAAAGCTTGGTGGTTTTGATTGTGTGATATCCAGTGAGCTGCCTATTGGGGCCGGTATCAGCTCATCGGCTGCGCTGGAATGTGGAGTAGCCAAAGGCTTAAATGATTTGTTTGATTTGGGGCTTTCCAATTTGGAGCTCATTGAGATCTCTCGCATGGCAGAGCACAACTTTGTGGGTACCAAGTGTGGGGTGATGGATCAGTTTGCGGTGACGATGGGCAAGCGTAAAAAACTATTACTTCTCAACTGTGAGACCTTAGACTACAAGCTCATTGATGCAGAGTTTGCGCCTTATAAGATATTACTGCTGAACACCAACGTTTCTCATAACCTTGCCAAAAGCGAGTACAACACCAGACGTGAGGAATGCGAACAAGCCCTTGCTGTCATTCAAAAAGACCATCCACAGTATCCATTTTTAGCAGATGTTCCTGAAGCAATCATTGAGACTTACAAGGAAAAACTCTCTAGCAAAGTCTATCATCGGGCACTTTTTGTGTCGCGTGAAAACGCCAGAACCTTAAAAGCTGCTGAGCTTATCCAAAGCGGAGATATCAAGGGTTTTGGAGCACTGATGTACCAAACCCACGAAGGGCTATCCAAAAACTATGAAGTCAGTTGTCCGGAACTCGATTTTTTAGTGTACCTATCAAAAGACCTCCCGCAGGTGGTAGGTAGCCGTATGATGGGTGGTGGCTTTGGCGGTTGTACCATTAACCTTGTGAAAGAAGGCTTTGTCAATAAGTTTGTTGGTTTGGCAAGCAAAGCCTACAAAAAACAATTTGATATTAACCTGACCTCTATATTGGTCGCCACGTCCAATGGCGTAGAAACTACAAAATCTGAATCATAGATGAATTTTAACAACACCCCACACAGAAGAAAAAACATCCTCACAGACGAATGGGTACTGGTATCCCCACACCGCACCAAACGCCCATGGCAAGGTAAAAAAGACAAGCCCCAGGAAGTGGAGCTTTTGGAGTACAATCCCAACTGCTATCTGTGCCCGGGCAATGAACGTGCAGGAGGCGCTAAAAACCCAGACTATACAGGTGCCTACAGCTTTCAAAATGATTTTGCAGCCCTTCTTGAAGGCCAAGAAGAGACTTTTAAAGAGGGAATGCTAGAAGCCGAAAGCGAGTCAGGAAAGTGCAAAGTGATTTGCTACTCCCCCAATCACAGTTTGACACTGCCGCTTATGGAGGTTGGTGATATTATTAAGGTAATAAACCTTTGGCAAAAGGAATACACCACCCTTGGGAATGATCCAAATATCAACCACGTACAAATTTTTGAGAATAAAGGAGCGATTATGGGCTGTTCTAACCCACATCCGCATGGTCAAGTGTGGGCGCAACGCTCTATTCCTCAAGAGGTACAGAAAAAGGTGGTGCGTCAAAAAAGTTATTGGGATCAAAACAAAAAAAGCCTTTTGGGCGATTACCTCCAACAAGAGCTTGATGCCAAAGAACGCGTCGTGTTGGAAAATGACACCTTTGTAGCACTTGTCCCCTACTGGGCGGTATGGCCGTTTGAAGCGATGATTGTCCCCAAAAGACATATAACCTCTATTTTGGAGTTAACCCAAAAAGAAGTTGCGGATTATGCCACCATATTAAAAGCACTTACCATACGTTACGACAACCTCTTTGAGACCTCGTTTCCCTATTCAGCTGGAATTCATCAAGCGCCAACAGACGGAAAAGACAATGCGCATTGGCACATGCATATGTTATTTTATCCGCCGCTGTTGCGCTCTGCAGAGGTCAAGAAATTTATGGTAGGCTACGAGATGTTTGCCAACCCACAGCGTGACATTACCGCTGAGCAAGCTGCACATCGCATTCGCGACTGTTCCACCAAGCATTACTCAAAAAAATAATTAACTATATTTAAAAACCAAAATTAAAGCAACATGGATTTTTCATCAATAGACATAACTATATTTGCGCTTTATGCCGTACTTATTTTATCGATTGGGCTTTTTGTATCCCGCCAAAAAAAGGGGGAAAGTAAAAGTGCTGAAGATTATTTTCTAGCAGGTAAATCATTGCCTTGGTGGGCGATTGGTGCTTCGCTGATTGCAGCCAACATCTCTGCCGAGCAGTTTATCGGGATGTCGGGATCGGGCTTTGCACTTGGACTTGCTATTGCTTCCTATGAGTGGATGGCTGCCATAACACTTCTAGTGGTTGGAAAATACTTTTTGCCCATTTTTATTGAAAAGGGATTGTATACCATACCTGAATTTATTGAGAAAAGATACAGCACAAACCTCAAAACCATATTGGCGGTATTTTGGATTGCACTCTTTGTATTTGTAAATCTTACCACGGTACTTTTTTTGGGTGGTAAAGCTTTAGACACAATCATTGGTTCTGGAGACGGAGGTATATTGCTTAACAGCATCATTGGCCTTGGACTGTTTGCTGCGGCCTATTCCTTGTGGGGTGGCTTGGCTGCCGTAGCTTGGACCGATGTGGTACAGGTCGTCATACTCATCATTGGAGGTCTTTTAATGGCGTATTTTGCCCTTGCCAATGTCACAGACTCAGGCAGTGTTATTGATGGGCTTCGTTATGTGTATGAAAAAGCGCCCGAGCGCTTTTCGATGATCCTTTCCAAAGGAGAAATCATTACGCCCAATGGTAGAGACGCTTGGTGGGATTTACCAGGCTTAGCAGTACTGATTGGTGGTATGTGGGTCGCCAACCTCTACTACTGGGGTTTTAACCAATACATTATTCAAAGAACACTAGCTGCCAAAAGCCTTAAAGAAGGACAAAAGGGAATTGTGTTTGCAGCTTTTCTAAAACTTATTATCCCTGTGATTGTTGTGCTTCCTGGTATTATCGCTTATGTTATGAACCTAGACCCTGAGACAGGTACACTAAACATGGACCTTCTCAGCAGTGAGGGCTTTTTGGGTACGGCTGGTAATGTCGCTAACGACAATGCCGCTCCTTGGCTGATTAAAAACTTTATCCCTGTTGGACTAAAAGGTCTTATTTTGGCAGCTCTTGCCGCCGCTATTGTTTCTTCACTAGCTTCGATGCTGAATTCAACCTCTACCATTTTTACGATGGATATTTACAAGTCCATGTTCAATAAAAATGCAGATGACAAGCAAATGGTCAAAGTAGGGCGTTTAACAGGTCTTGTAGCGCTTATCATTGCCATGCTGATTGCACCACAACTAGGAAGTCTTGGTCAAGTGTTCCAATTTATTCAAGAATACACTGGCGTAGTAAGCCCGGGGATATTGGCAGTGTTCCTAATGGGACTGTTTTACAAAAAAGCGACGAACAATGCAGCGATATGGGGTGTAATATTGTCCATCCCGATGGCGATGTACTTCAAAGTCGCACCCAACGGCTGGAGCGATGCAGCCTTGTTTGTGAACCTTCCGTTTATGCACCAAATGATGCTTACCTGTATGGGTACATTACTGGTCATTGCAGGAATCAGTAAGCTAGAAGGCAATCAGGATGACCCAAAAGGCATTGTACTTACCAAAAAGCTCTTTGCTACAGACAAAACCTTTAATGTAGCTGCTTTTGGGGTGTTGTTAATTACTGCACTGCTATATGCGTTGTTTTGGTAGATAGTTTTAAATGGAGCAACTTTAAATCCATTTCATAACAGTACGTTTGTTTATTCGTAAACACAGAGTCTTTACTTTCAAGAAAATAAAAAACATCCCATTATGTTTTGTGGACGGCTTATGTCCTGACCCGATGTACCTTTTTAGAAAAAGCTAACATAAAACAAAATGATCCCCGAAATGACAATTATTACCCAAGTTCAAAAGCCAAAAGTTTGATATTTGCTAAACAAGGAAGAAATTCTATGTTTAGGGGCTCTAAAAACAAGTATAAACTATACAACACCTATACATTTTGAGAATTCAAAAATAAACATGACAGAACCTGTAATGGTTTAGACCATTGATTTATAGTATTTTAAAATTATAGTTTGTGTTTGCCATCAATTTTTATCTTTAACAAAAGGCCCATTGTCAATCCTGTAAAATTTTAAAAAATTGAAAAGCGACTAAAATTCTTAAAAACTCAATGAAAATAGGGTTTTGTTGGCATATTAATAAATATTTAATGTGATTATTAAAAAACTGATTGTTGAGATTAAGTTAAGTTTTTGATCAATCAATATTTTTTAATTTATATAGTTAATAATTATCATTGCTATTCATTAACAATTAAGCAATATTTTATGAAAAATTTTTACGTTTTATTATTTATTATGTCTGGTGTGTTTTTATTAGCACAACCAACATCTCAACCCCCCGCTCCTACTCATGCCGAAGCGAAAGTTGTTTCTGTATTTAGTGACACTTACACTGAGGTTGTTGGAACTTATAACTTTGACCCCTTTTGGGGACAGGGTACCGATTGTACAACTGAATCTATCGGAGGTGGAGAAGTTGTTAAAATGGCAGGTCTTAATTTTCAAGGTATTGAATATCCAGCTCAGGATGTTTCTCACAGAGATTACTTTCACGTAGATTATTATATTGAAGGAACTTCAACTACAAGCCTAGAAATATACGTCATAAAAGCAGGAGGTACTGAAGTATCTAAAGCTCTTAGTGTTGCAACCACAGATTCATGGGTAAGTTTGGATATACTCTTAACTGATTATGCTGGTGTTGATTTAACCGCCGTCAATCAGTTAAAAATTGTTGGGAATGGAACAGTTTATTTTGATAATTTTTATTTTCACGGAACTGATGATGTCCCTACGCCTGCATCTGGAACTCCTCCCACCGGTTATGCCACAGCACCTACAACTCCTTCTGCTGATGTCATTTCTGTGTTTAGCGACGCTTACACTGAGGTTGCAGGAACTTATAATTTTGATCCCGATTGGGGTCAGTCAACTGACTGTACTGTAACTACTATTGGTGGTGGGTCAGAAGAAGTTATCAAAATGGCAGGTCTAAGTTATCAAGGTATTAATTATCCAGCCCAAGATGTTTCTTCCAAAGGTGAGTTACACGTAGATTATTATATCGAAAGCGCAAATATTGCTGAATTAAAAATCTTTCTCATTAATGAAGGAGCGGGTCAAGAAGTAGCCAAAAGCCTTGATGTTTCAACTACTGGTTCCTGGGTAAGTGTAAATATTCCTTTAGCTGATTTTTCTGGTGTTGATTTGACTGCCGTCAATCAGTTTAAAATCACTGGATCTGGAACAGTTTATTTTGATAATATTTACTTTTTAGGAGATGCTCCTACGCCAATAACAGGTGAAACATTGGATTTTACAGACGCTACAGAAGCTGACAAATTTACGGCAAGCAACACAAATTTTTTGTTTGAGCACGTTGCTACTGGTGGAAATACTGGTGGAGCAATAAAAGCTGGAACTGAGCTAGGAGCCGGTGCTTCCGACTGGAGATTATATTATACCAACTCTAATATTGACTTCACAAATGCTGCAAAACTCGTAGTCTCGTTTGATTTAAAACAATTTTCTAGCACTGCAGTAGGCTTAGGCTTACATTTTAGAATCTCAACTTCAGCCAATACAGCTACTGAGCAAGGAGATTACACTGGCGCTATTCAAAACGCAGGTGCTTATAATGGGAATACAGCTCTTAACAATTCCAGTTGGACCTCTTACGAGTTCGAATCAGCTGTTAGTGCCTCATCTTCGTTAGCTTCATTTGGATTCAATTTTAGCACAGGAGCAGACGCTACTCATGAGGGGGTTATTCTTATAGACAATGTAGAAATAAAACTATTGGATTCTAGCGGAAACACTTTAAGTATCAAAAAAATTGAAATTCCACAATTCGTTACTTATCCCAACCCTGTACAAAATGAGTTACACGTAAAGGGATCAACAAGTGTTGAATCTATAGTAATTTATGACATAATGGGTAGAAATGTTTTGAGTCGTTTACCTAACAAGTCTGAGTTTAATTTGAATGTATCTCATCTTAAAAAAGGTGTATATATGATTAAAATTAAGTCAGGAGATAATGTAATAACTAAAAAGTTAGTTAAATAAATTATTCTAATTATCAAGATAAAAAACCCTCTAATTAGAGGGTTTTTTTATGTTATAAAATTTGAACTAAGTATAAAAAAACATACACATATTATTATACATTTCATTCAAAAAACTCATTAAGAGTTCTTAATAAAACGTATGATAGAATAATTTGCTTATAAGCTCTAATCAAAGAAGTTTTATGAAAAACATAGCTAAAGAAGGAAATATAATAACTGACCAGCTTGTTTTCATTTATCTAAACAACATATAGGCATCCATATAGTTTTAAGTAAGTGTTGAGTTTAGATCCTGTGGCGATTCATTGGAAGGAAGATTTTACATCTAACAAATTGATAAAATAATGACAAGTACATTTATAAAAAACCCGCAAATGTGGGTTTTTTTTATGAATACTTATAGTTCTCTACATTAAAATACAATAAATTGATAGTAACTGATTTAACAGCAGTGGTATAGGAGATTATTAAGAGAAAAATATTCCCATTCACTTTCTATGAAAATAATAATTTTAGGGGGAAAATGTCGTTTTTACCTATACAAAAGCTCAATACAAACAACTTTAGTGTCGAAAAAATATATAATAATCTATTGTTTGTCAACACATTACAAAATGTATAGGTTATGAAAGAAGTGTATGTTTATTGTAGAGTTCTTTTTTTCCTATCAACAAAAAAATACATCTAAATTTAAATTATTAAAAATTAAGGCAATTCTTTGCTAAAACCATAAAAACAATAGCCTGTAAAAAGTAGTAAATGAACAATTAATCAACATTTAATTAGGAGTAACCAATACTTTTACAGTCCAATAATCAATAACATTTTACAGAATTTAATTTGGAATCATTAATGACAATTGCAGAAGATATTTTTTTGGGAGAACACCAAGCTAGTTTCTCAAAGAAAAAAGTAACAGGAGAACAAACAACTCTTAACGGAGAAACTTTTTATAAAATTTCAAATGTTGACGCAATGCGCCCATTTTTTATGAGCATTGTAAGCAACTCAAACCACTGGATGTTTATATCTAGCAAAGGGAGTTTGTCTGCAGGAAGAAAAAATAGTGACAACGCATTATTCCCTTACTACACCGATGACAAAATCACTGAATCTTCGGAAACAACTGGGAGTAAATCTATATTCATAATAACGAAATTAAACAAACGATTTCTTTGGGAACCTTTTTCGAACAAACACGAAGGTGTTTACAAGCTCACCCGAAATTTGTACAAAAACTCCTACGGAAACAAGGTCATTTTTGAGGAAATCAATCACGATTTGGAAGTTGTTTTTACATACGAATGGAATTCAACTAACCAATTTGGATTTGTTAGAAAGTCGAAACTTTCCAACAACAGTAACGAAAGTATAACTGTTAGCCTTATCGACGGAATTCAAAACCTACTTCCTTACGGAGTAGGAGAAGCTATTCAAAACAGCAGCAGTAATTTGGTGGATGCCTACAAAAAAAGTGAGCTTGAAGAAGACACGGGGTTGGGAATTTATTCTTTAAGCGCCATCATCGTTGATAAAGCCGAGCCTAGTGAAGCTCTCAAAGCAAATTTGGTTTGGTCAATAGGGCTAGAAAATTCCAAAAAACTAATTTCTTCTTTACAACTTGATGCCTTTCGAAAAGGGCACTCAGTAGAGCAAGAAGTAAACTTGAAAGCGGAAAAAGGCGCTTATTTCTTAAACGATGAAATCACTCTTTCTGCCAACAGTCACAAAAATTGGATGCTTATTGCCAATGTAAACCAAGACATGAACGATGTTGTTCGAATCAAGGATCATATTCTAAACAACCCTTCAATTGAAGATGAAATTGAAAAAAACATAGAAGATGGGTCTAAACATCTAGTCGAATTGGTTGGAGCCGCCGACGGACTCCAATTAACGGCCGATCGACTGCGAAATATTCGTCACTTCGCCAACACAATGTTCAACATTATGCGGGGTGGAATTTTTGACGACAACTACCAAATTGAAAAAACAGACTTTACGAATTACATTGCTAAAGCCAATAAAAAAGTATTTAGAAAAAAGCTGGAAATTCTCAACAATCTCCCTGAGCTTTTTACACTAAACGATCTTAAAGATATCGCTACTCAAGATGACGATCCTAATTTTAAACGTTTGTGTTTTGAGTATTTGCCTTTAAAATTTAGTCGAAGACATGGTGACCCAAGTCGCCCGTGGAATAAGTTTTCGATCAATACCCGAAGTGAAGTTGATGGTTCGAAAATTTTGGATTATCAGGGGAATTGGCGCGATATTTTCCAAAACTGGGAAGCTTTGGCACATTCGTATCCAGAGTTTATTGAAGGGATGATTCACAAGTTTTTAAACGCAACTACCTTTGATGGCTACAACCCGTACCGAGTTACCAAAGATGGGTTTGACTGGGAAACTATTGAGCCCGACAACCCTTGGTCATACATTGGGTATTGGGGTGATCATCAAATCATTTATTTATTAAAGTTTTTAGAGTTTATTGAAGATTACTACCCCGAAAAACTCGCTAATTACTTTACACAAGATTTGTTTGTTTATGCCAACGTTCCTTACCGAATCAAAAGCTACAAAGACATCTTAAAAGATCCCAAAAATACTATTGAATTTGATGATGAAAATGAAGAAAAAATTCAATACAAAAGAGGTGAAATTGGAGTTGACGGAGCCTTACTTAGAGATGAGACTGTCTTTATTTACAAAGTCAATTTTATTGAAAAAATACTCGCTACTGTTTTGGCTAAAATGTCAAACTTTATACCTGAAGGAGGTATTTGGATGAATACGCAACGTCCCGAATGGAACGATGCAAACAACGCTCTAGTAGGAAACGGGGTTTCTATGGTAACGCTTTATTACTTGCGACGTTTCTTAAAATTCTTCAAGGGAGTTGTGGAAAATTCAAAACACTCCAACATTCTTATCTCAAAAGAATTGCATTTGTTTTTTGATCAAGTTTCGGAAGCCCTTCAGCAAAACAAAAATTTGTTGAATGGAGCTATTTCTGATAGAGATCGTAAAAAAGTGCTAGACTTATTGGGCGAAGCAGGAAGTTTGTACAGAAATACCATCTACGAAAACCGTTTTTCAGGAGACAAAGAAACCGTTACAAAAGAAGATATCACTTCGTTTCTATCCGTTTCTATTGCGTTTTTGGAGCACTCCATAGACGCCAATAAACGAGCAGATAATTTGTATCACGCATACAATTTGATGACATTAACAAATGATGAGCAAGTCCAAATTTCTTATCTTCCAGAAATGCTAGAAGGACAAGTAGCAGTCCTAAGCTCTGGATATTTGTCTTCTAAAGAAAGTTTGAACGTACTCAACAGCCTCAAAGCTAGTAGCTTGTTTAGGAAAGATCAATACAGCTATATATTGTATCCCAACAAAGAGCTTCCTCGTTTTGTAAACAAAAACACCATTCCAAAACAAAAACTGGAAGGACTATCTTTATTAAAAAAGTTAATCGATGATGGTAATACTCGAGTATTGTCTCAAGATTGTCGAGGAGATTTTCACTTTAACGGTAGTTTCAACAATGTAGAAAGTTTGCAAGAAGCGCTTCAATCGCTTCCCGAAAAATACAAGCTGCTTGTTGAAAAAGAAACTCCTGAAATTGAGCAATTGTTTGAAGATATTTTTGATCACAAATCATTTACTGGGCGTTCAGGAACATTTTTTGGATATGAAGGTCTTGGTTCTATCTATTGGCACATGGTATCTAAGCTTCTTTTAGCAACCTTTGAGATTACTAAAAAAGCTATTGATGAAAAAGAAGACAGTGCCTTGATTGGACAATTGTTTGATCATTATTTTGAAATCAACGCAGGTATTGGTGCACACAAATCTCCAGAGGTTTATGGTGCATTTCCAACTGATCCTTACTCCCACACTCCAGGAGGAAAAGGAGCTCAGCAACCTGGAATGACAGGACAAGTTAAAGAAGATATCCTAAGTCGATTTGGAGAATTGGGTGTTGTGGTAGAGAATGGAATTTTACAATTCAACCCGGCTATACTAAGAAACGAAGAGTTTTTGCAACACCCTGAAGTGTTTGAATATGTAGGTGTTACTAAGCAAAAGAAGTCTATCGAACTTGAAAAAGATTCTTTGGCGTTCACATATTGTCAAGTTCCTGTGGTTTATAAAAAATCATTCGAAGCCTCTATTGAAGTTCAATTGCACGATGGAACTTCATTGCACTTTAAAGGAAATCAATTGGATAAAAAAACAAGTACTTCCATCTTTGAAAGAGATGGAAAAATTATAAAACTAACCGTATTTGTCGTTAAGGAATAGAAAAAGTACAACCTGATAGGGAGATATAGAGAACCCTACTGCTGGCAAAAACAAAATGAAAAAAGGTGTTACAATTTTATTGTTTGTTGTTTTAGCTGGTGGGCTATTGATTTCTTGTAATAATAAACCTAAGGGAATGGAAAGTGAATACAAATCTGCGTCAGAAATCCTGGGAAATCCCAACTACCCAGCCATATCCTATGGTGGATATCGTCACAACACTAGAAAAATTCAGCCTACACTTGAAGAACTCAAAGAAGATTTGAAAATTTTAGCCGCTTTAGGTTTTAAAATCCTTCGGACGTACAATTTGCAATTCGATCATGCACCCAACATACTCAAAGCCATTCGTGAGTTAAAAAACGAAGTTCCAACGTTTGAAATGTATGTAATGCTCGGTGCCTGGATTGATTGTGAAGGAGCTTGGACTGATAACCCAAATCACGAGGAAGAAGACGAATCTGCCAACACCCTTGAAATTGAAAAAGCGGTAAAATTGGCCAATATGTACCCAGATATCGTAAAAATCATAAGCGTAGGAAACGAGGCAATGGTTCACTGGGCTTGGTCGTATTACGTAAAACCTGGTGTTGTTCTTAAATATGTAAACTATTTACAAGATGTAAAAACCAATCACAAGCTCCCCAATGATTTGTGGATAACCAGTTCCGATAATTTCGCATCCTGGGGAGGAGGCGATAGTTCGTATCATCATCCCGATTTAGAAGCATTGGCGCGTGCTGTTGATTATATTTCTGTTCACACCTACCCTTTTCACGATACATATCACAATTCTGGTTTTTGGGAAATATCCTCAAAAGAAACCAAAGGCTTGTCGGATATAGAAACCATAAATATCCTCATGGATCGGGCAAGTAATTATGCTATTGCTCAGTTCAATAGTGTTAAAGAATACCTTTATAATTTGGGGATAAAAAAACCCATGCATATTGGAGAAACTGGATGGGCAAGTTATTCTGGAGATATGTTCAACATCAAGGGTACTCGGGCAGCTGATCAATACAAACAAGCGTTGTATTATAAAAACATACAATCGTGGGCAAACAAAAACAACATTAGCTGTTTTTATTTTGAAGCCTTTGATGAACCTTGGAAAGATTCAAAAAATCCATCAGGATCGGAAAATCATTTTGGTCTAATAACCGTTGACGGAAAAGTCAAGTATGCACTTTGGGATCGCTTTGATCAGGGTGTCTTGAACGGGCTTTCAAGAGATGGGAAGACCGTTACAAAGACCTATAAAGGAAATCCCGATAATTTATTTATTGCTGTTTTACCGCCAGCAATTCTTGAGTCTCAAATGAACTAAAAATCAAAATTATGACCATCAACAAAAGTATTCTATTCTTATTTTCAATAATTGTTATTGGATGTGTAGCTAGTAATCCTGTTGATGTTGTTTCTACGCAAGGAAGACAAATAATGGTTAATGGATCCCCCTATTTTATGGAGGGAGTTTGTTACCACCCTGTTCCCAAAAACGCTACCAAAAGAAGTTTTGATAATATCGATCAAGATCTTGCACTTATGAAAGAAGCAGGAATCAATACCTTGAGAGTGTATGAGCCTATTGATCAGGTCGAAATTCTTGACAAAATTGAAAATGCAGGAATGAAAGTTGTGATTGGCTTTGGATATAATCAAAATGGATATTACGATATTCTTTCAGGAAGTTTTGCTGATTATATTTTAAAATATAAAAATCACAATGCCATTCTCTTGTGGGAACTAGGCAACGAATACAACTACCACCCCGAATGGTTTGACGGAGATCTTAAAAACTGGTATCAAGCGCTTAACGAGGCTGCTGAAAAAATTCATCAAATCGATTCAAATCATCCTGTTGCGACGGCTCATGGCGATATGCCTGACTCATTGGCCTTTTCAATGAGCCCCAATATTGATGTTTGGGGAATAAATGTGTATCGATGGATCAATCCTTCTAGTTTAATTTTAGAATGGGAAGACGCCAGTGACAAGCCTATGTATTTTTCTGAAGCTGGAGCAGACAGTTATATGTCCGTTGCCAAAGAAGGATTTGATCAAGGAGAAAATCAACTAGCTCAAGCAGTAGCCAACGGAAAAATTATTGACGACACCCTAGAACATACCAATCTTATTTCAGGGATATTGATATTTTCATTTACTGATGGATGGTGGAAAGCAGGAAATCCAAATCAACAAGATGTTGGAGGGCAAGCTCCTAACAGTTCGGGCGTTCCCTATGACAGAAATCCCAACGAAGAATACTGGGGAATCGTTGATATCGACAGAAATAAAAAAGAAACGTTTCACGTGATTGAAGAAAAATTCAATCAATTTTCACTCTGAAAAACACTAAAATATGAAAACAATATATCCAACCTTAATACTCTGTTTGATAATGAGCTCTTGTAGTGAAAACAGCCCCCTTGATGTAACCGTATATGAAACATCCGAGAGCGGCAATAAGTTGACTCAAATCGATGAATTTTCGGAATCAGACGATTCTTCAACCATTAAGCTCGATCCTGAAACAACCTTCCAAACCATTACTGGATTTGGTGGTTCGTTTACTGAAGCGTCTGCTTATTTGTTGAATCAGCTAAGTCAAAAAAATAGAGATGTTATTCTAAATGCTTATTTTTCAGACGAAGGCGCTCGCTATTCGCTCACACGAACTCATATGAATTCCTGTGATTTTTCTCTTAGTAATTACTCTTACAGCCCAGTTGCTGACGACGTTAACTTAGCGCATTTTTCTATACAAGAAGATAAAGACGATTTGATTCCAATGATTCTTGACGCTATGTCAATCTCAAAAGAAGGATTTCGAATTATTGCTTCTCCTTGGACTGCCTCTCCATGGATGAAAGACAACAACCATTGGGTGGGCGGAAAACTACTTCCAAAATACTACGATACGTGGGCTCTCTTTTTCTCAAAATACGCCGATGCCTACAAAAAAGAGGGGATTGATATTTGGGGATTTACCGTTGAAAACGAGCCTCATGGAAACGGAAACAACTGGGAAAGTATGCACTATACTCCCGACGAAATGACTCAGTTTGTGCAACACCACTTAGGCCCAAAACTGGAAGCAGACGGCAAAGGAGACGTCATGATTTTAGGATATGACCAAAACAGAGAAGGACTCAAAGAATGGGTTGATTCAATGTACAAAGATGAAGCTTCCTCCAAATACTTTGATGGTACTGCCATTCATTGGTACGAAAGCACTTACCATTACTTTCCCGAAGAGCTACAATACGCACATCAAAAAGCCCCAAACAAATATTTAATTCAAACCGAAGCCTGTGTTGATGATGAAGTTCCTGTGTGGAAAAACGATCCTTGGTACTGGAAAAAAGAAGCTACCGACTGGGGATATATTTGGCGTGAAGAAGAAAATAAGTATTTACACCCAAAATATGCTCCCGCCAATCGATACGCTAGAGACATTATTGGTTGCCTGAACAACTGGGTTGATGGATGGGTAGATTGGAACATGGTCTTGGATACACAAGGAGGTCCTAACTGGTTTAAGAATTGGTGTATTGCTCCCGTAATTGTTGATCCAAAAAACGATGAAGTTTATTTTACGCCCTTGTACTATATCATGGCGCATTTTAGTAAATACATTCGTCCTGGTGCAGAAGTAATTGGTGTGGAAAAAACAGATGATGAGCTCATGGTTACAGCTGCTAAAAATCCAGACAATTCTATTTCAGTAGTTGTATTTAATGAAGGAAAAACTCCTAAAAGCTTTAAGTTACAACATGAAAAAGTGTCCAAACATATAACTATCAGCCCCCAAGCGATACAAACGATTGTTTTAAACAGTCCTAAAACACACTAAAAGATGAAAAATAGTAACAAACCGGGGGTAACTCGACAGGTTTCCTTGGGCGAAAAAATCGCTTTTGGATTTGGAATGCTCGCCAATCAAATGTTCCCAGCAGTAATCAGTATTTTTATAGTTGTCCTTGTTCAAAGTCTGGGATTTCCTGGTTGGATGTGGGGATTTGTAATGATATTTCCAAGACTTTTTGATGCTATTTTAGATCCTATTATGGGTTTTATCTCCGACAATACCCGATCAAAATGGGGTCGGAGACGGCAATATGTTTTGCTTGGAGCAATCATTATGGGAGTAGCATTTATTATCATGTGGCAGTTGCATAAAGGAAGTACTGTAGAATACAACTTTATTTACTTTCTTTCTTGGTCTTTATTGTTTTACATCGGACTAACCATATTTAGTGTGCCTTACGTTGCCATGGGCTACGAAATGAGTGATGATTTTCATGAGAGGACAAACATCATGGCTGTATCTCAGTTTATTGGACAATGGGCTTGGATTATTGCCCCTTGGTTCTGGGTAATAATGGATGATCGAAACTTTTTTGAATCGAGTGAAATGGCAGTAAGAGAACTCGCTATTTGGGTAAGTGTAATTTGTACAATCTTTGCAGTTATCCCAGCTATTTGTATTAGAAGTGAATCAACACTCAATAAAAATTACGAGAGTATAACCTTTAGAAACATCTTAAAAAATTTACACACAATTTTTGTCGTAAATTTTATGCAGGCATTCAAAATTAAAGCCTTTAAAAAATTATGTATAGCTACTTTTTTAGTGTTCAATGCCTTTAACACCGTGGCTGCTTTTACTTATTTTATCATTGTTTTCTATCTGTTTAACGGAGTTACAGGGCCTGATGGTGCCTGGTGGTGGCCTACTCTATTTGGAAGTGTAGGGGCTACGGTTACAACGTTCTTAGTGATTCCTGTTGTAACAAAATTGTCTGAAAAAACCGGTAAAAAGAAAGCGTTTATTATTTCTCAAACCGTTTCAATTATTGGATACGTGATGTTGTGGTTTTTATTTATTCCTGGAAAACCCTATATGTTTCTATTTGCATTGCCTTTTTTCTCCTTTGGAATAGGTGGGTTATTTACATTGATGATGTCTATGACGGCTGATGTAATTGATTTAGACGAGTTGAATACAGGAAAAAGACGCGAAGGTATTTTTGGGGCTATCTATTGGTGGATGGTTAAATTTGGGTTTGGAATTGCCGGTGGATTAAGCGGTCTTATTTTGTCCATAATTGGCTGGGAATCTGGGGGAGCTACACAAACAGAAGAAGCATTGTTTGGCTTACGATTGTTTTTTTCGGGACTACCCATACTAGGAACCCTTTTTGCAATATACATAATGTCAGATTATGATTTGACGGAAGAAAAAGCGAACGAAATAACCCAAAAGCTCGCAAAAAGAAAATCAGAAATTTTAACTAACTAGAATATAATGTCGTACAGAAAAGAGAAGATGATGTCGCTTACCGGAGTAAATTGTGCCAATATGAGTACAGACAAACTCCAATCATTGAGCGAAGAACTGTTGAAAAATGGAATGCACGGATTGTGCTTTAGTCCTTATGGAGAAGGTCAAGAGCCTGGCGAACAAATTAGCGAAGATCAAATTAGAAGAAGGCTTGAAATTATTAAACCTTATACCCAATGGATTCGCGTATTTTCGTGTACAGAAGGCAATGAAAATATCCCAAAGATTGCCAAAGAATTGGGTATGAAAACGTTGGTTGGCGCTTGGTTAGGAAGCGATGCTGAAATCAATGAAAAAGAAGTTCAAGGGCTGTTAGAGTTAAGCAAATCCGGATACGTTGATATTGCTGCAGTTGGAAACGAAGTCATGTACAGAGGTGACTTGGAAGAAGGAGAATTAATTGACTTTATAAAAAAAGTAAAAAAAGAAATTCCCGATATTCCCGTAGGTTATGTAGATGCCTATTATGAATTTTCTGCAAAACCAAAAATTACAGAAGTTTGTGATGTGATCCTGGCCAACTGCTACCCCTATTGGGAAGGTTGTACTCAAGAATACTCATTGATGTACATGAAACAAATGTACCAAGAAGCCGTTAGAGCTGGTAAAGGAAAAAAAGTGATTATTACCGAAACAGGCTGGCCGAGTCAAGGAAGTAGTTTAGGGGGTGCTCATCCATCGTATGACAATGCATTAAAGTATTTTATCAATGCACAATTGTGGTCAAAACAAGATGATATTGAAATGTTTTATTTTTCATCTTTCGATGAATCGTGGAAAGTAGATTCTGAAGGGGATGTTGGAGCATATTGGGGTCTTTGGGATAAAAACGAAAAACTAAAATTTTAGTTTTAACCCATAGATACACAAACATATTTTATGATATATTCCGATTTATTTTCAATTCCTGAAGGAAAAGCTGTGTGTTATTCTGGTTTTAGAAAAGGACAGCAACCGGGTGTCAGTTATCCTAGCTATTTGGAAGTAAAAGAAGATTTACACATTGTTCAAGAACATTGGCAATACATTCGACTGTATAGTTGTGACGCTCATTCCAAAACTGTTTTGGAAGTAATCAAAAACGAAGCCCTTTCATTAAAAGTAATGCTGGGAGCTTATATCGTTGCTGAAGAAAACAATCCTAATTGTCCTTGGGATGGAGGAATGTATAGCGAAGATCAATTAAAAAAGAATCGTGAAAAAAACAGCGACGAAATTTCAGAACTCATTCGTCTTGCCAATGAATATCCTGAAATTGTATTTTCGCTTTCTGTAGGAAACGAAGCTTGTGTAGATTGGACAGACCATTTAGTACCCGTGAACCGCGTAATTGAATACGTTAAAAAAGTTCAACAAAAAGCCAAACAACCAGTTACTTTTTGTGAAAACTATGAACCGTGGCTTCATAAACTGGAACCCTTAGCTGAAGTTGTAGATTTTATTTCCATACATACCTACCCAGTTTGGGAATACAAAACTATCGATCAGGCAATGAATTTTACGCAACAAAATTACATACAAGTCGCTGAAAAATATCCTAATAAGGCAGTTGTAATTACGGAAGCAGGATGGGCTACAACATCTAATGGAGAGGGGATTCCTAAAGAAAATGTGAACGAGATTTTTCAAAAAATATATTTTCAAGAGCTGAACCAATGGTCAGAGCAAGACAAGGTTTTGACATTTGTTTTTGAAGCCTTTGACGAATTATGGAAAGGATCTCCAGATCCGTATGAGCCTGAGAAACACTGGGGCTTATTTACAGAAGAAAGACTTCCAAAACTTGCCGTAAAAAAAGCAGAGTACAAACGATAACAGCCATTACATTCTATAAGGAATAAAAACAAATTGAATGTAGCTTACGCCTGGTAACTAATCAGAAAGGATTTGAAAATTTTCAATGGTATATCCAATTTCCTCGTCCGCAATTTGCTCATCCATATCGAAATAAACTGAAGTAGGGTATCCATATTCTGGATCAAATTCCAAACTGTGTTGATAAGGTTCTTGGCTCAATAAATCTTTGATCTTTGTAAACAATTCCTCAATAGTTAATGGAATTCCTTCGTGACCCCATTCTTCATTTCCAGTAATACTGGTTGGTTCGCCCTCAACAACGGTTATAGAATACGGTTCGTCAATGATGCAATAGCAAGAAACCATCAAGTCAAAGCTATACGATTGAATTCCCATAGAATTCCAAAGGGTAAATTCCTTTTCTACTTCAACACTAGAACAGGCTCCTTTAGTAAAAGATTGAACACCTGCTATAGTAGCTTTACACTGATTAGAATAGGTAACCATATTGCACCCACAAACTGGTAGGTACTCTTCCGTACAAATTGCATTTTCATTTATGGCTTCGTAATCAATACACTCGGCTGTTTGTTCATCGTTTCTATCATTACAAGTAAACGCCAAAAGAAATGGAATGAATAAAAGAAGTCGTTTCATAGCGGTAATTATGATTATATTTTACAAGATAAAAAAAAATATACACCGGAAATCTAAATTCCTTCGTTATCTCATTATTAATTACCTTTGCGACAACATATTTCTTTAATGAAACTAGAAAAAAACCCATTGTATCCTGTTTTTTTGAAAACCTCTCAACTACAAATTTTAATTGTGGGAGGCGGGTTTGTTGCCTTGGAGAAAATGGAGTTTTTGTTTAAATCAAGCCCAAATAGCGCTGTTACTTTGGTCTCGCCAATGCTTCGAGAAGAAACTTCAAAATGTGTTGACAAAAACAAAGTTGCCTATATCAAGGACTCTTACCATAAAAAATATCTTGAAGGCAAGCATTTGGTAATTGCTACAACCGATCAACCCAGCGTAAACCTTGAAGTCTATAACGATTGTCGCTCTAAGAACATTCTAGTAAATGTAGCCGACAATCCGCCCTTATGCGATTTTTATATGGGAGGAATTGTGACCAAAGGAAACTTGAAAATTGCCATTTCTACCAATGCAAAATCTCCTACAATGGCAAAAAGAATCCGACAATATCTTGAAGATTTTTTACCCGACCAAATGGATGAATTGTTAGAAAAACTCCACACCTATCGCAATAAACTCAAAGGCGATTTTGAAGAAAAAGTAGAAGCCATGAACGAGTTGACCAAAAAAATGATGGAAAAATAAAAGCGCTATTCTTAACTTTTATTAAAGATTTGAAATCCCTTTATTTACAACATTCTCAAATACTCTGCGATGGCTCTTGCTTCCTCCATGGTTAGGTTTTGATTCAACATCATTACATTGTTGTATTCTTTTAGAAGAGCTGAAGCATCGGGATCTTTTTTGAGCATCTCGATTGGGTTTAATAGGATATTCATTACCCACTCCGGACTTCTTCTTTCATAGATTCCCTTCATAGGAGGACCGATTAATTTAACCTCTTCCATATGACACGAAGTACATTTGGCACCAAAAATTTTATCCCCCTTTTCAGCCAAGCTAACATCAATAATCGAATCAAACTCCAAATGAGTTACAGGTCCAATTCCTTTGTTGGTCAAATCAATTGATGTCATTGAAGTCTTAGGCTTATTTTTGGAAACGTTGTTACAATTGCACAAAAGTAATAATGTAAGCAATCCTAATAAATACTTCATAATTAAACTCTAAAATTAAATCACAATGTAGCTGTTTTTACAAAAATCTACGAATTTGGTTTTTGCACTTTTGCCAACTCAATTCGATCCGGTTTTAACACAATACGCTTTCTTTTGTAAAGCGCTCCCACTGCTTTTTTAAAAGCTTTTTTACTCATTTCTAAATAAAAACCTATTTCCTCTGGGGTGCTTTTATCTGTCAATTCTAAAAAATCATTTTTCTCTAAATGCGAAAGGATGGTAAGGCAATCCTTTTCAATAACATTCAAAAACCCTTGAGGGCGGAGAGAAACGTCAATCTTTCCGTCCTCTCTAATATTTTTAATATATCCCGTTAGCTGCATTCCTTCATGAACAGGTTGAAAGATTTCGCTAGAAAATAAAAGCGCTTCATAGGATTCTTCGATGAGTACATTGTATCCAAGGTCTGTTTCTTTGACTACATATAATGTTACTTGATCTCCTGTTTGAAATTCCATTGGTTTGGTATTATAAGTTTAAGAAAGTGATGATATGACTGCATATATGGTCTATCTGGTCTTGCTCCAGTTCCGTATGCATGGGCAATGATATCACTTCTTGAACCAGTTGATTGGTTATCTGAAAATCATTTTCATTGTATCGAGAATCGGCATAAGCCTTTTGTAAATGCAAAGGAATCGGATAATAAACTCCACACGGGATTTCGTGAGCATTAAGATGCTTAACCAGTGCATCTCGGTCAGCATCAATTACTCGTAGGGTATATTGATGAAAAACATGCGAGTCACAAGCGGCTTCTCGATAGGGAGTAATCAACTTGGGATGATTCGCTAACCGCTCAGTGTATCGAATCGCAGCTTCTTTTCTACGTTCGTTATAAAAGTTTAAAAGCGGTAGTTTCGCACTCAAAACTGCGGCCTGAATACTGTCTAATCGGGAATTGACGCCCACAACGTCGTGATGATAACGAACATACATTCCGTGATTAACGATTCCACGAATGGCATGCGCCAATTCATCATTGTTGGTAAAAATCGCACCGCCATCGCCATAACATCCTAAATTTTTAGAAGGAAAAAAAGATGTAGATGCAATGTCTCCGATAGTTCCTGTTTTGGCTTTGGTACCATCCGAAAAAGTGTAATCCGAGCCTATTCCTTGTGCGTTATCTTCAATCACATACAAGTTGTGTTCCTTAGCAATCTGCATAATGGCTTCCATATTAGCAGCCTGACCAAATAAGTGAACAGGAACAATGGCCTTGGTTTTTGGAGTTATGGCTTTTCGAATAGCTGCTGGATTAATATTAAACGTGTCTTTTTCAACATCTACCAATACAGGCGTAAGCTGAAGCAAAGCAATCACCTCAACGGTAGCAGCAAAAGTAAAATCTGCTGTTATTACCTCGTCCCCGGGCTTGAGCCCCAATCCCATCATTGCAATTTGAAGTGCATCCGTACCGTTGGCACATGGAATCACATGTTTTACACCCAAATAAGTCTCCAATTCCGTTTGAAAACTACGAACTGCAGGCCCATTAATAAAGCTTGCCGTATCAATTACTTTCTGAATGGTGCTATCAACCTGCGGTTTGATGTATTGGTATTGCCCTTGAAGGTCAACCATTTGAATTTTTTTCATAAAACAACTTTCGCTATTAGTTAGCGAAATTACAAAAATAGACTGGTAAACATATTACACCTCCGAAGTTCTTCTCATTAAAAACCGTATTTTTGCCTTATTTAAAGACCGTATGCAATTCGTTTATTCACTCTTAACACAATTTATCCAAAGTATTCTTCCTATAGGTTCGCTCGGGGGTGGCAAAGTAAAATTATTCGTAAAAGGTCGAAAAAATACCTTTGATCAACTCAAAAAAGCACTTCATTCCAACGATAAAACCTTTTGGTTTCATGCTGCCTCGCTTGGAGAGTATGAACAAGGAGTTCCAATTATTGAGGCGATTAAAAAAACCCATCCCAATCACAAAATTGTTATTACTTTTTTCTCACCTTCAGGATATGAAATTAAAAAGAACAATCCCCTTGCCGATGTGACCACCTACTTGCCTTTGGATACCCCAAAAAATGTTCAGCGATTTTTAAATATCGTACGTCCTGAAAAAGCCTTTTTTATTAAATACGAATTTTGGCCCAATTACCTAAAACAACTCAAAAAACTACAGATTCCCACTTATCTCATAGCTGGAATGTTTAGAGAAAATCAATGGTTTTTTAAACCCTCAGGAAACTGGATGCGAAAAACACTTTCATGCTTTACTCATTTTTTTCTTCAAAACAATACTTCCAAACAATTGCTCAAAGGGATTGGTTTCAATAATATAAGTATTAGCGGTGATACTCGCTATGACCGAGTAGGCGCCCCCAAAGAGCCCCTTCCTTTTATGGAATCATTTAAAGGAACACGAAAGTGTGTGGTAGCAGGAAGCACATGGCCTGAAGACGAAGCTGTGCTGTTAGATGCGATTCATGCTACACCCAATAACTGGTGTTGGTTGATAGCTCCACACGAAATGCACGAAGATAAAATAGACCGTCTAATGGCAAAATTGCCCGAAGGAAGTCGGCGATATACCCAAACAGATATTTCGAAACTAAGCAACTGTCCAGTTCTTGTTTTGGATACAATAGGAGTATTGAGTCGCTGCTATGCCTATGCTTCTATTGCCTATGTGGGAGGTGGCATGGGAACTTCTGGTCTTCACAACATCTTGGAACCTGCCGCTGAAGGCATCCCCATTATTATCGGAAAAAACTACGCAAAATTTCCTGAAGCAATTGAGCTTATTTCTAATGGAGGAGTGATCAGTGTTGCTTCTGCTAATAGTTGTTCAGAACAACTCAAAATCTTAATGGAAGACAATGCATTGTGCCAACAAAAAGGAAAAAAAAATTACGATAAAGTAACCGAACATCAAGGGGCAACCCAAAGAATATTAGACATATTAAATCATAAATGATGATTTGTATTCCTGCTAAAATCCCGCCAGAACTTTCCGCTATTGATGACGAATTAAAGGCCATTTATCACAGTAAAGACAGTTTTTGTATTTGGGTCTTTACAACCAAATCCGATCGCAATCAATTTATAGAAGCTACTGCGGGTATGAATAAAGTCGCGCGTTCAGACTATTATGTAAAAAATTATACATAAAAAAAGCCCCAACTATCGTTGAAGCTTTGTGCGGGTGAAGGGACTCGAACCCCCAAGCCGTTAAGCACTAGATCCTAAGTCTAGCGTGTCTACCAATTTCACCACACCCGCAAAATGTGGACTGCAAATATACACAAGATTATTAAAACTCCGATGCTCATAGGTGTCAAAAAAACAAGTGGATTTTTGTACCTTTACTATCTAAATCATTCCCTATGAATATTCATAAAAAATACATAGAAAAACACCAAAATCGTTTTTTAGAAGAATTATTTGATTTGCTTCGCATTCCCTCTGTAAGTGCAGATCCAGCCTATGCGGATGATGTCATCAAAACGGCCCAGGCCGTGAAAGAACAATTGGAAAAAGTGGGATGTGATTCTGTAGAAATTTGTGAAACTGATGGTTATCCAATTGTTTATGGAGAAAAAATAAAAGATCCCAAATTACCTACCGTTTTGGTGTATGGTCATTACGATGTCCAGCCAGCAGATCCCATAGAGCTTTGGGATAACGACCCTTTTGAGCCAATTATCAAAACAACCGATATACATCCTGAAGGAGCAATTTTTGCAAGAGGAGCTTGCGACGATAAAGGGCAAATGTTTATGCATATTAAAGCTTTTGAATTGCTTCAACAAACATCGGGTCTTCCTTGTAATGTAAAGTTTATGATTGAAGGAGAGGAAGAAGTTGGTAGCGAAAATCTCGAGGTTTTTGTGAAAAACAATAAGGAAAAGCTCGCCAATGATGTCATCTTAATTTCTGACACAGGAATGCTAAGCAATTCGCAGCCCTCCATCACTACAGGGCTAAGAGGATTGAGTTATATGGAAGTAGAAGTTACAGGTCCTAACAGAGATTTGCACTCTGGACTTTATGGCGGAGCAGTAGCAAACCCTATCAACATTTTAACCCAAATGATTGCTTCCCTTCACGACGATCAAAATCACATTACCATTCCAAGGTTTTATGACAAAGTAGAGGAGTTATCCAAAGGTGAGCGAGAAGAAATGGCAAAAGCGCCATTTTCATTAGAAGCCTACAAACAAGCATTGGACATAGAAGCTGTTTATGGAGAAAATGGCTATTCTACCAACGAACGAAAGTCTATTCGGCCCTCATTGGATGTCAATGGTATTTGGGGCGGCTATATGGGAGAGGGTTCTAAAACAGTAATTGCTAGCAAAGCCTACGCAAAAATATCCATGCGATTGGTTCCCAACCAAAACTGGAAAGAAATCAGCCGTCTTTTTGCGAAACATTTTACATCCATTGCTCCAGCAGGAGTTACCGTGAAAGTTACCGAGCACCACGGTGGAGAGGCGTATGTAACTCCAACGGATGGTATTGAATACCAAGCAGCGAGCAAAGCATACGAAGATGCCTTTAAAATAAAACCCATTCCGGTTCGAGATGGAGGAAGTATTCCCATTGTAGCATTGTTCGAAGAATCGTTAGAAAGCAAAACTATCTTGATGGGTTTTGGGTTGGATAGCGACGCCATTCATTCTCCTAATGAACACTATGGAGTATTCAATTTCTTGAAAGGGATTGAAACCATCCCGCTTTTTTATCACCATTTCACTCAACTATTTTTAGAAAAAAATGCTGGTTGAAAAAAGATTTTTTTCTGCTAAAGGTTGATCAAAAAAAGTGCAGAGGCAATCCCGTCACTTAAGAAGCTCCCTTTTGAGGTAGTTTTTAAGCATTTTTGATCCCAAAAAAGCAATCCCTCATCCACATAACGTTGCGACTGCTTCAAAAGATGTTCTACATACGACTCTCCAAAGCGATGACGAACTTCTTTTTCGGAAACGCCCCATAGGGTGCGAAGTCCTGTCATGATATATTCGTTGTATTGATCGACTTTGGATAAAATTTCTTCTTCAAACGGGCGCATCCCTTTTTGAAGAGCATTTATGTATTGAGCATTATTAGACACATTCCAGCTTCTTTTTTGACCGTCAAAACTATGAGCCGAAGGACCAATTCCTAGATAGGTTTTGCCTTTCCAATAGGCCGTATTGTTTTTAGAAAAATACCCTTGTTTTCCAAAGCTAGACAATTCGTAATGGACAAAGTGATTTTGTTCCATCCTATCAACAAGTAAATGGTATTGATCTTGAACTTTCTCCTCCTCAAGAGGCGTTATGACTTCTTGTTTTACAAAATGGTAAAGCGCTGTTTTGGGTTCAATGGTTAGGGCATAAGAAGAAATATGTGGAAAATCAAATTCCAGTGCTTGTTCAATATTTTTTTGCCAGGATGCTAATGAGCTATCTGGCATTCCGTATATCAAATCAATAGAAATATTTTTAAACAACTTAGAAGCGGCATCCAAACACTGAATGGCTTGATCTGCGTTGTGAGCCCGATTCATCATTTTCAATTCATGGTTATCAAACGATTGTATGCCTATACTCAAGCGATTTACATAAGAATCGGATAGGGATTGAAGCGTGAATGTATTTAAATCGTCAGGGTTAGCCTCAAGAGTAATTTCAGGATTTTCGGTCACATTGAAATGAGATTGTACTTGGTGTATCAATTCCGCGATTTCTGTGGGAGTAAGTACAGAAGGGGTCCCTCCTCCAAAATAAATCGTTTCGATAGATTGCGAAAATGTGACTGACCGAATGGCTATTTCTTTCTTGATAGCACTGAGCATGGCAGTCTTGTGATTCAACTGTGTTGAAAAATGAAAGTCACAGTAGTGACAAGCTTGTTTACAAAATGGAATATGAATATAAACTCCTGCCAAACCTTTATTTTTTAACGCGGTGTGCCTCTTGTTTTACAAAAGAAGCCCAGCCAGAAAATTTTTTGTTAGATTGTTGATTTCCAGCGTTATAAAAATGGCATACTGCCGCTGCCAAACCGTCGGTTGAATCTAAATTTTTAGGAAGTGTTTTTAGCCCCAAAACGCTTTGAAGCATTTTGGCAACCTGTTCTTTGCTTGCATTTCCACTGCCCGTGATGGCCATTTTTATTTTTTTAGGAGAATACTCCGTGATGGGAATGCCTCTTGATAGTCCAGCCGCCATGGCAACTCCTTGAGCGCGCCCCAATTTGAGCATGGATTGCACGTTTTTACCAAAAAAAGGAGCTTCAATCGCAATTTCATCCGGGTGAAATGAGTCAATCAGCTCAATGGTGCGTTCAAAAATAAGCTTAAGACGAACGTAATGATCATCTAATTTATTCAATTTTAACTCGTTGAGTTGAAGAAAATCCATTTTTTTTCCAACCACCTTAATCAATCCAAAACCCATGATGGTTGTCCCAGGATCGATCCCTAAAATAATACGTTCTGAAGAAGGGGATTGATTTTGACTCATTATACAAAGCTACTGAAATATTATTGAGGTGTCGTTTTAAAAATAAGAGGCAAGTCAATCGTGGATTTTACAGGAAGTCCAACATTAGTCTTGGTTGCT
Organism: Flavobacteriaceae bacterium; assembly: GCA_029243385.1. Taxonomy (GTDB): domain Bacteria; phylum Bacteroidota; class Bacteroidia; order Flavobacteriales; family Flavobacteriaceae; genus JAQWSC01. The sequence goes on along the minus strand of JAQWSC010000015.1, from coordinate 63,207 downwards.
GGCAACACATTGGGCATCTTGGATACCGACAGTTGTAAAAGACTGTCTATAAAAGGAAATTCGGTATCGATATTCGTGTTAGTGCTTCTATTTTTAATGGATATCTTGCCTTTTTGATCTATCAATAAAGTAAGTACAAGAGTGTCATTGAGTGGGTTGTTGGGCTGCAGTCGGTATTGGTTGATCTGATTGGATAACAAACGACTCAATTCTTTTTGAAAGCACTGATATTGCTCTTTATAAGTTTGAAGTGAATCGCAGTGAGAAAAAGAAGGGCTTTCGTCTGAAAAAGTCCATTCGTAAGAAATCGAATGTTTTTCAGGTGATGATTGTTTACACGAAAAAAAAACGAGTGTAACGCTTAGTAATAGAAGCCACTTATTCATTTGTGAAAATTACGAAAATTTGAGGTTTGTTTGATGATTTTCAATTCTATCTCGTATTTTTATGGCATAAATATGCATTCAATGGATACACTATTGTTTTTTGTGGGCATTTTGTTAGTGATGTTGGGAGTAGTCGGAAGTTTTCTTCCTGTGCTTCCAGGCCCCCTAACTGGTTGGTTTGGCTTGTGGGCGCTCCACGCAACAAAGGCTGTTCCTGACAACTGGCGTTTCTTAGGGATTACCTTGGCTGTGGCTATCGCGATTTTTCTGCTAGATTATGTGATTCCTCTGTTAGGAACCAAAAAATTTGGAGGCACAAAGTCGGGAATGATTGGAACAACTATTGGACTTATTTTAGGAGTATTGTTTTTCCCTCCTTTTGGAATCATTATCGGCCCTTTTATAGGTGCTTTTGCAGGAGAAATGAGTAAAAATAAAGATTCTAAAAAGGCTTTTCGAGCAGCACTGGGCTCATTTATTGGGTTTTTGACAGGTACTTTTTTAAAACTCGGAACTGCTGTTGTCTTTCTTGTACTTTTTGTACTCAAAGCCTGGGACTATAAATCCGAGCTTCTTTTTTGACACATCCAACGTCGTTTGAATTAAAATCAAACCACAATACTATTCTCATTTTTTTAAATTCAGTAAACGCTCACTATTTAGTGATCATTGTTCGTTGATGACCTTTTAAAAAATCAAATCACAATAAATTTTAACTTCTCGAAATAAGGTCATTCCTGCCCAACTGATGAAAGACAGGATTATACGTTTAAAACAACATTGGATGAGTCAATATGTAAAGAACTGTTTGAGGAGATTTCATGTTTTGAAATTTCTCCAATGGCATTAACTTTTATTTTTATAGGATTGTACGTCATCCATCCCGTTTTGTGATTCCCAAAATTTAGAATTCTCACATAGTTAGGATAGATTGATTTGGTAATATTTGCATCAAATACTCTTCTAAATTCATAGAAACACGAAGACAATCGCTGAACACGATAAACGTGATCTTTAATTGTTTTGTAATCCAAACGATTCCAGTGGATTGCCTTGTCATCCATTCCTAAGATAAAGCAATCATTGATTTGAAGAGTTGTTATAATTTTTTTTCCATCGTCAGGCATCTGAATCACAGGTTTCCCGTTTCGCTTTCGTTCAACAACTTCCCAAAATGTAACGATCTCTTGTTGTAAATTTCCCATTAAGTCTTCGTAAATAAGAACGTGATGATTGTTTCTAGGATTTACATATTTATTTCCTTGTGACTTTATCTGAACCGCATTACCTACTTGATTTCTAACACGAACTTTCAACACAGGAACTGGGTCGCCATTTCGGTTGGGTAAAAATATTTTGGGGATTGTTTTCCCGGTCTTGGTTTTGCTGAAAAAGGCTTTTTTAGGAACTTTTCCTTTATCAAAACCACCCAAAGATTGAATGCGATTAAAAATTAATTTTTTAATCACAGGGTCTACTATTCGGTTGATTTGTTTAAGAGTGGTAATGGTTCCCAGTGGTTTTCTAAGATGGTAGGCTTCGCCACTTTGGGTTGTTCGTTTCCCGTAATAGGTTTCTCTGTGTAAGCTCCCTCGAGCCGCTACCCCTTTGTTTCTATACAAAACTCCTTTCTTTCGAGTTTTATAGTGCGTACTTGTGAGTATGGTATCTTTGAATTGGTGGCTCACAATAATTTTATCCAAGGCCTCCTTAGCATCTTTATCAAAACCAGCCCATGGCATTGGAAATAACGAAGGGTTATTTGTAATTTCAAAACGATTGTGATGAGCCAAAGCATTTAAAAATTTAATTTCACAACAGGCGGTTGTTAATGCGTGCATAGCATGGAGTCTATGGTCATCTAAAAGCGTTTTTCGTTGCTTGTCATCTGGTAAATCAAGATTCCATTTTTTTCTAAGTCGATTGTTTACAAAGCCTGAACTCATTATTACATTGGAGCAAATTTTATTCAAATAGCATTGTACCTCCAAACTCAAATGGTGCTGATCGTTGATTTCTGTCAAATAGTTTGCATCTTGTTTTCCAACAAGAACAAAGTGTTTGAATTTCTCATAGCTATTGGGATGTGTTTTAGAGTCAGAAAAAATCTTAGCGGTTCTTTTTTTAATATCGTCCCAATTGTATTTTATGTCGGAAGAAAAAAATTCGTAAGGAGTTTGCCCTTCAATATGTTTTTTAAAATACGTTTTGCAAAGGGTTCGGTTCAAATTAGAATCATTAATAAAACGATCCCAAGGGCGAATGTAAACTACCGAGACTTTGTTTGTAAAAAGATCCTCTATTGCAATGGGAGTTCCTGTATAAGGGCAAAACCCTTTGGATTCTTCCCACAAATCAAGTTTGGTTATGTTTAAAAAAGTAGGGTTTTTACCAAGATCAATTACTTTTTGTTGGATATTCAGTGAATTTTCTTTGCGTCTTTTTCGTTCAGAGTAAATGATTCTTCGTTGAGGGCGGCTGGCTTTTAATTCGGGTAAAAGGGTTACTTTTATTTGATCCACGGAGCCGTATTTTTTAATAATTTGATTGACTACTTTTCTCAATTGAAAAATTGTTGTTATTAGCAACGGTTTTTTAAGAGCAATGATTTCCTTATCTTCTTTAGCATTGGTTGGTAAAAACTTTGAAGATTCGTAATTTATAATTTGTGAGGCAATTCCGTAAAGCCCTCGTATCTGTTTTTCTGAAAATTGGAATTCGTCTTTCAAATGAGCTTGAAGAGCTGGAATAAAACCATACAATTCATTTTCTTCATATAGAGATGTTACTGAATAAACAAGGGCATCAATATCACCCTCACCCAAGCGCGTCCAGTTTTTTCCGAGCGATGATTTAATTCCTCCTAAAATGACCGCCAATTCATAACTTATTGATCGTTTGAGAAAAAACATAATATTTCGAATGGCTTTTCGGCTCAAGTCTGCATAATCTGTTTTCAAAGAAATTTTTGAAAGTTCCTTTGCACTGCTCAGCGAAAATCCCCAATGAGATACTGCATATTGGATCAATTTCTTTTTATCGTTAAAAAAATACAGCACATGCCAAATATCTTCTTGCTCTTTTTCGGTAAATTCAAACCAATCCTTTCCAAAAAACTTTGGCTTACAAAGTGTTACAAGAGTATGGGATATGATTTGAATATCGTTATCATGATAATTAAATGAATCCGAGGAACTTGTTTTGTTGAGTGCTTTTCTCACTTTCAAAAACGAAAATCGCGAAAACTTAAGTGCCACTTGAATCGCTTGTTCTTTTTGTTCTTCAGACAGTGGTAAATTATTGTACCGAATTGAATTAACCCATTTGTAAATTTTCATCATTTCAAATTCTGGACAACTGGAAGGAGCTTTTGTCTTGTTGCGTTCAAAAGGGCAATTTCCAACCAAATATTTTTTGGACTTCAAAGGACGCTGAAAAAACAAAAGTCCTTTGGCTGTATTTTCTTCTTCCAACCCAACGCCCAATTTGTTTTTTATCGCATTGGTCAACCCTGGGTGATACTGTTTTTGAGAGTCAAACAACACGTTGAATTCATGAATATACATAGATCTTTCTGTATATCGATTTCGAATTCTAGCAGGTTTGTTCTGATAAGTTGTATTCTCTTCGGGTTGAATGGAATGCAAGTATTCCCCCAATGTAGTATTCTTTATTTTTCTTTTGGTTTCTTTAATTCCAACCGTTTTTTTTTCGGGGTTGCCCAATTTCAATGTACTCAATATGGGATTGTATTGCGAATGAATCGATGAGAACCCTCTCCGCTGAGCCATGTGATACAAAACTCTTCCAAATTCGTGTAAGGATATTTTTTCACTAACAGCTTTACTTCGAAGCTTGTAAGGGTTCATTGCAAACCACTCTTTGCTTTTATCAATAGGAGCTATTTTTTGATTTTCCCAAACCACCACGTCGCTATGTGATAAGGGACACATATTGTGGTCTATTAAAAAGTGTAGTAATTTTTGCTTTCTAAGACGGGTTCTAAAGTGTCCCTTTCTAACCAAACGCGCCTCACGTTTTGAAGCCTTATTTGAAATTTCGCGCTCGCCCATTCCTAGGTTCTGAGCACCAGGAGAAAAAACACGCACACCCATTCCCTCAATTTTATGATTGGAGTCTATTACCGACCATCCTATTGAATCAACACCTAAAGATATTCCTAATGTTTTCATTTGCGTTTTATTCAAACTAATTGGGTGTTTAAAAAAAATTAAATACCTTTGACATGATTTTTAGTTAAATCATTCTTATCACAATAAGGCTATATGCCGCAGATGAAAATCTTTTGTCCTGCCTCGGTGGGACTTTTTTTTTGAGCCCCTTCATAAAAAAACTCCCTTAATTTTTGTTTTAAAAAAATCAAGAGAGTTCTTCATTTGTAGGTTTAGGTTAAGATTCAAAATCATACTGCTAAATTTTCGCAGCACTTTATTGTGACAAAAAAGGCAGTTACTGAATTTTTTATCATTTCAATAACTTTTATTCATATCCCAAATTTTCATAAAAAAACCCCTATTATAACTCCAGAAGATGTGTTCTTACTTTTTTCGAAAAAATTGAACGATATGGTTTGAAAAATTAAATATTTAACCTTTTTAAGATGTAATCTTATACTTATACAGTTGTAGGTTTTTTTTGTACAAAAAACCCTCGCCAAAAGGCAAGGGTTGAATTATAACTGTATATATGGTTCTATTTAGTAGTACTCCGCTCGGTTGTCAATTACTTCTTTTGAATCTTTCAACGCTGTGAAAACTTTCGACAAAATATTGCTGCGATATTTTTCTTGTTCTTGATTGATGAAAAACGTGTAATTTTCGATCGGTGCTGCTTTGGAAGATTGAGTAATCTTGATCTTGTAAACACCGTTTTGACCTTTCAACAGTTCAGAAACTTCATTCTCTGACATTGAAAAGGCAGTTCCGACAATAAGAGGCTCTCTTCCTGCTCCTGAAAGCGTTCCAGCCTGAGTGTTGAGCGCAGCTGCTGAGTTAACCGTTACATTGTTTGCCGAAGCAAATGCTTCTAGCGTATCATTGTCTGAATAGTTATCTAAAATGTATGCTGCTTTTTGCTGGTTTCTTAAAATAGGAGTTACACGAGCCGAAGCCTCTTCTACAGGAGAAAGACCTTCTTCAACTGCGTTCGTTAATTGAGCTACCACATAGCCTCCTGAGTTGACATTAAAACGCTTGATATCTCCTACTTGAGCTTCTTCAGAAAAGGCCCATTGCACCAAACGTCTTTGATTTTCAAGCCCTGGAAGGTTATTGTCCAAAACTTTAAGGTTTTTAACCGGTCGAACCGAATACTTGTTTTCTTCAGCTACCTGAACAAAATCGACCTCTTTTTGGGCGGCTATCTCAAATTTTGTAGCTTGGTTAAACACCAAGTTGCTAGTTTCTTCAGAGGGAACTAACTTGCGAGCTACGGTGGCTAACAGAACGACATCTTCTTTTCCTGTAATTTGAATCACGTGGAATCCAAAGTCCGTTTCAACCATCCCTATTTTACCGTTGCGGTTTGAAAACACAAAATCATTAAAGTTCGGAACCATAGCTCCTTCTTGAAAAAAGCCCAAGTCGCCTCCTTTGGTTTTGGAAGGACCGTCCGAAAATTCTTTTGCCAAGTCTGAAAAAGTACTCGGATTGTTTCTAGCTTTTCGTAACAAGCGTTGTGCCTCCGCTTTGGCTGCTGCTTTGCTTCTTGTAATATCAGAAGCTGCATTAGAAGCTCCTTGATAGGAAACCAAAATATGGCTGGCTCGAACAGAACCTCCTTTTTTGCGATCCAACATTCGAGACAACTTGTAATAGCCGTTGTCTAAATACGGTCCAAAAACTTCTCCTTCAGGCAAAGCAAACAATGTGTTGGCTGCCGCAGTTGGCAAGGCGCCTTTAGCAATATATATCGAGTCAAATTTAATGTCTGAATACTCATTAATAAACTCCGAAATGTTTTTCGTCGATTTGATACTAGGAAGAGTTTCTGTCAATTTGGAAACATCGTTGTAAGCTTCTTTTTCTTGCAACAATTCTTCAAGGCTACTTTTGATAGCATTTTCATCTTCCAATGACGGAGATTCTTCAAATAAAACGTATTGAATGTCGCGAGAAGCTTCAACTTCAAAATCTGAAGGATGCTCTTCTATATAATTTTTTATGTCTTTTTTGGTTACAGATACCAAACTATCGGGAATACTGGAATAAGGAATTTGAACGTACTGAATATTCACAGTATTGCCTTCGGAATAAAATGCATATTCTCCATCTTTTTCAGTTGCATTTAAACCGGCTTTCAATAAATTTTGATAAACAGTTTGGCGGTATGAATTTTTGAGCGACTCCTCCTGATTGCTCCATTGTTCAAAAGCAATGGGGTTCGTAGCTTTTAGTTCGGCTAAAAAATCGATGAATTTTTGAACGTCAAACTGACCGATTTCATTTTGAAATCGAGTGTCGGAATTGAAATTTGGATTTTCACTTAAAACCAATTCGATTGCTGATTTTCCAACGCCCAAGCCAAGAGCTTCAAACTCTTGTTGTAAAATAGTAGAGCGGAGCATTTGATTCCACACATTTTCAACCGCTTGACTGGAAGTCATATTAAAGTTTCTTTCTGAAAAATCGACTTGATTGCGAAATTCAGCAATTGAAAGCTCTTCGCCATCAACTTCTCCTATGGGAGCTCTTGTTTCGAATCCTGATCCACTCCCTCCGTCAAAAACACCTGATATCACAAAGGCAAATAATGCCATCCCGATTACCAGAATTAAAAATATAGAACGTTCTCTAATTTTTCCTAAAATTGCCATATTTATTGTTTATTTGGTTGAAAACAGTAGGCGAAAATACAATTTCCTTATCAATTATAAAAGACCCATTGCAGATAATGTAAAACCAATTAAGTCTTTGGTGTTTTTAATTCAATCAAATTGATTTTGGTGTTCGAAACTTCTTTAATAAATATGTCAAAAGCCTCTATTTGAACTAGGTCTCCTTGATTGGGTATCTCTTGGGTGTTGTGAACGATTAGCCCTCCTAATGTCTCGTATTGATCGCTTTCTGGAAGATCCAATCGGTAGGTGTCATTCAGGTAATCGATTTCCAATCGCGCCGAAAAAAGAAAGGTGTTTTCGTCAACCTTTTCTTCTACCATTTGTTGGGTATCGTGTTCATCTTCGATTTCGCCAAACAACTCCTCAACAATATCTTCTACTGTAATCATTCCAGCCGTACCTCCATATTCATCCAAAACAACGGCTATACTTTTGTGTTTTTTGGTAAGTATATTCAATACGTCTTTGGCTAAAATTGTTTCTGGAATGTATTCAACGGGAAGTATAATTGAACGAAGGGATTTGGGTTTTTTAAAAAAATCAAACGAATGAACATACCCAATAATATTGTCGATATTTCCTTGATAAATTAAAATTTTGGAATAGCCTGTTTTTACAAACAATTCTTGGACAGTTTGAAGGCTTTCGTAGCGTTCTACAGAAGTAATTTCAGCTCTAGGAACCATGACTTCGCGCGCTTTTACATTTGAAAAATCCAACGCATTTTGAAAAATTTGGATTTCACTGTCTAGGGTTTCTTGATGTTCGGCAGATTCGATTTGTTCTGTAATATAATTCCCGAGTTCTATTTTACTAAAAACAGCGGATACTTCATCGCCTTGAGTTTTCAGAAAGCGACTCAAAACAGCGTTTGAAATCCACATTACCACTTTGGTAATGGGCGAAAAAATAATGTGAAATAAAAACGCCGGCAAAACCAAGGCTTTAAACACCGTATTGGAGTATATCTGAAACAATACTTTGGGCAAAAATTCGGCAGTCAGTAAAATAATGGCTGTAGAAATCAACGATTGGTAAAAAACCAACAACAAAGGAAGGCTTTGATGATTGAGGTAACTTGGAAACAGCATTTTCAGAATCATTTCTCCCATAAAGATCCCATACACGACCATAGAGATGTTGTTTCCCACAAGCATGGTAGCGATAAATTTAGAGGGGGATTCCGTAATATGAGTCAGTACTCTAGGAACAATTCCTTGCTTTTTCTTTTCTAGCTCCAGATAAATTTTGTTGGAAGAGACAAAAGCAATTTCCATTCCCGAAAAAAAAGCTGAAAGCAATAGACTCCCGATGATGACTATACTTTCGGTGTCAATCATTTTTGAGAATTTCGTTGATCTATTTTCCTTCTATAATGTCTTCTAAAAAAATACATCCCTACGGCCAATATCATAAAAAACAATGATAAGTATGCTCGACTAGGATCTGTATTCCACTCAGAAACTCCAATATACAAGAAAAAGAACGCTAGGAATACATAGAGAAATTCGGATATTTTAAAATATTTCATAATTATTAGGGTGTGTTTTCTTCTTCTACTGCGATGGTTCCTTTCAATGCACCCGTTCTAAAAACGGTAAAATTTCGGCTAGCATCCAACCGCACCGCATTGATGTCGTAATCATCACTGGTAAATGTAAAGTTTTTTTCAGTAAAAAGCCACTCTTGATCAGGATCCCAATACAATTGCGATGTTTTTAAAACGGCTCCATCGTGGGTTTGAATCACTACATGACCTTGCAAATCAATAATTTGGGTTTTGTTATACAAAATCCCATAATCCGAAGTCACTTCAGTGGCATTCATATCTTGGTCATAAAAAACAACCTTTAATCCATCTGGAAACTCTGAAAAAGGAAATTTTTGATTGGTAAAATCCTTATTTATAGGCGCTGTTAAAACGGCTTTCGTTTTGGAGGAATCTGTATAAACCAATCGCATGGTTTCGGCAATTCCAACGGGGATGTAATTGAATTGATTGATTTTTTGTATTTCCTTGTAGTTATCTTGACATGAAAAAACCATCATGAGAAGTATGGCTCCCATGATGGTTTTGGTTATGTTTTTTAGCAATATGACCATTCCTACAAGGTAGGCACTTTAACGCTGGCTTTGATCCAACAATCAAAAGTTACTGTTTTTCCTGCCATTCCTTCAGTAAAAATATCGGTTTTACTAGGCGCTCTACCCTCGTAACTTGCCGCGGTTTTGGCGGCGGCTTTTTTAAGAGAAGCATCAACGCGTCCGGCTTTTTTGGCAGTTTGAGCTGCCAACCAGTACACCGCTCTTTTTTCGAATTGTGTATTTCCACAGGCGTTGGCACTGCTTGTATATAGACTAGCAATCAACAAATAAGCACGCCCCAATGAAGGTTGATAGGACAAGGCTTTGTTGGCATACGATCGGGCGGAACTTTTTTGTCCACGTTTTTTAAACTTTACAGCAATTTTATAAAGTGTTTTTGCTTTTTTATAAGGATCTGTCTCCAAGGTCAACGATTCTTCGTAATAACGAAGTGCCTCCGAGCTGTTGTTCTTTTTGTCGTTCAATAAGCCCAAATAATACGCTGAGTTTGCTGAAGGATTGAGCGCATGCAAAGCCTCTACCAATTCCACAAACAACGGATCGTCTGTACACTCTTTTCCGTCCATTCTTCCCGCTGCACGATTCAACCAAACTTCGTTGGTTTTATTTTGATCAAAATTCTTTCGATACAAAGGAATTAGGTTTTCACAAGTCGATTCTTTTGCAATAATCGCATCCAAATTGTTGGCATAGGTTGTATTAGCAACTGAGTTGATTTCATACACGCGCTTGTTTCGCGTTTCCCGCGAAGTCAAAGCAGTTCCGTTGTCCTCTTTTTTGAGGATAACATCTAATTTTTTAGCCAATTTGGTGTTTTCAAGCTCAAACTTTTCAGAAACGTCTTCGTATTTATCAAACAAGGCTTCGATCGTTACCGAAGGCTCTCCCGACTTGTAAAGCTGATACATCGTTTTGAAATAATTATACAATCCTTTTGGATACGTAAAGCTTGCTGCGTCTTCTGTAAACGCTTTATCAAATATTTCGAAAACTTCTTTTTGAGAACCTACTTTATAGTCCAACATGGATTGGGCTTTGTCTGCAATAATTTTCCCAACTTCGCTCACGCCGCTTTTACTTTTAGGAAAGTGAGTCAACCAATCATCGTATAGCTGCATCAACTCAGAAACATAGGCTTGTTTTTCGTCACCCGTAGCGTTTTTGATTTTGTGGGCTACTATTTTTTTTCCATACTTAAACGTAGCTACATTAAGCTCAGGACATTCTGTATTAACTTTTTTCCAAGGCTCGTAGGCCGCATCGTAATTTTTGACTTTTGCATATTCTGCAAAAATGGATAAGTTTGTTGGACAGTCGCTATTCATTTGTCCACTTAGCATTGTAAATGCCCCTAAAAGAACCATCCATACGGTTATCGATTTTTGAATCTTTAAGTTCATAATGTTGTTGTTTTTATTAATCTTAATTGTATTTTCTTTTGATAAACCAACGATCGTTCAGCGAAAACCCGATTCGAATGGCTACAAAATTCTCCTCAACCAATCCTTCGCTCAAAGTGCCTCGTTTTCCAAACTCAACTCCAATATTGGCACTCGACAATCCATTCAACGGCAATCCCAATCCAAAAGATATGCCAAGTTCGTCAATCGACTGATTTTGAATGTGCAATCCTGTCTTTTCGATACGAACACCTGCCCGATATACAATCCGGCTAAAATAACTGGTAAATGAATTGTATTTTGGAATATAAAATCCACCCACTGAAAGCTGCGAAGCACTTTTATAGGTTACATCACTCATTGAAAAAAGTTGGTTTTCGTATCCACCACTCGTCGAAAAAGTATATTGCGCTCCTGCTGACCATTTTTTCTTCTCTCCAAAACTAAATCCTAGCGAATGAGTTGTGGGAATTGTAATCGTGGTTTTATCAAGGCCAGTAGCAGCCAAGTCAACGACCAACTCATCTCCTCCGCTATTGCTGAGGCGCGGTCGTGTCACTATCACTTTAGTATTGCTAGAATTTAATGAGCCTTTGGGGGAAAATTGATAATTGGCTTGTAGGTCCCATTTCGAGAAAAGTCGTTTGTGATAATCCAACCCCAATGTGAAGGTAAATCCTCGCAAAGAAGATTCATTATTCAAAATGGTGGCTAGTTCAATATCCTGAATAATAAGGGTGCTGGTATGGTTCAACGAGCCAAAATTATAGTTGGCTGTAAAACCGACTCCAAAATCGTTAAAAACTTTTTTTCCAAGACTAAAAAACACCTGGTTAACCCCTCCCGAACCCTCAAATTGAGTCGATTGATTGGGTTCAACGGTCGTGTCTTCAGTCAACAGACGATACCCCACCGCACTTTTGGGTATGATTCCAAAACCAAAATTAAAATGCTTGGTAGGAATTCCAACAGCCAAATAATCGATCCCCGAAGTGGTGTTTTTTGAATTGCCTTCCGAACTTTTTAGATCCGTATCCACATAACTTACTCCAACAGAATAGTTTACCAACTGTAAGGAAGCGTATCCTGCAGGGTTTTGAAGATTCAAATGAATACTGTCCGAGTACGAACTCAATCCACCCATCATTTTATTTTCAGCGGTTCCTTTGAATGTGTTTTCTCCAATACCATAAAAAGAATACGGGGAAAGACTTCCTTTTTGAGCCATTGCAACTACTGCAAAAAACAAGAAAGAAAGGGTAGTGATTTTTTGTATCATTCGGTTAAATTAAGTGCTAAAATTGTATTTAATCCTTTCAGTAATAGATTGGAATCCGCAAATATGCCATTTTTTATGGTTTTTGACAAAAAATCTGCGTCCCCTCCTGTTAAAATAACTGTTAAATTTTCTGATTGACGACGGTAATAATTTATAAATCCATTGATTTCGTGATAAACTCCATGAACAATCCCCGAGTGAATAGAACTGGAAGTCGAAGTTCCATAAGCAGTCGCTGGAATTTCTTTTTTCAAATGAGGAAGGTTTTGTGTTTGATTTGCCAAAGCTGCATACCGCATTTGAATTCCTGGAGAAATTGCACCGCCTGCATACACCTCATCAGCTGTTTTGAAATCATAGGTAATACAACTTCCTGCGTCTATGACCAATACCGCTTGATTGGGAAATTGGGCTACCGCCCCGCTTACCAACGCCATACGATCGACACCCAAGGTTTTGGGAGTTTGATACGCGTTTTGAAAAGGAACTTTGGACTCCCAAGTCAATTGAAATACTGAAATTTCAGCTTCTAAAACCGTCATCAATTCGGGTTGAAATTGCGAAACATTGCAAACAATTGCATGGCGAATAGCATACGTATCCATCACTTTTCGAACGGCATTCAAAACCTGAGAATCAGCTGTTTCTTGGAATACGAGCCTATGGTTTTCAAATACTGCCAACTTGCTTCGGGTGTTTCCGATATCAATAACTAAATTCATTCGATTTTAATTGCCCCGCTAAAGTACTGAACATTTTTTATATGAATCATTGTACATTTTGGAAAAGCACGTTATATTTGCCATTCCAATTTTGGAGGTACCTTAGCTCAGTTGGTAGAGCAAAGGACTGAAAATCCTTGTGTCCCTGGTTCGATTCCTGGAGGTACCACATCAAAAGCCGCACAAACTGCGGCTTTTTTTTTGCTGTCGTGTAGCTTTGATGTACAGTCCCTAAAAACTCTTTAGTACAATAAAAGATAGTATATTTGCGGCAATTAAAATTCTTTGTTGAATTTTTAACAAAAAGGGGAACACACAAATGGGATTTGACTGGGATACAATCATGCTGCCGTTATCAATTTTTTTGATGGTAATATACTCAACAGCCTTGGTGTTGATTTTGTTGTATAGTCTTTCGCAATTGAATTTGCTTTTCAATTATCTTTCTTTTCGTTCCAAACCTAAAAAAAACGAACCTGTATTTGATTTAAACGACCCCAAGCAAGTTCCCTACGTCACCATACAACTCCCTGTTTTCAACGAATTGTATGTGATGGAACGCTTGTTGGAAAGCGTCAGTAACATCGAATACCCTAAAGACCGATTGGAAATTCAAGTCTTGGACGACTCCAACGACGAGTCGGTGGAAATTACTGCTAAAAAAATTAAGGAACTTTCCGAACAAGGACTCGATATTGTTCACGTTTTTAGAGATACCCGAGAAGGTTTTAAGGCAGGAGCCCTCAAATTCGGGTTGACGTTGGCCAAGGGCGAGTACATCGCTATTTTTGATGCTGATTTTTTACCCGAAAAAGACTGGCTTCAAAAAACGGTTCCTTATTTTAAAAATCCTGAAATTGGTGTGGTACAAACCCGTTGGGGGCATATCAATCGTGATTATTCCGTGTTGACTCGTGTGCAAGCTTTTGCGCTGGACGCACATTTCACCTTAGAACAAGTCGGAAGAAACAGCAAAGAACACTTTATCAATTTTAACGGAACGGCTGGAATTTGGCGCAAGGAATGTATTTTGGACGCTGGAAACTGGGAGGGAGATACGTTGACTGAAGATTTGGATTTAAGCTATCGTGCGCAGTTAAAAAACTGGAAATTCAAGTACTTGGAGGAAGTCGAAACCCCCGCCGAACTTCCCGTGGTAATCAGTGCTATACGCTCCCAGCAATTTCGATGGAACAAAGGCGGAGCTGAGAATTTCCAAAAAATGATCAAACGCGTTTTTAGTTCCAAACACATCCCTTTGAAAACCCGATTGCATGCGGGTATGCATTTGCTCAATAGCACCATGTTTTTGAACGTATTGATTGTCGCCTTACTGAGTATTCCTATGCTCTATATCAAAAACGAATGGGGACATCTGATTTGGTATTTCAACGTTACGAGCTTGTTTATCATTAGTACTGTCATCTTTTTTATATGCTATTGGTTTACCTACAAACGCATTCACGGTGGAGGGATTTTCAAGTTTATCGAATTTGTAAAGATGTTTTGCACTTTTTACACCATTGCTATGGGCTTTTCACTTCACAACTCATTGGCAGTCATTGAGGGACACAGAAGGAAGCGAAGCGATTTTGTGCGAACGCCCAAATTCAATCTCCGCAATATGGTCAATACCCTAAAATCTAACAAATACCTGAAAGGGAAAAAGCCAAACAAAAACATGATTTTTGAAGCGGTCTTGTGTTTGTATTTTTTGTTTGGAATGTACAGCGCTTTTGTGGTAGGCAATGAAGGAGACTTCGGACTGTTTCCGTTTCACCTAATTCTGTGCTTGGGATTTGGATTTATCTTTTATTCTTCGGTTCGCAGACGCATCTAAAAAATACTGTGAGCCTTATAGCATATTCAACGCTACCAAGTCTTTTTCATTTAGAATACGCCAATGACCTCGAGGCAAATCTTTTTTGGTCAATCCGGCAAAGGAAACCAAATCCAACGAAACCAGTTCAAAGTTAAAATGTTCCAACAAACGCTTTATGGCTCTGTTGTCGTTGATGGCGATTTGAATTCCCAATTCGCGTTTGCTTGCTCCCTGAACGTAGCGCACTTCACTAGGCTGAATAAGTACTTTGTCGATTTCGACACCCTTTTGCATGTCATCCAATTGTTTTCGACTGACGTTTTTATCCACCACGACATGAAATATTTTTTGAGCACGGGTTTTGGCTGAGGTTAGCTTTTTGGCCATTGTAGCATCGTTGGTAAAAAGCAACAAGCCCATGAACTGCCGGTCTAGTCGCCCTACGGGAGCGATTTTAAACGGAGTTGCATTGGCCACCAAATCCGCAACCGTTTTTTGGCCGCGTTCCCCTTCCTTGAGCGTAGCAAACCCTTTGGGCTTGTTGAGCAGTACGTAAATGTTTTTTTCGGGATTAACGGGTTGATCGTCAAACTGTACCCGATCGCCAGGCATCACCTTAACGCCCATTTCGGTGACAATTTTTCCATTGACACGCACCGTTCCCAAAGAAATATGCATATCGGCTTCCCGACGCGAACACAGTCCCGAATTGGCAATGTACTTATTCAGTCGAATCCCTGCTTCTGGCTTACCCGATGAAGCGGGTTTATGAGAAGGTTTTTTTGAATGCGATTTTTTGTTCCGAGACGGTTTCATGCAACTTCTTTTTGCAAAGGTACTATTTGTTTGCAGATAAAAAGAGCCTCCAAACCTTTGTTTTTGGAAAGCTTATTAAATCCCTACACTTTCAACAAAACAATACTTACAATCCCGCACAAGATAAGTCCCTTTAATAGGATATGGAGGCTGAGGTAGTGTTTTTTTTGTGTTGCTTTCCACAGCAAACCCAAAAAAAGCAGCCATACGGGCAATGAAATCCAAAAATAGTACTGCATGACTCCCAGATCAAAACGTTGCAGCAAAACCCATAGGTTGCCCAACAAAACAAGGGTCAAAAACGAGATAAAAAGCTGGGTAGGTACCCTGCCATACACCACTGGAAGGGTTTTGTAATTCAATGTCAAATCGCCTTGTAGATTCTCCAAATCTTTGACCAATTCACGTATAAAAATCATCAAAAACAAATAGCTCGCAAATACCAAGACCAACGCAGAAAAATTCCTAAAATACAAAGCAATGGCCAAAAAAGGTGCGATGGCCAAAAAAGCAGAAAGCAAGTTTCTCAAAAACAACATACGTTCGATTTTGTACGAATACAAGGCAATAAGCAGCGCATAAAACACAAAAAACAAGGCAGCTCGCACAGACACCCAAAAAGCCATTACCGCCATCAGCGTATTTAAAACAAAATAGACCCCCAATTTGGTTGTAGGAGAAATGTGCTGTTCCAACAGGGTTTTTTGGGGACGATTGATAAGGTCTTTTTCGGTATCAAAAAAATTATTGATGATATACCCTGCTGCCACACAGGCTACTGAAGCAAACACCAACAACCACAGAGTAGTTTGCGAAAGCGTTTGCATCGGAGCAAACTCAGGCGCGAAAATAAACACGGCCGAAAGCAGCTGTGCCAATACAATAACAGCAAGATTGTAGCCTCTTACCACAGAAAAAAGACTGAACAATTTGTACAAAAGCGATTGTTGTTGGGGAGAAATTTTCATGAGGATACGTTAAAACGTATACACAACTTCCAAAGAGAACCCTTTGAGGGCTTTTTGTGCTTTTTGAAAATCTTCTGTAAAGCCCAAAATATAGCCACCGCCTCCCGAACCACAAAGTTTGAGATAGTAGTCGTTGCTGTCAATTCCTTGTTGCCAAAGTTGGTGAAATTTGGAAGGAATCATGGGTTTAAAATGCGTTAGCACCACCCCAGAAAGTTTTTTAAGATCCGAAAACAATGCATTTACGTTGCCCTTTAAAAAATGGTCCACGCAAGCATCGGTGTATTTGACAAACTTTTCTTTCATTACTTTCTGAAAAGCCACCTGTTCCATTTGCTTCATAAATACCGACACCATGGGAGCTGTTTCGCCACTGGCACCACTGTCCAACAAAAATACGGCTCCTTTGCCCTCTTTGGGTTGCGAAGGAATTCCCGTAGGCTCTATATGGTTGTGCGAATGAATCAAAATCGGAAGGCTCAAATAGCTATTCAACGGATCCAAGCCCGAAGATTTACCGTGAAAAAAAGATTCCATGGCCGAAAAAATAGCTTTGAGTTTGAGCAGTTTGTCACGGGTAAGATTTTCCAAAACCGTGATTTTATCAACCGCATAACGATCGTACATCGCTGCTACCAATGCGCCACTACTGCCTACGCCATATCCTTGCGGAATGCTGCTATCAAAATACATCCCAGCTGTCAAATCTTTTTGGATGTGTTGAAAATCAAATGAAACCAAATCGGCATCCAACTGACCCAGATAATCGGTAAAATCGCAAAGGTGTTGATGGGAACGTTGTGCGGCTTCCGAATCGACATCGGTTAGTTTCAACGCACCGTTATAAAAGTTGTAGGGAATAGAAAGACCCTTGGAATCTTTGATGATTCCATACTCTCCAAACAACAGTATTTTTGAGTAAAATAGCGGTCCTTTCATGATCTAAAATTACATTTTTTTTGCACCACTACCAACACGATCGTGGATATATTGCTGATTTTGGCAATACAACGCCAGTTCGTTTTCGATCCACTCCATGACTTTCTCAGCACTTTCGTCTGGATATAACAAGTGTACATTGGCTCCTGCATCGAGTGTAAAACATACAGGGATTCCAGTCTCTTTACGATACGCTCTAACGGCTTGAATGATTTGCAAAGTGTTGGGTTTCATCAATACAAAAGAGGGGTCGGAGGTCATCATCATAGCATGCAAGGAAAGGGCTTCGAGCTCCACAATGCGAACAAAACCACCGACATCTCCTTTTGCCAATACTTCTATCAAACCTGCCATGTTCTCTTGAGCCTGAAGAAATCGTTGATCCGAAAAAGAATGACCGTTCATTAGGTTGTGTCCCACAGTGCTACTGACTTCTTTTTGTCCTCGATCTACCAACAAGACGGTATCGCGATAGCTTGTAAAAATTGGATGCACTGAATCGGAAAGAACCACTCCATACAAATCGGAGCTGTTTGGAATTCGAGGATGTGTTCCCCAACCAACAAGCGGTCCTTCAATACTTCGGCAGGCACTTCCCGATCCCAATCGGGCCAAAAAAGATGCTTTTTGTTTGAAAAACAAATCCGTTATTTCAGGCTGTTGGTGTTGTTCCAATTCCATAATACACATCGCCAACGCACTCATTGCAGAAGCCGAAGATGCAATTCCACTACTGTGAGGGAACGAATTGGAAGAACGAATCGTAAGTTGATAGTGTCTCAAATACGGGCAGTACGCAGCAATTCTTTTGAAAAAATCAATGATCTTGGGACGAAAATCCGCGTTCTTTTTTCCCTCAAAAAACAATTCAAAATCTACCGAACTGGAAGGTTTTGACAAAGGCAAAAAATCGATCGTTGTTTGGGTGGTGCAGGCACTCAACGTAAAACTCAAAGACGCATTTTTGGGAATTTGAACATCGGTTTTCCCCCAATATTTAACCAACGCAATATTGCTCGGCGATTGCCAGCCCACGCTTACAGGTTGGGTAAGGATTGAAAAATCGGAAGGAATAAACTGTTGCTCGCTCATACGTTTGTAAAGTGCAAAGATACGGCTTCGTGGGAAAGTAATCTTAATGAAAAGCAATGCATTGAAAAAATTATTGATTACATTTACACGAAGCATTGCTTTTTAAGGAGCATCCATCAGTACTCTGCAATTTCATACAGATATAATGATCAAGAATGTTCCTTTTTAACAATGAAAAAAAATTAATCGTAACTGATGAAAAAATCGTATTCTAAAATAGCGCTTTCCATCGGCATCTGTCTTTTAGTGGGCTTCTTGTCAGGCTTTGCCACACAAAGCGCTGTGGGGGATTGGTACGGGGATTTAACAAAGCCTTTTTTGAACCCGCCCAACTGGATTTTTGGACCGGTCTGGACGGTACTCTACCTGCTGATGGGCTTGTCGGCTGGGATCGTTTGGTCAAGGGGTTTTCATCACAAATGGGTCAAAACTGCCTTGTATCATTTTGGATTCCAATTGATTCTAAACGGTTTGTGGTCTATTGTGTTTTTTGGGTTCCAAAATCCATTGTTTGGACTTTTGGTCATTATAGCGCTTTGGATTCTTATTTTACGAACCATCAAATGGTTTCGAGTGGTTTCCAAACAAGCCGCCTATCTGTTGTATCCTTACTTGGCTTGGGTAAGTTTTGCTACTTACCTGAATTTCAGTATTTGGATATTGAATTAGACATTCATCGAAAAATTTTAGGGCTTCAACGAATTTTTTTGAAAATGCATTCTTTTTTAGGTACATTGAAAACGTATTAACCTAAAAAACAATTTATTATGCTTTCAAAATCAAGAATTTTATCAACGCTGGGCGGCTTTATCTTCATTTTTTTTGGCCCCTGGCTTTTTTACACGTTTATCGCTAAAGGTTTCTTCGAAAATCACAGAACATTGGCAGGTGAAAACGTTATGCGTCCCGATGACCAAATGGATCTAATCATCCTAGCTGTAGGATGCCTGATTCTAGCCTATGCATTTTCAACGCTCTATTCCAAATGGGCGCGCGGGGCTCATAGTTTTAGTCAAGGGTTTGAATTTGGCGCTTGGCTTGGAGTACTGGGCGGCTTGGCTGTTGGGCTTATCATGTATGCTACTAGCGATATGATGAGTCTTACTGGACACATCGTCGATGGTGTTTGGTGGATTGTATGGTATGGAATTACAGGAGGGATCGTTTCGCTTATTTATCGCAAGACTTCCTAAATACAAAATCAATGAATCAAAAAAAGAGGCTTCGCGCCTCTTTTTTTATTGAATGCTCTTAATAACTGCCTTTTCGGCTTCTTTTCGCGAGCCGTCAAAACCGCTGATCCCTGAAACCGTTGTATATTTTAACACATTTTTCTTGTCGGGAAAAATACGTTGATAGGCACTTTGACACATCAAAGTTGCCTCGTGAAATCCACACAAAATAAGTTTGAGTTTGCCCGGATAGGTATTCACATCTCCGATTGCATAAACCCCTGGAATATTGGTTTGGTAATCCAAGCTATTATCCACTTTGATGGCATTTTTTTCGATTTCCAATCCCCAGTAGGCAATCGGTCCTAATTTGGGACTCAAGCCAAAGAGTGGAATAAAATCATCCACTTCTAGGCGAAAGGACTCGTTTTCTTTTTGAAGGGAAATAGCTTCCAAGCTATCCGTTCCTTCCAAAGCAACTACCTCCGCTGGAGTAATCAAATTGATTTTATTAGCGTTTGAAAGATCTTGTACTTTTTCGACCGAATCCAAAGCCCCTCGGAATTCTTTTCTTCGATGAATCAATGTCACTTCGCTAGCTACATCGGCCAAAAATATAGCCCAATCTAAAGCCGAATCGCCACCTCCTGCTATTGCTACTCGCCGACCTCGATACACCTCAGGATCTTTGATGATGTATTGCACGCCTTTGTCTTCGTAAAACGAAAGGTTGTCAAGCATCGGTTTTCGCGGCTCAAAACTTCCCAATCCACCTGCTATGGCAACAATTGGAGCCTTGTGTTGAGTGCCTTTATTGGTAGTAACTACAAACGTTCCGTCGTCTTTTTTTTCGAGAGTATCAGCACGTTCTCCCAATGTAAATCCAGGTTGAAAGGGTGCAATTTGATCCATTAATTTTTGTGTCAAATCACCTGCCAAAATTTCGGGATATGCCGGGATATCGTAAATGGGTTTTTTGGGATAAATCTCAGAACATTGCCCGCCGGGTTGTGGCAAAGCATCAATCAAATGGCATTTGAGTTTTAAAAGCCCTGCTTCGAATACCGTAAAAAGCCCCGTAGGACCCGCTCCAATAATTAGAATATCTGTGTGTATCATGCATCTATATTGATTACTTCCGTAATTTGAGGTGCGTATTTTTTAATCGTCATTTCTACTCCCGACTTTAGGGTCATTTGATTGACCGAACACCCTACACAAGCCCCGTGAAGCTGTACTTTTACGATGTTGTTTTCAATAGCAATCAACGAAATATCGCCGCCATCGGACTCTAAAAAAGGACGGATTTCTGCCAATGCTTTTTCTACATTTTGTTGCAATTCAATAGCTTCCATACGATTATTTTTTAACAGCAGAACAGCCTGCCATAGTCGTTATTTTAATAGCCTCGGTGGGCGGTAAGTCTTCGTTTCTCATGACCACTTCCGAAACCATATTTTGTGTTAGTTTTTCGAAAGCGTTGGCAATGGGTGTGCTATCTTGTAGCGATGCAGGACGACCCAAATCTGCCGCTTCTCGGAGACTTTGCACCAAAGGAACTTCTCCCAAAAATGGAATGGAAAGATCCGTAGCCAAATTTTTAGCGCCTTCTTTTCCAAAAATATAATACTTGTTGTCGGGCAATTCTTTGGGTGTAAAATATGCCATATTCTCGACGACTCCCAAAACGGGTACATTGATGCTTTCTTGCTGGAACATGGCTACTCCTTTTTGGGCATCTGCCAAAGCAATCGGCTGCGGAGTACTTACCACCACAGCTCCAGTAATGGGGAGCGATTGCATAATACTTAGATGAATGTCTCCGGTTCCTGGAGGAAGATCAATTAATAAAAAATCAAGGGTTCCCCAATCGGCATCAAAAATCATTTGATTGAGTGCTTTGGCTGCCATGGGTCCACGCCATATAACCGCCTGATTGGGTTGGGTAAAAAATCCAATAGACAATACTTTTACTCCATGATTTTCGACAGGTTTCATTTTCGATTTTCCATCCACCGTAACGGCCAAAGGGCGCTCGTTAGCAACGTCAAACATGATAGGAATAGACGGTCCGTAAATATCAGCATCCAAAACGCCTACTTTGAATCCCATTTTGGCCAATGTAGCTGCAAAATTGGAGGTTACCGTCGATTTTCCGACGCCTCCTTTTCCGGAGGCAACGGCCACAATGTGTTGTATTCCTGGAATGGGCTTGCCCTTAATTACAGGTTTTTTTTCTGGAGTATTAACGGTAACATTGATTTTAATTTTTGCTTTTTCATACACTTCTTGGTGTATGATTTTTAGAATTTCGACTTCCGCTTTTTTTCGCGCTTGCAAACTCGGATTGTTAATGGTTATGTCAATAACAACCTCATCGCCAAAAGTAACGATATTGGTTACCGCCTTGCTATCAATCATGTTTTGACCCTCACCAGGAACGGTTATTTTTTTAAGAGCATTCTGAATATCTTCTTTGCGCAACTTCATGAAGCTTTTTATTTTAATTTAAATTAATTCTAAATGGCAAATATACGGGGAATCCTTTGAAAACTAAAGTTCTTGATTCGGATCCCAAAAGTGTTTTTCAAAATCAATGATTTGCAGGTTTTTTACACGGATTCCCTCATTCTCAAGCAGTTGCTCCATAAGGTTCATCCCTGGAAAATGATGTTTGCCGGTAAGCATTCCCAATCGGTTGACTACGCGATGTGCAGGAATATTGTCCATGCTGTGAGAAGCATTCATTGCCCAGCCAACCATTCGTGCGCTTTTGGCACTGCCCAAATAACGGGCAATGGCTCCGTAAGAAGTTATGCGTCCTTCTGGGATTTGTTGAACGACTTGATATACACGTTGAAAAAAGTTGTCATGAGTAGGTTTCATTGTTAGGGGAATTGAAAACGAATATAGGTAATGGGTTTTTGTTGGGCTAAATATTGTTGCTCATAAAATGTTTGGATAGAAACGACCTCTTCGGGAGCATGAACATCGCGATATACATCGTGATGCGCTTTTTGAGGCTCAATTCCCATTCCTTGCAAAAGGCCTAACGTATAGCCGTGTAAAAACTCGCTATCGGTTTTGAGATGAATACAACCGGAGGGAGAGAGAACGGTTTGGTATTTTTTTAAAAAAGAAGGATTGGTCAGTCTGTGTTTGGTGCGTTTGAATTTGATTTGTGGGTCGGGAAAGGTAATCCAGATTTCATCAACTTCGTTGACTTCAAAAAGAGATTCTATCAATTCTATTTGTGTTCTAACAAAGGCTACGTTGGGGATTTTTTCTTCCAGAGCGGTTTTTGCTCCTCTCCAAAAACGAGCCCCCTTGATATCAATTCCAATAAAGTTTTTGTCAGGATACTTTTGCGCCAATCCCAAAGAATATTCGCCTTTACCACATCCCAACTCCAAAACAATGGGGTTTTCGTTTTTAAAATATTCTTTTTTCCACTTTCCTTTCCATTCAAAATTTTCGGCTTCCAACAACGCACGTGGCGGTTGAATGACGTTGGAAAAAGTCTCGTTTTCCTTAAAACGTTTTAATTTGTTTTTACTTCCCAAAACAGTGTTGTTTAGCTTGCTAAATTACAGAAAACTTTATCGATTGGACGAATTATGAGTCAGTGGATTTTTCTAGGGTAAATGAAAATTCTGACCCAACTCCAAAATCACTTTCTACGAATATTTTTTCTTGATGAGCCTCAATAATGTGCTTAACTATGGACAAGCCCAGTCCAGAGCCGCCCTCTTCCCGACTGCCACTTTTGTCAACTCGGTAAAACCGTTCAAACAAGCGCGGAATTTGTTCCGAGGGAACACCTTCTCCGTTGTCGGTAATGCGTACTAGCAATTTGTTTTCCACCAAATCTTGAATGCTTATCTCCGTTGTTCCGTTTTGTTTTCCGTATTTCAATGAATTTTCAATCAAATTGCTCAATACTTGTTGAATTTTATCACGATCGGCAAAAACATAGATGGGATGGTTATAATCTACATCAAATTCAAGGGTTATTTTGAGTTTGGAAGCGCGCAGTTCCATAAACTCAAATACGTTTTGGATCAAATCAACCAAGTCAAATTTTTCCAATTCAAGCTTACCACCGCCCGTTTCGAGCTTTGTAATCATATCCAAATCCTTGACAACATAAAGCAGTCGATCTACACCTTTGCTGGCGCGTTGCAGGTATTTTTTTCGAACAGCTTTGTCTTCCAAAGCACCGTCAAGCAGTGTAAGAATATAGCCTTGAATGGTAAACAAAGGCGTTTTGATTTCATGAGCGACATTTCCTAAAAACTCTTTTCGAAAAGCCTCTTGTCCCTTTAATGTTTCTATTTCCAAGCGCTTGTCTGTGGCGTATTTTTGAACTTTTTGAGTTAAAGTTTCCATGTCAGTGGTAATCATACTTTCTTGGATGGAAGAAGCTTCCAAACTCGAAAGATCGTCGTAGATTTTTTTGACTCTGCGATAGGTGTATCTTTTTACCCAATAATAAATCAATACGTATCCTATTCCAAAAATGGATACGAAAAAGACACAAACATAGCGAACAGGAAGTGTTTCAAACGTTTGATAATCGAGCCACCACCAAACAGTTACCAACAATAAAAGGGTTGACACAACCGCTAGGGTTAATGACAACAAAATAGCAATCGAAATTGATTTTTTAGGTGCGTTTGACATGGAGGCTAAGATACAAATTTGTAGCCTACCCCTTTTACTGTCTTGAAATGCTGATCTCCGATTTTTTCTCGGAGTTTTCGAATGTGAACATCAATAGTTCTTCCTCCCACAATCACATCTACACCCCAAACATTGTTTAAGATTTCTTCTCTTAAAAACACTTTTCCAGGCTTGGAAGCTAGTAAGGCAAGCAATTCGAATTCTTTGCGCGGAAGGTTGATGTCTTTGCCATCTTTTTCGACTTTATAAGCTTCTCTGTTGATTACAATCGTACCGAATTCAATCACTTGGGCGGTTTCTGTAGATTCTTTTTTTCTTCGAAGCAATGATTTGACTTTGCTTACCAATAATTTGGGCTTAATTGGTTTTGTGATATAGTCATCGGCACCCGCTTCCAGTCCAGCAACCTGCGAATACTCTTCACCTCGTGCCGACAAAAACACCACCAAAACGTCTTTTAGAGCGTCAATTTGGCGAATCTTTTCGCAGGCTTCTATACCGTCCATCTCGGGCATCATTACGTCCAAAACTATTAAATCTGGAAGTACTTTGTTGGCTTTTTTTAGTGCCTGAATTCCGTTGGTAGCCGAATGTATTTCGTAGCCTTGTGCTGAAAGGTTGTATCCTAAAATCTCCAAAATGTCCGGTTCGTCATCTACAAGAAGAATTTTAAATTGGTGGTTGTCCATAAATTTTGGTGTTCAAACTTTTCAAAAATAACTAAAAAAAAGAAGCTTTGTGTTTTCTTAACAATGATTTAATATTGGAACTAAGGTCATTATTTTCATTATTTTTGTCCTTTAACAAAATATATGCATCCAACAACTATTCAAACTGATACTGATTTTAATACCGAAGCGTTAAAGGTTTTTGGTCATCAATTTGAAAACAACCCTATTTATCGTTCGTTCTGTGATTTGTTGTATGTACATCCTAGTGATGTGAGTTGCGTAACACAAATTCCCTTTTTGCCGATTCAATTTTTTAAATCGCATCGGGTTTTGACAGGAAATCCAGAAATTTCAACTGTTTTTACAAGCAGTGGAACGGGCGGAAAGCCCAGCCAACATTTTGTTTCTCATTTGGAGGATTACGAACGTAGTTTTCGAACCAATTTTGAAAACAATTACGGTGCTGTATCCGATTATGTGATTTTGGGGTTGTTGCCTTCGTATCTTGAACGTAGTGGTTCTTCGCTGGTTTATATGGTACATGATTTTATACAGCAATCTTCGCACTCCCAAAGTGGATTTTATCTAGACAACCAACAAGAACTGTTCGATCTTTTAACCGCTTTGGAACAAAGAGGTCAAAAAACCTTATTGATTGGAGTGAGTTTTGCCTTGTTGGATTTTGTTGAACGCTTTCAAATGAACCTTCAGCACACCATCGTGATGGAAACGGGCGGAATGAAAGGGCGAAGAAAAGAACTGATTCGATCTGAATTGCACAGTCGTTTGAAAAAGGGGTTTGGAACAAACCACATTCATTCGGAATATGGAATGACAGAGCTTTTTTCACAAGCTTACTCCCAAGGAGAAGGTTTGTTTGAATGCCCAAAATGGATGAAAGTGCTGGTTCGAAATACCGAAAATCCTCTCGAAGTCAATCAGATTGGATCGGGTGGTTTGAATATCATCGATCTTGCCAATCACAATTCGTGTGCATTTCTTGCCACTCAGGATTTGGGAACCGTTTTTGAGTCGGGTGTTTTTACTGTAAACGGTCGTTTTGACCACTCAGATGTTCGCGGGTGCAATCTTATGGTAAATTAGCTAACTACCAATAAAAAGTAGTTTTTCTTACCTCTTTGTAACAAAATATAGCGTTCACAAATCAAATCTGATAATGAAAGTTGGTAATCGTCTTTAACTTTTTCTTTGTTAACAGAAATAGAGTTTTCTTTCAAAGCCCTACGAGCTTCTCCATTGGAGGATAAAAATCCTGACTCAGAAGCTAATGCCTGAATAATATCGCAACCATTGGCTATTATTTTTTTGGAAATCGTGCTTTGAGGAACCCCTTCAAACACATCTAAAAAGGTTTGTTCGTCGAGTACTTTAAGATCTTCTGAGGTGGATTTTCCGAACAAAATTTGACTGGCTTTGATGGCATTTTGTAGATCTTCTTCACTGTGAACCATTTGAGTTACCTCATTGGCCACTGTTTTTTGTAGGTGTCGTAAATGAGGTGCTTCTTTATGGGTGGCAATACAAGCCGCAATTTCTTCCATCGAAAGAAATGTAAAGATTTTGATGTAATTTTCAGCGTCCACATCCGATGCGTTGAGCCAATATTGATAAAATTTATACGGAGAGGTTCGGTTTCGATCGAGCCATATATTTCCACTTTCTGTTTTTCCAAATTTTGAGCCGTCGGCTTTGGTAATCAAAGGGCATGTCAGTGCATAGGCTTTTCCACTCGCCTTTCGACGAATCAGCTCGGTTCCTGTGGTAATATTTCCCCATTGATCGCTACCGCCCATTTGCAATTTACAATTGTGATGTTGATACAAATGCAAAAAATCATATCCTTGAATGAGCTGGTAAGTAAATTCTGTAAAAGACATCCCTTCTTTGGCTTCTTTGCCCAAACGTTTTCTCACAGAATCTTTAGACATCATATAATTTACCGTCAAATGTTTTCCGATGTCTCTCACAAATTCGATTAGCGAAAATTTCTTCATCCAATCGTAATTGTTGACCAACTTGGCCGCATTGGTTTCTTGAGAATCAAAATCCAAAAATCGCCGCAATTGACTTTCGATTCCTTGCGCATTTTTAGCAAGACTTTCTTCGTCGAGTAAGTTTCTTTCAGCCGATTTTCCAGAAGGATCTCCAATCATTCCTGTCGCACCACCTACAAGGGCAATGGGTTGATGACCTGCACGTTGAAAATGCATTAAAATCATAATTTGCACCAGGCTTCCTATGTGCAATGAATCGGCAGTAGGATCAAATCCAATGTATCCCGAGTGGGAAGATTTCATTAATTCAGCTTCCGTTTCAGGCATAATGTCGTGCAACATGCCTCTATTTCTTAGCTCTTCTACAAAATTATGATTCATTTGCTGTTGGTTTCTACAAAGATATAGGGTTGACTCAAAACAAAAAAGGTAATTTAAAAAATACTACTTTTACCAACATGATATTAGTTACAGGTGGCACAGGGTTAGTAGGATCGCATTTGTTGTTCGATCTTTTACAAAAAGAAGACAAGGTGCGCGTATTGCATCGTTCAACCAGTAGGTTGGATCGCGTCAAAACAGTGTTTGGTTATTTTACCGACTATGTGGAGGTGTTGTTCAACAAAATTGAATGGATCGAAGGGAGTTTAACTGATTTGGACTGCTTGGAAAAAGCATTTGATCAAGTAACCCAAGTCTATCATTGTGCTGCGCTCATTTCGTTTGATCCCAGCGATCTACAAGTTTTAACAAAAAGCAATGTAGAGGGAACCGCCAATATGGTAAATTTTAGTTTATCCCATAAGGTTGAAAAATTTTGCTACGTGAGTTCGATTGCTACACTAAGCACGCCTACTGAAGGCACAAAAGTTTCAGAAAACACTCCGTGGAATCATACCGAAGAAGTAAGTGTATATGCCTTTACCAAGCATGCAGCAGAAATGGAAGTTTTTAGAGGAATTAATGAAGGACTTCAGGCGACTATTGTCAACCCAGGTCTGATTTTGGGAGGTGGATTTTGGAGAAGTGGAAGTGGCTTGTTTTTTAAAATGATTCACAAAGGAATGAAGTATTTTACCGATGGGAAAACAGCTTATGTAGATGTTGAAGATGTAGTTTCGATTATGGTTCAACTTATGGAAAAAAATATTTTTGGCGAACGGTATATTGTGATTGCTGAAAATTGGTTTTTAAAAGATTTCATCCATCGGGTAGCTGGTGAGTTTGGCGTTAAAGCTCCCCAAAAAAAGGCAGGTAAATGGCTTCTTGAAATTGGATGGCGAGTGGATTGGCTTTCCAGTAAAATTACTGGTAAAAAAAGAAAACTGACAAAAAATCTTGCCAAAACAAGTGTGAAAATTCAAAATTATTCTAACAAAAAAATAATCGAAGAATTGGATTTTACCTTCAAAACAATTGAAGATTCTATTGTTTCTACTTGTGCCAAATATCCGAAACCCTAATTTTTATTATTGGATTTCTTTTCTTCTTCCGCTCTGGTGTTTAAACTGTCCTTTAAATGATCTATTTTTTCTTCTACCAACTCATATATTTTCAGATATTCCTTGGGTTTGGATGCGTAATAGGCGTTGCTGTTAACAAATTGAAGACTGTCAATTTGATGAATTTTATAAATGATAGTGTCGTTTATACTAACATACGAAAGGCCGTCTTGGTTTCGATAACCTCTAGAAGCATTGATGATATTGATATCAATCAAAAATGCTACCATTTGATCGGGTGACATTAGGTTTTCGGGCTTTTGAACGCGTTCTTTGGGAGAACACGAAAAGAGAAACAAACAAAGAAAAGCTATTTTTTTCATCGATTAAAGGTAAGACGTTTTGCCTTTTTAAGGGGAGAAAAAGCTCCGTTATTATAAGCCAAGTGACCGTTGATAAAAGTGTGGGTTACCGATGACTGAAATTCATGTCCTTCAAAAGGAGACCATCCGCATTGATACAAAATATTGCTTTTGTCAACATGCCAAGGTTGGTTGGGTTGCAGCAGAACCAAGTCCGCATAATAACCTTCTCTTACAAAGCCGCGTTTTTCGATTTCAAACAAAATGGCAGGATTGTGACACATTTTTTCAACCATTATTTCAATGGTAATTTTGCCCTCACTTACGGCATCCATCATTGCTACCAAGGCGTGTTGAACCAAAGGTCCTCCCGAAGGTGCTTTGGTGTATATATTGTTTTTTTCTTCTAAAGTATGTGGAGCGTGATCAGTAGCAATCACATCAATACGATCATCCAAGAGTGCTTTCCACAATCCTGCACGATCACTTTCTGTTTTTACGGCAGGATTCCACTTAATATGAGTTCCTTTTTCCAAATAATCTTTGTCTGAAAAAGTCAAGTGATGAACGCATACTTCGGCCGTAATTTTCTTCTGTTCAAGCGGAATGGTATTGTCAAACAAATGTGTTTCTTTTTCGGTAGAAAGATGAAATACATGCAATCTAGCTCCTGTTTCTTTGGCCAATTCAATGGCTTTGGAAGAGGAAAGATAACAGGCTTCTGCGCTTCGAATAACCGGATGACAATGTATTGGAATATCTTCTCCGTATTGTTCTTGATGCGCTTTTAGATTTTTTCGAATCGTTGTTTCGTCTTCACAATGCACCGAAATAAGTAAAGGCGTGTTTGAAAAAATCTTCTTTAATGTTTGCGGGTCATCGACAAGCATATTTCCTGTTGATGATCCTAAAAAAAGTTTCAATCCTGCCACCTGTTTGGGGTCGACACTCATGATTTGATCAAAATTGTCATTGGTGCCTCCAAACATGAACGAATAATTTGCCCAAGAATCGTTGGAGGCAATGTCAAATTTTGCTTCTAACTTTTCGAGTGTTGTAGCTTGAGGAACAGTGTTTGGCATTTCTATAAAAGAAGTAATTCCTCCTGCTACGGCTGCCTTAGATTCGGAGCCAATAGTCGCTTTATGGGTAAGTCCAGGCTCTCTAAAATGCACCTGATCGTCAATAACACCGGGTAACAAAAAAGCACCCTTTGCGTCAATTACCTCCATATCCTCAGTAGGTGGAATAGAGTCAGCAATGCGTTTTATATACTGCCCATCAATAAGGATGTCTTGATCAGAAACGGTTCCTTCATTAACAATTTTGGCACGAGTGATAAGTGTTTTTGGCATGATGGCATTGGAATTAGTTCACAAAAGTAATGAATTTAAATCAGGATGATGCTCGGTCATTTTTGTTAAAAAAGCTTCTGATTTTCATCTCAATAATTCCAAAAACAGCTTCAGAAATTATGGAAGTATTCATTTTGGAGTCTCCACGAACCCGATCAGTAAAAATAATTGGAATTTCAACAAAACGAAACTGCTTTTTCCATGTTTTAAATTTTAATTCAATTTGGAACGCATACCCTACAAATTGAATTTTATCAAAGTTGAGAGCTTCTAGCACTTCTCTTCGATAGCCAACAAAACCCGAGGTGGTATCTTTAATAGGGATTCCTGTGACAAGTCGGGCATATACAGAGGCGCCATAGGAAATCAAAATACGCAACAAAGGCCAATTTACAACATGAATTCCTTTGGCGTATCGCGATCCAACTACCATATCTGTTTGATTGGCACTCAAAGGAGCTAACAATCGAGACAAGTCTTTGGGGTTGTGGGAGAAGTCGGCGTCCATTTCAAAAATAAAAGAATAGGCTCGCTGTAGCGCCCATCGAAAACCGGCTATATAAGCAACACCCAATCCTTCTTTTTTCGCTCTTTTTACAATAAAAATTCGATCGGAATACGATTTCATAAAGTTTTCAACCAGTACAGCCGTTCCGTCTGGGGAATTGTCATCTACCACCAAAACAGAAAAATATTCAGGAAGATTCATAATAGCTTCTAACATTAACACAATGTTTTCAGCCTCATTGAAAGTAGGGATTATGACGAGTGCCTTTGACATGATTTTTATTCCTCACAAAAATACATATTTATTTCATGTTTTTTTGGTGAATGATAAACCAGAGATTAATAGTATTTTTGTATCATGGGTTTTGCTATCGAAATTGTTGCAAATACATTGACCTGGGTAAACTGGGTGTTTTTTTGTGTATTGACTTTACTTTGCGTTTCAAAAATCATTGCGCCTATTCAGTTTTCCTATTTTATAAGGGTGTTTGAATTTGATAAATATTTGGGGATTTACAGTCGCTCAAATTCCCCTATTTTCAATAAATTGAATTGTTGTTTTTTTGGAATTCGTCAAGCTATATTTTCCATTTTTGTAGTGATTTTGTGTTCGCACTTTAAATTAATTTCAACGTCTCCAAAGTTTTTTTGGATGTTTTTTTTGTTTTTTACAGCCTATTGGGGAGGTCGATTTTTAATTGAGCGCCTTTTAGCATTTGCGTTTCATTCGGAGAAATTGTTCCAAAAAAATCTTTTTTTGCGAATTAGTCTTCGCAATTTAATGGCCGTTATTTTATTCATTTCCTTGTGTATATTGGCTTACACTCCACATTTTAAGACCTCCATTCTTTATATAATTACGTTGCTTTATTGCTTGCTGCAAATGGGTATCCTGGGAGTTTTTATTTATACAAACAGAAGCCTCATTAAAAGCCATTATCTCTATTTTATTTTGTATCTTTGCGCCTTTGAAATCATACCCTTATTGATTTTAATAAAGGTTTTTATTGAGGGTTAAACAACAATTTTATGAAAGTAAAAACGATTTTGGTTTCTCAGCCACAACCTACCATTGAAAATTCTCCTTACATTCAATTGAAAGAAAACCTTAAGGTGAATATTGACTTTCGCCCCTTTATTCATGTTGAAGGAGTTCCCGCAAAGGAAATTCGCCATCAAAAAATAGATTTAACAAAATACTCTGCCATTATATTGACCAGTAGAAATGCGGTTGATCACTTTTTTAGAGTGGCCGAAGAAATGCGTTATACCATTCCAAACTCTCTCAAGTATTTTTGTCAATCGGAAGCCGTTGCCTATTATTTGCAAAAATATGTAGTGTATAGAAAGCGAAAGATCTATGTGGGTCAACGAAAATTTGAAGATATTGTTTCGCTCATCAAAAAATACAAAGACGAAACTTTTTTGCTTCCTTGTTCAGATATGCTAAAGCCCAGTATTCCTGCTCAGCTTAATGAGTTAAATATTAATTGGACTCAAGGCGTGTTTTACAAGACAGTTGTAAGTGATCTTTCTGATTTGAGAGATGTGTATTACGATGTGTTGGTGTTTTTCAGCCCCTCTGGTATCGATTCTTTATTCAAAAACTTTCCTGATTTTGAGCAAAATAATACTCGGATTGCAGTTTTTGGAAATACTACAGTAAAAGCTGCCAAAGAAGCGGGGTTGCGTATTGATATCGAAGCGCCCTCGCCAAAAACTCCATCAATGACTATGGCGTTGGACTCTTACATTCGAGAGGCAAACAAAAGATAGTTTTAAATTCCACCTCCATACCGAAGCAGGTATTTTTAATTGGCAATCATCGCAATTTGAACGATCTTTTATCTACTGTCCTATACACAGTAGCCGATTACCGATGCGTTTTTAATTTCTTAACAGTCGCTGTCATTAAAATCCCCCAAGACACTATAAGACACATTCCTCCAAGAGGTGTTACGGGGCCTAAAAATCCTAAATGAATTCCCATTAGGTGATCAAGAGTTAGCGCGTAAATAGAAAATGAAAAAAGGAAAATTCCTACCACCAAGAATCGACCCGCCCACTGAACTGTTTGGATTGAAAAAAAAGTTGAAGAAGCCACTATAAGCAACAATAGGCTATGAAGAAGCTGATACGATGTAGCGGTTTCAAAAGATTGTAGTTCATCAAAAGTTAGGTAATTTTCCAAAATATGTGCGCCAAAAGCGCCAAAGACAACGGACGTTAGTCCGAAAAAACACGCCCAAAAAACCAACTTAGTATTCATTCCAACAATTTAAGTACACTACAAATGTACTCATTTATCTTGGTTGCCGAAGGAGTTAGAATCGTTTATAAAGCATATCCAAATCAATTTATTACATTACATTTACGCAGGATTTTAAAAAATTGAATTGAAATATTTAATTTTATTACAACAATTAATTATAAATAGAAACTAATGAAGCGTATTGATCAACAGGTAATTATCGACGGTATTGACAAGCAATTGCTGCGCGCTTTGATGGAAGACGCCCGACGACCCATTTTAGAAATTTCACGCAGTGTGGGAATTTCGGGTGCAGCTATTCATCAGCGGTTACGAAAATTAGAAAGTGCTGGAATTATAGCCAGTAGCAATCTTAAAGTAAACCCAAAAATTTTAGGGTACACTACTATGGCTTTTATTGGGATTTATTTGGACAAAGCTATGCGTAACCCCGAGGCTGTTAATAAACTCAAAGAAATTCCTGAAGTTTTGGAATGTCATTATACTACAGGCAATTGGAGTGTTTTGATAAAAGTCATCTGCAAAGACAACGAACATTTAATGAGCTTACTCAACAAAGAAATTCAGTCCATTGAAGGCATTTCCCGAACCGAAACTTTTATTTCTTTGGAACAGCAAATAGATCGTCAAATTGCGTTGTAATTAATTTCTGTTTGAAGAATTCACTCGAAGCAATAAATAGATAAGCGTTGCCAAAGATCCAATAGCTGCTACTACATAAGTGCGTGCTGCCCATTTAAGAGCATCTTTTGCGCCAACAAGTTCTTGTTGAGACACCATGTTTTTTCGTTCTAGCCAGGCTAAGGCTCGGTTGCTTGCATCGTATTCAACAGGAAGTGTCACAAAGCTAAACAAGGTTCCAAAGCCAAACATGACAACTCCAATCATTGCCAATTCGTAACCGAAAGCCGTGCTGCTTGAAAAAAACAAACCAGCAATAATAACCCAAATCGAATAGTTTGCCGCCACACTTACCACAGGCACCAGCTTAGAGCGCATTTGGAGCCACTCATATCCGATGGCATGCTGAACGGCATGACCGCACTCGTGTGCCGCCACTGCTGCTGCAGAAGCGTTTCGCTTGGAATACACTCCTTCGCTTAAGTTTACTGTTTTGGTTTTGGGATTGTAATGATCGGTTAACATTCCTGGAGTGGACACAACTTTTACATCACGAATTCCATGATCAGAGAGCATTTTTTCTGCAATTTCTGCTCCACTCATTCCATTGCGCAAAGTCACTTTTGAATATTTCTTAAACTTACTTTTCAACTGTGAGCTTACAAGCATGCTGATTCCACCGATAACAAGCGCTAAAATATAATACCCTGTCATAAAAAAGTTTTTTGAGATTGAATTGTAAAATTATGAAATATCCGTTATTTATTTTTCTTTTTGTTTCGAATAATCATTACTAACATAGAAAGTGTCAATCCTCCGGTTACCACATTGGCCACAATCATCGAAAGACTTTGGATTTTGATCCCATAAAACAGCCACAACATGATTCCTACAAACATGCTCATATACATCGTTAATGAAAGCCCATCGGTTGATTGGGTTTTGAGTGTTTTGAACACTTGAGGAACAAACGCTCCTGTTGTTAAAAGGGCCGCTATAAATCCAATCCATTCAATAGATATATCCATCAACCTACAATATTTACAATTTTACCAGGCACAACAATCACTTTTTTAGGCGTTCTACCGTTTAGCTGTTGTTGTGTTCGATCGTCTGCGAGCACTTCACTTTCAACCTCTTTTGGTGATAGTGAAAGGGAAAGTTTTTTGGTAAACCTCATTTTTCCATTAAAAGAAATAGGATATTCTTTAGTGCTTTCTACCAAATAGGCTTCTTCGTACAACGGATAAGGTGTTTTGGATATAGACCCTCGATGCCCTAATAATTTCCATAATTCTTCCGCTATATGCGGAGCAAAAGGAGAAATTAAACACGTAAGCGGTTCTAAAACCTGCCGTTGATTGCATTGTTGAGATGTCAATTCGTTCACACAAATCATAAAAGAACTTACCGATGTGTTGAAAGAAAAATTTTCAATGTCTTCCGTTACTTTCTTGATGGTTTTATGAAGTGTTTTTAAGGATTCCCCAGAGGGTTTTTCTTCCGAAATTTCAAATGAACCTTTGAGATGAAACAATTTCCATAATTTTCTTAAAAAGGAGTGAACTCCCGAAATTCCTGCTGTATTCCAAGGTTTTGCTTGTTCGATCGGCCCCAAAAACATTTCATACATCCGCAGGGTGTCTGCGCCATATTGCTCGCATATATCATCGGGATTGACAACATTGTATTTGGATTTTGACATTTTTTCAATCTCACGTCCTACTCTAAACACACCTTCTTCCAACTCAAAGCTAGCTTCCGAAAATTGGGGTTGCCATTTTTTGAGTTGTTCAATATCCAATTCATCCGAACTATTAACAAGACTTACATCCACATGAACGGGATCAACAGGTTTGTCTTTAATCAATCCTTTGGATAGAAATGTTTGAGTGCCTCTTTCTCGGTAAGCGAGTGCACTGGTCCCTAAAATCATTCCCTGATTGATTAATTTTTTTGCGTATTCTTCGACAGGAACTTGCTCCATGTCGTACAAAAAGTGTTGCCAAAAACGGGAGTAAAGCAAGTGCCCTGTAGCATGCTCACTTCCTCCTAAATACAAATCCACTTCTTTCCAATATTGCAATGATTCTTGAGAAGCAAATTCTTCTGAGTTGTGAGCATCCATGTATCGATTAAAATACCAAGAACTTCCTGCCCATCCTGGCATGGTGTTTAATTCTAATGGAAATACTGTTTGATGGTCTATTTTATTATTAGAAACCACCTCTTTGTTTTGCTCATCCCAAGCCCATTGAGAAGAATTTCCCAAAGGCGGTGCCCCTTCTTGAGTCGGCAAGTATTTTTCTACTTTAGGAAGTACAATAGGTAAATACGATTGATCGATCATTTGAGGCATTCCTTCTTTATAATATACAGGAAAGGGTTCTCCCCAATAGCGCTGTCGGCTAAAAACAGCGTCTCGCAATCGATAATTGATGGTCCCTTTTCCAGCGCCTATTTCTTCCAGTGAAGCAATGACTTTTTGAGAAGCTTTTTCGTATGACAATCCATTCAAAAAGTCAGAATTTGCAATTATGGTATTTTCTTTATCTGTAAAAGCTTCTTTTGAAATATCCACATCTTTAAAAATGTTGACAATAGGAATGTCAAAATGGGTTGCGAAATCATAATCGCGTTGGTCACCACAAGGAACTGCCATTACAGCTCCTGTTCCATAACCGGCCAACACATAATCTCCAATCCAAATAGGCGTTTTTTGTTTGGTTAATGGATGAATGGCGTAGGCTCCTGTAAAAACTCCTGTGATGGATTTTACATCGGTCATACGATCTCGTTCGCTACGTTTGGAAGTCTGTTCCACATAAGCGTTTACCTCATCCCTTTGTTCATGAGTGGTTATTTTAGCGACCAACTCGTGTTCGGGAGCTAATGTCATAAATGTAACGCCATACAAGGTGTCGGGTCGAGTGGTAAATACTTCAACCGTTGCATCATGATCTACTACATGAAAGGTTACCGAAGCCCCAACAGATTTTCCAATCCAGTTACGTTGCATTTCTTTTAACGGCTCAGGCCAATCTATTTTATCAAGGCCCTGAAGCAATCGATCGGCATAGGCCGAAATGCGCATACTCCATTGCTTCATTTTTTTGCGAACTACAGGGTGACCTCCTCGTTCTGAAACGCCATTAACAATTTCGTCATTTGCCAATACAGTTCCTAACTCGGCGCACCAATTGACTTCTGTATCCGACAAATAAGCCAGTCGGTATTGCAAAAGTATTTTTTGTTGTTCTATATCCGAAAAATCATTCCATTGCTGGGCAGTAAATTGAGGGGTGTTGTCATCACTTACGGCTGCTATGCTTTCATTGCCTTGCTCTGAAAACAATTCGATCAAAGTAGCAATTGAACGGGCTTTGTTTGATGAAATATCGTACCAAGCGTTGAACAATTGAATAAAAATCCACTGCGTCCACTTGTAATAATTTGGATCGGAAGTTCGAATTTCACGACTCCAATCAAATGAAAATCCTAGTTGATCTAGCTGTTGTCGGTATCGATTGATATTGGTTTCGGTAGTAATTGCAGGATGTTGACCTGTTTGAATAGCATATTGTTCGGCAGGCAATCCAAACGAATCGTATCCTTGCGGATGCAACACGTTGAATCCTTTGTGGCGCTTGTATCTGGCCACAATATCACTGGCAATATAGCCTAAAGGATGTCCCACATGAAGTCCCGCACCGGAAGGATATGGGAACATATCCAACACATAATATTTGGGCAATTTGCTGTTGTTCTCGGCTGCAAATGTTTGGTTTTTGGACCAAAAGGACTGCCAATTATTTTCAATTTTTTTAAAATCGTAGGACATGTGTCGTTGAAATATTTGAAGGCAAAAATACGTTTAATTGTACGAATGAAAAAAGAGAGTCCTCATTTCAAAATGGTTTCTTATTTTTACATCTCAATTGCAATTCATGGCAAGCTCATTTGAACGTTACCAAAAACGAAGGTTGATAACCTCTTATCTGTCGGTTACTATAAGTATCGCGCTGGTGTTGTTTGTTTTAGGCATGTTTGGTTTATTGGCTTTAAACACCCAAAAAGTTGCCAACCATTTCAAAGAACAAATTGCACTAACCGTATATTTAAAAGACAGTGCCAAAGAAATTGAAATCACTCAGTTACAAAAGAAATTGGCTTTGGCTGAATACACAAAGTCCGCTGCTTTTGTATCCAAACAAGAGGCTGCAGAACAACACAGCAAAGAAATTGGAGAAAATTACATGGATTTTTTAGGATACAATCCCCTTCAAAATTCGATCGATGTCTTTTTGAATGCTTCCTATGTAGATAGTGAATCGATTCAGGCTATTAGCAACGAATTGTCTTCCAAAAATTATGTAGAAAGTGTCTCGTATGACCGTCCTTTGATAAGTTTGCTGAACGATAATATTCGCAGAATTAGTTTTTGGATATTGGTCATTTCAAGTGGGTTTTTGGTCATTTCTATCTTGTTAATCAATAGCTCCATTCGTCTTGCTATTTATTCAAAAAGAATGATTATCAAGACCATGCAAATGGTTGGAGCAACCAAACGCTTCATTCGACGTCCTTTTGTTTGGACGCACATGCAACTGGGAATATTAGGTGCGTGTTTGGCCATAGCAGGAATTGTTGCAATGATCGAATATGTAAGTCGTCTCTTTCCACAGCTCGACCTAAAATACGATTACCCCATGCTAGCAATGTTGTTTGGATCGATACTATTAATTGGCATTGTTATAACAGCCATCAGTACTTTTTTCGCAACCCAACGCTATCTGAATCTAAAGACAGATCGTTTATATTAAATCTTATGAAAAAACAGCCCAAAAAAGAATTTCTGTTTCAATCCAAAAATTACCGATGGATGTTTGTTGGTATCTTTTTTATCGCTCTCGGGTTTCTACTAATGGCTGGAGGGGGAAGTGATGATCCCAATGTTTTCAATCCTGAGATTTTTAGTCCTAGAAGAATTCGATTGGCTCCAACACTAGTATTGATTGGTTTTGCCATTGAAATTTATGCCATTCTTCTCAATCCTAAAAACAAGTAATGAGCGCACTTGACGCAATAATCTTAGGCATTATTCAAGGGCTCACTGAATTTTTGCCAGTTTCATCTAGCGGTCACTTAGAAATTGTGAAATTCCTTTTGGGTGACGAATCTTTGCCTAAAGACAGTTTGATGTTTACTATTTTTGTTCACGGAGCTACTGCACTGAGTACCTTGGTGGTGTTTCGAAAAGAAGTCGCTGAAATTATACTAGGATTGTTTGCTTTTCAATGGAACGATTCCAGTAAATTTTCCCTTAATATTATAATTTCAATGATTCCTGCCACATTGGTCGGGCTGTTTTTTGAAAGTCAAATCGAACAGCTTTTTAGTGAAAATATATTGCTTATTGGTTTGATGTTGTGCATCACTGCAACATTATTGATGGTGGCAGATCGAGCTAAAAAAACGGTCAAAGAAGTGTCCAATATGCATGCCTTAGGAATTGGAATTGCGCAAGCAGTTGCTATTCTTCCTGGAATTTCTAGAAGCGGTGCTACGATTGCCACTTCGGTATTATTAGGTATTGATAGAGAACGAGCCGCGCGTTTTTCCTTCTTAATGGTCGTTCCTCTTATCTTTGGAAGTATTGCAAAATCGCTCTTGGAAGGCGATTTATCGACGCAAGAAACTGCTTTCATTCCCTTATTAGTGGGTTTTATTGCTGCTTTTATAACAGGTGTTCTTGCCTGTAAATGGATGATTCTTCTGGTTAAAAAAAGCAGTTTACGGTATTTTGGGTTGTACTGCGCATTGGTAGGACTCATTGCTATTATTTTTTCAATCGTATAAAAAATGTTTCAAAAAGAAGATTTTTTGGAAGGCAAATTGCTGCTTATAGATAAACCTCTTGAATGGACCTCCTTTCAGGCGGTTCACAAAATTCGTTGGCTCATTCGGCAACAGTTTCAACTTAAAAAAATTAAAGTGGGACACGCAGGAACTCTCGACCCGTTAGCATCAGGATTACTTTTGATTTGTACAGGTAAGTTTACCAAAAAAATACAAGAGCTTCAAGGACAAGAAAAAGAATACGACGCAACATTTTGTTTGGGAGCTACCACACCCTCATACGATCTGGAAACCAAGATCGATCAGTCATTTGAAATCAATCATATTACAAATCAAAAAATAAAAGACGTAGCAGCCACTTTTATAGGAGATATTCAACAGAAACCCCCTATATTTTCGGCATTAAAAAAAGACGGAAAACGACTTTATGAATATGCGCGTGCAGAAGAAGCGGTTGAGATTCCTACCAGAACTGTTTCGATTGTATCTATGGATGTTACTCGAATTGATATTCCTGAAGTTGCTCTTACTATTTGTTGCGGCAAAGGAACGTACATTCGGTCTTTGGCGCATGATTTTGGTAAGTCGCTAGACTCTGGAGCGCACCTTACGGCACTTCGTAGAACACGTATTGGCACATATAATATAAAAGATGCTATGACGCTTGAAGCTTTTGAAAAGCATCTGAAAAACGAAGGGGTATAATCATCATTCGATTTTCTGTTTTAAAAATTTAGTATCTTTCTATTCCCAAAATAAAAAGAGATGAAACAACGATGCTCGTGGTGTGAAGGCGACTCACTCTACGAAACTTACCACGATTTGGAATGGGGCACTCCTGTTTATGACGATGCTACCCTTTTTGAATTTTTGATTCTTGAAACCTTTCAAGCGGGATTAAGCTGGATTACCATTTTGCGAAAAAGAGAACATTTTCGAAAAGCTTTTGATGGTTTTGATTATCAAAAAATAGCGCTTTACGACACTACAAAATTAGAGGCACTCCTACAAAATGCCAATATTATTCGCAATCGTCTCAAAATCAAATTCGCTGTAACAAACGCACAGTCTTTTATCCATATTCAAAAAGAGTTTGGAAGTTTTAGTAATTATATTTGGGGATTTGTACATGGAAAACCGATTCAAAATACGTATAAGAAGATGGAAGAAGTTCCTGCCAACACAGCCCTATCAGATCGCATAAGTAAAGACCTGAAAAAGCGAGGGTTCAAATTTGTTGGATCTACGGTAGTGTATGCACACATGCAAGCCACGGGAATGGTCAATGATCACCTAACCAGTTGTTTTCGACACCAAGAGTTGACTTAGTTGTTGAGATAACTTAAAAATTTCTCTCTGGAAATTGCTTCGGCTCCCATGCTTGCCAAATGAGCGGTGGGTACTTGACAATCTATAAGTTTGTAATGTTGTTTTTTGAGTTCTCGAACCAAATAAATCAATGCTACTTTACTGGCGTTGCTTACCTTCGAAAACATACTTTCACCACAAAAAACAGGATCTACGTCAATTCCGTACAATCCTCCAACCAAGTTTCCGTGTTGCCACACCTCTACAGAAAAAGCATCTCCTTGTTCGTGAAGTTCTTGATAAGCGTTCATCAATCCAGGGGTAATCCATGTCCCTGTTTGGCCAAATCGTTTTACTTTTGCACACGATTTAACTACCTCAGAAAAAGCTTTATTGAAAGTTACTTCAAAAGGGTTTTTGCGAAGCAACTGGCGCATGCTTTTGGAAATTTTTAGATTTTCTAAATACAGAACCATTCTTGGATCGGGGCTCCACCAAATCAAAAAATCATCTTGTTCAAACCATGGAAAAATTCCCTGTTGATAGGCTAATAAAACACGTTTTGGATTCAAGTCGCCACCCACAGCTACAATTCCTTGTGAATCGGCTGAATTAGGAGAAGGAAATTCGAAACGCTCTGAAAGTTCAAACATAGGGGTTATTAATTGCCTCTAATTTACCTAAAATAGAGGTGATTGCAAAAAAAGAACTCCGCTAGATATAAATCAGAACAGAAAAGCAATTAGAACGGCAAGTCGTCGGGCTCAGTGCTGTTAAGGTCTGTAGCCGGTTCAAAGGCTTCAGCAGGAGGAGTTGGTGGTAAATCGGGGGTGCCTTGAGGGGCTCCCATATTTTCAATACGCCATCCTTGAATGGAATTGAAATATTTGGTTTCGCCCTGAGGGTTTACCCATTCTCTTCCACGTAAATTGATTCCTATTTTTACCGATTGCCCCACAGCAAAAGCATTGAGTAATTCGCATTTGTCTTGAACAAATTCTACCAAAATTGATTGAGGATATTGTTCTTCTGTGGTGATAACCAATTCACGTTTTTTAAATCCTTTGGATCCGTATTCTTTGGTTTGGTCAATGAGTTTTATTTTGCCTGTAATTTCCATGGTAATTATAATTGATGCACACAAAAATACATTTTTTTAAGAACACTTAACTAAATTTAATTCTGTTATATTAGCAAATAATAATCGTATGAAATTCTTTCAAAAATCGTCGGATAGTTTATGGAGAGGGCTTCTTATCATAGGTTCTATTCTGATTGTTGGGTTGATTCTATGGAATACCAGCCGACTGATTGCTTCTAGTAAAGAAGACGAAAGACAACGCATGGAATTGTGGGCTTTGGCTCAGAAAGAATTGCTAAAAACCACCGATTTAAATTCCAACATTGGGGAAGTCTCTTTCAAAATTTTGACCGAGAACAATAAAAATCCCATGATCCTAGTTGATGAACAAGGGAAAATTCTTCGTTTTAGTAATATTGATGAAAAGCGTGCCGTAAAAAACGATTCTACTTATTTGAAATCAATACTAAAACGCATCCGTGTTGAAAATCCTCCTATTCGAATTC
Source organism: Flavobacteriaceae bacterium (assembly GCA_029243385.1). Taxonomy (GTDB): domain Bacteria; phylum Bacteroidota; class Bacteroidia; order Flavobacteriales; family Flavobacteriaceae; genus JAQWSC01. Next base: position 20,964 of record JAQWSC010000015.1, on the reverse strand, counting down.
GATACGGTTCGGATGTCGATCAAACCCTGTATTATGGACATTCAGCTTTGCTAAAAAAAATTCGATTGTACCCCCTTGCGTTGTTTTCGATTGTTTTGGTGTTTGCAACCATCTTATTTGTCTTTTATAAAACCTCTCGAGTGGCCATTCAAAATAAATTATGGACAGGAATGGCAAAAGAAACTGCGCATCAAATTGGGACACCGCTTTCGTCTTTAATGGGATGGATAACACTTCTGGAATCGGAAAAAATATCAAAAGAGGCCCTTAATTCTATGAAAAAAGATTTGGAAAGATTGGAGACCATTACAGATCGTTTTTCAAAAATCGGTTCAAACCCAACTCTTATTCCAACAGATATTGTTCAAGAAACTCAATCTGTAGTAACCTATTTGATGGAACGAAGTTCTTCTTTAATATCCTTTGAAATCAACCTTCCCGATCAAAAATATTTTACTCCGCTTTGCAGCCCTTTGTACGGCTGGGTAATTGAAAATTTGATTAAAAATGGTATCGACGCCATGCAAGGAGAAGGTACAATTCGGGTTAGAACCAAAGTTCAAGATCATTTCATTAAAATTATGATTTCCGATACGGGATTTGGAATTCCTAAACACCTGCAAAAAGCCATTTTTTCTCCGGGTGTGACCAACAAAAAAAGAGGTTGGGGTTTGGGATTGTCATTAGCAAAAAGAATTGTAGAAGATTATCACAACGGATTTTTACGCCTTCAGGAAACTCATCCAGAAAAGGGAACTACTATGGAAATTATGCTGAAATTAATGGCTAAAGATGCTGTCGAATCTGAATAGCTAACTCTTCGAATTCTTCAGGGTTAAGTGCTACTTTGTGTTGAAAAGTTGCATTTTCCATGCTGTGAAGAGGAATCAAGTGAACGTGAACATGAGGAACTTCTAGCCCAATTACAGACATTCCTATTCGCAAACAGGGTATGGTTTTTCGAAGTGCAAGAGCTACTTCTCTTGAAAAATTCATTAGAGCGGTATATTCTGAAGCGTCGAGATCAAAAAGTTTGTTTGTTTCTTTTTTGGGAACACAAAGAGTATGTCCTTTGGCGTTGGGGTTGATGTCTAAAAACGCTATGAAGTGTTCATTTTCATGAACTTTATAACAGGGTATTTCTCCTGTAATAATCTTTGTGAAAACAGTTGCCATTATTTATCGTTGTATGGAGAGAATTTCAAATTTTAAGATTCCGTTAGGAACTTTAACCTCAGCGATTTCGCCAACAGATTTCCCGAGTAGTCCTTTTCCAATAGGAGAATTCACGGATATTTTTCCAGATTTCAAATCTGCTTCACTTTCCGCAACCAACGTATAGGACATTTCCATTCCGTTGTTTAGGTTTTTAATTTTAACTTGTGAAAGAACCAACGCTTTTGAGGTGTCCAATTGTGATTCATCAATAAGCCGCGCGCCGGCATAAATTTCCTCCAGCTTGGCTATTTTGAGTTCGAGTAAACCTTGAGCTTCTTTGGCAGCATCGTATTCAGCGTTTTCACTCAAATCCCCTTTGTCCCTTGCCTCAGCAATCGCTTGAGATGCTTTGGGGCGTTCAATGTCTTTGAGATGATTAAGTTCGTCTCTTAATTTTTTAAGTCCTTCTGCGGTGTAGTAAGATATGTTGCTCATAACGACTGTTTTTAAACACAAAAATCCCTCGCTAACGAACAGGATTTCAAACAAATGTACGAAATAATTAAATTTTGACGTTACTTTGTTAGTAAATCCAATATCTCATGAAAGTTTCAATTCCATTCATTCTATTGCTGATTTCAGGACTCCTTTTGAGTTGCGATGAAAGCACAGTAGAGCGGAATCCTTATTTAACAGAGATTTCTTTTGAATATCCCATCAATCTAAACCTTCCACAATACGACAATCTTCGGTTTTCGGGAGGAACGCAATATATTGCACAAGGCGGAATAAGAGGGCTAATGATTTTTAACTTGAATGATCAATTTTTGGCATGGGAAGCTAGTTGTCCCAATCATATTCCCAACAGCTGTTCAACTATGGAAATAGTCGGTGTGTTGAGCCAGTGCAATTGTGAAGACTATGAGTACAGCCTTGCTACCGGACAAATTTTGACTGAAAACTCATCCGATACCAAGTTATATACTTTACTAAATTACCGCACTCGAAAAAACGGAAATACGATTATCATTTCTAATTAAATTTTTAGCGTAATCCCCAATAAAAAGTTTCGCCCTGCTTGTGGATAGTACCCTGTACCTTCAATAGTTTTAATTTCATTGGGTTGTGACCAATTGTCGTCATATGTATAAAAGTATCCGTTGGAAATATAGTTTACATCAAAAATGTTATTGACCAAAAGGTTGAGCTCCAAACTATCAATCAATGAAGCAAAATTCCACCGATATTGAACGCTCAGATCGTTAATTGCATAGGCATCCAAAACGGAATTTTTGGAGTCTATATTGCCCAAATATTGCTCGCCAACATATTTTGTAAGAAACGATAATTGCAACGGATTGGAGGGTTGATATTGAATTGCGTTGGAAACGACAATTTCAGGAGAAAACGAAATATGGGTGTCGCCCAACGCCTCTATTTTACCATCTCGCTTAAAAACGTAGTTTTTGTTTTTATTATTACTCACAGCTACTGTGGGATGTATTGTCCACTGATTTGTAAGCGCAATCAGAGCGTCTATTTCAAGTCCCAGTCGAAAGCTGTCTCCAACATTGGCACGAATAGGAGCTCCAACGTCATCGATGGCTCCCGTTAATACCAATTGATCTTGGTATTTCATGTAATACACATTGGTGTTGATTCTAGACCTACCCGATTGAAAACGCCAGCCCAATTCAAAATCATCCAGCGTTTCAGATACTGGATTTCCGTTTTCGTAATCCGTTCGATTTGGCTCTCTTTGGGCACTTGCATAGGATGCGTAGAAATGGTTGTTCGTATTTAAGTTAAACGTTACTCCTGCTTTGGGGTTGAAAAAATCAAAGGACTTATCGACCTCTTTATCTTTGAATCCATTCGCTTCGTAGTTTACCCAACGATACTGGAGATCCAAAAATCCGCGCCACTGGCTCGCAAATTGAAACTCAAGTTTTGAAAAAGTATTCACCTCCTTTTTGTTTCCAAAATTATCATAATATCGATGGCGAATCTCACTATTACTAGCGTTACGTGCCCAAATTACTTGCCCAAAATGATCTCCTTTGTAGCTGTTTAAAGAGCCCCCCAAAGTCCAATCAGCAAATGATGTGGTATAATTCATCGAAACAGTAGCTCCATAAAAATCATTATCTAGCCATTTTCGTCGGATCAAGTCTGTGGTATTTAAAACTGTTGAACCTAGCGTAATTGAAGTCAAATTGTATTCTGAAAAAGGTTGATCTTCTTTGTATTGTTCATAAAACCCTCTTCCATATGTGTAATGTAATGCGACGTTAGTGCTTATCAGGGCGTTCCATTTTTGATTCCAATGCAATTGAAAATGATCTTGTTTGTAATTATCTACTTCATTATCATAAAATTCAACGTTGCCGTCCTCGTTTGTGTATTGCCCTGCCGAATTATAGGTTCGATGGGTACGTAATATTTCTTTGTCTTCGATACCATTCCAAGACTGATAGGTAATTTCATGTCCTCCAAACGCCAAGGCTTTTACTAAAGTATTGTCATCCAAATAAGCCGCTTGAAGAAAAAACGATTTTAAATCTGAAGTCGCTCTATCAATATATCCATCCGATTGAATGGAAGACAGACGGCCAGAAAATTCAATCCGATTGTTAAGCAGTCCGGTTGTAAATTTGAGCGTAGATTTAAGCGTATTAAAACTTCCCAAAGAATTGGACAATTCAACTCCAGGCTTTGTTGCCACCGCATCGGTAAGTAGATTGAGGCTCGCTCCAAATGCTCCAGAACCGTTAGTGGATGTTCCGACTCCTCTTTGCAGTTGTAGACTCTCTGTAGAAGATGCAAAATCGGGCATATTTACCCACCACACTCCATGAGATTCAGAATCATTAAGTGGAATTCCATTTAAAGTCACGTTGACCCGGGTAGCATCACTACCACGAACACGAATTCCTGTGTATCCGACTCCTGCTCCGGCATCAGAAGTCGTTACAACACCCGGAAGATACTTCATCAAAATCGGAATGTCTTGACCTAAATTTCGTCGAGACAACTCTTTTTTGGATAAATTGGAAAAGGTTACTGGCGAATTGGTGTCAACACGAACAGCAGCCACCGTTACTTCTTCCAACTCAAAGGTTGGTTTTTGAATAGAATCTGTCGGTGTGCTTTGTGCGTACATCCAGCCAGATGTCACTAAAAATGTTAGTAAAAAAGAATTTTTCATTTGTATAAAAAGATTAATACAAATAAAAGGGGTTATTATTCTGTATAAAGATTAATAACGTAATTTCAAATCCCTTGGCGGCATTATCCGCCCAGGTTCATTGGGTATGATCTCAGCCCGATTGGTTGGGCACCCCTTATGAGATGGTACAAATTTAAAAAAATAAAATTAAAAAAATGAATCTTAATACACTTGATGTCCTGGACGTAATAGTTCGTTTGACGATTTAACAGGAGTAAACGTAAAAATGGGTACTTCCACAAAAATAGTAGTCCATAAAGACATCGAGCCATTCCAAAGTCCTGGATGTTCAAGAGCTTTTACGGGAGTTCCTCTCATCGATTTGTTGGAAATAAAATAGGCGTTGGGATCAGAAAATTGTGTCAAATCAAATTTTTGACCTGTGTAATCTTTGAGTCCACAAACTAAGTCAACAGGATTAAAATGACTTCCAGACTTAAAAATATTTTTTTGTTTTTTGTTTTTTATATCAACCTGAGCAGACTCCACAATTTGAAGAAAGTTAATGCCTTTTTTATTTACCCAAAAAGGGCCTCCTCCTGGCTCTCCTTCATTTTTAACCATTCCGCAGACACGAATAGGTCGATGCAATGCTTTTTTACAGGCTTCAAAAAACTGTTGATCACTGGATTCTAACAAATGGGACAGATTCAATTCTTCCTTAATAAAAATTTCCAATTCTTTTCGATTGGCTGATTTGTCATCTATTTTAAGAAGCCATTCAAAACATTCCTCTTGAACAAAAAGCAGCTTTCCTGCCAATATTTTTTTGTGAAGTGATCTTTTTTCGTGCCAGTCTTTTTTAGAAACATTGTCAATATTTTTAATAAATACGATATCTTCATCCAACTCATTAAGGTTGTGAAGCAACGATCCGTGTCCGCCATTTCGAAAAACCAATTGGCTTTGATCGTTTCGAACTGGATTGTTATTTTCATCTACGGCAAGCGTGTCGGTTTTGGAATGTTGGTGTGAATATTCAATTTCGATAACTACATTGGTTTGCTTTGAAATTTTAGACACTATCGGCTCGAAAAACTCCTTAATCATAGTTGCGTTTTCGGGAGCAATTGTAAAGTGCAGTTTTATGGATTGACGCGACTTTATATAATGGAGCGATTCATGAATTTGCTCTTCAAAAGCTGTAACAACTTCCCCTTGATAGTTGTGAAAGGGAACAAGTCCTTTTGGAATCCCTCCAAATCGTTCTAAAACTAAATTAATAAATGCTATTCGGTACTTATTTAAGGGGGTTTTTCGAATTTCTTTTTTCTGTAACTCGTCATCAATCTCCTTAAAAAAAGGAAAAATTTCTATCCCTGCTATAAACTCTCGAAGTTTGTGTGTCTTTTTTTTATTCAAATAGGCATTCAGAGACTCTTTATTGGCATCAAATTCTTTTTGAAAAAAATACAGAAACTTAAACATTCTTGTAGCCATTCCGGATGCGGGAGTAAACTTGGCGACCTTTAAGTTGTCAACGGCCAAATCGTACTTTTGTTTTAGTGTTTGCTGCTCTTCACTACTAAGCTTCAATATCCCTTTGTTGAGTGTGGCTGCAGATTCAAGGCGAACATATTGATTGCCTTTTTTAAAAATATCGATTTGATTTGCGACCTCTTCAGGGGTTAATCCTTTTTGCTCGATTAAATCGAGGTCATCATTATTGAATAGGGGCATTTTTTAAAATTAAGTTGTCAATAATTTGAGTGGCTAGCTTTAGTCGTTCCTTGGAAGATCCTTTTAAAATGGTAAAAGGTCGGTTGTGCTCAATCAGTGTTTTTTTGAAAAAATCAAACATTTCTTTTCTTTCAGTGGGTTTATCTCTTAGGTCATCGGCTTCCCAAGGCACGTCAATATAAGTCAAAAAATACATATCGTAGGTGTTTTTTAATGCAAACTTTTCCAGTATTGGATCACAGGAACCCACATAATATGCCTCAGAGTATACTTTGGTTTCTAACAAATCCGTATCACAGATGAGTACTTTATTGGCTTTTTCCGCTAGGTGGTTTTCACTATTTATTTGCCCTTCTGCAATGGGCATGAGGTCTTCAGGGGCACAAGTTGTTTTGGTATTGTTCCATTTTTCTTGAAGATATGCTCTGGCAAATTCAGGAACCCAAACCGAGTCATAGTGTCGAGCTAGCTGTTTTGAGAGCGTTGTTTTTCCTGTTGATTCAGGACCAAACAATACCACTTTTAAGCACGAAGAAGGGGTTTGTCCAAGGTTTTTTTCCATAGATAATATCCAGCAATAGCTACAAAGGTAAAAATTAGATATTGAAAACTAGTAAAAGTAAGCCCTTTGTACAAATAAAGAGGAACCGAAATGATATCTCCAACAATCCAAAAAATCCAATTTTCAATTTTCCGACGAGCCATTAGCCACATTCCAACAAAGAAAATAGCTGTCGTTACTGTGTCAACATAAGCAGTCCATGATGATCCTTTTCCTGCAAAATGATACACTCCAAAAACAAACACAAGGGTTGCAATAAAAATCCCCCAAGCGGTTTTCTTTTCAAAGGCTGAAGTGCGACTTATTGGAGTGAGTGATTCTCCATCCGACTTGCGAGTCCAAATATACCAACCATAAATACTCATTACAAAATAATACGCATTGATCATCATATCACCAAGCAGCTCCCATTTCCATAACAAATAAACAAAAATAGCAGTAGAAATCAACCCTGTTGGGAATACCCAAATGTGATTTTTTTTGGCATACCACACGCTCAAAAATCCGAAAATCACTCCTGTTATTTCTAAAAAAATATCCAACGATTCGTAACCGGCATATTGTCCAAAAAGGATCTCAAAAAAAGGGTTCATAATCACTGCGATTGGATTTGACGATTTTCATGTGTAAAATAATATGCTCTGAATGCTCAAAAGCCTTTTGAGTGGCTCGATTCACAAAAGACATCACTGTATTGAAATCACCATAAATTTGAGTACTTAGGGGTGTTTCTTGAACCCTACAACCCGAAGCTCTGAGTTCTTTGATAAAATTAATGATGGGTGCTTCGTATTGGTCTTGAAGTGGAGTAAGCGTAAGTTCAACAGAAATATCCATAAGAGATTATTTTTTTAGTGCAAGTGCGCAAGAATAGTTAGGCCAATGATACACCCAGTTTTTTAATTTTACAAATTCCGCCCCAGTTTGAACGGTAGTAATGGGATGGTTGGATTGGCAATTGGCAATTCGAATATGATTTAAAAAGCTCAGTCCTTTTTGACCCATAAGTTTATACGCTGCCTCTTTGATACACCACGAAGTAGTCAATGTTCGATCCGAAGAAAGTTGAGCACATTCTGAGGGGTGTAAAAACTTTGGCGCAATGATTTGAATTTTGGCCCGTTCTTTTTCCAAATCAATACCCACTTCTTGAGTACTAATAGCCACGGCAACAAATTTGAAAGAATGAGAAATGGATATGAACCGTTCATCCGATAAATAAGGTTTTCCCATGGTGTCGTACAAAAGGTTATGCGGAGCATAGCCAGCTTTTTTAAGAAGCTGTCTGACTCCTAAAAATCCTTTCCGATGAATCGATGAGCGCATTTGTGACAGACGACTTTCACAATGAGGTGTAAGAACAATCCCGCTGTGTAATTCTTTTTCCGATTCAGTAAGTTCCCACAAATAGATTGTTGTGGTATCGTTGGGAGTTAAATGTTTGTGTATCGGCATTCTATGTCGTAAATTTGCAAATCAAAATTGCTATAACAAAGATACAACTATGTCAACAAAAACAACTCCTTACACCGCCTACAAAGTCAAAGATATTTCTTTGGCCGATTGGGGACGCAAAGAAATTACGTTAGCAGAGGCCGAAATGCCAGGACTTATGTCACTGCGTAACGAGTACAAAAATCAAAAGCCTTTAGCAGGAGCGCGTATTGCGGGCTGCTTGCATATGACGATTCAAACAGCGGTTTTGATAGAAACCTTAGTTGATTTGGGGGCAGACGTTACTTGGAGTTCTTGTAACATTTTTTCTACTCAAGATCATGCCGCTGCAGCAATTGCAGCTGCCGGAATTCCTGTTTATGCCTGGAAAGGAATGACAGAAGAAGAGTTTGAATGGTGTATAGAACAAACCGTATTTTTTGGGGAAGATCGAAAGCCTTTAAACATGATTTTGGATGATGGTGGAGACCTAACCAATTTGGTCTTGGATCACTACCCTGAGTTAGTGTCCGAAATTAAAGGATTGTCTGAAGAAACTACTACAGGAGTTCACCGTTTGTATGAACGTGTTAAAAACGGAACTTTGCCCATTCCTGCAATAAACGTTAATGACTCGGTTACCAAATCTAAATTTGACAACAAATACGGTTGTAAAGAAAGTGCGGTAGACGCCGTTCGAAGAGCCACTGATACGATGTTGGCAGGAAAGCGTGTCGTCGTCGCTGGATACGGTGATGTTGGTAAAGGAACAGCAGCTTCATTTAGAGGTGCCGGCAGTATTGTAACTATTACCGAAATCGATCCAATTTGTGCATTACAAGCCTCAATGGATGGGTTTGAAGTTAAAAAATGGAAACGGTCATTGGCAATGCCGATGTGATAGTAACCGCTACAGGAAACAAAGACATTATCTCCGAAAAGCATTTTCGGGCTATGAAAGACAAAGCCATTGTTTGTAATATTGGACACTTTGATAATGAAATAGACATGGCGTGGCTCAATAGTGCTTATGGAGATTCCAAAGACGAGATTAAACCGCAAGTAGATATGTACACAGTAGAAGGAAAAAACATTATTGTTTTAGCCGAAGGACGCTTGGTAAACTTAGGCTGTGCTACTGGACATCCGAGTTTTGTAATGAGCAACTCTTTTACTAATCAAACATTGGCTCAAATAGAACTGTGGTTGCATGCCGACAATTATAATAATGAAGTGTATATGTTGCCAAAACATTTGGATGAGAAAGTTGCTAAACTTCATTTGGAACGAATGGGTGTGGAGCTCGAAGAACTACGTGAAGATCAAGCCTCGTACATAGGCGTTACGGTTGAAGGTCCCTACAAACCGGATTATTACCGTTATTAAAATCAATAATTTCTATATAAAAAAGCCTCGCAATTGCGAGGCTTTTTTAATTACAAAATAAATTTTGTTTAGGCATCAAACGGTACGATAGAAACGTACGATTTGTTGTTTTTCTTTTTGGTAAACTTTACCAATCCATCCACTTTAGCGTGAAGAGTATGATCTTTTCCGGCGTAAACATTTTCACCAGGATTGTGGGCAGTGCCTCGTTGACGTACGATGATATTTCCAGCAATAGCGGCTTGTCCTCCAAAAATCTTAACGCCTAAGCGTTTCGATTCGGATTCTCTACCGTTTTTAGAACTACCAACTCCTTTTTTGTGAGCCATTGTGTGTGTGTTTTAAATTATACTTATGCGTTCAATGCAGCAATCAAATCTGCTTTTTTCATGGCAGAAATTCCTGAAATTCCTTTGTCTTTTGCTAAAGCCTTCAATTCAGCAACGGTTTTACCACTCAAGTCAACTGTAACTTCCTTTTTAGGGGACGACTTAGCAGCTTTGGGCTTGGTTCCTTTAGGTTCAGAGGCAGCTTCTTTTTTGGGAGCTGCTTTTTTAGCACCGCCCGAAGCAGAAATTCCTTCAATTAAAAGTTCGGTCAACGATTGACGGTGACCGTTTTTAACACGGTATCCTTTTCTTCGTTTCTTTTTGAAAACGATTACTTTATCGTCTTTCAAATGCTTAACTACTTTTGCTTCAACAGAAGCTCCAGTGATAGCCGGGGCGCCAAGGGTAATTTTTTCTCCGTTAGCCAACATCAAAACATTGTCAAAAGTAACTTTTGATCCTGCTTTGGCGTCCAGTCGGTGAACAAAAACCTTTTGGTCTTTTGCAACTTTAAATTGCTGCCCTGCTATTTCTACAATTGCGTACATAGCGTTGAATTTGTTTTTTTTGTTTAAAAATGTCTGCAAATATAAGTGTTCTCACACTAACTACCAATCTTTTTCCTAATATTAGCTTTTTTTAATTTTAACCCCCAACTCCAAAAAAAATCAGTCTATTGAAGTTTGTTTAGGCGCTTTTTTGTTGACTAACGAAACCCCATAAAGAATGAGCCCCGCAGCTACCAACTGCCAAAAACTAATTGTTTCGCCATCCAAAACTCCCCATCCTATGGCAACAATCGGAAGCGTATAAGTTACTGAAGAAGCAAAAACTGGAGAGGCAAATTGGATAAACTTATTGAACATAATTTTTCCGATAACCGTTCCAAAAATAGATAACAGTACTATGTATTTAAAAGACTCCCATACCTCCGAGCTATGTAGTACTTCTGTTTTAAAAAATCCTGTGAAACAAAGAATGATAAAAGCGGGAATGGAAATAAAAATAAAATTTCCTAAAGTAATCGCCATGGCAGAAACATCTTGCAAGTAGCGTTTCAGAATATTTACATTAAGTGCATAACAAACCGAAGATGTAAAAATCAGCCCAACATACCACCCGTTTTGATTGGGAGTAATCGAAGCGTCTTCCAACACAAGCCAAATAGACCCCACGAGCCCCAACAACACTCCCCAAATTTGACGTCTCTGAATCGAAAATTGAAAAAAGAAAATTCCAAAAAAAAGCGTAGCTAATGGAGTCAAGGAGTTTAAAACCGCTGCAACTCCACTATCTATTTGGGTTTGAGCAAATGCAAAGAAAAAGGACGGAAAAAAAGTTCCAATAAAGCCCGTTATTACGATCCACTTCCATTGTTTTTTTGATAGTCCTTTTAGCGAAGAATATCCTATCAACAATAAAATTACCGTTGAAATTAAAATACGAATGGATCCTAGTTGTAACGGACTCAATCCTATCAAGCTTTTCTTGATTAGGATGTACGAACTCCCCCAAATAAGAGTTAGAATTACTAAATAGGTCCATTTTTTTTGCTGAACTGCAGTCATATACAAATTTGTGCGAAGTTGCAACTATTATCTCTAAGTAATTAATTTTTTTTAAGTAAATTAGCCTATTAAACTCAACTCTTATGAAAAATACTGTTCAATTACTTATCGTTTTACTGATTTTGGCTACTTCATGCAATACTACAACCAAGCCTGAAGTTAAAACAATTTCAACTGAAAAAACTACAACAATTTCCTCCGGTGCTGTTCTTACAAATGCTGAATTTGGTGTTGAAGGAATGACGTGTCAAATGGGCTGCGCATCTGCCATTGAAAAGAAACTGAATGCGGTTTCTGGAGTCCAATCGGCTAAAGTTGACTTTAGCAACAAAAAAGCAAGCGTTTCTTTTGACAGCTCTCTAACAAACCCTGAGGCACTGACTGCAGCAATTACCTCAGCAGGTAAAAGCTATTCGGTAACAACTGTCAATCTTGTTGAAGAATTTACCGTAAAAAGCTGTAAAAAAGAATGTACAAAGCCTTGTTGTTCTAAAGACAAAACCGCTTGTCAAAAAGACTGTAAAAAAGCTTGTTGCACTAAAAAAGAAGAAGCTGCTTAAAGCATTTTCTTCCATTCAAAAGTTTGTACTAGTTTTCGGATATCTTTTTTGAGGTATTCCAAAGCAGGAAGCAATGAATCGTAATTGGGTTTTGTTTTTAAATAAATCGATCCCGAAACGAAATTGCTTTGTTGATCGGTCACAAAAAACTGAAGGTTGGAAGCCACATTCGCTTCTATTGTAAACAGGCTTCCCATCAAGTTTCGTTCGGCATCCTCAAATGCACTCTGCTGTATCTTAGTCGCTCCCAAAGAATGTTCATCCAACTTCTTTTGAACGTCTTTGTACAGACGATCTAAATTGTTTTTTACCGGTAAGTGCGTCAAAAAAATGGTGGCTTTCATGTGTGGATATTGAATTTCTAAATCACATCCTTGGGCAAAATGAATGGTCGACAAGCGATTGACTTGAAACTGAAAGCTGCATTGAGATTCAAAATTTTGGTATTGAGCTTTTGGATATTCCAACGCCAAAAATCCCTGAGGCTTGGGCATAACAGGCTGAGAACACGAAAATAGTACTCCCACAAAAACTGTAACAACTGCTCTCATGATAGCTGTTTTTTGTGAACCTTGACTCGTTGAATTCGCTTTTTGTCAACGGCTTCAACCGTAAAAACAGCTCCGTTGAATTCTATAGAAGTATTTTTTCTTGGAAATACACCTGTTTGCTCCAAGACAAAACCCGCCAATGTTTCTGCTTCGCCTTTTTGTTCCTCAAAAGAAGATTCGTCGTCAAATTGCATAATGCGGTAAACATCCTTGAGGTTTGTTTTTCCTTCAAATACAACAGTGTTTTTGTCAATTTTAGAATACATCACGTCGTTGTCGTCAAACTCGTCGCTTATTTCACCAACAATTTCTTCCATAATATCTTCCAAGGTTACCAGTCCCGAAGTGCCTCCGTATTCATCCACAACTATCGCCAAATGCATTTTCATGGATTGAAAATCCATTAATAAGTCATCTAATTTTTTGTTTTCAGGAACAAAGTAAGGGTCACGCAATAATTGGGTCCAATCATAGGTTGATTGGTTCAAATAAGGCAATAAGTCTTTGATATAAAGCACTCCTATGACCGTATCAATTTGTTCTTTATATACTGGAATTCTTGAAAAGCCGTGAGCTACGATTTGTTTGGTTACTTCCTCAAAAGAGAGTGATTCTGAAAGAGCAAACATATCAATACGCGGACGCATAACTTGTTTAGTGTCAATATTTCCAAAGCTAACTATCCCCTGAAGAATTTGTTGCTCTTCGTCTGTAGTGTCCTTTTCATCAGTTAGTTCCAATGCTTTAGAAAGCTGATCAACTGATATGTTAGAGCGGGTTTTCCCTAGCGAATTGTGTAAAAAATTAGTCAATTTGCTCATGGGGACCGTTAAAAAGAAAAAGATATAACGATCCATAAAATTAATCGGTATCGCCATTCGCTTTGCAAAAGAAATAGCATTTCTATTGGCGTAAACTTTGGGAAGAATTTCTCCAAACAAAAGAATAAGAAACGTAATGAGTCCAACCTCAACAACAAATCGAAGAACAGTTGAATTAATGCCCGAAAACAAAACGTTGGACATCGAAGCAAATAACAAAACGGTAGCTATATTGATAAAGTTGTTTCCAACAAGTATGGCAGCTAATAATCTTTTAGGATTTTTTCGTAGCGTAAAAACAAGCTGATGACGCTTATTCTTTGACTTGGAAAGTGTCGTTAAATCTGATGGTGAAAGTGAGAAAAAAGCAACTTCGGCACCAGAAATCATCGCAGAAAAAAACAGCAAAACACCCATAAACGTGAGCTTAAGCAGCAACAAAACATCAAGTGTTGTGGCTAAAAAAACAATACTATGGGGGTCAGGGTCCACTGCCAAAATGATTTAAAAAGGTAAGTCGTCTGAAGGTTCTTTGGGTTGCGAGGCAGCAGCGGTTGGTGCACTTGATTGTGCTGAAGCTTGCCCTGAAGTAGGATTGGTAGAAGCTGATGCTTCGCCTTTTGGAGTTAGAAAAGTAAACTCATCTACATTGATTTCAGTTGAATATCTTGGATTACCGTCTTCTCCTTGCCACTTCCGTGTTTTGATCCGTCCTTCTATATACACTTTGTCTCCTTTATTGAGATACTTTTCACAAACCTCTGCGGCTTTGTTTCTTACGACAATATTGTGCCATTCGGTATTAGATACTTTTTCGCCTGCTTTGTTGGTGTAGGTTTCATTGGTGGCTAACGGAAACCTTCCTATGGAGCCACCGCCTTCAAAATAATGCATTTTAACTTCGTCTCCTAAATGCCCTATTAGCATGACTTTGTTTAATGTTCCGCTCATGATTTTTTTGAATTAATACTTCAAAGGTACTAAAAATGAAAGTCTTTTAAAAAACGAGCTGTTAACGCCGAAATAGGATATTTTTCAAGCTTTTCGATAGCAATACTATTGTCAGGTAGATCAAGAGCAGCAACAATCCAAAATTGGGTAATTAAATGTTGATGAGAAAGCTTGTGTACAATAGGAGTATCATTATAAAGTGAAATTTCGGCAAGTGAATTAAGCGCCCATTTTGGGAAATTAGCGTGCTCTTTTAATACTTCTTCACCTATTAGGGAGTTGCTTTCAAGAAGCGGAAATTCATACAGGTTTTGCCATATTCCTTTACCCGTTCGTTGTACTAATAGGGTGTTCGATACGTTTCCAACAAAAACCAAGTAATTGAAATATCGCTTTTTAATCTTGGTCTTGTTGATTTTTACAGGCAGTGACTTTATTGTGTTCTTAGCATAAGCTTCACACTTAGATTGAAAAGGGCAAGAAAAACAATTTGGATTTTGAGGTTTGCACTGCAGGGCTCCAAATTCCATAATGGCCTGGTTGAATGTCGCAGGATCTTTTGAATCTATCAATTCAAAAGCCAACTCTTTGTATTCTTTAACTCCTTTGGATGAATTAATCGGGGTTTGAATACCAAAATAACGTCCTAAAAATCGATACACGTTCCCGTCAACGACGGGCGTTTTTTCACCAAAACAAATAGAAGCAATTGCACTTGCTGTATAGTCTCCTATTCCAGGTAATTGCAGTAATTCATCATATGTGTTGGGCATATTTCCATGATAATCCTTAACAACAATTTGAGCGGCTTTGTAAAGGTTTCGAGCCCGACTGTAATATCCCAATCCTTGCCAACATTTTATAACATCTTGCTCAGAAGCTGCTGCCAAATCAAACACCGTGGGAAACTGATCAAGAAACTTTTCATAATACGCCCATCCTTGTGCTACGCGAGTTTGTTGTAAAATAATTTCTGAAAGCCAAATGGCATACGGATTCTTGAGCTGCCTCCAAGGCAAGTCCCGTTTATTTTTCAAATACCAGTCTATCAATAGATTAGAAAAATTCATGTTCTCAATTATAACAGGACGAAATATAATGATATCTCATTTAATATTAGCCGATTAGCATCGGGTGATTGTCAATTTTAATTTATATATTTGCGAACCTTAAAAACAAAGTAAAACTAAAAATACAGCGCTATGACCAAAGCAGAAATTGTAGCAAAAATTTCAGAAAATCTTGGGATTGAAAAAAATGAAGTTCTTGCCACTGTTGAACATTTTATGCAAGAAGTTAAAGAATCCCTAGAGGGAGGTGAAAATGTATATTTGAGAGGTTTTGGAAGCTTTATCGTTAAGACAAGAGCTGAAAAGACGGGAAGAAATATTTCTAAAAACACAACTATAAAAATACCCGCACACAACATTCCTGCATTTAAGCCAGCTAAAGTATTTGTTGAAAGTGTAAAATCTAACGTTGCCGTAAAATAAGGCGACTTTCATTAATTTAAACGAATTACATTATGCCAAGTGGTAAAAAACGTAAAAGACACAAGGTAGCTACGCACAAGCGTAAAAAAAGAAGTCGAGCAAATCGACACAAAAAGAACAAGTAGAAACTACTTATTTTTTTTGGAACAACATTCATCGTTCTTTGAAATGAAGTCTTTAAGTTATCGTTCGTAATTTTTAAGATTTCGACAGGCCTTAAAAATCCTGTGTAAATTTATTATTAATCCATTTATACAGTTTACTGTATAGATACAAAATCATCATTGTGAGTAAAGAACTAATTATTCGTTCCAATGCTTCCGCGGTTGATTTTGCCCTGCTAAGGGATGGAAAATTGATTGAATTACATAAAGAAGTAGATAATAACAAGTTTAGTGTAGGTGACATTTTTCTTGCTAAAATCAAAAAGCCAGTTTCGGGGCTCAACGCTGCGTTTGTTAACGTAGGATATGAGAAAGATGCTTTTTTGCATTACCACGACTTAGGCCCAAAGGTTTCTACACTCTTAAAATTCATCAAAGGTGTAAGCACAGGTAAGGTGAAAGATTTTTCACCAAAAAAATTTCCATTAGAACCGGAGATTGATAAAGATGGTAGCATTTTAGACGCTATCAAAGCCAATCAATCCATTCTTGTACAAATCATAAAAGAACCCATTTCTACAAAAGGACCCAGAATTAGTTCTGAGCTTTCTTTTGCAGGTCGTTATTTGGTTTTGGTTCCTTTTTCAGATCGGATTTCTATTTCACAAAAAATAGGATCTCGCGAAGAAAAAAACCGACTCAAACGACTGGTTCAAAGTATCCGGCCCAAAGGGTTTGGTGTGATTGTACGGACGGTAGCAGAGGGCAAAAAAGTCGCTGAATTGGATAAAGATTTGCAAAACCTGTTCGATCGTTGGACAGGCATGTGCAAAAAAATTCGACATGCTGATCACCCTACCAAAGTACTTAGTGAAATGAATCGTGCTTCGTCTATATTACGAGACGTATTTGACGATTCCTTTACAGGTATTCATGTAGATGATCAAACAATGTTAACAGAAGTTAAGGACTATTTGGATCAAATAGCTCCCGACAAGAAATCGATTGCTAAATATTATAATGCTGATCTTCCGATTTTTGAAAAATTTGGCGTTGATCGCCAAATCAAAACATCCTTTGGAAGAACCGTCTCCATGAGTCGAGGTGCGTACTTAATTATAGAACATACCGAAGCACTCCATGTGATAGACGTCAACAGCGGAAATCGATCTAACAAAGCCAAAAATCAAGAAGATACTGCGCTTGAAGTAAATATGATTGCCGCAACAGAAATTGCGTTGCAACTTCGGTTGCGAGATATGGGAGGAATTATTGTAGTTGATTTTATCGACATGGTAAAGCCTCAAAATCGCAAAAAACTTTTCGATCATTTACGAAAAGAAATGGAGTCAGATCGCGCAAAGCACAAAGTACTTCCGCCTAGTAAAATTGGTTTAATACAAATGACACGGCAACGTGTACGTCCTGAAATGGATATCAAAACCAAAGAGAAAAACCCAAACCTAAATGGTGAGGTAGAAGCTCCTATCGTTTTGATTGACAAAATTTCAGGCGAATTAGAGAAGATTGTTACAAATAAAAAACACGCAGGAAAAGGAATCACCTTGCATTTGCATCCTTTTATTGCGGCGTATGTAACAAAGGGATTTCCATCCATTCGTTCAAAATGGTATTTTGAGCATAAGAAATGGGTGAAGATTATCCCTCGAGATGCTTACACCTATTTACATTATCGCTTTTTTGACAACAAAAAAAGAGTGATTCACGTATAAACTAAAGCGGCTTTCGAGCCGCTTTTTTTGTGCCATAATTTTTCCTTTATTTGTACTATGTACCATCCAAAATCATACACGATTCAGGAAGCCCAACAAAAACTAGAAGCATATTGTTCCTATCAGGACAGGTGTCATTATGAGGTCGTTCAAAAGCTCAAACAAATGCAAATGATTCCTAGTGCTATTGACCAAATTGTTGCACGACTTATCTCCGATGAATTTTTAAACGAAACTCGGTTCTCAAAAAGCTTTGCTAGAGGAAAATTTCGAATTAAAAAATGGGGGAAAGTTCGAATTACTAATGAATTGAAAATGCGAAAAATATCGGAATATAATATCCGATTGGCACTCCGTGAAATCGATGAGCAAGAATACCTAACTACGCTTGATGATTTAATAAAGAAAAGAAAAGCTCAAATTTCCGAAAAGCATCCACTAAAAGTAAAGAAAAAAATCGCCGATTATTTGTTTTATAGAGGTTGGGAATCGCATTTGGTTTTCGACAAAATCAATCAACTCAAACTCTAAAAAAGCTTATTGTCTTAGAAAAAGTGAAAATTCATTCCCAAAAGAAAATTACTTTTAGGCATGGGCACTAAATTAGTTTCGGAATAACTTTCGTTGAAAATGTTGTTGGCAATTAACGAAAAAGAAACGAGGTTGGTTTGGTATCGAATCGCTGCATCAACCACCGAATACGAATCTCCTGTACTGCGTTCAGCAAACTTATATATTATACTCAAAGGAATCTTCTGGTGTATTTTAAGGCTTGCATTTGTTGTAAAGTGGTGTTTTAAGGAGTTGATTGAATAGCGGGAATAATTTACATTCACTTGCTTGATATCATCCTGTATATAGGTATAACCCATATGGAGTTTTTGATTCAAATTAAACATCGAGAAGGTGAATTGCGTGTTGAGTTCTATTCCTTGAGAGTTGAGTTTTGCAAAATTAGTTGCCTTCCAACGATCGCCCTCGTTTTCCTTTATATAATCAATCAAGTCCTCTGAATCGCGATTGAAAATAGCCATAGAAAATCTGATGTTTTGAAATTGCAAAACACCTCCCAATTCTTGTGCTATCGCTGATTCGGGCAGTAAGTTTTCGTCACCCACAGTCGTTGACGAACTATAATACAAATCGGTATAGGTAGGAACACGATATGTAATCCCCGCATTAGCATATAGCCTAAACACCTTATTGAATTGACATCCTATATCAATCCCTGGAAAAATATGTGTTCCAAAATCAGAAAAATGATTGACGGCAACTCCAGGAGTAATATCCAATTGATCGTTGGCTAATAACAATTTATGTTCCAAGAAAAGTGTGGCGGAAGAACGGTTGCGGTCTCCCAGATTTTTGCTCGAAATGGTTACTTTATTGACATCAACACCAAGGCCTGACACTCCAAATTTTGAGGTGTAAGAGGCGTTCAATTCTGCACCTAGTTTATTGGATATATGAAAGTTTCGATACAACGAAGGGTTGTGTCTTACAAAAAGGTACATGTCTTGGTTTCGTTTCCAAAATAGTTTGGGTTTAAACACCCAATTACCCGAATTAAAAACGGTCGAAACTCCTACTAAGCTTGCTTGCGTTTCTTCGTACTGATCTATTGCAGAAGAAGAACCGTAAAAACCATTGGCTCCAAAATCTCGGGCAGAAAACGATGCAACAACATCAATGGGTGTGGCTTGCTTGTTAAACGTACTTTTAATAAACGCATTTGTGTTTTGGTAATCGGTATTATACCGATATCCGTCCGATGATGCTTGGGAAAAGTGAACGATATGATGTGTCTTTTTGAAATTGGCTCCAAAAGTTATTGATCGACTGTATTGGTCGAAAGAGCCCGCTTGCAGTTTAAAGGACACGCCGTTTGACAGCTTTTTTTTAGTCACAATATTGATTGCTCCTGTAAACGCATTTTGCCCAAAAATTCGAGCGGCTGGTCCTTTCACGACTTCAATACGTTCTACCACTTCAATGGGTAATAAAACATTTAGGCTATGATGTCCCGTTTGAGGATCTTCTACTTTGATTCCATCAATCAGTAAGAGTGTTTGATCGAAGCCACCGCCTCGAAGATACAAATCGGCTTGTGACCCTCCTGTTCCTCTTCTTCGTATATCGACTCCTGTAATTTGTTGTAAAACATCCGAAATAGTCGTTGCTGTACTTTGCTCAATGTCGTTAGCAGAAATAACATCAATGGTTCTTGAATTTTTGGAAAAAGGAATATCAATTCGGGTTGAAGTTATAACAACTTCCTTAAGAGCTTCTTCAGAAACCTCTTTTTGAGCATTGCAAAGGAGAGGTGCCAAAAATAAAAGAAATGATAATAATCGAAGAATCATCTTTGTAGGTTTTTAGGTTTATTAAAGGTTTTAAACTGAGTAAGCCAAAAAACTACTTTGAAACTTAGGAGTCGGCGAGGATAATTACTTTGTTGTCCCGCATTTCAATAACACCGGATTGAATTTCTAACAATGTTTCGTTATCGTTTCCCTTTTTGAATTTAGACGCATGATCTTGATCAAGGGTAAAATCTCCTTGAATTTTAACAACTCCTTGATCTAAAATAGAAACTATTGGGGCGTGCATATTTAACATTTGAAATGCGCCATCAACTCCTGGAACAGCAACAGATGTAACTTCTCCGCTAAACAATGTAGCTTCTGGACTAACGATTTCTAAATACATAAATCAAATAATTACGCTTCGGCGAGCATTTTTTCTCCTGCTTCGATAGCTTCCTCAATGGTTCCCTTTAGGTTAAAAGCAGCTTCAGGAAGGTGATCCAACTCTCCGTCCATAATCATGTTAAACCCTTTAATGGTGTCTTTAATATCAACCAAAACACCGGGAATACCTGTAAATTGTTCGGCAACATGAAACGGTTGTGATAAGAATCGTTGAACACGTCGAGCTCTGGAAACGGCTAATT
Organism: Flavobacteriaceae bacterium; assembly: GCA_029243385.1. Classification (GTDB taxonomy): domain Bacteria; phylum Bacteroidota; class Bacteroidia; order Flavobacteriales; family Flavobacteriaceae; genus JAQWSC01. Next base: position 452 of record JAQWSC010000015.1, on the reverse strand, counting down.
TATCTTCTTCCGACAATTCCTCCATTCCTAAAATTGCGATAATGTCTTGAAGTTCTTTATAGCGTTGTAACAACTCTTTCACTTGCTGTGCGCAGTTGTAGTGGTCATCACCTAAAATATCAGCTGATAGAATTCGAGAAGTAGAATCCAAAGGATCTACTGCAGGATAAATTCCCAGCTCGGCAATTTTACGAGAGAGTACCGTGGTTGCATCCAAGTGAGCAAACGTAGTTGCTGGCGCCGGATCCGTAAGGTCATCTGCAGGTACATATACTGCTTGTACAGAGGTAATCGATCCTTTTTTGGTTGAAGTAATTCGTTCTTGCATGGCGCCCATTTCGGTTGCCAATGTAGGCTGGTATCCTACTGCTGAGGGCATACGTCCTAGCAATGCTGATACTTCAGAACCAGCTTGTGTAAATCGGAAGATATTATCTACAAAGAATAATACG
>JAQWSC010000013.1 GCA_029243385.1 Flavobacteriaceae bacterium | reverse complement strand
CAAAAAAGGCGATGTAGTGGTGATCCGATACGAAGGGCCCAAAGGAGGTCCGGGAATGCCGGAAATGCTCAAACCAACTGCAGCCATCATGGGTGCTGGATTGGGGAAAGAGGTTGCTTTGATCACTGACGGGAGATTTTCCGGTGGAACCCACGGTTTTGTGGTGGGACATATTGTACCCGAGGCTCAAGAAGGTGGGGCCATCGGTTTGTTACAAGATGGGGACATCATCACCATTGATGCCGAAACCAATACCTTGAGTGTGGATTTATCCGAACAAGAAATAGAAAAAAGAAAAAACAATTGGGTACAACCTCCCTACAAATTTTCGAAGGGCGTTTTGTACAAATACATAAAAAGTGTATCGACAGCCTCGGATGGTTGTGTAACCGATAATTAATCAGATGAAAACAAAAGAACAAATCGCCTTGCAAGAGGTCGAAAGTGAAAGCATAAAAATTTCCGGTGCAGAAGCCGTAATAAGGTGTCTTTTGGCCGAAGGGGTAGACTTGATCTACGGCTATCCCGGTGGAGCGATTATGCCCGTTTATGATGAATTGTACAAGTTTCAGGATGAATTGAATCATGTATTGACACGCCATGAGCAAGGCGCTACACATGCCGCTCAAGGATATGCCAGAACTTCAGGAAAGGTGGGAGTAGCCATTGCAACATCTGGTCCTGGAGCAACCAATTTAGTGACCGGAATTGCCGATGCACAAATCGACTCCACACCCATGGTTTGCATTACAGGTCAGGTGGGGTCTCATCTTTTGGGTTCCGATGCTTTTCAAGAAACCGACATTATTGGAATTTCCACTCCGGTAACCAAGTGGAATTACCAAATTACAAAGGCTTCTGAAATCCCGGAAATTATGGCGAAGGCATTTTATATTGCTCGTTCGGGACGACCAGGACCTGTTTTAATCGACATTACCAAAGATGCTCAATTTGACACCTTTGATTTTTCATACAAAAAATGCAACTTAGTTAGAAGCTATAAAGCGGTTCCTCCTATGGAAATGGACCAAATTCAAGCTGCAGCTACGCTTATAAATCAAGCTAAAAAACCATTGATTGTATTTGGTCAAGGTGTTATATTAGGAGAAGCAGAAGCTGAATTTAAAGCGTTTGTTGAAAAAACAGGAATACCGGCAGCATGGACTATTTTGGGATTGTCTGCATTGCCTACCGATCATCCTTCCAATGTTGGAATGGTGGGTATGCATGGAAATTATGGACCCAATATGCTGACAAATGAATGCGATGTATTGCTAGCAATGGGAATGCGATTTGATGATCGTGTGACGGGTAATTTAGATACCTATGCCAAACAAGCCAAAGTGATTCATTTTGAAATTGATCCTGCTGAGGTTGATAAAAACGTGATGGCAGATATTGCTGTTATGGGAAATATCAAAGAAACCTTGACAAAGATTACGCCGCTTGTCGAAGAAAAATCTCATACGAGTTGGTTTGAAAAATTCAAAGAATTTGATGCTATTGAATTCGATAAAGTGATTAAAGAAGAATTGAACCCTAGCAAAGAAGGTTTGAGTATGGGTGAAGTTTTAAAAGAAATCAACAATGCTTCAGGAGGCGATGCTGTGATTGTTACCGATGTAGGTCAACACCAAATGATAGCTTGTCGTTATGCAAAATTCAACCAATCCAAAAGTAACGTTACTTCCGGAGGATTGGGAACCATGGGATTTGCACTTCCTGCCGCTTTGGGCGCTAAGATGGGTGCTCCAGAAAGAGAGGTCGTAGCTATTATAGGTGATGGAGGATATCAAATGACCATTCAAGAATTGGGAACTATATTCCAAACCCAAGCTGCTGTGAAAATAGTGGTGCTTAATAACGATTTTTTAGGAATGGTTCGACAGTGGCAACAACTGTTTTTTGACAAACGCTACGCATCTACCGAAATGGTTAATCCAGATTTTGTAACTATTGCCAAAGGATATTTTATTGATGCCCAACGCGTTACCAAAAGAGAACATTTGGCCGATGCGGTTCAAACTATGATGGCTTCCAAAAAACCGTATTTCCTGGAAGTGTGTGTAGAAAAAGAAAATAATGTATTTCCGATGATTCCTTCAGGAGCATCGGTTTCTGATATTCGATTAGAATAATTTTATGGAAGCAACACAAATATTTACAATATCCATTTATTCAGAAAACAATGTAGGATTGCTCAATCGTATTTCTGCAATTTTTCTGAAACGGCATATCAACATTCGAAGTTTAAATACTTCTCCATCAGAAATTGAAAATGTATTTCGATTTGTAATTGTTGTAAAAATGACAGAAGAAAAAGTTAAAAAAGTTGTTAAGCAACTCGAAAAACAAATTGAAGTCATTAAGGCGTTTTACCATACTGATGAAGAAACCATTTATCAAGAGTCGGCACTTTATAAGGTCAAATCCGATTCCTTGTTTGATGAACGCCATATTCAAAATATTATCAAAGACAGTCATGCCAATATTGTAACTGTATCCCGTGATTTTTTTGTTATTGAAAAAACAGGATTCCGCCACGAAACAGAAAAACTTTACGAAGATTTGGCACCTTATGGTTTGCTGCAATTTGTCCGATCCGGTCGAATTTCAGTTACCAAAACACCTATGGAAATTTCAGATATTTTAAAATAAAACAGAACACTTTATATAATGGAAAATTATTTCAACACCCTATCGTTACGCGAACAACTCATTCAACTAGCTCAATGTAAATTCATGGATTCTTCCGAGTTCAATGATGGAATTGACGCGCTAAAAGGAAAAAAAATTGTCATTGTGGGCTGTGGAGCTCAAGGACTTAACCAAGGCCTCAATATGAGAGATTCTGGTTTGGACATATCCTACACGCTTCGAGAATCAGCAATTACAGAAAAAAGAGCTTCCTATGTGAATGCTACTGAAAATAATTTTTCTGTTGGAACTTATGAAGAATTGATTCCTTCAGCTGATTTGGTTATAAATTTGACGCCGGACAAAAACCACACGTCGGTTGTCAAGGCAGTGATGCCCTTGATGAAAAAAGGAGCAACACTCTCGTATTCTCACGGTTTCAATATTGTTGAGGAAGGAATGAAAGTTCGGGAAGACTTAACGGTAATCATGGTGGCTCCTAAATGTCCCGGTTCGGAAGTTCGTGAAGAGTACAAACGCGGATTTGGTGTGCCAACACTTATAGCTGTTCATCCTGATAACGATCCACAAGGTATTGGACTAGCCCAAGCAAAAGCGTATGCAGTTGCTACCGGTGGTCACAGAGCAGGTGTGTTATTGTCCTCTTTTGTGGCCGAAGTTAAGTCCGACCTTATGGGAGAACAAACTATTTTGTGTGGAGTGCTTCAAACAGGATCTATTTTATCATTCAACAAAATGGTAGATCAGGGGATAGAGGCTTCGTATGCTTCTAAGTTGATTCAATACGGTTGGGAAACCATTACAGAAGCGCTCAAGCACGGAGGCGTTAGCCATATGATGGATCGTCTTTCAAACCCAGCAAAAGTAAAAGCTTGGGAATTGTCTGAGGAATTGAAAGATATTATGCGTCCATTGTTCCAAAAACACATGGATGATATTATGTCGGGTCATTTTTCAAAAACGATGATGGAAGACTGGGCCAATAATGATAATAATCTATTGAGCTGGAGAGCTGCTACTGGTGAGACTGCTTTTGAAAAAACAACCAATACAACGCAAGATATTTCAGAACAAGAATATTTTGATCACGGTGTGTTGATGGTTGCATTTGTACGCTCGGGAGTAGAGTTAGCATTTGAAACTATGATTCAAGCGGGTATTAAGGATGCTTCTGCATACTATGAGTCGCTTCACGAAACACCCTTAATTGCTAACACCATTGCACGTAAAAAATTGTATGAAATGAACCGAGTGATTTCTGATACTGCAGAGTACGGATGTTATTTATTCGATCATGCTTGTAAACCCATGTTGACTGATTTTATGAAAAAAATCAATATTGATGTTATTGGGTCTGCTTTTGGTGAAGGCGAAGGAGTTGACAACCAAGAGCTCATCAAAATTAATGAAGCGCTTCGCAATCACCCTGTTGAAATTATCGGTAAAGAATTACGCGCATCTATGACTGCTATGAAAAAAATAGTGTAACATGTCTAATTTAGCCAGTATTGATACTATAAAAAAAGCTAAAAGCATTCTTGACGGCGTAGTTATTGAATCACCCTTGCAAGAAAATGCTCGCCTAAGCGAAAAGTATCAAGCACGTGTATTATTGAAACGAGAAGACCTTCAGCAGGTACGATCTTTTAAAATCCGAGGAGCTTACAATAAAATATCCTCATTAGGAGACAATCGTTCTCAAGGAATTGTATGTGCTAGTGCTGGGAATCATGCGCAAGGAGTTGCTTTGTCCTGCAAACAGTTGGGTATCAAAGGAACTATTTTTATGCCCATTCCAACTCCCAAGCAAAAAGTTGCTCAGGTTACCATGTTTGGTGGAGATTTTACCGAAGTTGTTTTGGTAGGTGATACATATGATGGTGCCTATGAGGCAGCTATTAAATTTTCAGAAAGCAAAAACAAGATTTTTGTTCACCCTTTTGATGACCCTAAGGTTATTGAGGGACAGGCGACCTTGGCTTTGGAGATTTTAGAACAAACTAATTCGCCAATCGATTATATATTTGTTCCTATTGGAGGTGGTGGATTGATTTCGGGTGTTATTACTGTGTTCAAACAGCTATCTCCCAATACAAAAATTATAGGTGTAGAGCCTTCAGGAGCTCCTTCTATGAAATCATCTTTAGAAAAAGGGGTGAATTCAACACTTGATTCCATCGATAACTTTGTGGATGGTGCTGCTGTTAAACGAGTCGGAGAAATTAGCTTTTCATATTGTAAAAAACACCTAGACGATATTGTGTTGGTGGATGAAGGAGCTATTTGTCAATCCATTCTAGAAATGTATAATAAAGACGCCATTGTTGTGGAACCTGCTGGAGCAATGTCAACTGCTTCTTTGGATCAATACGCAGATAAAATCAAAGGAAAAACGGTAGTTTGTCTCGTTTGTGGGAGTAATAATGATATTACTCGTATGGCTGAGATTAAAGAAAGAGCTTTGCTAAGCGCTCAACTAAAGCATTACTTTATTGTTCGTTTTCCCCAAAGAGCGGGCGCATTGAAAGAATTTGTTGCTGAAATTTTAGGAGAAACCGATGATATCACTTACTTTCAATTTTCTAAAAAGAACAGTAAAGAAAATGCACCGGCTGTTGTAGGTGTTGAGTTGAAAGATAAAAAGGATTTAGCTCCATTAATAGAAAGGATGAATGCCCATAATTTTTTTGGCGATTATCTGAATGACAAACCTGATTTATTTCAGTTTTTAATTTAAACAATGAAATCATGATGAATAATGAACTAATTATTCCCAAAGAATACCAAATTAAACCTACTCACCACTCGCACTACTTGTTAGGCGGTAAAATTGTAAAATGGAGCGGTGATACATCGGAGGTTTATTCTACAATTCAAACGCATTCAAAACCAACTTTATTGGGCTCTATTCCATCAATGGATGGCGATTCAGCTACATTAGCTGTTGATGCGGCTTATGATGCATTTGGTAAAGGACAAGGTCAGTGGCCAACTATGAAAGTGGCTTCTCGAATCAAATGTATGGAGAAGTTTGTTGAAAAAATGAAGTTAAAACGCGAAGAGATTGTTAAACTCTTGATGTGGGAAATAGGAAAAAATTTGTCCGACTCCCAAAAAGAATTTGACAGAACGGTTGATTATATCTATGACACTATTGAAGAATACAAAGATATAGATATTGACAGTGCTCGTTTTCATAAAAACAGTGGTGTACGCGCTCAAATTCGTCGTGCTCCTCTAGGAGTTGTATTGTGTCTAGGGCCTTACAATTACCCATTGAACGAAACGTTTTCTTTGTTGATTCCCGCAATTATTATGGGGAACACAACGGTTTTTAAACCAGCTAAACACGGAGTTTTGTTAATCGCTCCATTACTTGAAGCCTTTCAGGAAAGTTTTCCTCCCGGCGTTGTAAATATTTTGTTTGGTAGAGGACGACAAATTGCTTCTCCGATTATGAAAACAGGAAAAGTAGATGTTTTGGCTCTTATTGGACATAGCTCTTCTGCGATTTCCTTACAAGATTTACACCCAAACAAAAACCGATTGCGTTTGGTTTTGGGTCTTGAAGCCAAAAATCCTGCTATAATTTTACCCGACGCTGATTTGGATTTAACCATCTCAGAGTGTATTTCGGGGTCGCTATCCTTTAACGGTCAGCGTTGTACGGCTTTAAAAATAATATACGTTCACGATGATGTCAAAGATGAGTTTTTAAAGCGTTTCTCTCAAAAGGTTGATGAACTTCAATTGGGAATGCCTTGGGACAACACACTCCTCACTCCATTACCCGAGCCGGGTAAACCCGCATACATCAAAGGATTGATTGACGACGCTGTTGAAAAAGGCGCCAAAGTGGTCAATAAACGAGGCGGTAAGCAAACTGAAAATTTTATTTTCCCAGCAGTGCTTCATCCCATTTCTAAGGAAATGGATGTGTACCATGAGGAACAATTTGGACCCGTGATTCCTATTATTTCATTTACAGATATCAATACGCCTCTTGATGATATGGCAGCTTCTAATTACGGACAACAGGTAAGTTTGTTTGGTAGAAACATAAAGCAAATTGCACCTTTAATCGATACATTGGTAAATTTGGTATGTAGAGTTAACCTTAACAGTTCTTGCCAACGTGGACCTGATATCTTTCCGTTTACCGGTAGAAAAGACTCTGCTGTAAGTACATTGAGTGTTAGGGATGCATTGCGTTCTTTTTCTATCCGTACTTTTGTGGCGGCTAAGGATAATGATGCAAATAACAAAATTTTAAGGGATTTGTTGGATTCAGATTCTTCCAACTTTATAAGTACCAAGCATTTGCTGTAAATTTCAATTACTATAAATAAAAAAAACCGATGTCTAACATCGGTTTTTTTGTTTTTATTTAAGAAGAATATTAGTTGTTTAACATCACTGGCATGACCAACATTGTGATGCGTTCTCCTTCATCCAAACCGTCCAAAGGAGTAAGAATTCCTGCGCGGTTGGGCAATGACATTTCCAATTGTACTTCGTTAGAATTTAAATTGGTAAGCATTTCTGAAAGAAACCGAGCATTAAAACCAATTTGCATATCGTCACCTTGATAAGAACAGCTTAAGCGTTCTTCGGCTTTATTGCTATAATCAATGTCTTCAGCAGAGACCTGAAGTTGTGCCCCAGCAACTTTAAGTCGAATTTGGTGGGTTGTTTTATTAGAAAAGATACTCACTCGCTTGACAGAGCTCATAAATTGAGCACGATCTATGGTTAATACGTTGGGATTTTCTTTTGGAATTACTGCTTCATAGTTGGGGTATTTTCCGTCGATAAGTCGACAGACCAAAACAGTGTCGTCAAAAGAAAACTTAGCATTACTCTCATTGTATTCTATCAAAACATCCGATTCACTGCCTACGAGAATGCTTTTTAGCAAATTCAATGGTTTTTTTGGAGTGATGAATTCGGCTACTTGTTCTGTGGCTAAATCAGTACGTTCGTATTTTACCAATTTATGAGCATCGGTAGCAACAAAATTGAGTCCATTCTGAGAAAATTGAAAGAATACACCGCTCATTACTGGGCGTAAGTCATCGTTACCAGAAGCAAATATTGTTTTGCCAATGGCAGTTGCTAAAATGTCTCCTTTTATTGAAGTCGAAAAAGGATCGTTGATTGCAATGGTTTTTGGAAATTCTTCGGCATTTGCATAGGCCAATGCGTATTTTCCGTGATTAGAATTAATCTCAATCGTATTTTGATCAGTCAGCATAAAAGTCAACGGCTGCTCTGGAAAGGTTTTTAATGTATCTAATAAAAGTCTTGCTGGAACGGCAATATTTTGTTGATCGCCCGACTCAACAGTAAGTTTGGCGGAAAGCGTGGTTTCCAAGTCGGATGCCGTTACCGTAAGGACGTTTTGGTTTAGTTCAAACAAAAAATGATCTAAAATGGGTAGGGTGTTGTTATTGTTGAGAACGCCGCTTAGCGTTTGAAGTTGTTTGAATAATGCAGTACTTGAGACTATAAATTTCATACGTAAATGTTTTTCGATACTTACAAAGATATTGTAAAGACTTTGCAAACAGAAACAAACTTATTAACAGTTTGAAGATGTTGTTGATTATTTTAATCAAACGTAATTGTTACAGCATCTCTGTAGTTCAAACCAAACAAACTACTAGCACTTCCGCTGGTTTGGGGATTGCTTTTGTAGATTGCTAATTCCAGATATCCAGCCGAATTAAACAGCGCCAATCTTTTTCCATCTTCTTCCCGTTGTGATTTTGGAATATCGAACCGAATAGCATCACTGTAGCACGAATGAATAATGTTGAATTGATGGTTGCGAGCATTCACAGTAAAAGACCTTGATTTTCCAATTTCTTGAAAGGTGCTTTTTCGAATGTTGGTAATTACGTTTCCATAGTTGTCAACATATAACACACTTCCCTTAATGATAGTGCTTTGTTCGTTTATTTTTGGAGTAATGTCCACCAATACTTTCAATTCTTTTAAAGGCTTTCCAATAACATCTAAAGTGCCTCCACGAGAAATATGCGCAGCGACTTTTACAAAAACATCCAATACCGTAAAATTGGACTGAATCGCATCGTGTATGTCTATTTCTACTACTTTGGCAGGTGTGACTTGAGCTGCAATTAGCGACATAATTCCATTGTTAGCGCATATAAAATAATGCCCCTCTAATAACATTGCAATGTGTTGATTTTCAGGGCTTTTTTCGGAATCAATACCAATAATATGAATGCTTCCCTTGGGAAAGTTTACGAAAGCATTTTGTAAAACATAGGCTCCCTCGACAATATTGAATGGAGAAATATTGTGAGAAATGTCTATTATTTTAGGATCTTTTAATTCACAATGAATAGCGCCTTTAACAGCACTTACAAAGTGGTCTTTGTATCCAAAATCAGTAGTTAATGTTATTATAGACATTTTTACAAAAATGTATTTATTTTTTATGATTCAAAATCAAAAAAATGTAAATTTGTTCACAAAGTTACCAAAAACATCTTGAGAAGAACAACTTAATTAGAACCATTTGAACGAACTCATTCTCGAACTGACTGAAGTTAACCCCAGAGAATTTTTTGGGAGTCAAAATTTGAACATTGATCTTTTAAAAACCTATTTTCCAAAACTTAAAATAGTTGCCCGAGGAAACAAAGTCAAAGCCTATGGAGAGCCTTCCATTTTGGAAGAGTTTGAAAAGCAAATGGATCGTTTGGTAGCCCATTTTGGTAAATACAATTCACTAGACAAGCACACCATTGAGCGGATAATTACCTCCAATCCAGAAGATGCTCTTCTAGAGTCTTCCTCTGCTGCTCAACCCATTATGCATGGCGTGAACGGAAAAATTATCAAAGCACAAACTGCCAATCAAATTCGAATTGTTGAGTCGTTGCAACAGAACGATATGGTTTTTGCGATTGGTCCTGCAGGTACTGGGAAAACCTATACTTGTGTTGCGTTAGCTGTTAAAGCGCTTAAAGAAAAACAAGTTCGTAAAATCATATTAACGCGTCCTGCAGTAGAAGCAGGCGAAAACTTGGGATTTCTCCCAGGTGACATGAAAGAAAAGTTGGATCCTTATATGCAGCCTCTTTACGATGCACTTAGAGATATGATTCCAGCAGAAAAATTAGCCCATTATCTCGAAACAGGTGTCGTACAAATAGCTCCGATGGCTTTTATGCGTGGTAGAACATTAGATGATGCTTTTGTTATTCTTGACGAAGCTCAAAATGCAACTCACAACCAAATGAAGATGTTTTTGACTCGAATGGGTTGTAACGCCAAATTTATGATTACAGGCGATCCAGGACAAATTGATCTTCCCAGAAGGGTTATTTCAGGTTTGAAAGAGGCTGTTCTTGTTTTAAAAGATATTGATGGCATTGGAATGGTTTATTTGAACGAATCCGACGTTATTCGCCATCGCTTGGTTCGTAAAGTCATAGATGCTTATAAAAAAACAGAACACAATAGTTAAACTTTCAACGCATGAATACTTTGATGGAAACCCATTTTCAACTGCCTGGTCAGCTTTCAAAATATACTGGAAAAGTTCGCGAAGTTTACTCTTTAGAAAACGATATTTTGGTAATGGTTGCCACCGATCGCTTGTCTGCTTTTGATGTCGTAATGCCCAAAGGCATTCCTTTCAAAGGTCAAATTCTAAATCAGATTGCAACTCAGATGATGAAAGCTACCGAAGACATTGTTCCCAATTGGCTCATTGCAACTCCTGATCCGAATGTTTCTATTGGACAACTTTGTGAGCCTTTTAAAATTGAAATGGTAATTAGAGGATACCTCTCAGGACATGCCGCCAGAGAATACTCTAAGGGTATTCGAACACTTTGTGGGGTAGCAATGCCAGAAGGCATGAAGGAAAACGATCGATTTCCAATTCCAATTATTACCCCAGCAACCAAGGCTGAAATGGGCGACCATGATGAAGATATTTCCGAGGAAGATATAATTGCTCGTGGCGTTGTTTCTGCAGATGACTACGCTCAATTGGCGACATATACAAGCTCTTTATTTCAACGAGGAACCGAATTGGCCTCCAAACAAGGACTTATATTGGTGGATACCAAATATGAATTTGGGAAAAATAAAGACGGTCAAATTGTTTTGATAGACGAAATTCATACCCCAGATTCTTCACGTTATTTTTATGCCGATGGCTATCAAATGCGTCAGGATAGGGGTGAGCCGCAAAAACAATTGTCTAAAGAATTTGTAAGACAATGGTTGATTTCCAATAATTTTCAAGGTCTTGACGGACAATTAGTGCCAACGATGTCTGATAGCTATGTTCAATCGGTTTCCGACCGATATATTGAATTATATGAAAACATCACGGGTAAGACCTTTGTTAAGGAAGATACTCAAAATATTCAGGAGCGTATTCAATCCAATCTCAACTCGTATTTCTCTTAAAGGGTTTCACTATTTTTGGGATAAAAACCAAATTAAAACCCCGATACTGTAGTCGTTAACGGCTGTAAAATGATTTTTTCCTTCAAAAGGAAACAATTCTACAACACTCCCTTTTTCTTTCATGGCTTTGTGTGCAGAGGTAGAATTCAACGGATACACAAAGTCATCTTTAGTTCCATAATACAATCTCACTTTGGCGTTTGCTTTCCAATCAAATCGATCGTTTTCTTTCAAAGCCATTTTAAAAGAAGATGTTTCTTCGCTTGAAATTTCGTTTCTAAACGATTCTGTAAATAATTTGCTAGGATTCGAATCTAATTCAGCATCAAAGACACTCAACGGGTTGTTGGGGTCAATATTTGACGCATAAGGTTCGTTGATGAAGTATGACCAAGGCTTATTGATTTTGTGAACCCAATTGTAGGTGTCTAACACCCATAAATAGTTGCGAATAAACGGAAGTGGTTCGTCTTTTGAAATAATTTCCGAAGCTAACTCTGATTTGTTGTAAGCTCCTGCTGCTGGAGCACTTGCAGTAACGGTTAAATCCCCTTTTTCTTCTATGTATTGATGCAGCGCCATAGTGGCATAGCCACCTTCAGAATAGCCCGTTAAAAACAATTTGTCTCCTACGCCGTATTCGTTTGAAGCAATAAACTCTCTCGATGCTAAGATCATATCGTAAGATGCTGTAGCTAAACTTTCACCGTGTTCGTAGGGGTGGTGAAGGTTTGCGGTTTCACCATATCCCAAATAATCAGGAACAGAAACATAAAATCCTAATGATGCCATTAAGGCAGCAAAACCGTTGCTAGCTGTTTCGCTAGAAAATGATGGCGCATGCTTTGGGTCGGTTATGGTTCCGTGCTGGTATGAAATGATGGAGTTGTTTTTGCTATCATCGGGTATAACGAGTGCCCCTGAGGCAATTATCTTATCTGACATTCCCGGATACGAAGTTTTGTAGGTAAGTTTATAAACAGTAATGCCCTTAAATTGTAGTGGTGGAACGAGTTCTTCAGAAATCCCTGCTAACTCAATTGCATTTTTAAAAAGTAGATCAATTTCTGTACTGCTAATTTTTTTAACTATTTCAGCATCTACTAGAACCTAGTTTTTATGTTGTTCTTTTGGAGCATCTGTAATCTCTTCATCAGTGGTGCAGGCACTTACTATAAGAAGGAAGACAAGTAAGTAATATTTTGAATTTGACATGATATGTTCAATTAGGGTCTGTTCGATAATAACAATAATTATGCCAATATTTAGTTTGTTTTTGAAACAATTTTGGACAGTGAATTGTCACATGAAATTACCTCGATGGTTTTCTTGTTCCGAATCCAAGTGAGCTGCCGTTTGGCATATCTTCGGGTATTCTTTTTTATTTCCTCTTTGGCAAATTCTAAGGAATGTACTCCCTCAAAATACAAAAACAACTCCTTATAGCCAACAGTTTGAAGTGCATTTAGATGTTTTAGCGGAAAAAGACTTTTGGCTTCCTCTACCAATCCTTTTTCAAACATGATATCAACCCGCTTGTTGATTCGTTGATAGAGCCAGTCTCTGGGAGCATTCAAAGCAAAGGAAAGAACTTCAAACGTTCGGGGTTGTTTAGGCTGATTCAAAAACGAGGAGTAAGGTTTTCCTGAGGCAATACAAACTTCGAGAGCTCGGATCAATCTGTGTGGGTTGTTTGGGTCAATTTGTTGTGAATAAATAGGATCCCACTTTAAAAATTCATTTTGAAGATATTCAATTCCTTTTTCTTGATAAGCAGCGTTTAATTCCTCACGAATTTTTTTAGGCACCTCAGGAAACGAATCCATTCCATGAATAACAGCATTCATGTATAATCCCGAACCTCCGACAAGAATAAGTGTATCGAATTTTTGAAACAATATATCTATTAATTGCAAAGCCTCTTTTTCGAAAGTTCCAACTGAGTAATTATCGTGAATACTAAGATGCTGGATAAAATGATGAGGAATGCTCTTAAGATCCTCCATGGAGGGAACGGCAGTTCCGATGGACATTTCTTTATAAAACTGACGTGAATCACATGAAATGATTTCGGTGTTGTAATGTTGCGCCAATTCAATTGCCAACGCTGTTTTTCCAATTCCAGTGGGTCCTGAAAGCGTAATCAATCGCTTACTCATTGTTCAGTATTTTTCCGCATTGATGACAATGTTTTGCATCATCTAAATGGTATGACTCCAAACAGTGCTTACAGCTTTGTGTATTGGTTTCTACCTTTTTAGCTTGGGCAATTTCAACTCCAATAATACCGGTAGGAACAGCGATGATTCCATATCCTAAAATCATAATCACAGAAGCAAAGGCCTGTCCTAGAGGAGTAATCGGAGCAATATCGCCATAACCCACAGTGGTCATGGTTACAATGCACCAATAAACACTTCTAGGAATGCTCGTAAAACCGCCTTTTTCTCCTTCAATCAAATACATTACCGACCCCAAAATAATACAGAGAAGAAAAACGGTAAATAAAAAGACCATAATTTTAGGACGACTTTTTCGTAAAGCTAGCAGTAAGTATCGAGACTCTCCAATGAATCGTGTGAGCTTTAAAACCCTAAAAACACGAAGCAGTCGAATGGCTCTCAACACTGCCAATCCTTGTGCACCCCCAATAATTAATGAAATATATTTTGGTAAAATAGAGAGAAAATCGATGATTCCGTAAAAGCTAACAATATATTTCCATGGTCGCTTTACGACTCCTATTCGTAAAATATATTCAATGGAAAAAAACAGGGTAATTACCCATTCGGCAATGTTGAGTTGTTTATGATATTGAGCATCAATTGAAGGTACACTTTCTAGCATTACCAATACAACACTTGATACAATTAAAAAGAACAATACGACATCAAAAGCTTTGCCTGCTTTGGTGTCAGCTTCATAAATAATTTCGTGTAGTTTGTTTTTGAGAGTCACAGTATGCGATTATGGGTTCAATTTAATGATTTTTAGGGACTTCGATTTTCGCAAATAACGTTGAATGATATGCCTTGCGTCCCGATTGTTTTTCATGGGTCGAATCAGCGAACGAAGAATTTCAATATTACTGATTTGATGATTTAAATTGACATAGCCATACCCCATAAAATTATCATTTTCTATAAGAATTACACTGCGTTCATCAACAGCTCGTCCTTTGTCAATGACTACCATGTCGGAATATGGAAATTTAAATTCTTCGAACAATTGAAGAATTCTTTTGTTGTAATTTTCAGAAGGTTCTTCTGCTTTACAGGCCCCCAAACATTTGTTTATCGAAACATTAAAGCAAGCATCGTCACCGGGATCAACTTGTGTAAGCCGTTGGCAAAGATTGTGTTTTTCAGTAAAATGAAACAATACTCGCCTGGCTTCATTCAAGTTTTTAAATTCGGCGTGGTATTTTTCTAAATCGGAGTACTTAGTCAATTTCAATGCGATATATCCATTAGGATTGACCTCTGAAAGAACACCCAATTTCATCATCGAGTTTTTGAGTGCTCTATTGTTTTTGGGCTTATGCCTTTTGATTTCATCATTTTCTTTGAGCAAAGCAATCAACTCACTTCCTGTTTCTTCAAAAGTGACTCCTGCAATCTCTAATTGTATTCTTAGGGACTTTCTGTTTGTTCCAGTAAGATGTTGTCGCACTCGTTTTTTGATATCGTTTCCTTTACCGATATAAATAACATCTCCTTTTTCATTGTGCAAATAATACACACCCGTTGTGGTAGGCAAATCAGTTAGCATTTCTAAAAACTTACCTGACAAAGCTGTTTCTATATTGTTTTTTAAATGTGTTTTTATGATTTGTTTGTCAATGTCTTTTGACAACAATATTTTAAACAATTCAACTGTTGCTTTGGCATCTCCAGAAGCTCGGTGGCGGTCACTGATAGGTATTCCTAAAGAACGAACCAGTTTGCCTAATTTGTAGGATTTCATTTCAGGAATCAGTTTCTTAGAAAGTGAAACGGTACACAATGAAGATCTGTTAAATTCGAACCCTAATCGTCTAAATTCTGTTTGTAAAATTCGGTAATCAAAGGAGGCATTGTGTGCTACAACTACACAATCGGTAGTGATTTCAACAATCCGCTTGGCAACCTCATAAAATTTGGGAGCGTTTACTAGCATTTTTTGTGTAATCTTAGTAAGATTGACTACAAAGGGCTGAATCGGTTTTTCGGGATTGACTAGACTCACAAATTGATCCGTAATTTGATGTCCATCAAATTGATAAATGGCTATTTCGGTAATTCCTTCTTCGTCAAATTTACCTCCAGTGGTTTCTATATCAAGAATGGCATACACTATAAAGGCGGGGTGTTTCGTTCTCCAAATATTCGGCTTCCTACACGAATCATGTTGCTACCACAGGCAATGGCGAGTTCATAATCGCCACTCATACCCATCGATAGAATTGATAATTTTTGACTGCTTTGATGGATATCATATGTTTTTTTTAAGGATAAAAATTCTTCTTTTACTTGATCTTTGTTTTCAGTAAAACTAGCCATTCCCATCAAACCCACTACCCGAATATTGGATAAAGTATTTTCTTTCAATTCATCAAAAACAGCGTTTATTTCGTTAGCATCAAAACCAAATTTTGAACTTTCTTGAGCAATATGTACCTGTAACAAGCAGTCTATAACACGTTTGTTTTTTAAGGCCTGTTTGTTGATTTCTCTTAAAAGTTTTAGACTGTCAACTCCATGAATCAAACTAACGTAAGAAGCCATGTACTTGACTTTGTTTCGTTGCACATGCCCAATCATGTGCCACTGAATATCTTTTGGAAGCAATTCTTGCTTTTGGGTCATTTCTTGAATTTTGTTCTCCCCAAAAATGCGATGACCTACCTCGTATGCTTTGAGGATGTCCTCAATGGGTTTTGTTTTGGAAACTGCTACCAAATCAATTCCCTCTGAAAGTTGACTTTTTAAAAATTCTAAGTTTTTTTGAATACTCATTTGTGTTTTCTACCATGCATGTAAAAGCAATCCGCTAGGTAATTTTGGCTGTATAAAACTGCTTTTGGGAGGCAGCATAATACCTTGATCTGCGTTGCTTCTTATCTCGTCAAAATTAATCGGAAAATGTGTAATACCCAAAAAGTCGGACTCTTGTTTGGTTTTTTTCTCAATCTCTTTATTTGGGCGTTGTGAGTATCCGTATTCTATACATGGGTTTTTTCTAAAATCTTCAATACCTAGAATGGGTTTAATTATTTTTTCATGCAACAATTCCACAGAGTTTAACGATGTATTTTTCGGGTAATCAGCAGCATACCAACTTCCGTTTACATAAAAACTAAACGAGTTTTTGTTTCTTGGCGTTTGGTAAGATGTTGTAGAATAAACAGCAAACGAATCTGACAAGCGTTTTAAAAATTCTTTTCCGTTCAATAGATCAGAAATATCAATTATTCTATAAAAACTGTCCAGTTGTAACGATGAAGTGGGCAGCAAAAAACACATACAATATTGTGCCTCTTGATTTGAAGATGATTTAGAAACCCTTGAAGACGAAGCCCACCGATGGTGTCCGTCTGCAATGTATAATTTTGATTCTTTATTAAAGGCGGCAACTAATGATGTTACTTGATAGGTGTCAGAAATTTTCCACAAACGATGTCTTTGATCGTAAAAAGTAAAATCGTAAAACGGAGTCTTTTTGGAGTAGGCATCTATCAAATGTTCAATCGATTTTGAATCTTCGAAAGCCAATAAAACGGGTTCGGCGTTGAATCGAACGGTTTTTAGGTATTTTTCAAAGAGTTTTTCGCGTTTTTTCAAGGTGTTTTCATGAGGCAGTACAAATTCCTTAGAATCTTTGTTGCAAGAAACACCCGCTATTATCCCTTTGCAAACAGTAGCATTTTCAACAATTTCATATACATAAAATGAGGGAGTTAGATCTTGTTTTAAATAAGGAGATGTAAGAAAACGTTTCCGAATGTTTTTGAAATCTTCTTTTAGATTGGGTTGAATTATACTCAAAAATGAATGAGGGTAGGTGTCAATTGTATTATCGATTTGAGAAGAATTGTAGAGATCAATAGGAAGTGAAACAAACTCCTTGGCTTGATTGGGAGCTACATGATATGCTGAAAATGGGTGTAGGTGTACCATTTCAAACCTTTTAGAAATCAGCAATCACTTGAAGGGCTACTTCCAGCGCTTTTCCTCCTTGTGCCAAAGAAACAGCAGGTGTACTGCTGGTATTGATGGCATTGGCAAATGAATTTAATTCATCCAGTATAGCATTATTATTTTGAACAGTTGGGTTGTCAAAATAAATTTGCTTTTTGACACCCTCTGCGTTTTGAAGAATCATAGCAAATTCATCAGCCTCTTTGGGAGCATTTTTCATTTTTACTACTTCAACTTTCTTTTCTAAAAAGTCCACAGATATATAGGCATCTTTTTGAAAAAAACGTGATTTTCGCATGTTTTTGAGAGAAATTCGACTGGCGGTTAAATTGGCAACACATCCGTTTTCAAATTCTATGCGCGCATTGGCGATGTCGGGAGTATCGCTAATTACCGAAACTCCGCTACCCGTAACTTTTTTAACGGGTGCGTTCACCACACTAAGAATGATGTCGATATCATGAATCATCAAATCCAAAACAACAGGCACATCGGTTCCTCTAGGGTTGAATTCAGCCAAACGATGCGTTTCAATAAACATTGGATTTTGAATTTCATTTTGAACGGCTAAAAAAGCGGGATTGAACCGTTCTACATGACCTACTTGTCCCAAAACTCCTTGTTTTTTGGCCAATGCAATAATAGTTTGTGCTTCCTCAACGGTGGCTGTTATAGGTTTTTCAATAAATACATGCTTTCCTTTTAAAATTGCTTTTTGAGCTACTCCAAAATGAAAAAGGGTAGGGGTTACGATATCAATCATATCCACAGCATCTAGCAAGTCATCCAGTTGTGTAAAATGTTGATATCCAAATTCTTCGGTTATTGAAGCAGCAACTGCTGGATTGGGATCGTGAAATCCTATCAATTCGTATTGATCGGATTGTTGTAAGAGTCGTAAATGAATTTTCCCAAGGTGTCCAGCACCCAAAACGCCCGCTTTAATCATTGGTCATTGATTTTTTGTAAAAATACAACACTATGACATACAATTGCTCATTTTGATCTAAAATAGATGCAAACCATTTTGTATTTTTGTACAAACTAAGCTGTGAAAGATACCACCAAACATCTTGGACTTCGAAAAAAATTAGCAGAATCCCTTAAAAATAAGGGTATCGAAGATGTTCGTATTTTAAAAGCTATTGAATCCATTCCTCGTCATTTGTTTTTGGACAGTAGTTTTGAAGCCCATGCGTATCAAGACAAGGCATTTCCTATTGGAGCTGAGCAGACGATTTCTCAACCCTTTACAGTTGCTTTTCAGACACAGCTACTTCAGCTTTTAGAAACCGATCGCGTACTTGAAATTGGAACGGGTTCGGGATATCAAACGGCGGTACTTCTTGAAATGAAAACAGAAGTATATTCTATTGAGCGGCAACATGAGTTGTTTCGAAATGCCAAACGAATGCTGCCGAAGTTGGGTTACCATTCGGTTTCACTATTCTTTGGAGATGGATACAAAGGATTGCCAGAAAAGGCCCCTTTTGATAAAATAATAGTCACTGCAGGTGCCCCCGAAGCTCCCAAAACATTGCTTTCCCAATTAAAAATAGGAGGTAGAATGGTTGTTCCTCTAGGAGTAGAGACGCAAGTAATGACTTTGTATATTAGAACAGGAATAGCGAGTTTTGACAAACAAACTTTTGGCGATTTTCGCTTTGTTCCCATGTTGGGAGATCGTAATTAGTATTTGATTTTACGTATTTTATTGAAAATTAAAACGAAAACCCAAAAATAACTCCTTCGACATTAATTATTCGTTAAAAGATTAAATCTAAACTTCAATCTTCTGCTTTAAAAAGGGAGCAATACACGATTTGGGATGGGTGGCAATTTCTTCAGGAGTTCCCGAAGCCATAAGTTCGCCTCCTTTATTGCCTCCGTGCGGTCCCAAATCAATGATGTGGTCAGCGGATTTAATCAATTCAATATTGTGTTCAATTACTATCAGGGAATGCCCGTTATCAATTAGCGCATTGAATGATTTCAATAGCTTTTTAATATCGTGAAAATGAAGACCCGTAGTAGGTTCGTCAAAAATAAATAAGGTCTTTCCTCCTTTATTTCCTTTAAGCAGAAAAGAAGCCAATTTGATTCGTTGTGCCTCACCACCCGAAAGGGTTGAAGAGGATTGTCCCAACGCAACATATCCCATTCCAACGTCTTGGAGGGGTTGGAGTTTTGATACAATTTTTTGTTGTTGGTATTTTGAAAAGAAAGCAATTGCTTCTTCGATTGACATGTTCAATACATCGTGGATGTTTTGATTTTCAAAACACACTTCCAAGACTTCTTTCTTGAACCGTTTCCCATTACAAGTTTCGCAAGTAAGTTTAACGTCAGCCATGAATTGCATTTCAACGGTTATCGTTCCTTCACCTTTACAGGTTTCGCATCGACCACCATCTACATTGAAAGAAAAATGTTTGGCTTGAAATCCTCTAACTTTTGATCCTTTGAGCCCAGCAAACAGCGCTCGGATATCGTCATAAGCTTTTATGTAGGTCACTGGATTGGATCGTGAGGACAATCCAATGGGGTTTTGATCAATGTATTGGATGTGATCAATAGCGTCTAAATCTCCTTGAATTGCTGTAAATTGTCCCGGTTTGTGATTGAAAATTTCTTTTTCTCGTTCCAAAGCAGGATACAATATTTTCTCAACCAAGGTGCTTTTTCCACTGCCTGAAACCCCCGTTATTACTACCAATTGTTCTAAGGGAAATGAGACATCTATATTTTTTAGGTTGTGATGTCTTGCTCCTTCAATACGAATTTCTTTATTCGATTTTCGTCGTTTTTGGGGTACTTTGATTTCGAGTTGTCCGTTAAGGTATTGAGCTGTTAGACTTTGTGATTGTAATAATTCTTGAAAAGTTCCTTGTGCGACAACTTCACCGCCAAAGGTGCCTGCTTCAGGACCTATGTCTATAATTTCATCCGATGCTTTCATGATTTCTTCATCGTGCTCAACAATTAAAACGGTATTGCCCAAATCTCTTAATTTGGACAATACTTTTACCAGTCGTTGTGTGTCTTTTGGATGCAATCCAATGCTGGGTTCGTCCAATATGTATAACGAACCTACCAAGCTACTTCCTAACGAAGTAGCCAAATTAATACGTTGAGATTCTCCTCCTGAAAGAGAATTGGATTTTCTGTTAAGAGTTAAGTATTCCAATCCAACTTCACACAAAAAACGAATTCGGCTTCGAATTTCTTTTAACAACCTTTTGGCTATTGAATAGTCATAGTCGTTGAGAGTAAGTGAATCAAAATAGTGTTGAAGTTCATAGAAAGGAAGATTTACAAGCTCGCTTAGTGTTTTGGTTCCTACTTTGACATAGTTTGCCTCGGGACGTAATCGCTTGCCGTTACAGCCGTCGCACTGGGTTTTGCCTCGGTAGCGGGAAAGCATGACACGATTTTGAATCTTGTAGTTTTTTCGTTCAATTTTCTTAAAAAAAGTATGAATTCCTTTGAGTTTGCCTTTTCCTTCCCAAATCAATTCTTTCTGAGAGTCAGACAATTCGTAATAGGGTTTGTGAATAGGAAAATCGTACAAATAAGCGTTTTGAATAAAATCTTCTTTGTGTTTTTTCATTCGTTCGCCTCGCCAGGGCGCAATAGCACTTTCAAATACAGAAAGGGCTGTATTGGGAATTACCAATTCAGGATCAATTCCTATAATATCTCCATAACCTTCACACTTGGGACAGGCACCCATTGGGTTATTAAAACTAAACAAATGTTGCGTAGGTTCCACAAATTTCATCCCATCTTTTTCAAAAAGATTGCTGAACGTATGGATTTCATTGGTACGCATTATAAGTAGATTCAGATGTCCTTTTCCTTCAAAAAAAGCTGTTTCTATCGAGTCTGCCAATCGGTTGTAAAAATCTTCGTCGTCTTTTAGCACCACTCTGTCAACAACAAGCTCAAACGTTTTAGGAAGCTTGGATTGCAATGCATTCATCCGTACGATTTCTCCTTCAATCCTTAGTCGAGCGTATCCTTGCTGTTGCAGTACTGATAAAAGCTTTTCGGGAGAAGAATGGTTTTCCAACTTTATGGGCGAAAGTATCAAGAGCTTTTCTCCAATCGGGTGCTTCTTTATTGCCCCTAAAACCGATTCAACAGTGTCTTTTTTTACAATTTTGTTAGAAATTGGCGAGTAGGTCTTCCCAATTCGAGCAAAAAGAAGTTTCAAATAATCATAAATTTCTGTAGAAGTTCCAACGGTCGAACGTGGGTTGGTGCTATTTACCTTTTGTTCTATAGCAATAGCAGGAGCAATGCCTGATATTTTATCAACTTTGGGTTTGTTTAATCTTCCTAAAAACTGTCTTGCGTAAGAGGAAAGACTTTCAACATAACGTCTTTGTCCCTCAGCGTATAGAGTGTCAAAGGCTAGGCTTGACTTACCAGAGCCAGACAAGCCCGTAATAACCACCATTTTTCGATGTGGTATTTGAAGGCTGATATTCTTTAAGTTGTGCATTTTTGCACCTTGAATATCAATTTTTTTGGTAGAACTTTGTTTACTCACTAGTTGGTTTTTGCTGTAAAAATCAAGCTATAAATATACGCTTTAAAACAAAAGTATCTTTTTAAAATCACGTCCAATTTTTTGACAGTTTGATTTTTTAATTATATTTGAACTATTAATTCATACACAAACGCCTATACATACATTTACTTTTAAATTAAATCATTGAGTTTAACAAGTTTGGCAATAGTCAACTTAGAAAGTAAATTTATGGCCCATTCCACAAAAGACGCAGACTTAATAGTTTCTTACATTCAAGGAAACGAACATGCCTTTGAAATCTTATTAACAAGGTACAAACAGCGAGTTTATAGCTTTATTTTCTCCAAAGTAATGAACCGCGATATTACAGAAGATGTTTTTCAGGATACTTTTATCAAAGTAATTCAAACTATAAAAAAAGGGAAGTATAACGAAGAAGGAAAGTTCTTGCCTTGGGTACTAAGAATCGCACACAATTTGGTCATTGATCATTTTCGAAAAAATAAGCGTTTTCCAAAGTTTGAAAACAGGGATGACTACGATATTTTTTCGCACATTTCTGAACCCGAAAAAGACATTGAATCTTTTATTATAGATAAACAAATTGAATCTGTTTTATCTGACTTGATTGCCGAATTACCCCAAGATCAAGCCGATGTTTTACTGATGAGACTGTATAAAGGAATGAATTTTAAGGACATTGCTGAATTGACAAACGTTAGTATTAATACAGCTTTGGGAAGAATGCGCTACGCACTTATCAACATTCGAAAAATGGTTGTTGATAAAAACATAAGCTTAACGCAATAACCTTTTTTTTTACTCGTTGTTTTAATAAACAACTTGTATGCAGAAATTTTACAATTCAACTACCCATCAAAATAATGAAATCAAACCTTCTTTGAGGACAATTGAATTTCTTTTGAGTTACTCAAAATCGTATCATGTAGCGCACAGAAAATCAAACGGTTTTATTGAATTTAATAAAAATTAGGTTTTTTAATTGAGTTTGTTAAGTACAGATTTTCTTCCTATTTTTTGAGTAATAATGTCTTTTTCGATATTCCAGCCTCTTGCGGGGGAATATTCTCTTCCGTACCAAATGATTTGAAGGTGCAAGCGATTCCAAGCATCTTTTGGGAAAAGTCGTTTGGCGTCACGTTCGGTTTGCACAACGTTTTTCCCGTTAGAAAACCCCCAACGATACATCAACCGATGTATATGAGTGTCAACAGGAAAAGCAGGAATTCCAAAGGCTTGAGACATGACAACACTGGCTGTTTTATGGCCTACGGCAGGTAATTCTTCTAAAGCTTCAAAATCTGCTGGCACTTCTCCATCGTGTTTTTCAATTAAAATTTTAGAGAGCCCATGTATGCCTTTGGACTTCATAGGTGATAGGCCCACTGGTTTAATGATTTCTCGTATTTGCTCAACAGATAATTTTACCATATCGTAGGGATTATCCGCTTTTTCAAACAATAGAGGGGTTATTTTGTTAACCCTAACATCCGTACTTTGTGCTGACAGCAAAACGGCAATCAACAGCGTGTAAGGATCTTTATGGTCGAGGGGAATGGGAATTTCAGGATACAAAGCATCTAAAGTTTTCATTGCAAAGGAAACACGTTCTGCTTTGTTCATTTTTTATGTATTTTTAACAAAAATAAGAAACATTTAAATATCTATAATATAAACTAATCACAACTATGAATACACTTAAAATAGGCGATACTGTACCTGCTTTTACATGCCTTGACGATCAAGGGGATAATGTCCAACTTTCAGATTATACGGGGAAAAAACTGATTGTTTTTTTCTACCCAAAAGCAAATACTCCCGGATGTACTGCCGAAGCTTGTGATTTAAGAGATTCGTATCAGGTGCTTATTGGCAAAGGGTTTTCTATTCTAGGAGTGAGTGCAGATAGCGTTGCAAAACAAGCCAATTTTAAAAACAAATATTCGTTTCCTTATCCTTTATTAGCAGACGAATCACACGAGGTAATTAATGCTTTTGGCGTTTGGGGACCTAAAAAATTCATGGGAAAAGAATATGACGGTATTCACAGAAAAACCTTTGTATTGGACGAACATGGAGTGGTCACTCATGTGGTTGATAAAGTCAAAACAAAAGAGCACGCCTCTCAACTACTAGAATTGATTGGTTAGTCACCAATATATCCGAACAGCTCCTTTTCTTTGATTACGTTGGCGATACCTTCGGGAAGCATTTCTTCCCAGCCTTTTTCCTTGTTGACAATCATATCAAGCACAGTCCGTGAAAAGATACTCAGGCTTTTTTCGTCGAATTCAAAAATATCAATCACTTTTCCATTGTATTTAAAGAATTTGTACAATTCTTTAACACGTGGATGCACTTTTAGGTTGTTGCTTGTTATGACTTCTCCTGTTTGAGGATCTTTCATTGGGTAGAGATAAATTTTCAAATTTTTGAAAAATAATCTTCCAA
Source organism: Flavobacteriaceae bacterium (assembly GCA_029243385.1). Taxonomy (GTDB): domain Bacteria; phylum Bacteroidota; class Bacteroidia; order Flavobacteriales; family Flavobacteriaceae; genus JAQWSC01. The sequence goes on along the minus strand of JAQWSC010000013.1, from coordinate 30,207 downwards.
AAGCTTCCAAAATACCCCCGCTTAAATTGCGATAGTATTTTTCGTTAAATATTTCAACAAAATTACTCACTCCCATGGTCAATGCCATTTTTCCTTTGGTATAATTGGAAAAATATTCAACCAAACGATAGTATTCTTGAAAATTGGAGATCATTACTGTATGTCCTAATGAGCAAAGCAGTTTGGCACGATCCATAAAGTCTTGTTCGTCAATTTCGCCTGTTGACATCAAATTGGACAATGTAATTTCAAAAATCACGATGGTATTTTGTTCTTCTACACCCTCCGTTTTTGTCAGAATATCGTAGGATTTTTGAAACATATCAATGTTCACTTTGGTAACCGGTCGAAAACTACCACGAAGCGCAAGAATGTTTTTTTTGTATAAAACTCTTGCTGGCAGTACGTTGTTTCCGTCGGGACCAAACATTACGGCTTCAGTCAGTCCGTTTTTCACCAAGTCCAAACTCATCAATCGGTTGTCAACATCCTTAAAAAGTGGTCCCGAAAAATTGACGGTATCTACTTCAATGGCATCTTTATCCAGATGGTCGTACAAGTATTTTATGAGTTTGCGAGGTTTGTCGTGGCAATAAAATGCGCCATAAATTAAATTCAGCCCCAAAATCCCGACAGATTCTTGTTGTGAAAGCGCATCAATTTGATGAAAGCGAACGTGAATAAGTATCTCGCTATAATCTTGGTTTGGATCTGCCTGAAACTTGATTCCCATCCATCCATGGCCTTTGTATTTTTTTGCAAAATCTATCGTTGCAACTGTATTTGCAAATGAAAAGAACATTTTGTTTGGAAATTCATCACGAGGCATTCTGTCCTCAATCAATTGAAGCTCATAGTTCAACATCTTTTTCAAACGCGACTCTGAAACGTACTGATGATTTTTGTCTTCACCATAAATAGCGTCACTGAAATCTTTATCGTAGGCACTTATCGTTTTGGCAATTGTGCCTGAAGCACCTCCGCACCTAAAAAAATGCCTAGCGACTTCTTGACCCGCTCCGATTTCTGCAAACGTTCCGTAAATGTGTTCGTTTAAATTTATTCTTAATGCTTTGCTCTCGAGTGAGGGCTTGTTTTCGAATGGCTTGTCACCAAATAATGCTAGAGACATATTGGGAATATTTACAACAAAGTTAGAAAGATTATTGTTTAAAGCCTTAAAAATAATAGCTAAATTTGAAAAAAAATTGTTTTGAAAATCACATTTTTAGGAACAGGCACTTCTCAAGGTATTCCAATCATAGGAAGCCAACATCCTGTTTGTTTGAGTGATGATTTTAGAGACAAACGTTTACGCGTTTCTGTGCTTGTTGAATGGGAACAATTTTCTTATGTTATTGATTGCGGCCCCGATTTTAGACAACAAATGCTCCGCTCTGATTGTCAGTCAATTGATGGAATTTTGTTTACTCACGAACATGCTGATCATACAGCAGGATTGGATGATATTCGCCCCTTTTTTTTTCGCCAGGGAGATATCCCAATTTATGCACATCAACGGGTTTTAGACAATCTTTCCAAACGATTTGATTACATTTTGTTGAACGATGTTAAATATCCGGGAGCTCCTTCTGTCATTCAAAATGAAGTTGTAGAAAATCAAAATTTTGAATTGGGCGGTTTGTCTGTTGTTCCAATTAATGGTTACCACAATCGACTGCAAGTATTTGGATATCGCTTTGATAAATTTGCTTATTTAACGGATATGAAGACTTTGGATGCGCATGCATTAAACAAGCTAAAAGACTTGGATGTACTTGTGATCAATGCGCTTCGACATGAGCCACATCATTCTCATTTTAATATTGAGGAGGCTCTGGATATTGTAAGCAAACTATCTCCCAAAAAAACCTATTTCACACATATAAGTCATCATTTAGGTTTTCATAAAGAGGTTGAAGCCTCTTTGCCCAATTCTGTTTTTTTAGCCTACGACACCCTAACAATTGATTTGTAATTAATCTTCAAAAATAACAACAACAGATGAAAACGAAAGTTCTTTCTTATTCCTTAATATTTACCGCATTATTAGCCCTTTTTCTGTATGTTAATAATTCCAATATTTATGAATATCAATCCAAGCAAATAAACACGAAAAGTGTTAAAATAGAAAAGCTTCAAGATTCCATTTTACAGCTTTTGGAGACAAATGCCAAAGCAACTTATTTTTCGTTGTCTAAAAATCAACATGCTGCCCAACAATATTCATATTCTGCAACTGAAGTTGAAAGCAGCATTCAAAATGCGCTCAATGAGTTGGCCCAATCAAATCAGTGGAATCAGTCTTTTTCGTTTCCATCCAATCCCAATAATTGGATTACAAACACCTTTTCGATTTTAAACCATCAATGGTTGATTGTAGAAGTTAGTGATGGCAATCAATGGGGAGAGTTGCTTCTTGACTATACAATGGTTTCGGAAACAGCAGTAACTTTCGAATTAATTTCCTCCTTGTTTTACCAAACAAATTAGAGCCTGTTTGATAACCATCCCGATAATGAGTAAAAGTTTTTTGGAGACACTCCGTGTCCAATTGGAAAAGTTTCAAAGACAAACTGAACTCCCTTTGACTTTAAATAATCAGGGATTTGTTTTGCCCATTCAAACAAAACTACTTGATCCATTGTTCCGTGCGAACAATAAAAGTCAAGATGGTCGTAACTCGATTCTTTCTCTTCTATGATGTTTTCATTCACATAACCGCTCATAGCGATTACATTTTTAACTTTTTCTGGATATGTCAACGCAATTCCATAACTCAAAATAGCACCTTGACTAAATCCCATCAAAGTTATGTTTTGGGCGTTTACTTGATAAGTTTCAACAATTTCATCAATCAAAGAAGCAATACGATCTCTAGCTTGAATGGCTTGCTGGTCGTCAGACCATTTTCCGCGAACTTCATCAAAATAAATGCTATACCACGCATAACCAGCTGGTTGAATTGCGTAGGGAGCTCTAATTGATATAACCATTGCATTTTCTGGTAATGAATCTGCAAAGGAAAACAAATCGTCCTCATTGCTACCATAACCGTGCAATAGTAAAATAAGTGGCGGTTGCTCAGTGGGTGTTTTGGGATGTCGAACACGATGTTCTAATGAGAGTGATACCATGTTATTTTTTCAAAGAAAGCATTCCTTTTGAAACAATTCCTAAAGCACTTCCGCTCATGGGAAATCCTAAAAAAGCACTGTTTTTAGAAGCGGACAGAATATCATTTCGCTCAAAAGGAACGGGCTTATGAGTAGTAAATAAGGTTAATTCTGCAGGAGTACCTACTTCTACAGGGTAATCTTCGATACCAAAACGTTCTTTTCCTTTGGTCAGAAGAGCGATGGTTTCATCCAAAGAAAAATGATTCATCAAAGCACCAAAAGCCGACTCCAAACCTATGGTTCCGTATTCGGCGTGGTCAATTTCCATTTTTTTATGATCCACATCAATAGGGCAATGATCGGAAGTGACAAAATCTATTATTCCTTTTTTAACGCCCTTTACAAGTGCAATTCTGTCTTTTTCTGTTCGTAGAGGAGGCAATACTTTGTACCGTGTATCAAATGAACTTAATTGACTCTCGTTAAAGCATAAATTATGGATAGCAACGCTACAAGTTACGTTGAGACCATTTTTCTTAGCTTGTTGGATTAGCGCAATTGATTTTTGCGTAGAAATGGTTGGGATGTGTAATTTTCCACCCGTATATTCAAGCAGTGATAAGTCTCTTGCAACTTGGATTTCTTCTGCCAATGATGGGATTCCTTGAACTCCCAATTGTGTGCTTAATACACCCTCGTTGATGATACCACGACGCGCAATCGCACTATTTTGTGGAAATGCCACTACCAATCCGTCTATGTGCTGGCAGTATTGAAGTGCTATTTTAAACAAATTGGGGTCAGCAATATCCTTCTTAAAATTACCAAAACCAACAGCTCCTGCATTTTTGAGATCGTACAGCTCAGCAAGTTGACTGTCGTCACCGGCTTGGGTCAAATTACCAATAGGGTGTAAGAAGGTAGCCTTCTTTTTAGATTCTGAAATTACATGAGCAACTAGAGCGTGATTGTCAAGTTTGGGTTGTGTATTAGAATTCAGAGCAATTCGAGTAAACCCGCTTTTAGCAGCAGTTTCCAGACCATTAGAAATGGTTTCGCGCTCCTCCAATCCAGGTTCTCCAAAACTAACACTGCTATCAAACCAACCTCGGGATATACACAGGCCTTTGAAGTTTATCACAATAGCATCTTTCGCAGTAAGCTGCTTGCCAATTTTGGTAATTTTTCCGTCGGTAATTAAAATATCTTGTTGTGTGCCATTGAAAGTATTTTTGGCATCTATGACTTGAGCAGCTTTTATGAGTATGATCATCGAAACTCGAATATCTAAGTCAACATTTTTAAATAAATGTTGCGCAAAGATACATATTTGATTTTGAATATGGGTTTTAAACGCATTAAAATGACTCAAAAACTCCTAAGCCGAACAATGCAAAATCGTATTTAACAGGATCTATAGCATCCATTTCTCTTAATGCTTTATCAAGTTCAACAACGGCCTTATGGTCGTTTTGTTTTCGTTTAAGCAACCCCAAAGATCGCGCGACATTGCCTGAATGCAGGTCTAATGGGCAAGACAGCTGAGCTGGCTGCAAGCCTTTCCACAATCCAAAATCAACTCCGTTTTGATCGTTTCTAACCATCCAACGTAAAAACATATGAATTCGTTTGGCAGCCGATCCTTTGTAAGGATCTGCTAAGTGTTTTTGCGTTCTTTTGGGATGGGGAATCTCAAAGAACACTTGTTTTAGCCTATGAATGCCTTTGTGCAACGATGAGTCGTGTTGGGATTCCATAAAAACACCTTCCAGTCCGTTGTAATTTTTGTAGAGATGTTTCAGTGCTTTTACAAAAAAACGAAAATCAATGGGGTTGAAAGTTCTATGAACAATCCCATCAAGAGCCTCAATTTCTTGATCGCTAGCATTATTGATAAAATCAAAAGGAGTGTTTTCCAATGCTTTCATCATGTTGTTGGCGCTTCTTATAATGCTTTTACGATTGCCCCAAGCGATGGTAGCAGCTAAAAATCCTGCAATTTCTATATCTTCTTTACGAGAAAATCGGTGCGGTATCTGAATGGGATCAGAAGTAATAAATTGAGGGTGATTGTATTGTTGTGCTTTTTGGTCTAAAAAGTCTTTCAATTCCTTACGATTCATTGCTCCAGTGCCCATCAATCATAGTAATTTTTCGATCTGCTCTAGCGGCTAATTTAGGATTGTGAGTTACAATAATGATTGTAAGCCCTAGCCGGTCTCTTAAATCAAAAAACAAGTCGTGTAATGTTTCTGCCGATTCGGAGTCCAAATTGCCACTTGGCTCATCGGCAAATAGTAAAGAAGGTTTGTTGATAAGCGCTCTAGCGACTGCTACTCGCTGTTGCTCGCCTCCAGAAAGTTCACCGGGTTTGTGGTGGACTCTGTTTTCAAGCCCCAAAAGGGAAAGCAACTCCAAGGCTTCTTTTTCAATATTTCGGTCAGTATCTCCTTGAATATATCCAGGAATACAAACATTTTCAAGGGCTGTAAATTCAGGAAGTAATTGGTGAAATTGAAAAATAAATCCAATCTCTTCGTTTCGAAATCGAGCCATTTGCTTGTCAGAAAGCTGGGTTATGTCGGTTCCATTCAAAACAATACTAGTTTTTGAGGATCTATCTGGGGTGTCTAGTGTGCTTAAAATATGCAACAAGGTAGTTTTTCCAGCTCCCGAAGGTCCCACAATAGCAACTATTTCTCCCTTTTTAACAGCAAGCGACAAATCTTTGATTACGTTCAAAGAGCCGTAACTTTTTACTATATGACTTGCTTCAATCATGAGGCTAAAATTAATTCTTTTTTTATTCAAATCCACAATCTTTAACCTCAATTTTGTTGAGAATAAATAGCCAATGTTAATGAATCGTATTCCCATCATTTTTTCTTTAATTTGCATAAATTAAAGTTTGTATTGCATGGAAAAAATTACATTAGCAGGAGGTTGCTTTTGGTGTACAGAAGCTGTTTTTAATCGCGTGGAGGGAGTCAACAAGGTGGTTTCTGGCTATATCGGCGGAACCATTAAGAACCCTTGTTACAGAGAGGTTTGCACTGGAAGAACGGGTCATGCCGAATGTGTTCAAATTGATTTTGATCCTTCCAAAATACCTGTAGAAACTTTATTAGAAATATTTTTTGCAACCCACGATCCCACGACTTTAAACCGACAGGGAGGCGATGTAGGTTCTCAGTATCGATCAGGAGTGTTTTACCACACCGAAAGCCAGCGAAAACTTACAGAATCTTTTATAGAGCGATTGAATGCATCATCTGAATTTGACGCTCCAGTAGTAACCGAAGTGACACAAGCAACTCCTTTTTACGAAGCAGAAATGGAGCATCATGAGTACTACGATTTGAATAAAAACCAACCGTATTGCAGGGCTGTAATTTCTCCAAAAATCAATAGGCTACTACTAAATTTCTCGAATCAACTAAAAAATTGAACCGATTAACTGCCCATTACTTGCAGTTATTTTTGTGACAAATAAAGTTGGTGTAATTAGTCTAGGAATTTTTTAAAACCCAGTCTGGAGAGCATTTTTTTCTCGAAATTCCAAAAAAAAGCGAATTGACCAAAAATAAACCCGAATAAAATCAATAGCACTTGATATAGAGGGAAGATTATCAGTATGCGTAAAGGCCAATACAACCAAAGGCTAACTGATTCTGCAGTAATCCCTAACAATTCGACGATTGGTCCTGCTAGTTTTGCGGATGTACTACCCGTAATTCCAAAAACAACGAAAATAATAAGAACTTGAAAATTGGAGGTAATTCCCCAACGTTCTTTTAATTTTTTCATTTCAATTAGGATAAAATACTAGCGATTTGTTCTGCCAATTCTGTTCCTATACGATCTTGCGCTTCACCAGTAGCCGCACCAATATGAGGGGTTAAAGAAATATTAGGATGCATGAGCAATTTCATTTCGGGTTTGGGCTCGTTTTCAAAGGTATCCAAAGCCGCAAAAGATAGTTTGCCACTATCAAGCGCTTCCACCAATGCTACTTCGTCAATTACACCGCCTCGGGCAGCGTTGATTAGTCCTGCGCCTTGCTTCATGCTATCGAATTCTTTTTTCCCAATAACGTACTCTTTTTGAGCGGGAACGTGTAAACTGATAAAATCAGATGACTGAAGTACTTCTTCAAAAGAAGCTATTTGTATAGAAAAATCAATAGTTCTTCCATCAAAAAACGGAACCGTAACCGTTGCTTCTTCCATGAACTTGTCATAAGCAACCACTTTCATACCTACTCCTAAAGCTATTTTAGCAGTTTCTTGACCAATACGACCAAAACCAATGATTCCCATTGTTTTTCCCCGAAGTTCAACACCACCACCGTATGATTTTTTTAATTTTTTAAAGTTGCTGTCCCCTTCCAAAGGCATATTTCGGTTGGAATCGTGTAAAAAACGAACCGACCCGTAAAGGTGAGCAAAGACCAATTCTGCTACTGAAGCAGAAGAAGCAGCTGGAGTATTGATTACATGAAGTCCTTTTTCACGAGCATAATCTACATCAATATTATCCATACCAACACCACCACGACCAATGATTTTTAAATTAGGGCAACTGTCAATGAGATCTTTTCTGACAGTGGTAGCACTTCGTACAAGCAATACAACGATGTTTTCAGAATTGATGTGATCCATTAATTGCTCTTGCGCAACTGTGGTTGTACTTACGTTAAAACCGGCTTGTGTTAAAGCATCAATTCCGCTTTGAGAAATACCATCGTTTGCTAAAATATTCATAGTGTATTGTTGTTAGTTATGTTTTTATTTAAGAATTTTTTTCAAGTGTTTGCATGATATCTACAAGTACTTGAACAGATTCAATTTGCATGGCGTTGTATATAGAAGCTCTGTAGCCTCCCACCGAACGGTGTCCGTTAAGTCCATTAATGCCTCCTTCTTTACACAATGCGTCAAAACGATCTTTGTGAGTAGCATCTGAAAGATTAAAAGTAACACTCATGGTGCTTCGGTCTTCAAATGCTGCAAACCCTTTGAAAAGGGGATTGCGATCAATTTCGTTATAAATCAATTGGGATTTGGCATTATTCATTTTTTCAATGGCACTGATTCCTCCCAACTCTTTTAACCATTCAAGGGTTAGCATTGAAGTGTACACTGCAAAGACAGGAGGTGTGTTAAACATACTCTCTTTGTCTGCCATGATTTGATAGTTAAGCATGGAGGGAATGGCTCTGGATACTTTTCCAAGCAGTTCTTCTTTGACTACGACCAATGTTGTTCCAGCAGGTCCCATATTTTTTTGAGCACCGGCGTATATCAGTCCAAATTTTGAAAAATCAATTTGTCTTGAAAAGATGTCAGAACTCATATCAGCCGCTAAAGGAACATGTGTGTCAGGCAATTCTTTGATCTGCGTTCCGAAGATTGTATTGTTGGTAGTAATGTGAAAATAATCAGCATCCGAAGGAACGCTGTAGTTCTTTGGAATGTAATTAAAGTTAGCGTCTTTGGAAGAAGCAACTTCGACTACTTCGCCAAATATTTTGGCTTCTTTAATTGCTTTTTCAGACCAAGTACCCGTATTGAGATAAGCGGCTTTGTTTTCCAATAAGTTGTAGGCTGCCATTAAAAATTGCATACTAGCACCTCCTTGAAGAAAAAGAGCTTTGTATCCCTTGTTTTCGAGTCCTAATAATTCCAAAGCAAGAGAAGTTGCGTTTTCCATTACGGAAATAAAATCTTTGCTTCGGTGGGAAATTTCAACCAGAGATAAATCAAGATTATTAAAATTTACTACAGCTTCAGAAGCTTTTTGTAATACTTCTTGAGGCAAAATGCTTGGTCCAGCACTAAAGTTATGTTTTTTCATGCAGCTATTTTTTTCAATTTACAAAGAAACAAAATCAATGAATACAAATGCTTTTTTTTGTTAAAAAAATTAGATGTTTAATAAAAAACGTACAGTGTCTTCTTGGTCGGCATAATCATTTAGCTTGGGGCTTTGGGCTTGTCCAAACGTTATAGAGGATAATTCTTGATCCTGAGAAACCACACATTGAATAGCATTTTGGTTGGACTCGATGCTTTTTTTAACGCTGTTTGTATCAGTATAAAACTCGTAAAATACTGTTGCTAATGGAGAACAAAGTTGTTTGTCTTCTTTTAGAATTAAAAAACCATTGTCTAGTAGTTTGAATTCACTCATCAAATACACGGCTTTGTTGTAGTCATAATTGTTAGCGTATTTGGAGTAGTCAATAATGCTGCTGAAAGAATAAATTGCGTTAAAAAACAGATCAAAATTATAATTTTCAGGCACATACAACTTGGAAACACTGCGACATCCCAATCCAAAATAATCAAATATATCGCTCCCTAACGCTTTTAAATCTTCTTCGGATTCATTTCCTGTAAGTAGTGCAACTGAATTTCGATTGCTTCGTATAATATTGGGATAGGCATCGAAATAATGGTGAAAATATCGTGCTGAATTGTTACTTCCGGTAGCAATAGCAGCATCAAAGTTTTCTAATTTTGAATCTGTAAAGGTGATGTAATTTGCAAAAGAAGGTTCAATTTCGATAAGTACGTCACATAGCAAAGGAAGGAGTATAGCGTCGTTTGATGATAGCTTAATCAATGCGCGATGTCCGCAAATTAAAACACATAATAAGTCGTGCAAACCAACCAAAGGAATGTTTCCCGCCATAATAAGACCTACTGTTTTAGGTGTTTTTGTGGCAATCGAGTAGGGTTGGAGCCACTCGTTTATATTTTTTTCAGTTAAAAGGTTTCCCCAAGCGCTTAGTGCTTTGTGAACTTCCTTTTCGATAAACCATCCATTGTGATGTTTTAGGGTAGGTATTACCTCTTTTATTTTAGTGACACTCTTTGAGTCGTTTTGAAGAGGAGGAGCCTGTTCAAGGTTTCTCAATACATTTCCTAATTCGATAAATGAACTCAAGCGGTCTTTAAATACAATCATAAATTTGTTTAGGAACGGTTTAGGCTTTATTTTTGCCCAAAATTAATCAATTTTTTCTCATGGCAATTATCATTACTGACGAATGTATTAACTGTGGAGCTTGCGAGCCTGAATGTCCAAACACAGCCATCTATGAAGGGGCGTATGATTGGAAATTTTCTGAAGGAACCAGTCTTTCCGGTGATATTGTGTTGCCTAATGGAAAACAAGCAAATGCAGACGATATACAAGAACCCATATCGGATGAACTCTACTATATTGTTCCTGACAAATGTACTGAGTGTAAAGGATTTCATGATGAGCCTCAATGCGCTGCTGTATGTCCTGTAGATTGTTGCGTTCCTGACGATGAGCACGTAGAAACTGAAGAAGCACTTTTGGGAAAACAACGCTTTATGCATCCAGAAGATTAAAATAGAAAGCTACTACTAATAAAAAAAGCCCAAACTATGTTTGGGCTTTTTGCATTTTAAGACGTGAAGTCTTTTAGAATTGGTATCGTAAAGCTACATTATAAACTGTACCCAATTGACCCAATTGTTGTACCTCTGAAGAGTACACAAATCGACTTCCAGCTTGAGCAGTTCCTGTGGACGCATCTGTCACATCAGGATATACATCAAACAAGTTGTTTATAATACCTGTCAAACTTAGGTTTTCAGTAATATTATAAGAAGCACTGATATCAGTAGCTATTTTAGACGATAACGTTTGATCGAATGATGCTCCGTTTGGAGAAGTAATTGTAACTTCACCAAAAGCAGTATTGTACAAACCGATATCCCAATTGTCTAAGTTATAATCCAGTCCTAAAATTACTTTGGAACGTGGACGTGCATTGGTAATCAATCCTTTTTCAATACGAGCGAAGATATCATATCCGTTTTCTGCTAGTGCATCTGGAGTATTAATAGATGCAATCGTGGTTTTGTTGAAGTTGGCAGCCAAACTTGCGTCTAACGTACCGTTCCCCAATTCCATATTTCTGTAATTCATTACAAAATCAACCCCCGTAGTTTTAGTATCTCCGGCGTTGATAAAGAATTGTACAGCTACAACTCCATTGTCCTCAAGAATTTGCTCAACAGGATTTGTTGTAGTGTCATCAGCATCCGAACCAATTTGAGACGAGAACAATACACGATCGTCTACTTTGATTTGGTAAAAATCCAATGAAGCAGAGAAATTGCTATTGTGCTTGTACGTAAATCCAACAGATGTGTTCATTGATGTTTCAGCAAACAAATTAGGAACTCCTAAGGCTTCTACAGCAGGATTGTTGTTTGACAACGTTCCTTGAAGCAATGGCTCAGGTGAACTTGCAACAATAATGTATTGACTGTTTGTCAAGTGACGCTGGTGAAGTGTAGGTGCTCTAAACCCAGTACTATGAGAAGCTCTAAGAACTCCACTATCACCAAGTTTGTATCGACCAGCAGCTTTCCATGAAAAGTTATCTCCAAAATCAGAGTAGTCCTCAAAGCGTCCAGCAAAACTGATTAATAAATCATCGGACATATCCAAATCAATTCCCGCATAGGCAGCAAAGTTGTCTCGATTCCATTCTCCAGCCTCAGCAGGCTTGATTCCAGCAAAAGAATCGGAACCAGACCCATAATATGATAGAGGATTTCCTTCTATAGCCTCAAAATATTCAGTTTTGTGCTCAATCCCAAAAGACGCACTAACCATATCGTTATAAACTCTAGAAAAATCCAAGTTGGTAATTACATTGCTTAAACTGTATCCACCCGGATGGAATGTACGTGGAGAAGTTCCGTTTTGAGCTAAATAATCACGATTTACAGAATTATTTACAGTGTAGTTTACACTATTTTTTCCGTAAGTAATACTAGCGTCTGCGTCCCATCCTGCAGCTTGAAACGTCAAACCAAGAACATTGATATGATCTTCAATTTGAGTTTCAAAAGTTGGTTGATATCCAATAAAATCTTGTGATTTAGTAATAAAATCAAGATCACCCACAGTGTCTTGTCTCCAATAAGGAGCTCTATAATATGCAAAACTTCGTCCAGAACGTGAAGTTAATCCATGGAATGAGTACAATTCCATGTTGTCTCCAATGGGATGACCCATGTTTACAAACAAATCACGCTTAGTGATATCCGGTTGACCTACATGCATTCCCAAATCGGGATTTTCAGTAGCCCATTCAGTCCAATGACCAATATGCTCGTTATGGTAATCATTAGCTGTGTTGTACTCTGCAGTTGTATCAAAGTCAGCAGAATCAGGTGCTCCAGGCAAGTCGTCTGTACCTGGTGTTCCTGCACGGTTGGTTAGTTTTTGGTCAGAATACCCCAATGTTAGGTTAACAAACCCTCCATCACCAAAAGGCATAGATGTGTTAAAATCCGCAGCAAAATTAAATCCATCTCCTTGTGAAGTGATTCCTGATTTTACGTTGAACGTAGAATACTGAACATCTTTTTTCAAAACCATATTAATAACCCCAGCAATTGCATCAGAACCGTATTGTGCAGAAGCTCCATCTCGAAGGATCTCAACACGCTCAATAGCTGCTGTTGGGATACTTTTTAAATCAACCCCAACTTCACCTTTACCAGGAGTTCGGTTCAAGTACACTTGGGCACTTTGATTTTTACGTTTTCCGTTTACCAAAACCAATGTTCTACTAGGTCCTAATCCACGCAGATCAGCTGGATCGTAGTGAGCAGTTGCATCGGAAATGGCTTGGTTTTGCGCATTAAACGAAGGCACCTTAAAGGTCAGCATCGCTTCGATGTTGTTTTGACCACCACTGGTTAGCTCTTCAAAGCTAATGTTGTCGATCGGTGAAGCTGAGTCAAGAATCGTTCTTGGCTTAGAGCGGTTACCTGTTAACACTATTTCATCGAGTTTTTCTCCCTCAGATAGTGTTACGTTCATAGAGGCTCCACTTACAGCTTGCTCTACCGTACCGTATCCAACATAGCTGAATACTAGCGTGGCATTGCTGCTTGTTGAAATCGAGTAGTTTCCATCGAAGTCAGAAGCGGTTCCATTGGATGTGCCCTTTTCGACCACATTTACCCCTGGAATTGGGTTTCCATTAGCATCAGACACAACACCTGACACCCCTTGTTTGGCAGAGATGAATGTCGCTCCGATTAGAAACAGCATTGTAATTTTTAATTTCATCATAGTTGTTAAAATTTGATTAATATTATACGAATATATCAAAAAAATGCTACAGTAAATAAATATTTCTCAATTGAATTACTAATTTTTTTGAAATAAATGGTAGTATATTTGCCAAAATTTTAAATTCATGAAAGCAGGAATCGTAGGGCTTCCTAATGTTGGAAAGTCCACATTGTTCAATTGTTTATCCAATGCCAAAGCACAAAGTGCTAATTTTCCTTTTTGTACAATAGAGCCCAATGTGGGAGTCGTAAACGTACCCGATCCTCGCATCCAAGTTTTGGAACAATTGGTCAATCCTGAAAAAGTTCTGCCAGCCACCGTCGAAATTGTTGATATTGCTGGATTGGTTAAAGGAGCCAGTAAGGGAGAAGGTTTGGGTAATCAGTTTTTGGGCAATATTCGTGAAACGGATGCCATTTTGCATGTACTTCGCTGTTTTGATAACGATAATATTGTGCATGTTGATAATTCTGTAAACCCAGTTCGAGACAAAGAAACCATCGACATCGAATTGCAACTCAAAGATTTGGAAGCTGTTGAAAAGAAAATGGATAAAACCAAGCGTGCAGCCAAAACAGGAAACAAAGAAGCACAAAAAGAATTAGCGGTTTTGGAAACACTTCAAAAAGGATTGGAAGCGGCTGTATCGGTTCGTGCAATAGCACTTTCTGATGATGATCGAGCGGCCTATGTAAAACCATTACAACTGATAACCGACAAACCGGTTTTGTATGTTTGTAATGTTGACGAAAGTGCTGCTGTGTCGGGAAACGATTATGTAAATCAGGTCAAAAAAGCGGTTGCAAACGAACAGGCTGACGTATTGGTTTTGGCTGTGGGAACAGAAGCCGATATTGCTGAACTTGAAGATTACGAAGAACGCCAATTGTTTTTGGAAGACATCGGATTGGAAGAAGCAGGAGCCTCGAAGCTTATTCGGGCTGCCTACGCATTGCTCGATTTGCAAACGTATTTTACCGCTGGAGAAAAAGAAGTACGCGCGTGGACCATTCCTATTGGTGCCTCAGCACCGCAAGCTGCTGGAGTGATTCATTCCGATTTCGAAAAAGGATTTATTCGTGCCGAAGTGATTGCCTTTACCGATTATCAAACTTACCAGTCAGAAGCCAAAGTCAAAGATGCAGGAAAAATGCGAGTGGAAGGAAAAGAGTATATCGTGAAAGACGGCGATGTAATGCATTTTCGTTTTAATGTGTAATACATACGATCTTTGGTATTCAACCCTACAGGTGCAGTGTCATTTTTTATTTTAGAATAAAAACATCAAAACCACCTATTACGACTCAAAATAGCCGTACTTTTGCTGCTAAGAAAATGACACTAAACGATTAGATGGTCATTTGCCAAACCATTTTATATGTCATTTACCTCATTAGGGCTTTCTGATGCGATACTAAAAGCAATCAGTAAACAAGGTTACACCGAGCCAACACCTATTCAACAAAAAGCCATTCCTGAAGTATTGAAAGGGCGCGATGTTTTGGCCTCGGCTCAAACAGGAACTGGTAAAACCGCAGGATTTACCTTGCCGATGCTTCATAAACTTTCGCAACATCAAACGGTAAAACACCGTCCTATTCGGGCATTGGTGTTAACACCCACACGCGAGTTGGCTGCACAAGTTCAAGCCAATATCAAAACCTATAGTCAGTTCTTAAACATTCGTTCCACTGTTATTTTTGGTGGAGTCAACCAAAATCCACAAATAGCCACTCTTCGCAGAGGCGTGGATATTTTGGTCGCCACACCTGGGCGTTTGATTGATCTAGAAAACCAAAAGGCATTGTCGCTTTCGAAAGTCGATTTTTTTGTTTTGGACGAAGCCGATCGAATGCTTGATATGGGATTTTTGAGAGACATTGAGCGCATTATGAGGCTCCTTCCTAAAAACCGTCAGAATTTGATGTTTTCGGCAACTTTTTCAAAGGAAATTAAAAAATTGGCTCACGGCATTCTGAATAGTCCCGTTCAAGTAGAAGCCACTCCCGAAAATTCTACTGTAGAGAGTATCAATCAAAAGGTATATCGCGTTGCGAAAGGACTCAAAACAGGATTGATTATAAAACTCATTCTTGAAGGCGGATGGCAACAAGTATTGGTTTTTACACGAACCAAACACGGTGCCAATAAATTGTGCAAAAAAATGGTAAGTGCAGGAATTTCAGCGGCTGCTATTCATGGAAACAAAAGTCAAGGTGCACGAACCAAAGCTTTGGCTGGATTTAAAAGCGGCGAGGTTCAAGTTATGGTTGCTACCGATATTGCCGCAAGAGGTTTGGACATTCCTTTGTTGCCTCATGTGGTGAATTTTGAATTGCCCAATATTTCAGAAGATTATGTTCACCGAATTGGACGTACGGGTAGAGCAGGGGCAAGCGGCGTAGCCATTTCTCTTGTTTGTGGCGAAGAAAGAGCGTATTTGAAATCCATCGAAAAATTGGTTGGATTACAACTTCCTGTAGAAATTATTGAAGGTTTTGAACCCGACCCCAATGCGCCAAGTGCTCCTCCCAAAAAGAAACAACGAAATACGAGAAGTACTAGAAACCGAAACGGACGCAATTCACATGCGGGTGGACAAAACAGGCATTAGGGAAACAAGTCCAATAAACCCAAACGGAATAAAAATAGACATTCTAACAACAATTCTCGTTAACCTGTAAACAGCCCGACTGGCGCGCGTTTTAACGCGTGACCAACCTTTGTGGCAATTTGTTTTAAAAAATAAGTTAGCATTATTTGTCATAACTAGGATTTTTTGGATACTTAAGGACACCATTTTTTAAAGAAAGACACGCGTCACAGACGCGCGCCAGCGGAAATTAGTAAATAATTCAAGGGTTTATTCGCTTTTCAACTTTCAAGTTAATTTGATATTCCTGTTTTTGCTTTTTCAATTTCACTTGCTATTTTTTTACAACTACCATCCAAAAAAGTATCTACACTTTGGCTAGCTGCTATTGCTCCACCAAGAGCCCAACTGTTTTTGTCAATCTTAATGTTGCCAATTATGGAGTTGTTTTTTGCATTAACCAAAAAAACTAAAGCATCTAAATATGAGCTTCCAGCACCAAAACCAACGAGCATTTTTAAGGCAGGATTACCTTCGGAATATCTCGTTACACCTGCTCGCAATAATAGTGTTTTGTCTAAATAAATAGAATCTTTGAGCTCTTTATCAACGGATATAAAAATATTTTTCTGTTTTAATGAAGACACTAATTTATCTTGAAATTTTTCTAAAAAATAATCAGGCGTATTCTTTTTTTTTGTTTTGTCTACCACTTTTTCAACGACCAGATATTCATATTGCGAAAGATTTAATTTCTTTGTTTGATGAAGACAATGAGCTAGTAGAGCCACAAGAATAAAGAATCAGTGTAGCCATTGCGAGAAGAATTGTTTTTAATTGTCGATTTGTTTGCTTAAAATTCATGATTAAGATATTAGGGTTATTATTCATTTTAATTTTAGGTTTAAACAACACTATATCATACATTAGAAATACTAAATGAATCAAAAAAACTTTCTGGATATAGGAGTCTTTGTAGGTTATTCATGTTTGTAGAATCGATTAGGGTGCGTTTCTACTGCTAATTTATAAAAAAAAAAGAAATCACAAAAAAGGCTACTTAAAATTCTTTTTTACCCGAGCGAGAGTCCGTTGGTTGTCGCGGTCTTTTAGGGTATTGCGTTTGTCGTAGAGTTTTTTTCCTTTGGCCAACGAAATACGCAACTTGGCATAGCCTTTTTCGTTGACAAACAAATTGAGAGGAACAATGGTAAGTCCCACATTTTTGACTTGTTTCCACAATTTTTGCAACTCTTTTTTGTTGAGCAACAATTTTCGAGTGGCTTTGGGACGGTGGTTGTAATGCGTTCCGTGACTGTATTCGTCCACGGTCATATTGACCACAAAAAGCTCTCCACGGTCATTAAATTCACAAAAACTTTCGGCAATAGAAGCCTTGCTCGCTCGTATCGATTTGATTTCGGTACCTGTTAATACAATGCCTGCTGTATAAGTATCTAGCAGTTCGTATTCGAAGCGCGCCCGTTTGTTTTTGATGTTGACCTGTTTGTTCACACCGCAAAGGTACTAACTATTCCTTTAGGGTTGCACATCTTTCGGAGTGGCATTTCGAAACACCAATTGATCGTCAAAGGCGTCAATCAAAATGTTTTTTTGGGAACTGATATTTCCGCTGAGCAACTCTTTGGACAGTGCATTTAACACATGGGTTTGTAAGGCTCTTTTGACGGGTCGGGCTCCAAATTGCGGATCGAATCCTTTTTTGGCCAACCATTCTATGGCTTCGGGTGTGCTATCCAATCCAATGTTTTGTTGCGCCAAGCGAACTGCAATTTGCTGTATCTGTAATTGTACAATCTTGGCAATATCGTCTAAATTCAAAGGCGAAAACATAACAATATCGTCAATCCGATTGATAAATTCTGGGCGAATTGTAGTGCGCAACAACTCCAATACTTTCAATTTTGATTGCTCGGTGGCCTGATCAAGGTCTTTGATGTTTTCAAATGTTTCTTGAATCAATTCACTTCCCAGGTTGCTAGTCATGACAATAATGGTATTTTTAAAATCGGCAACGCGACCTTTGTTGTCGGTCAATCGTCCTTCGTCCAACACTTGCAACAAAATATTAAACGTGTCGGGATGGGCTTTTTCAATTTCATCGAGCAACACCACCGAATAGGGGCGTCTTCGAACGGCTTCTGTGAGTTGTCCGCCCTCGTCGTATCCCACATAACCAGGAGGGGCTCCAATCAATCGACTTACTGAGTGTCGCTCTTGGTACTCGCTCATATCAATACGTGTCATGGCATTTTCATCGTCAAACAACAAGGCTGCTACAGATTTGGCAAGCTCGGTTTTACCCACTCCGGTAGTTCCCAAAAACAAAAAGCTTCCTGTAGGACGATTGGGATCTTGCAAACCAGCGCGACTGCGTCTTACCGCGTCACAAACTCTTTGAATCGCCTCGTCTTGACCTACCATGCGTTTGTGGATTTCTGTTTCCAAGTTCAGCAACTTATCTCGATCTGCTTGAAGCATTTTGGTAACCGGAATCCCTGTCCATTTGGCAACCACTTCGGCAATATCTTCGTGAGTGACTTCTTCTTTAATAAGCGAATCTTTTTGTTGTTGCGAAACGAGTTGGTCGTTTAACTGGTGTAGTTGCTCTTCAATGGATTTCATCTTTCCGTAACGAAGTTCAGCAACTTTACCGTAGTCGCCATCGCGTTCGGCACGTTCGGCATCGATTTTACATTGTTCCAAATCCGATTTGGCTTGTTGAATTTGATCGACCAATTCTTTTTCTGCATTCCACTTGGAATAAAAAATGTTTCTTTCCTCTTTCAAATCGCCCAATTCGGCATTCAAGCTTTTTAGTTTTTCGACATCTTTTTCTCGTTTAATAGCTTCAATTTCAATCTCCAACTGCATGATTTTTCGATCCAATGCATCCAATTCTTCGGGTTTGGAGTTCATTTCCATACGCAATTTTGATGCAGCTTCATCCATGAGATCAATGGCTTTGTCGGGCAAAAACCGATTGGAAATATACCGTTGTGAAAGTTCCACAGCAGCAATAATAGCACTGTCTTTAATGCGAACTTTGTGATGGGTTTCGTACTTTTCCTTGATACCGCGTAGAATGGAAATCGCACTTTCGGTATCGGGTTCATCGACCATCACTTTTTGAAAACGACGTTCCAAAGCCTTGTCTTTTTCAAAATACTTTTGATACTCATTGAGTGTGGTGGCGCCAATAGCTCTGAGTTCGCCGCGTGCAAGGGCAGGTTTTAGAATATTGGCTGCATCCATAGCGCCTTCACCACCGCCAGCGCCAACCAACGTATGAATTTCATCAATAAACAAAATAATTTCTCCGCTACTGGTAGTTACTTCTTTGATTACTGACTTGAGGCGTTCTTCAAATTCGCCTTTGTATTTGGCGCCTGCAATCAGGGCTCCCATATCCAGTGCATACAGTTGTTTGTTTTTTAAGTTTTCGGGAACATCGCCATCTACAATTCGATGCGCCAATCCTTCGGCAATGGCCGTTTTGCCTGTTCCAGGTTCTCCCACCAAAATAGGGTTGTTTTTGGTACGTCGGGAAAGTATTTGTAGAATACGTCTGATTTCTTCATCACGACCAATCACAGGATCCAGTCGGCCCTCTTTGGCAAGTTGGTTTAAATTTTTGGCAAACTTTTCCAGCGATTGATAAGTATCTTCTGCGGTTTGCGAAGTAATTCGGGCTCCGTTACGCAATTCTTTGATAGCACTAAGGGTGTTTTTTTCGGTAACCCCTTGATCTTTTAAAAATTGAGCAATGTTGCTTTTGGATTTCAGTATCGCCACAAACAAATGTTCAATGGAAGCAAATTCATCCTTCATTTTTTGAGCAACAATCAAGGCATTGTTATTCGTTTTACCTGTTTCGGGCGACATCGACAATTCGCCACCGGATACTTTGGCTTTGCTTTGAATTTCTTTATCCAAAACCTGCTTTAGTAAAGGCTCGTTGACTCCTAGTTTTTTAAGTAAAAACGACACTATGTTTTCATCAACAGAAAGAATTCCATGAAATACATGCTCGTTTTCAATTTGCCCGTGTGAACGTTCTTGTGCAAACAATTGAGCTTGTTGCAATGCTTCCTGTGCTTTTATTGTTAGTTTTTGTAGGTTCATAATCGTATATTTTAAATACCTTTGTCCAACTTTAATACCGCTTTCAATTAACCGACAAATTGTCTTTAAAATAGTATATTTTGATGTCAAATTGTCTTATTATCAATACATTATGAGTATTTTTGGTTCGTTGTTTTCGTCAAAATCTGACAAAAGTTCTTCTGAAAATTGGAATGCTTTGGAATCGTTGGACCACTGGAGTCAACTTGTAGAACAATCGTTTCAAAATACCGTGGTGGTTTTTAAACATTCCACGCGTTGTTTTATCAGTCGTTCTGCACTCAATAACTTTCAATCATCAGGGCTAACAGCTGGAACTCCTCAAACGTTTTATCTTTTAGATTTGCTATCGTATCGTTCGGTTTCCGATGCCATTGCCAAAGACACCCTCGTTCATCATCAATCTCCACAAATTATTGTGCTAAAAGACGGAAAAGCTGTTTATACCGCCTCCCACGATGCCATTAGTTTTGACTCGGTTCTTGAGTTTCTTTAAAATTGTTAATTTATTTTTAATAACATTCGTTCTCTTTCTGTTGTTTTCCGTTGCGTAGGGTAGTGGGGTTAGTTATATTTGCGTTTTTAAAATGAATCATGGTAAGAGACGCGCAAATTTTTGAATTGATTGAGGCAGAACACCAACGCCAACTGAACGGTATTGAGTTGATTGCATCTGAAAACTTTACCAGCTCCCAAGTTATGGAGGCTGCTGGATCCGTATTGACAAACAAATACGCCGAAGGATATCCTGGAAAACGGTATTACGGAGGTTGTGAAGTGGTCGATGAAGTAGAAATACTCGCTATTGAACGCGCCAAAGCGTTGTTTGGTGCAGCATATGCCAATGTACAACCTCATTCAGGTTCTCAAGCCAACACTGCGGTTTTTCATGCGCTCATCAAGCCAGGTGATAAAATTTTAGGCTTTGATTTATCTCATGGTGGGCATTTAACTCACGGTTCGCCAGTCAATTTTTCGGGACGTTTGTACAAGCCTTCTTTTTATGGAGTGGACAAAGAAACGGGACGATTGGACTACGATGCCATTGAAGTTATCGCTGTGAAAGAACAGCCCAAACTGATTATTGCCGGAGCTTCTGCTTATTCCAGAGATATTGACTTTAAACGTTTTAGAGCCATCGCTGATAAGGTTGGAGCCTTGTTACTTGCTGATATTTCTCATCCTTCTGGATTGATTGCCAAAGGAATCCTCAACGATCCAATTCCGCATTGTCATGTAGTAACGACTACCACTCACAAAACACTTCGAGGTCCTCGTGGTGGTTTGATTTTGATGGGTAAAGATTTTGACAATCCTTTTGGAATCACACTAAAAAACGGAAAACTTCGCAAAATGTCTTCTTTATTAGACGGTGCTGTGTTCCCAGGGAATCAAGGCGGTCCTTTGGAGCATATAATTGCCGCCAAGGCCATTGCCTTCGAAGAAGCACTTAGCGATGATTTTTTACATTATATGATTCAAGTTCAAAAGAATGCCCAAGCCATGGCAAAGGCATTTGTAGAAAGAGGTTATAATTTGATTTCTGGAGGAACGGACAATCACATGATGTTGATTGATCTTCGTAACAAAGATGTTTCTGGAAAAGATGCCGAGTTAGCCCTCGTAAAAGCTGAGATTACTGCCAACAAAAATATGGTTCCCTTTGATGACAAATCACCCTTTGTTACATCTGGAATCCGTGTCGGAACTGCCGCAGTTACTACCAGAGGATTGAAAGAAGCTGATATGGAAATTATTGTTTCTCTTATTGATGAAGTGATTCAAAACCATACCGACGATAGTGTTCTGGAGCGTGTTGGGAAACGCGTTCATGATATGATGAGCTCACGTCCGTTGTTTGCCTATTAATCAATCATCAAATTCAATGTGCTGATAAGCTCCCAAGTCTGGGGAAGCTGTTCGTGAGGTGTCGAGTATATCCAAAGGCACTAAGTTCGATACAGCTGTATTGCCTTTTCCAATGGCATCGCTTTCTATTCCAATTCTAAAATCCAAATTATTCGGGGATTTGAAGTCTGGAATTCCATTCAATGTTATTTGATCGTATTTAGTTGTATCCGCAATAGAATAGAGGGAATTTTCTGAAAATACTCCTGAAGTGTCATTGAACTGGAGTAATGTATGGCTTAACCGAAATTGAAAATCTGTGGTGTCTATGGAATCAAGTCGCCACTCTATAGGTTGGCTTCCAGTAATCATACAGTTTTCAAAAGTTGCTTGTTCCAGCGGCGCGGTATAATAACTACCATCTGCAAGTTCTAAATAATTATCTAACCACACAGCCGGATTATCTCTAAAATTTTGATTCCAATAATTGGCAAATGTGCAATGTCTAAAATTGTATTTTCCTCCAATGTTTCCATAAAAAACCGATTGCCCTGCATTTCCAAACACACAGTTTTCAGCATCAATATGGCTTGTTTTAGCCCAAAGTCCATAGGCTTCACTGTTGTATATTTCTGTGTTTTTTAAAGTTAGGGTTGGATTTCCTGATTCATCGTTGTAATCACTCAAAATTCCTACCGTAGCATTTTTAATAATGCAATGATTGAATGAATGTGCCGTACTTCCTGCTGTTAGCCAAATCGTTCCCCATTGTCCGGCCAAGTCTTCGTAATTGGATTCTAGGCGATCTCCCTCAAAAATTACTTTATTTGACGTGTCATCCGGTTGTGATCCGGGAAGTCCCTGAACCAACACGGTAGAATTGTTAGCAGCAATAAGACCTGAGTTTTCATGAAAATGAACGCGTGCTCCTGCTTCAAAAACCACAGTTTTGTTTGAAGGAACAGCCGCATATCCATAAATGACATAAGGTTTGTTGTTTGTAAAAACAAGCTCGCTATCATTCAAATAAAAACCTTCAATTGCGATAGGGTTTCCGTCGTCGTCAGTTCCCAATTCAAGGAACTCGTAGGTGCCATCGTTGTATTTTTTTGGATACAAAAAAACAGCATCATGAACCAAAGTAACCAAGTCAACACTTTGGGTGGCTCCCATGTGATTAAAAACCAGTTTATCTGTATATAGAAATTGAGTTTGTGTGGTTGTAAAATCTTTGATATCCAGGGTAGTTTCAATAAAAACGTACATACTGTCTTTGGCGAGTAATTCTACATTTTCAAAAGAATTTCCACTCATTCCATCGATATTCAATCGGTATTTTGAGTCGGAAAGGCTTAATGCAATCGAGGGAATGGACAGGTTTTTATCCGAAGTATTGAATACTTTTAAGGTATAAGTACTCGATCCGATATTGCTGAATAGGGTGTCCAAGTAAACGGTGTCTTTGCTAAACCGAAGTTCTCCTTGTGAGGGTTCAAAATCAAAGTCAGAACGGCATGAACTCCAGCATACGATGAGGAGAATCGATCCTAAAACTAACATTCCTTTGTTGATCAACATACGCATTTACAACGTGATTATTTTTTAAAAATTACAACTTCAAATAGCTTGTTCCAGTTTTTTCCTGTGACAAAAAATGTTTTTCGTGTGGGATGGAAAGCAATTCCGTTGATCACATCCAATTTGGGGTGCTTTTTTACTTTTTGTTTCAAACCGGAAAAGTCAATAACACCTTCCACTGCTCCAGTGTCTGGGTTAATGATAATTCCAACTTCTTTGTTAAACTGATAGGTGTTTGCATAAATTTTTCCGTCAACCCATTCCAGTTCATTAATGTTTTTAATGACTTTATTATTGGTAACGGCCGTAATTTTCCCTAATTCAGATTGATTTTCGGCATCCAATATCCAAATATGTTCCGACCCATCAGATTTATAGAGTTGGGAGCCATCATTGCACAAACCCCAACCTTGAAGGCTTTGGTTATAAGAAAAAGACTTTACAAGTTCAAAAGTAGTTGGATCATAGACAAAGCCCATTTTGGATTTCCATGTCAATTGAATGATTTGATCATTTACTACCGTGATACCCTCACCAAAATACGAATTATTTAAAGGCAGTTTTTGAATGACTTTTCCAGTTTTAAAATCAACCTTGCGCAATGAAGAAGCGCCGTACTGTCCAGTACTTTCATAAAATGCATCTTTATAAAACTCGAGTCCCTGAGTATAAGCGTTGATGTCGTGAGGATAAGTGTTGATGATTTTATACCCGTACAAAACCGGTTTTTTGGAAGCAAAAACGGTCATATTTTTAGAAATTTCAATAGGCTTTCCATTCACTTCAAATGATGCCTTGAGTTCGTGATGACCCAATTGGTTTTCGTTGAAGGTTATAGAATTATCAGCGGTAATTTCATTGTTTAATTTAAAAGTCAAATTTTCGATAACATAATCCGATGGATTGTGAAGTTTCCACGAAACAGAACTGCCCTCTTGTATAATTTTTGGAGCTTCAATAAATTGAATCGAAAAATTTTTAGAGGAAACCGATCCACAACTCGACAGCAGTAGCGCATTAAAAAAAGCAATAAATAATAAAAAATTGGGTTTCATTTTGATACAAATTAGAACGCTCTAAATTATTCATTTATTTAGGATAAAAAAAGTGAAAACTTAACGAATTCATAGTATATTTGCATCGGGCAAGTCCTATACAACCAGCTCCTGTTGAATCCCCCCAGGGCAGGAATGCAGCAAGGGTAGGCGGTCGTAGCGGTGTGATGTAGGTAGCTTGCCCTTTTTTTTGTCCTTTCTCTTTTTATTTGACATGATATGAATGCTGCTGAAACCAAAGTAATTTTGATTACCGGTGGTTCTTCTGGAATAGGAAAATCGATTGGTAATTTGTTGTTGTCCAAAGGATATACAGTTTACGGAACCAGTCGCAATCCCACCAAATACCCCAATTCTACCTTTCCTTTATTACCCCTAGATGTTGCTTTAAAAGATCAAATTAACGCTGTTGTGAAAGAAATTCATTCCAAAGAAGGACGTATTGATGTGTTGATTAATAATGCTGGAATTGGCATAACTGGGCCTGTGGAAGAAACGCCCCATGAGGAAATTCTCAAAGCATTTTCTGTTAATTTCTTTGGACCGATTGATATGATTAAAGCCGTTTTGCCTTATATGCGCGCTCAGTACAGCGGCCTGATTATTAATATTACTTCCATTGCAGGGTACATGGGATTGCCGTATCGCGGGATTTATTCTGCCACTAAAAGCGCTTTGGAAGTAATCACCGAAAGTTTACGAGCCGAAACAAAAGATTTTGGAATTCGTATAGCCAACTTGGCTCCAGGAGATTTTGCTACCGATATTGCTCAGCGGCGCTTTCACGCTCCTGTAATCAAAGGTTCGCCCTACGAACACTCCTACCAAAATACACTTCAATTGATCAATCAGCACGTTGATAAAGGATTGGACCCCATAAAGGTTGCCAAAGCTGTTGTAAAAATAATGAATCAACAGAATCCAAAAATTCATTACAAAACAGGCTCGTTTTTCCAAAAATTTTCAATAGTATTGAAGCGCATTTTACCCGACAGCATATTTGAACGATTGATTTTCAATCACCACAATTTATAACTAACATTTAAAAATCACTAAGTATGAAATTTTTTATTGACACTGCCAATTTGGATCAAATTAGAGAAGCCCAAGCTTTGGGTGTTCTTGACGGTGTTACGACCAACCCATCACTTATGGCCAAAGAGGGCATTACTGGAAAACAAAACATTCTCAAACACTATGTAGCTATTTGCAACATTGTTGATGGTGATGTGTCGGCAGAGGTCATTGCTACAGATTTTGACGGAATGGTAAAAGAAGGAGAAGCCTTAGCAAAATTGCATCCTCAAATTGTCGTCAAAATCCCTATGATTCAAGACGGTATTAAGGCAATAAAATATTTCTCTGATAAGGGCATTCGTACAAACTGTACGCTTGTGTTTTCTTCCGGACAAGCTTTGTTAGCAGCCAAAGCAGGTGCAACATATGTTTCTCCGTTTATTGGACGATTGGATGACATTTCTACGGATGGACTGAATTTGATTGCTGAAATCCGAACGATTTATGACAATTATGCTTTTGATACGCAAATTCTTGCGGCTTCTGTAAGACACACTATGCATGTGTTGGATTGTGCAAAAATAGGATCGGATGTAATGACCGGTCCGCTAAGTTCAATCGTAGGGCTGTTAAAACACCCGCTTACTGATAGTGGTTTGAAACAATTTTTAGCAGACTATAACAAAGGGAATTAAATTTACCTTTAAAATCAAATAAAAAAGGCATGAATATGAATTTCACGCCTTTTTTTATTTCTCTAAATGATTGGTTACTTCGACAATATTTGAAAACCCATCGATGATTTGGCGATTGGAATTGGTAAAAACAACTTTGTTTAAATTTGATAAAACAAGTTTTTTACTCAAAATTTCAAAGTCAACGGCCTGAAAATTCCGAACATTGTTTCTGAATTTTGGTGTGGATTGTAGGGCTTGTTTCCAAGGTCTTTCTTCTTTATTGATATTAATTCCCACAAATGAAACGGCAGGGTGTTTTTTCGATAAGTTTCGAATGCGTGAAAACGTAGCCAGTTGGTGCGCATTTTGTTCATACGACCAAAAAAAGTAAACTGTTGGAAATCGGTTTTGAACCTTAGAAAGGATGTGTTGATTTCCATGTATGTCGCTTACTAACAGATTGGGCAAGGGTTTATTGGGTTGTAACCCCATAATATTGCTTGCCAAACGTTTAATTTCATCTTTTATATCATCGCCAACCGACAAGGAATAAAACAATTCTAGAAAGGCATCATTGGACGAAATAGTATGGTGATTCAACAAGTAGTCGTAGGCAATATACCGCGCAATTTTATTTTTTATAACCGAAGCTTTAATCGATTGATTCATAAACAGCAATCGATTCTGTTGAAACAAAGCAACAGAGGTGCTGTTGGGATGTTCGCTAATCACTTCGTTATTAATCCGCCTTAGTATGTAACGCAAATAGGGACGGAAACCGCTTAAAATTTCATCGTTCAAGTCCATTTGGCTCCTGTAACTGTAAAATGCATCGTTCAATGCATTTAGGTGTTTGCAATCTGGATGATCACGATGCAGCTGAAGATATTGCTCCATATTGGTGTAATAATTGTAATACACGGCGGCTTTGAGGATGGACTGCGAAAAGTCAGAAATATTATTTGATTGAACGAGCTCCCGAAGCTGATTCAATTGAAATTCAACTAAAGATTCAATATGATTTTTGAATTTGGAGGGAGCTTGCTGATAATAGCGTTGAATAGACGCATTGTCTGCCTCAATTTGAAGAAATAGATTGATTAAAAAGTTATTTTTGACAGCGCCTCTTCCAGAATAAACAAGGGATTCATCAAAGTCAATGGTGTTGATACGCACCAAAAGACTGTCGCCTTTTTCAAGTAAGACGTATTGGAATTCAGGTTTGTGAATGAAATTATACAACCCACTAGAGAGTGAATCGATTTGTTTTAAAAAAGTGCCATCGGATTGAATCGGTATCGAATCGATCAGCGTATTATCCTCGTAAAGCAAGACTCTCGAATCTGTCGGCTTGAGGATTTTCCCACCGAAATAGGTCGATTTTTTGGATTCCGATCCGCATCCAACTGCAAGTAAGCCACAAAAAAACAGTAAAAGTCTTTTCACTCGTTTAAATTTTAGCAATAAAACGGATCATAAATTATAAATGTCCGTTTCGAAGATGCTCTATTTTGACAATCCAAATGTAACAATGTTGAAGCACCAACAGTGTTAAAAACACGTTAAAGTTAAGTTTCAAAAGACACGGCAAAATGCGGCATTTTTGTTACTTTTGCCAAACTTATACAAATTCAAAATAAGACAACTATGCTAAATGTTTCCAACCTATCCGTTCAATTTGGAAAACGGATTTTGTTTGATGACGTCAATGTAACTTTCACCAAAGGAAACTGTTATGGAATTATTGGTGCCAATGGGGCGGGTAAATCCACATTTTTAAAAATCCTCTCCGGACAATTGGAACCCAACTCGGGATCGGTACATTTGGAGCCTGAAAAGCGGATGTCGGTTTTTGAACAAAACCACAACGCTTACGATGAACATACGGTTTTGGAAACAGTAATGATGGGAAACAAGCCTTTGTATAGTATCAAAAAAGAAATGGATGACATCTATGCAAAAGAAGATTTTTCAGACGCTGATGGAGATCGAGTAGGAGAACTGCAAGTACTTTTTGAAGAAATGAATGGATGGAACGCCGATAGCGAAGCTGCTACGATGCTTTCCAATCTTGAAATCAAAGAAGAACTTCATTACACCTTGATGAAGGATTTGGATGGAAAACAAAAAGTTCGAGTCTTATTGGCTCAGGCATTGTTTGGAAATCCCGATGTGCTTATTATGGATGAGCCTACCAACGACTTGGACTTTGAAACCATTTCTTGGCTTGAAAAATTCTTGGCAAATTACGACAATACCGTTATTGTTGTATCGCACGACAGGCACTTTCTTGATGCGGTTTGTACGCACATTTCGGATATCGATTTTGGAAAAATAAATCATTATTCAGGAAACTACACCTTTTGGTACGAATCCAGTCAACTGGCCGCACGTCAGCGAGCTCAACAAAACAAAAAGGCGGAAGAAAAGAAAAAGGAACTGGAAGAGTTTATTGCCCGATTTAGCGCAAACGTAGCCAAGTCTAAACAAGCTACCTCTCGTAAAAAAATGATTTCCAAACTCAATATTGCTGATATAAAACCTTCATCACGAAGATATCCCGCCATCATATTTGAGCGCGAACGCGAAGCAGGTGACCAAATTTTAAATATTGAAGGACTTTCCTCTAGCTTGGACGGTGATATCCTTTTTTCGGGTGTTGACATCAACTTGGCAAAGGGAGATAAAACCATCATTTATTCAAAAGATTCAAGAGCTTCTACCGCATTTTACCAAATTGTTACTGGGAACCAAGAGCCCGATTCGGGAAAATTTGCATGGGGAATTACGACCAACCAGTCTTATTTGCCGCTTGATAACTCGCATTTTTTTGACAACAATTTGACTTTAATTGATTGGCTCAGACAATGGGCAAACAGCGAAGAAGAACGCGAGGAAGTTTATATTCGCGGATTTTTAGGAAAGATGATTTTTAGCGGTGAAGAAGCGTTTAAAACTTCCAATGTATTGTCTGGTGGTGAAAAAGTTCGCTGCATGCTGTCTAAAATGATGATGACCAGAGCCAACGTTGTATTGCTTGACGAACCCACCAACCACCTTGATTTGGAGTCGATTACTGCCTTTAATAATTCGTTGAAAAATTTTAAAGGAAATGTAATCTTAACCACCCACGATCACGAATTTGCTCAAACTGTTGGAAATCGCATCATTGAGTTAACTCCCAAAGGGGCTATTGATCGGTACATGACTTTTGACGAGTATATGACCGATTCTAAGGTGAAGGAACTTCGTGCCAGTATGTATTCCTAGATTGATTTCGTATATTTATACGAAACTACTTCTTGACATATGAAGCTTACCCTGTATCAGATTGATGCTTTTGCAAGCGAATTGTTTTCTGGCAACCCTGCCGCAGTTTGTGTTCTCGACGCGTGGCTAGATGATACGCTCATGCAGCAAATAGCAATGGAAAACAATTTGTCGGAAACGGCTTTTGTTGTTAAAAAGGATAACTTATACCAAATCCGATGGTTTACCCCAATGTTTGAAGTCAATTTGTGCGGTCATGCCACTCTCGCGTCTGCTTTTGTGATATTCACTTACTATGAGAAGCAAGCGACGACAATCCACTTTTATTCTCCCAAGAGCGGTGCGTTGAGCGTTGCCAAAAACAACGACTTATTTACCCTAAACTTCCCCGCAGACTTTGTTGATTCTATGAGTCCTTCAAAAGAACTTCTAGAAGCTATGGGAACCGTTCCTATGGAAAGTTACAAAGGAAAAGACGATTGTATGTTGGTTTATAAAAATCAAAAACAGATCGAAGCGCTTTCTCCTGATTTTGGAAAACTTTCTCGATGTGGATGGCGAGGAGTTATAGCTACCGCACCCGGTAATTCTGTTGATTTTGTTTCTCGTTTTTTTGCTCCCAATTGCGGCGTAGATGAAGATCCTGTTACAGGCTCAGCGCATACAAAATTAATTCCCTATTGGTCAAACAAACTCGGTACCAAACAATTATTTGCTCGACAATTGTCCAAAAGAGGAGGGTATTTGGAGTGTCAGGATTTGGG
>JAQWSC010000004.1 GCA_029243385.1 Flavobacteriaceae bacterium | reverse complement strand
TCAGTGGCTTTTTTATTTAACAATATAAAGTAGCTATTTTTAAATTGTAAGGCATTGCTATAAAATGAAGTACCGTCACTACTGCACTTTTAGAAAAAGTAGGTCATGGTTTTTTTCTAAAACTACCTCAAATCTTTAATTGTTGGACTTATATAAGTTATAAAGTTTGTTTAACACAGAATTAAAAATAATTAATCAAAACGCAAACGACTTGTGTTTTCATAGGCATCGCCTACTGTAGCAAGAAAGCGCTCCATCATCTCATCTCTTTTTTCAGGCATTTTCTCTGCAAGATTGTTTTTTTGAGATATATCTTCTGCCAGATTATACAATTGATATTCATCTCCATTACCCGTTTCAATGCCTTTTGTCAAAAACATTTTAGGCCCAGGATAAGGAGGAATCAAGACCCAATTGCCATGGCGGTAAGCCGTTCTAGAAGTTGCTTCCAACACCACATCGTCTCTACCCTTATTTGATTTACCAAGGAGCAGACTCATGTGGTTTTCGCTATCTAGTTTTGGTTTTTCTTCTCCCATCATACTGGCCAACGACGATAGCCAATCCATTTGCGAAATAATGGCATCAGAGGTACCGGGCTCAATAGTTCCTTTCCAGTAGGTGACAAACGGAACTCGTGTACCTGCTTCATACAAACTGTATTTGCCCCCACGCAAGCCTCCTGAAGGTTTATGATTTCCTAATTTTTCAATCGCATCATCAACATACCCATCATCGAGAACAGGTCCATTATCACTAGAGAAGAAAATTAGTGTGTTTTCGAGTAAACCTTCATCTTCTAAGGTTTTGATGAGTTCACCGATACACCAGTCTGCTTCAGCAATAACATCACCCCTTGGCCCTATTCCAGTTGCGCCAACAAAGCGTGGGTGTGGGGTTCTAGGTACATGCGGTTGTTGAAACCCATAATACAAAAAGAACGGTTTGTCTTTTTTTGTTGTGATATAGGTTTGAACCTCTTTAAGAAAATCATCTGCCATATTCTCATCTATCCATCTTGCGGATTGACCACCTTTCATATGCCCAATACGTGGCACACCATTTACAACAGTTCTGTTGTGCTGGGCATCGGCTTTCATTTTTAGTAAGTGCGGCGAGTTTTCTCCAGTAGGTTCTCCGGGAAAGTTTTTTTCGTAGTCAATTTCTATAGGATCGTTCACGTCTAAATTGTAAACCTTACCATTTTTAATGTAGACTGTCGGCACCCTATCCTGTGTTGCTGCCATGATAAAGCTATAGTCAAAACCAACCTCATTAGGTCCAGGTGAGATGTGTTCGTTCCAATTGACATTTCCCAACCCTAGACCTAAGTGCCATTTGCCAATCACTGCTGTTTCGTATCCATGCCCGCGTAGCATTTTTGGTAAAGTCATTTGAGCTGTATCAATAAGTAGTGGAGCGGTTCCGGGTAATATTTTGGCATTTCTATTGCGCCAAGGGTATTGCCCAGTTAGCAAGGCGTATCTACTCGGCGTACATGTTGCAGATGTTGCATATCCGTTTGTGAATTTACGACCGTTGTTAGCCAAAAAATCCATATTTGGTGTGGATAATTCGGTTGCTCCATAGGCACTTACATCTCCATAGCCCAAATCATCGAGATAAATGAAAATGATATTGGGTTTATCTAATATGGCTGTGCTGTTTTTTGAATTTGTAGTACAGAAACTAAGTGCTACCGATACTAAAGAGATAAATACTATTTTTTTCATTTAATGTGTTTAGAAGTTAGTTGAGATTTTTGCGTCCATATAGCGCGATAAAGGCAAAACATAAGATAGGTAGGAGAAATGAAAAATTTATTTCAGAAACACCCAATATACTAATGTCGTTTACAGCATAGCCGCCAAGATCAATTATCATCCCTTGCAGTTTTGGCATCAATGCACCTCCTACAATAGCCATGACCAACCCTGCGGAGCCAATTTTACTTTCGTCTTCGGTCAGTTTTCCGAGTGCAATTCCATAAATGGTTGGAAACATCAAAGACATAAAAAACGATACACCGACCAAACAATAAAGCCCTACTACATTATTGATGACAATAACACCTAATGTACATCCAATAGCAAAGAGGGCAAATAACATTAATAACTTTCCAGCATTAACAAATCGAAGCAAGTAGGTCCCAAAAGCACGACCGACTGTAAAGAGTATAAATGCAGCCATTTGATAATATCCAGCTGTTACGCTGTCCATGCCAATTCCTTCGGCATACTGATAAATGTAAGTCCAACACATGATTTGTGCTCCAACGTAAAAAATTTGCGCCAATACTCCTTGTCTATAGGTCTTATTTTTGAAGAGTTTTGTAAATGTATTTCCAATATTGCCATGCGCATCTTCATCTTTGGAATGGGGCATTTTACTTACTGAAAATAAGACCAAAACTCCTAAAATAACCAATCCAAGAATAACATATGGATCTCGGATTACCATCAAATCGGTGGTTTTGATTAGTGTCTTTGAGGCTTCGTCCAGTGCACTAAAATCTACAATATCATCAGATTGAAGTTTTTTTAGCACATATTGTTGAGCAACAAAAAGCCCAAGGATTAAGCCAACAGGATTGAAGGCTTGAGCTAGGTTTAGCCGTTGTGTTGCTGTTTCTTTTGCACCCATAGCTAAGGCATAGGGATTTGCGGCAGTTTCTAAAAATGCCAACCCAAAGGTCAAAATATATAACCCCATGCAGAAAAACCAGAATTCTTCTGTTATGGCTGCTGGATAAAACAATAATGCACCTGCGGCGTATAAGGCTAAGCCTATCAAAATACCAACTTTGTATGAATATTTACGCATAAATAAAGCAGCGGGAAGTGCCATACAAAAATAACCACCATAAAAAGCCATTTGCACCCAAGCCGCTTGCGAATTTGATAACTCCAAAACCTTTTTAAATGCCTGAACCATTGGGTCAGTAACGGCATTAGCAAAGCCCCAAAGCGCAAACAATGATGTAAGTAAAATAAAAGGTATAAGTACTTTTTTTGGAACTACTGGCGTAACATTTGAAATTTTCATGCAGTGGTTAGTTTAGTTATTGTTTTGAATTAATTTGCTTTGCAAATCACTGATTTCACCGCAACTCATTTGCTCCATGACCTGTGTAAGTTGCTGTTTAAGCATGGCTATGGTATGATTTCCACCTTTTTTTCCTAGTGCAGACACTCCGTACATAAAGGTGCGCCCCATAAAGCTAAAGTCGGCGCCGGATGCCATGACACGAGCAATGTCTGCTCCTCCTCGAATGCCACTATCCATCATGACAGTTAATTTGTCTTTATAAAGTGGAGCAATGGTTTTTAGTGAGTCAATTGTCGCTTGTCCAACATCTACTTGACGTCCTCCATGGTTGGAAACTATGACCCCGTCTAAGCCTAGCTGATAGGCTTTTTCCACATCGTGTACTGATTCAGCACCTTTAAGGACTAGCTTTCCTTTCCACATATCTCGTATTCTTTTGATTTTTCCCTCATTCAAGCGTCCTGAAAAAGTGGCATCCATAAATTTTGCCAACTGACTTAAATTTAAGTTTTTAGGCATATACGGTTTAAGTATTTCAAAACTGGGCTGCCCATTAATCAATGTTTGCAGAGCCCAATGCGGTCTTTTGGCTGCATTAATGATATTGGTCAATGTCATTTTAGGAGGCATGGATAAGCCGTTGCGGATGTCTCTAGGACGGTAACCAAAGGAGGGTACGTCTGCCAAAATCACTAGAACGGGACATTCGGCTGTTTCAGCTCGCTTTAAAATATCTTTGGTAACCCGTTCTTCTGCTGGATGATAAAGTTGAAACCATGCCTTGCCTTCGGTAATTTCAGCAATTTTTTCAATACTCGCCGTGGTGACAGTGCTTAATACAAAAGGAATGTTGTGTTCAAAAGCTGCTTTGGCTAAAATTTCCGGAGATTTTGGCCACATCAGACCTTGCAAGCCAACAGGCGATATGCCAAATGGTGCAGCGTAGGTATGACCGAACAGTTCTGTTTTGAGACTTGGTTTTTTATAATCAACAAGATATTTTGGTTTGAGTTCGATATCTCGAATGCGATCTGTATTTTTTTTTAGATTGACATCGTCATTACAACCCCCGTCAAGGTATTCGAACGCAAATTTTGGAATTTTGCATTTAGCACGTGCTCTCAAATCTGCAACAGATGGGTATTTATAATTCACTTCTGGTTTCATACGTTTTTATTTAAATCATAAATTTTATCCATCAAAACCCATTTTTGTCCTGACTTAGCATTTGGGAGCGCCTTTTGAAACTCCCACATTAGAGTTTCCCATTCTTGTACTTTTGGATTGCTTGCATCCAATTTGGCTTTTTTTTCAAACGAAAAAAATTCATCAACTTCTATAATCATAAAAAGTCTATTTTCTATATGGTATATTTCCGCATTTTGAATCCCCGATGCCTTAATGCTATGATTGATTTCAGGCCATACTTCTTGATGATACTTTATGTATGTAGCTATTTTTTCTGGATCGTTTTTGAGATCCAATGCCAAACCATATTTTTTAAAATTCTTAGCCATTACTATTTATTATCTATTGCCCTGTCTAAATGCGTATAACCACCGTCCACATAAATCAATTGACCTGTAGTGTGACTTGAGCGAGATGAAAGTAAAAAAGCAACCGTGTTGGCAATTTCATCAGCTGAAGTCATGCGATGTTCTAAAGGGATTTTATCTGTAATAGACTTCAGTTTTTCTTCTGGATGATCAAAAGTATTTATCCATTTTTCATAAAGCGGCGTGTAGCATTCTGCAACAACTACACAGTTTACACGAATGGAGTAGGGCAACAGTTCAACTGCCCATTCTCGTGTAAGCGCATTGCGTCCTCCGTTGGATGCGGCATAACCCGAAGTGCCACCCTGTCCGGTTTCTGCTGTTTTGGAACCAATATTTACAATAGTTCCTTTGTTCTTTTTTAGTTCCGGCAGCACCAGTTGTGCCATCAAATAATAGTGAGCCAAATTGCGCTTAATGGATTCCATGAAATCTTCATAAGTCCCATTATCGAGCCTTACGCTGTCATTTACCCCAGCATTATTGACTAGGCCATCAATTCGTCCATATTCACTTATAATTGCTTTTACGGCAGCTTCACACTGTTCGGGTTTAGTGAGCTCTGCATATACATAACCCACTCGCAACCCTATTTTTTGATAGGCAGCAATTGCTTTTTGAATACTTGGCTTATTTCTTCCAACAATAATAGGAATTGCCTTTTCTTCAGCCAAAAGAGAAACAATGCCTTTACCAATACCTTTTGAACCGCCTGTTACAATAATTACCTTGTCTTTTAATCCTAGTTCCATGTTATAAATTGTAAATTTTAATGGCGTTATTTCCTAAAATTTTCGCCTTTGTACCTTCGTCGTGAGGTTTAAGATAATCATTTATAAGTGCAAGCACCTTTTTGTAATCGGCTGCGAGTAAGCAGACGGGCCAATCGGAGCCAAACATAACTCTTTCGGGACCAAAGCAGTTTAAAATATGTTCTATAAAAGGAGTGAAGTCTTGATTTTTGAACTCAAAGTCTTTGGCTTCGGTTACCATGCCTGAGAGCTTACAACTCACATTTTTGAATGAAGACAAGCTAGTTATACTAGTCTTCCATTGGTTGTTCATTGGAGCTGAAACATTGGGCTTGGCTATATGATCTAGTATAAATTTCTGTTCAGGAAATTTTTCTACCATTTGAATAGTTGCCGGAAGTTGATGGGGATAAACAAGTATGTCATACGTGAGGTTATGCTTAGCAAGTTTGCCTATGCCTTTTTGCACATCTTTACGAAGCAAATAATTATCTTTTTCAGCTTGTACTATATGACGCACCCCTTTGAACAATGGATTTTCTTTATAATGTATGAGTCGTTTTTCTAGGTTTTTAGCCGTTAAATCTACCCAACCCACAACGCCTTTGATAAATGGATTTTTAGCGGCACATGCTAATAAAAATTCGGTTTCAGATTCAGACTGATCCGCTTGAACTGCTATACATCCATCAATGCCATTTTGTTCCAATATGGGTTTAAGGTTTTTTGGAAGAAAATCCTTGCGAATAACTTCCATAGTGTCGTCAATCCAGACATCTCTGTCTGGATTATACTTCCAAAAATGTTGATGACTGTCTATTATCATTTGTATGCTATACAAGTCTGTTTTGAAATACCTAATCCTTCAATACCTAATTCTACCACATCACCTTGTTTTAGGTATCGAGGTGGAGTAAGTCCTAGCCCAACACCAAAGGGTGTTCCCGTTGAAATAACATCACCTGGAAGTAATGTCATAAATTGACTTATATAACTAATCACTTCTTGTATATTGAAAATAAAGTCTGATGTACTGCTGTTTTGCATCATCTCGCCGTTGAGTTTTAACCAAAGATGTAAGTTGTTAGGATCTTTAATTTCATCTGTTGTAGCGATAAATGGGCCTAATGGAGCAAATGTATCACAGCTTTTTCCCTTGACCCACTGTCCAGACTTTTCCAGTTGAAATGCTCGTTCACTAACGTCATTATGCAACACATATCCAGCAACATGGTTTAAGGCATTTTCTTCACTGACATAGGAAGCTTTTTCGCCGATTACAATAGCTAATTCTACTTCCCAATCTGTTTTTTCACTGCCTTTTGGGATGACAATTGGGTCAAAAGGACCCGTTACAGCAGAACTTGCTTTAAAAAAAAGTACGGGTTCCTCAGGAACGTCCATCCCACTTTCGGCTGCATGTTGGGCGTAATTAAGTCCAACACATACAATTTTGGAGGGTCGAAGAAGCGGTGCTCCAATTCGAACATCATCTTCAACAACAGGACATGAATCTTGATTTTTTTCAAGCCAAGAAGATAGTTTTTCAATTCCATTATTTCCAAAAAACGCTTCATTGTAATCGGCACCAAATGCTGAGACATCAATTTTTGTTCCATTGGTTAGGAGTATTCCTGGTTTTTCTTCGTTAATTGCTCCGAATCGGATAAGTTTCATATGCTATTTATTTTGAGTTTAGTGTAATGTATCCTCCGTCAATACCGTAGTTTGATCCCGTAATAAAGCTAGCTTCATCTGCGCATAAAAACAATGCTAAATCAGCTACTTCTTGGGGTTTTCCCATACGGCCTATGGGTTGTGTTTTTGAAAGTTTTTCATACATCTCAGCTTCATTACCAGGATAGTTTTTCTTAATAAACCCGTCAACAAAGGGTGTGTGAACGCGAGCCGGTGATATGCAGTTACAGCGTATGTTATGGTCTATATAATCTTTGGCAATAGAATAGGTCATAGTAAGCACCGCGCCTTTAGTCATGGAGTAGGCAAATCGATCGGAAATTCCTACGGTTGACGCAATGGATGCCATATTTAAAACAACACCGCCACGATTGTCCTTCATAATTGGAAT
The DNA here is from genome assembly GCA_029243385.1 of Flavobacteriaceae bacterium. GTDB lineage: Bacteria > Bacteroidota > Bacteroidia > Flavobacteriales > Flavobacteriaceae > JAQWSC01. Next base: position 205,464 of record JAQWSC010000004.1, on the reverse strand, counting down.
ACAGACTTTTAAGCAATTGTATACACCCTTGATGTTGATTTCATATAGCCTGTCTAGGTCTACTTCTTCGCAAACTTCAATATTTCCTACGTGAGCTATGCCAGCATTGTTGATTAGAATATCAACAGATGATGATACAGCGATTTGATTAACTGTTTCACTTACTTGTTTAAAGTCAGCAACATTGCATTGATATGCTTTTGCTTTAAAGCCAGCTTTTGTAATTTCCACAACTGTGTTATTTGCAGCATCTAGATTGAAATCCAAAATATGCACCTCGGCACCTTGTTTAGCAAAAGTTGTGGCAATGGCATTGCCAATACCGCTACCTCCTCCAGTGAGTATAACGCTTTTATTTGGTAAAGAAAATTTAGTTTTCATTTTTAAGTGTTAAAGTGATAATCCTCTTTTCCAGGGAATAAAATCATTTTGCCCCAATCTCCTTGCATTTATTTCAACTTCGCCACTTGCCACTTTAATTATGTATGACAACAGCGCCTCTCCGCAACTTTCGATGGTCAGCTTGCCATCAATAATTTCACCCGTATTAAAATCAATGATATCGTTCATCTTGTTGTAAAGAGAAGTGTTCGTAGATACTTTTATAACAGGAACAGCAGGGTTACCTGTAGGCGTGCCCAATCCTGTTGTAAATAAAATGATGTTTGCTCCAGATCCTGCAAGACCTGTTGTGGATTCAACATCGTTTCCGGGCGTACACAATAGGTTTAAACCAGATTCAACAAGTTGTTCTGTGTAGTCAAGCACATCAACTATGGGCGAGGTTCCTCCTTTTTTTGCAGCGCCAGCAGATTTGATGGCATCTGTTATTAGACCGTCTTTAATATTTCCTGGTGATGGGTTGGCATAAAAGCCAGCTCCTAATGCAGTTGCCTTGGTGTTGTATGATTTCATGATTTGTGCGAATTTTTGCGCTTTATCTACATCTACACAACGATTTATTAGTTCTTGTTCAACTCCATTGAGCTCGGGAAATTCAGAAAGGATAGTAGCACCACCAAGTCCCACAACCAAGTCAGAGACATAGCCTAATGTTGGATTGGCAGAAATTCCTGAAAATCCATCAGAGCCGCCACATTCTAAGCCAATGACTAGTTTACTTAAAGGCGCAGGTTTTCTTGAGATTTTGTTTGCCCGAATAAGCCCAACAAATGTTTTTTTAATGGCCTGTTCTATGTATTCAGGCTCAGAGTTGCTTTGTTGTTGTTCTAAAAAATAAACTGGTTTTTTTGAATCTGGAGCTATGTGATTTAATGCACGCTTAAGAATGTCCATTTGGGCATGTTGGCAACCCAAACTCAAAATAGTTGCTCCCGCAACATTGGGGTTGTTAATATACCCTGCCAGCAAGTTGCAAAGGGTAACAGCATCAGAAGTTGAACCCCCACATCCGCCGTCATGTGTTAAAAATCGGATGCCGTCAATATTAGGAAATAGTGGGTTTTTTTGCTTTTTCTGTTTGTTAGTAGTCAGATTTATATCCAACAATTCTTGCTCAGAAGCCCCAGACTTGTATTTGTCTATAAGCAACGACATATCAAAACTTTGTTTGCTGGGGTTTTCATAGCCCAGCCCCTTAATCATGGTTTTTTGAAGTGTTTCTATGTTTCTGTTTTGGCAAAAGACAAGTGGGATAACAAGCCAGTTATTTTCCGTTCCAACCCTACCATTTTGGCGATGATAACCTAGGAAAGTTTGTTTTGAAAAATATACTGATTTGGGTGCAGTCCAGTTTTTAGTTCTCTTATTTGTTGGAATAGAATAGGCTTCGGTTTCATGAACAATGTTTTGCGTTGTTATTGGTTCACCCTTAGAAATTTTATTTTTTGCCTTACCAACCACCACACCATACATATAAATTTCTTCGCCAATAGCAAAGTTGCGTATCGCAAATTTATGCTTAGCCGCTATGTCAGTTACCAAGGTCAAAGAGTCGGTATTCACATCAATATTAGTGCCTTTTGAGAGGTTAGTCAATGCAACTATTATATTATCTCTTGGATGAATCCTTAAAAAATTATTTTGAGACATTATTAACGAATATAATTTTGGCTATTAATAAATTTGAACTAATTTACTAAAACCATATCGTAATATGTTTTGAATAAACATATGTGTCTAAAAAAAGAACATTTCCCCCTCTTTTAAAAAACGACTTACAAAAGGGATATTACTTCAAAAAATATTTCAATTACGTGAAGATATTCTAATTCGCTACCTCGAGGTTTTGGACATTTAATTTTTCATTATGACACTTATTTCATCAAACAGGGTTGGCACTCCAAAGTCCCATTTTGTTTGTGAAACAAGCGTTATTCTATTAAAGCTAAATGCGTAATTTAAAAAAGCATTCGGGCTACCTGGGTTTACATAGTCAAATGAACTAAGTTCAGGATCAACCCAAATACTTGTTTTAGTGTTGTCGAAATCTATTTGAATTATTACAAATTGTGCTTCGGATGATCCTTTCAACGCTACTCCAGTATCTACAATGTCTACTGAATCTGTACTTGTCTTTGTTTTTGCCATGAAAATATTTCCATCTTTTCTTCGGACTACTAGTTTTTCAGAGGTATCTTCGTTTAAAATAAAATAATTATTTAAGGCTCCACTCGCATCAGCGTCAGAAAAGTCATTGAATTGTACCAAAAATTGAACATAATGAACACCGGAGTTGATAGTCTCATTTAGGTTCCTGTAACTAAAGCATGCTACATCTGTTTGCTGGTCGTCATTTCCTAAATAATTTCCACCAGTTGCTAAATCAGGATATGTCATAGCAGATCTTCGACCAGAAGTATAAACTCCTCCATAGGATGAACTCGCATTCATTATGTAATGCATATTTCTTATGCTAAAATAATTTTGATTGCTATTATTGTTATTCCATGCTCCACCCCATCCAGAGCCGCCATTCTTTTCGTACAAAGTTGCGCCTTCATCATATTCAAATCCTTCGTGAGCAATAATAGAGTAGGGGTTTAAATTTTGAATTCGCTCTCTAAGATCATCAATTTGACTTTGCAATTGTGAAATCAAAGCATCGACATCTTCTTTTAAATAAACATTCGGTTTGTTTATAATCACGGCCTCTCCTGAGCTGGCATTCCAGTCGGGTTGAATGTTTGATACTTTTGCGTTGTTTGTTTGAATATCAGAGGCCTGTTGAGATGTTATTGTGGTTGTGTTTCCAGCCAAAGCTGAAGTCGCTGTGGTGCCAAGGGCTAAAGCATCAGAAATGCCGTAACCAGCTATGGTTGTCGGCAGTCCGTTTAGACTGCTAAACACACCGTCAAAAAGTAAGGGTGTATTTACTAGATCATTGTAGCTTCCACTAAAGCTATTGACGTTAGTGTCTACATATTTCTTGGTTACAGCGTCCTGCTCATCTGTAGGATCTGCTAGATTTTTAATTTGATTATTATCAGCACTAACCAGTCCTCTAAACTCAATATCTTGCGAATAAATTGCAACCGAAAACAGTATAAATATTATTTTTTTCATCTCTCAAAGGTATATTTTTCCAGTCAAATATTTTGCAAATCAAAGAGTTATATCTTTCCATTAAAAAAAATACTTTAAATTAGCAATTAAAATAAAATTATGAAAAATTTATATTACTTATTGGCTGTTGTTTTTTTAGTAGCTTGTGACAGTGACGACTCAGGCGATACTGCTAACACTAAAAAGACTACTGATACATTTGTTTTAGACGCTACAGGTGTTTTAGCAGAACAAACGGTCGAAGAAGCCAAGAAAATTGTTTTTGGAAGATGGAACATGTCCACTACTGCAAATACAATTTCTGGTTCGGTTAGTAGTTCTCAGCAAATAGCAAATACATCTACCTGTGATTTTGATTACATTGAATTTACAGAGGATAATTACTTAATGGGATTCATTTTTGATGGAAATCCAGAAACAGCATTTGGGCATTACAAATTGAATGAAGATTCGAATGGATTTGTTTCCAGTGTTGACTTATTTATGGAAGACGATTCGGAAGCCTTTAAAATTGCAACTTTGACAGATATCGTTGTTACAGAAAGTAGCACTCAATTAACCGCAACTTTTTCTATTGAGTTGTTTATCCCTGAGGAAAGTGAATACAATATTTGCAATAATACACAAGGAGACTATACAGCTTTGAAAGCCGAGCCGATGGATGAAAGTGATTCTGCTAGTGTCGATTCTAATCATTCGTTATTTATTAATTCCTGGGAGTTGGAAAGTGTGTATGTCGATGGGCAAGATATGACCACAGAATTTTTATCAAGTCCTTGTGAGTATTATGATACATATTTAGACACAGACACTTTGATTGATGGCTGTGAATTGGCTAGTTCTTTAATCCTGTCGGTTTCTGCATATGGCACATACACTTTTGTTTATATGGGAAGTTCTGAAGGAATTCTGGTACAGACAGACACTTGGAGTTGGGTAGACGACAGTCAAACTGCATTTTATGTTGATTCAGGAACTCAGCTTATTACTGTTGAATCATTGACCGAAACTCAAGGTGTGTTTTCTACAAAATCAGATGAAGGCACCGAGGTTTTTACGTTTAATAAAATATAACGAACAGGGAGTCTTTAGTAAAAGAAAAAGTTTAATTCGATATGTAATGACAAGTCTGGGATCATCCCAGACTTTGTTATTTTAGGAAGTATTTAAAAAAGTTTTTTGTAAGAATTACAATGCTTGCAGATAATTACCATTCCAGTTTTAAACCTCCATATCCGTATATGCCCGGAGCAGGTTCATAAAAACGCCCCCCGAAGGCGTTTATACGAATATTGTCAAAATAGGAAGTATCGGTAAGGTTGTTGATTCCTATAAATGGCAGAATGTTCGTTTTAAACACCTTAATTTTTTGAGAAGCAGATAGATTAAGAACCCAACTTGATTGTACAGAAGCATCATTGCTATTATTAGCCATTATTTTTCCGGAGTAGCGGGTGTTTAGCTGTACCAATAAGTTATTTGAATTGCTATATTCAATTTTAAAATACGCTAAATTTTGTGGAACTCCAGGAAGTTTATTTCCTGTAAAAGTTTCGGAATATACTTTAAATTCATCAAATTCAAATGTACCGTGAGAAGCGGTTAAGGACATTTTCCAGTTTGAATGAGGGTGGTATTCTGTTGCTATCTCAACACCCAATCGCCTTGTTTTCCCAGCATTGCGGTAAAAAGTTTGGTCAGGCATATTTTCCAATTCATAGGGTACGATTTCATCCTGTGTTTTTATTAAAAATCCCACTACTTCCATACGAAAACGACTGGAAGGTGTAGTAAAATAAGCGCCTAATTCGGTTTGCATGGACAGCTGAGACCTCAGGGTCGAATTAAAACCTGCGCTCCCCAAAGGATTGGCTGACAGTTCATTGAGAGTAGGGGTTTCGAATCCCGATGTAGTATTCCCAAAAAACCGCCACTGAGAATTTGGAGTGTAATGAAAAGATAGTGTAGGATTCCACGCATTTAATTGCAATATATTTGAGGATGGGTTCAAATCTGTAAGCTGATTTTTCGCTTCGATCCAATGTGCGTCTTTTCGTATCCCCGTGGTTACTAACCATTTTTTTAGGTCGATTTCCAACATACCAAAAACTCCAACAGTTGAAAACAATTCGTTTTGATCAAGTGTTTGCGCACCTTTTAAGCCATTTAAATTTACAAATCGTTTTCTTGCATCCTTTTGATAGGCTGTTTCTATGCCCAACAACCAACGCATTTTTTTGAATGACTTCTTGGAAACGTTTACTCCCAATCCCATATGATTCCGATTCAAATCAACATACCCTCCTCGTTCGTAGGGGAGTTTCCCTAAAAAAAATCTTTTTGAGAAAAACGTGTAGGCTTCTAACTCGGTGTTATTAGCCAACAATGTTGTATAATGAAGCCCCAATTTTCCTTGCTCCACTTTTTCTTGCGAATTGAAATCTAAATTGCGATCACGAGCCTGCTGCCGATTCTGATTTACCTCTTCCAAAGTCAATCCTCCCGCATCTTTTGCATACGGACTGTAAACGTAGTTGGCAACAAAACGTAGAGATTCATCGCTTGAAAGCCGTTTTACGATTTTTAGATTGGCATTTTGACTTTTAAAGCCACTAAAATCTCTGTATCCATTGCTTTGGGTTTGGCTTCCATGAAAAACATAAGAGGTGTTTTTGGAAACTACTCCTCCTTGCAATTGATATTTTTGTGTATCAAAAGCTCCAAGGGAAGTTCCCACCCGAAGAAAGTTTTTAGAAATATCCTCAAGGGTTTGTAACTGAATCACACCTCCAGAAGCATTTCCATAGAGCACACTTGCTACACCTCGTAAAACATCAATACGATCTAAAATTTCTACATTGATGTTGTCAACTTGACTTTGTCCGTCTGGTGTGGTTTCAGGAATTCCATCCACTACCACTCGTATTCCCCTAATTCCAAAAGGAGAACGCGCTCCAAAACCACGTATGGAAATTCGAGCATCTTGTGCGTAGTTATGAGTGTTTGACACAAACAAGCCGGGAATATTTCCCACATAATCGCCCAAATGCAATTCTTGAAGATGTGCGTATTGCTCATCAATTTGTTGCAAGGAAAAGGACTGAGAAATCAGATTTTTCGGATTTTTTAAACGCGCTATACTAACAGTGACTTCAGAAAGCACAATACTGTCTTGTACAATAGAAAGGTCTTGAGCACAAAGAAAGCACCCACATAATAAAAGGGTTACATTTTTTAATTGAATATTCAGCATAAAACGCTTTAAAGATTACTCCAAATATAAATCAATTAACCCCTCGGGTGCAGTAACAGTCAGTTTTTTTTGGTTACGATTAACGGTTTGTATAAGGGAGTCAATCAAAGGAATCAAAATTTCTTTTTCATTTCGATTAATAATCATCAGCGGTTGAGCCGTTTGATCATTTATAGCAGTAAGCTTTCCAATCAGTCCGTGTTGGGTGTCAATTACATCAAAACCAATAACTTCGTGATAATAAAATTTTGATCCGTTTAGTGCGGGAAGCATAGATAGAGGAAGATATATTTCTGATTTGAGCAATGCGTCTGCATCAGATTCAGAATCAACGTCCTCAAACTTTACCCTAAGAAGGTCCGATTTATGAGCTTGAATACGTTCTACAAAAAAAGGAATCAATGCGGCTTCTTGCGAAACAAACATCGACTCCAATTTGTAATAAGCTTCAGGCTCGTCAGTGTCTAATTTGATGAGTAACTCTCCTTTGAAACTATATTTTGAAACGATTTTACCAAGATAGAAGCATTCTTCTTTCTTCATCGTTTTCAGTATTATATTTATTTTTCTTCAGCAGGAGCTTCCTCTGTAGCAGCTTCTTCAGCAGGAGCTTCTTCAGCAGGAGCTTCTTCGGCAACTGCTTCTTCAGCAGCAGCTTCCTCAGCAACCGCTTCTTCAGCAGCCGTTTCTTCGAGAAGAGCAGCTTCAGCATCTGCTTTTCTTTTGTCGCTTACTTCTTTTTCGGCGGCAAGTGCTTTTTTCTTAGCTGCATCAGCTTGTTTATCAAGGGTAGAAATTTTGGCGTCAACTTTTGCTTCTTTTTCCACTACCCATGCTTCAAATTTAGCATCGGCTTCTTCTTGAGTGAGTGCTCCTTTTTTAACACCGTTTAACAAATGGTTTTTCAATAAAATCCCTTTGTAAGCTAATATGTTTTTAGCAGTATCTGTGGGTTGTGCTCCATTTTGAAGCCATTGAACAGCACTGTCAGTATTTAAATCTATCGTTGCAGGGTTGGTATTTGGATTGTAAGTTCCAATTTTTTCTAGGTATCGTCCGTCTCTTTTGGAACGTGAATCGGCAGCGACAACCCAATAAAATGGTTTTCCTTTTTTTCCGTGTCTTTGTAGTCGTATTTTAACTGGCATAATGAATTAAATTTTAAAGGTCCTAAACCTTGGTTATTAATGAGGCGCAAATGTAATTTATTTTATTGAATTGGCAATGCCTTTAGGAAACAATGATAGGGTTACTTATCACATTTTATTTCGTTGATAACTTCCGATAACTCGTTTAAGGTATTTTTTTAAAAGATGCGTATTTTTATTTTTCGAAAAATCTCTGAATGTTTTTAATTTTTGATACCGAAACAACGGGTCTCCCAAAGCGTTGGAAAGCACCCATTAGTGATACTGACAATTGGCCAAGGTGTGTTCAAATTGCTTGGCAGCTTCATGATCAGCATGGAGATATGGTTTCAAACAAGGAATTTATAGTACACCCTGATGGGTTCACTATTCCTTATGAATCCGAACAAATTCACGGTATTTCTACTGAGTTGGCTATCGAAAAAGGCATTCCTCTTCGTGAAGTATTGGAACATTTTCAAGCAGATTTAAATCAAACCCAATTTGTAGTTGGACACAATGTTTCGTTTGATTTGAACATTATGGGTGCTGAATTTTTCAGAGAAAATGTTGAAACGCAACTCAATTCGCTTCCAGTCCTAGACACTTGTACAGAACTAACAGCCACATTGTGTCAGTTGCCGGGTGGACGAGGTGGAAAGTATAAACTTCCCACACTTACCGAATTGTATGAATTTTTATTTCATTCTTCTTTTTCTGAAGCGCATAACGCATCAGCTGATGTTGAAGCAACTACCCGTGCATTTTTGGAATTGGTTCGAAAAAATATCATCCAAAAGGATGGCTTTTTTGAGTTGCCAAACACCCTGCAAGCCAAATTTCCCGACGGAGTTCCTCTTGCGGGAATCAAACATCAAAACCTGAAGAAACTTTCGACAGATTTACAGGTTGAAGAGCAACCATCGATTGCTATTAATCAAGAAGACCTTACTTCAAATAGAGATGTTTTAGCTCATCACACATTTGTTCATCTTCACAACCATTCACAATATTCGGTATTGCAGTCAACTACACGAATTTCGGAATTGGTTGATAAAACGTCCGAATTTCAAATGCCTGCGGTTGCGTTGACCGATACTGCCAATATGATGGGAGCGTTTCACTTTGTGAAAGCTGTTCGAAACTATAATAAAACTCTGTCTGAGGAACAGCCCGACAAAAAACATATCAAGCCCATTTTGGGATGTGAGTTTTATGTATGTGAAAACCATCTGGATCGTTCCCATCGGGACAATGGATATCAGGTTGTATTTTTAGCAAAAAACAAACGCGGATACCATCATTTGGCCAAAATGTCTTCCATAGCCTTTACAAAAGGGTTTTATTATGTCCCTCGTATTGATCGAAATATTATAGAACAATACAAAGAAGATTTAATTGTATTATCCGGTAATTTATACGGTGAAATTCCAAGTAAAATATTGAATGTTGGAGAGTCTCAAGCAGAAGAGGCTTTGCTTTGGTGGAAAGAGCAATTTAAGGATGACTTCTACATTGAACTCATGCGCCACGGCCAAGAAGATGAAACAAGGGTCAACCAAGTGTTGATGAACTTTTCTAAAAAACATGAGGTTAAATTGGTTGCCACCAACAATACATTTTACACCGACCAAAAAGATGCCAATGCACATGATATTTTGTTATGTGTAAAAGATGGAGAAAAACAAGCGACACCCATCGGTAGAGGTAGAGGGTATCGATACGGATTACCCAATCAAGAATATTACTTCAAATCTTCTGAGGCTATGAAAAAGCTGTTTGAAGATGTGCCAGAAGCGATTGTTTCAATTTCTGAAATTCTTGATAAAATTGAAGAATACGAATTGGCAAGAGAGGTGTTGTTACCCAAGTTTGACATTCCTATCCAATTTGTGAATCCTGAGGATGAAAAAGACAAAGGCAAACGAGGCGAAAATGCATACCTCCGACATTTGACCTACGAGGGCGCAAAAGAACGCTACAAAGAACTCTCAGATGAACTTAAAGAGCGTCTCGATTTTGAACTTCAAGTAATTGAAAACACAGGATATCCAGGTTACTTTTTGATTGTGCAAGATTTTATTGCTGCTGCACGAAAAATGGATGTTTCAGTGGGGCCGGGAAGAGGTTCTGCAGCTGGGTCTGTAGTTGCTTATAGCCTAAAAATCACCAACATTGATCCCATTAAATACGATCTTCTTTTTGAGCGATTTTTGAATCCCGATAGGGTAAGTTTGCCCGATATCGATATCGATTTTGATGACGAAGGACGAAGCAAAGTGATGGATTATGTTATTGAAAAATACGGATCCAATCAAGTAGCTCAAATCATAACATACGGAACCATGGCGGCTAAATCGTCCATACGAGATACAGCCAGAGTGTTGGATCTATCTTTAGGAGAAGCCGATAGAATATCGAAGTTGGTTCCCAATATGAAGCTCAAAAAAATATTTGGCTTGGAAGACAAAGCCTTAAAAGAAGCTCTGCGTTCGGATGAATTGCTCAAAGTAAATGAATTGAAGAATATCGCTGATGGAGATGATCTTGAGGCTCAAACAATCAATCAGGCAAGAACACTGGAAGGTTCTTTGCGCAACACGGGAATTCATGCGTGTGGTGTTATCATAACTCCTTCGGATATTACGGATTTTGTACCTGTTGCAACAGCAAAGGATTCTGACTTGTACGTTACTCAATTTGATAATTCTGTGGTGGAAAATGCAGGGCTGTTAAAAATGGATTTTTTAGGACTCAAGACATTGACCCTTATTAAAGACACGGTAAAGCTGGTTGAGTATCGTCATCAAATTCAATTAAATCCTGACGAATTTCCTCTTGATGATGAAAAGACTTACGAGCTTTTTCAACGAGGCGATACAGTAGGTGTTTTTCAATATGAGAGCGCAGGAATGCAAAAATATCTTCGAGAATTAAAACCTACTGTTTTCGAAGATTTAATTGCCATGAATGCGTTATATCGTCCAGGTCCATTGGAATACATTCCGAGTTTTGTTCTTCGTAAAAACGGTCAAGAATCTATATCGTATGACCTTGATGCGATGGAAGAATATTTAAAAGAAACCTATGGAATTACGGTTTATCAGGAGCAAGTAATGCTTCTGTCTCAAAAACTAGCTAATTTCACTAAAGGCGAAGCGGATTTGCTTCGAAAAGCTATGGGGAAAAAGATTTTTTCTTTGTTGGAACAATTAAAGCCTAAATTTTTGGATGGAGGTCAATCCAACGGCCATGATCGGGAGATATTAGAAAAAATTTGGAAAGATTGGGAGGCGTTTGCTTCCTACGCTTTTAACAAATCGCACTCTACATGCTATGCTTGGATTGCATTTCAAACGGCTTACTTAAAGGCTCATTACCCAGCAGAATATATGGCTGCCGTGTTGTCCAACAACATGAATGATATCAAGCAGGTCACTTTTTTTATGGAGGAGTGTAAACGCGCAAACATTCCTGTGCTAGGACCAGATGTCAACGAATCTTTTTACAAATTTACCGTTAACGACCAAAATGCTATACGCTTTGGAATGGGGGCTATAAAGGGAGTCGGTGCAAATGCTGTAGCTACTATTGTAGAAAATAGGGCAGAAAGCCCTTATAAGTCGATTTTTGATTTGGCCAAGCGTATCGATTTGCGCGCTGCTAATAAAAAATCTTTTGAAAGCCTGGTGTTGGCGGGTGGTATGGACTCTTTTAAGAATACCCACCGTGCGCAATATTTTCAAGATAGTGGAGATGGAGTTACCTTTTTAGAAAAAGTAATCAAGTATGGCGCAAAATATCAAGATAACTTAAATTCATCACAAGTAAGTTTGTTTGAAGGAAGCTCTGAAGAAGTGATTTCTGAACCAGAAATTCCACCTTGCGAACCTTGGGGAACCTTGCACGCCTTAAAACAAGAGCGAGAGGTTGTAGGGATCTATATTTCAGCTCATCCGTTGGACGATTTCAAAGTAGTTTTAAGTTCATTTTGCAACGCTTCTGTCGCTATTTTTTCAGACTTAACTCCCTTAATCAATCGCGAACTTACTTTGGGAGGTATCATAGGAGATGTTCAGCATCGGGTTTCCAAAAATGGGAAAGGATGGGCCATTTTTACTCTTGAAGATTATACGGATTCCTATGATTTTAGAATATTTGGAGAAGAATATTTGAAATTCAAACACTTTCTGGTGACGAACAACTTTGTGCACATAAAAGTTTTTGTGAAAGAAGGGTGGGTAAATCGAGAAACAGGTAAAAAAGGAGACCCTAGATTACAATTTAATGCTTTTCAGCAGTTGCAAGACACTTTGTCGAGCACCTCCAAAAAAATAACACTTCAATTGAATATTAATGAATTTGATGAAGACCAACTCGAGAATCTGAGCGAAGTGTTGAAACTGCATAAAGGCGATCGTCCTCTGGATATTGCTTTTTTTGAAATGGAAAAGCAACTAAAATTAGTGATGCACAGTAGAAATCAAAAGGTGGCAATTACAGAAAATTTATTAACAGATTTGACAGCTTCTAATTTTCATTACAAACTGAATTAGTCATCACTTAATTTTATGAATTGATTCATAAAAACAATGGCGATGCATTAACTGCAAACAAATAAAATGTATTTTTGTATTAGAAAATTTAAAATTACTTAATATGGCTTTAGAAATTACAGACGCAACCTTTGAAGAAGTTGTGCTACAATCCGACAAACCCGTAATGGTTGACTTTTGGGCTGCCTGGTGCGGACCGTGTCGAATGGTGGGTCCCATTATCGACGAATTGAGCAACGACTATGAGGGAAAAGCAGTAGTTGGAAAAATGGACGTAGATGCCAATCAGGAGTTTGCTGCAAAATACGGTGTTAGAAACATCCCTACGGTTTTGATTTTTAAAGGTGGCGAATTGATCGGTCGTCAAGTAGGCGTTTCTCCCAAAAATGTATATGCCGAAGCATTGGATGCTGCATTGTAGGTTTTATTTTTTTGAGGTAACCCAAAAAAAATACTTGTTTAAACAAAAAACGAGTGTATATTTGCAATCGCTAAACGCTAACGGTCTGGTAGTTCAGCTGGTTAGAATACCTGCCTGTCACGCAGGGGGTCGCGGGTTCGAGTCCCGTCCAGACCGCAAAAGTTTTGCAAATAGCAAAACCTTAAAAGTGTTGTGTTGCTTATAAGTTTATAGCTTATAAGAGGTTCGTAGAAGAACCAATGAGAAGCTTTCCTTTAAAATGGAGGGCTTTTTTTGTTTTTAGAATAGTTTTTTGATACATTTAAGGGTAGATACGCGAATTTAATTGGGTAGTTCTTCTAAGATTTTGTTGTATAATTTTATAATGACTAAGGTCTTGGGCAAAAAAAAGCACCTGCATTCTTTGAGACAAACGCAGGTGCAAACAATAACTAACCAAAAATATTATGAAATCTATATAACATAATACATTAATCGTGCCAAAGTTTATTTTTTCCTCATTAAAAGAATTTTTTTTGTAGAGCTACTGCTGTTATTTGTGCTTCAACCTCTGGTTTCTCAAGAGTATGTTTCTCAAAGTTTCAATATAACTTCTTACGACGCAAAGTATAATATTCCCATAAAAATCATTGAAGATCAAGACGGATTTTTATGGTACACAACACACAATGGACTGGTTCATGAGCTAGGAACACACACTTTCTTTTATTCATTAAAAACAGCACCTGATGAAATTATTGACATCAAGAATTACACCTCTTTATATGAAGATGGGTCAGGGAATATCTGGGTTTTATCGGACACCGATATTCGAAAATTTAATAAAAGAACACAAAAAGTGGTTAGTTATAAATTGACTAATCCTGAGAATCAATCTTTATTAATTCCCAATTCGGTTACTCAACTTGCCAATGGCAATATTTATTTTGGCACCCAATTGGGATATATTGTAGAACTTAGTGCTTCAAACGATCAGCTTATCTACCATAATACACAATCCCAATACTCATATGAATTTAGCACGAAAATTATAGGTTCTAGAGACAATACTCTTATTGCGAAATCGAATAATCAAATTCATTCATTTATCCCCAAAAAATAAAAATCAATTGTATCTTGGATGTTTAGGAGGATTATACTCGTTTGATATTAATTCCCATGCCTTTAAAGGTGAAAATACAATTGTACCTGATTTTGATTTTAGAGGCCTTTCTATATTTGACACTGTTAAAACTGATAATTATTTTTGGATAGCTTCTGTAGCAGGTTTGCATAGAATTGATAAGAAGAATCAAAAAACTAGTTTTTTGAATTCAAACAACTACTCTTCTTTCCCCAATCAAATGAATTTTTCTACGCTATTTATTGGCAATGATGGGTTTTTATGGGCTGGAAGTAATAACGGACTTTTTAAAATTGATCATCAAACACTTTCAGTTATCAAACATTTTGATCAAGTCAAAGGATTGTCTGATGATATAGTTGGAGGAATTCAAGAGTCCAACCAATTTATATGGATTACCACTTCAAAGGGGTTGAGTAAAATTCACAAATTAACTGATAACATTCAAAATTTTCATAAAAATGAAGGTTTGTTGGATGATGATTTTAGTGTAAACTCGCTTCATAAAGTTTCTGATTCTCTTTTTTATGCAGGTACTACAAAAGGCCTTGTTTCTTTTGATCCTACTCAGGTCAATCGCCCATTATTGAGCTACGCTGTATATCCCGTTGATTTGAAATTTTATGACCAAAACCGTGGAGAGTTTTTTTCAACTACCTCTAATTTTGAAAATTATCAAACTATCGATCTTCCCAACGCTTATAGTAGCTTGTTTTTTTCATTTGCGATGAATGATTTAATTTTTCCTAAATTAAATAACATTTTTTACCGAATTTCAAGCTTGTCGCCCGAATGGATACTGTTGGACGCTGATTCTACAGTTAAACTATACGGTTTGCAGTCAGGAAAATATACCCTTGAGGTCAGAGGTACATCAGAATTAGGAAGTCCTTCACAAAACACCCTTACTTATACAATAAATGTTCCATATCCGTTTTATTTTCAATGGTGGTTTATTTTAGCGGTTTTTTTACTGATAGCTTTGATTCTGTATCTATGGTTTTATTTTGAAGCGACTGTTTTGAAAATTAATAGAGATCGGCAATTGCAAATTTCTAATTTAGAATTGCGCGCTTATCGGGCTCAAATGAATCCTCATTTCATTTTTAATGCACTCAATGGACTACAATCAGCCATGGTTCTTCAGGGAGAAAAAGCGTTCAATAATTATTTGGGTGCTTTTTCAAAACTTATTCGACATACGATTGAAATGGGTAGTTCTGAACAAATTACCCTTGCCAAAGAAATAGAATACCTTAAAAATTATGTATCCCTTCAAAGTCTCCGTTTGGATTCAAATATTGATTTAACAATTACTGTTCAAAAACCGATTGTGAGTAGTTTTATATACCTGCCCTGCATGATACTTCAGCCGATTGTAGAGAACGCTATCCTTCATGGTCTCATGTCTAGTAAAAAAGAAAAGAAAATTACCATTCACTTTTTTTTCGAAGACGGATATTTGAATTGTCATATTAGAGATAATGGCATTGGAAGAGAAGCTGCAGAGAAAAGAAAAAAAATGTATCAAAGTACTCACCAGTCGTTTGCAACCACTATACTAAACGAACGAATAAAACTTTTAAATTTTCAAAATGAAGGGCAGTTTTTTTTCAAAATAGAAGATTTGTATGACGAGAAAAATCAACCAACAGGCACTCTAGTTGTTATAGGAATTCCAATTAATTATATCCCTGATAATTAAATCATATCCGAGAAAGGTATTACCGTAGTATAGCCTTTGGATTCAAAATAAGCAGCAACATTGTCGCTGCCAGTTGCTAAAGCAAAATCTCCTCCCCATGCTCCTAAACTTTTTACGGTTCCTGTAAAGTCTGAAAACAATTCTTGTTGAACAGGCTTTTGTCCAATCAACTTACTGACAACAGACTCGTGAATTTTTATGAGCTTTTCAAATTCGAAAAGAGTGGAAGCTTCAGCAATTGATTGCGCCAACAGACTTATTTCATCTGTTAATTTTTTGTTGGGCTTGGTTTTTTTATAGTTTACAACTGCCGATAGTGAGTTTTGTTTTTTGTTGAGATACACAAAATAAAGATTGTCTTTAAAAGAAGGGTTAAAATCGATGGGGCTTATTTCAGGAATCCCTTTTTTGATTCGGTATAAAATAGGTTGTTTGGATCCTGCACAAGCAATATCATAGCCGCTTCCTGAAAAACGATTTTTAAGAAGTTGGTAGGGATCAATTGCCGCCCATTGTGCAATATTGTTTAGTAAAGTTGATGAGCTTCCCAGTCCCCATTTGCGAGAAAATTGCAAATGTGTTTCAACTTTAAGTCCGTCACAGTGTTTCAAAAAAGCAGGATTGAGCTTTTGAGCAAGCTGTAACAATTTGCCTAAATTTTCTGATTCTTCGGTGTGTTCAGACCTCAACTCCAGTGTATTAACAGAAAATGACGCTTCCAACCAACAGTGTTGGTCAACATCAAAACTCTTCCAATCAATAGAGCCCGATGAGGTTTCCATAACACTGAGCGTTTGCCCAAATCGAGTGGGGATTGCTAGTGCATAAGCACCATCCAAGACGGCATATTCACCTGTAATCAATAGTTTCCCAGCACTGTAAAAAGAAGTCTTCATGTATATTAAGAACGGATTTTCAAGAGTTCATTTTCTACCGCACTAAACGACACCGTATGATTTTTAAAATGGTCAATAAGTTGTTGTTTTTCTGTTTTACTCGCTTTGAATTGATTTAAAATATTCATCAGATGCATTTTCATATGCCCTTTTTGAATTCCTGACGTAATTAGCGATCGGATTGCTGCAAAATTTTGAGCCAATCCAGCAACAGCCACAACTTCCATTAGTTGCTTTGCTGTTGGATTGCCTAGAAGGTCCAAACTCCATTGCACCATGGGGTGAAGCTTAGTAATTCCACCAACGGTTCCCAAAGCCAATGGAATATCAATCCAATATCGAAACACACCATTTTCAATGGTTGCATGTGTCAGGCTTTTGTAATTTCCTGTTGACGATGCAAACGCATGAGCACCTGCTTCAACAGCTCTAAAGTCATTTCCTGTTGCAATGACGACAGCATCTACTCCGTTCATTACCCCTTTGTTGTGTGTCACAGCTCGATGAATATCGGCGTTGGCAATATCGATGGCTCGAATGAATTTTTCACAAAAAGCCTGTGGGCTCAATTCCTTATCCTCGTTCATTTCTTCAACAGGGCAACTTACTTCTGCACGAACCAAACAACGAGGAACGTGATTTGATAAAATACACATTACTATTTCAATATTTTTTTCTTCGTCTGAAAAAGGTGCGTAACGTATTGCTTCCCGTTTAATGGTGTCGCCAAATTGTTCCAAACAGGAGTTGATAAAGTTGGCTCCCATGGAATCTATGGTTTCAAAAGAAACATGCAGTTGAAAATAATTCGCAAGTTGATCGGTTTTATCGCAAAGCTCAATAGTTGTAATTCCACCTCCGCGTGCACGCATGTTGGTGGTAATTGAGTCTGTGTCAGAATGCAAAACAGGTTTAATATTTTCAATAAAATCAGAAATTTTATGCGCTTCTCCGGCAAACATAAAATGTACATGTCCAATTTTTTCGGTTCCTATGATTTTGGTGGAAAACCCTCCGCGACTTGCCCAAAACTTTGCCGACTTTCCAGCAGCAGCCAAAACAGAGCTTTCTTCTGTGGCCATAGGAATGGTATATGCCTGTTGATTGATAATAAAATTGGGTGCTACACCCAAAGGAAGGTAAAAATTAGAAACAGCATTTTCAATAAACTCATCGTGTAATAATTGAAGCTGACTATCTTTATTCCAATAATCTTCCAATAATTTTTTAGCACTGTCGGGCGAGTGAAAATAACGAGTGGTTACCCAATCAATTTTTTCATCTTTGGACAACTTTGAAAACCCTTTAACCCATTTATTGGATTGATTTTCTTTTTCTTTCATTTTACAAAGATAAAGATTCTATCGTGCACCTCATACATTCTAGTTTTGACTTTCTGAATCGTATATATTTTGATGAAATATTATAAATAACTCATTATTTAATGTTAAAACATTAGGTAAATCACATATTATTCTATTATTTTTACGAAATTATCAAAAACCCCATAGCATGCTAAGACGCAAAAGCTCATTTTTCACTCTAGTTCTAATGATTGGAGTTACCTGCTTTTCACAACAAAAAATATCCCTTCAAAATCTTTATGATAGCACATTTAGGATAGAGCGTTTGGATCAAATTCATTCTATGAATGACGGGCACCATTATACGGTTCTTAATTATGATAGAAATTCGCGTTCTACTTCATTGGATCAATACTCGTATCAGAACCTTCAAAAAACAAATACAATTGTAAACTCTTTGGATTTGGATGAAATTTCATGGTTTTCAGCGTATGATTTTAGCGATGATGAGTCAAAAGTACTATTGGAAACCCAGCGAATACCAATTTATAGACGCTCCAAAAAAGCGATTTATTATGTGTATGATATTGCTGCAAAAACAGTGACTTCTGTTTCTCAAGACCTTATTCAAGAGCCCAAATTTTCCCCTGATGGATCGAAAGTTGCCTATGTACACAATCGAAATTTGTTTATCAAAGACCTTCAATCTGGGGCCCTTACCCAAGTTACCTCCGATGGTAACAATTATATCATTAACGGTATTACGGATTGGGTTTATGAGGAAGAGTTTTCGTTTGTTCGGGCATTTCATTGGAACTCTAAAGGAACCCATCTTGCATTTTTACGTTTTGATGAATCAGATGTGCCTGTTTTTTCTATGGATTTGTACGGCGATCAATTGTATCAAACCCAACAAGTTTTTCGATATCCTAAGGCAGGAGAGGATAATTCCGTTGTGAGTCTTCATGTGTATGATTTATCCCAAGAACACACCAAAATCATTTCACTCGAAAATGCCTATTATATTCCAAGAGTGCAATTTACAAATGACGCAAATCTTCTCAGCGTGCAAACACTGAATAGACATCAAAACGATTTAAGGCTGTTGTATGTCAATGTTCAAAAGGGCTCAGTAAAGGAAGTGCTTCAAGAATCAGACAAAGTCTATGTAGATGTTCATGATAATCTTACCTTTTTGAAGGATCACAGTTTTATTTGGTCAAGTGAAAGCGATGGTTTTAATCATTTGTATCATTATTCGAAGCAAGGAAAATTAATCAATCAAATTACAAAAGGAGCCTGGGAAGTAACGGATTATTATGGATATGATTCAAATTCCCATCGTATTTTTTATCAGTCGGTAGAGTGCGGTTCGATTTATAGAGATGTATACTCTATTAAAATTAACGGAACTGATAAGCGACAGCTTTCGAAGTCACTAGGAACA
Source organism: Flavobacteriaceae bacterium (assembly GCA_029243385.1). Taxonomy (GTDB): domain Bacteria; phylum Bacteroidota; class Bacteroidia; order Flavobacteriales; family Flavobacteriaceae; genus JAQWSC01. Next base: position 186,107 of record JAQWSC010000004.1, on the reverse strand, counting down.
CATCATGCGGCATTTAGCGCCAATTTTTCGGTATATATAAACACCTATTCGACTGCGATTACTCCGCCTATTTATTCATTGAATTCGGCAACAGATGGAGCTCCATTATTAACCATTCAAGACAATCGTTTATTGTCTGAGGTTGCTCAAAAATTTTGTTGGCAATCCAAAGAATTTTCGACGCTTAGTGTCAACGGTGAATCGCTTAATATGTGGATGTTGCGTCCTGCTGATTTTGATCCCTCCAAAAAGTATCCTGTATTGATGTTTCAATATTCAGGGCCAGGCTCTCAGAAGGTGGCAGATCAATGGTTCGACTCGTACAATACCTGGCACCAAATGCTGACTCAACAAGGATATATAGTGGTTTGTGTGGACGGAAGAGGAACGGGTTATAAAGGAGCTGCATTTAAAAAATCAACCTATTTGAACTTGGTAAAATTAGAAACAGAAGATCAAATTGAAGCGGCTAGGCAAGTAGGCAACCTGTCTTACGTTGATAAAAACAGAATCGGAATATGGGGTTGGAGTTTTGGAGGTCACATGGCCACCAACTGCTTGTTAAAAGGTAATGAAGTGTTCTCGATGGCTATTGCAGTAGCTCCCGTCACGAGTTGGCGATTTTACGACACCATATACACCGAGCGATTTATGCGAACTCCCCAAGAAAATCCATCGGGATATGACGATAACTCGCCTTTGAATTACCCAGAGCTGTTAAAAGGAAAATTTCTATTGGTTCATGGATCAGGAGATGATAATGTACATGTTCAAAATACCATGCGAATGGTTGAAGGGCTTATTCAGGCCAATAAAGATTTTGAATGGATGATTTATCCCGATCGAAACCATGGGATTTATGGCGGAAACACCCGTTTGCACCTTTTTACAAAAATGACGAAATTTATAAACGATAACTTATAACTAAATAAAGAAAATATGTCTGAAACTTTTCAAGGTTCCGAACTCAATCAACGTACCATTGTAGGCCACCCAGTAGGTCTTTTTGTTTTGTTTTTCACAGAAATGTGGGAGCGTTTTTCTTATTATGGGATGCGCGCTATTTTGGTTTTGTTTTTAACATCTTCCATAATGAACGAAGGTTGGGGTTGGGAGCGTTCAGATGCACTAGTCTTGTACGGCTGGTACACTGGGTTAGTTTATGTTACTCCTATTTTTGGAGGATTCATTGCCGATAGGTTTATGGGTTATCGAAATGCAACAGCTTTAGGAGCTTTGATTATGACTTTAGGGCACGCTTCAATGGCCTTAGAAACTTTTTCAAGTGTTTTTTTCTTTTTGGGATTGTCCTTTTTAGTTATTGGAAACGGTTTTTTTAAGCCGAATATTTCTTCAATAGTGGGTCAGCTATACGTAAATGGCGATAGTAGAAAAGATGGAGGATATACTATTTTTTATATGGGTATTAACGCTGGGGCATTTCTAGGAATTCTTTTGTGTGGATATATCGGTGAAAAAGTAGGTTGGCATCTTGGGTTTGGTCTTGCTGGAATATTTATGTTTTTAGGGATGTTACAGTTTTGGTTTGCTCAAAAGATTTTTGGGAACATAGGACTTTCACCACAACAAAAGAAACAAATTGAGTCCCAAATCTCTAATAAAAAAGAAGACAATCTACCGGTAAATGTGGTAAGTGATCGACTTTTTGTTATTGTTGTATTTTCATTATTTACCATCTTTTTTTGGTGGGCATTTGAACAGGCAGGAGGTTCAATGACAATTTTTGCTGAAGATTACACTGAAAGAAACCTAACGGGAACTTCCTCCTATACTTTTAAAATCGTTAACACTATCATTACTCTTGTTCCAATGGTCATTTTAACGTATGTTTTGTTCAATCTTTTTCAAAAGATGTTGGGAAACTTTTTGCTATCAAACTTATTCTTAGGAAGCAGTTTTGCAATAATTTGGGCTATTGTTATTTGGATGATTAATCGTGAGTATGCCATTGAAGCAGCTGAAATTCCTGCATCGTGGTTTTCCGTACTTAACTCATTATTTATCATATTATTTGCTCCAGTTTTTTCAAAAATTTGGTCCTCGAGTTACAACCCCTCTGGCCCGGCTAAATTTGCAATTGGTTTAATGCTATTGGGTATTGGGTTTGCCTTTCTATCCTTTGGTTCATGGTCTATTCCACTCGGGGCACAAGAAGCAAGTGTAAGTATTTTATGGTTAGTGATGGCTTATTTATTTCACACCCTCGGTGAATTATGTATTTCTCCAGTTGGACTTTCTTATGTGAGCAAGCTAGCCCCTGTTAAATTGGTTGGACTTATGTTTGGATTTTGGTTTGTTTGCAGTGCTGTTGCCAATCTCTTAGGAGGTTTGACAGGAAGTTATATAGATACCATTTCCGAATCGTATGGAATTTCAACATTTTTCTTGCTATTTACAATCATTCCTATTTCGGCAGGAGTTTTGATGTTATTGATTAAATCAATTTTAATTAAAAAAATGCATGGTATTGAATAAGTCTTTTCTTTTCGGATTTTTAACACTTTGTTTTTGGAATCTTCAATCACAAACTGTCAATTGGATATCGCTCGACGAAGCTTTTGAGGCTCAAAAAAAAGTTCCCAAAGAAATCATTGTTGATGTGTATACCAATTGGTGCGGTCCGTGTAAATTATTAGATAAAAAAACTTTTGGCAACCCTGACGTAGCAAATTTTATCAATGAACATTTTTATGCGGTCAAATTCAACGCAGAAGGATCTGAGAAAGTGAATTTTCAGGGAAACACATTTGAAAATCCTGGATACGATGCTACCAAAAAGGGTCGGAATGCAACGCATGAGTTTACGCGATTCTTGGGTGTTTCGGGCTATCCTACCATCCTCTTTTTCGATGATACAGGTCAGTATCTTACACCTTTAGTGGGTTATCAAAAACCACAACAATTGGAATTGTATTTGAAACTTTTTTATGATGAATTGTATAAATCACTTACTACTCAAGAGGATTTTAATGCCTTCAGTAAATCGTTTGTTCCTCAATTCAAAAGCTAATCCCTTTGGTGTTATAATTTCACAATCAACTCAATAGCTCCATCGGTGTAAGTGTTGTGAAACGACACCTTTTTTAGCTTGCATGTTTTTTCCCATTGCCTTACTAATGTTGGATAATTGCTTCCGTCAGCAATGATTTTTTGAGGCTTCAAACTATCTATAAGTTCTTCCAAGTGAATATTAGGACTTTCGGTTAATAATATATTTGGAGGTTGATTTCCAATGGGTATAAAAACCTTTTGTTTGTCAACAACGAGTAAGTTCGGTGCCAAATATACATTTTGAAGAGGCAGTGTATCCACGTATCGAATACGTTCTTCCCTTTTGAAATTTTCAATAAGAGAATACTTGTTTTTAATCGAATCAGTGCCTTTATAGAGTTTGAGTTGAATCCCCTTTTTTTGGACGATAACTGTTTGTCGGTTTTTATGAAAAATCCAAAAGGAGTGTTGTTGCGCTTTCTGATTTTTTTGATAATGAATGCCGCCCACCAAAACGCATGAAGCGAGTATTGGTAGGAATAATTTTTTTTATATTTGGGTTTTTCAATCCACAGTCCCAAACCCAATATTCCTATAAAAATAACAATCAGTTCAAAGCCTCCAAAAGGAATGTTTTGAATTATAAGCGCATCTTGATCTGCTATCCAGTAAATCAATTCATTCATACAAGATATCAAGAAGTTGTAGCCAGTCACAATGAATGGAGCAGTAAATTCCACGGTACTTAATATAATTACCAAAATTCCTCCTCCCAACAGCAGTCCCATAAATGGAACAATGACCAAATTTGCAACAAGAAAAAGCACTGGAAATTGATGGAAATAATACAAGCTTAGGGGTAAAACACACAGCTGCGCAATCGTTCCTAAGGCAGTCAATTGCCATATTTTCGTCAAAATCCACCAGCGAGGCTTCCAAAATTCCATGGCCACTGGCATCAGCCATAAAATACCAAAGACGGCCAAATAACTCAATTGAAATCCAACATCATAAATAAAATTGGGTTTGATAAGTAACAGTACAAAAAGGGATATCAATAATGTTTGAAATTGTGACATTCTTCTCTCTAATGCAATGCCCAAAGCAACAGCGCTAAACATTGTCACGGAACGCATTACAGAGGCTGAAAGTCCTGTTATAAAAGCAAAAATCCACAAACAGATTACGACGAGTAGCAATCGTATTAGTCGTCCGTGTTTCCATTGTAAAAGAGGTAAAAACAATCCGTTTAACAACAAAAGCAATACCCCAATGTGCAACCCTGAAATAGCCAATAAATGCACAGCTCCAGCATCGGCATAATCTCTTTTTAATTCGGTTGATATATCGGTTCGATCCCCCAAAAAAAGGGCTTTGATAACGGATTCATTGTCGCTTCGAAAGCCTTGATCTTCAAGTTTTGAAATCAAAAATTCGCGAAAACCGTATGCTATTCCGCGCGCTGTTTTGTTGTTTTTATGGAGTGTGTTTGCTTGTGATTCTTGGATATACATTTGGTGTATGATTCCTTGTTTTTGCATATACTCAGCGTAATCAAACTGATGCGGGTTTTTAGAAGAAGTTATTTTTTGAATTTGCCCCACAACTCGCAAACGATCATCCACTTGTAGGTTTGTTGCCAATGAATCCTTTTTAATGGATAGCACTATTTTTCCAACAGCCGAATGTTGATTCAATTTATAAAGCTGAAGTTCGTATTGTGAATTGAAAGAAGTGGGCTTCAAAACTTTTTCGACAATTCCCTCTACCACATAAAATGTCTCTGTGGACAGATATTTTTGATAAAAATCATTTTTTTGAGAATCGTCGTTTACGTATTGCATCCCAATACCCAAAGTCCAAAAGAAAGAGAACATACATAGCCAGAACAGGCGTTTTCTTTTTAGGAAAAAAATACAGCCTACAAATAAAACAACCTTACAAGCCCATAAGATTTGATATGAAATACCCCAGAAAGGATAACTAAGAATTCCTAAAACGTAGCAAAGTACAATTTTAAACAAAAGTAATTGGGGCAACTTCATGGCCCCAAATTATAAAAAAAATGAATTTTTAAAAAAGACCTATCGAACTAATCTTCGGGCTTCTACAAAAACTTTGTTCCAATAAGCTTGCGACAATGAAGAGATAATTACGCCTCTCGATGTGGAGGCATGAATAAATTCAGGAGTTTTGTTACGGACTCTAACGACCAATCCAGCATGTGTAATTGTGCGTTTTCGTGAGGTTTTAAAAAACAAAACATCTCCAGGACGCACTTTTTTTATAGCTATTTTACTACCTGTTTTTTTTAAATCATTGACTGTTCTGGGAACAGAAATTTTGCTTTTGCTGAACGCTTGATGAATCAGTCCAGAACAATCAATACCACTTCGAGTATTTCCTCCGTACAGGTAGGGAGTTCCTAAATAAGTTTTGGCATGAGTGATTACAGTATTTTCAGCAGGAACTCTTTTTTTTGGATATTTTATTGCTGCTTTTTTTTGACCTCCACAGCCTACAAACAAAACACACATTACTATTAATAAAATCCATTTTGAATGTTTCATGACAGCTGGTTTATAATAGCTTCTGCAACTCGTTGACTGGCTCCTTTTCCTCCCAATTGGGTTTTGAGAAGTATGTATTGAGACAACACAAAGCTTCTTTTTTTGCTGTGTAAAATAGCTTCAAGTTCTTGTGTAACTCGATTAGCATGACAATCTGATTGGATCAATTCGGTGACTACTTCTTTTTCAAGCACCAAATTTACCAGCGAGATATAGTCCAGATTAACAATGCGTTTGGCGATTTGATAACTGACTCCGTTGCCTTTGTAGCACACTACTTGAGGAACTTCAAAAAGAGCCGTTTCAAGTGTAGCGGTTCCACTTGTTACTAAAGCAGCATAAGAAAAAGACAACAATTTATACGTTTGGTTATATACCCAAAACACATTGATGTCATTTGACAAAAACGGTTTGTAAAAAGCTTCTTCTTGGCCTGGAGCTCCAGCAATAACAAATTGATAATTACTGAATTTTTTGGCTGATTGAAGCATGACCGTTAACATTTTTCTAATTTCTTGTTTTCGACTTCCCGGCAGCAATGCAATAATGGGTTTTTTGGGATCCAACCCATTTGAGTTCCTGAAGTCTTCTTCCGAACCCGCTTGAAAAGCTTCTACAGCATCTAAGAGCGGGTGTCCTACAAAATGTACTGGGAATTGGTGTTTTTCTTCAAAAAATTGTTTTTCAAAAGGCAAAATGACAGACATTTTATCCACATCTCTTTTGATTGCCTTCACGCGATTTTCTTTCCACGCCCATACCTGAGGGGCTATATAATAATGTGTACGAATCCCCTGAGCTTTTGCCCAACGAGCAATTCGCATATTGAATCCTGGATAATCGATAAAAATGAGGATATCTGGCTTAAAATCAAGAATATCACTTTTACATTTTTTGATATTTTTTAGAATAGTTCCCAAGTTGAGCAATACTTCCAGAAATCCCATAAAAGCAAGGTCTCGGTAATGTTTTACCAAATGTGCTCCTGCCTTTTCCATCAAATCACCGCCCCAAGCTCGAACGGATGCTTGAGGGTCTTTTTTATGGATTTCTTTAATCAAATTGGATCCATGAAGATCTCCCGATGCTTCTCCTGCTATGATGTAATACTTCATACGTTTGATTTTATTAGAACGGTAATCATAGCGATTAGTAAGGTTGCGGCTAAAACTCCTTTGGCAATCGTATCTCGATTTTGTTTTAAAAACACAAAGAATAACAACATATTGGGAATAGCAGCAATGCTTATCAATCCGTTTATGCTTCGGGTTTGGTACAAATCAATCAGTGAATTTTTTAATGAAATATCCGTAAAAAAACATACAATAAAAACCAAAGTCAAAAGAGGAGTCAATAACCCCAAAACAAGTCCGTTAATTAATGGGTTGATTTTCAAAAGTCCCACGTATTTAGTTGTTGTATGGCATGGTGTGCAGTAAGGTCATAATGAACGGGAACAATAGAAATATATCCATTTTTTAGAGCCCATTCGTCGGTGTCCTCACCTCGATCTTCATTTATAAATTCGCCTGTAAGCCAGTAATATTCTTTTCCTAAAGGATTGACTCTCTTATCAAATTTTTCGATCCAGTACGCTTTGGCTTGACGGCAAATTTTGATTCCTTTGATTTCTTTTTTAGGCAATTTAGGAAAATTAACGTTCAGGATAACTCCTTCAGGAATTCCATTGGAAAGTGCAGAAAGGGAAATTTGCTTTACATAATCTGCAACGGCATCAAAGTTGGCTTTCCATTGATAGTCTAAAAGAGAAAAACCAATAGCAGGTATGCCCTCAATTCCGGCTTCAACGGCAGCGCTCATTGTTCCCGAATAAATAACATTAATGGATGAATTGGAGCCGTGATTGATTCCAGAAACGCACAAATCAGGTTTTTGTTTTAAAATTTCATGAACTCCTAGCTTTACACAATCTGCAGGAGTTCCAGAACAGGCATATTCAGTTTGCGGCCCCTCATCGATTTTTATAGGGGTGCAATTCAATATCGAATTGATTGTGATTGCATGCCCCATAGCTGATTGCGGACTGTCTGGAGCTACTACAACGACATCTCCAATTTCGTTCATTACTTGAATTAGCTTTCTCAAACCGGGAGCTGTAATCCCATCATCATTGGTTACTAATATTAACGGTCTTTTGCTCATGTTTGTTTTTTTACAAAGTAATAAATTCTTGGCATCGTAAATGATAAAAAAAATGTTAATGTCATAAACACTCACTATTTTTTTGAGTATCTTAGGCTTCTATTTATAACCCAAACAAAGATAGCAAACGAGTTGGACTCTTTGATATCCAAATTTTGTCACTTACTAATTCAATAAAAAATGAAAAAGAACGCTTCAATTCTTCTTGCCTGTTTGGCTGTGTTGGTTGCTACATGGAGTTTTAACTCCAATCAATTTAACAATCCTAACAAAGACAAGTTGCTCATAGAATTGATTTCTTATGTACTTGATCGAGGACATTTTGAACCCAAATTAATTAATGATGACTTATCAGAACAAATGTTTTTTGATTATATAGAAGCTATTGACGCTCAAAAACGTTTTTTTTTAGCATCTGATTACAAAGAATTTGAACAATATAAATATGCTTTGGATGATCAAATCAAAAGCTTGAAAATTGATTTTTTTAAGACAACTCATACTCGTTTTCTCAAACGGATTGCAGAAGTTCAGCAATTTTACGAGCAACTATTGGATAAGCCATTTGATTTTTCTGTAGACGAACAATTGGATGTTGACTATAACAATCAAGTTTTTTCTTCAAACACAACCGAACGCAAAAATAAATGGCGAAAACAACTAAAATATTCTACACTGCTGGCTTATGAAACGAAGCTCTCTGAAGAGAAAATAAAGACAGAAGAAGATCCAGAATATGTCCCCAAAACCGAGGCCGAAATAGAAATTGAATCTCGTGAAGCCACCCTTGAGAACTTAAAAAATGTATTCGACTATCTTACCAATGAATTGCAAGAAGAAGATTGGTTTTCTGTTTACCTCAATGCTTTCGTTTCACAGTTTGATCCGCACACATATTATTTTGCTCCAGAAGCCAAAGATCGTTTTGATACCAGCATGTCAGGTAAATTTGAAGGTATTGGTGCTCGATTACAGAAACGCAATCAGGCGATTAAAATTGTAGATATAATTTCTGGAGGTCCTGTTTGGCGCGGGAAACAGGTTGAGGTGGGTGATCAAATAATCAAAGTGGCTCAAGGTGAAGCAGAGCCTGTTGATGTGACCACTATGCGATTGGATGATGCAATCAAACTTATAAAAGGACCCAAAGGAACAGAGGTGCGATTGACCCTCAAACGCGTGGACGGAACCATTGAAGTGGTTTCCATTATTCGAGATGTTGTAGAACTGGAAGAGTCCTATGCCAAATCAATAATAATCGAAAAGGGAGGTAAAACCTTTGGGTTGATTAATCTTCCAAAATTTTATATCGATTTTAAGGACTATGGAGAACGTAATGCGGCTATCGATGTTAAAAAAGAAATTGAAAAATTAAAAAAATCAGATATAGAAGGCCTGGTGATTGACTTGCGAAATAATGGCGGTGGATCCCTTCAAACAGCTGTAGATATGGCTGGGTTGTTTATAGAAAAAGGACCCATTGTTCAAGTAAAAACCACCCGAAACAAAAACGAGGTTTTGTACGACCGAGATCCCGCAATTTTGTGGGACGGTCCTTTGGTTATTTTGGTTAACGAGACATCTGCTTCGGCTTCTGAGATTCTGGCCGCGGCACTTCAAGATTATAAGCGCGCTATTATTTTAGGAGGTTCTCAAACATTTGGTAAAGGAACCGTTCAGAATATTGTTGACCTCAATCGTTTTGTTTCCAATAGTGATTTGGGAAATTTAGGCGCTTTAAAAATTACCACAGATAAGTACTATCGCATCAATGGAGGTTCAACACAACTCGAAGGTGTTAAAAGTGATGTCGTGGTTCCAGATCGTTATTCCTATATCGATTTGGGGGAAAAAGATCAAAGCAATCCATTGGATTGGGATCAAATAGAGCCCACTCCATATACTACTTGGGATCGCTATTTAAACTACGAACAAGCTATTCAACAAAGCAAATTGAGAGTCGCCAATAACAAAAATATGCAATTGATTGATGAAAATGCACGATGGATTCGTCAACAACAAGATGATAATTTATACCCATTGAGCCTTTCAGCTTATCAAAAAGAAATTGAAGATGATAAAAGCTATGTAGAACGTTTTGATCAAATAAAAAACTACAACAACCGCATGTCATACAGTTCCAATTCTGATGATCTTCTTGCTATAAACGATGACGAAGAAGCTCTTGAAAAAAGGGATCGATGGACAACAACCTTGTCAAAAGATATTTACCTTGAAGAAGCAGTTTCAATTTTACAGGACTTGCAGTTGCGCTATATTCCAAAAAATTCATTAGCAACATCGAACTCAGATACTGAATGAAAGGAATCAATTCAACAACTTTTAGAGCGCTCCATAAATTTAAAAATCATTTTTGGGGCGTTTTTAGTTTGTTGTTTATCATTTTGTGTGGATTGGTTGCAGCTTTTGCCTATCTACTAGCTCCAGACGATTCCCGAAACGCCAACAAAATGCATTTATCGATTCATTCGAAATCACCTGGATTTGAAGTTCAAGTCCTAACAATTCCCACTCAAAGCAAAAAAGATATATCTGCATTTGAAATTTATTTTTTTGGAGATCCTACTCCGGTAAATTCCTATCCCATTCAAGACTATCAATTATTTGACTATGCTATAGAAATAACGCACTACCATTCGGATACAGAAGGCGGCTTGAAGGAACGATTTTTAAGAACACAATTCCCTGAAGTGGCTTCAGACAAAGAGTTTATTGAAAATTTTATTACCACAACTCGTTTTCGATTGGGCACCGATACGCTAGGGCGCGATGTGTTAAGTCGTGTTTTGATAGGAACTAGAATTTCGCTGTCAATTGGATTTGTAGCTGTATTCATCTCTTTGTTTATTGGTATCATTATTGGTGCTGTTGGTGGATACTATGGAGGTGTTATAGATAAGTTTGTTATGTGGATTATAAATGTTACTTGGTCCATTCCAACATTGTTGTTGGTTATTGCGGTATCACTCACTCTTGGAAAAGGATTTTGGCAAGTGTTTATAGCAGTGGGGCTAACTATGTGGGTTGAGGTAGCTCGAATTGTAAGAGGTCAAGTGATTAGCGTTAAGGAAATGCAATACGTTTCTGCAGCGCGTGTTTTAGGATACGGTTCGTTTCGTATCATTTTCCGACATATTTTGCCCAATATAATGGGACCAATTATAGTAATTGCTGCAGCTAATTTTGCTGCGGCCATTCTCATAGAAAGTGGACTGAGTTTTTTAGGAATTGGTGCGCAGCCTCCTATTCCAAGTTGGGGAGGTATGATTAAAGACCACTATTCGTACATGCTAGTTGGAAAAGCCTATTTAGCAGTAGTTCCAGGTGTGGCTATTATGAGTTTGGTTACGGCTTTTATGTTGTTGGGGAATGCTTTGCGAGATGCCCTTGATGTAAGAAGCTAAATTACCATTCATTGACCCGATTGGAATCGAGTTTGATCAAAATGGCTAGCAGTATCGTAAAGCCCAATAAACTAGATCCTCCATAGCTAAAAAAGGGGAGTGGAATTCCGATCGTTGGAATTAAGCCCAAAACCATTCCTAGATTAAATCCGATGTGAACAAACAAAATTGAGGCTACTCCATAACCATAAATCCTGCTAAAATCATTTTTTTGACGTTCGCTTATAAACAAAATTCTTAGAAGTAAAAAAACAAAGAGCACTACAACAAAAACCCCTCCTGAAAACCCCCATTCTTCACCTACTGTGCTAAATATGTAGTCGGTATGTTGTTCAGGTACAAAGTTTCCTTCGGTTTGTGTTCCTTGCAAAAAACCTTTTCCCAACCAACGCCCCGATCCTATGGCAATTTCGGATTGATTGGTATTGTATCCGATCCCTCTAGTATCTGTTGCTTTGCCCAAAACAATATTGATTCTATCCCGATGTCGCTGTTCAAAAACTTCATTAAAAATATAGTTAACAGAATATGCAAAGCTTATACAACTAAATAGTATAATAATGGATTTAAAAATCATCTTTCCTTTTTTACCATAGGTAAAAATAAAAATCAGAAAAAGAGTAGTAAGGATAAGACTCACTATAAAAGGAGTTAGGTATAAAGTCAATAAAAACACAACAACCATAATGACCAAAGTCCACATGTATAAAGAAGGAAGCCCTTCTCTGTACAAGACCATAAGCAATCCCAGAAAGACTAGGGCGCTTCCAGGATCGGGCTGAGGTATAATAAGTAACACTGGAAGTAATATAATAAGAAAGGCATACATTTGATCTGTAACCTTTTTTAATGAAGTGTGAATATCACTCAACAGTTTTGCCAATGCCAAAGCGGTAATTGCTTTCGCAAATTCGGCAGGTTGCAGACTAAACGAGCCTATAGAATACCATGAAGTAGCTCCCGATACAGTGGTTCCAAAAACAAAAAGACCTATTAAAGAAGCCAGGCAAATCAAATAGAATATGCTTGAAAACCTCTCAAAAAATTTAACATTAATGAACATCACAAACGCAAATGTGCAAATACTGATACCTAAAAAAAACAATTGCTTTCCAAAAACAGCTTCTAATGAGAAAATGTTATCCACGGTATAGGCGGCAGTTGAGGAATAAATATTCCCCAACCCAAGCCCACACAATACCAAGTAAACAAGTACCGTTGGCCAATCAATTTTTGAAACGACAGAATTATTCATTAATAGTAAAAGGTTTTCCGCTGATGATTTTGTTGTACTCTTCCTCAAGAGTTCCTTCCAACATTCTTTTTTCTAAATAGGGGCGTGACACTTCTTTGTTAATATACTTTTCTATTAGCAAACTAGCAATGGGAGCTGCCCAACGATTTCCCCAATATCCATTTTCGACAAACACAGCGATGGCTATTTTAGGATTTTTTTTCGGTGCAAAAGCTATAAAAATAGAATGATCGGTCAACTGCTGTCGTTTTTCATCGATTATTGTAAAGTTTTCGGCAGTTCCTGTTTTTCCACAAACATCAATTCCTTTGATTCTGGCAATTCGAGCAGTTCCTTTTTGAATCACATCACTCATTCCTTGAATAATGGGAGTAAAGTGTTTGGGAGCTATGGTAGTATGGTTAGGAATTAAATACATAGAATCAATGGATTTCGCTTGTATTTCTTTTATAAAATGCGGCTTGTAATAATAACCTCGGTTGGCAATGGCAGCTGTCATATTGGCCAGTTGAATTGGAGTTGTTAAAACTTCTCCTTGACCAATTCCGTTAGAAATAGTAGTTACACCTTGCCAAGCTCTGTTTGGATACCAACGGTTGTAAAACGAGGCATCAGGAACATAGCCTTTTTTCCCTACGGGTAAATCATATCCTAAATAATTTCCCAGACCAAAACTTTTTACATGATTACTCCACTGAGTTAACCCTTCTTCGGGGCTTTGGTATTTTTCTATAGTTCGTCTGTAAGCATTGGCAAAATACGTATTGCAAGAATTGTAAATACTTCGATTCAATACGTTTTTTGTTCCCCAATCACAATGGCATTTCATAAAACTGCTACGCGTGTAATAATGACCTTCGTAACAAGTGAAAGAGGTTCTTTCTGTAATTACATTTTCTTGAAGAGCAATCAATCCATTTAAAATCTTGAAAGGGGATCCTGGTGGATATTGTCCTTGTAGCCCCCGATCAAAAAGGGGCTTGCTTATGCTGTCGTAGTAAAGTTTTGTAAAATTTTCTGAACGTTTTCTGCCAACCAACAAAGAAGGGTTATACCCGGGTGTACTTATCAAAGCCAATACTTCGCCACTTTCGGGTTCAATAGCAACAATTCCGCCGCGTTTGCCATTCATTAGGGATTCTCCGTATTGTTGTAACTCTATATCAAGAGTGAGTACAATATCATTTGCACGTTTGGGTTTTTCATCAAATACTCCATCTTTGTAAGACCCTATAATTCGGTTAAAATTATCTTTTTGAAAATAGTTGATTCCTCGATTTCCCCTGAGTTCTTTTTCGTAAGATTTTTCAATCCCCTGGCGACCAATCAACTCTCCCGATTGATAATAAGGATCTTTTTTAATGTCGTTATCGTTGACTTCGCTAATGTATCCTAAAACATTGGAAGCAGACTCGTAATAGTATTTTCTTAACGATCTCCGTTGGATGTAAAACCCTTTGAATTTCCACATTTTTTCTTGCAGTTTGGCATAATCTATTTTGGAAATCTGAGCTACAAATACCGAGGGTAATCGAGGCGAATATGAAGTTGCTTTTTCAAGCAATGTATTGAACTTATTTTGATTGATTTTTAGGAGTTTACAAAATTCGGAAGTGTCAATTTCTGAAACATTTTTGGGGATGACCATTACATCGTATGTTGGCTGATTGGCAACAATTAGTTTTTTGTTCCTGTCAAAAATATATCCGCGTTCGGGATATTCATACAATGCCAACACAGAATTTTTTTTTGAAAGATCTTCAAAACGAGTGTCAATAATTTGTAGGTAAAAAAGTCGGGATATAATTATAACACCCATAACAACGATAAGAAATACAAACAACTTGTTTCTCATTTCCCATCCTTTTTTATCAAATAAAAGAGCATAAAACAAAGAACAACTGAAAATATTCCATTGACAAGCGTTCTTTCAATAACCCATAAAAAACGATTCCAAGAAAATGCTATAAGCGAATACATAATGATATGATGGCAAAGTACTAGCAAGCTGATTGTAGTGAGTTGTTGTGGAATGGAAGATTTGCTAATATTGATGTCGTGATAGTCGTAACTAACGCCAAATGTAAATCTCAAGATTGCTGGTCTGGCAAACGCAGCAACTAAGAACGAACAAGCATGAATCCCGCCCGACATTAGAAAGATATCCAAACTCAGTCCAAAGAAAAATGCAACAATCAAAAAGCTAAATTGTTCTGTATTTATAGGGTATAGAAGTAAAAATAAGATGGCAATCAAAGGGTCATAGGCTCCTAAAAAATCAATTTCATTAAATATGAGGATCTGTACGAACAACAGAACGAAAAACCTAACGACGATTGAAAAAAGAGTACTATTCATCGAGATTCTTTTTTTGAAGGGTTATAACTTCATCACGATCTAAATTTTCAATAACATACACATCATTCAAGTTGGTCATGTCATTAAAGAGTTTTACATCAATTTCGTAGTAGTTTTGAATATCAGGAACATGAATTTTGTGGACATAACCAATAGGCAATCCTGCAGGAAAAATATAAGAATTTCCACCAGTAACAATAGTGTCCCCTTCTTTAATAGGAGCTATGATTGGGACGTCCACAAGCTTTGCAATACTGGGGTCCAAACCGTCCCATTCCAAACTTCCGAAATGATGGGTATTGAGCAGTCTTGCGTTTACTCTAGTTTTTGAATTCAATAATGAAATTACTGTCGCATATCCGTTGGAAGTGTAGCTTACAATTCCTACGATTCCTTTTGCTGAGGTAACACCCATTTCTGGAAGAATCCCTTGATTTTTTCCTGAGTTCAACATTAAATAGTTGTTTCTCAATGAAAAACTATTGGAAATTACTCGAGAAGGACGATAAAAATAGAGAGTATCTTTTGGATTATAAGTCGTTTCAGAATGCTTTTCTTGTAGTAATGCCAGTTGGTTTTTTAAATGAATATTTTCATTAAGAAGTAACGAGTTGGTTTTTTGCAAAGAAAAGTAGGCTTTTATTTGATTGCTAGTTTCAAAAACAGCACCTGTAATTTGTTGATTGATCAGGGATACAGTGCTTTTGCGGAAGGAGTCGCTAGCGATTGTTAACAAGACTCCAAAAGAAAATAGCAACAAAAAAATCAGCACATTTTTGTTTCGCAAAATGCTGTTAATGATTTGTTGCATTTTAAAAAATTAGCTATTTGACCAATACGTTTTTGTAACGTTCGATGTTTTTTAACGCAATTCCAGTACCTCTTACCACAGCTCGAAGTGGATCCTCAGCAATAAATACGGGTAAGTCTGTTTTTTGCGAGAGACGCTTATCGAGTCCTCTTAACATAGATCCGCCACCAGCTAAGTAAATACCGGTATTGTAAATATCAGCGGCTAATTCAGGAGGTGTTTGTGAAAGCGTTTCCATTACAGAGTCTTCAATTCGAATAATAGATTTGTCAAGTGCCTTAGCAACTTCTCGATACGAAATCATGGCTTGTTTGGGTTTTCCAGTTAACAAGTCTCTACCTTGAACCGACATTTCTTCTGGAGGACTTTCAAGTTCCTCGGTTGCAGAACCAATTAAAATTTTAATGCGCTCTGCTGTTCGTTCTCCAATGTACAAATTGTGCTGAGTTCGCATATAGTAAACGATGTCGTTGGTAAATACATCTCCTGCAATTTTGACCGATTTGTCACAAACAATTCCAGACAAAGCAATAACGGCAATTTCGGTAGTACCTCCACCAATATCCACTATCATGTTTCCTTTGGGTTGCATGATGTCAACTCCAATCCCAATGGCAGCAGCCATAGGTTCATGAATTAGATACACCTCTTTACCATTTACGCGTTCAGCTGATTCGCGAACAGCTCTCATTTCAACTTCAGTTATTCCTGAAGGAATGCAGATGACCATTTGTAGTGAAGGAGTAAAAAAACGCTTTTTTAAGGAAGGAATGTTTCGGATAAACAAACTAATCATTTGTTCAGAAGCATTAAAATCAGCAATTACACCGTCTTTCAATGGGCGAATTGTTCGAATATTTTCATGCGTTTTACCTTGCATCAAGCTAGCCTCTTCACCAACGGCAATAATTTTGTTGGTAGTTCGGTTGATAGCGACTATGGAAGGACTATCAACTACGACCTTGTCGTTATGTATGATTAGCGTGTTGGCCGTACCCAAGTCAATCGCAATTTTTTCAGTAAGAAAATCAAAAAAACCCATGCTGTAAAATTTGTAGTAAGTGTAAAAGTAATAAATTAATGTTTAAAATGGCGTATTCCTGTCATTACCATCGAAATATCATGATTGTTGCAATAATCAATACTGAGTTGATCTTTGATAGATCCTCCAGGTTGTATAACCGTTTGAATACCAGCATTACCAGCAATTTCAACGCAATCTGGAAAAGGGAAAAACGCATCACTGGCCATGGCAGCCCCCTCCAAGTCAAACCCAAAAGTTTTCGCTTTTTCAATTGCTTGACGTAAGGCATCAACACGAGAAGTTTGCCCTGTTCCTGAGGCCAACAATTGACCGTTTTTTGCTAATATAATGGTATTGGACTTAGTATGTTTACACAATTTTGAGGCAAACAATAAGTCATGAATTTGTGCATCTGTTGGTTTCTTATCGGTGACATAAGTCAAGTGATCCAATTGATCGGTTTTCAAATCTTTTTCTTGTACCAACAATCCATTCAAGCATGATCGAACTTGCTTTTTGGGAAGTACAATCTCTTTTTGTTTGAGCAGAATCCTATTTTTCTTTCCTTTCAATATTTCAAGCGCCTCAGTGTCAAAATCAGGAGCGATAACAACCTCACAGAACAAAGAATGAATTTCACTTGCGGTTTGTTTATCAATAGTTTGATTGGCTATTAAAATACCTCCAAATGCTGAAACAGAGTCTGCAGCCAAAGCATCAACATAGGCTTGGTGGAGCGTATCTCTTGTCGCAACTCCACAAGCATTATTGTGTTTGAGAATTGCAAAAGTAGGACGTTCTCCAAAAAATTCATTCATTAAATTAACTGCCGCATCTACATCCAAAAGGTTGTTGAACGACAATTCTTTTCCATGTAATTTTTCAAACATATCGTCAAAAGCCCCAAAGAAAAAACCTTTTTGGTGAGGATTTTCTCCGTAGCGAAGTTCTTTCCCTTGTGTTTCGCTGGCTTTATACGCAACAATATCCTCATTAAAATAATTGAAAATAGCCGTGTCGTAATGCGAAGAAATATTAAATGCTTTTGTTGCAAAATGTTTTCGATCCTCTCGATTCGATTCTCCATTTTTTGCTTCCAAAAGCGACAAAAAGGCTTGGTAATCGTCAACCGATGAAACGCATAATACATCTGCAAAATTTTTCGCTGCAGCTCGAATTAACGAAATACCACCAATGTCAATTTTTTCTATAATATCTTGCTCCGATGCTAGGGAAGCAACGGTTTTTTCAAACGGATACAAATCCACAATGACAATATCAATTTGAGGAATTTCATATTGAGCTAATTCTTTCTGATCATTTTTATTGGATTGCCGATTTAAAATACCTCCAAATACTTTTGGATGAAGTGTTTTCACACGGCCTCCCAATATTGATGGATAGGACGTAATATCTTCTACAGCTACGACAGGAATACCTAGTTCTTTGATGAAAGTTTCAGTTCCTCCCGTTGAATATAACGTTACATTCAGTGCGTGAAGTTTTTTAACAATTGGGGCTAATCCGTCTTTGTTAAAAACCGAAATAAGCGCTGATTGCGCTTGAATATTGGATTGCATACTTACTTTTTGATTATACTGTAAAAGTAATTATTTTTTGAGCAAAGTAGGATGAAAAAGAGAGTATTTTTTAAGATTTTATTTTTTGGGAAACATAGCGATTTATTTCCTCCAAAAAAGCAACATCTTTTTTTGAAAACGCTTTGAATTTGTGAGAGTCTATGTCAATTTGCCCGATGTTTTTGTTGTCAACAAAAAGCGGAACGACTAACTCCGATTTAACGGTTAAACTACAGGCAATGTAGTTGTCTTGCTTAGTAACATCCTCTACCAAAAAATGTTTATTAGAAAGAGCTACCTGTCCGCAAATTCCCTTTCCAAACGGAATTTCTGTATGTTCGGTGGGATCGCCAGCAAATGCTTTCAGATGCAGTACTGGGCGTTGGGTATCATGAAAATAAAAACCCACCCAATCGAAATGTTCAATATTGCTTTGAAGCAGTTCACAAACAGTCGTAAGCATTTTGTCCAACGATATTTTTTTATCGATGGCAAGCAGTTCAATTTCACTACTTAGTTGTTCGTAGCGTTTCATATAAAAAAAGCTGCCTTTTAGGGCAGCTTTTGAATTTAAATGATTACATCATTCCTGGCATTCCTCCGCCCATTGGAGGCATAGCAGGAGCAGGACTATCTTCTTTGATGTCCACCAAAGCACATTCTGTAGTCAGAATCATTCCCGATACAGAGGCTGCATTTTCGAGTGCAATACGAGTTACTTTTTTAGGGTCAATAATTCCGGCCTTTAGCATGTCTGCATAAGTATCAGATTTTGCATCATATCCAAAATTTTTATTTCCTTCCAACACTTTAGCAACTACTACAGATCCTTCACCTCCTGCATTTTCAACAATGGTGCGAAGGGGAGCTTCAATGGCTCTTGCAATAATTTGAACACCCGTAGTTTCATCCAAATTCTGCGTGGTCAATTTTTCAATTACTTTTCGTGAGTTTAGCAATGCAACTCCACCACCAGCAACAATACCTTCTTCGACGGCAGCTCGTGTAGCATGAAGCGCGTCGTCAACACGATCTTTCTTTTCTTTCATCTCTACTTCCGAAGCGGCACCCACATAGAGTACTGCAACTCCACCTGCAAGTTTGGCGAGTCGTTCTTGAAGTTTTTCACGATCGTAATCCGATGTTGTGCTTTCGATCTGAGCTTTGATTTCGTTAACGCGAGTTTTAATCTGATCGGCATCACCGCTTCCATTAACAACAGTTGTGTTGTCCTTGTCGATAGTCACTTTCTCAGCAGTTCCTAACATTTCAATAGAGGCATTTTCCAACGTAAAGCCACGCTCTTCAGAAATTACTACACCCCCTGTTAAGGTTGCGATATCTTCAAGCATTGCTTTTCTTCGATCCCCAAAACCAGGCGCTTTAACTGCTGCGATTTTAAGAGCACCTCGAAGTTTGTTTACAACCAATGTGGCTAAGGCTTCTCCGTCAACATCTTCAGCAATGATAAGCAAAGGTTTTCCAGTCTTTGCAACAGGTTCTAAAACAGGCAGCATATCTTTCATGGAAGAAATTTTCTTGTCATACAATAAAATGTATGGCGTTTCTAAATCAGCTTCCATTTTTTCAGAATTGGTAACAAAATAGGGAGATAGGTAGCCACGGTCAAATTGCATACCTTCTACAACATCCACATAAGTTTCAGTTCCTTTTGCTTCCTCAACAGTGATAACTCCTTCTTTACCTACTTTTTCAAAAGCTTGAGTGATTAGAGTTCCGATGGTTTCGTCATTATTTGCCGAGATAGAAGCAACTTGTTTAATTTTCTCAGATGAGTTTCCAACTTCAACTGCTTGTTTGTTGAGCTCTTCTACGATTGCTTCGACAGCAGCATCAATTCCGCGCTTTAAATCCATAGGATTTGCACCAGCAGCTACATTTTTAATACCTTCTTTTACAATAGCCTGAGCCAAAATCGTTGCGGTAGTTGTTCCGTCACCAGCAAGATCATTGGTTTTGGAAGCAACTTCCTTAACCATTTGTGCTCCCATGTTTTCGAGTGCATCTTCCAATTCTATTTCTTTGGCAACACTTACACCGTCTTTGGTAACTTGTGGGCCACCGAATGATTTGCCAATAATAACGTTTCGTCCTTTGGGTCCTAATGTAACTTTAACAGCATTTGCAAGCGCATCAACACCTCGTTTGAGCCCTTCGCGTGCTTCTACATCAAATTGAATATTTTTAGCCATTTTACTATAATTTTAAATTATACAATTGCGAGAACATCACTTTCTCGCATGATTAGGTAATCGTTACCGTCAAGTTTTAACTCGTTTCCAGCATATTTTCCGTAAAGAACTGAGTCGCCTACCTTGAGTGTAATAGGGTTCTCCTTAGTTCCTGGGCCTACGGCAACAACAGTTCCTTTTTGTGGTTTTTCTTTTGCAGTATCTGGAATAATAATTCCAGAGGCAGTCTTGGTTTCTGCAGCTTCAGGGGATAGTACCACACGATCTGCAAGAGGTTTGATATTAACAGTACTCATGAATATAAAATTTTAAATTAACGAAATTGATTAGTCATCAATCGTGCCAAATCAAATTTAGGGCCTGATTGATGTTAGAAAGTAAATTTTACTGACATCTTGGCATTTTTGATAATGTATGTAAATGCTTATTCTTCGGTAGAAGGAACCTCTGGTATTTCAGCAGGCACTTCTTCTGGAATGGTATTTTCAATGACTTCACCTTCCAACAAGCTCGATTCAGGTGCAGAATTTCCGTTGGAAATCGTCATGTTTGATAATAAAATCAATGCCAATAACAAAGAAGCCAATACCCAAGTACTTTTATCTAAAAAATCAGTGGTTTTTTGAACGCCCCCAAGTTGTTGAGTGCTTCCGCCAAATGAAGAAGATAGTCCGCCCCCTTTTGGGTTTTGAACCATAATAACTAAGATTAGTAGAAAAGAAACTACAATAATTAGTGCTAGAAAAATTGAAAATGTACTCATGTTAGTTGTTTTTTGAAGCTTGCGCTTTCTTAAGCTTTTTAATTTGGTCTGCAAAGAAACCACTTTTTTCTGGATATTTCAAGCTCAAGATTTTGAAGGCTTGAATGGCTTTTTTATATTTTTTTTGTTCCCAATATACTCTTGCCAATGTTTCCGTCATCAACTCTTGAGGATCGATTTTTTGGTTTTTTGCAAGATCAACGTTTTTACCTTTGGCGGGTTTGATAGTTATTTTTGGGTTATTCTCAATAAATTGATCAATTAAATCACTATTGGAAATGATCTTTTTTTGGGGCTCTTCGTTGGATCGCTGAATGGGCGTTGGAGTTGCTATGCTAAGCCATTCTAAAAATGAATGCTCTTCGTTTGTATTAAAATCCAAAGGAGTTCCTTCTTGAAAATCAGCTGTGCTTTCTTCGGGTTTTTGAGGGCGATTTTGAGTGATAAAATCAAACAAAATTGTTCTATCAGAAGTATGTGCTGCACACTTTTTTAACGCTTGATTGTATTGAAAACTGTTTTGATTTTTGAGGCCTTTTAGCTGCAATACTTTAGCTGCCTGAAAAAATGGAAATTCTGTAATAATTGATTCAAGCGATTGGGTTTGCTCTTTCGATACACTTTCAGGATTTAATGTTAACTTGGTAAATTGCGATCGATTCATTGTTACCATTTTGCCAAAGATGCGTTAAAAATATCTTGAGTTATTCTTTCAAAAATAGCCTCATGTGCTTCATTTTTAATGGTGCTAACTTGAGTTGCTGCGGGGAAGTCATAATAAAATGAGAATTTTTTTTCAAAATCATCATCATCATTTTTGGTATTAAAATAACGAACATTAACCGATATCGTTAGTCGATTTTGTGCCGCTGTTTGATTGGCAGTAGCGGTCATCGGGCTTACCCTATATTCTGTAATTTCTCCTTCATAAATCAAATGGCCATTAGAGCTCACTAATTGCAAGTTTGTTTGATTCATGAGAAGATTTTGAAGCGCAAGCGTAAAGTCTCTATCCAAGCCAGGTTCAAAAACAGAGCCGATGTTATTTCCCGCAGTATTTTGAAAATAATTAACTTGAAAAGTATCAGTCCCTTCGGGAATAGAGGCTCCAGTAAACGAATATATACCACAACCTTGAGCAGTTAATCCTATCAGAAGGCCGAAAATGAGACGAAACTTTTTCATATTACAGTTCAAGATTATGTTGTTTTATTTTTCGATACAGTGTTCGCTCTGAAATGCCCAATTCAGACGCTGCAGCTTTCCTTTTTCCTTGATTTCGTTCCAAAGCCTTTATGATCAATTCCAATTCTTTGTCTTGTAAAGATAAGGTTTCTTCTTCTTGAATTTCTTCGGCAAAATGATATTTGTCTACAAGCTTATTTTCTTGAGTCGGAATGATGTCAGTTGGGGGATTTATTTCTAGCAGTTCTTGACTTTCTTCGGTTGCTATATTTTCATCCTCTTCTTTTTCACCGTAAATTTTTTGAATCAAGCTTTCGTTTTGTTCTTTCACTCCCTCAACATCGCCATTTTCCATCAATTTCAATGTCAATTTCTTAAGGTCGTTCAAATCGCTTTTCATGTCAAAAAGCACTTTGTAAAGGATTTCTCTTTCCGAAGCAAAGTCACTGTCTTTTTTTTGCTCGCCAACAATAGCAGGAAGATTTCCGTTAAAATTTGGAAGATACCCTCGTAAGGTAGTCGCATCAATCGATCGTTGTTGTTCAAGAACGGACAATTGTTCCGCAACATTTCGAAGTTGTCGAATATTTCCACTCCACCGGTATTGTTCAAGCATTCTTTGTGCGTTTTCATCCAATCGAACGGTAGGCATTCGATATTTTTGGGCAAAGTCTGCGGCAAATTTTCGAAACAACAAGTGAATATCTTCTTTGCGTTCACGAAGAGGTGGTAGTAAAATTTCAACGGTACTTAATCGGTAGTATAAGTCTTCTCGAAATTTTCCCTTTTGAATGGCCTCTTGCATATTTAGATTGGTAGCGGCAACGATTCTGACGTTTGTTTTTTGAACACTGGAGGATCCTACTTTGATAAATTCTCCATTTTCTAGTACACGAAGGAGCCGAACTTGTGTAGTAAGCGGAAGTTCTCCCACTTCATCCAAAAAAATTGTTCCTCCATCAGCTACTTCAAAATATCCGCTACGGGTTGAAGTGGCTCCAGTAAAAGCGCCTTTTTCATGACCAAATAATTCTGAGTCAATAGTCCCCTCTGGAATGGCTCCACAGTTTACAGCGATGTATTTGGCATGTTTTCTATGTGAGAGTTGATGAATGATTTTGGGAATACTTTCTTTTCCTACTCCACTTTCTCCAATGGCGAGTACAGAAATATCGGTAGGAGCAACTCGCATTGCTTTTTCAATGGCTCGATTTAAAAAAGAATCATTACCGATGATTCCAAAACGTTGTTTTATGGTTTGCACTGACTCCATTTTACTTATTTTTTAACCAAACCAACAGCTTCTCCAATCAGAGTAGCTGAGGTGCATTCATTTATTTTTACGTTAACAAAATCTCCTACGTTGTAATTTTCTTTTGGAAATACAACGACTGTGTTTTGTTGATTTCTTCCACTCCAGTGAGCTTCTGATTTTTTGGATGTCTTTTCTATCAATACCTCAACTTCTTTGCCTACCATCTTTTGAGTGCGATACAGCGAGTGTTTTTGTTGAAGATTTACAATTTCTTGAAGACGTTTCTTTTTCAAGGATTCAGGAATATTATCCTCGAATTTCCGAGCAGCAAGAGTTCCGGGGCGTTCTGAATAGGCAAACATGAATCCAAAATCATATTTTACATATTCCATGAGGCTGAGTGTGTCTTTGTGGTCTTCCTCAGTTTCTTCAGGAAAACCTGCAATCATATCTTGAGAGATACCGCAATCCGGTATAATTTGACGAATCGCATCGATCAATTCTATATATTCTTGACGTGTGTGAAGACGGTTCATTTTCTTTAAAACACAATCACTTCCAGACTGAACAGGCAGGTGAATATAGTTACAAATATTGTCATGATTCTGCATGGTATACAAAACATCGTGGGTCATGTCTTGTGGGTTGGATGTAGAAAATCGAATACGCATACCGGGTTGTGCTTGCGCAACCAAGTCTAGTAACTGGGAAAAATTCACAGCTGTTTTTTGTTGGAGTTCGCTCGCTTGAACAAAGTCTTTTTTAAGCCCTCCGCCATACCACAAATAACTGTCCACGTTTTGACCCAATAGCGTAATTTCCTTATACCCTTGATCCCACAACTGATTGACTTCTTCCAAAATACTTTTTGGATCGCGACTTCGTTCACGACCTCGTGTGAAGGGAACTACACAAAAAGTACACATATTGTCACAGCCTCTTGTGATTGACACAAAAGCACTTACTCCATTGCTTTGAAGACGAACAGGAGCAATATCTCCGTACGTTTCTTCTTTGGAAAGAATTACATTCACAGCATTTCGTCCTTCGTCAATTTCTTGAAGAAGATTGGGCAAATCTTTGTAGGCATCAGGACCAACAACCATGTCAACAATCTTTTCTTCTTCTAAAAATTTACTCTTCAATCGCTCCGCCATACAGCCAAGCACTCCCACTTTCATAGTAGGGTTTATTTTTTTGACTGCATTGAATTTTTCCAAACGTTTTCGAACGGTTTGTTCGGCTTTATCTCGGATAGAACAAGTATTGACTAGCACCAAATCGGCTTCTTCCAAAAGTTGCGTTGTGTTGAATCCTTCTTTAGCAAGAATTGAAGCGACAATTTCACTATCTGAAAAATTCATCTGGCATCCATAACTTTCAATATACAGTTTCCGCTTATGGTCTTTTTTAGAATCCAAAGCAAGGGTTGTGCCTTGTAGCTGTTCGTCAATCATTTTTTCCATTCAGCAATAATTGAAGTTTGTTTTTTTACAAAGATACTCATTTTCAATCATACTATGACATATTGTCAGTTTTTATGGTACAATTATTGTTATTTTTGATTAAAATTATAAAGTATGAATCGTTTTCTCTCTCTTGTGTTTCTTTTTCTAATAGCATGTTCAACCGACAATAAAGATGATTTTGAAGTGTATGAATTGTTTTCGCCCATTGTTATGACAATGGATGAGGTACGGGCATCTGTTGCTATTCAAGAACCACAAGAGATTCAGGTTACAGGCAAAATCTATGTAAAGGACAATCTGTTATTAGTTGGAGACGAAAAAAGAGGAATCCATATTTTTGACAACAGTCAGCCAGCTTCTCCCATAAAATTATCCTTCCTTGCCATTCCTGGAAATCACGACATGGAAATGCGAGGAAATTATTTGTATGCCGATAGCTATAAAGATTTGTTAGTTTTTGATCTGTCCGATCTAACAAATGTCGATCTTCTTCAGCGCGAACAAGAAGTATTTCCGTACACTGTTGAATACCCTGAGCCAGGCGATTTGCCCCAAGAAATACAATGGGATTCCATAGATAGTAACAGCATTGTAGTGGGGTGGATGCGTTCCAAAGAAATTCGAAAAAAGAAAGACTACGAAGACGATTTGATTTTCGTAGGTGCAGTTGCAGACAGTGCAGGCAGTGAATCAACCGGTCAAGGAGGTTCTTTGGCACGATTTAAAATTGTGAGCCATTACCTCTACGCATTGGATGCAAGCAATCTAAAAGTATTTAATATATCGGAGCCCTTAAACCCCCTTAAAGTCTCAGACAAATACGTTACCTGGGCGGCCGAAACATTGTTTTTAAGAGCAAACCATTTGTTTGTTGGGAGTAGGGATGGGGTTTATATTTACGATGTTTCTGTTCCTCAAAACCCAGAATATATTTCAGAGTTTACTCATGCAACTATGTGTGACCCAGTTGTGGTAGATGAAAACACAGCTTATGTAACTCTTAGAGGAGGTAATTTATGCAACAATCCATGGGGAGATGGTCCTTCTCTCAATAGTCGCTTGGATATTTTAGATGTCAGCGATATAGAAAACCCAATGCCTATAGCCAATTATACATTGGAAAACCCATATGGATTAGGAGTAAAGGGAGACCTTCTTTTTATATGTGACGGAACCGCAGGACTCAAAATCTATAACAAATCCAATGCTAAAAGTTTGCAATTACTTTCAACCCATACGCAAATGGAGGCCTATGATGTGATTCCTTTAGACAGCCATTTGATTTTGATCGCCAAAGAAGGTGTTTTTCAATTCGAGTATGAAGACGAAAACAAAATCTCCTTGATTAGTAAACTGGTCTTATAATTAACTTTTATCAATCGTATTTTAGAGAGGTGATCAACTAGGTTTTAATACCTTTATTTGGAGTAAATTTGGAAGTACAAAAAAAAATCTACTACTTTTGTCCCCTAAAATTCCAACACCTATGTCCAAAAATTTAGTAATTGTCGAGTCCCCTGCAAAGGCAAAAACAATCGAAAATTATTTAGGAGCTGACTTTAAAGTCGTTTCGAGTTATGGACATATTGCGGATCTTCCTGCCAAGGAATTGGGAGTCAATGTCGAGGGAGATTTTACCCCAAAGTACATTGTTTCATCCGATAAAAAGGCAGTAGTAAAAGAGTTGACATCCCTTTCTAAAAAAGCAGAAACCGTTTGGTTAGCCAGTGATGAGGACCGAGAAGGAGAAGCCATTGCATGGCACTTAGCGGAAACGCTCAAATTGGATAAAGCCAAGACCAAGCGTATTGTTTTCCACGAAATTACCAAGTCAGCTATTTTGAAAGCCATAGAAAATCCAAGAGGTATTGATTACAATTTGGTAAATGCTCAGCAAGCTCGAAGGGTTTTGGATCGATTGGTAGGATATGAAATTTCTCCTATACTTTGGAGAAAAGTGAAGGGAGGTCTGTCAGCAGGTCGAGTACAGTCTGTTTCGGTTCGGTTGTTGGTTGAGCGTGAACGAGAAATTCGTTCGTTTGTTCCGAAAGCCAGCTTTAAAATAACGGCTATTTTTTCCAGTTCTGAGGGAAAGCAATTTTCAACTACCCTTGGCAATACTTTTGACACAGAGGCACTTGCCTATTCTTTTTTGGATAAAAATAAAGACACAATTTTTCAAATTTCATCGCTTGAAAAGAAACCTGCAAAAAAATCACCAGCCGCTCCGTTTACAACCTCAACACTGCAACAGGAAGCTTCAAGAAAACTTGGATTTTCAGTGAGTAGAACGATGCAAAATGCGCAACGATTGTATGAGGCAGGACATATAACCTATATGCGAACGGACAGTGTTAACTTATCAAAGGAAGCACAAGCCTCTGCGCAAAAGGTTATTCAAAAAAAATATGGCAATCAGTATGCACAATCGCGTGTTTATAAATCAAAAAACAAAGGAGCTCAAGAGGCTCACGAAGCCATTCGTCCCACCAATTTTGAGGTTTCGACAGCCTCCAACGATTACGATCAAAATCGCCTGTATGAATTGATTTGGAAAAGAGCCATTTCTTCACAAATGAGCGATGCTCAACTGGAACGAACGGTGGTAAAAGTAGGCTCTAACACACATTCAGAAGTCTTTACAGCACGCGGTGAAATCATTAAATTTGACGGGTTTTTAAAAGTGTACCTAGAAGGTCAAGACGACTCTGAAGAAGAACAAAGTGGTATTTTACCTCCCTTGCAAAATGGGGAAACGGTCACATACAAACACATGGCTGCTACTCAACGATTTTCGCGACCCCCATACCGATATTCTGAAGCATCATTGGTTAAGAAATTGGAAGAATTGGGTATCGGAAGACCTTCAACATACGCACCGACTATTTCTACGATTATCAATAGAAAATACGTTGAAAAAGGGGTTATTGAAGGCGTTGAGAGGGAATACCAACAATTGACTTTAAAGTCAGATGTTATTGAAACCAAAACACTTTCAGAAAAAGTTGGATCGGACAAAGGAAAACTGGTTCCTACTGATGTCGGAATGTTAGTGACTGACTTCTTGGTAACTAATTTTGATTCTATTTTGGATTACAATTTTACTGCAAAAGTAGAGCGCGATTTTGATAACATTGCTGATGGTTCAGACGAGTGGAAAAGCATGATGAAAAACTTTTACACTACATTTCACCCTATCGTTGAAGATGTTGCCCAAAACGCTGAGCGAGAAATCGGTGAACGTGTTTTAGGTACCGATCCCAACAGCGGTCGTCAGCTAAGTGTCCGACTAGGAAGATTTGGAGCGATGGCTCAAATTGGAACTGTTGACGATGAGGAAAAACCACTCTTTGCCAGCCTTACTCCCGAACAACAACTATCGACCATCACATTTGAAGAAGCAATGGACTTGTTTAAGCTTCCAGCTAATTTGGGAGAATTCGAAGAAAAACCAGTAATGGTTAACAACGGTAGATACGGTCCTTATGTGAAACATGGAGATGCTTTTGTTTCTCTTCCAAAGGGTAAAAATCCATTATCAACTACTTTGGAAGAAGCGATTGAACTGATAAAAGAAAAACAAAAAGCCGATGCACCCATTGCACATTACGAAGACAAACCAGTAACCAAGGGCAAAGGAAGGTTTGGACCATTTATAAAATGGGATGGGATGTTTATTAATGTCAATAAAAAGTATGATTTTGATCATTTGTCTCAAGAGGATATTGAAACTTTGATCGAAGATAAAAAACGAAAAGAAGCCGAAAAAGTAATTCACAATTGGGAAAGCGAGGGAATTCGAGTGGAAAAAGCGCGATGGGGTCGTTCAAATATCATAAAGGGAAAACTTAAAATTGAACTTTCAAAGGATATCGATGCAACCAAACTAACCCTTGAAAAAGTTCAGGCTCTTATTGAAAAAAAGAAGCCCAAACCAAAGAAAAGAAAAACCAGCTCCAAGAAAAAATAATGGATTTCGATTTTTTACAGCCCGTCGATGACAGCGTCCTAGCTCATACGCTTTTGATGCCCGAACAGGTGTTGGGAAGATCTTTGAGAATTCACACTCAAAAAAATGGATTTCCAGAGTTAGAAGATGTAAAAATAGCTATTATTGGTATTGAGGAAACACGAAATTCCTTTTACGATTTTCACGACACTTTCGACCTTGATGCTTTTCGATTGGAATTTTACGGATTGTATCCAGGAGATTGGGATGTTACTATAGCCGATTTAGGTACCATTACTAACGGAGCGTCTGTTGAGGACACTTATTTTGCTGTTCAGCAATTAGTTGATTTTACTTATAAAAACTCCATTATACCTTTTTTTATTGGCGGAAGCCAGGATGTAACCTTGCCTATGTACCGTGCTTACAGTAATTTAGATTCTTATATCAATATTACTTCTGTTGACAATCGCTTTGATTTTGGCGAACCCGGACAGCTTATTTCATCAAAGTCTTATATGTCAAAAATCATAATGGAAGCACCCAATCGGCTTTTTAATTTTTGTAATTTAGGATATCAAACCTTTTATAACGCCCAAGAGGAGCTTGATTTGTTGGATCGTTTGTTTTTCGAGTCGTATCGTTTAGGAAATTTGGTCAGTGATATTTCTAAAGTAGAACCTGTTTTGAGAGACACAGACCTGTTGAGTATTGACCTAAAATCGATGAAATCATCCGAAACAGGATCAAAGTCAACGTACCCCAACGGTTTTGATGCTTTGCAAATGTGTGCCATTGCCCGATATGCGGGCCTTAGTGATAGAATATCTTCTTTGGGAGTCTTTGAAATCCCAAACAAGCCACTTTCTCATGCATTGGTAGCTCAATTAGTATGGTATTTTACAGAGGGAGTTCGCTTTCGAGTGAATGAATACCCTTTTTCTGTAAAATCAGACTGTGACTGCTACCATGTTCCAATGGAGAATGAAAATTTAACGTTTTACAAAAGCAATATCAGTGGCCGATGGTGGGTAGAAGTCCCTAGAGTAAGCAAAGCAAGTAATAAAAAAGATGAAAACACGTTATTACCCTGTACTCATCAAGATTACCTTGATGCATGCAATCAAATAACACCGGAAAGGTGGTGGAAATCTTTTCGAAGAAGTTTAATATAAAAACAACTATATTTGTGGCTTGGATAGCAAGTAGTTTTTTAAAAAATTTTTAAAAGAAAAAAAGTTTTTGAGATTTATTACTCAATGAAGAAAATTATATATGCCCTCATAGCGATTGTAGTCATTTTTGGTTGCAGCAGAAAGAATCAAGGAGAGTTAATTGGAGTTAAAGCAAAGAAGTTTTTTCCAGAAAAACCCCTTGGCATGACTTTGATTAAGGGAAATTCCTATATCATGGGAATGGCTGACGATGATATTGCTCAGATTCATAATGCACCGCCAAAAACGGTTACTGTTCGTTCATTCTACATGGATGAAACAGAAATAACCAACGGAGAATACAGACAGTTTGTGAACTGGGTTCGTGACTCGATAGCTCGTGATATGCTAGCCAAACGAGCGATTGAACAATTAGGTTTTGGAGAGTTTCCCACCGAAGAACAACTTGACGACGATAAAAGTATCATTCAATTTTATCCCAAATACGACCCTGAAAATACCGATGTTGCGGATGAAGAAAAAAGCGGTTATCAACTCTATCAAGAAGAATCGGATGTATTGGGTTATGATGGTGATGATAAAAATTATTCATTAAATTTTGACATAGATTTGATTTGGGAACGTGAAGAATATCCTGATTTGGCGTATGCTCAGGTTATGGAAGACAGTCTTTTTCTTCCCAAAGATCAGTGGTACAATGGACAAAGAACCGTCAACACCAAAGTTTTAAAATATCGATACCATTGGTTCAATTCTGAAAAATTTAGAAAAGCGCTATTAAGACCTTCGTTTCGAGATTCATCAAAGAAATACAACACACGAAAGAAGTTTTTTAAAGAAGAGGTTTTGAAGATATATCCCGATACCACTGTTTGGATTAAAGATTTTTCATACAGCTATAACGAGCCAATGCACAATGACTATTTTTGGCACAGAGCGTTTTCGGATTATCCAGTAGTTGGAGTTTCTTGGCATCAGGCCAAGGCATTCGCCCACTGGAGAACCAAATACAAAAATGATTATAACCGTTCACGAAAAAACAAACCTTCGGTATCCAATTTCAGACTACCCACTGAGGCTGAGTGGGAATATGCTGCACGAGGAGGTTTACAGTCAGCAACCTACCCCTGGGGAGGCCCTTACATTGTCAACGATCGCGGTTGTTTTTTAGCTAATTTCAAACCCAATCGAGGAGATTATGCCGCTGATATGGCGCTATACACGGTTGAGGCAGAGTCCTACGAACCTAATGATTATGGGTTGTACAATATGGCTGGAAACGTAGCAGAGTGGACAGAGTCTGCCTATGACAAAGGAGCTTACGAGTTTGTTTCTTCCATAAACCCCAATTTATCATCAGTATTGAACAATCGAAAGGTCGTTCGTGGTGGATCATGGAAAGATGTTGCTTATTTTTTAAGAGTATCTTCCCGTGATTTGGAATACGCAGATTCTTCAAGAAGTTATATAGGATTCAGAACGGTTCAAGATTACTTGGGTAGTGATGAAAATCAAATAAATAATTAGATAATTTAAATTAGAGACAAATATGAGTGCAAAAAAATTTCCAATTCCAGAAAAATATATTGAATTGCTCTTTGGAGTAGGTGCGTCAGTAGTAATTATTGGTGCCTTAATGAAAATTACTCATTTTAATTCTGAATTTATTTCAGGAAATGCCATGCTAACGATTGGTTTGATAACAGAAGCAATTATTTTCCTAGTTGCTGGGGTTCGAGGATATTTTCTAACCGCCGAAGCTTCAAGTCCAGCTCAAGATGGTGGATCAATTGCCAACATTGCTTTGGAAACAGAAGCACTCAAAGCCGCCTTCGTCGAAACTACAGCGGGCTTGAATGATCTAACATCCAATGTTAAAAAAGCAACTGATTCCACAGGAAACCTTAAAGCTACAGACCAGATTTCTCAAAACATCGAAGCTTACAATTCGGCTTTGGTAGAAGCTTCATCCAAACTTCAGCAAGTTTCAGACCTTTACAAAGATGTACATAGCAGCTTTAAAGGCCAACCAGAAGCAAACAAAGCATTGGAGTCAAGTTCTCAGGATCTTCAGGCAGAACTTTCTAAAATGAAAGAAAGCGTTGAGGAATTGAACGCCAAATACGCAGCAGTTTTACAAGCAATGAACAAATAATTGTATGGCAGCAGGTAAACAAGATTCACGTCAGAAAATGATCAACATGATGTACCTCGTGTTCATCGCCATGCTTGCTCTCAATATTGGGAAAGAGGTTTTGGCAACACTAGGGGTTTTGAATGTTGATCTAGAAAAATCAGTAGTGGAGTTTTCGAGTTCAAATGATTTAAATTACAAATCATTTGAACAAAATAAATCGAATAATTATTATGCGGTTGCTTCTTCAATAACTCCCAAGTTAAAAGTAGTTGCAGATGATTATTTTGATTATTTAAAGTCTATCAAAGATTATTTAATTTCAAAAGGAAACAACTCCTATAGACTTTCGAGAACCAATAAGGCTACTGGTGAAAAAGATACCATTGTAGACTATCAGATTATGGATAAATCACAGGATTTAGACGAACTGTTCTTCACTCCACAAGGTTCTACCGAAAAAGGTGAGGAATTTACTTCTCGATATCAAGAATTTCCTATTGAAATTGTCTCACTTCTTGATAGTCTTACCGCTTTAGACAACGCTAGAGATGAAAAAGACGAATATGTTGATTTCGATTTTTCTTCCATTCGTAAGCTTGTAAACACACGATTTAATTACACCGAAA
This sequence comes from Flavobacteriaceae bacterium, assembly GCA_029243385.1. GTDB lineage: Bacteria > Bacteroidota > Bacteroidia > Flavobacteriales > Flavobacteriaceae > JAQWSC01. The sequence continues at coordinate 153,137 of JAQWSC010000004.1, read as the reverse complement.
ATGTAACCAACAGAGATGGAGCACAGCAGCCCTTTTTGGAATACCATTATAAGGGATTCCCAAAGATTGCTTCTTTGGCTAAGATTTCAAAAATGCAATCCGATATTCGTTATGTTGAAAATAAGATTTTGAATCTTGTTCGCTCTAGCATCGCAGATCGTGAAGGAGGACTTAACACTTATCAAACGTTATTAGAGACTACCAAGTCGTCTTATTACACGGGAGAAAGAGTTGATGCTGCGGTTGTAATGGGTAAAAAAGATTCCAGTTTTGAAGCCGAAAGGGTAGAATTGACTGTAAACGGAAAACCGCTCTTAACATCTGAGTATAAATTGGAAAACGGAAAAGTAGTCTTAAACAAAAAGTTTTCTTCGCCCGGCATCTATAAATTGGAAGGAGAACTAAAGTTTTTGAAAAACAATCAACTACAGTCAGTTGCTGTAAATCAAGAATTTTCAGTTATCAACAGGCCCAATACGGCAGTGATTTCTGCAGTCAACAACAATGTGTTGTACAAAGTATTGCCCAACCCACTTTCAGTTTCTATTCCAGGAACTCCAAGCAACTCACTTCGAGTTTCATCGAATGTAGGAAGTGTTAGCAAAAAAGGAAATTTATTTGAAATTTCCATTCCTTTTGAGTCGAAAAGTAAAAAAGTAAAAATCAGTGTTTCAGGATCCCTAGACGGCAACACGATTAGCCCTCCAGCGATGGAGTTTTTGGTGAAATCACCACCACCTCCAGAAGCATCTCTAAAGGTAAATAATGATTTTTATACAGGTTCCAAAAAAGTTTCAAGAGCTTATTTAGGTCCTGGGACAGTTTCGGCTAAATTTCCTGAATGGTTCAATTATAACTTGGAGGTATTGGTTACCGGTTTTGATGTCAAGGTTGGAAATCTTCCCTCTAAGAAAGTTAAAGGAAATCGAATGAGTAACAATTCTAGAGTTTTGTCAGATATTAAAAACTCTTCCAAAGGAACCGCTGTTTCGATTACCAATATCAAAACAGTAACTAAAATTGGAGGCAAAAATTACAAGCTTCCAAATGAGGCCCGATCTTTTGTTTTATTTATAAATTAAAATAATGAATACTTCGAACAACGTAACATACACATCAAATTCACCAAGGGCAATCATTCCATTGTTTACTCTTGTTGTATTGTTTACAGGTCTTGTTGGTTTTTCGCAGTCGAATATTTTAAATGCCAAAGACCCATCAGAGATTGGTAAAAAAACACCCGAGCAAATCGAAAACGACAACAATAAGTTTTTGAAGTATGGGTTTATTGATGACCGAGACATTCTTTGGAGTAAAATTGTTTATGAAAGAATTGATTTGTCGGAGCGAATTAATTTTCCGCTTTTGTATCCTACCAATGATGCATTATACAAAGACGAAAGAAAGTCTCTCTGGAGAATTATCAAAGAAGCAATCATCAACGATTCTATTGCGAGCATTTATGACCCGAGCAATGACAATTTTACTACCAAAATTAGTATCGATTCAGTAAAGAACCAGATTAGTAGTAAAGAAGTTGTCAATGGACAAGTTGCAGTCAAACAACTGGAATCTGCAGATATCCGATCCTACGACATTAAGGGTATTTGGTATTTTGATAAGCGAATGGGCGAAATGAAATACCGTTTGTTAGGAATTCGACCTGTAGGTAAAGATATCAACGCTTCTGTTGATCCTGATTTGTCTGATGAAGAACGGGAATTAAACGAAGAAAATATTGCAAACACACCTCTTTTTTGGTTGTGGTATCCCGATATTCGCCCCCTTCTACATAGAGAAAAGGTATTTAATGAACGAAATAATGCTTTGAGAATTACCTTTGATCAACTGTTGATTGCTCGTCGTTTTAATTCTTATATATACAAAGTCGATAATGTTCACGAGGATCGAACTATCAGTACCTATTTGCCTAAAGATCCTTTTCTTCAAATGATGGAGTCCAATCGAATTAAGGAAGAAATTCGCAATTTCGAGCAAGACATGTGGAATTATTAACTCCACAGCATTATTTACTTTAAAACTTACAAATGAAACACTATGACTACCTTATAGTAGGATTGGGTTTGGCAGGTGTGGCTTTTTGTGAACAACTTCAAAAATCCAATCGTTCTTTTGTGGTTTTTGAAGACGGTTCTCAGCATTCTTCAAAGGTTGCAGCTGGAATCTATAACCCCACTGTTTTGAAGCGATTTACAGCAGCATGGAGAGGTCCAGAATTGATGACCAAATCCATCCCAATGTACAGGGAAATAGAAGACAAACTTCAAATTCAAATCGATTCCCAGTTGTCTATTTGGAGAAAACTCAACAACGTGTCCGATCAAAACAATTGGTTGGTGGCTTCTGATCAGCCAGGCTTAGAGTCGTTTTTAGAATCGGCCATTGTTCATGGTTCCAACACAAGCGTCAATGCTCCTTTTGGTTTTGGAGTTGTTAATCAGACAGGAACTATTGATACACATCAACTGGTTTTGGCTTACGCATATGATTTAAAAAACAAGAATCTTCTTATGGAAACCTCCTTTGTTTATGAAGATATTGTTCAAGAAGAAGTTTGCATAAAATACCAATCGATTCGGTGCAAACAAATTGTTTTTTGCGAAGGCTACGGTGTAAAGAAAAATCCTTTCTTTAAGTATTTACCGCTCAAAGGCAACAAAGGGGAGTTGTTGGTCATAGAAGCTCCTAACCTAAATGTCGATGTGATTCTTAAAGCGGGTGTTTTTGTAATTCCGCTTGGTGATGATTATTATAAAGTGGGTGCGACCTACAACCCAGTGGATAAAGACAGTATTCCGTCTTCCAAAGCAAAAGAGGATTTGCTAGATAAGCTTCAAAAATTAATTAGAACAGACTTTAAGGTTGTTTCACATGTTGCTGGAGTTCGTCCTACGGTTGTGGATCGAAAGCCCTTAGTAGGACAGCATCCAAAACATGAAAGACTTTTTATCCTTAATGGCTTGGGAAGTAGAGGAGTGCTTATTGCGCCTTTTGTAGCTCAATCGTTATTTGAAAATATCGAAAACCAAACGGCATTGGCTCCTGAAATTGATATTCATCGGTTTTTGGACGCTGCGTTGCTGTCGTAACTCACAAAAAAATTGATCCAAATATTTCTTGAAATCCTTAAAATAATAGGTAGTATTACGAAAAGAGTCCCTGAAATCCAGTAGAAAGAAGTAATTAGGCGAGTTTTAAAAATCAAAACAGACACCACAAATACAGCTACGGCAATAGCAACTCCAACAGCATAACTCACATACATAGCCCCAAAGAAGAACGAAGGCTCCATTTTGTATTTCAGACCACAATCGTTGCATTTTTCGTTCATCTTAAGAGTGTCAGAAACAACAAATGGGTTCGAAAACCGATACATTTTTTGCTGATGGCATCTGGGACAAAGCCCGTTTAAAATACTGTATATTTTATCTCCTTTACTTATCACACAAAATCATTTTAAAATATTTACTTTTGCCAAAAGTACGTGTTGAAGATTAACGAACCTAATCAGACTTTAGAATTATGCTCAATGTTCACGAATTGTCACTTTCATTTGGAGGAACCTATTTGTTTCGAAATATTTCGTTTCGAATAGGAGCTGGAGATAGAGTCGGACTTATTGGAAAAAACGGAGCAGGAAAATCTACGCTCCTTAAGGTAATTGCCAAAGACATTTCAGAAGACAGTGGTCAAATAGCCACCGAAAAAGATATAAAAATTGGTTTTTTACGACAAGATATTGATTTTGAAAAGGGCAGAACGGTTAGAGAAGAAGCCTACACTGCTTTTGAAGAACTTTTAGCATTGGAAAAAGAAATTGAAGAAATCAACAATCAATTGGCGACACGAACAGATTATGAAAGCCAATCGTACCACGATTTAATGGTTTCAGTTTCTGAAACATCAGAGCGCTTTGAAATGTTGGGAGGATATCAATATCCTGGAGAAACAGAAAAGATTTTATTAGGATTGGGATTTCAACCCGCCGATTTTGATCAACCTACCGATACCTTTTCTGGAGGGTGGCGCATGCGTATTGAATTAGCCAAACTCTTGCTTCAACACAACGATTTGCTGCTTTTGGATGAGCCTACCAACCATTTGGATATTGAATCGATCATTTGGCTGGAAAATTTTCTGAAAAATTACAAAGGTGCCTTAATGATGGTCTCTCATGACAAGATGTTTTTAAATCAGGTTACCAACAGAACCATTGAAATTACAGCTCAGCGAATTTATGACTTTAACAAATCATATACCCAATATTTACTTCTTCGAAAAGAAATTATCACCCAACAACTTTCCGCTCAAAAAAACCAGGAAAAAGAGATTGCCCAAACCGAAAGACTGATTGAGCGATTTCGTGCGAAGGCTTCCAAAGCATCTATGGCGCAGTCGCTGATAAAGAAGCTCGATAAAATAGACCGTATTGAGGTTGACAGCGAAGAGACTGAAACTATGAAAATCACCTTTCCAGTATCGATTCAGCCTGGTAAAGTTGTCGTCGAAACCAAGAACCTTTCCAAGAGTTATGGCGATAAAAAGGTGTTGCATGAAGTCAATATTCAAATTGTAAGAGGTCAAAAAATTTCGTTTGTAGGTCAAAATGGTCAGGGTAAATCTACTCTTGCAAAAATTATGGTAAACGAAATTGATTACCAAGGAGAATGTCAGTTGGGACACAACGTCCAAATTGGATATTTTGCACAAAATCAAGCAGAGTACTTGGAGGGTGAAAAAACAGTTCTTGATACAATGATAGACGCCGCTAATGAAACCAATCGAAGAAGGGTTCGGGATATTTTGGGTTCTTTCTTGTTTCGAGGCGATGATGTTGATAAAAAAGTTAAAGTGCTATCGGGTGGAGAGCGTAATCGATTGGCATTGAGTAAATTGCTGCTTCAACCCTTCAATGTGTTGGTGATGGATGAACCTACCAACCACTTGGATATTCAATCCAAAAATGTACTAAAAGCTGCCCTTCAGAATTTTGATGGGACTTTAATTTTGGTTTCTCACGATCGTGATTTTCTAGATGGTTTATCCGAAAAAGTGTATGAGTTTAGAAATCATAAGCTAAAAGAATATTTAGGAGACATTAATTATTATTTGGAACAACGCAGTTTGGACTCATTAAGAGAAGCTGAAAAAAAAGATCCCAAAGAAAAAATTCATAAGTCCAGCAATGGACTTAAAAACGAACTCCAAAAAAAGATGCGATCGATTCAAAATAAAATAAGCAATACCGAATCTAAAATCAATGCTATTGAAAAACAACTCGCCCAATGGGATGTTGCTTTGGCCGAAAATTATGACGAAACAGTTTCTGACGCCACATTTTTTGACAACTATCAATCCAAAAAGGAAGAGTTGAAAGACTCCATGCAGCGTTGGGAAAAATTACAAGATGAACTCGATCAACAATCCTAAAAATCAATGGAAGAACATTTTTTTCAATGCCCGTACTGTTGGGAGGAAATATCAATGCTTTTGGACCCATCTGTGGGCTCTCAGACCTATATCGAGGACTGTGAAGTCTGCTGCAATCCTATTGAAGTAACAACAATATTTGACCAATATTCGATGATTACTTTTCAGGCTATTTCTATTGAGCAAAACTAGTAGTTATATTCTTTTATCTTTGCAATTAATAAGAATCAACAGTTATGAATTTACAAGCATTTTTAGACGGCATTTATTTTGAGAATACAGCAAAAAGTTATTTGTTGTTTTTAGGAACCCTTCTCCTAGGATTTCTTTTTAAACGAATTATTTCCAAATATCTCAGCCACTTGTTGTATCGTCTTTTTGGCAAAAAAGAACAAGCAGTTGGAGTTGAAAAATTTGACAGCCTAATGATGAAGCCTTTGGGGCTTTTCATTATGTTGGGAATACTGTACTTGGCGACTACCTATCTACAAATACCTTCAGCTTGGAATTTGGCTCCCGCCGACGAGTTTGGTATTCTTATGTTAGTATCCAGAGTATTTTCTGTTTGTTGGATATTTTCAATATTTTGGATCGTCTTGCGTTTTATTGATTTTGTTGGGTTGATTTTAAAGCACAGAGCGTTACAAACAGATAATAAAATGGACGATCAGTTGATTCCGTTTGCTATTGATTTGCTAAAAGTAATTCTTATTGTTTTGATTGTTTTAACAGTTTTAAGCAGTGTTTTTGAAGTCAATGTTACGGCAATGGCAGCAGGTCTAGGAATAGGAGGAATAGCCATTGCAATGGCTTCAAAGGAAAGCTTGGAAAATTTATTAGGTTCGTTTACTATTTTTTTCGACCGACCATTTACAGTTGGAGATGCTATTACTGCCGGAAGTGTTACGGGTGTGGTTGAAAAGGTAGGATTTCGAAGCACGCGTGTTCGAACTTTTGATAAAAGTATTGTTACTGTTCCCAATAAAAATATGGTCAATGCAGAGTTGGACAATTTGGGGGCAAGACCTGTGCGTCGTGTTCGGTTTTTTATTGGATTGACCTACGATTCTTCTATTGATCAAATCAAAAATATAGTGTCTGATATTCAAATAATGATTGACGAACATCCTGATACCAACCAAGACGGTCGCGTTCGCTTTCAAGAATTTGCTAGCAGCTCTTTAGATATTTTAGTGATGTATTTTGTAGCCAGCCCCAGTTGGGACGACCTTATTAATGTTCGCCAAGATGTTAATTATAAGATCATGGAAATTGTAAGCAAGCACAAGGCATCTTTTGCTTTCCCATCGACCTCTATTTATGTTGAAAAGGATGCATCAAAATCTACTTCTTAGTTTTGCGTTTTTTGAACACATACCGAGCTTTTTTTATAGCCGTACTTTTTTTTAGCGGAGTATTTTTGAGTTTTTCAGTATTATCGATTGACCCACCTGCACAATACATTCAAGTGCTAGGAATCTCGCAAGACGGAGGATACCCCCACATTGGTTGTCAAAAAACATGCTGCCAATTGTATTACCAAGGCAAGCAACCCAAAAAGTATGTGACAAGTTTGGGGATAGTAGATCGAATAAATAATACAAAATATTTGATCGAAGCTACTCCTAATATTACAGATCAAATTCGTATGCTGAATCAGGGTTCAGAATCAAGCAGTGTTGACGGTATTTTTTTAACACATGCGCACATAGGACACTATACAGGTTTAATGTATTTGGGCAGAGAGGCTTTGGGAGCCAAAAACATTCCTGTTTACGCCATGCCCAAAATGGCGCAATACTTACGATCAAATGGTCCTTGGAGTCAATTGGTGGCTCTCCAAAACATTCAACTCAATTCCATGCAAAATCGAGTTCCCGTAGCTGTTAACAGCCAATTGCAACTCACGCCATTTTTAGTTCCTCATAGAGATGAATTTTCAGAAACAGTGGGCTACTTAATAGAAGGTAAAAACACAAAAGCCTTGTTTATTCCCGATATTGACAAGTGGCATTTGTGGGAAAAAGATATCGTTGAAGAAGTAAAGAAAGTGGATTATGCCTTTATTGATGCCACCTTTTACAGCGAAGGAGAAATACCAAGACCCATGAGCGAGGTTCCACATCCGTTCATAGAAGAAACTCTTGAGTTGTTTCGAAACGAATCAGAAACAATCCGTTCTAAAATTATTTTTATTCACTTGAATCATTCCAATCCAGCGTTGTTAGACAATCATCCTTCCAAAAAAAGGTTAAAAAAGATGGGCTATCAAGTGGCTCAACAAGGAGCTATTTTTGAATTATAACGATTAGCTTTCTTGAAATTCGCCGCTAGAAGTTTCTGCTTCACGATGAATTTTTTTAATCAACCCTTGAAGCACTTTGCCAGGGCCTATTTCTTTAAAATGTGTAACTCCATCGGCAATCATTTGCTCAACGCTTTGCGTCCATTTGACGGGTGCTGTTAGTTGGTCAATTAAATTTTGTTGAATTTGACTAGCGTCTGAAACGGCAGTTGTAGTCACATTTTGATAAATTGGAAAATGAGGTGTGTTAAATTGTGTATTGTTGATGGCTTCAGCCAATTCTTTTTTAGCAGCATCCATAAGCGGAGAATGAAATGCGCCGCCTACGGGTAACAACAAGGCTCTTCGAGCTCCTTTTTCTTTTAAAGTTTCGCATGCTTTCTCAACTGCTGGAACAGCTCCTGAAATAACCAGTTGCCCGGGGCAATTGTAATTAGCCGCTATGACAACACCTTCAGTATTTTTGCAGACTTCTTCAACAATTCCATTTTCCAACCCTAAAACGGCAGCCATAGTTCCTGGAGTATTTTCACAGGCTTTTTGCATCGCCAAAGCTCTTTTGGAAACCAATCGCAATCCGTCTTCAAAAGTAAGTGTGCCGTTGGCTACTAAAGCTGAAAATTCACCCAAAGAATGTCCAGCAACACAATTTGGCTGTACGGTGTGATTCATCACGGCGTGAAGAATTACCGAATGTAAAAATATTGCAGGCTGTGTAACTCGAGTCTGTTTTAAGTCTTCAGAAGTACCCTCAAACATGATGTCTGTTATAGAAAACCCTAAAATAGCGTTGGCGGTTTCAAAAAGTTTTTTTGCCTGAGACGATTGTTGGTACAAGTCGTGTCCCATTCCAATAAACTGAGCTCCCTGTCCCGGGAAAACAAATGCATTCATAAAATATGTTTAACTAGTTATTTTTTTCGTATTGAATAAAGGTAAAGTCATAGTCATGGCTTGCATCCTTGAAATGATCTTCCTTAAAAGTTTCTTTCCAAACCGATTCGTCAATGGATGGAAAAAAGGTGTCCGCTTCAAAATCGGCATGAACCCGAGTGAGTTCAATTCGGTGTGCAATATTTAATGCTTGCGTGTATATTTCACCACCCCCGATGATAAAAGGTTGTTCATCGTCTTTAGCAATTTCCAAGGCCTCGTCTAGCGAATGAACGATTACGGCTCCTTCGGGTTGGTAATCTTTTTGTCTAGTAATTACGACATTGACTCTGCTAGGAAGGGCTTTGGGCATGGATTCAAAGGTTTTTCGCCCCATAATAACATGGTGTCCTTTGGTCAACCTTTTGAATCTTTTCAAATCATTGGATAAATGCCAAATCAGATTGTTGTCTTTTCCCAATGCATTATTCGTTGCCGCAGCAGCAATAATTGTAATGCATTGTTTTGGTTGGATTTGTTCGTTTTGGAATTGGGAATCTGCAATGAGTTGCGCTTCTTTATCCAAGGCTCGTTTTATTTTTTCGATTTTGACTTGTTGGAGTGCAGTGAGTCTTTTTAGTTGTTCTTTTTCCCATTCTTTTCCCATAAAACGTTTGGTTATAAAGACTTGAAAAGTGTGAAAGAGTAATAGTAAACTCCAAACAACAATTATTGAAACAAACCAAGGGTAGTCCAAAATAAGAATGTCTTCACGAACACCCACGACCACATTAACAAACCACAAAATTATAGAAGCGAACACCCAAAAAACAAAATGATTATAAAGGCGTTTTTTTTGTCGAATGCGTTGTTGAGCATTTTCTACAAGCGCTATTTGCTCGTCGTCGATTTGAGATAGTTGCTTTTTTTTAAAAAACATATTCGGGCTTATAAATATCGATACAAAGATACTATTTAATTTACTTCAAATTACCAAGCTTGGTAATTGGAGTTGCTTGTGGAATTGACCTAGTAATACCAAATAGATAGTACTAAAAAAAGATTTTAAGTGAAGAATAATTTACAAGTTCCTAGAAAAAATCAAAAATCAAACCGCTACCGCTCCTTTTATATGGGGATGTGGGTCGTAGTCGATGAGTTCAAAATCCGAAAATGTAAAATCAAACAAAGAAGTGACGTTTGGATTGATTTTTATTGATGGAAGCGTTTTGGGTTCTCTGGAAAGTTGAAGATTCACCTGCTCAATATGATTGCTATAAATATGAGCATCTCCAAAAGTATGAATAAATTCGCCTGCTTCGTAACCGCATACTTGCGCCATCATCATCGTAAATAGGGCGTAGGAGGCAATGTTGAAAGGAACCCCTAAAAATATATCAGCACTTCTTTGATAGAGTTGACATGAAAGTTTTCCGTTGGCTACATAAAACTGAAAAAAAGCATGACATGGGGGAAGCGCTGCTTTTCCTTGACTTACATTTTCAGAAAAAGAAACAGAAGTATCTGGAAGCACACTCGGATTCCATGCCGATACTAACATCCGCCGACTGTCTGGATTGGTTTTTAGCGTTTCGATAATCTCTTTTATTTGATCAATTTCTTCGCTGTTCCAATTTCGCCATTGATGACCGTAAACGGGACCCAAATCACCGTTTTCGTCTGCCCATTCGTTCCATATTCGCACACCATTTTCTGTTAAATACTGGATGTTGGTATCTCCGTTTATAAACCAGAGAAGCTCATGGATAATAGATTTTAAATGAAGTTTTTTGGTAGTCACCATTGGAAACCCTTTTTGCAAATCAAAACGCATTTGATACCCAAAAACACTTTTTGTTCCTGTTCCTGTTCGGTCTGATTTTTCAACTCCATGCTCTAAAACATGGTTTACCATGTCCAAATATTGCTTCATAAACGTTGTATAATTGATTTACTAAAATAAAGAAATCTATGGTATAGATTGAATCCTTTGGAACTATTTTTCAATACTTTATTAACGAAATTTAACCGATGATCATTCCAGCAATAACGGCTGACATTATGGAGGCTAATGTTCCACCAACTAGTGCGCGCATACCAAATTCTGATAGTAATTTTCGCTGTCCTGGAGCTAGTGAGCCAATTCCTCCAATTTGGATTCCAATGGAAGCAAAATTTGCAAATCCACAAAGCATGTATGTAGCCATAATGATCGACTTTTCGTAAGTGAAATGGATCGCGTTTGCGGGATTTTTTAGCTCAGCCAATTGAATATATCCGATAAATTCACTTGCTGCTAGTTTAACTCCAAGCAATTGACCCATGGGTAAAAGATCTACCGAAGGAACTCCCATAAGCCACATTAAAGGAGCAAAAATAGTTCCTAAAATGGCTTCCAAAGACAAGTTCTCATAGGGCGAGTTTTCAGCAATCCAAGCATTGAGTGTTGAGACTTCTCCGATCCAATCAAATATCCCATTAAGCATGGCTATAAGTGCTACAAAAACAAGCAGCATAGCTCCAATGTTTGCAGCGAGCTTGATTCCTTCAGAAGTACCATTTGCGATGGCATCCAATACGTTCGATCCTATTTTGTCTATTGAAACGGTAACATTTGTGTTTATTTCTTCGCTTTGTGGATATAAAATTTTTGAAATAACGATGGCACCAGGTGCTGCCATAACGGAAGCAGCTAGTAAATGTTTTGCAAATTGTAATCGTAAAACGGGATCTTCACCGCCCAAAAACCCTATATAAGCAGCCAATACGCCACCAGCTACAGTGGCCATTCCGCCAATCATTACCAATAATATTTCGGAACGGTTCATTTTTTCTAAATAGGCCTTAATCATCAAAGGGGCTTCTGTTTGGCCTAAAAATATATTCCCAATAACAGATAAGCTTTCAGCTCCTGAAATATTCAATATACGAGTCATGAATTGCGCTAAGACTTTTACTATAAACTGAATAATTCCAAGATAGAAAAAAAGCGAAGTTAATGCCGAAAAGAAAATAATAGTGGGTAATATTTGAAACACAAAAATAAACCCATAGGTTTCACTATTCATTAGATCGCCAAACAAGAAAGTGCTCCCTGCGTTGGTAAAGTCTAAAATACTTATAAAAATATTTCCAACCCATTCAAAAGCTTTTTGAATAAAAGACACACGAAGAATACCAAAGGCTAACAAAAGTTGGACTCCCAATCCAATCCCAACTGTTTTCCAGGAAATAGCCCTTCTGTTGGAGCTAAACAAAAATGCTAGCACGATCACAAAAACCATTCCAATTCCTCCTCGAATTAACCCCTCTACTGTAAACCCGACACTTGGAATTATACTATCGGTTTGTTGAATTATTGCGCTTAAAATCATTCGTTATTTGCTGTTTCTTTTTGAAATTTCATCTCTTAGTTTGGCGGCAATTTCATAGTTTTCTTTTTTGATAGCTTCAGCTATTGATTTTTCCAATTCACTTTTGGATAAATTCTCAAAATTTTTTGTGGGCGTATTCTTGTCTTGAGGGGTCTTGTTTGAGTTTTCACTAGGGTTTAGTTCTGCGGCTATTTTGGGGTCTAATACAATACCTGCTTTTTCCAATAAGCTTTCATAGGTGTATATGGGAGCATCAAATCGAAGGGCTAATGCAACAGCATCCGATGTTCGAGAATCAATAATTTCTTCAATTTTATCGCGCTCACAAATTATGCTAGAATAAAAAACACCCTCCACTAGCTTGTGAATGATTACCTTTTTTATAGTAATATCAAAATGACTGGCGAAAGATTTAAACAAGTCGTGAGTAAGAGGGCGAGGTGGACGGATTTCTTTTTCGAGTTCCGTGGCTATGGCTTGTGCTTCAAACCCTCCTATAACTATAGGAAGCTTTCGATTGCCTTTTACTTCATCCAAAATAAGGGAATAAGCCCCGTTTTGAGTTTGGCTGTATGAAATTCTGTTAATGGTAAGACGCAATAAGCTCATTACGAAATAATGTTTTTTAGCGAGTTATTTCAAACTTCTAAGGTAAAACAAAAAATCAAATTATGCGCTTTGTGCTTTGAAGGCTTTTAATTTTTCGATGAGTTTAGGAATTACTTCAAAGGCATCGCCGACAATACCGTAATCAGCGGCTTTAAAAAAAGGGGCTTCAGGATCGTTGTTAATAACCACTTTAACTTTGGAGGCGTTGATACCTGCCAAATGTTGAATGGCTCCTGAAATCCCAATGGCAATGTATAAATTGGTTGCAACAGGTTTTCCGGTTTGCCCTACATGTTCACTGTGTGGTCTCCATCCTAGGTCAGAAACTGGTTTTGAACACGCAGTTGCCGCGCCCAATACATCTGCCAGTTCTTCGATTAGTCCCCAGTTTTCGGGGCCTTTTAGCCCACGACCACCAGAAACCACAATGTCTGCATCGGCTATTGTTGCTTTGCCAACTACTTTTTCTACGGAATCCACCTGAACAGAAGATGGTTTTAAGACGGGTTCAAAAGAGGTAGTAATAGCTTCTCCAACGTTTTTATGAACACCAAAAGAATTATTGGAAAGACCCAAGAGTTTAACGTCTGTTTGTAGGGTTGTGTCACAAAAAGCTTTGTTAGTAAATACAGTTCTTTTGACCCTAAAAGGGGATAAGCTTGAAGGCAAATCAGTAACATTGGAGGCGTATCCAGCATTGAGCTCAATGGCCAACAATGGAGCCATATACTTGCTGTCTGCACTGCTGCTTATTACTACTACTGAAGCACTCACTTCTTTGGCGGCTTGTGCTATGATATTGCTGTAAACACTTGCTTCAAAGTGTTTTAGATCAGCGTTTGTTACTTGTAAAACAGCATCAGCACCGTACTCTTTCAATGAATCCGTATCGGATACATTGATGGTCAGAGCGGTTACTTTGCAGTTCATTTTTTCGGCCAGTGCTTTTGCGTATGAAGTTCCTTCATGCCCCGTTTTTTTGATAGCTCCTTCGCTTGATTCGATATATACTAAGATAGACATATGGGTGTTTTTTTGTTACAATACATTGGCTTCGTTGTGAAGCAAATCAATCAATTCGTCAATATTTTTCGCATCAACAAGTTTTACAGCCTCTTTTTCAGCGGGCTTGTAAAATGTGTTAATTTTGGTGTCAGGTGCAGCTTCAAAAGCGGGCAACACTGAAAGGGGTTTTTTTCGAGCCTGCATGATTCCTCTCATATTAGGTATTCGAAGATCGCTTTCTTCTACAAGTCCCTTTTGACCTCCGATTACAAGTGGAAGCGGACATGATAAAGTTTCCTTACCGCCGTCAATTTCTCTCTCCGCAGTTGCTTTATTATTGTCAATGGATAGGTGAGTACAATTGGTTACAAAATTTAGCCCTAAAATACCAGCAATCATTCCAGGAACCATTCCGCCATTATAATCGATGGATTCCCTTCCTGCAATAATTAGGTCGTAGGGATTTTCTTGAACGTAAGCAGCAATTTGTTTGGCAACAAAAATACCGTCTAAAGGTTCCGCATCAATTCGCACTGCGCTGTCAGCTCCAATGGCGAGGCACTTCCGAAGTGTTGATTCTGTTTGGGCTAAACCTACATTTATTACGTCAATAGATGCTCCTTGTTTTTCTTTAAACCACATGGCTCTAGTAAGACCAAACTCATCATTGGGGTTAATAACATACTGAACACCTTGCTGATCGAACTGCGTATCGTTTTCGACAAAGTTGATTTTTGAAGTTGTGTCAGGAACATGACTAATACAGACTAAAATTTTCATTGTATAAATGTTTAAAAAACAAAGTTAATCAATATTCATTACATTTATTATGCATGCATAATATTTTTTTTCACTTTTTTCGTTGCAGTAGTGTATCATTTATCCCTATTTTTGCAGCAACAAAAAAAGAACGCCAAATTATGAGAACGGTACAATTTAGAGAAGCAATTTGTGAAGCCATGTCAGAAGAAATGCGACAAGACCCAAGCATTTATTTGATGGGTGAGGAAGTGGCAGAATACAACGGTGCTTACAAAGCTTCCAAAGGCATGTTAGATGAATTTGGCGAAAAGCGCGTTATTGACACTCCTATATCTGAATTAGGGTTTTCAGGAATTGGCGTAGGTTCTACGATGACTGGAAATCGGCCTATCATTGAATTTATGACCTTTAATTTTGCGTTAGTAGGTATCGATCAAATCATTAACAATGCTGCCAAGATCCGACAAATGTCGGGAGGACAGTTTCCTTGTCCGATTGTTTTTCGAGGTCCAACTGCTTCTGCGGGTCAATTAGGGGCAACCCATTCCCAAGCTTTTGAAAGTTGGTATGCCAATTGTCCGGGTTTAAAAGTAGTGGTGCCTTCCAATCCATACGATGCAAAAGGATTGCTCAAAGCAGCAATTCGTGATGATGACCCTGTCATTTTTATGGAGTCTGAACAAATGTATGGAGACAAAGGCGAGGTTCCAGAAGGAGAATATGTTCTTCCGATAGGTGTTGCCGAAGTAAAGCGCGTAGGGTCTGATGTAACGATTGTTTCGTTTGGAAAAATAGTAAAGGAAGCCTTCAAAGCGGCCGATGCTCTAGAAAAAGAAGGTGTTTCCTGTGAAATTATAGATTTGAGAACCATTCGTCCCCTTGATGTCAACACCATTTTCGAGTCGGTCAAAAAAACCAATCGTTTGGTTATTTTAGAAGAATCATGGCCTTTCGGAAATATTTCTACTGAAATAACGTATCAAGTACAGAATCAAATTTTCGATTATTTAGATGCTCCCATCCAAAAAATCAATACTGCCGACACTCCAGCTCCTTATTCTCCTGTATTATTGGAAGAGTGGTTGCCTAACAGCAACGATGTGATTAAGGCTGTTAAAAAAGTTTTGTAGAAAGATACTTTTTTATACCATACTATAATTTGCAAGTATCGTATTCAAAATTTTTTCAAAAGCATAGGGTATTTTATCAATCTCCTGATTTATTGCCTGCCTATTTTTTTCAATAGACACATTCAAAAAACAGAAGCATAAATTAAACAGAATACTGCGATTTTAGTATATTTTTTTTATACTTTTGCAATCGCAAATTATTAAATAAAAAAAATGGAATCAATGATGATTTATATGCCAATAGCAATGGCATTACTAGGTTTAGCTTACATGCTTTTCAAACAATCTTGGGTAATGAAGCAAGATGCTGGAGATGGGAAAATGAAAGAAATTTCAGACCATATTTACGAAGGAGCACAAGCTTTTTTGAAGGCAGAATATCGATTGCTAACCATTTTTGTGGTTGTAGTTAGTGCTTTACTGGCTGTTGTTGCTAGTGTAGTCGAAACAACAAGTTATTTGATTGTCATTGCATTTGCATTTGGTGCCGCGTTTTCTGCTTTTGCAGGAAACATTGGTATGAAAATAGCAACAAAAACAAACGTTCGAACTACCCAAGCTGCTAGAACGAGCTTGCCCAAAGCGCTCAAAATCTCTTTTGGAGGAGGAACCGTTATGGGATTGGGTGTTGCAGGTTTAGCAGTTTTGGGCCTAACCGCATTCTTTATTATTTTTTATCACATTTTTATGGGCGGTGTTTGGACCAATACTCTAGACATGACCATAGTGCTAGAAACTCTAGCCGGTTTTTCTTTGGGTGCAGAGTCCATTGCTTTGTTTGCTCGTGTTGGGGGTGGTATTTATACCAAAGCCGCTGATGTGGGAGCCGATTTGGTTGGTAAAGTAGAAGCAGGTATTCCAGAAGACGATCCCCGAAATCCAGCTACTATTGCTGATAATGTGGGTGATAATGTTGGAGATGTTGCAGGAATGGGTGCTGATTTGTTCGGTTCCTATGTAGCTACTGTATTGGCAGCCATGGTTCTTGGTAACTATGTAATTGAAGATATGGGAGGAAACATTTCAGATGCCTTCGGAGGAATAGGACCTATTTTGTTGCCAATGGCTATTGCTGGGGCAGGGATTATTATTTCTGCTATTGGAACAACTTTAGTAAAAATTAAAAACAACGATGCCAAGGAAGACCAAGTAATGGGAGCCTTGAACGTTGGAAACTGGACATCTATTATTTTGGTTGCCTTAACATGTTTTGGTCTTTGTAACTGGATGTTGCCAGAAACCATGAAAATGGAGTTCTTTGGAGAAGGATTGATTGAAATTTCTGCTATGCGCGTATTTTATGCCACCTTGGTAGGTTTGGTAGTTGGAGCAGTCATTTCATCAGTAACAGAATATTATACAGGATTGGGAAAAACGCCCACTCTTAAAATTGTACAACAATCCAGTACTGGAGCAGGAACCAATATTATTGCTGGTTTGGCAACTGGGATGATTTCAACGTTTTCATCGGTGTTGTTATTTGCTGCTGCTATTTGGGCTTCATATGCCTTTGCTGGATTTTACGGTGTAGCACTTTCGGCGTCAGCGATGATGGCAACTACTGCAATGCAGTTGGCTATTGACGCTTTCGGACCTATTTCTGACAACGCAGGAGGGATTGCCGAAATGAGTGAACAAGAACCTATCGTTCGTGAGCGAACGGATATTTTGGATTCTGTTGGAAACACCACAGCAGCCACTGGAAAAGGATTTGCAATTGCTTCTGCAGCCTTAACTTCATTGGCATTGTTTGCTGCTTACGTTACTTTTACAGGAATCGATGGGATTAATATTTTCAAAGCTCCTGTTTTGGCGATGTTGTTTGTTGGTGGAATGGTACCTGTTGTATTCTCTGCTTTGGCAATGAATGCTGTTGGGAAAGCCGCTATGGAAATGGTTCACGAAGTTCGTCGTCAGTTCAAAGACATTCCTGGAATTATGAAAGGAACGGGAAAACCCGAATATGATAAATGCGTTGCGATTTCTACGCAAGCCTCACTAAAAGAAATGGTAATGCCAGGATTGCTTACTATTGGATTTCCGTTAATCATTGCTTTTGTACCCATGGCATTTGGTATGGAAAATATTGCCATTGCTGAAATGCTAGGAGGTTATATGGCTGGAGTTACTGTTAGTGGTGTTTTGTGGGCTATCTTCCAAAACAATGCAGGTGGTGCTTGGGACAACGCCAAAAAATCGTTTGAAGCCGGTGTTGAAATCAACGGTGAAATGACATACAAAGGTTCTGATGCGCACAAGGCAGCCGTTACTGGAGATACTGTTGGTGATCCATTCAAAGACACTTCAGGTCCTTCCATGAACATCCTTATCAAACTTACTTGTTTGATTGGTCTTGTGATTGCTCCTATTTTAGGAGGACATGCAGATCATGATACTGTCTCGCACTCCGAAGTGTTTAAAGAAATAAGAGTGGAAGTTTCAGCGACTGCTGACGATCAGGAAAATGTAGAGGCTACTGTAGTCGCCATCACTAAAGAAAATGGTGAAGTTGTTACTACAACACAAACTATTGAAGGCTCTGAAAAGGAGGTTCAAGACAAAATTGATGCTATTACATCGGAGTTGTAAAACCTCCATATACAATAAAAAAAAGCCGCATTTCTGCGGCTTTTTTATTTTAAATCAAATGTTGTATTTATCGCTAGAACTATAGCGGTGATGCTGAAATATTTATTTTAAGATAAAGTGTAATTCCCAGCTGTTCTGAAGCGGAACCTGAAGCAGGAATACTGTGGCTTCCTTTTACAGAAACTGATAATTTTTTGCTATTCAAAAGTTCACTAGAAGCAGCGTTTAGCTTCCCAATATCAAGAGTAGTTTTCTTAGCGTTATTGACATCTTCTATCAAGTTGTGCTCAAACGGACCAAACGCGTCGTCGTCTAGGGTAAACGTAATACTGCCTGTGGTTTGAGTCGTACTGCTAAAACTGGTTAAAACGTAATATGCCTCGATTATTTGAACGTTTTTGACTTTGTCTAAATAATCGTTTATTTCCGTATTGTCTGACAAATTGTAGGTTATAGTTTCATCTATAGATTGTCCAGGACTTAGGGACACCGTAAAGTCTATTACGTCTGAACCATCAACTTTGACGGTGGTGGCTTCCTCAATTTTATCACAAGAAATAAGTGTTGTAAATAACGCAATAGCTAATAAAAGGGGTTTCATGGTTTTTTTCATGAGTTAGGTTTTTGAGATTAATATAAATATAGAATAAAGTGTTTTTCTCTTGGCATTGTTTTGAGTAACTAACAAGCAACCGAACAAAATAGTAACAAAAACTGATGGGAAATCATAAGTTATGGGTGGTTGGTTAGGTTTCATGCCTGCATATATAAGATGTGGGTTTTCTTGTGATCCAAAGGTAACACCTTTTTTTTAAACTAAAATCTTAATTTTCTGAACCTTTTTTTTGTAAGGGTTTGCACTTCGATAAGCATGTATGCTAATCGTTAAAAAAGTCCGTTCAATTGCCCGTCGATTTGTTCTACAATAATCCCTAAGTCTTCTGGGTTGTCCACAAAGTTTAAATCATTGACGTCAATAATGAGTAGTTTTCCTTTGCTGTATTGTTGAATCCAGGCTTCGTATCGCTCGTTCAAGCGGCTAAGGTAATCAATGCTTATGGAGTTTTCATATTCCCGTCCTCTTTTGTGAATTTGTTCCACCAAATTGGGAATACTGCTGCGCAAATATATTAGTAAATCGGGCCCTTTCACCAACGATTCCATCAATTCAAAAAGAGAGCTGTAATTCTGAAAATCCCGGTGGGTCATCAATCCCATTGCATGAAGATTGGGCGCAAAAATGTGCGCATCTTCATAAATGGTTCGATCTTGTATGACATGTTTTTTGGTATTGTGAATTTCCAAAATTTGACGAAATCGACTGTTTAAAAAATAGACCTGCAAATTGAATGACCAGCGTTCCATTTGACCGTAAAAATCGTCTAGGTAAGGATTTTCGACCACATCTTCGTAATGGGCTTCAAATTTATAGTGTTTTGATAAAAGTTTGGTCAGTGTTGTTTTTCCAGCTCCAATATTCCCGGCAATGGCTATATGCATTCTTCTTAGTTTGGTAGTTTTGTTTTAATCACTTGATTTCCCTCGTAAATATAAAAATAATTGCCTGATGGAAATAATCGTTGGGGTAAATATTTTTTAAAATCCAATAAACGAAGCTCCTTGTCTTTCTTATAAGTGAAGGAATACCAGCCCTTATCATTTTCTACCAAAAGCACTTTTCCGTCAAAAGCAAGCAAATGTTTTCCTTGAAATGGTATTTTTTGGAGCAGACTTCCATAGGTGTTAAACAGAAACAATGCCGAAGATGTTTGCACCCAACAAAATTCTTGTGATGAAGAAAAGCCAACAACGGGCTCTGTAAAAGGAGTATATAATGGAATGCTTTTTTGGGTTTGAATGGTGTAAAGCTCCAACTGGTTACTACCAGAGTTGATACGCCACAAACGATCTGATGAAGCATTCCCTATGTGGCTCACATAAGCATCGGTAAAGATGGTTTTTTGAATCGGATTGAGGGTGTTGTCAAGCTGAACAGTAGTTTGAAAATCTTGATAAAAAACCCATGTTTTTAAGGGATTTGAAACATCTATTTGAGAAATCTTCCCCAACAACACATTGTGGTAGCGGTACGAACCTTTAATTAGCGATTCGTTTTTCAATTCAAAAATTTCTCCCAAAGAATTGATAGCTACTACGTTGCTGGACGTAAAGACTGTTTCATTGTTGTCAAAAGAGGTTTGAGCAACACCGAAAACGGTTACGAAAATCATCAAAAAGGAGCGAATCAACATGCATTAAAAATACAATAAAATGTAAAACTATTTTTTAATTTTATTATTAAACCAAATTAGTAAAACAAAGTCTAATTTAATCAAAACTTTTTGTACGTGAATTTTACGTATTCTTTTATTCTATTGCCGCTATTTTTTGTCAGTCAATTTTATGGTCAAGGTGTTCAAGGGAAAGCTTTTTACGCTTCTAAGACATCTGTTGAAATCAATTTAGATAATCGTAATATTCCTCAACAACGCAAAGAAATAATTAAACAGCGAATGAAGTCATCACTTGAAAAAGAATTTGAATTGACTTTTGATTCCACCTCTTCGCTATACAAAGAGCTAGAGCGACTAGATACTCCTAGATCAAAGGGCTTTATAGTTAAGGCTCATATTTATAGAGGGGATAGTTCTGGATTGTTGTTTAAAGATTTAGCAAAACAAACTTACACTCGAAAAAGAGAATTGTTTGGGAAATTATTTTTAATTCAAGATTCTTTGTACAAAAGAAACTGGCAATTGGGCGCTGAATCAAAGAAAATAGGTCAATATACTTGTTACAAAGCAACTTACACCCGTAAGGTCAAAAATCGTTCGACAAGTTGGATGCGGAGCGATCAAAACGAAAAATTTACTGAAAGCGTTTCCCTACGATCAGTAATTGTCACAGCATGGTATACGATGGATATTCCTGTGTCTTCGGGTCCCAATTTGTATGGAGGACTTCCCGGTTTGATTCTCGAAATAAGTGACGACAACACTACTATTTTATGTACCAAAGTTGTTTTAAATCCCAAAGATAAAATAGCAATAAAAGCTCCCCAAAAAGGCAAAAAGGTTAGCCAAAACGAATTCAATACCATTCGAGCAAATAAAGCAAAAGAAATGCGAGAGCAATTTCAAAATGGTAAGGGCAGAAACAGTGGGAATCGAACAAAAATTAGAGGATAGATGCAATTAAAAACAGTGATTTCTACAGTGCTTTTTTTCATAGGATTGACAACGTGGGGACAGAATGTGCGCTATCAGGGAGTTGTTAAAGATTCGATAGGCAACCCAATTACCGCAGCCAATGTCGTTGCAATTAAAAAAGAAACGAAAGGACTCGAATCATTTGCTATTACTGATGAGGAGGGAACTTTTAAATTGGGGTTAAAAAAATCAAATCCCTACCAAATCAAAATCAGCTATTTGGGCTTTAAGACAAAAGCATTTTCGTTAACACCACAAAATGATGTTTCGCATCAGATAACGCTCTTCGAAATGGCTGAAAACCTTGACGAAGTTGAAGTTTCTTATCAAATGCCCGTTACCATTAAAGGGGATACCATTGTGTATGACACAGATTCGTTCAACACAGGTTCTGAAAAAAAGCTAGAGGATGTACTCAAAAACTTGCCTGGTGTTGAGGTTAATGATGAAGGGCAAATAGAAGTGGAAGGTAAGCGCGTCCAAAAAGTAATGCTTGAAGGAAAAGATTTTTTTGATGGTGATTCTAAATTAGCCACACAAAACATTCCTTCCAATGTTGTTTCAAAAATTGAAGTCCTTCGAAATTTTAGCGAAGTATCTCAGTTAAGCAACGTAGTAGATAACGACGATAATCTAGCCATAAATATCCGTTTAAAAGAAGGCAAAAAAAACTTTTGGTTTGGAGAGGTTTCAGTAGGAGCAGGCCCTGATAATCGATTTTTAATGAACCCAAAATTGTTTTATTACCACCCAACTAAGAGCTTTAACTTCATTGGAAATAAAAACAACCTTGGCAAATCACCCCTTACTCGGAGAGATTATTACAATTTTACAGGTGGATTTAGAAATTTGAACCAAAAAAGCGGTGCTTCAATTGCTATTAAGTCAGATGATTTGCGTTTTTCTTCGTTACAGAGCAATCGAGCAAAATCGTTAGACACTCAATTTGGCGCATTTAATTTTGGCTACGATCTTAGTAAAAACTTTGATATAAGCGGTTTTATTATTGTTTCCAAAACAGCAACCGAAATCGAAAATATTCAAATTCGAAATTACAATGCAAACGATCGCACCGAAACCGTTTCGAGTCAAGTGTTTCAAAACAATGATTTGCAGCTTTATAAATTGAGTGGAAATTACACTCCCAACGACTTTCTTCAAGTTGAATACGATATCTTGATCAAAAACGCAGATCAGAATGAGGACTCTGTCAAAAGTTCGGTCTCGCAACAAATAGAAGAAATAGTGACTCACAAAAGACAAGCCCCTTCTTCTATAAATCAAAGTTTATCAGCATACTTTTCATCCAACGAAAAACATATATTTTCTTTTGAATCCCAACACTTGTTTCAAAATGAAGATCCGTTTTACAACGCCATAAGAATGCGCCGGCCCTTTGAAAGTGTTCTTCCTCTGGATGCGTCCCAAACAAATTACAACATCAACCAATCTCGGGATGTTTCCACAAACAAATGGGAAGCCAAAATGGATTATTTCTATGTGTTCAATCCAAGAGTTAATCTGAATCTAACACTGGGAACTACCCAAGGCAGCCAAGAGTTTGACTCTTCAATTTTTCAAATTCTTGATGACAATTCAATATCAGAAATGGAGGCTTCATTTTTTAACAATCAAGTTGAACACGATTTTTCAGATATTTACTTAGGAGCCCACATTCGATTTATCTCTGGAATTTTCACCCTAGAGCCAGGCTTTGCATATCATAAATTTAACTCCAACGACAAACAGTTAGGAACCTCGAACTCAAACAATTTCTACAAAATGCTTCCAGATATTCGAGTAAAACTACAATTTAAAAAGTCGGAAACGCTTCGATTCACGTATCGAATGATCAATCGGTTTAGTGACATCAATTCGTATGCGCAAGGCTATGTGTTTAAAAATTACAGCTCTTTATATGCTGGAAATCGCGAGTTGGAAGCGTCTTTGTTTCACAATTACAATCTAAATTACTACAATTTCAACACATTTAGTTTTACTAATATTACGGGACGACTTTCCTACAGCAAACGTGAGGAAATCGTTAAAAACAGTTCCTATTATGAAGGAATCAATCGGGTTACAAGTCCCATTAATTCTAGTTTTGCAGACCATGTTTATACTGCCTTTGGGCGGTTTCAAAAACGATTTTCTAACTTCAAAACAGAAGCGAGTTTGCGAGTGAGTTACTCTGAGAAAAACAATGTAGAAAATGATCAATACATTCTTTCAAAGGGATTGAACCAAAATTACAAAGTCAGTATTGCGTCCAACTTTAGATCAGCCCCTAATCTTGAATTGGGATACAATTTTATCCAAAATCAGTACCAGAAAAACAATCAGGTCAATACTTTTTACACCGACAGTCCCTTTGCGCGATTTGATGCCGATTTTGGCAAGGGATTTGTTTTGGCGTCAGACTTTTCATATTACCACTACAGAAACCAGTCAGCTAAACTCAATGAATATAGCTTTTTAGACATCGTGCTTTATTATCAAAAACCCAAAAGCAAGTGGGAAATTTCTATTGAAGCTACCAACGTATTGAATAACCATACGTTAAATAGAGATGGGTTTACTAATTTTTATGATTTCACCACTTCATATGTTGTTCAGCCGCGCTATTTGTTATTCTCAATTAAATATAATTTATAGTTTTTATGTATTTTTGTTCTTGACCTTTAAACTTATCCCATGAAATATTTCATTCTTACAATATTACTAGTTTTCACAACTCATTTAACAATACATTCACAAACCACTACCCCTGATGGTTTTGAATCGCTTTTATTCGCTGCAGAGAACGATTCAAGAGCTTTGGTAACGGGTTATTTGACTCCAGCCTTAAAAGGAATGAGTCATTCCCTTAACGGCGGGTGGTATCATACAGCGAAAACACACAAAAAATTCGGGTTTGACATTTCTATTACAGGAAATTTCTCCTTTGCCCCAAGCCGAGACGAGATGTTTTCTATTGTGGAGTTGAATAATGTTGAAACCGTTTCAGGAAACACATCCATCCCAACTGTTGTTGGACCTGATGTTTCAGAAACATTGAAATATAAAGTTACTGATAATGATGGTATTGATTACACTGCTCAAGTTCAGGCTCCAGGCGGAATTGGAGACGATTTACCACTCAATGCCATCCCTTCTCCCATGGTTCAGGTTGCTATAGGACTCCCTATAGAAACGGATTTGATAGTTCGTTATATGCCAACAATAAATTCGCAAGGAGTCAAAGCCTCTCTTTTTGGTTTTGGATTTAAATACAACATTCTGCAACACTTAGGTCCTATTGATAAACTTCCTTTAGACGTTTCTGTCTTGGGAGCCTATTCCAATATGAGTACAGAATACGACCTTCAAAAAAATAGCTCCATCGAAGGGAGTGGTCAACAAATTTCGTTTAGTACCAACACATTTACTCTTCAAGCGCTTGCATCTATTAATTTGCTTTTTATCGATTTTTATGCTGGGCTTGGATACGGAATGGGAAACACTTCGTTTGATGTTTTAGGAACCTACGAACTTGAATACCAGTCAGGTTTAAACACATACTCTAGAACGCTCACAGATCCCATTACTACAAAAGTTAAATCCAACGGAGCTAGGGCTACCATTGGTACACGTTTGAATTTGTTGTTTCTAAAAATATTTGCAGATTACACACTGCAGGAGTACAATACTTTCACTGCAGGGATTGCGTTTAGCTTCCGATAAAGAGCATCGATATAAAAAAAACATATTTTACTTGTAGAATTTGACTGCGGTATTTACCTTTGCGGTCTAATTGAGGATAGATTTGACTGATTGCAACCTCGTAAAAAAATTGCTAAAGCAGTAATTGCTTTTACAAGATTTATTTTTTCAAGTCAGATCTTCTTCTCTAAAAGCAATTAAAATGTCATATTTATTTACATCAGAATCTGTAAGCGAAGGACACCCTGATAAGGTAGCGGATCAAATTAGTGATAGTTTGCTGGATCATTTTTTAGCCTTTGACTCAAAAAGCAAAGTTGCTTGTGAAACCCTAGTTACTACCGGACAAGTAGTATTGGCAGGGGAAGTAAAAAGTAAAACCTATATCGACGTTCAGTCGATAGCAAGAAATACAATTAACAAAATAGGATATACCCAAGGAGCGTATCAATTTTCGGGAGATTCCTGTGGAGTCATTTCTTTAATTCACGAACAATCGCAAGAAATCAATCAAGGCGTTGATCGCGAGTCGGAGGAAGAACAAGGCGCTGGTGATCAAGGAATGATGTTCGGTTATGCGACCAATGAAACCGAAAATTACATGCCTTTGGCACTGGCCATTTCACACAAAATTTTACAAGTATTGGCTGACTTGCGAAGAGCGGGCACAGAAATTCCTTATTTACGCCCCGACGCAAAGTCTCAAGTTACAATCGAGTATAGCGACGACAACAAGCCGCAACGTATAGATGCCATTGTAGTTTCTACACAACACGATCCGTTTGATACCGATGAGGCGATGCTATCACAGATTAAAAAGGATATCAAAAACATCTTGATTCCAAAAGTAGTAGCATCTTTTCCTGAACATATTCAGGCGCTTTTTAACGATCAAATCAAATATCACATAAACCCAACTGGAAAGTTTGTGATTGGAGGGCCTCATGGAGACACAGGACTCACAGGTCGTAAAATCATTGTTGACACGTACGGAGGAAAAGGAGCTCATGGTGGAGGTGCTTTTAGTGGAAAAGATCCAAGTAAAGTAGATCGAAGTGCTGCCTATGCTGCGCGTCACATAGCAAAAAACCTTGTCGCAGCCGGAGTATGTAGCGAAGTATTGGTTCAGGTGAGTTATGCAATTGGTGTCGCCGCACCAACCTCATTACTTGTAGATACTTACGGAACTTCAAACGTTGGAATGACCGATGGAGAAATCGCAAAGTTAACGGCAACTATTTTTGACATGCGCCCTTATGCAATAGAATCTAGACTTAAATTAAGAAACCCGATGTATGCCGAAACAGCTGCATACGGACATATGGGAAGAACACCCAGAACTGTAAAAAAAATATTTGAATCTCCCTATAATGGGACCCTAGAAAAAGAGGTCGAACTTTTTACATGGGAAAAATTAGATTATACCGACACAATTAAGAAAACCTTTTCAATTTAAATAAAAATTAGTTTTATGAGTACTCAACAATTTGCAACCAAAGCCCTTCATTCTGGACACGACACGGCCCTTACCCAAGGAACCCGATCGGTTCCAATTTACCAATCTACTGCCTATGTCTTTAATGATTCAGAGCATGCAGCAAATTTATTTGCTTTAGCAGAGCCTGGATACATTTACACGCGATTGAACAACCCAACCAACGACATTCTAGAGCAACGATTGGCTGCCCTTGAAGGAGGAATTGCATCTGTGGTTACCGCATCAGGAACCAGTGCAATTTCAACAGCCTTGTTGGTACTTCTTAAAGCAGGAGATCATATTGTTGCTTCCAGTAGCTTGTATGGAGGAACCTACAATCTTTTAAGTGTTACGTTACCCCGATTGGGAATCACTACCACTTTTGTTGACCCTTCTGATTCAGCTAACTTTTCAGAAGCCGTACAAGATAACACCCGATTGTTTTTTGCTGAATCTTTGGGAAATCCTAAACTGGACGTACTTGATTTGGAAGCGATTTCAAAACAAGCACAAGCTGCCAAAGTGCCCTTTATGGTTGATAATACGGTAGCTTCCCCATCGTTGTTGAATCCCATCAAGCACGGAGCAAACATTGTTATTCATTCATTGACAAAATACATCAATGGAAATGGAACTTCCATGGGAGGAGTTATTATTGACGCAGGTACATTTGACTGGTCAAGCGGAAAATTCCCAGAATTTACAGAGCCTTCTCCAGGATATCACGGACTTGTTTATCACGATGCACTCGGAGCCGCAGCTTTTATTGCTAAAGTAAGAATTGAAGGATTGCGCGATCATGGAGCAGCTTTAAGTCCACTCAATGCATTTCAAATTATTCAAGGACTTGAAACCTTGGATATTCGTATGAAAAAACATAGTGAAAATGCGCTCGAATTAGCGCAATGGCTTGAAAATAATGAACAAGTAACTTGGGTAAATTACCCTGGACTGGCTTCAAGTAGCTATAAAAAACAGGCGGATCATTACTTACCAAACGGCCAAAGTGGAATTATAACTTTTGGTCTCAAAGGCGGTTTTGAATCGGCCAAAAAAGTCGCTGATGAAACAAAGTTGTTTTCGTTGCTTGCTAACATTGGAGATTCCAAATCACTTATCATTCACCCAGCTAGTACTACTCATCAACAATTGAACGCTGAGCAGCAAAAAAGCACTGGGGTTAGTACTGACTTAATTCGATTGTCGGTAGGACTTGAAAACATCGAAGATTTGAAAGCAGATCTTCAAGCTTCTTTTGATACAATTTAATAGATAAGCTCTAAAATACACTTTTTATGAAGGCCCTAAAGTACATAGAATTGGCTTCTTTTAAGACATTAAAAGGTACTGATTTTCCGGTTCGAATTTCATACGAAACCTTTGGGCTTCCCATAGGAGATGCACCGGTAGTGCTTGTTAATCATGCACTTACCGGGAATTCTACCTTATTGGGAGAAAATGGTTGGTGGAATGATATTGTTGGTGATAATAAACTCATCGACACGTTACACTATACCGTAATTTCTTTTAATATTCCGGGAAATGGCTATGACGGTTTGTTGATTGAGGATTATCAAGATCTTATTTTAGCAGACGTGGCCCATATGGTGCATCAAGGGCTTCAAATGCTCAACATTGCTTCCTTGCATGCAGCTATTGGAGGTTCTATTGGCGGTGGTTTGGCTTGGGAATTGGCAGCGGCATACCCTTCTTTTATTAAGAATCTGATTCCAATTGCTACCGATTGGAAATCATCGGACTGGGTAATTGCCAATGCTTTTTTGCAAGACCAAATACTTGACAATTCATCCAGCCCCATCCACGACGCAAGACTCCATGCCATGTTGTGTTATCGAACCCCTGGGTCGTTTAAATCTCGATTTGATCGATCAATCAATGAAGAGTTGAAAATTTACAATGTTGAGAGCTGGTTGTTGCATCATGGAGAGAAATTACAGCAACGTTTTCAAGTTGGCGCCTACAAATTGATGAATCATTTGTTAAGAACAATTGATATATCTCAAAACGGTGATTTTGAATCCGTAGTTGCGAAAATCGAATCCAATATATACCTAGTTTCTATTGATACAGACTTGTTTTTTACAGACGAAGAAAATAGAGAAACTTATTTGAGATTGTCTAAATTCAAAAAGAATATTTTTTACAAATGCATCCGCTCTATTCACGGCCACGATGCTTTCTTAATTGAGTTTGAACAACTCAATCAACTTCTTAAAGAAGTGTTTACTATAAACAAATCCTAAATCCAACATTCAATGAAAGTTACACTAAATCGAATTGATAATTTCCATGTAAGCGTTGCAAACGACACAGGGCACGAAATACATTTGGATAACAAATCGGCCTCTTCTGAGCCGCAAGGCGCCAGCCCTATGGAGCTTTTACTCATGGGAATCGCTGGTTGTAGCAGCATCGATATTGTTGCTATTCTCAACAAACAAAAACTAGATCCTAGTTCCTTACGAATGGAAGTGGAAGGACATCGACAAGAAGGGAAAGTCCCCTCTTTGTTTGATAGGATTCATGTTCAGGTTTTTATAGATGGGGACATTCCTGAAGAAAAAGCCCAACGCGCAGCCAAATTATCTTTTGAGAAATATTGCTCGGTATCCAAAACTTTAGAAGCTACGGCTGAAATCACCTATCAAGTTATCGTAAACGGAAAAAAAATATGAGTTCAAAAAAATTTGAAACTGCCGCTATTAGAAGCCAATTAGACCGTTCTCAATATAAAGAACATTCAAGCCCAATATATTTGACATCAAGCTTTGTTTTTGATGATGCTGAAGAAATGAGAGCTTCGTTTGCCGAGGAAAAAGAACGCAATATTTACAGTCGGTTTTCGAACCCTTCTACCTCAGAATTTATTCAAAAAATTTGCACATTAGAAGGTGCAGAAGACGGCTTCGCATTTGCCAGTGGAATGTCGGCTGTGTTTTCGACATTTGCAGCGCTGTTAAAGAGTGGAGATCACATCATTTCGGCGCGAGCGGTTTTTGGATCTACCCACAGTTTGTTCAGCAAATATTTGCCAAAATGGAATATTGACACTACCTATTTTCAGATTGATGAGTTAGACGAATTGGAATCTTTAATTCAGCCTAATACAAAAATTATTTACGCTGAAACTCCAACCAATCCGGGATTGGATATTGTAGACCTAGAACGACTCTCTAAAATAGCCAAAAAACACCAATTGATATTAGTAATAGATAACTGTTTTGCGACGCCTTATTTGCAAAACCCCATTCAATTCGGAGCAGATATAGTCATTCATTCAGCAACTAAATTAATCGACGGACAAGGTCGTGTTATGGGCGGAATTGCCGTAGGAAAGAAAGAGTTAATTAGAGAGATTTATTTGTTTTCTCGAAATACAGGTCCTGCACTTTCCCCCTTCAACGCATGGGTGTTATCCAAAAGTCTTGAAACGCTTTCTGTTCGGTTGGAACGTCATAGTGACAACGCAGAAAAATTAGCGGTTTATCTCGAAAAACATCCTGCAGTCAATAAAACTACGTACCCTTTTTTGGATTCTCATCCAAAAGTTCAAGTAGCCAAAAAACAGATGAAGCGCGGAGGAAATATTGTTACGTTTGAATTGAAGGGTGGAATTGCGTCAGGAACACAGTTTTTAAACAGCATACAATTGTGTTCCCTTTCTGCCAATTTGGGTGACTCCAGAACCATTGTTACTCATCCTGCATCCACGACTCATAGCAAACTTTCTGAAGAGGATCGATTGGCAGTTGGGATTACCGACGGTTTGATTCGAGTTTCAGTAGGCTTAGAGCATGCAGATGACATTATTCAGGATATAGATCAGGCACTTAAAAATGTGAAGTCATGAACTTAAATGAGGCCGTTAAAAATCGTATTTTAGTTTTGGATGGCGCCATGGGAACCATGCTTCAGGCCTATTCTTTTTCTGAAGATGATTTTAGAGGATCTCGTTTTAAAAACCATCCTGTTCCTCTGCAAGGAAACAATGATTTGCTTTCATTAACACAGCCCAAAGCCATTCGTGATATCCACATTGCATATTTGGAAGCTGGAGCCGATATTTTGGAAACAAATACGTTTTCGAGCACTTCTATTGCCATGGCTGATTATCAAATGGAGGGATTGGTTTATGAATTGAACTATGAATCAGCCAAGATTGCAAAAGAAGCTTCTGAATTGATAACCCTTAAAAATCCCCTGAAACCTCGATTTGTTGCAGGTTCAATTGGACCGACCAACAAAACAGCCAGCATGTCTCCAGACGTGAACGATCCTGGTTTCCGCGCAATTACATTCGACGAACTCGTTGCTTCCTACCGAGAGCAAGTAGAAGGATTGTTGGATGGCGGAGTGGATGCATTACTGGTTGAAACCGTTTTTGATACGCTCAATGCCAAGGCTGCTTTGTACGCCGTTGATGAGGTAAAGGAAGAGCGAAAAATAGATACTCCTGTCATGGTAAGCGGGACCATAACCGATGCGAGTGGACGTACCTTGTCTGGGCAAACCGTTGAGGCATTTTTCATTTCCATTTCTCACATTTCGTTGTTTAGTATTGGACTTAATTGTGCATTAGGTGCGGATCAACTCAAGCCTTATA
Organism: Flavobacteriaceae bacterium; assembly: GCA_029243385.1. Classification (GTDB taxonomy): domain Bacteria; phylum Bacteroidota; class Bacteroidia; order Flavobacteriales; family Flavobacteriaceae; genus JAQWSC01. Next base: position 122,027 of record JAQWSC010000004.1, on the reverse strand, counting down.
TCCAACGACTGAGTCGGGTTGCAAACATATATACTTCTGCTCATCCCAATGCAGGATTGCCCAACGAGTTTGGTGCATATGACCAAACTCCACAAGAAATGCGCGCTTTGATTGCTCCATATCTTGAAGAAAATTTACTCAATATTATTGGTGGATGTTGCGGAACCAATCCCGAACACATCAAACAAATTGCTGAGGAAACACTAAAACACTCCCCTCGAAAACTATAAAACTTATTTCGATATGATCTTAGAAGTAGCCATTTTACATATTAAAGAAAACCAATCAAGTGATTTTGAAAAAAATTACGAGTTGGCAAAACCTATTATTTCTAGAGCAAAGGGTTACCGTTCTCATCAACTCAAAAAATGCATAGAAACTGCTGATAAATATATTTTAATTGTTGAATGGGATACCTTAGAGGATCACGAAATAGGCTTTAGAAAGTCTAAGGATTTTCTGGAGTGGAAAGCATTGGTACATCCCTTTTTAACATCCGAAACACTGGTAGAACACTACGCTTAATAATGGAGTCTGACTGTAATAAACACTTGTCTTTAGCTGGTTTTGAGCCACTGGTGGTAACTCCAGAAACCAATTTTGTGAATATTGGGGAGCGAACCAATGTCACTGGCTCTCGAAAGTTTTTACGGTTGATAAAGGAAGATAAATACAGTCAAGCTTTAGAAGTAGCAAGAGAACAAGTAGAAGGAGGCGCTCAAATCATTGATGTCAATATGGACGAAGGGATGATAGATGGAGCAAAAGCAATGACCCGATTCTTAAATCTAATTGCAGCAGAGCCAGACATTGCCAAACTTCCGATTATGATTGATAGTTCCAAATGGGAAATTTTGGAAGCAGGTCTCAAGGTTGTACAAGGAAAAAGTATTGTTAATTCAATTAGCCTTAAAGAAGGGGTTGATGTTTTTGTTGCTCAAGCCAAAAAAATTAAACGTTACGGAGCGGCTGTCATTGTGATGGCATTTGACGAAAAAGGACAAGCTGATTCTTTTGAGCGACGTGTTGAAATATGCGAGCGATCGTATAAAATATTAGTAGATCAGCTTCAATTTCCTCCCCACGATATTATTTTTGACCCCAATATTTTCCCAGTTGCTACGGGTATGGAAGAGCACCGAAAGAATGCGCTCGATTTTTTTAAAGCTACAAAATGGATTCGTAATAATTTACCCCATGCACACGTAAGCGGGGGTGTTAGCAACGTTTCTTTTTCGTTTCGAGGAAATAATATTGTCCGAGAAGCCATGCATTCTTCCTTTTTGTATCATGCCATTCAACATGGGATGACCATGGGTATTGTCAATCCATCGATGCTTGAAATCTACGACGAAATTCCAAAAGATTTGTTGGATTTAGTTGAAGATGTTTTGCTCGATAGAAGAGCAGACGCTACCGATCGCTTGTTGGATTATGCAGAGCAGATTAAAGGACAATCCAAGAATGTGGAAAAAACCGTTCAAAAGTGGAGAAACGAAGATTTACAATCCAGAATTACGCATTCGTTGGTTAAAGGAATTGACGAATTTATTGAGATTGACGTAGAAGAAGCTCGCAAGTCGGTTAACAAACCCATCGAAGTCATCGAAGGACATTTGATGAATGGAATGAATTTGGTAGGAGATTTGTTTGGAAGCGGAAAAATGTTTTTACCCCAAGTAGTTAAATCGGCTCGGGTAATGAAAAAAGCAGTCGCTTATTTATTGCCTTTTATTGAAAACGAAAAAGATGGGCTGAGCAGATCAGCAGGCAAAATACTATTGGCAACTGTAAAAGGCGATGTTCATGATATTGGAAAAAATATTGTGGGAGTTGTTCTTGGGTGTAACAATTACGAAATCATTGACTTGGGAGTTATGGTTCCTCCCGAAAAAATTATTGAAGCCGCTGTTGAGCAGCAAGTAGATATAATTGGTTTGAGTGGACTGATCACCCCTTCGTTGGATGAAATGGTTTTTTTGGCCAAACAAATGAAAAAGAACCAGCTCGATATTCCGTTGTTAATAGGTGGAGCAACAACTTCAAGAGCGCATACTGCGGTCAAAATCGATACTGAATACAATCACTCGGTTGTGCACGTTAATGACGCTTCGAGAGCGGTAACAGTAGCTGGAAATTTATTGCAAAAAGAATCCAAAGCTTCCTATATAGAATCCATCAAACAAGATTATGAGAAATTTAGGGTCAACTATGCAAAGCGTACAAAGAGTAAAGAATATATTTCTTTAGAGCTGGCACGTCAACGAAAATTCTCAATTGACTGGAAACAAGAAGATATTTCAAAACCCAACCAACTTGGTGTTCAGGTTATCGATTCGTTGGATTTGAAAGAATTACTTCCCTTTATAGACTGGAGTCCTTTTTTCAGATCGTGGGATTTGCATGGAAAATATCCAAATATTTTAAAAGATGAAGTGGTGGGTGCTCAAGCACAAGAGTTGTTCCAAGACGCCTCTGTTTTATTAAACCGTATTGTGGATGAAAAGCTTTTAAAAGCCAAAGCTGTGTTTGGACTTTTTGCGGCAAATTCAATTGGGGACGACATTGAATTGTATGCAGATGAATCCAGAAAAAACCCCATTGCAACATTTATAACTCTTAGACAGCAGTTGAAAAAAAGTCAAGGTAAGCCTCAATTTGCACTGGCTGATTTTATTGCGCCTAAAGACTCGTCTGTTGCAGATTATATGGGAGGATTTTGTGTATCTACTGGTTTTGGAACTCAGCAATTGGCCGAAGAGTTTGAAAAAAACAACGATGATTATAACAGCATTATGATTAAAGCATTGGCAGATCGATTGGCAGAAGCATTTGCAGAGTATCTTCATCAAAACATTCGAACCCAACATTGGGGATATGCCTCCAACGAACAATTGACAAACGAAGATCTCATCAAAGAATCGTATCGAGGAATTCGCCCGGCTCCTGGCTATCCAGCTTGTCCTGATCATTTGGAAAAGAACACTCTTTGGGAGTTGTTAAAAGTCGAAGAAAATATAGGTGTAACGCTTACGGATAGTTTGGCCATGTGGCCTGCGGCTTCCGTATCGGGATACTATTTTGCGCACCCTCAGGCGCGGTATTTTGGATTGGGTAAAATCAGTAGAGATCAACTAATAGCCTATCACAAAAGAAGAAATATATCATTGGAAAGTGCTGAAAAATGGCTTGCTCCTAATTTAAACGAATAGTTATGAAAGTTATAGATCATATTAAGAATGCAAACGGAAAAACCTTATTCTCTTTTGAGATTCTGCCGCCATTGAAAGGGCAAAATATTCAATCAATTTTTGATAATATCGATCCATTGATGGAGTTCAAACCTCCTTTTATTGACGTGACCTATCACAGAGAAGAATACAATTTCAAAGAGCTTGCCAATGGGCTTTTGGAAAAAAAGATCATTCGAAAACGACCCGGAACTGTTGGTATTTGTGCAGGAATTCAAAACCGTTACCAAGTCGATGCCGTTCCGCACATTTTATGTGGAGGATTTTCCAAGGAAGATACAGAGAATTTATTAATTGATTTACATTTTTTAGGAATAGATAATGTAGTAGCTCTAAGGGGAGATGCCGTCAAGTCTGAAACGTATTTTAAGCCCGAGCAAGAAGGACATGCCTATGCTGTGGATTTGGTAAAACAAATTCAAGATTTGAATCAAGGTGTGTATTTGGATGAAGATTTGCTGAATTCATCTTCAACAGATTTTTGTATAGGAGTTGCAGGATATCCTGAAAAACACATGGAAGCTCCTAGCTTGGAGAGCGACATTCATTTTTTAAAGAAAAAAATAGCCGCAGGTGCCAATTATATCATCACCCAAATGTTTTTTGACAATCAAAAATATTTTGAATTTGTCGATAAATGTAGAGCTGCTGGGATTACTATTCCCATTGTACCCGGTCTTAAGCCCTTGTCCACCATCAAACAATTAAACATGATTCCACACCGTTTTCATGTAGATATACCCGATGATTTGGTAAAAACAGTTGTCAAGTGTAAGGACAATCAAGAAGTTCGAAAAGTGGGAATCGAATGGTGTATTGAACAAAGCAAATCTTTGGTAAAGGCGGGTGTTCCTCTGTTACACTATTATTCTATGGGAAAATCTGACAATATTAAAACTATTGCCAGTGAAATTTTTTAAGTAACTTCGAGCTATGACGTCCCAATTCTTTTTTGTTGTAACAATCAGTCTGTTCTCGTATTTCTCATTTGCACAAACTCTTGACCTTACCTATTTTACAGGCAATATTGCTCGTCATGATAAAGACATAGCTCATTTGATTACCCACCACCCAGAGGGCATTCTTTTTTCTTACAGTCAACAAACCTCTGAAGCCGACGCATGGGCCAAAGCATTCAATTATCCCGATGTTGGAACGTCCTTAATAATTCAAAATTTTAAGAACAATGGTATCGGAACTAACATGGGTATTTACAGGCACTACAATTTTTATTTTTGGAATCGAAAAATGGTCTTTCGACTGGGTCAAGGAGTGGCTTATGCCAGTAAAGCATATCATAAATCCGAAAACTACCGAAACTTGTTTTACGGGACGCATATTATAGCCTCGACATACGCAATGCTCAACTATGACCATCCCAATCTTTGGAAACAATGGGGTGTACAGGCAGGTATTATGATGACCCATTATTCCAATGCAAGCTTTAAATCTCCCAATAAAGGAGTAAACACCCTCAATGTCAATTTTGGAATTCATTACACACTGAACTCCAATAATAAAAGAGAGCCCTCCGAGTTGCCCGCTCACATCGATTTACAAGAAAAAACACGTTTTCAGATTAAGCTTAGTTCAGGGATTAATGAAGGTGACATTATTGAAAGTGGTCAATATCCATTTTTTATATTGTCTGCGTCCGCAGATAAAAGACTCAATCGCAAATCAGCCTTACAATTGGGAACCGATTTCTTTGTGTCTTATTTTTTAAAAGAACAAATTAAATACAGTTCTATCGCTTATCCTGAGGGAAGAATAAAGGGAGACGAAGATTTTTTAAGGTTAGGAATTTATTTTGGACATGAATTGTTTATCAATAAATGGTCTTTAATTAAACAAGTTGGATATTATATCTATAGTCCTTCAAGATTCGAGTCGGATGTATATTTTAGAGGAGGACTGAAAAGGTATTTTAATAAACAATGGTTTGGGTCAGTTAGCGTTAAAACACACGGGTTCAAAGCGGAAGCTTTGGAGTGGGGAATAGGAATTCGTTTTTGATGAAACGAACAGTAATAAATTTTAAAAATACATTCACAAAAGAGAATGTTTAAAATTTTTAATGAGAGAACGAGCACAGCGAGTGGTTGCGCACGTTCTCAATTTTATAATTATCATACAATCAATTAATTACTAAAATTTAAATGTGTGAAAAAAATTAGCTACATACTCGTTTTACTGGTTTTTCAGTCCTGTATGAAAGTATCAGTTAAGGATTGCTTTCAATCTAGTGGGCGTGAGGTCACTCAAGAAGTTAAGCTGGAAATATTCACTAAAATATTGGTACATGAAGGCATAGCATTGACAATCACTCAAGCGGACAGCCAAAAAGTAGAAGTTACTACGGGTTCTAATTTAGTTGATGACGTTTCATTCAGAGTCGTGGAAGGTCAGTTGATTATTGAAGACCCCAATAACTGCGATTGGGTAAGGAACTACGCTCCTGTACACGTAAAAATTAGTGCTCCAAATTTGACTGAAATAAGAAGTTCTACCCAGTACAATATAAATTCTGAGGGGTTGTTGGCATATCCTTCTTTGGTGTTGCTTTCAGAAAATCATCGAGACACATCCTTAAATAATACGGGAGATTTTAATCTCGAATTGATGTGCAATTCATTGAGAACGGTTACCAATGGTTTTTCAAACTTTATTGTTTCGGGGCACGTTAAAACACTCAATATATTTGTTGCATCGGGAAGCACTCGTTTTGAAGGAGAAAATTTGGAGGCAGACGAAATCGTGATATATCATAGAGGTTCCAATGATTTAATTCTGCATCCTATCGACAAGATTTCTGGAAATTTATACGCAACAGGAAATGTAATTCTTAAAAATACACCTCCAATTATTGATGTGACCGAACATTATAAAGGAAGTCTTATCATTGATTAGAAAGTCAATGTGTTGGTTCTCTAATAATTTTTTTTCAAAAAAAACCCTTCATTTTTTGCTATTTCGCTTGGGAGTAGTACTTTAGCAACTTAATTAAAAATAATGTTGCAATCAACTTATTTCAAAAGCCTTTTCTTCTTTTTTTTCTTTTATGGAAAAAAAGCAGGGCTTTCGTTAGTGTAGTTGACAAACAATCAAAAACATACAAAGTAAAGTCCTGATAAACATCAGGGCTTTTTTTTGTTAAAACAATTTTATGAAGACCATAGCCATACAAGGAATTAAAGGCTCTTATCATCACCAAGTTGCTTGTGAGTATTTTGGAGACGATCAGTTGTGGGAAGAGTGCTTGACGTTTGATTCACTTGCAAAAAGTTTGCATAGTGGAAAAAGCGACTATGCTGTCATGGCACTTGAGAATTCCATAGCGGGATCCATTATTCCTAACTATGCCTTGATTGATGATTACAATTTGCAAATTGTTGGCGAACACTATTTAAACATTCATCATCAGCTGATGGCACTTCCTGGAACTGCTATTTCCGACATAAAGGAGGTGGCCTCTCATCCGATGGCGTTGTTGCAGTGTAAAGATTTTTTTGATCAATACCCACACATTCGCTTGCTGGAAGATAAAGATACAGCAGAGGTAGCTCAAAAAATCAGTACGCAAAAACTGGAAGGAGTTGCAGCTATTGCTAGCCAATCGGCAGCCCAATTGTACGGATTGGAAATTTTGGCAAAAAACATTCAATCCATAGAAAATAATGCCACCCGTTTTGTGATTCTTAAAGCACAGCCAGTTGATGATATTTCTGGAATTAACAAAGCCTCTTTTAAGTTTGTTTTGGATCACAAGCGAGGAAGTTTAGCAGCTATTTTGAACGTATTGAGTGATTGCTCAATTAACTTGACGAAAATTCAATCGCTTCCGATTATAAAATCCCCCTGGAAATATGCCTTTTTTGTCGATGTAACTTTTGATGACCTGCTACATTATGAAAAAGCAAAAAGTGTTTTAGTAATCATGACCGAATCGTTCAAGATTCATGGCGCTTATAAAAACGAGAAACAATGAGTATTGAAATAGCCAATAGACTGCATACGGTTGAAGAATATTATTTCTCCAAAAAGTTAAGAGAAGTGGCAACGCTTGCGGCAAAGGGAAATCCTATTATTAATATGGGAATTGGAAGCCCAGATACGGAGCCTCCAACTCAAGTGGTTGAAGCTCTAAAAAGCAGTTTGACTATGGCAACTGCTCACAAATATCAAAGCTATCAAGGGCTACCTGACTTTCGTATGGCAATTGCTAATTTTTACAAAGACAAATACAAGGTAGCAGTCAATCATAACAATCAGATTCTTCCGTTAATGGGTTCCAAAGAAGGAATTATGCATATTTCTATGGCTTTTCTGAATGAGGGCGATCAAGCATTGATTCCCAATCCAGGATACCCAACATACACTTCGGTTACTCGATTGGTTGGAGCAGAACCTTTGTTTTATGACCTGTCAGCCAATGAAAACTGGTTGCCAGATTTGAAAAAACTGGAAATGCAAGATCTTTCTAAAGTCAAACTGATGTGGATTAATTACCCACACATGCCGACAGGCGCATCGGCAACAGTTGCCTTATTCTCTGATTTGATTTCTTTCGCTAAAAAACACGATATCCTCATTGTAAATGATAACCCTTACAGTTTTATTTTAAACGACGCTCCCATGAGTTTATTAACTCACGCCCAAAATGACGATCCAGTTATGGAGCTGAACTCGTTGAGCAAAACTTTCAATATGGCAGGATGGCGTGTTGGAATGCTTGTAGGGCCTGCAGCTCTTATTCAGAACGTACTGAAAGTCAAAAGCAACATGGATTCGGGAATGTTTTATGGGATACAAAAGGGAGCTATCGCAGCACTTCGTAGCGCAGAAACATGGTATGATTCAATGAACGATTTGTATCGTAAGCGAAGAGAATGGGTTTGGAAACTGGCCGATGTATTGGGATGTCAATATGACCGTTCGGCTTCAGGAATGTTTGTTTGGGCAAAATTGCCCAAAGGAGCGCCAAGCTCAGAAGAATTTATTGATGAGATTTTGTATAACAAACACGTATTCATTACCCCAGGAACTATCTTTGGTTCTCAAGGAGAAGGATACATTCGATTCTCTCTATGTGTGTCAGAAGAATTAATTAAAGAAGCATTGATTAGATGGAACCCTTAAAAATAACTTTTATCGGTATAGGATTGATAGGAGGCTCAATGGCATTGGACATGAAGCGACTGTTTCCAAACACCAAGCGTTTGGGGATCGACCAAAATGCGGGTCATATATCTGAAGCCATTGAACTGGGTATCATCGATGAAGAAACCACTTTGGATCAATTAGCAGATAACGATATGGTTGTCATAGCAATTCCCGTTGGAGCTTGCAAAAAGATACTATCGAGTGTATTGGACAATATTGGAAAAAACACCCTTGTTTTTGACGTAGGTTCTACCAAAGCATCTTTGTGCCAAGAAATTGCCAATCACAAACATCGGAATCATTTTTTGGCAGCTCATCCGATTGCAGGAACCGAGTTTTCTGGACCAAAAGCGGCTGTGGAAAATTTGTTTGAACATAAAACGAATATTTTGTGCGAGTCGCACAAAACAGATTCAAAATTGCTCGAAAAAGCAGTTTTATTATTTACCAAACTCGGAATGCGTTTGAGCTATATGGATCCCATTGAACACGATCGTCACATCGCTTACGTATCCCATTTGTCACACATTAGCTCTTTTATGCTGGGAAAAACAGTCATTGAAAAAGAAAAAGATGAACGAAACATTTTTGATATGGCAGGAAGTGGATTCGAGTCAACCGTTCGACTCGCTAAAAGTTCGCCGGCAATGTGGACGCCTATTTTTGAGGAAAACAAAGCCAATGTAGTAGAATCGCTAAAAGAATACATAGCCAACTTAGAAGCTTTCAAAACATGGGTAGAGAATGACGATTTTCAGAAAGTGTATGAAAGTATGGCAAACACCAATCACATAAAAAATATTTTAAACGGAATAACATCAAAAAATAATAAATAGATAAATTATGGAAAACAATAAAGACATGAGAACATGGCTAAATGACTTTGGATTGAGTCATCCTCTCGTAATCGCAGGACCGTGTAGCGCAGAAACAGAAGATCAGGTTCTTAAAATTGCTCACGAGCTAAAAGACACAGATGCAACGGTATTCAGAGCGGGAATATGGAAACCTCGAACACGCCCTGGTATGTTTGAAGGCGTAGGTGCTATCGGATTGAAATGGCTTCAGCGTGTAAAAAAAGAAACAGGAATGTTGATTGCTACTGAGGTTGCCAACGCAGCTCATGTTAAATTGGCTTTGGAACACGACATTGATATTCTTTGGATTGGAGCCCGATCTACGGTAAGTCCATTTATTGTTCAAGAAATTGCAGATGCTCTTAACGGAACCGATAAAATAGTATTGGTAAAAAACCCTGTTAATCCAGATTTGGCACTTTGGTTGGGCGGAATTGAACGTTTGTATTCTGCTAATATTAAAAAATTAGGAGCTATTCATCGCGGATTTTCTACTTATGAAAAAACCCGTTACAGAAACAATCCTGAATGGCAATTGGCTATTGAGTTCCAAAACCGTTTTCCAGACCTTCCTTTGATTTGCGACCCTTCCCATATTGCTGGACGTAGAGATATTTTACAAGAGATTTGTCAAACCGCTTTGGATCTTAATTTTGATGGATTGATGGTGGAAACACATTGGGATCCAGACAATGCATGGAGTGATGCTGCACAGCAAATCACGCCCGCAGTATTGATTCAAATGATGAAAGACTTGAAAATTCGTACCGAAACAAGCGATGCCGTTGAATTTACCAACAAACTCAATACCCTTCGTACGCAAATCGACGTTATTGATCATGGAATGATTGATACCCTTGGAAAGCGTATGAAAGTTGCTTTGAGTATCGGTGAGCTGAAAAAACAAAACAATGTAGCTGTTCTCCAATCCAAACGATGGAATGAAATTTTAGGAAAAATGATCCTAGAAGGGCAAGAAAAAGGATTGAGTGAAGAGTTTATTCTTCGAATGTTTAAAGCAATTCATCAAGAATCGATCAACCATCAGGAGCGTATTATCAACGGATAATATGTTTGAGCGCTTTAATACTGCCATCTTTCAAAAAATTGTTACTTTGTAACTATGAAAGGACTTGTTTACAAATCTACGGGAAGTTGGTACACTGTTAAGGCAGAAAACGATTCTTTTTACGAATGTCGAATCAAAGGAAAGTTTCGCATTCAAGGTATTAAAAGTACAAACCCAGTCGCTGTTGGTGATTGGGTTGACTTTGAAATAGAGGACAACGAGAATCAACTGCAAGGAGTTATTCATCAGATTTACGATCGAAAAAATTATATCGTTCGTAAGTCTGTTAATTTATCCAAACAAACACATATTATTGCTGCCAATATTGATTGTGTTTTTTTGATGATTACGCTCAACAATCCACCAACACATCCAGCTTTTATAGATCGATTTTTGGTGGCTGCCGAAGCCTATGGAGTTCCAGTAGTATTGCTTTTTAACAAAGAAGATGTTTATTCAAAAACCGAACTGACACAAGTGCGTGATTTGAAAGCCATTTATGAAAAAATCGGTTATGAATGTATTGAAATTTCTGCGCTCAATGGGCTCAATGTAGATCGTGTTCAGTCGAAAATGAAAGGAAAAGTTTCTATGTTTTCGGGTCATAGTGGTGTTGGGAAATCCACATTGGTTAATACCATAGCCCCTTTTTTAGCCATCAAAACAGCTTCGATTTCTACCCAACATTCTCAAGGTCAACACACCACAACATTTGCTCAAATGTATGATCTTGATTTTGATGCCAAGATTATTGATACGCCCGGAATCAAAGGATTTGGAGTAGTAGATATAGAAAAACCTGAAATTGGAGATTTTTTTCCAGAATTTTTCGAACGAAAAGCGGAGTGCAAGTTTCATAATTGCTTGCACAAAGAAGAACCCCAATGTGCTGTTAAAAAAGCACTTGATAAGGGAGAAATTGCTCTTTCGCGTTATAAAAGCTATTGTTCATTGCTTGCGGGAGAAGAAGAACATTACCGAATTGATTTTTGGATTGAATGAGAGTAGTAGTCCAACGTGTTTCAGAAGCTTCGGTAGTGGTAAACTACCAAACAATCGCATCCATTGGATCCGGTTTAATGATTTTAATCGGAGTTGAAACGGCTGATACAAAAGAGGACGCTGACTGGTTAGCAAAGAAAATTGTACAATTGCGAATTTTTAATGACACGAAGGGTGTTATGAATTGCTCCATGACAGATATTAATGGAGAGGCTCTTGTAGTGAGTCAATTTACGTTGCATGCAGCTACCAAAAAAGGAAACCGCCCTTCCTATATCAAGGCAGCCAAGCATGAGCAAGCAACCACTTTGTACAACTACTTTGTAGAACAACTTCAAGGTTTTTCTGCAAATCCTGTTCAAACAGGAGTGTTTGGTGCCGACATGAAAGTAAGCTTGCTAAATGACGGTCCCGTTACCATCGTTATGGATTCCAAACAAAAAGAATAATAAAGTATATTTGAAAGATGAATTTAAAAGCCGCACAAGAAGCTGTTGACTTCTGGATAAAAAAACACGGAGTTCGTTATTTTGATGAACTTACCAACATGGCGCAGCTCACAGAGGAAGTAGGCGAAGTAGCTCGAATTATTGCCAGGCGATATGGAGAGCAGTCCGAAAAAGAAAGCGACAAATCAAAGGATTTGGGAGAAGAACTCGCCGATGTGCTGTTTGTAGTTTTGTGCCTAGCCAACCAAACCGGAGTTGATTTACAAGCCTCTTTCGACAAAAAATTACAACTAAAAACAGAACGCGATCACGATCGCCATCAGAACAATCCAAAATTGCAATAATTCTTCATGAACGTATCGCTTCAGCATCTATCCAAAAAAATTCAGCAATCTTTATCCGTTACAGGTTCCAAAAGTGAATCCAACCGTTTGTTGTTGTTACAAGCACTGTTTCCGAATTTGGTTTTAGAAAATCTATCCAATTCCGATGATACAGTAACTATGCAGACAGCTCTTGCTACTTCACACGGACTTATTGATATTCATCATGCAGGAACTGCCATGCGGTTTTTGACAGCGTATTTGTCTATACAAGAAGGTAAAGAGTTTAGTCTAACGGGTTCACAGCGAATGCAAGAACGACCGATTCAAATATTGGTAGAGGCTCTAGGTCAACTCGGAGCGGATATTGAGTATGAAAAAAACAAAGGATTTCCTCCTCTAAAGATTCGTGGAAAAAAACTTAAAGGAAGTCAAGTGACCTTGCCTGCTCATGTTAGCAGTCAATATATCACGGCTCTATTGCTAATAGCGCCTTCACTACCCAATGGATTGACCGTTGTTTTGGAAGGAAAAATCACTTCCATTCCTTATATAAAAATGTCCCTATCGCTATTAAACCAAATAGGCGTTTCCAGTTCATTCGAAGGAAATACCATTAAGGTTCATGCCGCTTCAAGTATCAAAGATCAGGTTGTCAGAGTAGAATCCGATTGGAGTTCTGCATCTTATTTTTATAGCATAGCCGCTTTGTCAGAGGAATCTGAAATTAAAATTGAAAGCTATAAAAAAGAGAGCTTGCAAGGCGACAGTGTATTGCAAGAAATCTATTGTCAACTTGGAGTTGAAACCAATTTCCAAGGACACAGCTTGGTGCTTTCTAAGAAAAAAAACACGGTGCTTCCCAAAAACATTTCGTTGGATTTGTCCAACGCTCCCGACATTGCTCAAACTATAGCTGTAAGCTGTTTTGGGTTGGGAATTTCATGCGATTTAACGGGCCTGCATACACTCAAAATCAAAGAAACCGACCGTTTGGAAGCACTCAACACAGAACTTTCAAAATTGGGAGCTAAAATTACTGTGACCAACGATAGTCTCCATTTAAAAAGCACATCAATTATTGCTGAAAATATTGCTATTGACACCTATAACGATCACCGTATGGCAATGGCCTTTGCACCCTTGGCTTTAAAAACGTCCATCTCTATTAACGATGCAGAGGTGGTAAGCAAGTCATACCCTGACTTCTGGGCAGATCTTCAAGCCATGCATTTTACCGTTTTAAAAATAAGTTAGAATAAATCCCGCTTTTACTTGACAACGCCCCTTTCACAATAGTATATTTGCAAACCTTAAAAGGAATGTTTACAATCCAGTTGGGCGCATTCCAATAATTAATAATTAAAAAGAAGTCACTTAGATGAAGTTATCTCATTTCAATTTCGATCTCCCCGAAAATTTATTAGCAGAATATCCCTCTGACCTAAGGGACGGTTCACGATTGATGGTGTTGAACCGTAAAGATCAAACTATTGAGCATAAACATTTTAAAGATATTATCGATTATTTTGATGAAGGAGATGTTATGGTGCTTAATAACACCAAAGTTTTTCCTGCACGTTTGATAGGAAACAAAGAAAAAACAGGAGCGCGTATCGAAGTGTTTTTATTAAGAGAACTCAACGAGGAGCAAAGACTTTGGGATGTTTTGGTTGATCCTGCAAGAAAAATAAGAATAGGAAACAAATTATACTTTGGAGAGGACGAAAGTTTAGTGGCTGAGGTGATTGACAATACCACTTCACGAGGAAGAACACTACGATTTTTGTACGATGGTACGTATGACGACTTCCGTCAAAAGCTATCAGAATTGGGGCAAACACCACTTCCTAAGTACATTAAGCGAGCCGAAGAAGAATTTGATCGCGAGCGATATCAAACCATTTATGCCAAGCATGAAGGCGCTGTTGCAGCCCCAACGGCAGGGATGCATTTTTCAAAACATTTGTTGAAACGACTTGAAATTAAAGGCATTGACATGGCCGAAATTACCCTTCATGTTGGATTGGGAACCTTCAATCCAGTTGAGGTTGAAGACTTGTCAAAACATAAAATGGATTCAGAAGAATTGATTATTGATCAATCAGCAGTTGACACAATCAATCAAGCAAAACAAAATAAAAAGAAAATTTGCGCTGTAGGAACTACCGTTATGCGTGGATTGGAAAGCTCTGTTTCTTCAAGCAATACACTAAATACTTATGAAGGATGGACTCATAAGTTTATTTTTCCTCCGCACGATTTTAGTATTGCGGACGCGATGATAACCAACTTTCACACACCCAAATCAACTCTATTGATGATGGTTTCTGCTTTTGCGGATCATGACTTTATCAAAAAAGCCTATAAGGAAGCTATCAAAGAAAAATATAAATTTTACTCGTACGGTGATGCGATGTTGATTATTTAAACCAACAAAGCCCTTTTTTTAAGGGCTTTTTTATATCTATGAGTACAGCTCAAAAAGACATTCGCGCCTTGACCAAAGAAGAGCTAAAAGACTTCTTTGCTACCCACAATGAAGCTCCCTTTCGAGGAAGCCAAGTTTACGAGTGGTTGTGGAACAAAGCGTGCTATGATTTTGACGACATGACCAATTTGTCAAAAGACCAAAGAGCTCTACTCAGAAAGCATTTTGTTATCAATCACGTTGAGGTTTCATCGCTTCAACGGAGTAAGGATGGTACGATCAAAAATGCGATTCGCCTTCACGATAATTTGATTGTTGAATCGGTATTGATTCCAGTTAAGCAACGAACTACAGCCTGTGTTTCAAGTCAAGTAGGTTGTAGCCTAGACTGTGAGTTTTGCGCGACAGCCAGCCTTAAAAGAATGCGAAATCTTAATCCAGACGAAATCGTTGACCAAGTAACTACGATCAATCAACAAAGTCTTCTTTATTTCGATCGTCCGCTATCCAATATTGTGTTTATGGGTATGGGAGAGCCTCTTATGAATTATAACAATGTAATGAAGGCTGTTGACAAAATCACAGACCCAGAAACTATAGGAATGTCACCCAAACGAATTACGATCTCAACATCAGGAGTCTCTAAAATGATAAAAAAAATGGCCGATGATCAAGTTCGATGTAATTTGGCTGTTTCGCTTCATTCTGCAATTGAAGAGGTTCGAAATAAAATCATGCCTTTTACCCGTAAATTTCCTCTTGAAGAATTGAAAGAGGCGATTGCCTATTGGTACGAAAAAACAGGATCTCGAGTAACCTACGAATATGTGGTTTGGAAAGGTATTAACGACCAACAAGAAGATGTAAACGCTCTTGTAGATTTTTGCAAAACAACGCCCTCAAAGGTTAATTTGATAGAATACAATCCAACAGACAACCCCCATTTTTTACAAGCAGACACGGCCGCTTTAAACAGATACATAAATACGTTGGAACGCAATCGTATTCCCGTAACTGTAAGGCGATCTCGAGGAAAAGATATTGATGCAGCTTGCGGTCAATTGGCCAATAAAAAAGCACCGACCGCCTAACAACCAATCTATGCATCAATTGAAATCGTTGTTGTATATTTGATGTGCTATGAAGATAGTTGAACAAATTAAGCAGCCTATTTATGAAGAAATGGAACTTTTTGAAAAAAAGTTTTCCAATTCAATGTCCTCTAAAGTTGCCCTTCTTAATCGAATCACCCACTATATAGTCAATCGAAAAGGGAAGCAAATGCGCCCCATGTTTGTTTTTTTGGTAGCAAAAATGGCTGGAAAGGGAGTTGTTAACGAACGATCGTATCGAGCTGCATCTGTAATTGAGTTGATTCACACGGCGACCTTGGTTCACGACGATGTTGTCGATGAAAGTTATCAGCGACGTGGATTTTTCTCCATCAATGCGCTTTGGAAAAATAAAATTGCCGTTTTAGTTGGAGATTTTTTACTGTCAAAAGGGTTGTTGTTGTGTATTGATTCTGGAGACTTTGATTTGCTTAAAATTATTTCCGTTGCCGTTCGTGAAATGAGTGAAGGTGAATTGTTGCAAATAGAAAAAGCTCGAAGACTTAACATAACCGAGGAAATTTATTACGACATTATTCGTCAAAAAACAGCTTCTTTAGTGGCCTCTTGTTGTGCCTTGGGTGCATGTTCTGTGAATGCTTCCGAAAAAGAAGTTGAGGAAATGCGAAATTTTGGAGAATTGATAGGTATGGCTTTTCAAATCAAAGACGACTTGTTTGACTATGGATCTAAAGAAATTGGCAAACCCACAGGGATAGATATTAAAGAAAAAAAGCTAACACTTCCCCTAATTTATGCAATCAATAATTGCACGGAATCAGAGCGGAAATGGGTATTAAATGCCGTTCGAAATCACAATAAAAATAAAAAAGTGGTTTCAAAAGTCATTGAATTTGTAAAAAACAAGGGTGGATTGGAATACGCTGTTTCAAAAATGAAAGATTTTCAAGAGCAAGCCCTCGATCTTCTTATGAAATACCCAAAAAGCGATTACAGAGACGCTTTAGAGACACTCGTTAATTATGTAATCGAACGAAAGAAGTAAAAGAACTTCTAAATGTAGTTTAAATCCATTATTTTAGAGCAATATTTTACACCATTGATAGCAAAATCAACCATAGATAGTGTTTTTGAAACCGCTCGATTAGAGGAAGTAATCGGGGATTTTGTACAGCTCAAAAAATCGGGGTCCAACTTTAAAGGTCTCAGTCCCTTTAGTGATGAGCGCACGCCCAGTTTTATGGTCTCACCTGCAAAGCAGATTTGGAAAGATTTTAGTAGTGGTAAAGGAGGGAATGTAGTTGCATTTTTAATGGAGCACGAGCATTTTTCTTACCCAGAAGCCATCAAATATTTGGCAAGAAAATACAATATTGAAATTGAGGAAACGGTTCAGTCTGACGAACAAAAAGAACAGGCCAATGAGCGTGAGAGTATGTATTTGGTTTCAGAATATGCACGTACCTATTTTCAAGACATTCTATGGAATCATCCGAAGGGAAAAGCCATTGGAAAAAGTTACTTTTTAGAACGTGGATTTACAGAGGAAACTATCAAAACCTTTGGATTGGGATATTCATTGGATGAGTGGACCGCCTTTACCGACAAAGCTATTGAAGAAGGATATCAGTTGGATTATCTTGCAAAAACAGGCCTAACTATCGTCAAGGACACCAAGCAATTTGATCGATTCAAAGGGCGTGTTCTATTTCCTATTCAAAGTATGTCCGGTCGTGTTTTAGGGTTTGGAGGTCGTATTCTAACCAACGACAAAAAAGCAGCCAAATACTTGAATTCACCCGACAGTGAAATTTACCACAAAAGCAAGGTGTTGTATGGAATTTATCATGCAAAACAAGCCATTGCCAAAGAAGATGTGTGTTATCTTGTAGAAGGCTATACAGATGTCATTCAAATGCATCAAAGGGGTGTTAAAAATGTAGTCGCTTCTTCGGGAACCGCTTTAACAACTGATCAAATTCGTTTGATTCGCCGTTTAACCAACAATATCACGGTCTTGTTTGATGGCGATGCAGCGGGTCTTCGAGCTTCTCTACGAGGAATTGATTTGATTTTAGAGGCTGGTATGAATGTGCGTGTGTGTTCGTTTCCAGAAGGTGAGGATCCGGATAGTTTTGCTAAAAATACCCCTTTTGAAACCTTGGTACTTTTTCTTCAAGAAAACGCAAAAGATTTTATCCAATTCAAAGCTTCTTTATTAGCAGAACAGTCAGGCAATGATCCCATCAAAAAAGCGGAAACAATCCGAGAAATAGTTAAGAGCATTTCAAAAATTCCGGACCGTATCAAAAAAGAAGTATATGTGAAAACATGTGCCCAAATTATGGATATTTCTGAGGAAGTGCTATTCAATACGCTAGCACAAATTGGAAAAAAGGAAGTCCAAGATGCGTATAAAAAACAACAACAACAACAGCAGTCGTTTCAAGTTGTAAAAGCGGATGCTGAATCTGTCTCAAAAGTTGACATCCAATACGAACTTGAACAAAAGATTATAGAAATACTCCTATTGTATGGCTCAGAACAAGAAGATTTTGAGGAATTGGTGCTAAAAGAAAACGACCAAGGAGAATTGGTTTTAGAGCCTGTTATTATCAAATCCACTGTGTATGAAAAATTATTTTTGGATCTACAGCAAGATGAAATTGCTTTGACCAATGATTCTTTCCGAATGCTTTATCATCAAATATTAGAGGAGCTTCAAAAGAATGGAGCTTTGAGTATAGAAGTTTTTATAAACAAATTGTCCCCAGAGCTGTCCGATCATGTAACTCGCATATTGATGAAAGAAGAACTGTATCAGTTACACGATTGGGAGAGCAAAAATATTTTTGTAAAGAAAAAAGACAAAGTAATCAATCAATTGGTTATGGAAACGGTGTTAAACCTTCGGTGCTTTTTAATTGATGAAAAAGTTAGAGAGTTACAGCAAAAAACAGCTGAGAAAAAACAACAAACCCATCAAGACGTTTTGGAAGAAATTATCAATTACCACCAACTAAAGAAATTGCTATCCAATAAGCTCAATCGAGTCGTTTAAAACGAATCAATTTTTAAATCTTGCGCTTTTCGAATCAATTCAATGACAGTTTTGACATTGAGTTTTTTCATAATTCGCGTTCGATAAGTGCTAACGGTTTTGTTGTTGATGTTTAGCTCAAAGGCAATATCTTTGTTACGCTTTCCAGCATATAAAAGCTTGAGAACTTCGACCTCTCTCATAGAAAGTTTGCTGAACATCCTTCTGGGGCTTCCAGTTGATTCGTCAAAGGCAATGGTTTGCGCCAATTCATTGGTAATAAATACACCTCCAGAATACACTTTAAGCACAGCGTCAACGAGACTTTGTGTAGGTGCATTCTTAGGCAAGTACCCCGACGCCCCGGCTTTTAAAGAACTAATAGCAAAAACTTCTTCGGGTTGATTGCTAAAAACAACAACTCGAATGTTTGGATGATCTTTTTTAATTCTTTGAATCGCACTTATTCCATCGGAAGAGGGAATGTCGAGCTCTATAACAAGAACATCTATGGGAGTTGCTTCCAAAAAAGAGTGAAGTTCTTCTGTTGAAAAAGCATTCCCAGTGATGGATACCTCTGAAGAGTCTTTAAAAACCGATTGAATCCCTTTATGGATTATTGGATGTGGATCGGCAATTAATACTTCAATCATTGGGAGTGTAATAGGTTAAAAAGTTAACTTAAATGAATTTAAAGTTGAGTAAACCTAGCAAAAAATTACATGGTTTGCAATATTTTCCTACAAAATATTTACCGTAAACTGTTTGGAATTTCACAAACAGGGATGGGAATCATTTTGTGTAGATTTTTTTTATTGAGTTGTTCTAAAATCTCAAAGACTGTTTTTTGTCTTCCTTCGAAATCAGAAACCTGCTTTCCAAGATCGCGTTGATTCATAGCCCATTCCAATTCGGGATAGGAAGCTCCAAGCTGGTCTTCGTCGGTTCTGTCATCTCCCCAAAGCCCATCTGTTGGAGCTGCTGTAACAATCGACATGTCAACGCCCAGTGTTTTTGCTAGAGATTGCACTTCTGACTTCATAAGGTCTGCAATAGGGCTAATATCAACACCTCCATCTCCATATTTTGTATAAAATCCGACTCCAAAATCTTCTACTTTGTTTCCAGTTCCTGCTACCAAATAACCGTGTACTCCTGCATAATAATATAAAGTAGTCATACGAATCCTCGCCCTTGCGTTTGCTAATGAAAGCAATCGGTTTTCTTGTGAGCCGTCGCTTCCAACTGTTTGTTGAAATGCATCAAAAACTTGAGTAAGTTCAACGCTTTGGGTTTGTACGTTTCCAAAGTTTTTTTTCAACCATTCTAGATGAAGTAAGGAACGATTTTGTTGCTTTTTTTCTTGATGAATTGGCATCTCCAAACACATAGTGGGCAACCCAGTTTTGGCGCATAGAGTTGATGTCAAAGCAGAGTCAATACCTCCTGAAACCCCGACTACAAATCCATTTACCCCCGATTCTTTGGCGTAATCAAGAAGCCAACTTACAATAAAATCAATTGTTTCTTTATTTTTCACACGTTTAAATTTTAGTAATTAATTTTATGATAATTATAAAATTGAGAACGTGTACAATCAATCGCTGTACGCGTTCTCTCATTAAAAATTTTAACCATTCTCTTTTGGGAATGTATTTTTAAAATTTGTTAATGTTTGTTAATGTTTGTTTCATAGTGTTAATCTCATAACTAGAGTATGCGTAAAAAAAGCGTAATTTTACACTTTACTGTAACGTGATTGTTTTTTACTAAACCTCTATAAGTTAATGTTTCACAAAAATAAAGATTTTATAGTTAGAAAAAGTGTTCTAAATAGATTGCTTCTTGTTTGTTTTGTTGTATTTGTTTTTATGGGGTGTCAATTTTCTGACTCCAAAAAGGAAATTTCAGAAATTCCAGTAGCTATCGAATGGGTGCGTTTTGAACAAAAGTTTTATAGATCTTCGCCACAAGAACTGCCAGCTTTAAAAAAAGATTTTCCTTATTTTTTTCCGTCTCAATACTCAGATGAAATTTGGGAGCAGCGACTTGTCGATTCTTTACAACTTGAATTGTTTGATCAAATAAACAAGGTTTTTCTTTCAATTGATTCTCTTCAGGCACAAGCCAAGTCTCTTTTTCAACATATAAAATACTATTTTCCAGAAACGAATATTCCAAAAATAATTACGGTTGTTTCGGATGTTGATTATCACAACAAGATAATCGATGCAGATTCGTTACTGTTGGTTTCTATTGACACGTATCTTGGAAAAGACAATCATTTGTACAGTGGAATTCCCAAGTATATCTCAGCAAATCTAAACAAAGAACAAATAATTCCTGATATGGTTTCGGTGTTATCAAAACGCTACATATCCTCTCCGCAGGACAGAACCTTGTTGTCCCAAATGATTTTTAGAGGCAAACAACTGTATCTAAAAGATCTTTTTTTGCCTTCAACCATTAATCATTTGAAAATTGGTTACAGTCAAAAGCAATTGTCGTGGGTTCAAGAAAATGAGGCTCATATATGGCGATTTTTCGTAGAGCAAAAGCTATTGTTTTCTTCCAATACCAATCAAATTTATCGATTTATTGATCCGGCTCCTTTTACCAAATTTTATCTAGATATCGATCAGGAGTCACCGGGTAGAGTGGGGCAATGGTTGGGATGGATGATTGTTCGTTCTTTTGCCCAAAATAATGACGTATCTTTGCCTGAACTATTGGCTATGCCTGCCAACGAATTGTTTCAAAAATCAAAATACAAACCATCAAGAAAATGAGTCGAAAGGAAACAACAATACAAATTCAAGTTGGATTGGACGAAAATCAAATTCCAGAAAAAATCACATGGTCTGCACCCGATGGCGGTGTAGAATCGCAAGATTCTAAAGCTATGTTTTTGTCCATGTGGGATGCCGATCAACAAGAAACTTTGCGGATGGATTTGTGGGTAAAAGACATGCCTGTGGATCAGATGCAAGTGTTTTTTCATCAAGTCTTAACAGGGATGAAAGAGAGTTATTATCGCGCTACCAACGATGATAAGATGGCAGGGTCATTTCAAGATTTTTGTGATTATTTTTCCGAAAAACTGGAGCTCAAAAAAGTTCGAAAAAGCTAAGAGAGACTGGCGTTTACTTGTTCAATATAATGGAGCAAGTCATCCCTTCCTGTATATTTTGAAGAAGATGTGACAAAGTGCTTTGGAGCTTCTTCCCATGCTTCTTCAGTCATTTTGGCTAGGTAGTTAGCAACGTGAGTTTCAACTTCAGAAGCTTTCAATTTATCTGCCTTTGTAAAAACAATTGAAAAAGGGATTTGATGTGTTCCAAGCCACTCCATAAATTCAAAATCAATTTTTTGGGGTTCGTGACGAATATCAATCAACACGAAAGCGTTTACGAGTTGTTCTCGCTCTTCAAAATAAGAGGTGATAAACTTTTGAAATGTTTTTTTTGATTTTTTAGAAACTCGCGCATAACCGTATCCGGGCAAATCCACTAGAAACCATTTTTTATTAATAAGAAAATGGTTGATTAGCTGAGTTTTTCCTGGTCGGCCTGAGGTCTTGGCAAGGCTTTTTCGCTGTGTAAGCATATTGATTAAAGACGATTTCCCAACGTTTGACCTTCCTATGAAAGCATATTCTGCCAAACGATCTTTAGGGCAAAGCGCAACCTGTGAATTGCTCATCACAAATGTTGCAGAAGTAATTTTCACACGTTTAAATTTTAGTAATTAATTTTATGATAATTATAAAATTGAGAACGTATGCAACCACTCGCTGTACTCGTTCTCTCATTAAAAATTTTAAACATTCTATTTTGTGAATGTATTTTTAAAATTTGTTAATGTTCGTTTCATGGAATAAAATTATAGTTTTCGCTCAACAAGCCAATCACCCATAATTTGATTAAAGGTTTCAGGATGTTCCATCATGGGAGCATGCCCACATTTATCAAGCCAAAATAAGTTTGAATCGGGTAATAATTCGTGAAACTCGTCTGCAACCTTGGGAGGTGTCACTTTATCGTTCTTTCCCCAAATGATTGCCGTTGGAACGTTGAAATTTGGCAAATCTTTAGCCATGTTGTGACGGATAGCACTCTTAGCAATAGTCAATACTTTTATAAGTTTGCTGCGATCATTTACTAAGGCAAAAATTTCATCGATTAACTCCTTAGAAGCTACTTTTGGATCGTAAAAAACATCTTCAGTTTTTTGTTTGATAAACTCATAATCGCCACGCTTAGGATAGCTTTCACCCATAGAGTTTTCGTATAGTCCAGAACTTCCTGTAAGGATCAGTCCCTTGACTTTATCGGGATGCATTTTGGTGTAAACCAAAGCAATATGCCCGCCCAAAGAATTTCCAAGCAAGATAACTTGATCTAGCTTTTTGTGCTCGATAAAGCGGTGTAAGTAGTTTGAAAATGCTTTGACATTTGTCTTTAAGATGGGATTATCATAAAGTGGAAGTTGCGGAATCATAACCCGAAAACCTTGATTCGGAAAGTGAGAAAATACACTTTCAAAATCACTCAAACCACCCATCAAACCATGGAGCAGAATAATAGGGGTTCCTGCACCTTCTTCGACGTATTTAAATCCACCTTCATCTATGAATTGATGTTTCATATTTCTTTCTCCAAAACGCAAATATAGGCATTTATGATTTAGTTTAATTCAATACTTACAAACCCGCCGCAACTTATTTATTCTTTTCTATTACTGAACGAAATCAAGAAACCAAGATTTGTGATTAAACACCTTATAATCAATTACGTAGGTATTTTTTTTGATGATTTGATTGAAAACTTATTAACAATGTGGTAAAAAGTGGTAAAAAGTGGTAATATTTTCAATATCTTTGAAAAAAGCAACTAATTCAATACTATTATTTTGGCACCTCTTTTAGGTACATACGAGTGTAAGGCAGACGCAAAAGGACGTGTCATGATGCCTGTTTCGCTAAAAAAGCAGCTAGCTTCTGTTTACCAACAAGGTTTTGTATTGAAAAGAGCAGTTTTTCAACCTTGTTTGGAGATGTACCCCATGGAGGAGTGGAATGAGTTGATGTCCAAGGTCAACAAGCTCAATCGATTTAAGAAAAAAAATAATGATTTCATACGCCGTTTTACTGCTGGAGTAAAGCGTATAGATGTTGACGCAACCGGTCGGTTTTTGATTCCTAAAGATTTATTGAGAATCGCTAAAATTCAAAAAAATATTGTTTTGTCTTCGGCGGTAAATATTATTGAGATTTGGGATAAAGATTTGTACGAGCAAGCTATTGATGACGCTGCTATAGATTTTGCAGAGCTCGTTGAAGAAGTAATGGGTAAAGATTCTGAAGATGTATCATGATCCTGTTTTGCTTCAAGAGTCGGTAAACGCGTTGGAAATAAAACAAAATGGAATATACGTTGATGTCACTTTTGGTGGCGGAGGACATTCCAAAGCTATATTGAATCAGTTGGGCGAAGAGGGAAAGCTCTTTGCTTTTGATCAAGATAAAGACGCTCTTTCAAATCAATGGAATGATGACAGATTGGTTTTAATCCATCAGAATTTTCGCCACCTAAAACGATTCTTAAAATTTTACGGTATTCAACAGGTGGATGGAATATTGGGGGATTTTGGGGTGTCTTCTCATCAGTTTGATGAGCCTTCGCGAGGTTTTTCTACTCGTTTTGAAGGTGAATTAGACATGAGGATGAACGCTGATCAAAGCCTTTCTGCTCATCAAGTGGTAAATCATTACGACTCAAAGGCGTTAAGCGATTTGTTTTTTGAATACGGTGAGTTGAGGAACTCAAGAGGGATAGCAAATCGGATTTGCGAAAGCAGAAAATCGGGGCCGATCAACACAACCCTAGAGCTTAACAAATCTTTGCAATCGCTTCTTCCTAAAAAACACGAGAACAAAATTCTTGCTCAAATTTATCAAGCAATTCGAATTGAAGTTAATCAAGAAATGGAAGTGCTCAAGGAATTTTTATTACAAACACAAGATGTTGTGAAAGTAGGCGGAAGATTGAGTCTTATCAGTTACCATTCTTTGGAAGATCGATGGGTAAAGCGATTTATTCAAAACGGCTGTTTTGAAAGAGAACCTAAAAAAGACGACTTCGGAAACCCTTTGGTTTCGTTTAAAAAAATAGGAGGTATTGTATTGCCTTCCGAAAAAGAAATAAAAAACAACAGTAGAGCTCGAAGTGCAAAACTAAGAGTGGCGGAAAAAATATGAAAAATAGAATATTAGACATTTTGAGAGGCGCATTCCTTGTCAATGAAGGAGCTACCAAAAACTGGCGGTTCATTGTATTCTTGTTTTTTTTAGCCATTGTTATGATTTCATCGGCTCACCGTGCTGAACAAAAAATTCTTGAAATCGCTCAATTAAATGATGATATTCAGGCACTTAGGAGCAAGTTTGTTGAAGGAAGAGAAGCTGTTATGCATCTTAAGATGGAGTCGGTAGTTACGGCAAAAATGCAAAAGAGAGGATTGCAACCCACATTGCATCCACCGCTAAAAATCAGTATCCAACCCAAAAAGTAACCGCAATGGCTATTCAAGAAAAACATACACTTTACCGATTGTACTTGATAGCTGCGGTACTGATGTTGCTTGGTGGCGGGATTACGTATCGGTTATTTTTTTTACAATTCGTAGAAGGAGATAAGTACCGAGCACTCGCAGAAGAACGAACCATTCAAAACTTTACCATTGCACCTGCAAGAGGAAATATATATGCTGATGATGGAAGCTTATTGGCCACGAGTGTTTCGAGATATACCATACGCTTTGATGCTGTAACGGTCAAGCAACATCATTTTCAATCCAATCTAAAGCCGCTTTCCAAAGCGCTTTCAGAGGTATTGAACAAACCTGCAAATCATTACGAGTCTATACTGCTAAATGCAAGACGTGCAAGCAATCGCTATCAGTTGATTGCTCGAAACATTCCTTATTCACAGTATTCGAAAATCATAAAAATGCCTTTGTTTAAAATGGGAGGAACCCGAGGAGGTTTGATTGTGGAGCGTAAGCTTCTTAGAGAACATCCTATTGACAAAATGGCGGAACGAACGATTGGTTATGAGCGTAAAGATAAAGACGGTTATTATACACGTGTTGGATTAGAAGGCGGTTACGGCACTATTTTGAGAGGTAAAGACGGTCAACGTTTGATGCAAAAAGTGGCGAATGGTGAGTGGCGTCCGATTAGTGATGCTAGCCAAAAAGAACCTCAAAACGGATACGATTTGATTTCTACAATCAATGTGAACATTCAAGACGTAGCTCACAATGCCTTATTGGCTCAATTGGAAAAATATGAGGCGGATCATGGATCGGTTGTCGTCATGGAAACCCAAACGGGTGCTATAAAAGCGATTGCCAATTTGGGCAGAACAGCATCAGGAAAATACTACGAAAAGCTCAACTATGCGGTTGGCGAATCTCACGAACCTGGCTCTACATTCAAGTTGATGGCAATGATGGTGGCTTTAGAGGATAAGGTGATTGATACTATGGATATTGTCAATACAGGCAAAGGAGAGCTTACTTTTTTTAACAAATACAAAGTAAGAGATTCCAAAGTAGGTGGCTATGGAAAGATTTCTGTTAACGAAGTTTTTCAGGTGTCCTCCAATACAGGGATTGTGAAAATGATTAGTGAACATTACCAGTCAGATCCAGAAAAATTTGTAAACCGATTGTATAACATCGGAATGAATCAGCCATTAGGACTCAAAATTACTGGCGAAGGACTTCCTAAAATTCCACATCCTTCAGATACGGATTGGAATGGGCTTTCGTTGCCTTGGATGGCTTATGGATATGGAGTTTCTATGACTCCCATGCAAACATTAACATTTTACAATGCCATTGCCAATAATGGGGAAATGGTAAAACCTCGATTTGTAGATGCTGTGCGACAACTGGGAAATCAACCCATTCAACAATTTGAAAAAGAAATAATAAACCCTTCAATCTGTTCCGAAGAAACCCTTAGAAAACTTCAAAAAATGATGAAAATGGTTGTTGAAAGTGAACAAGGAACAGCTCATAATATATATTCTGACAATATTTCTATTGCAGGTAAAACGGGTACTTGTCAACGCGATTACAACACAGACGATCTTCAATATATTTCGAGTTTTGTAGGATATTTTCCAGCAGATAAGCCCCAATATTCGTGTATAGTGGTTATTCATAAACCCAACAAGAAAAAAGGATATTACGGATCTACGGTAGCAGCGCCCGTCTTCAAAAAGATTGCTGATAAAATGTATCGAAGTATTCCTACAGAAGAAAAGATTGAAACCGCATCGTTGAATCAATTGGCAGATGCTTCTTTTCCTTCAAAACAGGAGCTAACTAGTTTTCCACAACAACAAATCCCGAATGTAGTGGGGCTCCCGGCTATGGATGCTGTAAGCTTGCTAGAAAATCGGGGTGTTAGGGTCACAATAAAAGGAAAAGGGCATGTCAAAAAACAGTCGTTAGCCCCTGGAAAAAAAATTACAAACAAAGCATCTATAATTCTTGAATTGTCATGATTTTACTTAAAGATATATTGTACAAAGTTCCGCTTCAAAGTGTTTTGGGGAGTACGCAGGTATCTATATCTTCATTACAGTTTGATTCTAGAAACGTAGCGCTCAACGATGTCTTTGTAGCACTCAAAGGAAATGCCATAGATGGACACGAATATATTGATCAAGCTACCCAAAACGGTGCTTTGGTTATCGTTTGTGAGGTACTTCCTAAGAAAATTATTAATGGAGTTACGTATGTGGAAGTAACAGATTCTCATCAATCTTTGGCATTGTTATCGGCTAATTATTTTGATCATCCCTCCAAAAAATTATCATTAGTAGGAATTACGGGAACCAATGGAAAAACTACTGTTGCCAGTCTTTTGTTTCAGTTGTTCCAGCAACTGGGGCATTCGGTAGGTTTGATTTCTACTGTGGCAATTAAAATCAACGATCAAACCTATCCCTCCACGCACACCACCCCCAATTCGATAGCTATTCAAAGCTATTTGCAAAAAATGATGGAATCGGGAGTTACGTATTGTTTTATGGAAGTGTCTTCGCATGGAATTCATCAAAAAAGAATTGAAGGACTCGAATTTTCAGGAGGTATTTTTACCAATCTTTCTCACGATCATTTGGACTATCACGAAACGTTTAAGGCTTATCGAGATGTTAAAAAATCATTCTTTGATCAGTTGCCAAAATCTGCGTTCGCATTGTCCAATGCCGATGATAAAAATGGCAAAGTAATGCTTCAAAATACGGTTGCCAAAAAAACGTATTACGCACTTAAGTCCATCGCAGACTTCAAAGGTCAAATTTTAGAAAACCAATTTAGTGGAATGTTACTAAAGGTCAATCATCAAGAAGTATGGAGTCGGTTGATTGGAACTTTCAATGCCTACAATATCTTGGCAGTATATGCGGCCTCACAATTATTGAATTGCAATCCGTTGGAAGTATTGCAAGTATTGAGTGTGTTGCGACCTGTCGATGGTCGATTCGAATACATTGTTTCAAATGACAACATTACAGCTGTTATCGATTATGCGCATACTCCCGATGCGCTAAAAAATGTGCTAACAACCATCAATCAATTAAGAACAGGAAATGAGACCCTAATTACTGTAGTTGGGTGTGGAGGAAACCGTGACGCTCAAAAAAGACCCATAATGGCCAATATTGCTGCTACGCTTAGCAACAAAGTGATTTTAACCTCTGACAATCCTAGAAATGAAGATCCCCAAAAAATAATCAATGAAATGGAAGCGGGTATCAATCCTGTTGATTTTAAAAAATCAGTTTCCATTTTAGATCGTAAGCAAGCCATTAAAACTGCCTGTCAATTTGCCTCAAAGAATGACATTATTTTGATTGCAGGAAAGGGACACGAAACCTATCAAGAAATAGAAGGTGTTCGGCACGACTTTGATGATATGGAAATAGTCACACAACTATTAAAAAGAACCTAAACAATAAAAAATATGTTGTATTATTTATTTGAATATCTCGAAAAAACCTATCAGTTGCCAGGGGCAAGCTTGTTTCAGTTCCTGTCTTTTCGTGCTGCCTTGGCGATCCTTACTTCACTGCTCATCTCAACTGTTTATGGAAAACGAATCATCTTGTATTTACAAAGAAAACAAGTAGGAGAAAGCGTTCGTGATTTGGGGTTGGACGGTCAAGCCCAAAAATCAGGAACTCCTACAATGGGAGGTCTTATAATTATTATGGCAACAATTGTTCCGGTGCTTCTGTTTTCAAAACTCGATAATGTTTACATTCAGCTGCTTTTAATTACCACGCTTTGGATGGGAGCGATTGGATTTTTGGATGATTATATCAAAGTATTTAAAAAAGACAAAGAAGGACTCAAAGGGCGTTTCAAAATTATAGGACAAGTCGGATTGGGAATTATCGTGGGAGTTACTCTTTATTTCCATCCTCAAGTTACGATCAAAGAAAAGTTACAAGAAACAATTTCGGTTTCTCAACAAGTTCAGGTATTTGATGAGGAAGCCAAATCCCTAAAAACAACCATTCCCATGCTAAAGAACAATGAGTTCGATTATGCAGATTTAATAGGGTGGATGTACAGTGATTTTTCGCATTATGCCTGGCTGATTTTTATTCCAATTGTCGTTTTCATTATTACCGCAGTTTCAAACGGTGCCAATCTTACTGATGGAATTGACGGCTTGGCTGCCGGTTCGTCAGCTATTATTGTGCTTACGTTAGGGATTTTTGCTTGGGTATCTGGAAACATTATTTTCAGTGATTATCTCAACATTATGTACATACCAAGGGTAAGTGAATTGGTAATTTATATTGCTGCCTTTGTGGGCTCTCTTATCGGGTTTTTATGGTACAATACGTTTCCTGCCCAAATATTTATGGGCGATACAGGAAGTCTAACCATTGGAGGAATTATAGCGGTTATAGCTATTGCCGTCAGAAAAGAATTATTGATTCCTGTTTTGTGTGGAATTTTTCTAATAGAAAATGTATCAGTGATTTTACAAGTGGGATATTTTAAATATTCACGCAAAAAATATGGGGTGGGCAAACGTATATTCAAAATGGCTCCCTTACACCACCACTATCAAAAACTGGGATACCATGAAAGCAAAATTGTCACTCGATTTTGGATTGTTGGAATCTTATTAGCGATTGTTTCACTAGTTACTTTAAAACTTCGATAAATGCAAGGAAAAGACCTCGTCATATTAGGTGCTGGTGAAAGCGGAGTGGGAGCAGCCATTCTAGCTAAGAAAAACGGGTATCGTGTGTGGGTGTCTGATCGAGGAGTTGTATCCGATCATTTCCAAAAAGAATTGGATAACAACCAAATTGAATGGGAAGAAAACCAACATTCGATGGAACGTATTTTACAGGCTGATGAGGTGGTAAAAAGCCCAGGTATTCCCGATCATATTGCAATCATACAACAAATTCGTGATCGAGGCATTCCCGTAATCTCTGAAATTGAGTTTGCAGCGCGTTATACCAATGCGACGCTTATTGGAATTACAGGAAGTAATGGAAAAACCACTACCACGATGTTGATTCATCATATTTTAAAATCCGCTGGAATTCATGTGGGAATGGCAGGAAATATTGGAGATAGTTTTGCCAAATCTGTAGCAGAAAATGATTACGATTATTTTGTGTTGGAGTTGAGCAGTTTTCAGCTTGATGGAATTCAAAATTTCAGACCCCATATAGCCGTAATTACCAATATCACGCCCGATCACTTGGATCGATATAACAATTCTTTTGAAGCATATAGAAATTCGAAGTTTCGAATTACAAAAAATCAACAGCCATCCGATTATTTCATTTTTGATGCAGACGATACTGCAATTCAAGAAGGAATCAAACATACCCAAATACAAGCAAAAAAAATTCCTTATTCAAAGGGCTTCATTCCGCCCGAAGCCACTTATATAAAAGACAATCAAATTCATTCAACACTAGAAAACAACCATTTTATGATACCCATTCAAAGTTTATCGCTAAAGGGTCAGCACAATGCCAAAAATGCAATGGCAGCTGCAACAGTGACCCAGCTCATTAACATTCGAAAACAAACGCTCAAAGATTGCTTGGAAAATTTTCAAGGCGCATCGCATCGTTTGGAAAATGTATTGACCATTAATAAGGTCAGTTATATTAACGATTCCAAGGCAACCAACGTCAACGCAACTTTTTATGCGCTTGACAGTATGACTTCTTCTACTGTTTGGATTGTAGGAGGAACAGACAAAGGAAACGATTACGAACCTTTGTTGCCTTTGGTTCGAGAAAAGGTAAAAGCTATCATTTGTTTGGGCGAAGACAACGAGAAATTAATTGATGTTTTTGCGCCAGTTTCAGAATTGATGGTCGAAACCAACAGCATGTCCGAAGCGGTAAAAATTGCTTACAAGATTGCGAGTTCAGGAGATAATGTACTGCTTTCTCCAGCCTGTGCTAGTTTTGATTTGTTTGAAAACTATGAAGATCGAGGAAATCAATTTAAAGAAGCCGTAAGAAAGCTATAATGAAACAACTTTTAAACAACATATACGGAGATAAAGCCATTTGGGCCCTAGTGGTTTTGTTGGCAATATTTTCTTTTTTGCCTGTTTATAGTGCCAGTTCAAATTTGGTGTATGTCGTTGGAAATGGTTCTGTAGTGGGTCATATTTTAAAGCACATTGTTATTGTGGTGGTCGGTATGACGATTATGTTTGGAATTCACAGAATGCCTTTCCGCTATTTTAAGGGTTTGTCAATCATGCTTCTCCCAGTTGTTTTATTGTTGCTGTTGTATACTGCATTGCAGGGATCTACCATAGGCGGTGCCAACGCCAGTCGCTGGATTCGAATCCCATTAATGGGAATTACTTTCCAGCCATCTACTTTGGCAATGGTTGTTTTGATGATTTATATTTCGGGCTATTTGTCAAAGAAAAGAGAACAAATAATTCGTTTTGGAGAAAGTATTCTTCCGTTGTGGCTTCCTGTTTTTTTGATAGTTGGATTGGTTCTTCCTTCCAATTTTTCTACGGCAGCTATGATGTTTTTGATGGTCTTAGTTTTGGCTTTTTTGGGAGGATATCCATTAAAATATTTGGCGGGAATTTTGGTAGCAGGAATGATCGGATTGACGCTCTTTGTTTTATTGGCCAAAGCGTATCCAGAGGCAATGCCCAATCGGGTTGATACATGGATGAGTCGATTGGATTCTTTTTATAATGGAGGTACTTTAGATTCTGATTATCAAATCGAGCGAGCAAAAACCGCCATAGTTTCTGGAGGTCTTGTGGGTGTTGGAGCTGGAAAAAGTGTTATGAAAAATTTATTACCGCAAAGTACATCGGATTTTATTTATGCAATCATAGCTGAAGAATACGGTCTTTTGGGAGCTTTATCACTGCTATTTTTTTATCTATTGCTTCTATTCAGAATTGTGGTTGTTGCGCACAAAGCCGAAACTCCTTTTGGAAAATTATTAGTAATGGGCGTTGGACTGCCTATTGTCTTTCAGGCACTTGTAAATATGGCTGTGGCTGTTGAGTTGTTTCCAGTCACAGGTCAACCTTTGCCATTGATAAGCAGTGGAGGGACCTCGATTTGGATGACTTTCTTAGCTCTCGGGATTGTTTTGAGCGTCAGTGCCAACAGAAGTCCAAAACCTATAATGAATGACGAAAACGATAACCCTTTAGCCGTACTCAGTGAAACCTTATAAATGCATCATATCGGGAGGAGGGACAGGAGGTCATATTTATCCTGCGATAGCCATTGCTGACGAAATTCGAGAACGGCATCCGAATACTGAATTTTTATTTGTAGGAGCCAAAAATCGTATGGAAATGACCAAAGTACCTGCTGCGGGTTATTCCATTAAAGGGCTTTGGATATCAGGAATTGAAAGAAAATTTTCTTTTAAAAATTTTCTTTTTCCTTTCAAGCTTCTGGCCAGTTTATGGAGGTCTTTACAAATCATTCGTTCTTTTCGTCCCGATTTAGTGGTCGGTACAGGAGGATTTGCTAGCGGTCCGCTTTTGTATGTAGCCTCTAAAAAAAATATTCCTACCCTCATTCAAGAGCAGAACTCCTATGCGGGAATTACCAACAAATGGCTTTCCAAGTCGGTTGACAGAATTTGTGTTGCGTATCAAAACATGGAGCGGTTTTTTCCCAAGCAGAAAATTATAGTTACGGGCAATCCAGTCCGTAAAAATTTACGAGAAATGAAAGTTTCTCAAGCTTTTGCTCACCAAAAAATGGGATTGGATTCCAACAAAAAAACATTATTGGTTTTAGGCGGAAGTCTAGGGGCACGAAGAATCAATCAACTCATTGAAAGTCAGCTTGATTTTTTCAAAGAACAGCATATTCAGGTAGTATGGCAGTGTGGTAAATTTTATTTAGACCAATACAAACGCTTTTCCTCCAAATCTGTTCAAGTAAAAGCTTTCATAGATGAAATGAATGTTGCCTATGCGGCTGCCGATATTATTATTTCAAGAGCTGGTGCATCGGCAGTGTCCGAACTGTGTATTGTTGGCAAACCTGTTATTTTCATCCCATCTCCCAATGTATCTGAAGATCATCAAACCAAAAATGCGAATGCAGTAGTTGATAACAACGCAGCGATTATGATTAAAGAAAGTAACTTGGATCAGCAGTTTAGGCCCTTTTTTCTGGAGCTTTTAAACGATAGCATAAAGATCGAACAACTGAAAACAAATATCAAAAAAATGGCTTTGCCTAACGCAACGAAGGCCATTGTAAACGAAATAGAAACCTTGTTGTCATGAGTGTTTTAAATGCAGAGCGGATATATTTCATAGGGATCGGAGGAATTGGTATGTCTGCATTGGCACGTTATTTTTTACAACAAGGAAAACAAGTAGGCGGCTATGATCGAACAGCAACCGCTATTACCCAAACATTGTCTTCTCTGGGTGCTGAAATTCATTATCAAGACAGTTTTAACATGGTTCCTGAAGTGTTTAAGGCCGCTTCCAAAACTCTAGTGGTTTATACTCCGGCTATTCCAGCTTCTCACCAAGAATTAAATGCATTTCAAGTACAAGATTTTACTATTTTAAAAAGATCTCACGTTTTAGGAATGATTGCTAATCAAGGATATTGTATGGCTGTTGCAGGAACGCACGGAAAGACAACAACATCAGCTATTCTTGCTCATTTGCTAAAAGAATGCGGAATTAAAGTAACTGC
This sequence comes from Flavobacteriaceae bacterium, assembly GCA_029243385.1. Taxonomy (GTDB): domain Bacteria; phylum Bacteroidota; class Bacteroidia; order Flavobacteriales; family Flavobacteriaceae; genus JAQWSC01. Next base: position 88,073 of record JAQWSC010000004.1, on the reverse strand, counting down.
TTTTTTAGGTGGAATTTTAGAAAACACCAACTCCAATTTGGTGCTGGAAGGCAACGATGTGATGGTTGTTGAGGCAGACGAATTTGACCGTTCGTTTTTACAACTTCAGCCCGATGTAGCCTGTATTACTTCAATGGATGCCGATCATTTGGATATTTATGATTCTCATGAAAATTTACAAGCAACTTTTAAAGAATTTGCCCAGCGGATAAAAAAACCACAGGCTTTGTATGTCCGACAAGGGCTTCCTTTGGATGGAATTACGTTTGGTTTGGACTCCAGTGCTACAATTTCCGCTCAACAAATTTGTGTTGAAAACGGTGGTTATACGTTCGATATTCATGCAGGGGATGAGATAATTCGCTCGGTACGCTTTGCATTGCCTGGATATCATAACATTGCCAATGCTTTAGCAGCTTTTGCCATGGCGCTGAACGTATGCGATTCTAAAGAACAACTCGCAGAAGCACTTTCTAGTTTTCAGGGAGTGCATAGAAGGTTTAGTTATCGCCTAAAAAGTCCCCAAGTTTTGATTGACGATTATGCACACCACCCTAGCGAAATAGACGCTGTTTATCAAGCTGTTTCAACGTTTTATCCTGACAAAAAAAATGTGGCTGTATTTCAGCCTCATTTGTTTAGTCGTACGCGTGATTTTTGTGATGCGTTTGCAAAAAGTTTGTCTCAGTTTGACGCTGTAATCCTGTTAGATATTTATCCAGCACGAGAAGAGCCCATTCCAAATGTTAGCTCAGCGGTTTTGCTCGATAAAATTTCTTTAAAAAATAAGTCATTGGTTTCCAAACCACAACTCATTCATCAGTCTCAGTTGCTTACTTCTGAGGTTGTTGTGATGATGGGTGCGGGGGATATTGCCGATGAAGTTCGTTCTGTTCAACAACTAATTGCCGCGCAAAAATGAAATATAAACACCTTAAAATAAGCATTTTATCTATAATATTGATAGGCTTGTCTGTGTTTTCTTTTCAGCAAAATCAGTCCAGAGATGTGCTGGGTATAAAGGTTCGTTTTGAGGAAAATGGAGCGCGTTTTATGACCCTTGATTCGGTTAATAAATTGTTAACAGTAAAGAAAACAGACACTACCAATTTATTGAAAAGTGAATTAAATTTGAGGAAGATGGAATCAATACTTAATCAAAACCACTTCATCGAATCAGCTCACGTATATTTAGCAATTGAAGGCAACGTGGGTGTTAAAATTCAAGAGAAAACTCCTATCGGAAGAGTTATGGGGTCTCCTGGTTTTTACATTGACGACCATGGAAATCAAATGCCATTGTCGCCTTTTTATTCGGCACGGGTTCCTTTTGTGACCTCTCAAGTAACCCAACAAAATAGGGAAGCTGTATATTCTTTGCTTGATTTTATTTCCAATGATGGATTTTTAAAAACCCACATTGTAGCTATCGAGCAACAAAATGCCAAATGGTTTTTAACAACACGTAATCATTCACTCACTATAGAACTGGGCAATCAGGAAGACTTGGAACGAAAGTTTAACTTTTACAAAGCGTTTTATATCAAGGCGCTTGAGGATCAAAATTTATCATCATATGCGAGCGTAAGTTTGGAGTATTCCAACCAAGTCGTTTGCAAAAAAATATAAGCATGGAACAACAAAAATTTTCTGTAGGATTGGACATTGGGACCACCAAAATTGTTGCTATGATGGGTCGGGAAAACGAGTATAAAAAACTTGAAATCGTAGGAATCGGTAAGTCTAAAAGTTTGGGAGTTCATAGAGGCGTAGTCAACAATATAACGCAAACCATTCAGTCTATTCAACAAGCTGTTGAGGACGCTGAAGCGCTATCGGGACAAAAAATCAATGAGGTAGTCGTAGGAATAGCGGGTCAACACATTCGAAGCCTGCAACACAGCGATTACATCACGCGTTCCAATGCAGATGAGGTTATTAATGAAGAAGATATAGACAAGCTCATCAATCAAGTTTATAAATTGGTAATGCTACCAGGTGAAGAAATAATCCACGTGCTTCCTCAAGAGTTTAAGGTCGACGGTCAGGCCGAAATTACAGAGCCTATAGGAATGTATGGTGGAAGATTGGAAGCTAATTTTCATGTTGTAGTAGGACAGGTTTCGTCCATTCGAAATATTGCTCGCTGTGTAAAAAGTGCCGGTTTGGAATTTGGAGGAATCACCCTAGAGCCTCTTGCCTCTTCCGATGCGGTTTTGAATCAAGAAGAAAAAGAAGCGGGAGTTGCTTTGATAGATATCGGAGGCGGAACAACCGATTTAGCGATTTTTAAAGATGGAATCATTCGGCACACTGCGGTAATTCCGTTTGGTGGAAACATTATTACCGAAGATATCAAAGAAGGCTGTTCCATTATTGAAAAACAAGCCGAACTTTTGAAAGTAAAATTTGGTTCTGCGTGGCCCGGAGAAAATAAGGAAAACGAAATTGTTTCCATTCCAGGGCTACGAGGCAGAGAGCCTAAAGAAATTACGTTGAAAAACTTATCCAAAATCATTCATGCGCGGGTCGTTGAAATCATTGAACAGGTGTACGTTGAAATCAAAAACTACGGACACGAGGAGCAAAAGAAAAAGCTTATAGCCGGAATTGTATTGACAGGAGGAGGGAGCCAACTCAAGCACTTAAAACAACTGGTTGAATACATTACAGGTATGGATACACGAATAGGGTATCCTAGCGAGAATTTAGCTGGAGACTCAAACCAAGAAACTACAAGTCCTATGTATGCTACCGCAGTAGGTTTGGTTATGAAAGCCGCAAAAGAAAATAAATTTCAAGAGATAGAACAAGAAGTTTCTGTCGAAGTGGGAAATGAAGAAGAGGAAGCAGTGATGACCCCTAGCACTTCCGATGCAAGACGATCTATTTTTGATCGATTTACAGAAAAATTAAAAGAATTTTTAGACAACGCAGAATAAACCGTAAAAACATGATACAGTCAAATTCAGATTTCGAGAATTTATCATTTGATTTACCAAAAAATCAAAGCAATGTCATTAAAGTAATTGGAGTAGGAGGGGGTGGTAGTAATGCAATCAACCATATGTATTCGCAAGGAATCAATGGCGTTGATTTTGTTGTTTGTAATACCGATGCTCAAGCTTTACAAAACAGTCCGGTACCCAATAAAATTCAGTTAGGATTGCATCTTACAGAGGGAATGGGCGCTGGAGCCAACCCAGAAATTGGAGCTCAGTCTGCCATTGAAAGCGACCAAGAACTTCGAGGGATGTTAGAATCGAATACCAAAATGATTTTTATTACGGCTGGAATGGGCGGTGGAACCGGAACAGGCGCTGCTCCCATTATTGCTAAAATGGCTCGAGAAATGGAAATTCTTACGGTAGGAATCGTAACCATTCCTTTTCAGTTTGAAGGTAAAACTCGAAACGATCAAGCGCAAATAGGTGTTGAAAAATTAAGAAAACACGTAGATTCATTAATTGTTATCAATAACAACAAACTGCGTGAGGTGTATGGCAACCTGGGCTTCAAACAAGGATTTTCGAAAGCCGATGAAGTTTTGGCTACTGCATCCCGAGGTATTGCAGAGGTTATTACCCATCATTACACCCAGAATATTGATTTAAGAGATGCAAAAACAGTGCTCTCTAATAGCGGAACGGCGATTATGGGATCTGCGTCTGCTGCCGGAAGTAGTCGAGCCCAAGAAGCCATTGTTAAGGCTTTGGACTCCCCTTTGCTCAATGACAACAAAATCGCTGGAGCTAAAAACGTATTGCTTCTTATTGTTTCGGGTTCTGAAGAAATCACCATTGACGAAATCGGTGAAATCAATGAATACATTCAAAACGAAGCGGGACATGGAGCCAATATTATTATGGGAGTTGGTGAAGATACTTCATTGGAAAATTCCATCGCAGTTACCGTAATAGCCACAGGGTTTAATGCCGAACAGCAACAAGAAATTGTTCATGCAGATCCACAAAAAATAATTCATACCCTTAACGATGAACAAAGTGTTGTTCAAGATTTGACAAACAACGCCACTGTGGAATCGGCTATCCAGTCACCATTACCTACTGAAGAAAAGGGAATTACTGAGGAGAAAATTACGTATCAATTGGAGGAAGACCAAGAAACAGCAGACGAACTTATTCCAACTACAGAATTGCTCAAACAGTTGCCCGTTGATTTCGAAGAAATTGAGATTCCTATTCAAAAAGAATTAGTTTCAGAAGATGAATTTGTGATTAATGACGTTACTCCCAAAGTAGTTGATTTTGATGTGGTGGATCCCGAAACGGTTGCTTTTGAAACCCCCGATCAGTTTAGTTTATCATTTGATTTGCCACTGGCAGAACAACAGCCTAAACAAACGGAGTCCAAAATCGTCTATGACCTTGAAGATTCTGTTAATGAAATCGAAGTCAATGAAGCCATTCAATTGATTCCTGTTACTGACATCGATGAAAACGGAACTACAAAATACAGTTTAGACGATTATGTAGATAAACAAGAAACAGCTCAAATGGATTCCAAAGCCAAAGAGGAACAATCCACGGAAAAGAATCCATCAAAAGCACCTTCTAAAGAAGTCAATCCATTAAACAGCACCATTTCTGATTTGGCAAAACGTACCGCAGAGCGTAAAATTACTTTGAAAGAATTCAACCATAAATTTTACAAAACCTCTCGTATTGAAGAGCTTGAAAAAGAACCAGCATTCAAACGAGCAGGCGTAGATTTGACGACTTCTTCAAAAGATTTGACTACTTCCCGAACTAGCGTTAGTGTCGATAGCAATGAGGGTGTTCAGTTGAGAACCAATAATTCGTTTTTACACGACAATGTCGATTAATAATAGATTTTAAATTTATGAGTTTACAGCAAAAAATTACCGAAGCGATTAAAACAGCTATGAAAGCAAAGGATGCGGTTGCATTGGAGTCTTTACGTGCCGTAAAGTCAGCTATTTTATTAGCACAAACCCAAAGCGGCGCAAGCGATATTTTGTCAGCTGAAGAAGAATTGAAATTACTTCAGAAACTTGTAAAACAGCGCAAAGACAGTGCGGCTATTTTTAACGAACAAGGTCGTACAGATCTTGCTGATCCCGAGTTGGCTCAGTGTGCAATTATTGAACAATTTCTTCCCGCTCAATTAAGTGAAGAGGAGATTACAGCGGTGGTTTATCAAGTGATTGAACAAACGGGCGCTTCGGGAATGAAAGACATGGGAAAAGTAATGGGTATGGTTACTCAAAAGTTGGCAGGTCAAGCGGATGGAAAAACAATTTCCAATATTGTTCGTTCTCAACTTACCTAATCCATTTTTTTAAAATGGATAATTATAGGGGATATGTAAAAACTTTCCTAAATTTGCACCTAATAAGGCTCCGTGGCGCAACTGAATAGCGCATCAGATTTCGGCTCTGAGGGTTGCAGGTTTGAATCCTGCCGGGGTCACGAATAAATCGCACAATAAGAAAAAACGCCAAGCTTGCTTGAGCGTTTTTTTGTTTGTTTGATCTTCAAAGCGGAGCTTTATGAGGATCATAAAAAAATCCTGCCGGGGTCACGCAATCGGAGAATTGATTCATTGGAAATATTTTTACTATATTAGTATGGTTTTTATAAAACTTCCTAAAAAATGCGGAACAATACCTACTGGAAAAAGAATATTAAATATATAGTTGTGCTGTTAATCATTTGGTTTAGCATCTCTTTCGGCTGTGGTATCTTGTTTGTTGAACAACTCAATACCATTCAAGTCGGAGGGTTTAAACTCGGATTTTGGTTTGCTCAACAAGGCTCTATTTTTGGGTTTGTCGTTATTATATTTGCTTATATCTACCTGATGAACAGATTGGATAAAACCCTTGAAAATCAAAAATAAATGGAATTGCAATATTGGATTTGGATTGCAGTTGGGTTGAGTTTTTCTCTATATATAGGAATCGCCATTTGGTCGCGAGCCGCTTCCACTAAAGAATTTTACGTAGCCGGCGGAGGCGTTCACCCCATTGCTAACGGGATGGCAACAGCTGCCGATTGGATGTCAGCAGCCTCCTTTATCTCCATGGCAGGAATCATTTCATTTAGCGGTTACGATGGGTCCGTATATTTAATGGGTTGGACTGGAGGCTATGTGCTATTAGCATTATTATTGGCTCCCTATTTGCGAAAATTTGGCAAGTTTACTGTTCCTGATTTTATTGGCGATCGCTATTATTCCAATACAGCCCGCTCAGTAGCTGTATTTTGTGCATTAATTGTCTCCTTTACCTATATCGCGGGTCAAATGCGTGGTGTAGGAGTCGTCTTTTCTAGATACCTTGAAGTAGATATTACAATAGGAGTTCTCATAGGGATGGGCATCGTGTTGTTTTATGCCGTACTGGGTGGAATGAAAGGCATTACATATACTCAGGTAGCTCAATATTGTGTGCTCATATTTGCCTTTATGGTGCCTGCCGTATTCATTTCATTTCTTGTTACGGGAAACCTAGTGCCCCAACTCGGATTTGGTTCCAGTGGAGCAGACGGTGTGTTTCTTTTGGATAAATTGGACGGTTTGCACAAAGAACTCGGTTTTCATGAATATACCTCAGGGAGCAAATCAATGTTGGACGTTTTTTGTATCACCATGGCACTGATGGTTGGAACAGCTGGATTGCCGCATGTGATTGTTCGTTTTTTTACCGTTAAAAAAGTAAGAGATGCAAGGAAGTCTGCAGGATGGGCGCTTTTATTCATCGCCATACTCTATACAACAGCACCTGCCATTGCTGTATTTTCACGTACAAATTTGATTGAAACCGTGAGCAATCAACCCTATAAATACATGCCCGAATGGTTCAATAAATGGGAAACAACGGGACTGCTAGGTTTTACAGACAAAAACAAAGACGGACTGATTCAATACACCGCCGATACAACAATTAACGAACTCACCGTAGATGTCGATATTATGGTGCTGGCCAATCCTGAAATAGCCGATTTACCCAATTGGGTGATTGCATTACTAGCAGCCGGAGCCTTGGCTGCCGCACTTTCTACAGCAGCAGGCTTGTTATTAGTGATTTCCTCAGCTGTATCGCACGATTTATTGAAAAAGATGGTAATGCCCAACATTTCTGACAAAGGCGAGTTGATTGCTGCTCGCATTGCTGCTACTGCAGCTGTTTGTTTGGCAGGTTATTTTGGAATCAATCCGCCAGGATTTGTGGCGGCTACGGTCGCATTAGCATTTGGACTCGCAGCCTCCTCGTTTTTTCCAGCGATACTACTCGGAATTTTCTCCAAACGTATCAACAAAGAAGGTGCTATCAGTGGAATGCTTGTTGGCGTTTGTTTTATGCTGTTTTATATGCTTAAGTTTAAATTCGGTTGGTTTGGAGGTGGCACCAAAGCCGATTGGTGGTTTGGAATTTCTCCAGAAGGATTTGGGACCATTGCAATGTTAGCCAATTTTCTTGTAACTGTCGTTGTTACGCAATTTACCCCTGAAATTCCTAAGGACATTAAAAAACTAATCGAAAAAATACGATTGCCCTAACAGTTTGGTTATCCCTGAACTATTGTATATTTGAGTGCTGAACTAAAAGACCAGAAGTTTGTCTTTTTGAAGTAGTAAATCAATAGCATACAAATTAGTTTATGATTAAAAATAAACCCACACTTGTCATTTTAGCCGCTGGAGTCGGAAGTCGATATGGCGGATTGAAACAATTAGACACCTTTACAAATCACGGTGCTACCATCATGGATTTTTCTGTCCATGACGCTCTTCAAGCCGGATTTGGAAAATTTGTATTTGTGATTCGAAAAAATATTGAAACTGAACTCCGAAGTGTGTTTGATGAAAAACTAAAAGGAAAAGCCGAGGTCGCTTATGTATTTCAAGAACTAGATTGTGTGCCCAAAGCCTTTCAAAATCCTCAACGAACAAAGCCTTGGGGAACTGGTCATGCCTTATTGATGGCCAAAGACAAAGTCACCGAAAACTTTGCAGTAATCAATGCAGACGATTTCTATGGAAAAGAAGCCTTTGAAGTAATGGCCAGCCAATTGATTCAAACTGACAAAAATTCCTATGAATTTTCTTCCATGGCTTATTTTTTAAAGAATACCGTTTCTGATCATGGCTATGTTTCAAGAGGGGAGTGTCGTTTGGACTCAAACGGATTTTTAATTGACGTTACCGAGCGAACTCATATTGAAAAAGTTGCAGACGGGCTCGTTCGAAAGGATGACTTTGGAAATTTTGTTCCTATTGCTGAAGATACCATAGTTTCTATGAACTTTTGGGGATTTACCCCCAAATGTTTTGAATTTGGACAAGCGCTTTTCGATCAGTTTTTGGAGGACAATACAGACAACCTCAAAGCCGAATTTTATATTCCTACTGTGGTAAATGAAATTTTGAATTCTGGAATAGCCTCTGTTAAGGTGTTAAAGTCCAATGCACAATGGTTTGGGGTAACCTACCAAGAAGACAAAGAAATTGTAAAGGCAGCCATTCAAAATTTACAAAGTCAAGGGGTGTATCCTACGAAATTGTGGTAGCTCTAACTATTATCGACCAAAATCATCTTGAACCCTTACAATATCGTTTTCATCCGACGGATTCTCAGGATCGGTATGTTGCCATATTTCAGCAATAATAGCTTCTTTATCCAATCCTATCAAGCGATGACGTTCCCCTTGTGATAGCTTTATTTGATCGCCTTCAGAATAGTGTTTTACTTCTTTTTGGGTATCGTCGTCAGAACGAATGATGCCAACTGTACCTTGATAAACTCTCCAGATTTCAGCTCTTCGATGGTGGTATTGCCACGAAAGTCGTGCTTCGGGTTGAACGATTAAAATCTTTGGGCTTAATTTACCGCCAATTTTTAGTGAGTTTATATCCAATCCATCAAAAAAGTAGTCCGAAAAAGCTTGGGCTTGGGTTTCGTCGATGACCAAAAAACCGCCCCAAGGACGATCAAAGTCTTTTTGTGATATTCCAAATCCTAGGGATTTTAGTTGGGATTCAATTGGGTGAGATGATACCATTTTAGGTTAGTTGATTATTGTCGGTAAAGGTACATTTTTTTGATGTAATTTATTTTTTTTCGAATCAACAGTGTTTTTTTAAGTACAAGATTAAGTTTGAATAATCAATGATAGCTTCTCTGTCAGTCAAAATATCGGAACCAATAATTCCATCAACTTTATCAAATCCCATATTTTCAATAGCATTATTGATATAATCTAAATCCATGAGCAATAGGTTTTGTTTTGTCCATTCAAGACTTTCTATTTTGAACGTGTTTTCATAGGAAGCTTGCATTTGTATTTCTGTTCCACCCACACCAGTTGCTTTTTCTTCAGCACTTTGTGTGTTCATTTTAAATTTATCCTTATTCTTTTCTTCTATTACTGTCGCTCCTGCACCAGTATCTAAAATAAAACTCCCCTCAACTCCATTGAGTTGTCCAAACAAATACAAGTGCCCTGATGTCATTTTTTCCATTTTTATCTTCATAAATCCAGCTTTGGTAAGATAATTTTCAAGATTAAATTTTTGGCCGTCTATTTTCTCAGTTGTCCCGCAGGAACTTGAGTCACAGGAGATATATATCAATAAAATGATTAGTGTTTTAATGTAATTTCTTGTTTTCTTCATTGCTATATGTTTTTTAGTTTTAGGTAGAAGCCAATGAAGCCTTTGTCAAAAACAATGACTGCTTTGGCAATGGATAGATAGTCGTAAAAGTTGTGTTTGTATTGTAGGTTTTTCATGATTGTAGAATCGATTTGGGTGCGTTTCGCTAGCTAATATACTATAATATTTTTTTTGATTACAGCAAACAAAGCCTTTGCTGATTGCTCTATTTTTTAGTGGCAATCCAACTATTAATTTTGTTTTCCAAAAGTTGAAGCGGAATGCAACCCGATTCCAATACTTTGGCATGAAACTCTTTGATATCAAACCCATCGCCCAAAGTTTCAGTAGCTTTTTTTCGCAATTCCAATATTTTAAGCTGTCCAATTTTATATGAAAGTGCTTGCCCAGGGTTGGCCATATAGCGTTCGATTTCAGAAATAATACTTGCCTCTGATTCGGCTTCGTTATCCAAAGAATATTGTATGGCTTTTTCACGCGACCATCCTTGAGTGTGAATGCCTGTATCCACAACCAAACGAATCGCTCGGTGCATTTCAGCACTCAACATTCCAAAATACTGATACGGATCATCGTATAAGCCCAATTCTTTTCCCAACGATTCACAATACAACGCCCATCCTTCTCCGTAAGAGCTATACCAAAGCGATTTTCGAAAGGAGGGAAGTGCAGTATTTTCTTGTTGTAGCGAAATTTGAAAATGATGCCCGGGAATTGCTTCATGCAAAAACAAGTCTTCGTCCGAGAACACATTGTATTGGGTTACATCTGGAATAGGAACGTAAAAAATACCCGGTCGTGTTCCGTCCAACGATCCAGGGCTGTATTCTGCACTAGCCGATGCTTCTCTGAAAGCTTCGGTACGGCGAACTTCAAATTTGGTTTTTGGCTGTAATTCAAAAAGCGCATCGACACGAGACTTCATCTTTTTATGAATTGCATTGAAGTTATCAACTACTTGCTGCGGATCTGTAAATGGAATCAACTTTTCCAAACCGCGTACATGATTAAAAAACGATTTTAAATCTCCCTCATATCCCACTTGTTTTTTGACGGCTTCCATTTCTTTTGAAATGCGAGCCACTTCGTTCAATCCCAACTGATGAATTTCATCGGCAGTCATGCGGGTTGTGGTATAAAGTTGTATGGAATAATCGTAATAACGGCTTCCAAAATCAAACGCTCCAATTCCGCTGCTGCCCCTTCCATTTTTCATGTATTCATTGTCCATAAAAGCTGCCAATTGACGGTAAGCTGGAATTATTTTTTGGGAAACCATGTGAGTGTATTTTTCAGTCAGCTGTTTTTTGTCTTTTTCGCTAAAAGTGTCAGGGAATTTTTTTACTGGACTGTAAAACAAATGTTCTTCTATATTGGTGTTGGTAAGGCTTTGCAGTTGCGGGACCACTTTTTTAATTAAAGATTTTGGTAAAACAACTCCTTTTTGGATTCCTTCGCGCATACGGTCTTCAGCAGATCGCATCCATTCCAAATAGGCATCTACTCTTTCGAGCCAATTTTCATAATCTTTAACAGTCTTAAAAGGCTGCGCTGAGGTTCCACCTGCAAGTTGCCCCATAGTGAGTTGCAAGGTCCACATTTGATTGATGGGTGTGAGTTCTTGCTCGAAAGTCAGTCGTTTAAGATTGGTTTCGCACTCCCATAGCAATACTTTTTTACTGAGTACATCTTCTTCCGACAAGCTCTCGTCGTTGAATCGATTCATTTCTTCTTTGTAAAAAGTATAAAAAGAGTTTTCACGATCCTTAAATTCTGGAGTCAAATAATTAGGTAACTGGTTGTTGTATCGATAGTCACCCTGATAGGTTGCACTCAACGGGTACAGCTTTAGCGATTTTTGATAATAGGCTTCCAAGGCACTGTGAAATGCTTCTTGTATATTTTTTGAGTTGTCTTTTGGATTGTTTTGACAAGATAGCAATGAGAGGAAAACGGTAAATAATACAATTTTTAAATAATTCATGACTAGGGATTTAAAAGTTGAAGTGAAGTTAAAAAAAATTAGGTAATATAAATTTTTCCCGAACTATGATCTTTTTCAGCACCTGTTACTGAGGCCAAACAATTGTCTTTACCTGTTATTTTTAGGAGTCCCAATAATGCAAAAATCAAGGCTTCTTTGTAATTGACCAACAAAGCGTTAGGGATAAAGAGTTGATGGGTTGTTTTTTCTTTCAATCGCTCAATTAAGTAGGTGTTAAAAGCGCCACCACCCGTAATGAGGGTTCGGTGGCTTTTGTGGGCAGGCAACTCAGCACTGATTCTTAGAGCGCAATGTTCTATCCAAGTGCTAAGTAAATCGTGAGGAGAAAGAGTTTTATTATTAATAATGGGCATTACCGTATTTTCAACAAATTCAATACCCAAGGATTTTGGCGGTTCCTCAGAATAAAACTGAATGGACTCCAATGATTTGAGAAGGTCTGAGCTCATGACTCCTTTACGAGCCATTTGACCGTTTTTGTCATACAAAGCTCCCAATTGTTGTGCCCAACGGTTGAGCATCACATTGACAGGACAGATGTCGTAGGCAATGCGTTTGCCGTTTACTTGCATAGAGATGTTGGCAAATCCACCCAAATTCAAACAAGCATCGTATTCTGAAAACAAAAGCTGATCTCCAATAGGAACCAATGGAGCACCCTGGCCGCCAAGCTGAACATCTTGCGTTCTAAAATCACAAACGGTTGTAATTCCCGTGGTTTTGCTAATGGATTCTCCACAGCCTATTTGCAGCGTATATCCTTCTTCGGGTCTATGATGAACGGTATGGCCGTGAGAGGCAATACAATCTACTTTTTGAATTCCGTTTTTTTGGATAAATGATACAATCATTTCTCCTAGCCACTTGCCGTAACTTGTGTCTAAGGCATTCAGTGCCTCAGTGTTTGCAAAAAAAGCGTCTTGCAGTGCTTTCTTACGTTCTTTGGAATAAGGAATTGTGGTGGCTTGAAGAATAGAAAAATCGGAAATATTGGATTTTGAAAACCGAACATAGCATAGATCGACTCCATCCAACGAAGTGCCACTCATTACACCGATAACAAAGCGATTTTCTTCCATGCCTGTAACAGCAATACAAGATACTCAAAAAATAGAAGTGGGTTAGGAATTTGCCAAGGCATCCAAATTCGCGATGGTTTGGGTTGGATTTTCAGCAGAAAAAACAAAACTTCCTGCTACCAACACATCGGCACCGGCCTCGACAAGTTTCTGGATATTTACATCTGTTACGCCTCCGTCGATTTCAATTTTTGTAGCAGCCTTTTTTTCTTGGATCAGTTGGGAAAGTTGACGCACTTTTTCATACGTATTTTCTATAAACGATTGCCCTCCAAATCCTGGATTGACACTCATAATACATACCAGATCGACTTCCTTAATAATGGATTCCAAAACAATGACAGGTGTATGAGGATTGAGCGCTACTCCGGCTTTCATACCCGCATTTTTAATGGCCTGTAAGCTTCGATGAAGGTGTGTACACGCTTCGTAGTGAACCGTAAGGATGTCAGCGCCCAAATCCGCAAAAGTTTGAATGTATGGGTCAGGGTTTACAATCATCAAATGTACGTCCAACGGTTTTTGGGTGTGTTTTGCCATCGACTTGATGACAGGCATTCCAAAAGATATATTGGGAACAAAAACTCCGTCCATAACATCAATATGAAACCAATCGGCTTGGCTATGGTTTACCATTTCGATATCTCGTTGAAGGTTTGCGAAATCTGCGGCTAGAACAGAAGGTGCTATGAGTTTTTTTGACATTGATGCATGGTTTTAAAGTGCAAAAATAAGGAATAAAAAAAACTCCGAATATATCGGAGTTTGTTGCTTTATCCCAAATAGGTTTTTAATATTTTACTTCGTGAGGTATGTTTCAACCTTCGAATGGCTTTTTCTTTAATTTGTCGCACGCGTTCTCGGGTCAAATCAAAAGTTTCTCCAATTTCTTCCAAAGTCATAGGATGTTGATTTCCGAGACCAAAATACAAACGCACTACGTCTGCTTCTCTAGGAGTAAGGGTTTCTAGCGCACGTTCAATTTCGGTACGCAACGATTCGTGTAGCAAAACACGGTCGGGGTTGGGAGATTCTCCACTTCGCAATACGTCGTATAAGTTAGAATCTTCTCCTTCCACAAGAGGTGCATCCATAGATACATGACGGCCTGAGTTTTTCATGGATTCTTTGACATCAGAAACTGTCATATCCAATTCTTTGGCAATTTCCTCAGCCGAAGGAACGCGCTCGTGCGCTTGCTCCAAAAAGGCATACATTTTATTAATTTTATTAATCGAACCAATTTTGTTTAGCGGCAAACGAACAATTCGCGATTGTTCGGCCAAAGCTTGAAGGATGGATTGACGAATCCACCATACGGCATAGGAAATAAATTTAAACCCACGTGTTTCATCAAAACGTTTGGCTGCCTTTATGAGCCCCAAATTTCCTTCGTTGATTAGGTCAGGAAGGGTAAGCCCTTGGTTTTGATATTGTTTGGCCACTGAAACCACAAAACGCAAATTGGCTTTGGTCAATTTTTCCAAGGCAACTTGGTCACCCGCCTTGATGCGTTGTGCCAATTCTACCTCTTGTTCGGCGGTAATCAAGTCTACCTTTCCAATTTCTTGTAAATACTTGTCTAAGGAAGCAGTTTCCCTATTGGTAACCTGTTTGGTGATTTTTAGTTGTCTCATTTAAAAAAAGATTCTTTTTTATAGCTTCTGTATGTTATACGCAAAAAACGTTGTAAATGTTACAAAAGAAATCAAGTATTTAAATAAAACATTAGCGAACTCCCAAATTGGTCCAATCGTTTTGGTCTTTAACAATCCATTCAGAATCACTTTCTGAGGTTCCCGCAGAAGCTGTCCAGTTGGGATTTCCTTTGGTTACCGATGTTTTTCTGACAAGCGTATGTTCTTTGGTGGCAGTAGATACACCCGCTACATCCCAACCCGAACCGGGATCTCCGTTAAAATCTCCAATGGTATCAACAATATCATAGCTACTTTCGGACCCATAAACCAGGGCATAACCGTCGTCACCGTTTGACAAATAGTTGTGCGTCTCATTCGCTTTGGCTAAAATCGTTGGATCAGCTGAACCGTGAGCTATGATATAAAATCCTCCGGGAGCAATGGTGGCTCCAGCATCAAATTCATTCCAAAATTCATGCTCTCCTACTGTTGTGGGCGCATTGGATACACTCGGATAGGCGTATTGCGTGAGGTCAATCGTTTCAGTAGATCCGTTGTAGATTTCCAAGTATTTGTTGTTGGAACTTCCTTCGGCATATTCTGAGAAATAAAGACCTTCAACCGCCCCTGTTCCAGAACCACCGCCTCCACCACAACTTAGAGCGTCTGCAGTAAAGTTAACATCGTTGGTGTTTCTTATATACAACTGCGGTGAATTGAATACTGACATTACTCCTGTAATTGCTCCGTTTTTAGTAGGTAAGGTGTCACCAGAAAATGTGGCTGCAGCATTTACAAACACCGTGAGTTCGTCCGTACAGTCAGTAATTGCATTGGAACCCGAATAGGTGGTTCCCGATTTGAATTGAACTCCGCTAATTGTTACCAATTGACTTTCGTGGTTTCCAGCAAGTGCCTCGGCAAGGGTTACTGATACTGGATTAGGCGCTGTGCCTGCTGTTTCAGTAACGATATTTCCTAAAGAGATGTTGTTGATTTGTAAAAGACCGCTATAGGTTTGAAGCGTTGTACCCATTATGGCAACCTTAATCTCTTGATTGATTTCAATATTGTGATCTTCTGTAAATCGAAGCAAGATTCCTGCAGAGCTGTCTTGGGCATGTAAATTTCTTGAAAAAATATTACCAGTGTTCTTGTCCGAAGTAACGGTTACTGTGATTACATAATTGTCTTCAATAGTTACATCGCTTCCAGAATGCATGGCTCTAATTTCGGCAATTGTTTTTGCAGTCGCACTGGCATAAATATCACAGGATGCATTGGTCATTTCGGCATAATCGCTTTGGGAGCGCAATAATAGCTGATAATCACTATTAAATTTACCTAAAATACCAACAATAGGGCCGTTTCCAGTAGGAAGTGGCTTTTCTGCAAAAGTAGCATATTTACTGGTTCGAACGATTATTTTATTGGCACTACAATCAGAAAGCATTCGGTTGGTGTTGAAATCGCCGTCATTTACAAAATTTCCACTATCACTGAATTGCGCATCGCTGATTTTGACAAGCATTCCTATAGAATCGTCTGACAATGCATCTAAACTAATTTCGGCAGGGGCAATGGGCTCATTGGTATCTCCTATAAAAACGTGCTTGTAAACGTCACTTGCTTCCATGTTTCCGATGTTACCATTGTACAAACCACCCAAGTGCAACTCACCGCTGGAATCGTCAATGTAAAGGTCTTTCGCAGCAACAGTGATTTTTTGACCTACTTTGTAATTTCTTAAATACAATTGAGTTTGATTGATACGCAGTCGAATACCACCTGTTTCATCTTGAATGTAAACGAGTTTGTATAAATTTCCACTTGAATCGTTAGCAGTAATAGTCCCATCAAAAATCAGATTCTCTGAAATTTGCACCAAATTATCTACATAAGTGTCTTTTACGTCTTCTATAGTAGCATTTGCTTCGGGAGCTGAACAGGTAAATTCTACTCCGTCACAGCGCGTATCGTTCAATGTAACGTCTGTAGTGTCACGAATATATAATTGGTAGTCGCTTCCAAATTTACCCAATACTCCTGTAACGGTTCCGCTTCCGCTAGGAAGTGTTTGGTTGTAAAAATCGGCATAGCCACTGTTTCTCATTAATAATTCGTCATCATTACAGTCAACAAGATTGATATTGGTATTGGAGCCCTCAACTGCATATGTTTGGCAAAGGTTGGAAACGTCAACTTGTGTATTTTGAACGGTAATAAGCGTGTTGATCATTGCATCTGTGATTTCTGCAATGGAAGTAGTCGTTGGCGTAATTGTTTTGATTTCATCACAGGTTCCTGAGACATGGTTTTTCCATCGGGCTGCATCCAGTCTTCCAACAGCAATAGAACCGCTGCTTTGCTCATAAATTCCGCCCAATTTAAGAACGCCGTTGTAGTCTTCTAAATATAAGCCTTTAACGCTAATAAGCACACGACTTCCAACGGGATACATTAGGTACAAGTCGCTAACATCCAAGTCGATTTGAAACCCTTCGGTTGGATTCTCAATTGCATCTTGAAATTGAAGCGTTTTGAAAAAGTTTCCGGATCGGTCGTTGGACACGACAAATCCTTCAATGACCATATCTTCTTCTATTTGGACAATTGAACCGTCGTACAAGGCTTTGACCTCAGCAATGGTAGCGTTGGCAGTTAAGTCAGTTTCAACACAAGCGGTTGCCTGATCGGGAATGCTGTAATCACTATCTTCAACACAAGAGAATAAAGTAACAAAAGCGAATAATAATACAAATTTTTGAGTGAGTTTGCTGTTTTTCATTGGATTTTTTTTAGAAACTATAGGCTAGATTGATGAAATATGTTCTTCCGTAACCGTAAAAATATTTTGGGCCAAACGAAGTCGTTCCGTTGGCGTTGTCGAGGCTAAGTTGCTCGTAATTTCCTGCTCGGGATTGTTCGTACCCTCCAGTTCGATAGGATGCATCTAAAAGATTGTTGATGCTTACAAACAAACTGAGGTAATTTCCTTCCAATCGCCAAGATTTTCCGCCTGTCAAATTGAGCAGAAACACATCGTCGAGACGATGTTGGCGGAGTAAAGCACGTGTTTTATCTTCAGAAATGTCAGGAAAAAGTGAGCCGTTGGGACTTTCGGGGTTGATATAAAAATTTTGTGTTCTTGTAATAGGCGATACATCGGCATAATTACGAGACAAGTGGTTGGCAGTCAAATTGGTCCACCAATACTTTGGACTCCGGTATTCCAATCCAATCGAATACGCCTGTTGTGGACCATTGGCCACTCGATAATCGGTGAGCGCTGAAGTGCCAAAACTTCGTGAGCTGATTTGGTCTGAAGACAAATAGACTTCGGGATTGTTCGAGTAAGTATATTGACCAACGGCAGCTACGGCCGTTGCCTTAAAAGAAGCATTGAGTTGCACTTCGGTTCCCAATTCTAGACCCATGTGGGTTTTGTTTACACCTACCAGGGCTTCGGAAAAGAAATCTTGGGTTACCGATGCGCCACTAATTCCTTCTGCATAAAAGAATGAGACTTCCGTAGCATCAACAAATTGTGTGTGAAAACCAGTCAGTCGTGCTTTTACTTTAGGAGTTTGTACGATATAGCTTGCATCGATCGACATTATTTTTTCAGAGGTAATTTCTGGAGTGATGTCGTTGCTAGTCCTTGCGTTGGAATAAGCGTTTCTTAAGTTTGGTGCTTTTGTAAGAAATCCGGTGTGAAAACTTAGATTGTGTCCTCCGCCCATGTTGTAATTCAAACCTGCTTTAAATCCTACATTATCAAAGGTAAGTTTTTCCCCTTTTCCTAAGGCATTGGTAAAGAGTTCGTTGTCATACAAACCAGTTCTTTGGTAAACGGTGTTGGAATAAAAACCGCTGGCAAAATACTTGGCGTTTTGCGAAGTATATTCTGCTTGCAAAAACCCATCATAAACCGATGCGTCGATAGTATAGTTGTATGAAATACGATCACCTACATTTTTGATATCATTTCCTCCAAGGTTGTTGGACGTATTGCTAAAAGAGTCAAAGTCTTTGTAAAAAGAACCTCCAAGCAAATCAGATAATTCAGCAAAGTTTTCCGACTCCAAGTGAGTGGCATTGATTCCTGCTATTATTTTAAGACGATCACCTACTTTGTGCTGCAATGTTGAACTAAAACTTATTTGAGTGTCATCGTTTCTGTCTTCGTAGAGAACATATACACTTTGTTGATCTTGATTGTTTAAATTTAAACGATATAGGGTTGCCCAATCAATCTGAGGATTGGCTAAAAATTGTTCTTTGGTTAACTGTGCATTTTCAACATTGTATTCTAGGGATCCTGCATTAAACTTGTATGAGGGTAAGTAGCGATAGTAGTTGGGATACGGATTGGGCGCATTCTGATATCCCAATCGTGATTTCCCATACTGCCCCGTTTGGTATGCAAAACTGGACGATAATTGCACCTTTCCTTTGTTGTATTGATGCGTAATCATAGCGATTGGTTCTGCAATTTTTCGCTCTCTTGAGTTTCGAATACTTCCGTCTTGTTCTCCCCAATTTGGATTGTAGCTTCTTCCAGCCAAATCATATACCTCTTCGGTAATGGCGCTGCTACTTCCTCTGCGATTGTAGGCATAAATAAATGTGGCATTGATTTGATGATAGTCGTTGGGTTGGTAAGAAAGCGCACCAAAAACAGAATATGCGTCATATAATGTACCGTCCATAAACCCTTCTTCTGCCCATCTTCGTGAAGCTGACAACGAGGCAGCCCACCCCGAAGGCAAAACTCCAGTATTATATGTAGCCATTAATCTTCCTGTGTAGGATCTGTTGGATGTAGAGCTAGTTACTCGGGTACCTGATCTATATTCAGAGGCAAGAGTGTTGATGTTTGTAGTTCCTGAAATTCCTCCAAACCCGTAGTCGGAAAGTTCTAAGCCGTTTGAGAATACTTGATTGCGCGTAGCGTCGTTTAATCCACCCCAGTTGTTCCATTGCGGACGACCTGTTGCAATTTTGTTCATGCGAACACCATTAATAAGGAGTTCTCCATTGCCAGAATCGTAGCCACGAACTCTAAAAAATACTTGACCGAAATCAAATGCAGCACGATTGAGAAACAAATCTTTGGATGCTTGTAGCAGTCCCGCAGAGGAATAAGAATCGTTTTCTTCGTCACCCAATTCGGATTCGCTCAAACTAATCAAATTTCCAAGGTTATTTAAACTGTAATTGCTTTCCAGTATCAATATTCCCAAATTGATGTCTTCTTGAATGAGTTCAATAAGAAGGGTAAAATCGGCATATTCTGGGTGCTGAATGCTCATGGTGTAGGTTCCGGACGCAATGCCTTCTATTAAAAAACGCCCATCAGCATCACTTTGAGTGATTGTGGACGTATCAATAGAAATAACAGCTTGGTCTATCGGTTGAGAGGTAGCGTCATCCAGCAAAACACCTTGAACGGAGTATGATTGGGCAAATGCTACTGAACTCAGCATGCAGCAGTAAAGGAAAGCGAGAGTTTTATACATAGGAACAGAGACTTATGAAATTCGTTTCAGGTTTAAAATTACAAAATTAAGATGACTATATTTTTAATAGTGATTAATACTTATAAACAGCTGTTGATAACAGTTGTGGTTCAAAACCCTACCGCTACTTTTTGAATTCGTTGCTTATGGTTGGTGTCGGTAAGTTTTACAAAATAAATTCCTGGATTTTTGGGCAAATGAATGGTTTTCAGAATTCCTGTCAATGGCTGTTTGCTGATAAAGTTGCCCGAAACCGAAAATACAGTGGCCTGAATAAAATTGTGTTTAGTAGCTAAAGTTACTGTGCCATTTTGGGTGGGATTGGGATACAAATTTGAATTTATAAAATGTTTTGAATCCAAAGACAAAGTGCTGTTCCAAGGAACACTTTGTTGAGTTCCCCAGATATGATTCACCAAGTTGGGATGGTCTATAAAAGGATTTCTGTTGTTTTGATAGCTATAAATTATCTCGTTTCGATTGCGTTCAAAGTCGTCCACAGGGTCTTCACTATGCCAAGTTAAGAGTGTGGATAGTTTTCCAAAAATAGGAGTAGAAGAGGTTCCTGTATAGTTTACCAATTCCAAGTCATACGTTCCAGAATTCTCATAACGAACTACCATATAGAACATCATACGCGCAACATCCCCTTTTACGGCATCGCGAGGTTCCCAGCTGTCAGCATCTGTTTTACAAAGAGTGGCCTCGCTATGAAAGTTTTCGCTGTTGTCAAAATCTTTATTACCTCGACTTGAGTTAACACTTCGATCTGTCGGTCGCAGATGATGTACATCAGTGTAAGCGTGATCCTGTTCATTGGGAAAGCCATGCGATTTTGCCCACACATGCTCTCGATTCCATGAATTGCCATAAGTTCCGTTTCCGTTGTCGAATTGACTGTAGTCATAATCAGAACCGGCATCTACGTAATATTTGTTTTGAGATCGACCTGTATATAGTAATATTACATTATTGGAGTTGTTAGGGTCTTCATCGGTATGCCTTACGATGTCCCAAACATCGGTGCTGGAGGAAGAATATGGAAATACAGTATGCCCTTCAATTATATTATTGAGGGCTGTTTTTAGTTGGTTCCCAGAGGTGTTCTCTGCATCGTTATAATAGCCTGCAGGAATTTGTGCCTGCATGAATTGATGGATAATTAATAAAACCCCCAAAACAGTATATGTTATAAAATCTTTCATGTTAATATTTGAATAACAAATATACCGTTTGTCTTTTTCTTTTTGATGTTTTTTTCTCTTTTACTACCTTTTTTACATACTTTTGGAGTTCAAGACAATTGCATACCATGAAACACCTTTATCAATTCCTTCCTTTTATATTTTTTACAGGCGTACTGTTTGCTCAATCGCCCGCAAAAAAAACGTTTAATATTCATACCGTAGCATTTTACAACGTTGAGAATTTATTCGACACAATCAACGACCCCAAGACTTTTGACGACGACAGAACTCCCAAAGGGCGCGATCGTTGGACTACCAAAATTTACAATAAAAAAGTGTCAAGTATGGCGAAAGTCATTGCAGGCATTGGAAAAGAAGTAACCCAATCATCTCCTACTTTGGTAGGTCTTTGTGAAGTCGAAAACCGTAAAGTGGTCGAAGATTTAATAGCAGACCCGCAATTAAAGACATCCAACTACGGGATTGTTCATGTCGATTCTCCTGATGAACGTGGAATTGATGTTGCCTTGCTTTTCAAAAAAAATCATTTTGTGCCAACAAGCTATTACAATCATCCGTTGTATTTGTATAACGACAATGGAAAACGTGACTACACGCGTGATCAATTGTTGGTTACAGGGCTTTTAGATGGAGAAGAAATTCACCTTATTGTTAATCATTGGCCATCCCGAAGCGGAGGACAAGCCAGAAGCGAACCGAAGCGAATCAAGGCAGCTGAATTGAATAAAAAAATTATTGATTCGTTGCTGAAACAAAACCGAAAAGCCAAAATCATTGATATGGGTGATTTTAATGACACCCCATCCAATGCAAGTCTTAAGAACACGCTGCAAACAGTTGCCAAACGCAATAAAGCCAAACTGAAGCATATGTACAATCCCATGGAAGCCATGGAAAAGAAAGGGCTTGGAACCAGTGCTTATCGCGATAGTTGGTTTTTACTAGATCAAATTTTTGTGTCGGGGTCATTACTGAAAAAAAATCGATCTTCTTGGTACTATTGGAAGTCAGGGATTTACAATCCTCCGTATCTTCTAAATCCCAAAGGGCGTTACAAAGGCTATCCTTATCGGAGTTTTGCAGGAAGTTACTTAGGCGGTTACAGCGATCATTTTCCTGTTTATGTCTATTTGCTTCGTGAGGTTCAGTAATTCATTAAAAATGCGAATGCAAAGTGTTTGAATATTTTTCCCAAACTACAATTTGCATTCTTCAATAATGTCTACAATGGAAGGAATCAAGGAGTCGGGGCGAATTGAAGAGGCTTTGTAGATTTCCTCACGGTATTTTCCAGTTTTTACCAAAATCGAACGATAGCCCATTTGTTGTGCTCCATATATATCGTTAATAAGGTCGTCTCCTACCATTGTGATTTCATGAGGAAGACATTCAAATTCAGAGGCAGCTAACTCAAAAAAAGAAGCAACTGGCTTTCCAATAACAACAGCCTTTTTTTTGGTTACGTATTCTATTCCCGCAACAAAAGCTCCTGCGTCGATTTTAAGTCCTTCATCTGTTTGAAAATAACGTCCCTTGTGAAGCGCTATGATTTGGGAACCCTCAAGGACATCATTCATCAGTTCGTTCATTAAGTCGTAGTTCCATCGATTTCCAATATCTCCAATGACAATGTATTCCGGATGCTTTTCTTCAATATTAAATGATCGATAATCTTCTTTTGCGGTTTCTTCTAAAATTAATTTACAGGATTTGGCTTGTTGTTTTTTCAAATACAACACTCCCGAATAATTGGCGCTAACAATTTCCGTTTCTAACAACTCCAATCCCAGTCCTGAGAGTTTTTCCCACAATTTCTTCCGAGAAAATGTGGTTGTGTTGGTCACAAAACGAAAAGGAATGTGTTTGGAACGGAGGTATGCTAGGGTTTCATTTCCTCCTTCAATAAGTCGATTTGAAATATAAAAAACGCCGTCCAAATCAAATAAAAATGCTTTGCTCATTGTTTTATTTTCAACACGAGTTTTCCAAGTTTTTCTCCACTAAAAAGTCGAAGAAAAGTTTCATAAAATTGATCCATTCCTTCATACACGTCTTCCTTACTTTTTAGTTTTCCGTTCGCCATCCATTCAGACATTTGATGGATTGCTTGTTGATAATTTTTGGCATAGTCCAAAACCACCATCCCTTTCATAGAAGCTCTATTTACAAGAAGTGATAAGTAATTGTTAGGGCCTTTAGCGACCGTTTCGTTGTATTGAGAAATAGCCCCACAAACCACAACGCGCGCGTGCATTCTCAAAAACATCAGTGCTGCATCAAGGATTTCGCCGCCTACATTGTCAAAATACACATCAATTCCAGTTGGGCATTCTCTTTTGATAGCTTTTCGAACCGATTCGTTTTTGTAATCAATGGCTCCATCAAAGCCCAGTTCGTTAACAAGATATGCGCATTTGTGTTTTCCACCAGCGATTCCAACGACTTTACATCCTTTTATTTTGGCGATTTGACCCACAATACTTCCAACAGCACCTGCAGCTCCGGATACCAAAACAACATCTCCCTTTTTGATTTTACCGACTTCTAATATTCCAAAATAGGCAGTCATTCCGGGCATTCCCAATGTGCCAACAAAAGTAGGAAGTCCGACTTTACCAGGATCAATTTGGTAAAAATCATTTCCTGATGAAATGGTAAAGTCTTGTACACCGCCCCATCCGGTTACAAAAGTTCCTTGTTCAAATTTTGTGTTTCCCTTAGTGCGAATGACTTGCCCAACAGTTCCAGCACGCATGACCTTTCCAAGCCCAATGGGTTCAATATAGGAACGCGTTTCATTCATCCAGGCGCGCATGGCAGGATCAAGCGATACATAATGATTTTCTATTAGCATCTCTCCTTCTTGGAGTTCTGCCACCGAAGTTTCTACATATTTCCAGGTAGTTTTTTCAGGGAGTCCTTTGGGACGTTTGGCTAAAAGATATTGTCGGTTGATCATAAAAGAGAGTTGTCTAGATGAATATCGTAAAATGTAAATCTATGCAAAAAAGATAAAATTATGGGAGTTTGGTACAAATCAAATCGAATTGTTATATCGTTGAAATAAAAAAATTGTAATTTTAAAACGGAATTACTGATATGAAAAAATTAGAAGGACAAATTGCTATAGTTACAGGAGGAGCCCGTGGAATCGGAGCAGGAATTTGTAAGGCTTTTTGCGATGAGGGTGCCGCTGTTTTTCTTTGGGACGTATTGGATTCAGGTCAAGAAACAGCCGAGTTGCTTTCCAATGATGGCGGAAACGTTTTTTTTCAAAGAGTGGATGTGACCGACTCTAAAGCAGTTTCCGATGCGGTTTCAGAAATCATTTCTACACATAAAAAAATAGATATTCTCATCAACAACGCAGGAATTATTAGAGACCGTTCGTTTCTCAAAATGACGCCTGATGAATGGAATCAGGTGATGAATGTTAATGTCAACTCGTTATATGTTACCACCAAATCCGTACTCCCTTATATGAAAGAAGCAGGTTATGGAAGAATTATTTCGGCTTCTTCGGTCAATGCTTTTCAAGGAGCATTTGGGCAAACCAATTATGCAGCCTCCAAGGCGGCAATTGTTGGATTTACTCGGGCATTGTCTCAAGAGGTTGGGAAATACAATATCACTGTAAATGCAGTGGCTCCAGGATTTGTAAAGTCAGAAATGACGGATTCCATGCCAGAAGAAGTCATCAAAGCCAACATTGCCTCAATTCCTGTAGGACGCATTGGAACTCCAGAAGACATGGGGCACGTATATCTTTTTTTAGCCTCCAAAGAAGCTGGATTTGTGAGCGGAATTACGTTGCACGCCAACGGCGGATCATTAACAGTTTGAACAAAATCATGCAAATACAAATAATCATTATAACAAACCCAACAAATAAAGAAGCTATTTTTCTTTAATCCATGTAATATTTAACCTATGACCAATACAAACAACGCCCCTTACAAAACGGAATTTAAACAACTTTCTGAAATGAAGCATTATGTTGGAAAGGAATTAGGAATTTCCAACTGGCATTCGATTTCTCAAGAGCAAATCAATGCCTTCGCTAAAGTAACTGGTGACAACCAATGGATCCATACAGATCCTGAGATGGCAGCTACTCACTCGCCTTACAAAACAACCGTCGTTCACGGTTTTTTTATTTTATCTCTTATTCCTAAGTTTTGCAACGAAACTTTTGCCTTCCTGGACGTAAATATGGGGATCAACTATGGATTGGACAAAGTACGCTTTATGAGAGCTACCAAAGTTGCCTCTCCTGTAAGAGCCAAAGTTTCATTGATGGAATTCACACCCATTCCAGCAGGAGCGAAATACAAATTGGAAATTGTTTTTGAACTTGAGGACGAAAAAAAACCTGCTTGTATTGCTGAATTTATTGGGCTTGCTTATTTGGATAAACCATAAAAAAAATCTTCAATTTTTAGACAAATAAATGCATTGTAGAATTGAAATTCCTACTTTTCTTTAATTTGAAGCAATAAGAATCCAGCTTCTACGTTTTGTCCTTCGCTCACAGTAATGTTTTTAACAACACCTTGTTGGTTGGCGACAATAGTGCTTTCCATTTTCATAGATGAAACAACAAGCAACGGATCATTCTCATTGATTTCATCTCCTTTTTGCACCAAAATTTTGATGATTTGAGAGGGCATGGAAGCCTCATAACTTCCCGGTTTTTTTTCTTTTTTAATTTCAGGAAAACGACTTTGTTGGTGCAATTCAATAGCTCCTGTAGATTCGTTATGAATAAAATAGGCGGTTTTGTTTTTAACGATTTCAAACGAGCTAAGCATTCCATTAATTTCTAAATGGATTTTGGAACCAGTAATTGACACCATTTTTACCTCAAACGATTGGTCTTCTATCCAAAAAGAAAAAGCTCCGTTTTGAAAACGATATTGGCAAGTGATTTGTTGATCTTGAGCTGTTTTATATGCTTCTTTCAGAGGCTCATAAAAGCTGTTTCTCCACCCCGATGGAATATGTTTTAAAAGCGTTCGTTTGCTTTCACGTTCGTTCCAGTCAAATAGGGTACATGCAATACTTGCAAGTGCGTTGGAACACTTGGGGTTTTTATTGATAATAAGATCTTTGTGGTGTGTATCCAAAAAGTGTGTATCGTAGCCTCCTTCCAAAAAATCAGTGTGCTCCAATAAGTTTTTTAAGAACCCTTGATTGGTTTTGATACCCAAACAAACCATTTGAGAAAGTGCATATATCATTTTTTGAATGGCACTTTGTCGGGTTTTGTCTTTGACAATGATTTTGGCAATCATTGGGTCGTAAAAAACAGAGATTTGAGAACCACTTTCAATAGCTGTTTCTAGGCGCAATCCTTCAACTTTTGGAACACTAAATTGATGTATGGTTCCTGTTACAGGCTGATAATTGGCAGCGGGATCTTCTGCGTAAAGTCTGCATTCCAACGCATATCCATCAGAAACAATGTCGTTTTGATTGACAGAAAGTGGCATTCCTTGAGCAACTTCAATTTGAAGTTGTACCAAATCCAATCCTGTTATTTCTTCGGTAACCGGATGCTCTACTTGCAGTCTGGTATTGACTTCCAAAAAGAAAAATTCTTGCGTTGATGTATCTAAAATAAATTCAACTGTTCCTGCATTGTCATACTGAATGGCTTTTGCAGCATTAACAGCGGCAGCCCCCATTTTTTCTCTAAGGCTTTTTGTAAGTGCCGGTGAGGGACTTTCTTCGATTACTTTTTGATAGCGTCTCTGGAGGGAGCATTCACGTTCTAAGATGTGAATAGCATTCCCGTGTTGATCCCCAAAAATTTGAAATTCAATATGCTTTCCAGAAGGAATGTATTTTTCGATGAGTAGCTCATCGTTTGAAAAAGCGTGTAAGGATTCGCTTTTAGCGGCTTCTATTGCAGCGCTCAATTCTTGTTTGTTATGAACGATTCGCATTCCCTTTCCTCCGCCACCAGCAACTGCTTTTATAATTAGTGGAAATCCAACTCGCAGTGCTTCTTTGGTAAGAGTTTTTAAGGTCTGATCAGAACCAGCATATCCCGGTATCACAGGAACTCCACTTTTTTGAATTAATGCTTTTGCATTGGATTTAAAAGCCATGGCCTGTATTGCTTCTTGGTGGGGTCCAATGAATACGATGTTTTCTTTTCGACATTTTTCAGCAAATGAGGCGTTTTCTGATAAAAAACCATAGCCAGGATGAATGGCGTTGGCCTTTTGATTTTTTGCTATCTCAATGATTTTATCTTGATTCAAATACGATTCGGATGGGCTATTTCCTCCCAAACAAATGGCTGTATCTGCTTGTTTTACAAACAATGCCTCACGATCGACTTCAGAATAAATGGCAATACTTCGGACTCCCATTTTTTTACAAGTTCTAATGATTCGCGAAGCAATTTCACCTCTATTGGCAATTAGTATGGATTTAAAAAGTGTTGTTTTCATAATTTATTACATTCTAAAAATCCCGTAGGTGTTAGCACCTTTGATTGGCTGGTTGTATACAATTGCGAGGGAAAAGCCAAGATAATTTCTTGTTTCCCTAGGGTCTATTACTCCGTCGTCCCAGCCTTCAGAAGAAGAGTACCAGGAAGTTGATTTTTGGGTGGCATCAGCAATCATTGCTTGTTTTTCGGCATTTAACTTTTTGTCATCAATTGTTTTTCCCATTGACTTTGCGGATTGTTTTTTGACGATTTCCATAACTCCTGCTAATTGTTCCGCGCCCATAACGCTTACTTTTGCATTGGGATAGGTAAATAAAAATCGAGGTTCAAAAGACCTTCCACTCATTCCGTAATTTCCTGCGCCGTAGGAAGACCCAACCATGAGACTGAGATGAGGAACTTCACTCCCCGAAACCGCATGAATGAGTTTGGCTCCGTTTTTAATAATACCACCCTCTTCATAATTTTTACCTACCATAAACCCGGTTGTGTTATGAATAAATAGCAATGGAATGTTGTTTTTGTTGGATAGCTGAATAAATTGAGCCCCTTTGTTAGCGGATTCAGAAAATATGACTCCATTGTTGGCAACGATACCTACTGGATACCCATGAATTTTTGCCCATCCAGTTACTAGCGTTGCTCCGTATTCGGGTTTGAATTCGGAAAACTCAGAACCGTCTGTAATGCGAGCAATCAATTCTCTAACATCAAAAGGTGTTTTTGGATTTGCAGGAACAATGCCTAAAATTTCTTCTTGAGAATATTTGGGTGGCTGAATAGGACTGTCTGGAATTAGATGCGGTTGCGAGGTGTTGATTACCTCCATGATTTCTCGTACAATTCGAATGCCATCGCGTTCGTCTTCTGCTAAATAATCAGAAACACCAGAAACGCGACTGTGCATTTCTGCTCCTCCTAATTCTTCTGCGCTTGCAACTTCGTTGGTTGCCATTTTTACTAAGGGCGGTCCCGCCAAAAACACTTTAGCAGCTTGTTTTTGAAAAATTGAAAAGTCAGACATACCCGGTACATACGCTCCTCCGGCAGTTGCATTCCCAAACACAACAGATAGAGTTGGGAGACCCGCTTTGGATCTTCGAGAAATCTCTCTAAATGACGCTCCAGCATTGTTAAAAACGCGATCTTGATCGGGAAGATTTACCCCGGCACTTTCTACTAAATTGATGGTGGGTAGCTTGTTTTGGAGTGTTATTTCTGCAATTCTAATTCCTTTTTCACTGGTGGCGAAGTCAATTGCACCTCCTTTACGAGATCCTACATTGGAGTTGATCATACACATCTTTCCAGCAACCAACCCAATTCCAGACACATTGGTTCCACCAGCCCCAAAGCCTTCCTTGTTTTCGAGGCCTATGAGTGGAAGAAGTTCTAAGAAAGGACTGTCTTTGTCCAAAACCAACTCAATTCGTTCTCTAGCTAAAAGTTTATTTCTTTTTCGAGCACGCTCAACCTGTTTTTCACTTCCTTGTTCTCTGCTGATCTGGAGATAACCGTTGAGCTGTTCAACAAGCGATTTCATTTGTTGGGCGTTGTCAGTAAAAGAGTTACTTTGGGTATCGATATTAGAATTCAATGCTTTCATAAGATTTTATTTATACACTTTGAACCATTCCTTATGTCGAAAGCTTATTAAGAAACCTTGCTTACCGACTAGTAGAATTTGGTTTTTGAAAATGTGTATTTTACCTAAAAATTCCGAGTCCAAATGAAAAATATGATTGTAGCAAATTTGGTGTTTGGAATTCAAAGTGTAAATTTAAGAAATCTGTGTTTGTTTTAAGTGTTTTTCAATAATTGTTTGTTTTAAACCTTGAAATCTAGGATTATCACTATCAATTTAACCCTAATTTTTAATTATTGTCATCAACACACGTTAATTTGTTTAAATTTTAATATGTTTGATAAAATAAAAAAATTAATGAAAAAACTACTCGTATTATTTGGTGTTTTATTTTTTATCTCTTGTGAGGATGAGGCAGTTGTATTGGAAAGTATAGTGGAGACCGATGTTCCTAATCCAGTTGAGGTAATTGATTTGAAGCCGTTGGCAATTCAGCAAATAATTTTTGAGGCTGAACTTAACAGCTCATTGGAAGAAGATGTCGTTTTGGAGTTTGACGGTAAAAACACTTTTAGCGGTTTGGCTCCCTCAGAGGCCGATATTAATAACTTGATTCTCTCTTTTGATATTGAGGATGCGGAGGGTGTTGTTTATATGGATAATGAAATTGTAGAAAGCGGTGTAACAGTCAAAGACTTTAGCAAAGAGGTTGTTATTAAAACAGAAAGCGCCGATGAAACAGCTTCTTCTGTTTATCTTGTTCGTTTGGCATTTGACACGGGCCTTCCAGCTCTTTACATAAATGTGGAAGGTGGGCAAGAGATTGAATATTCTGATGTAAAAAATAAATTTTATTACGATGCCAATCTATCACTTTATGGAGGATTGGATTTTGATGATATAAAGTCCACAAATATTAAAATTAGAGGTCGAGGAAATTCCACTTGGTATTATGGAAGTAATTTGGGAAAAAAGCCTTATCAAATAGAGTTTTTAGAACAGCAAGAAGTTTTGGGAATGCCTAGCGATCGAAGATGGGTGTTGTTGGCTGAAAATTCTGACAAATCACTGATTCGAAATAAAATAGCATTATACATAAGTAGTTTGAGCCATTTAGAATATACACCCAAAGGAAAGTATGTTGATTTGTATTTCAACGGTTCACCTATGGGAACTTATTTGTTGGCACAAAAAGCTGAGGTCACAAACAATCGACTGGATATTGGTCCAACAGGCTATTTGCTTGAGATCACTCAGGGAGGTAGACTCAAGGACTCTGATGTAAGGTATGAATCCTCTAGGATGAAGGACATGATAGGCGGGGCGGCTAATGATCTTGTCTTTACCATAAAATATCCTTTGATTCAAAGTGGTGGGACAGAATATCAGGAAATCAAAAACCACATAGATGCATTTGAAGCTGCTTTATTTAGTTCCGATTTTAAAGACCCGGAAGTTGGATACAGATCGTACATAGATGTAGCTAGCTTTGTGGATTGGTATGTAATTCAAGAAATTGCTAAAAGTGTAGATGCCAAATGGTATTCGAGTATCTTCCTCAATTATGTTCCAGGCAAAAAAATTAAAATGGGTCCCCTTTGGGATTTTGATTTGTCATTTGGAAATTGTGCTTATCCTGAGTGGAATTTTTATGATTCCTACGAAACTGAAGGGTATCACATCAAGAGAAACCCATGGTGGACCCGACTTTTTCAGGATCCATATTTTGTGAGTCAGGTAAAAAATAGATTTCAATATTTTAAAAACCGTATGCCTGAGATTTTATCAAAGATTGATGAATACGGTGAACATCTTGATTTGTCTCAACAAAAAAACTATGAGTTGTGGGGTACGCTTGGGCAATGGTTTTGGCCAAATCCAATATGGTTTGACACTTACCAAGAAGAAGTGGATCATCTGAAACAGTGGATGACTGAAAGAGTGAATTGGTTAGATTCTGACTTGTAATTTAAGGAGCTCATGACAGGTGCCATTAAATCCAAAATAAATAAAATGCCCTCCATTAGTTTGAGTGAAATGGATGCTGTGGCTCTCATGAAGCGAACCGACACGAAATTTGTCATTCCTTTGAGCAAGCTCGATGGTTTATTGGATCGTATTTCCAATCAATACTGTGTATTGGAAGTTAACAACAAACGAATAACAACTTACTCTTCGCAGTATTTTGATACGCCTGAGAAACGTTTTTACCACGACCATCATAACGGTAAAATTAACAGGCTAAAAGTGCGCATCCGAAAGTATGTAGATTCCAATATAGCGTTCTTGGAAATTAAACAAAAGGATGGAAAAGGAATCACTACAAAATCGCGAACTTCAATTTCTGATTTTGAAACGGTACTATCTTCAAAATCAAATAGATTCATAGAAAGTATTACCTCTCAATCCTTACAATTAGAACCCTCATTGTACAATGATTTCAAACGTATTACGTTGGTAAGCAACAACCTTAATGAGCGAGCTACGATTGATTTAAACCTTTCGTTCGCATTGAAAGAATCTGTGAAAACTTTTGAGAAAGCCGTCATAATAGAGGTAAAACAAGAGGGCGTCAACAGAAATTCTCCCATTATTCAAGCCTTGCGAAACAGCAGAGAATACCCTTTTAGTATCAGTAAATATTGTATTGGAGTATTGCATCATTTTCAGGGTATTAAATACAATCGATTCAAAAAAAAACTTATAACCCTTAAAAAAATATCGGCTTAATGGACATTTATGGAATCCCCTTATTTGATGAAGATTTTTACAAAATGATTTTTCGTTTTGGAGTCAACATCTTATTTCTAACAATTATTATACTTTTCCTTTACTATAAGAACTCCAAAAGCAAAGAATACTTTTTTACTTATTACATGATCAGCGTAATCGTGTTTTTTATATGCTTTACACTAAAAAAGTTTGAACTAGATTTGGGAATGGCTCTGGGTTTATTTGCCATTTTTGGAATCATTAGATATCGAACCAATCCCATTCAAATCAAAGAGATGACCTATTTGTTTGTTGTAATCGGGGTGTCTGTAATTAATGCATTGGCTAATAAAAAAATGAGCATTGTAGAGCTTTTTGCCGCCAATGCAATCATCATTTCTGTGTTGTATGTTGCCGAATGGTTTTGGTCGCTAAACCATCAAGTTTCTAAAAAAATAACTTACGAAATAATTGAAAATATAAAACCCGAAAATAGAAAGATACTAATTGAGGACCTGGAAAAAAGAACAGGACTTCAAATTATAAAAGTTGAAATTGGTTCTGTAGATTTTTTAAGAGATACGGCTATCATAACAATATATTACAATGACAAAGTATAAATTTTTTAAAATTCCAATTTATTTTTACTTGGGTTTGCTGTTTTGTACACAAATTTCTGCTCAAGTTATTAAAACGGTTCAAGATTTTGAAACGTGGTCTTCTGTTGGACTGGAATACGAACCTATTGACGGATTGAACTTAGAGCTTCAAGAACAAGTCCGATTGAATAAAAACAGCCAGAATCTGGATCAATATTTTACTCAGTTGAGTATGTCATACGATCTATCCAAACATTTTGAGATTTCTGGTGGTTATCGCTGGATCACTAGCAATGAAAAAGATAACGGGGTTTCTGTTAACGAAAGTTCTAACCGCTATCATTTGGGTGTCCTCTACAAACACGCCATTAAAAGAACTACTTTATCCTATCGATTGCGTTTTCAAAACAAATCTTTTTTGGATGCCAAATCCTCAAGCAACCAGTTTTTACGTTTCAAAACGCGTGTGAAATACAATATCAAAAACTGGAAATTAGACCCCATAGCTTCCGCAGAGTTGTATCGTGAAATTGATGGTGAATTCAGTAAATTTAGAGCAACTCTGGCAACCGATTACCGATTCAAAAAAATTGGTAAAATAAAGGTGTTCTTTCGATTTATTAAAGAACTCAATGAACCCAACCCTAAGTCATCAACTGTAGTAGGACTCTCTTTTATTCATAAACTAAAATTTTAAAGATTTGAAATCACTAATCAAAAAAACTGTTTTCCTGGGAATATTATTAACAATAGCATCTTCCTGTCAGAAAGAGGAATTTGTAACCTCTGCTTTGGATTGGAGAGAAAATACGCATTCAAATTTGGTTGAACCCAATTATGACAAAGTATTTGACCAAACACGGGTTAATCGAATTGATATTGTTTTAACCGAAGCTGAGTTTTCGGATATGCAATCCAATTTTAGTTCTTTGGTGTCAAGCAACGATACACAAACCAATCCGGACTATTTTTCTTGTGATTTCTTTTTTAACGGCATTCAGTGGTATGACGTTGGAGTTCGCTATAAAGGGAATAGCAACGCTTTTGACGCTTTCAATGCAGGCAATGGGAAATTACCTATCAAATTGGATTTTGATGAATTTGAATCTGTCAATAAAGACATTGAAGATCAACGATTTTATGGTTTTGGACAACTTTCACTTCATCCCAATTTTAATGATAACTCTCAAATTAGAGAAAAATTAGCATTGGATATATATCGTGCTTTTGATGTACCTGCTCCTTTGACTTCTTTTTACGAAGTATATGTTGACAAAGGCAATGGAATCGCGGAATATTTTGGGTTATATACACTAATTGAAGATTTTGCTCCCGATCTTTTAGAACGTCAATTTTTAAGCAAAACAGGAAACAGTTACGAATCGCAAAACGCAGGGTCCAAATTATATAGTGATCAATTTGAGTTGACTGATTTTGTTCCTAAAACAAATCAAGACATTACCCTTAATGAAGATATTCAAGAATTGTTTGATGTCTTAAATTCTTCCCTGCGAATAACAGATTTGGAGCAGTGGAAACAGTCGTTAGAAGCCGTTTTTGATGTAGATGGATTTTTAAAATACCTAGCAGTTAACAATTTGATTCAAAATTGGGATACCTACGGTAATAAAAGAGGAAATTATTATTTGTACCATGATCCTGCCGATGATTTACTGAAATGGGTTGTTCGTGGAGCCAATGAGGCATTCAAATCGGAAGGGAAAGAGTCTCCTGTTTCACTTTCAATGCTAGAAGTTACTACGGACTGGCCTTTAATAAATTATCTTATCAGAATCCCTGATTACGATACTTCTTACAAAGGATATCTTTCTAGTTTCTCCAATACAGTTTTTAAACCAGCTAAAATGGACAATCTTTACAATAAGCTTCAGCAATATGTAGCTCCGTCCTCAGCAAATGAAACTTCTAATTATACGCATATTCAGGGTGGCGCATCAGCGCTAGAATCTGAATTTGTTTCATTAAAGGCGCACACCTACCAACGTTTATCTGAGGTAGAATCCTACCTTGAATAATGAGGTAGTGCCTTTTTTGCGAATTTGAAAATATGCTACAAAAACACTAAATTGGAATAGTGTTATTCACAAAGCATGAATTTAAGTTATTGGGAACAAACTGAAATGCTCGACTACGACTTGGTTGTTGTGGGAGGAGGCATTGTTGGATATTTTACTTCAATCTATTATGCTCAACGTTATCCCAATGCGAAAATTGTTATAGTCGAAAGAGGTCTATTTTCTTCAGGAGCTAGCACTAAAAATGCAGGGTTTTCTTGTATTGGATCCCTTTCTGAGCTACAAGACGATCTTACTCACATGAGTTCTGAAGCATTGATAGATTTGGTTCTAAAGCGCTATCAAGGACTCAAAGAACTTCAAAAAGTGCTAGGAACCACAAATATTGATTATCAAGAAGTTGGCGGATACGAACTTACTTTTGAGCTTCCTGACAAAGACAAAATTACCTATTTTAACGA
Source organism: Flavobacteriaceae bacterium (assembly GCA_029243385.1). Classification (GTDB taxonomy): domain Bacteria; phylum Bacteroidota; class Bacteroidia; order Flavobacteriales; family Flavobacteriaceae; genus JAQWSC01. Next base: position 53,103 of record JAQWSC010000004.1, on the reverse strand, counting down.
TCTTCTTGAAAAAGCATTACAGTCCAGACCTTTTGAAGCATCTAACCATAAAATAAAAGAATTTGGTTTTTCAAAGCAAATAAAAGGGCTTATAAAAAACAATCTTGAAGGTACTGTAAATACTGGTAAGCTCATGGTCAGCTTACAAAATAAAGCAACTTCTCTTGGAGTACAATCCCTAACTCTGGCCAATGTGCTTTCGGTTGAAGAAGAGAATAATTTTGTAAAGGTTGTTATTGGACAGGACAACCCTGAGTATGTACTTAAAGCTCAACAAGTCGCTTTGTGTACCAATGCTTTTTCTAAGCAATTTTGTCCCGTTATAGATTTGAATCCTGGTCGAGGGTTGGTAATGGTTAGTAAGCCGATTCCCAATGCCAGTATAAAAGGATCTTTTCATTACCACAACGGGTATAATTATTTTCGATTCATTAATGGAAGACTGTTGTTGGGTGGAGGACGCTATCTTGATAAAGAAGGCGAAGCCACCACAGAGTTTGGTATTAACGAAACATTAAAAACTCAACTCTTACACGATGCTAACCAATTAATTGTTCCTCATCACACTATAGAATTGGACTATACATGGTCGGGCATTATGGCTTTCGGAAGTCAAAAAATACCGCTTATTCATCAAGTCTCTGATCGAGTCGTCGCTGGAGTTCGACTGGGAGGAATGGGAGTTGCTATAGGCTGTATTGTTGCTCGTGACATTGTACATAAAATGCCTTAAATTTTTAAAGAGTAGAATAGTTTTTGTCTCATTTTTTTGAAATAAATCAATTCCGTTGATTGGCAATAAAAAAATGCTTAATAAGCTCTGAATATAGAAAATCTAAGTTTCTTGCTTCAATTGTTCTAATATTATCCCCAAATGTTTTACCTAAAACATTGCGTTACTTATAATTTTATATCAGAAAACTAACTATATGAAAAAAATAATTTTATTATTACTGTTAACTCCATACATATTACTTTCTCAAAGCAGATCGGTATCGGGTGTAGTTAAAGACAATTCGAATCAACCAATGCCAGGAGCTACTGTTCAAATCAAAGGCTCCAACTCATTAGGAGCAATTACTGATTTTGATGGTAATTTTTCAATTTTGGTTGATCAAAACGAAGCTCAAGTGTTAGTGGTCTCGTTCATTGGTTTTTTAACTGAAGAAGTCAATATTTCAAACCAGAGTATATTGACTGTAACCCTTCAGCCGGACGTGTCAGAACTTGATGAGGTAGTAGTTGTTGGTTATGGGACACAACGAAAAAGCGACCTAACAGGTGCTATTTCATCCGTCAAAGTCGAGGAAAATATTGCTCGACAATCCACAACGGTTGATCAACTCTTACAAGGTCGAGCGGCTGGAGTTCAAGTCATTCAAAATGGTACACCAGGATCTGGAGTAAGTATACGTATTCGTGGAGCAAGTAGTTTGCGAGGGAACAATGAACCTTTGTATGTTGTTGATGGAGTAATTATTTCGTCCGCAGGAGAAGATGCAGCACTTGCAGAATCGGATGGAAATTCTATTCAAGAAAGTCAGAACGGTCTGAACGGAATTAACCCTCGAGATATCGATAAAATAGAAGTACTGAAAGATGCTTCTGCCACTGCTATTTATGGTTCAAGAGGAGCAAACGGTGTTATCCTTATTACCACCAAAAAAGGCTTTGAGGGAAAAATGAAAATTAATGGATACGTTAACACTTCAATATCTCAAGTCAGTAAAACCTTCGAAGTTCTCAGCGGAGCAGACTATGCTCGTTATGAAAACGAACGTCAATTAAACAACAATAACGGTGCAAGGTACCAAATAGAAGGCAACACGGTTTATCAGTTTGAAGAAGACGAGGATGGAAATTCTGTAGTGAATCCATTTCCCTTGACTCAATACAATTGGCAGGACGAAATTTTTAAATTGGGACTTAGTAATAGTGTTGGTGCTTCTTTTAGTGGAGGTTCTGAGAACGGAAATTACTTTGTTTCAATGGGGGCGAATAATCAAGGAGGAGTTGTTGACAATTCCCAATTTCGAAGTGGCGATATTCGCATAAACCTTAACCAACAATTGTCTTCAAAACTCAAATTGCAAGCAAGAATTAGTGGATTTGTATCTAAAGGAATGTTTGCTCAGGATGGAGACAGAACCAGTGGATCGCGAAGTTTTATTTCGAACGTTATCGGATTCAGACCTTTGGTCGGAAACGATGGTCAAGGACTTGATAACGATTTAGGTTTGTCGAATCCACTTTCATGGATTAATGACTTTGAGGATAATTCTAGAGAAACACGCTATTTTGCCAATGTTTCTCTTACATACGATTTGCCTGTCAAAGGGTTAAAGTATAAAGTACAAGCAGGTGGAAACATCAGAAATAAAGAAAGAAGAAGGTTTTATGGAATCACTACGTATCAAGGAAGTTCAGCCAATGGTATTCTTGCTGTATCGGATTTAACATCTCAGTCGTACCAAATTAATAATTTGTTACAATACAACAGAAATTATAATAGAAAACACCGAGTAAATGCCGTATTGGGAATTACTTATGATGTTAGAAATTCTGAAAACGAATTGTATGAACTTGGGAATTTTTCTACTCTACAATATGGTGGAGATCAACCTCAATATGCTCAAGACGTCAGAACGCCCAACAAAACCATTTTGTTTAAAACACAATTACTTTCTTATTTGGGACGAGTTAATTATACTTTTAATAATAAGTATATTTTTACAGGAAGTTTTCGAGCAGATGGGTCCTCTAAATTTACAGGGGACAACAAATACAGTTTTTTCCCATCATTATCATTAGCATGGCGTTTATCAAAAGAAGACTTTTTCAGTTCTATAGATGCTGTTAATGAACTCAAATTACGTGCAGGTTGGGGTCAAATAGGAAATCAGGCAATTCGAGCTTATCAAACGGCCGAAAATTATGGTGCATATTTATACAGTAACACTTCCAATGAAAATATTGTGTCATTTGCCCGAGACAATATTGCAAATCCAGACTTGAAATGGGAAACCACCGAGCAGTACAATATAGGCTTGGACTTTGGATTGTTCAACAACCGTATTTCTGGAAGTATCGAAGCTTATTCGAAAGAAACAAATGACTTGCTACAGGCGTTAAACCTTCCAGGGTCAACAGGATACGCTACATTATTAATAAATAGAGGAAGTGTTGGTAATAAAGGATTGGAGGTTTCATTGTCAAGCACAGTAGTAAATACAAAAGATTTTAGTTTGGACTTTGGTGGAAATATTTCATTTAATAAAAGTGAAATTTTAAGCCTTGGAATTCCTGATGCAGATATTATAATGGATGGTAAAATGACTCAGAAATCATATTATTTGGGTCAAAATGTTTCTTCGGGAACCTACTTCAGATCTCCGGCTAATATTTTTGTAAAAGGAGAAGAAATAGGATTGTTTTACGGATGGGAAACTGATGGAATTTATCAAGAGGGAGACGATATTTCTGTTTCAAATTTTCAGGCTGGAGACGTAAGAATTGTTGACCAACTCACGGTAGATTCTGACGGAGACGGTGTGCCCGATACGGGAGACGGTGTTATTGATAATAACGACCGAACTATCATTGGAAACCCTAATCCTGACTTTATTTTTGGTATGAATCTTAATATGAGATACAAACGATTTAGTTTGAGCGCATTATTGAACGGTTCGTACGGAAACGAAATTGCTAATGGAAATTTATTGCGATTGGGGTATGCCGAAGGTACAGGAAGAAATGTGTATGCAGCTGCATACCACAATGCGTGGAGACCAGAAGCACCCTCAGAAACCTATCCTAGAATTGGATACAATAAAATAAATCAGGCTACAAGTATTGATGACCGAATCATTGAGGATGGAAGCTATTTGCGATTAAGCAATCTTACCTTGGGATACGATGTCGATGTTGAGGGCGTATTTGAGTCGTGCAACATTTATGTTTCAGGAATTAATCTCTTTACTTTAACTGATTATAGCGGTTACAATCCTGAGGTAACTAATTTTTTAAATAATGGAAATATTATTGGTGTTGATTGGAATGGACTCCCCAATGTCCGTAGCTATCTATTAGGTGTCAATATCAACTTTTAAAATCACTGAACATGAAAAAATTTAAAATTATAATTTTTGCAATCGTAGTTTCATTCATAGGCGCATGTACTATCGAAGAAGACAATCCAAACCTTAGCAAGGAAGATGCTTTTGTTTCTTTGGATAGCTACAAAAGAAGTTTGGATGGAATTTACTCCAATATGATTGATTGGGGCTACATGGGAAATCAATATTATTTTATTACAAATTTAGGCTCGGGTTTTGGCTGGTCGAAACGAGGAGGCAACAGAAATACTTCGTTTGATAATTTAACATTGTCTTCCTTAAAACCATCAAATTCGAGTACCTATGTTGAAAACACATGGATTCAAATGTATTCAACAATTAGCAAATCCAATGATATTATTGCTTACGCACCTCCTGTTGAGGCAGCCACATCTAGTGAAGACATCGGGATTAATTCAATTATTGGTGAAGCCTATTTTTTAAGAGCTTACAACTACTTTAATTTAGTTCGTTTGTGGGGTCAAGTTCCTCTTCGAATCGAACCCACCGCAAGTTCGGCTATTTATCAACAAAAAGCAGCCGAAAAAGAGATTTATGATCAAATCATCAAAGATGCAAATCAAGCGTCGCTTTTGATGAGTGAAACACCTATTAAAGGGTATCCGGCAAAATATGCAGCTGACATGTTATTGGCCAAAGTATATATGACGCTAGCCACAGCAGATACATCTCTTCAAGATTCATCGTTAAACTATTGGCAATTGGCTTACGATCATGCTATCAACGTTTATGGAAAATACCAACTTTTGACAAATTATAGCGATTTGTTTAACGAAGATTCCAATGATGCGAATTCAGAATCTATATTTGAATTACAAGTTGCTATAGGAGCTTCTACTGATCATGTACGTTCATTTACGGCATCTAATTATACGAAAGCCAATACCTTTGGAAATATTAGAATCAATGCGGATGTATATGATTTGCATAACGCCACTTATCCAGGGGATGAAAGAATTGCGGCCACTTTTTTAACAAATTATACGCAACAACATAATGGTAAAACCTACAATTCGTATCCCAATGTTACGAATAGAACAAACTGGAACGGATTTCCATACCTCTATAAATTAGGTTCAAAGGATCCAGCCAATATGATTCGAGAAGGAAATCAAAATGTAATCATTTACCGATACGCAGATTTGCTCATTATGTTGGCTGAAATTTCCAACGAACTTCAAAACGGAGAGGCTTTAGGATACGTTCAAGAAGTGTTAAACCGAGTTGGAATCACAACACCTTTGGCTGCTTACACAGGCGGTGATCAAGCTGCTTTTCGAAATGCAATCATGAAAGAATATCAATTTGAGTTGTTAATGGAAGGTCACGACTGGTTCAACAACAGACGAAGAGGCTATGACTATTTTCTTAACAATGTTATTATACCTCACAATACATCAGCTAGTTTTAAAGCTGCTATTGATGTTACACACGAAACAAGCGAAGCTATTGTTATGAAATTACCCATACCAGCTTCTGAAATTAATTATAACGAAGAAATCGCCAACTAATGATAAAATCAACATACATTAACAAAATTGCAGTGCTCATTGCTATTTTATTTGCATTTGGAGCATGCGAAGAACGCATCGATCTTGACTATTCAAAATATGAACAGCCTGTATTGGTTGATAATGACGGATCTATCGTTTATCAAGACGTAACGAGCTATCCTGTAAAGGATAAAATTTCTAGTGATGCTCCAACCTTTGAAGTGGTTGGCTCGTATCAGTTTTTACAACCTGAAATTGAAGTGCCTACAGCTAGCACAGCTGTTGCTGGAATGTGGTCTATAGACCCCAAGACAGGTGTAATTACTTATGATAATAAAAATCAAAATTTATCTCCAGGCGACTATGTAATATCTGTTAGAATTGCTAACTCCAATGGGGTAGCCCTTCACACCGATTTGCTAACCTATAATATCGAAGAAGTTCCTATTACCCTTCAAATAGATAACGCAGCCAAATCTGCTGGGATTTTTGAGCAAGGAGCAATGGCAACACTATCTTACACAGATACTTCTGAGGGATTGATAAGTTCGGTTTCTTATGCTTTATCATCCGATACTCCCAGTGGGTTTTCTGTAGATGAGTCAACAGGGGTTATTAGTAAAGTGAATGGAGCCTTGTCAGGTGAAAACAAAATTTCGGTAGTTGTTACAACCAATTTGGGAGTCATAACTTTCAATAATGTTTTAACAGTCACAGTTGGAGCACCTCCAACAATTGAGTTGCTTCAGCAAGATGGAACAACTTCTTTACAGCAGGTAACGCTTTCTCCAAATACAGCATATACTTCTAAATCGCCAAATTTGGTGGGTATGACTGCAGCTTCTTGGGATGCGCTTCTGCCTGATGCACTTACTGCCTACTCAAGTTCATTCTCGATTGACAACGAAGGGAAAATTACCATACTTGCAGATGCAAATTTACCAGTAGGCACCTATTTGATGGGAGCCAAAGCTACCAATGCATCGGGTAATACATACGATTTTAACGATATTCTTACTCTGAAAGTAGAAGAACGTTGGGAGACTACTCCTGTTTATTATCAAAATTTTGACTTGGCTGCCGATGCTGTTGATCCAAATATTTTTGATTCTAGTTTATCCACTTACAGACTTAATGGTTCTGTTCAAAATCATTTGGTAGCCTTCATATCTGCCAAAAATGTAAGAGTTGCAAGAGTTACTCAAGCTGGTGGTGAAACAACAAAAGCCATTGAATCTGCATTAGTACTTGCTCTTGCTGTAGATTCAGACTGGAAGAAACTTCGTGTATCCTTTAATGAAGCTTTTGGATATGGAAACAACCGATTGGGCTGGTACGAAAGATATGTCCATACAGGAACAAGTACTTCTGATTTAGAGTCAGGAATTTTTACCGAAACTAATTGGAGTACGCTGATGGCTCCTGATGATACCGATTGGTCTTCGGCTTCACTATGGGGCGGACTCAACGGAGACAGTACACTCAATAGCGTTCCATCAAAATCTTTTGATGTTCCTACAGGAACTACCAATATGTATGTGAATTGGAGGGTAGTGAAAACAGGAACTGCTACTGGGGGAGCCAATTTTATGGTTGATGAAATCAAAGTTGAGGTTTCCACTGCCTTTACTGCCGAAGAACAATAATATTGAACACTAATTTAAATTAATTTATATGAAACATTTTTATACATTTTTTCTAGCATTGGTCTTGACGGTTTCCTTCAGTCATGCCCAAAATTTAATTACAAACTCTACATTTACTGATGCTACTAATTGGGCATTAGCTAATACTTCAGGTAGTATTAAATCCCCCGCTGATTCCCATACAGCTGATGGGTCAAGTTCTTTTGAACTCATCGCTCAGAATGGTAATTACAACGGGCAAATCAAACATGATCAAATAGGCGCTTCGAAATTAGAAGCGGGAAGTTATATGATGAGCTATTGGGTTAAGGGTCCTGTAGGGTCAAGAAGTAAATTGCAGGTATATCAGGGAGCGGCAATCAATTCTGCCGTTCATGTTTCAGCTACAGCCGATTGGGAGCAAGTAACACATTCCTTTATGCTCACAAAAACTGGAGCTGGACCCAGAGTTTATAACTCAAAAAATGACGGTACATCGGTTATTTTAATCGATGATGTTGTTTTTAAACGGGTCACTACCGAAGCTCCAGCCTCATTGGATTTTGCTACTGGCTGGTATCCTGTAAATGCAACTGCAACCATTTCAGGCAGTACTCACACGCTGAATTTGGATGCAGGAACTCCTAAACTAAAACTGTATGATCATCATGTAGATGCAGACACCAATAAATTTATCAAAATAGTATTGAAAAACAATTCAATCAATACAGGACTTCAAATTTCATATCTTGGATCCGATGGCAATATAAAATACAATACCCAAACCATTACTGCTAGTGATACTGCAGAGAAAACGTATGAATTTGAGATGATCAACGCGTGGGATGGAAATATAGAAGATATTAATATAGTTGTCAAAAAAAGAAAAGCGGATGATAGTGGATGGACAACTGTTGATGCATCATCTGGAGAAACTGTAGACTTCAGTGCTATCACTATTTCTGCTGCATCAACATTGACATTGCAGGATTTTGGAGAAACGTCAATTTCAATTTATCCCAACCCAGTATCCAATCAATTATCTATTGTTTCTGATATGAAAATAGAAAGTGTTGAAGTGTTAGACCTTATGGGAAGAACAGTGCTTTCAAGTTCTCAAAAGGTTGCTCCTATGGTGAATGTGAGTTCACTTCAAAGTGGAGTTTACATGATAAAATTGAGTAACAAACAAGGAGAAAGTCAAACAAAAAAATTCATTAAAAAATAATAAGTCTATGAGGTTATTTAAGAACATTACGCTTATTGGAATGTTTTTCTGTTCACTATTTGTTTTTGCTCAAGAGCCCACCAAGTGGCAAATGAATAGAGCAAATTCGATGGCGAGTCAAGCTGCAGAGGACAATGCTTTGAGTGAAGAAGATCGTAGCTTCGTTTATGAATTGTTTGTCAACCAAATAATGAGTAATCAGAAAAACACCAAGGGGCTCTCTCCTTCTGAAAAAAAAGTAATTTATCAAAAGAAGAATAAAGAAACTACCGCAGCTCTGACAGAAAAATTTGGAAGTCAAAAAGCCAGATCCATTATGAAATCTGCTCAAAATGCACGTAAGAAAGTGGACAACTCTTAAACTTTGCTTCGAAAAATGGTGAAATTTAGAAATTGCCTGATGTGTATTTTTATATCAGGCTATTTTTTTGGTCAATCCACTCCCCAAGAAATGGTAAATGCTATGGGAAGAGGTATCAATTTAGGAAATGTTCTTCAGGCTCCTGTGGAGGGAAACTGGTCTTCTGCTGCTACAGAAAAATATTTTATGGACGTCGCTAGTGCGGGTTTTACCAACGTTCGTATTGGGATGGATTTTTTTGGAGAACGCACTCCAGAAAAAACCGATGCTTATTCTCCTTTAGACGATGGTTCAGAGTATTCAGGTTCGTCATCAGATTATAACGTAAGCACCGCTTACTTAGATCGTGTTCAAACGGTTATTGATTGGGCATTGAATCAAAGCCTGATTGTGGTACTTGATTTTCATGGATCGGATCTTAAAAACGAATTTCTATACACTTTCGATGACCAAAAAAGTCAATATACACACCCCAACTCCGCAAAGCGATTGGCTGATTTAGATAAATTTTATTCTATTTGGTCTCAAATTGCGGATCGATTTAAAAATCATTCAGATGATTTAATTTTTGAGATTCTTAATGAACCTTATTTTGAAGTTTCCGATACAGAAATGAATCAAATCAATCAAGAGGTTATTTCTATTGTTCGTATGAGTGGCGAAAATAATAATAAGCGTAAAATTATTGTTACAGGAGGATCTCAAAATTCATATCTATCGCCTACAACTATAGCTGAAAGTATCTTTCAAAACGATTTCTATTTAATAGCTACTTTTCATTATTATCGCCCGTTTTCATTTACCAAATCTAGCTCAGAAGGTTATACTGATTTTGAATGGGGTTCGGTCGCAGATAAAAACACAGTTACCAATGAATTTCAAACCGTATTGGATTGGGCCAATGAATTTTCTCCTCCGGCAGCTATTTATTTAGGAGAATTTGGTGCGGATAATTCTCTTGGATACTCCTATGAAACGGGAGATTTAAGAGAAATTAATTCAAATAGCACGGGCTATGCAGATGGAGGTCCTGATAACAACTCAAGAATTGATTTTCATCGATTTATTTCAGATCTAGCTATTGCAAATGGTTTTGCTTTTTCAGTGTGGGACTCGGGTAATGAATCTTCCAAAACACTTCATTTAAGAAACGACGATCCCAATAACATCTCCTACGATTCAGACTATTTTATCTTAAATAGCTATACTGATACTTCTCAAAATGTGCCAAGCACAGTAATTGATGAGTGTATTTGGGTTGATGATGTAAAAGACGCTGTTTTGGGATTGCTTAAAACATCCAATTGTACCAACTCTTCATGGATTACAAATGCCGATTTCGAGTGTGGAATTGATAATGACTGGACGTTATATACCGAAGGCAGTGCAGTGGCTAGAAAACGATACGGGGGATGCCATTCTAGAACAGATCATGGATCGGCAAAAATTATTGTAGACTCCCCAGGAAATAATTTTAACGAAGTGGTATTAAAAAACAGGCCTTACGCCATTACTAATTCCGAATTTGAAGGCAAAACGGCAACAATCACAATTTTTGCTAAAGCACTTTCGGGAGATTTAAACGCATTGGGACAATCTTTTAAGTTGAGAATAAAAAGAAATGGGGGAGGTTTAGGTAATTTTATATCCTCTAACGAATTTGATCTATCCACATCCTATCCAGATACTCCTTTTAGTTTTTCATATACTATTCCTCCATCAACCACCTCTTTAGAAATACAAGTGCTTTGTGGAAAAGATAAGGGAACTTATATTTTTGATGATTTTCAGGTGCAACTGTCACCTGCTCTATCAACGACTCAAAAGGACAACGCCGCAATTCGATTGTTTCCAAACCCAACCAATCATTTTCTTTTTATTGTAAATAACAAAGTGCAGAAAATTTCCTTATTTTCACTCAATGGAGAGCTGGTGTTCTTTCAAAAAAATCCGATCCAAAAAGTAGATGTTTCACAGCTATCGAACGGAGTGTATATGACGGAAATTTTATTGACCAATCATCAGATTTTCTTTCAAAAAATAATCATTAAAAATTAAATATAAAGCTATCATGCGTTTCAAATCTTTATTTAAAATTTCAAAATGGTTTTTACTAATCATATGTTCCTTTCTTGAGGCGCAGCAACAGCCCAATATTGTATTTATTGCTGTGGATGATCTTAAGCCAACCATTGGAAGTTATGGTGATAAAGTTGCAGTAACTCCTAATTTAAACTTCCTGTCAAGAAACGCGACTGTTTTTCTCAACGCACATACTCAACAAGCCATTTGTAGCCCTTCTCGTATAAGCTTACTTACTGGCAAACGTCCAGACTATACCAAGGTTTGGGATTTAAAAACCAAAATGAGAGATCAAAATCCGAATATTTTAACAATCCCTCAGCATTTCAAGCAAAAGGGCTATACTACAATCGGTGTAGGTAAAATATTTGATCCCAGAGGCGTGGACTCTGGTTTGGATGAAATTTCTTGGAGTCAGCCTTTTGCCAAATCAAGAGCACTGGAATATCACCCTGATCATGGTTTTCCCGCTTTGGGAAATTATCAAGACCCAAAGATCAAGGCTCAAGTTGCAGAAATTAGAAAGCGTGCCAGCGGTAAAGACAAAAAAAACCTTCATAAATTTATTACTTCACAATACAAGCCACCGGTAAGTTCTAGTGATGTTCCCGATAACGCATACACTGACGGTGCAATAGCAAAGTATGCCGTTTCTCAATTGGAAATGTTGAGTAAAAATCAAGAAACTCCCTTTTTTTTGGCGGTTGGTTTTAAAAAACCACACTTGCCATTTTCTGCACCACAAAAATATTGGAATTTATACCAACGCGATAAATTTTCTTTGGCACCTTTTCAAAAAAAATCAGCCAATAAAGTCGATATAGCTTATCACAGTGCCGGTGAATTGCAAAGCTACTTAGAACCCGGAAGATCGTATCCTATTACTTCCGAAAGATTATTAAACCTTGATGAAAATTTTCAAAGAGAATTGATTCACGGCTACTATGCGTGTGTCAGTTTTATTGATTTTCAAATAGGAAAAATCATCAATACATTAAAACAAACAGGTCTTTACGAAAATACAATCATTGTTGTTTGGGGTGATCACGGCTGGCATTTGGGTGACCACAGTCTTTGGGCCAAACACTCTAATTTTGAACAAGCTACGCGTTCTCCGTTAATCATATATACACCGAATTCTAAAAAGTCAACACAGGTTGTTTCTCCAACTGAGTTTGTAGATATTTTTCCAACCTTGTGTGAGTTGGCAGGTGTAGAAGAACCTAAACAACTCGATGGAACTAGCTTGGTGCCACTTATGAATCGTACACTACACTCTGTCAAAGAGGTTGCCGTCAGTCAATACAATCGTGGAAAAACAATGGGTTATAGCTTTCGAAGTACACAACATCGATATACGGTTTGGTTAAAAGATGGAGTCAAAAGCACACATGCTGTTAAGGAATCGGATATCATAGCGGAGGAATTTTATGATTACAAATTAGACCCTTTAGAAACTGTTAATTTGATGAATAACAGCCGATACTTGAACCCAATAAAAAACCTAAAAAACAATGCTTTTGATTTTTTTAATTCTCAATCATTTCCAGAAACTCCAAAGCGTTCAGATCCAGTTAAGATTCAAAAACCAATTAAAGAAATACTGACTGAAAAAGGCTATGATTCTCAGAAAGTATATATCGGAGCAACGCTCAACCATCGTCATTTAGGTACCGAAATCGAAAAAATGTTTTTAAAAGATTTTTCTTATTCTACTCCTGAAAATTGTGCCAAGCAGTCCCGCATTCACCCAAAACCCAACGTTTGGGATTGGAGTCAATTGGAAGATTACTTAGATTTTGCAATAAAAAACAACGTTACGCTCCGAATTCATGGTCCCATTAGCCCTCAAGTTTCTCGATGGGCCAAAGAAGATCATCGTACGCACGATGAATTAAACACCAATATGGTGGAATACTTTACGGCACTTTGTAAAAAAATAAACGGTCATTCGGCTGTCAAATGGATGGATGTTGTCAATGAAACTGTTACTCCTGAAGGTGAGTGGTTTAAAGAGAAACCTGGAAATACCAAATGGGAAAACCCTTGGGAACAGTTAGGTCACGATGAAGCGGGTTTCCCCCTTTATATTACAAAAGCGTTTGAAATTGCGAATAAACATGCACCCGATGTAAGCTTAGTTTTTAATCAACATGGGGGTATGGAGCCTAAAATGTGGGATCGTGTAAAAAGAACCATCTTGTATTTAAAAGAAAAAGGGTACAGAATAGACGGCCTTGGATGGCAAGCGCACTTGAAAAGCAATCAAAAGTTGGCTCTCGATAAAGAATCGTTACAGTATTTTTCTGATTTGATTGATTGGGCCCATCAAAACGACTTGGATTTTCACGTTACAGAAATTGATTATAAAATTTTCAATTCATTCAATGAAAGTCAAAGTTTAATTGAACAATCAAATGCTTACTCAAATATCCTAAAGGTACTTTTATCCAAAACAAAAACAGGAGTTGTTACCTTCAATACTTGGGGTCTTGTAGATGGGTTTGGAAAGCATCATGACAGTAAAAGATTTATTTATGACAAGCAATACAATCCGAAACCCGCATATTATGGTCTGAAAAACACCTTAACAAATCCATTTGAACCACTGCAATTATATGAGTAAAGCCTTTTTGAACAATTAATACTATAAATTGATTCAATATTTACAATACCTTATAGTTTCTTAAATTATTTTTGATAAAAAATTAAATTTATAAAATGTATCAAACAATTATTCAACTAATCACTCTCTTTTTACTTTCATCGCATACAATTACAAATACTCCATTGTATTTAAATCCCCAAGCTGCCACTCAAGATCGAGTTAAAGATTTAATGGATCGCATGACTTTGGAAGAAAAAGTAGCCCAAATGTGTCAATATGTTGGTTTGGACCACATGAAAAAGGCAGAAAAAGAATTGAGTCCTGAAGAACTTTTAGGAAATGACGCGCTAGGATTTTATAAAAATTTACACAGCAGTGATGTTGCCCAAATGGTTGTGGATGGAAAAATCGGTTCGTTTTTGCATGTTTTGACAGCTGAAGAGGCAAATTATTTACAGTCTTTGGTGCAAAAGTCGCGTTTAAAAATTCCCTTGCTTATAGGTATTGATGCAATTCACGGCAACGCGATGGTTAAAGGAACTACTGTATATCCAACGCCAATCAATATGGCGGCTACTTTTACGGATAAATATGCCTATGACATTGCTCGTCAAACAGCTATAGAAATGAGAGCTACGGGTTCGCATTGGTCATTTACGCCCAATATCGATGTGCTTCGCGATCCTCGATGGGGTAGAGTCGGAGAGACATTTGGTGAAGATCCTTTTTTGGTGGGTAATATGGGCGTAGAAATGATTCGAGGATTCCAACAAAACGATTTTACAGGCTATGAAAGTGTCATTGCTTGTGCCAAGCATTTGATAGCAGGAGGCGAGCCTATTAATGGATTGAATGCGTCGCCTATGGATGTTTCTGAACGAACCCTTTTTGAGGTTCATTTACCGCCCTATAAACGCGCTATCGAAGCAGGCGTTTTTTCAATCATGGCAGCTCATAATGAACTCAATGGCATTCCATGTCATATGCATAAAGGATTGATGACTGATATATTGAGAAATCAATGGAATTTTGATGGGTTTTATGTAAGCGATTGGATGGATATTGAGCGTATTGAAAAGCTTCATCACACTGCTGAGAATTTTAAAGAAGCCACTTTTTTATCTGTCGATGCAGGAATGGATATGCATATGCACGGCCCTCATTTCTTGGAAAATGTTGTTGAATTGGTTAAGGAGGGAAGACTATCTATGGATCGAGTAAATACAGCATGTGAAAAAATATTAACGGCTAAATTTAATCTAGGACTTTTTGAAAATTCAATGGTAGATTTGGATGAAATTGATTCAAAAGTATTTACTCCACAACACACCGAATTGGCCCTTGAAGTAGCACAAAAGTCCATTACACTTCTCAAAAACAATGGAATTCTTCCTCTTTCAAAAAGTATGCCTAAAAAGATTTTAGTGACAGGTCCCAATTCCAACAATTCTACAATTCTCGGAGATTGGCACATGCCACAACCCGAAGAAAATATAACAACTGTTTATGAAGGTATAAAAAACTTAGCGGAACCTTTGGGCTTTGAAGTTTCGTATTTTGACTCAGGGCAAAATCTAAGAAGAATTAAGAAAACCCGAATCGATGAAGCCGCAAAACTATCAAAGGAAGCTGATTTGGTAATTTTGGTTGTGGGAGAAAATTCATTGCGTTATAAATGGAGCCAAAAAACAGCAGGTGAAAATATGGCGCGAGCCGATTTGCGACTTCCAGGAAAGCAATTAGACTTAGTAAAGGCTGTTTACCAAGCTGGCACACCTGTAGTCGTAGTTTTGGTTAATGGTCGTCCTATTTCAGAACCTTGGTTACAGAATAATATTCCTGCCATTGTAGAGGCATGGGAGCCAGGAAGTTTTGGAGGTCAAGCGGTTGCAGAGGTGCTTTTTGGCGATGTGAATCCTAGTGGAAAGCTTCCTCTCACTGTGGCACGCTCAGTAGGGCAGTTGCAAATGATTTATAATCACAAACCCTCGCACTACTTTCACAAATATGCATTTGAAAAAAATATGCCGTTATATCCTTTTGGATTTGGTTTAAGTTATACTCAGTTTGAAATTAGTGAGCCTACACTCAGCTCTTCCAAAATAAACGATTCTGAAACCATTACACTTTCAACAGTTGTAAGTAATACAGGATCGTATAAAGGAGAGGAAATAGTCCAATTGTATATTCGAGACCGAGTAAGTTCTGTAACAAGACCTGTCAAAGAGCTTAAAGGATACCAGCGAGTTTCTTTAAATCCTGGCGCTTCTCAAAAACTGGAGTTTGACATTACTCCTGAAATGTTAGCATTTTACGATATCGAAATGAACTATGTTGTAGAATCTGGGATGTTTGATATTATGGTTGGAAATTCTTCTGCAGATAAAGACCTTAAAAAAGTTTCGATGGAGGTTGTTAATCAAATTAATTTCTGATGAAAATAAAACCTTTATTTCTGTTTTTATTTTTTTGTTTGACAATTTCTTCGGTCTTAGCACAAACCTCCAATTCTCCAAAAAATGTAATCATTTTTTTGATAGATGATTTACGACCGATGCTCTCAAGCTATGGGAATTCGTGGATTCAAACTCCTCATATTGATGCGCTGGCCAAAAAATCTGTTCAGTTCAATCGGGCATACTGTAACGTGCCAGTTTGTGGAGCCTCTCGAGCTAGTATTTTGACGGGAATTCGCCCTACACAAAATCGATTTTTGAGTTTCAACTCTCGGATTGATAAGGACGTTCCAGATGCTGTTGTTACGATTCCTCAGCTGCTAAAGCAGTACGGTTACAAAACAATCAGTAATGGAAAAGTATCTCACCATTCTGCCGATAGGGAATTGGATTGGGATGAGGTTTGGAATCCTGAAATGGTCACTTCATTTAGAGATTATGCAGATCCCAAAAACAAACAAAACGATAAAAACTCAATGCCCGTTCCTGCATTTGAGTCTCCAATAGTTAATGATACTATTTATTTTGACGGTAAAACAGCTCAAAAAACAATTCGAGACATTGAAGTACAAAACCAATTATCGAATCCGTTTTTTATTGTTGCGGGATTCAGAAAACCACACCTTCCTTTCAATGCACCCAAAAAGTATTGGGATTTATACGATCCTTCCACAGTTCCTTTCCCATCCAATGATACATTTCCAGTTTCGGCGCCTGAAGTAGCTTCAAAATGGTACGAACTTCCTTTTTACGATGGAATTCAGAAAGGAAAGTCGCCTTCATTGGATATGAAAAGAAAGCTTATACACGGATATGCTGCCTGTGTTTCATACATCGATCAACAGGTAGGTGAAGTTATTGCAACTCTTGAAAAACTTGGGCTGCGTGATGATACCGTAGTGATACTGATGAGTGATCATGGATTTAGTTTGTCGGAACACAATCGATGGTCCAAGCATTCCTTGTTTGAGATTGAATTACAAATCCCTCTTCTAATTAATATTCCAGAAGCCATGGGAGGTAAGCGTACCAATTCATTTGCTGAACTGGTAGATATCTTTCCTACTTTATGTGATGTGTTAGAAATTCCCAAACCTTCTCATCTTCAAGGTATTTCTTTAATGAATGCATTAAAAAATCCATCAACTATTCATAAAAAATATGCTTTTTCAAGGTATAAGCGTGGAGAGACTTTGATTACTGAACGCTATTCCTATTCTGAATGGAAAAATCAAACTGGAAAAACAACAGGTCGAATGCTTTACGATCATCAAAACGACCCAGGAGAAACAATAAATTTATCCCAAAACAGTGAATACTCACAATTAATAGACAGTCTTAGCAAGAGGATTTTATCAATAGCATCTCTGTCCAAAACCATACAATTATGAAAATAAAATCAAGTGCATTGCTTTTCTTTTTGATGATTACTTTATTGTACAATCATGTGCTATTTGCTCAAGACGTTTCAAAAAATGAACGTCCCAATATTGTTTTTATTATGTCAGATGATCATGCTGTGAGTGCAGTAAGTGCATACAAAGATTGGCTCTCTAAAGTTGCACCCACTCCCAATATTGACAGAATTGCAAACCAGGGTATGCTGATGCACGCTACTTACAATACCAACAGTATTTGCGGACCCAGTAGGGCTGCAATTTTGACAGGTAAATACAGCCATGTAAATGGGTTTTTTAAAAATGAAAAAGGAGGAGATTTTGATGGTAGCCAACAAACATTTCCTAAGTTGTTTCAGGAGGCAGGTTATCAAACGGCAGTTATAGGAAAATGGCATTTGGGTACAGCACCTACGGGCTTTGATTATTCCAAAGTAATGGTTAATCACGGCGGTCAAGGAACATATTTTGATCCTGTTTTTGTTGAAAACGGAAAAGATACCATAGTCGAAAAATTGCGACATTCTACTGCACAAGTAGCTCATGACGCTCTAAAATGGCTTGCCAATGATCGCGATACCTCCAAACCATTTATGTTGATGTATCAGTTCAAAGCTCCTCACAGACCTTGGACTCCCAACCCTAAATTTGATGGGTTGTTTGCAGAAGATCTTCCGCTTCACGAAACGTTTAATGATGATTATTCGGGCAGATTAGCAGCCTCACAAAATATGCTAGAAATCGAGAATCATATGAATCGCAAAGATTTAAAGGTTCCTCCTCCAAAAGATTTAAAACCTTGGCAAATTCATAAGTACAACAAGATAGGAAACCAAGGTGAATTTTGGACTCCAGATGACACTCTGCAAGGAGCTGCTCTCAAATACTGGAAATACCAACGTTATATTAAAGATTATTTGCGTTGTGTGGCTGGAGTAGATGAGGCTGTAGGACAAATGTTGGATTTTTTGGAGCAAAACGGTTTGGATAAAAACACTATTGTAATTTACACCTCCGATCAGGGGTTTTATTTGGGAGAACATGGGTGGTTTGATAAACGCTGGATGTATGAGCCTTCTTTTCGGATGCCGTTTACGATTCAATATCCTTCTAAAATCAAGGCGGGAGTTCATAATGACGACTTGCTTTTGAATATTGACTTTGCCCCTACATTACTTGATATGGCCGGAATACCTATCCCAGAGGATATGCAAGGGGAGAGCTTTAAAAAAGCTTTGATAGGCAAAAGATATGATTCAAGAGATGCCGTTTATTACCATTACTACGAGTATCCATTTTGGCACAAAGTTCAGCCCCATTATGGGGTTAGTACGGGAAAATACAAATTGATTCACTTCTACTACGATATGGATCAGTGGGAGTTGTTTGATTTGGAAAACGATCCTAATGAAATGAATAATTTGTATGCAAACGCTGCTTACAAAGAAATTGTGCAAAGCCTTCAGTATAAAATTAACCAACTTCAAAAAAAATACAAAGACGATATGAGTTTGGATGAAATGAGGGCTATGACTGATGTAGTTATTAAACGAGTATATAACGAGAGAACAAATGGTAACTAACACGAATTCTGCATATTGCTTTATTGCCTTTCTTTTTTGTATTTCTATTAATGGAAATATTTATTCTCAATTCGAATCTTCTGAAAAAATACAAGTATTTATTTTAGCAGGCCAGTCCAATATGGACGGTAGAGGCGATGCTAGCAAGCTTACCAACGACGATGTTATAGGATTGTCTAAAGCAAAAGAGAATATTCTTTTTGCATACAATGGTTCTCAACCAGCACCTTTGCATGTTACTCAAATTAAACAAGATTTTATTCGAAAAAAATTTCGAGTAGATTCTATTTTTGGTCCTGAGCTATTCTTTGGTATTGAAATGAGTAAACAATTCCCTGATAAAAAGTTTTTGTTTATCAAGCGTTCTCGGGGTGGAACTTCACTTTATGGTTGTTGGAATCCTAACTGGTCTATTGATAAAGCTACTCATGTGAATGAACAAAACAAACCCAAGCTTTTTTTTGAAATGCTTGAGTTTACAGATGCTATTCTTGCAGAGTTTGATCCAAAAAGTTATGAATTGGCTGGGATGCTATGGGTTCAGGGAGAATCGGATAGTGGGCGAAAACTTCCTAGCAATTCTTACGAACAAAATCTTACAAACCTCATCCAGCATACACGAAAACATTATAAAACAAATGACTTGCCTTTTCTTATGTTGCAAGTTTCAAGAGGCAAAGTCGCTGATGCGATGAGGTCAGTATCCAAAAACCTTCCTAGAGTATCCTTTATTGCGCAAAGTTATAGTGAAGATGCTTTTAACTTTCTCCCACAATACGACTACATGTGGAAAGGCAGACCAGCTGGGCATTACAATTATGAAGGAATGAAAAAAATAGGCGTCTTATTTTCTAAAGAATTTGTAAAGACGTACTCTAAATAATAGGTGAGTCTTTAGTTGTCTTCGATCGTGTTTCTTAGATCTTTGGGGAGTATTCCAAAGTGGTTTTTAAAACACTTTGTGAAATAAGAAGGTGAAGAAAATCCAACCTTATAGCATATTTCACTGACTGTGAAATCAGAAGTTTCAATAAGAATTTTGGCTTTTTCTAATTTAATCTTGCGAATAAATTCAGTAGCAGTATCGCCCGTTAAAGCCTTTATTTTACGATATAGTTTGCTGCGGCTAAGGAATAATTCCTCCGCTAAATTTTCAACACTTAAGTTGGAGTCGCTAATATGATCGTTAATATAATCTAAAACAGTGGTTATAAATTGCTTGTCTAGGGTAGTTGTGTTGTCGAGCTGATTGTTTTTTATACCGTTAAAGTATTTATTAAAAAGAATTTGTCGACTTGTGATAAGTTGTTTTACATGCGATTTTAAAACCCCCATGTTAAAGGGTTTTGTAAGGTATGCATCCGCTCCAGAATCAATGCCCTTAATTTTATCGATTTGCATTCCTTTGGCTGTCATCATTAACAAAGGAATATGACTAATTTTAAGGTCATTTTTAACTTTTTCACAAAACTCAAAGCCATCCATCAAGGGCATCATTATGTCGGTTATGATTAGATCTGGCACAAATTTTAATGCTTTTTTGAGTCCTTCGATTCCGTTTTCTGCTGTTTTTATAATATAACTCTCTTTGAGTTCATTTTTTATGTAATTTCGAAGCTCCTGATTGTCTTCAACAATAAGAATTGTTTTTTTCGCTTTCTTTTCAATGGTAGTAAGTTCTTTTTCAGTTGCTTTGGTATTTATTTGATCAAATTGTGAATTGTGTATTTCAAACTTTTTCTCATGAACAACCTTATTGAAATGCTCATTTCCTGTTGGAAGGTGAATTTTAAATTCGGTTCCAATGTTTTTTTGACTGCTTACCTCAATAATTCCTTTGTGAAGATCAACAAAGTTTTTTACAACTTCCAGACCAATTCCAGTACCACCATAGTATTGCTTGTCTAGTTCGTTTACTTGATAGAACCGCGAAAATATTTTATTTAGATTTTCCTCTTCGATACCGATTCCACTATCAGAAACACTAATAGTTATGGCCTCTTTACTTGCATTGTTAGTTATGAGAGGGAAATCAACGGGCTGGATGGACTTGTGAATTTTTAGGGTAACGGCTCCATTGTCTTTAGTAGCTTTAAAAGCATTCGATAGCAAGTTGAAAATAATCTTCTCTAGCATGGAGGGATCTGCCCAAATTTTTATATCATCTGTATTGTTTTCAACAGTTAAAATGATATTCCGCTGCATTGCTTCTTCTTCAAAATGACTAGCAACTTCGCTAGTAAAAGAAATTAAATCAAATTTTGACACATTAACTTCCATTTTGTTGAACTGCAATTTTCTAAAATCCATTAATTCGTCAATCAGTCTAGAGAGTCGTTTTGAGTTTTTGTAAATAATTTTATGTTTTTCTTTTACGTCTTCACTAAGAGAGTCACTTTTGCCAGCAATAATATCTTCCAAAGGGTTTAGAATCAATGTAAGAGGTGTTCTAAATTCATGAGATATGTTGGTGAAAAATTGAATTTTTTTAGCATTTAGCCCTTCAATTTGTTTTCGTTCTTCACGTTCTCTTTTTATTTGGTTGCGTTCTTTTAATCGAATATTAAAAAATTTATATATACCATACATGATCAATGTAAGGATTAACAAAAAAATGAAAGCTGCTAAGTTGGTTTTCCACCAAGGTGCTAGTACCTCAATCTCTAAAACTGTGGGCGAATTGCTCCACAAACCTTCTGAATTAGACGCTTTAACTTTAAAGTTGTACGTACCAGGTGGAATGTTAGTGTAGGTTGCATTGCGTGTTCTTCCTACGTAATTCCAATCAGATTCAAACCCCTCTAAATAATATGCATACTCAATATTTTTGGAGCGCGTGTAGCTGAGTCCAAAAAAATCAATTGTAAATAAACTTTGGTCATGTTTTAGTTTGATTTTAGAAGTCTCACTAATGGTTTTTTGTAAAGGAGAGTTTTTGGCTTGTGGCTTTATGCTTTTATTGGATAACTTAAAATCCGAAAAGTAAACTATCGGGGTTTTTGAATTCATTTTAATGGCCTCTGGATCAAAATAGTGTACCCCTTTGAAGCACCCAAAAAACAACCAGTTTTCTTTGGTTAAGTAGATCGCATTTTTATTAAAACTTTTTGATAATAGTCCATCTTGGGTATTGAAATTTGTAAAAACATTTTTTTCAACATCCAACTTAGTAATTCCGTTATTTCCAGCAAACCAAATATTGTTTTTTTGGGTTTGGGTTATAGACACAACAGATTGTTGGATGAAATTATCTTTAGAGTTAAACCAAGTAATTTCATTTTTTGATGGGTTAATTTTACACAAGCCATATCCGTCTGTTCCAACCCATATATTTTTTTGATTGTCTTCAAAAACGGTTGTAATGACATTGAATTGTATGCCGTTACCAAAATTATCAGTCATTAATTCATTAAACGATTCAACCGTTGGGCTGGCTGTATTTGTGTAATTCAACTTAAATAATCCTGAACGGGTTCCAAGCCATATATTGTCATAATGATCAACCAGAACCTTTCGAATATTTTTTGAATTTATATAAAGTTGAGTAAGCGTTTCTTCTTGGTGATGGGTTATATTTGCCGTTTTAGGGTCATAAGAATACAAACCGCTCAAAAAACTACCTATCCATATCGTTCCTTTTGAGTCTTCGGCAAAACTCATGATTCTATTTGATTTTAGGATTCCGCCGCTATTTTTAACTTGAATATTTTCAAATCGTTTGCTCCCTTTTTTTAACACAAAAAGACCCGAATTCCATGTGCCTACCCACGTATTTTCTTTACTGTCAACAAAAACAGTAACAACGTCGCTGCTAGTTAGTCCTCTTGCTATTTTATTAGTTGGATTCAGTAAATGAACAAAAGTTTCTTGTTTAGGATCATAAACATCAACGCCACCGTCCGTAATGCCAAACCAAAATCGACCTTGCCGATCTTGGGATATTGAATTAACAGATTTTGAAAACAAGGACTGGTCTTTATTAGGAATGCTTTGTAAAGATTTGAATTTATCCATTTCTTTATCATAGATATCAATTCCTTGGTTGAAATAGCCAATCCAAATTCTATTAGATTCATCAATCAAAACCGACCAAATAGAGTTTGACTTGACTCCTTTTGTGTCTGACTTGTTAAACTTAAAAGATTTTACGACTTCTTTTTTATGGTTGATTATGAATAAACCATCGTTTTCGGTAGCACAAAAAATGGCACCTTTTTCATTGGATTCCAATGACAAAACTCTTTTGTCGGTTATACGATGCAATGTAAATTCATAATAATTTGTAGGGGTAGTAGAGATTTCAATAATTCCATCATTGATAGTTCCAAGCCAGATGCTCCCATCGGATTTTATCAGCATAGACTGTATCGCATTTTGTATAAATTCAGAGCCTTTAAGTGTTGTGAATTTTGCACGAACGATTTCATTACTCAATGAATTGTATTCTAGCAAGCCAATGTTTGAGCCTACAATAATAGAGCCTCTTAGTGTAGTTTTTATGCTATTTATTTGAAGCCCACTGATGTTTTGATAGTCTATAGAATCCACTTGAGAGCCCACAAGGGATGCTTTATTAATTTTAAAAGCACCATAACCATGAGTGCCTACCAATAGCGAATTTTCATCGATCTCCTCAATAGCTTTAACTTGAATCTTTGTATTTAGACTATCGAGAGGAATGTCTATAAATTGATCCAAATTTCGATTGTAAAAATTCAATCCTTTTTCGGTACCCACCCATAAGTTGTTGTCGCTATCAAAAAAAAGGGTGTTTACAACAGAGCTATTAAGCGTATTTTCCTCATTCCATTGATGCTTGTAGTTTTTGTATTCGTATCCGTTAAATGAACTCAACCCATCTCCTTGAGTTCCAATCCAAAGAATCCCTTTATGGTCCTTTTGCAAGGAGGTAATTGCTCTTGTGCTAATGTTTTCACTTAGGGGTACAAAGTTGATTTCATCATAAGATTCTTGAGCATAAGCACTATTAATAATGAGTATGCTAATAAGGCAGTAACCGAAAATTTTCTTAATCCCCATTTGGAGTCTTTTTAATTCAAAATATAAACAAAAAGGTACTGGGGCAAATATCAGTCTTTAAAAATAATCTTTGATAATGATCAAACAATATTGTGCTTCATTGCTTCAAATTTCATAGAATAATCCTCATTTGTCATATTTTTCGATAGCAACAATAAATACTTTTACTCTATCAAATTTACCATTAAATATAATTAAAATTCTATCATTTTTTTTTAAGAATCAGTAATTCCTTTTTGATTAGATACAATTGACTCAATCAATAAATTTTAAAACGAGCGTTTTTTTAATGAATAACAAAACCTTTTTATTCTTTCTGCTACTTTTTCCTCTTGTTTTTAGCGCACAAAATCAATTGCCTTTATTAAATGGGGATTTTGAGACGATTCTAGATGGAACACAAGAGTTTTCTTCTTGGACAAACTATCAAAACAATGTTGGTCAGGTAAATTATTCGATAGAAACACAAGGTTTGATTCAAGGAAGTACCAAAGCTCTAAAAAGTGAAATACTTGAAAAGGGTGAAAATAATTACGACGTCAAAACACAAAGTGATTATCAGTTTCGTGTGGAAGCGGGACAAACCTATACTGTAAGATTCTGGGCTAAAGTAAGCGGAGCATCTTCCGCTGAAATGAAAGTTGTATTTCAATCAGAAGTTGTAGGCAGTTACCAAGGCAATAACATACCTATCACTCAAGATTGGCAGCAATTTACACACCATTTTACAGTTTCAAACTCTAGTGATGTGAACCGTTTGAGTTTTTGGTACATGGAAAAAAATGTCACTTATTTTTTGGATCAAGTTGAGGTAGTAACTGAAAATTCTCTTACCCTAAATTCAGCAATGAGATTTCAAACCGTTGATGGTTTTGGTGCTGGTATAAAACGTCGAACCGAGTCCTTGTACGCACTAGATAATGCAAAGAGAGAACAAATAGAGGCTTTAGCTTTTCAAGATCTAGAAGTCAATATGATTCGATTTTTTGTTTACCACGATTTGGAAGATCCCAACGATAATTTGGATGCTTTTGATCTCAATACTTCAGCTTTGGACTGGACACGCTATGGCAGCTCTCCAAACAATTATAGATCAAAATATATAGCCGAAGCACTTTCCAATGCTTTTTCCTTAAGTTCCCAAGGATTTGATCATGTGATAGGCAACTGCAATAGTGCGCCTTCTTGGTTAAAAACAAATAATTCACACGCAGGAGGAGGAACATTGATTGCTGGTCAAGAAAATGAGTACAGTGAGTTTTTAGTAGCTTTTATTAAAGGTATGCAAGATCAGTACGGTATTGGAGTTACAGCGATTTCTCCAACAAACGAACCTGATTATGATGTGACCTATGAGTCCATGAATACCAGTCCATCTGAGTTGAGTCAAATCATTATAAATCTAAATCAACGCTTGACTACCGAAAATTTGGAGCAAATTCAGATTATTTCACCTGAAACATTTAGAGTGACATCAAACAATACGAGTAAATCAACCACAAATTATATCAATGCAATGTTTACTGATCCTACTGTGGTTAACGCTGTAGATGTTATAGCAACTCATGCATATCAAGCCGAAGTTACTCCTTCAGATTGGTCGGCATTAGAAAATCTTTCACAAAACAAACCAGTTTGGGTAACAGAATCTGCGAATTTGCACAGTCCCAATTGGAATATGGCTGACGCTCAATATCATATTGATCGTATGATTAATGGATTCAATCACGGAGGATTGACCGGCTATATGGCACACTTATTTTATGAGCGTCATAAGCTTGAATCAGAGGTAGTAGCTGGTGCAAAATATGGATCTTCTGCATTGGTTTTATGGGACAATGCCAACAACATTGTTTTACCTAAGCGTTATTATGTGATGAAACACTTTGCAAACCTTATTAAGAAAGGGTATCAAAGAGTTCTTTTAAACACTTTTGAAGGCGCTCCAAATGCAGTGGCTTTTGTTGCTCCAGACAGTTCCAAAGTAGTGGTACAGTTATTTACTCAAAATGCGATTTCTGATTTTAATTTAGAAATTCCCATGGCAACCACAAATATCGCGCACTACATTACGTCAGATGATCCAGCTGACAATTTCAGGTTGATTACAACTGATAATTTCGATGTTCAAAGCAGTTTTGTTTCAATCGGAATGAATGCCATGTCGCTGCATAGTTTTGTGTTTACCATTGATACATCATTGGCTGTTCAAGACAATCCAAGCGCTAAAAATGAGAGAGGTGAGCTTTATGCATACCCAAACCCGACTCAATCGCTAATAAAATTGAGTTTTCCTCAATGCGAAACCCCTGTAATAAGTATATACAAAACCAATGGCGAAAGGGTGTTTCATAAAATTTATAGCCCATCAAACACAGCGATTATAGATACCAAATCTTTCTCTACAGGCTTTTATTTTTTAAAATTAACCACCGAAAACGGACAACAATTTGTAAAACGTATTATTAAAAATCAATGAAACTGATCCAACAAAAACAAATAATTTTTTTCTTATTTCTATTGCCTTTTTATTGTGTCGAAGCGCAACAAAATAAAACGCCCCCTAACTTTATTTTTTATTTAGCCGATGACCAAGATCAGTTAGATTATGGTGTATATGGAAATCCAAAAGTCCATACACCCGCTGTTGATGCGCTAGCAAAAGAAGGTATGCGGTTTACTAATTTTTATACATCACAAGCGATTTGCGCGCCCAGTCGTTCTCAAATATTTACCGGAATGTACCCTGTCAAAAATGGATGTATGGCCAATCATTTGCCTGTAAAACCAGACGTCAAAACGGTTATAAATTATCTGGAATCAGCAGGTTATGAGGTTGTTTTGGCAGGAAAAGGGCATGTGAAACCCAACACTGTATTTCAATGGTCAAAATACTTTACGTCCGTTGCCCATCGCTATTTGCCTTTAAAAGATCTTGAAAATTATCTTAAAACCGCCGACAAGCCCTTTTGTGTGTTTGTAACCTCAGATTATCCTCACGGACCGTATCCAAAATCTTCAAATTATTCAAAAAAAGATGTTTTTAAGTTGCCTTATGATAAGGGAAACTTTAAAAAGTTTAAAACAGGTTATTATCAAAATATCGAAGACGATAACACCCAATTAGAACGTGTGCTACAAATGGTTGAACGCTACGGACTTGCTCATAATTCTGTTTTTATTTACGCTTCGGATCACGGTATTTCTGGCAAATGGGGTGTTGCAGAACAAGGACTTAAGGTTCCTTTTGTTGTTCGATGGCCTGGTGTAGTTCAGCCCAACAGTGTTTCTGAATCCTTATTGAATTTTGTCGATGTCTTGCCTACATTTTTGGATATTATTGGCGCTAAAATTCCTAAGTCAATAGATGGTAAAAGCTTTTACACGACCCTAAAAGGCGATAACCAGCCCATTCATCAGTATGTCTATTCACTTGCCACAAAACAAAACATTCAGCAATGCAAAGTGTTTCCAACTCGAGCTGTTCGAAATTCTCGATATAAGCTTATTAGAAATTACAATTCTGTAGATGTTGTAGCTTCCAATTACGGTTCAAACCCAGTGGTCAATAAATTTATCAAAATAGGAGCAGAGTCCTATCCCAACATCCCTTTTGAAGAACTTTATGATCTAAAAGTAGATCCATATCAATCTAATAATATAATTAATAAGCCAGGTCTTGCCAATGTAAAAAAGGAGCTTTCTAAAGCTTTGCAGTCTTGGATGGAAGATCAAAACGATTTTTTAGTCCATCAAAAAATGCCGCTCATAAAACCGACATTGCATCCATTAGATCGAAATTCTAAATGGAATAAAGTAAGTAGTGAGGTCGAAGGAAAACTAACTAAAAACGATTACTATCCAGTTCATTATTAATTAATAAAAATGAAAAAAACCCATTTATTTTTAATTACAGTATTGCTTTGCAAGGGAGTAATGACTTTTGGACAACCTCCAAAAAATCAACCTTTGAATGTAATCTGGATAAGCGTTGAAGACATGGGGCCAATACTCAGTGCCTATGGTAATCAAGTTGTGAAAACACCCAATATCGATCGGTTGGCAGCTGAGGGTGTAAAATACACCAAAGCCTATGCTACGGTCGGTGTCTGTGCACCCAGTCGATTTTCTATCATTACAGGAATGTATCCAGCACGTCTTGGCGCACATAATATGCGAACCGGAGATCATAACAATTTTAAATGGCCCGAAAATGTGGCTCATAAGACCCATAAAGGTGTTTTGGATAAGTCAGGCAAAAATGTGCCCGAATATGAGGTTGTAACACCGCCTTATGTGAAGCCTTTTACAGAATATCTTAGAAAAGCAGGCTACTATTGTGTAAATGACAATAAATGCGATTATCAATTCAATGCACCTTTTACTGCTTGGGACGATGTTTATGGCGGCGGTTCTTATAAAAACGCACCGAAAGGCGCGCCTTTTTTCTATGTAAAAAATTATTATACCACACACGAATCCCGTATTTGGCTCCGCAAAAACAAGCCCATGACGGTAAGTCCATCTGATGTACCAATCCCTGATTACTATCCCGATTTGCCTGTTGTAAGAAATGATATTGCACGAAAATATTCAAACATCGAGGCTATGGACAAAGAAGTGGGACAGCTTTTGGATCAGTTAGAAGCTGACGGAGTTATGAATAATTCCATTATCTTTTTCTGGAGCGATCATGGTGGAAACCTTTTGAGACAAAAACGAGCGGTTGGAAATAGCGGTCTTCATGTACCGCTTTTAATTCGATATCCCAATGGATATCGTGCTGGTGAAACAGAAGATCGTTTGGTTTCTTTAATGGATTTGGGACCAACAGTAATGTCCCTCTTGGGGATTGAACCCCCTGATCACCTTGATGGAAAAGCTTTTGCTGGTCAATACACACAGTCACCACGAAAATTTATTTTTGGATCTGCCGATCGATTTGATGAATCAACAGACATGCAACGTTCTGTTCTAGATGGACGTTTTGTATATATCAAAAACTTTATGCCTGAGCTTCCTTTGATTTATAGAAATCGGTATCGAGAACAAATTCCAATGAACAAACATTTGATTGAGTTGAATGAAGCAGGAAAACTAGAGGGTGATGCCGCTTATATTTTTAAGCCCACCAAGCCTGTCGAGGAATTGTACGATCTTCTTCATGATCCTTCGGAGGTCAATAATTTGGTAGAAAATCCAGCTTATGCAAAACAACGAGTCCAGTTGAGAAAACAACTTCAGAATTGGCAACGTACAATAAACGATCGTGGTTTTGAACCTGAAAGCGATATCATTAAAACGTTTTGGCCCAATTTGGTTCAGCCTACAACTGCCGATGTTGTGATTGAAACCAAAAACCAACTCACCTATCTGAATTGTAAAACCAACGGTGCTTCTATTGCATATCAAAGAGCCAATAATATGGGTTCTAAGCATTGGTTGCTTTATTCAAAACCAATACAATTAAACCCCAACGAAAAAATTCGCACTCGAGCTATACGAATTGGCTATAAAGCCTCAAACATTACAACTAATTAAACATATCAAAATTATGAATACAGTTATCAAATTTACTCTATTAATTCTTTGTGTTGTAATGACTCCAGACCTTGTTTCTGGTCAGTCTGACAACAAAAAACACAACATCCTTTTTATTTCCATAGATGATTTTAGACCTAAGATTAATTCTTATGGAGAATCTAAAATGATTACTCCAAACATTGATAAATTAGCATCAGAAGGGTTGCAATTCAATAACGCCTTTACCAATATTGCGGTATGTGGTGCCAGCCGGGCGAGTATAATGACAGGGATTCGTCCAAGTCAAGATCGTTTTAATGATTATACTTCCAGAGCCTCTGTTGATGCGCCCAATGCTATTACATTAAACCAGCTGTTTAAGGAAAATGGCTATGAAACCATATCGTATGGAAAAATCTATCATTTTCCCGACGATACCCAAGAATATTGGACAGATTCTGATGGGGGAGCACACCAAGCAGATTATCAAGATCCGAAAGCTCAAGAACGCAAACGCAATGGAGAAAAAGGCTCACACGGCCCCAAAGGTCCAGCTTTTGAATATCCGGAAGTGGATGATTATGCCTACAATGATGGGAAAATTACCAAACGTGCACTTGACAAAATGAAAGATTTAAAGGACGAAAACAAACCTTTTTTTATGGCTGTGGGATATGTGTCCCCCCATCTCCCATTTATTCAACCGAAAAAATACTGGGATATGTATGATCATCAAGAAATTGAATTGGCCGATAATGCTTATCAACCCAAAAATTCACCGTTTATTGCCATGCATGCCCAACACGATTCAGCAGAATTAAGGAATATGTATTTGGATATTCCAAGTGAGGGCTTGTTGAGTGATGAAATGTCAAGAAATCTGGTGCACGGTTACTACGCCAGTGTGAGTTATATGGATGTACTGATTGGAGACCTTATTAAGGGATTAGACGATTTGGGGTTGAGAGACAATACAACTATTATTTTGTGGAGTGATCATGGATTCTTCTTGGGAGAGCATGGTTTTTGGTGTAAGCACAGTACATTTTATGAAGCTATCAAAATTCCCTTCATTATTTCTTCTCCCAATTTTGTGAAAAATCAAACTACAGATTCGTTTACTGAACTTGTGGATGTGTATCCAACGCTTTGTGAACTTGCAGGAATCAAGCCGCCCAAGTACATACAAGGAAAAAGCCTTATCCCTGTGATGGAAAACCCTTCTTTTACTTTAAAAGACGAAATTTACACGCGTTACAAAGAAGGAGAAGCCGTAGTGGATAAAAACTATTCTTACACAGAGTTTTTCCGAGGTAAAAAATATTTGGGAAATATGTTATACGATTTAAACGCTGATTTGAAACAAAATACCGACATATCCAAACTTCCAGAATATAAGGACTTGGTTCAAATGTATAGTAGTAAATTAAAAACAATGCGCAATTTTGTGAATCAAGACCCCGTGGAAGCTATAGAGGACTAATAGATAGTAAGATTGTCTATTCAGATAACAAAAGACTTTTTAAATTTCAGTCAAGGGTTTACTTTGACACCCTTTCTGATGTACTTTCTTCAAATGTAGCAGGTTTTTGCTCATATCTTTCAATGATGCAATTATTTCTGTTTTAAATTTGAGATGATTTTAAAGTTTGGGTTTGAAACTCACAACATAGCTATATAATAGGATGAAAAGATTCAAATACATTTCGATTTTTACACCAATTTTGATGGGTTTGTTGTTTTCAACCTGTTTGTATTCTCAAAATTATTATGTATCCGACAGCCAAGGTTTGGACACCAATAATGGTGCATTCGAATCGCCCTTTAAAACAATCAATAAAGCAATTTCAATGGTAAATCCTGGAGGGACTATTTATGTCATGGATGGTGTTTATCGAAATCAAAATTACGGAACCGTTGATGTTTCCTCCAAAACAAATATGAACAATCCTCATGTGGCTACTGTAAATAAATTTGGTACACCAGGAAATTACATTACCTTAAGAAATTATCCTGGCCATTCTCCCATAATTCAATTTGATGGTCAAGGAGGAATTAAAATCGCTGACGACATGAACTATATTATCATAGAAGGTTTTGAGGTAGTAGGCCCTTCTGCCTCAATAGACTACGATATGGCTATGGCAGACAGAGAATATAAGGTATTGGTTTCTTTAGATGATGATCCAAACACGAACTACGCTCATAGTTATTTT
This sequence comes from Flavobacteriaceae bacterium, assembly GCA_029243385.1. Lineage (GTDB taxonomy): Bacteria > Bacteroidota > Bacteroidia > Flavobacteriales > Flavobacteriaceae > JAQWSC01. Next base: position 21,355 of record JAQWSC010000004.1, on the reverse strand, counting down.
TCTGGAAAAGGAATTTGGGGAGGCTATGGAGCACACAATAATATTATAATTAGAAATAATATAGTCCATGATACACCCGGTTCAGGAATTCGTTTTAATGATAGTGATCGTATTACTATTGAGTACAATACTGTTTATAACACAACCTGGTGGACTTCATCGGCTTCGAGTGCTATTGTTTATGCAGAAACCATTGCAGCTGCAGAAGATGATAATGGAACGGATATTAAGATGATAATGCGAGGAAATGTTGTGTATAATAACTGGAATAGAATTCCTTTTTTTACTAAGAGCTTACCTGATAATGCTCAAAACAATAACGAAGAGTACGGTTCAGCAACCCATACCACCATTGTAGATGGTCAAGGGTTGTATGTCACAAGAAGTGATCCGAACTATAATGGAATTTTTTTGTTTGAAAACAATCTTTGCGTAAATAATGGAAAAAATGGAATTAATTTTGATAATTCGTTGGCTGCTTCAGCTATTTATCGTAATAATACCCTCTATTATAACGGAGCTCACGAACAAATCCAAGACATTTCAGTCGCACAAGGAAATCCTGCTCATCGCGGACAAAACGTTGCAGGAATCAAAGCGCGAAATGTTTTGGGCGTTACCATTGTTAATAATATTGTGATTTCAAGGCCTCCTTCTGCCACACCGTCTTATTATGATAACTTTACAGTATTAGAATTTTTAAACGTACCTAACAAAACTGCAAGCAATAATATTTTTGTCAATGGAACCTATCAATGGCCAGCGACAAACAACAACAATATAGTTGATGTTGACCCTCTTTTTGTGTCTGCACCTGCGGTTATAAATGGCACTGTTGATATGTCTTCAACAGATTTTTCCTTACAATCAAATTCTCCAGCTGTCGATGTAGGAGATTCTAGCTATTCGCCCACACACGATATTCTTGGTAATGCTAGACCCGAGATTTCAAGTGCAATAACGGCGTCTAGTTTTGAAAATACTTCAGATGGATGGAGCGCCTTTGGATCAGTAATCCAAACAAGCTCCATAGCGTCACGTACAGGAGACAAAAGTCTTTTAACTTCATCTAGAACGCAAGATTGGCACAGTCCCAAAAAGGATTTAAAGAATTTATTAACCGTGGGTGAAACCTACACATTTTATGTTTGGGTCAAGTTAGCCTCTGGAGTTTCTGGAAAAAATCAACTTACTATCAAAAACACTGACACTCAAACTAATCCCTATGACGATATAACTTTTAGAGTAACAACCTCTGACCAAGAGTGGACGCTTCTCAGTGGAGATTATACTTACACAAGTTCACACGGTTTATTTGTTTTTGTTAAGGGTCCTAACACTGAAGAAGGTAGAGGTGATTTTTATATTGATGATTTTTCATTAGTGCCTCAAGGATCTTCGGCGGTTGATTTTTCTGTTGCTAATGATGTCGTTGATATTGGTGCGTACGAATTTTTAGATTCTTCTTTGAGTATTCATCAAGAAAACGAAAACTATCAAAAGTTTTTTGCCTATCCCAATCCGGTAAAAAGCAATTTAACCATCTCAAACCTTACAACTCAGCATGTTGTTGTTGTAATGGATCTTGCAGGTAAACAGCTTCAATTACCTCAACAAAGAAATACCCAACAACAAACCCTTTCACTAAATGTTTCAAATCTAAACATAGGACTCTATTTACTCAAAATAGTAAACACTGCCAACAATAAAACCCAAACGCTTCGATTTATAAAAGAATAAAAAGTATCAATTTCACCAATGAATTATGAATAATAAATTTAAAAATATAACATACGTAACTGTTTTTTACACCGTCATTTGTTTAATAGGTTGTTCAAACATAGCTTCAACTTCTATTGCATCTAATGACACATTAGTATCAGATACATTATACAGTCACTTCAAAGAGTTGTTTCATGTAGGAGCTGCTATAAATGAGGAAACCATTTTAGGGTATGACAGTCAGTCTGAAAAAATTGTGACCACTGAATTTAATTCTATCACCCCCGAAAATTCCTTGAAATGGATGTTCATACAGCCTAAGCCCAATGAATTTAATTTTTTAGTTGCTGACAAATACGTCCAATTGGGATTGGATAATAACATGCACATTGTGGGGCACGCCTTGGTATGGCATTCACAACTTGCCGATTTTATGCAAGACATTCAGAACAGCGCTGAAATGAATGCCCATGTCCAAAACCATGTAAATACAGTCGTTTCAAGGTACAAAGGCAAAATCAACGCATGGGACGTTGTCAACGAGGCCTTTAATGAAGACGGTTCTTTAAGAGAATCTGTTTTTTACAATCAAATGGGAGAAAATTATATTGATCAAGTATTTCGATGGGCAGCTAAAGCTGATCCCGATGCGGACTTAATTTATAACGACTATAATGTTTATAAACCCTTGAAAAGAGCAGGAATTCTTCGTTTGGTTGAAAAACTCAAATCCAATGGCACCAAAATCAGTGGGGTGGGAGTTCAAGCACACTGGGATTTGAATTCGCCGAGTTTAAAAGAAATAGAACAAATCATTTTAGATATAGCATCTGTTGGTGTTCCTGTATCGTTTACTGAGCTAGATATTTCGGTACTTCCCAGTCCTTGGGAAATGGTGGGTGCTGAGGTAAGTCAGAATTTTTCTATTTTCGAGGGAGATCCCAAAATGAATCCATATCCCAATGGACTGCCCGATGTCATTCAAAATCAATTAGCCAAACGCTACGAAGATATTTTTAAACTATTTGTCAAGCACAAGGATAAAATAAGTCGAGTTACATTTTGGGGCGTTATGGATAAGCATTCATGGCTCAATGATTGGCCCATCAAAGGACGAACCAATTACCCTTTATTGTTTGATAGAAATTATCAACCTAAAAAGGCTTACCAAACCGTATTAGACCTTAGTACTACTGACTAAAAGTAACTAAAAACATTCTATGAAATCAATTTCTGAAAAATTATCCATAACCGAAAAAATTGGCTATAGCCTTGGGGATCTTGCCGCAAACCTTGTGTTTCAAACCCTAATGACTTATTTGGCTTATTTCTATACCGATATTTACGGTTTAGAAGCCAATGATGCAACCGCAATTATGTTTGTTGTTGGAACAATAGCCGCTTTTGGGTTCAATCCTATTGTGGGAGCTCTAGCTGATAGGTCTTCTTCCCGATGGGGCAAATTCCGTCCTTGGATTTTGTGGACAGCCGTTCCTCTTGGAGTAGTTTCTGTGTTGGCATTTAGCACTCCAGATTTTGATTACAAAGGTAAAATTATCTACGCCGTAATTACATACACCCTGTTGTTGTTGCTTTATGCTTCTAGTAACCTTCCTTATTCTGCGCTCAGTGGCGTAATTACCGGAGATATGAAGCAACGAAATAGTATTTCATCCTATCGATTTGTTGCCGTGATGTTTGCACAGTTTTTCGTACAAGTTTTTATGTTACCTATCATTATTTATGTAGGAGACGGAGACAAAGCATTAGGGATTGAAGTAGTGATGACATGGTTAGCTGTTATTGGAACGATCATGTTGTTGGTTACTTTTGTTACAACCAGAGAGCGTGTTGTACCTAAAGAAGAACAAAAATCTACCGTCAGAGAGGATTTATTAGATTTAGTTAAAAACAAACCTTGGGTTATAATGCTTGTTTTAACCACATTAACCTTTGTGTCCCTAGCCATGAAAGGAGGTTCTTACGTTTATTATTTCGAAAACTATATAAATGCACCTCGCTTGACAAGTTTTATTCAGCCTATTTTAGAAGTCCTTTCGAGTGTAGGTGTCAATTTTTTCGGGAATGACCCTGTATCTGCTGGTTTTGGTTTGTTCAATGCGGGCGGTATTATTTTTATGATTTTAGGTATTGGATTGTCAAAAACATTGGCCGATAAATACGGAAAAAGAAATATTTTTGGACTCTTTTTGTTTGTCTCCACACTGTTTATTATAATATTTAACTTTTTTAAGCCTACAGCTGTTGAATTGATTTTTGGATCTCAAATCTTACATGGTTTTTTCTACGGTATCACGATTCCCTTATTATGGGCAATGATTGCTGACGTAGCGGATTATTCGGAATGGAAAAACAACAGGAGAGCAACAGCGATTATATTTTCCGCTATGATGGTGGGGCTTAAATTGGGACTTACCATAGGAAGCTCGTTGGTTACCAAAATTCTTGACACCTACGGGTATATTCCTAATAGTGAAATAGGACAAACTACAGAGGCAATTTTAGGAACAAAACTCCTTGTAAGTATATATCCAGCTATTCCGTTTTTGGTAGGTGTTGGATTGTTGTTTTTCTATGAAATTAATAAAAAGATGGAGGATCAAATTGAATTGGAATTAAAACAAAGAAGAAATAATTAGAAAAGAATGCCAGAAGATAATATAGATCACATCAATTTTGAGGATTTAAATCAAAATGCACTTTCAGAGCCACTTGTACGCCATATTTATACTGCAGATCCGTCGGCTCATTATTTTAATGGTAAAATATATATTTACCCCTCTCATGATGTCGATGCTGGAGAAGCATTTGATGACTTGGGAAGTCATTTTGCTATGGAAGATTACCACGTTATTTCTATGGATTCAATTGATAGCGAGGCAGTGGACAATGGGGTTGCACTTCATGTAAAAGATGTTCCGTGGGCAAAACAACAAATGTGGGCCCCCGACGCCAACGAAAAAAACGGAACCTATTATTTATTTTTTCCTGCCAAAGATTTTGAAGGAATTTTTAGAATTGGGGTCGCTGTGAGCGACTCACCTACCGGTCCTTTCAAAGCTCAGCCAAATCCAATTAAAAATAGCTTTTCGATCGATCCAGCAGTGTTCAAAGACGACGATGATAGTTATTATATGTATTTTGGAGGTCTTTGGGGAGGACAATTACAACGTTGGCAAACAGGTGTTTTTAATCCCGATCAGTCAGAAAGTCCAACCGCTTTTATTCCTAATGATTCTGAACCTGCTCTATTGCCTTTTGTTGCCAAAATGAGTCATGATTTACTTGAGTTTGATGAAAAACCAAAAGAAATACAAATTTTAGATGAAAACGGAGCGCTTTTACTCTCAGGAGACAACGACCGTCGTTTTTTTGAAGCTGCATGGATGCATAAACACAACGGAAATTATTATTTTTCCTATTCAACAGGAGACACACATTTTATATGCTATGCCGTGGGAGACAATCCTTACGGACCTTTTACATTCAAAGGACGCATTTTGAATCCTGTGGTTGGATGGACGTCGCATCACTCCATTTGTAAAGTTGAAGAAAAAACATACTTATTTTATCACGATTCATCATTATCCAAAGGAGTAACGCATTTGAGATGTATCAAAAAAGCGGAAATAAAATATCGGGAGGATGGTTCAATAATTACCTTAGATCCGTATCAATAATTATCCGTTTAAAACGAGTATTTAATTTAAAAACAATGAACCAACAATACTATATAGGGTTTGACATAGGAAGCTCGTCTGTAAAAGTTGCTATTGTAAATGCAATTACGGGGGAGAATGTTTTAAGTATACACGAACCCAAACACGAGATGTCAATCCTTTCAGAACAAAGCGATTGGGCAGAACAAAATCCGAATGACTGGTGGGGACACCTGTGCACTGGCACAAAAAGAGTAATAAGAGAATCTAAGATAGATGCTTCAAAAATTGGAGCCGTAGGAATTTCATATCAAATGCACGGATTGGTTGTTGTTGATAAAGAGGGCGAACCTCTTAGGAACGCTATCATATGGTGTGATAGTCGGGCTGTTGCTATTGGTAACAAAGCTTTTCAAGAACTTTCTCCAGAGAGATGCACAAAATCACTTTTAAATTCACCCGCAAATTTCACAGCTTCTAAACTCAAATGGGTTAAAGACAATGAGCCCGGTTTATTTAAAAAAATTGATAAATTCATGTTGCCAGGAGATTTTATTGCCTATAAACTTACTGGTAAAATAGCAACCACAAAAAACGGGCTCTCAGAAGGTGTTTTTTGGGACTACGAATCCGATACAGTAGCCGACTGGTTGCTTACTTATTTTGATTTTGAAAATCAGTTAGTTCCCGATATAGTTGAAAATTTCACACCTCAAGGGGCTGTTTCTAAAAAGGCCTCCGAAGAAACAGGATTGCCCGCTGGTATTCCGATCACGTATCGAGCAGGAGATCAACCCAACAATGCGCTTTCACTCAATATATTCAATGACGGTGAAGTTGCAGCTACGGGAGGAACTTCGGGAGTTATTTATGCTGTCTCTAACAATAAAACCTCTAAAGAGGCCAACAGAATTAATCATTTTGCGCATGTAAATTACTCAAAAGAAAATCCAACTATTGGTAAATTATTATGTATCAATGGCGCTGGAATTATGTACAGGTGGCTTCGAAATCAAAGTTCGGCTGAATCGTATGAAACAATGAATCGCGAAGCTTCAAAAGTTCCGATTGGCTCAGATGGATTGGTTATTTTACCTTTTGGAAATGGGGCCGAACGTATGCTTAACAACACGAACGTTGGAACTCAATTTTGTAACATTAATTTGAACCAACACAGCAAAGGGCATCTTTACCGAGCGGCTTTGGAGGGCATTGCCTTTTCATTTGCTTATGGAATGGAAATTATAGAAAATGATGACGCTAAAATCAAGGTTATCAAAGCTGGAAATGACAATCTTTTTAGGGCTGAAATTTTTTCTAAAACATTAGCCACTTTGATTGGCTATGAAATAGAAATTTACAATACTACAGGAGCTATTGGGGCTGCGCGTGCCGCTGGATTGACCGACAAAAACTTTGAGCGTTTTGGAAAAAACATTACAGATAATGATCATGTAATGACTTTCAAACCCATTGAAAACAATACCTCATATCTTGACGCATACACCAATTGGAAAAAAGAATTATACAAACAAATCAAACATTAAATAATGATACTTAAAGGAACTAAAGAATACTACAAAGGCATTGATGCCATACGTTATGAAGGAAAAGAATCGGATAATCCGTTGGCATTTAAATATTACGACCCTGAGCGCATTGTCGCTGGAAAAACCATGCGTGAGCACTTTAGATTTGCCATTGCTTATTGGCATACTTTCTGTGGGCAAGGTTCAGATCCATTTGGACCAGGAACTCAAAATTTTCCATGGGACAAGTCATCAGATCCTATTCAAGCTGCGAAAGATAAGGCGGACGCTGCCTTTGAGTTCATAACAAAAATGGGCTTCGATTATTTTTGTTTTCACGATTTTGATTTGATAGAAGAAGGATCTACTTTGGGCGAGTCAGAAAGACGTTTGGCAGCAATTGTTGAATATGTTCAACAAAAGCAAAACGATTCAGGTGTAAAACTTTTATGGGGTACTTCGAATTGTTTTTCGAATCCACGCTTTATGAACGGCGCATCTACCAATCCAGATTTTGATGTTGTGGCACGTGCCGGAGCTCAGGTTAAGCTGGCATTAGATGCTACTATGGCTCTTAATGGAGAAAATTATGTTTTTTGGGGAGGTCGTGAAGGATATATGTCGCTTCTCAATACCGATATGGGGCGCGAATTGGATAACATGGGACAATTTTTAACTATTGCTCGAGATTATGCACGTGCTCAAGGTTTTAAAGGAACTTTCTTTATTGAGCCCAAACCGATGGAACCTATGAAGCATCAATATGATTTTGATTCAGCTACTGCCATTGGTTTTTTGAAAGCTTATGGGTTAGATAAAGATTTTAAACTGAATATAGAAGTAAATCATGCCACATTAGCGCAACATACTATGCAACACGAATTGGCTGTTGCAGCAAAAGAAGGAATGCTAGGAAGTATTGATGCCAATCGTGGCGACTACCAAAATGGATGGGACACCGATCAGTTTCCAAACAACATTCAAGAAACTACAGAAGCAATGCTTGTTTTTTTGGAAGCAGGAGGTCTGCAGGGTGGTGGTGTGAATTTTGACGCAAAAATTAGAAGAAATTCAACCGAAATGGAAGACGTATTTTTAGCTCATATTGGAGGTGCCGACACCTTTGCTAGAGCATTGATAACGGCTGACAAAATCATTACATCTTCACCCTACAAAAAACTGCGTCAAGATCGATATGCTTCTTTTGATTCAGGAAAAGGAGCTGCATTTGAATCTGGAAAACTCCAACTTCAAGACTTGTATAAGATAGCTGTTGAAAATGGAGAATTGGATTTAAAAAGTGGCAAGCAAGAGTTGTTTGAAAATATTATCAATCAATACATTTAAAAAAAAACAATTAGCGCTACGTTTATGAAAAGCTTCATGTTGACATCAACATCCGTTTTAGAACAGCTTGATTGGGTCGTGTTGGGAATTTACTTTTTAGCGCTTGTAGCTGTTGCTGTATGGGTGATACTTCAAAAAAACAACAATACCGAAGACTACTTCCTCGCAGGTAGAAATGTAGGTTGGTTTGTTATAGGCGCATCGATTTTTGCATCAAACATTGGTTCTGAGCATGTAGTAGGCCTGGCGGGAACAGGTTTTGAATCGGGTGCCCCTATGGCGCATTACGAACTCCATGCATGGATTGTTTTGTTGTTGGGCTGGTTATTTTTACCTTTTTACATTCGAAGTGGCGCCTTTACGATGCCCGAGTTTTTAGAAAAACGATTTGATAGTCGATCTCGTTGGTTTTTATCCTTATTTTCTTTAGTAGCTTATGTGCTGACCAAAGTATCTGTAACAATCTACGCCGGTGGAATTGTAGTTTCAGAACTTCTTGCTATTCCTTTTTGGTATGGAGCCATTGGAATTGTTCTGTTTACTGGTGTATATACAGTGGTAGGAGGTATGAAAGCAGTTATTTATACCGAAACCTTGCAAACAATTATTTTGATTTTAGGTTCAATAATTATTACATACTTGGGTTTACAAGAAGTAGGAGGATGGTCCGCATTGAGAGAAACGGTTATAGAAGTAAGTCCTGACCATTTTAATATGTGGCGCCCAATGTCTGATCCTGATTTTCCTTGGACAGGACTTCTATTTGGTGGAACCATTGTTGGGATATGGTATTGGTGTACAGATCAATACATTGTTCAAAGAACGCTCGCAGCAAATAACATTAAAATAGGTAGAAGAGGTGCTATTTTTGGAGCCTATCTGAAACTATTGCCGATACTCATATTTTTAGTACCGGGTATTATAGCTTTTGCACTTTCGATTCAAAATCCTGAAATTTTCTCAATTGATAAAGCAGATCGTGCTTTTCCTATGCTGGTCAAAACCCTATTGCCTGTTGGTTTAAAAGGGTTGGTCGCTGGTGGGCTTATGGCGGCCCTTATGAGTTCGTTGGCTTCTGTATTTAATTCGTGCTCCACTATTTTTACTATTGATATTTATAAAAAGCTCAAACCCAATAAGTCCGAAAAATCGTTATTAACTACTGGAAAAATAGCTACTGGGTTTATTGTAGTTTTAGGAATTATTTGGATTCCGATTATGGAAAAAATTGGCGGAGGAGTCATGTATCAATACCTTCAAAATGTACAATCTTATATTGCGCCTCCAGTAACTACTGTTTTTTTGTTAGGAATTATTTGGAAACGAGTCAATTCCAAAGCTGCAATTACCACACTGATGTCGGGATTGGGATTGCTAATTCTCCGTTTGGGTTCAGAAATTTATTACCAACCTCAAATCGCTTCTGGAAGTTCTGTTGATGGTTTTGCTTTTGCTTTTGCAACAGTAAATTTTTCACACATGGCTATTTTTATGTTTTTATTTTCAGTGGTTCTTTGTATTTCTGTTAGTTTGTTAACTTCCCCACCTGATTATAAAACGATCACTGGGCTGTCTTTTGGAACGCTTACCGACAAACAAAAACAAGAAAACACGAACAGTTATGACACTATAGATGTTGTCCTTTCAGTATTGCTTGTGCTTATAGTGATTGGAGTGTTAAGCTATTTTACAGGATAATTGATTAAAAGAGGATAAGTTGATTGGAATTTTAGGTTTAAATTTACTCACCACAAAAAAATAATTTTTTCTTAATAAATGAAAATGGTTCCATTAATTGTATTTGGGTTATTTCTGATCTCGTGTGAGAGTTCAGGAAGTATTATTGACTCCGTAGAAAACATTACCGAACCTACAGTGGACTATTCTTTTTATATAGAGCAAACTATTGAAGGTGTTGCGGTTCAGCGAGAGGTTCTTGTGCATACACCCGCTGACTTTAATCCCAATGAAAAACAATCTATTGTGATAGCTTTTCATGGGAATGGAGGTCAAAATGATATGTGGATGAATAAATTTTCAAGTTTTGTAAATTCTGGCGAGTTTATAGGAGTTTATCCTCAAGGGCATTTGAAATCATGGAATTTGGGTACAGAAGCATCGACAGCTGATGAAGTTTATTTTTTGAATCAGATAATGACTAAACTGGAAACCTATTCCTTTTTTGAAACCAGTAAAGTATATGGCATTGGATATTCCAATGGATCAGGTCTGTTAAATAAATTAGCTATTGAAACTTCCTATTTTACGGCGATTGCTCCATTGGCAAGTCAATTAATAGCTGGAACGGTTCCTTCTGTATCTACCGTTCCGGTTTCGGTATATCAAATGTGTGGAACGGCAGATCCTATTATTCCTTACGATGGAGGACTGTCAGTGGTTGGGCACACTTTTTTGAGTGGAGCTGACAGTGCTTTGAGTTGGGCATTAGCCTTTGGTTGCGAAACAACTCCCGAAATAGAAATGTTAGGTAGTGATCAAATTTATACCTACCAAGATTGCTTTTCTGGAAAAGAAATTCTATTTCACTGTGTTCACCAAGGGAATCACAGTTTGAATCAATCCAACGATCCTGATTTTTATAACAGAATTTGGCGTTTTTTAAAACAGTTTTGATGTATGAGAAAGTTGTTTTTTAAACCAAATATATGGTTGGTATGCATTGCTGTTTTTCAGTCTTTTTTTCTTTTTTCTCAAGGTCAAATTAAAATAGAAGGAGTTGTTGTTGATCAATTTGACTATCCCATTCCTTATACCTCTGTGGGGATAGTCAAAAAAAATATAGGTGCAAGTTCCACTGAAGAGGGAAGTTTTAGCTTTTACGTAACCAATAACGAACTGTTGGATATAATAGAGATTTCTTCTATTGGATTTGAGCCTATTGAAATAAGTGTAACGGATTTTATTGCTCAGAAACAAAAAAGATTTGTTTTGATAGAAAAAGTAACAGCATTGAACGAAGTATTACTTGAATCTCCAAAAGCTATTGTCAAAAAAGCTTTAAAAAAGTTAAAAGATAACACAGTAAGAAATAAACATAAGTTGGGTGTTCTTTACAGGCGTTGGTCTGTAGAAGATAATACATGTCGTTTTTTTATTGAACAATATATCGATGTAATTGATAGAGGTCCTTCATCGTATATTAAGGGGTTTGATGTGCTTCACAGTCGAACTTCGGCTGACTATAGGTTTTTGAAAAACAAACAAGACCGACATGCGCTCGAATTCATGGAACTTAACAACCCTATGCGAAACGGATTGACTATTAACGCATACAGTTGGAAAAAGATTGAGAACACCTTTTATGAAAATGAAGATATTGTAGTCATTAAAGGAACCAATAAAAAAGGGAATTATATAACTTTTTATATTGGTTATGACACTTTTAAAATATACAAGGTAGAGAAAAATTCGACTGCGATCGATGTTGGAAAAAGCCTTACGGCACTCTACATCTACAAAAACAATAGACAAAACAAGCTTTACTTAAGTTATCACAAGCGTCAATGGGATGGATATGTCAAAACACCGGATCAAGTAAAAAAAGCAATGATCCGCGCCAACAAAAAAGTAAAAGAATATATTCCCGTAGCCTACAGACATGAAGCATACGTACTATATTTAGAAGATAATTCCAAATTATTAAATTCTAAGAAACAATACATTCGAAAAGATATGAGTCTTTTCAGACCTCCCTACAAACAACAGTTTTGGGATAATTTAAGCCTTCCGCCCGAAACAAAGTTTTATAAAAAAAACATTGGAGAATTGGAGGGATTGTTTGGCGTTCCTGTTGATACTCAGTTCAAGTATTCCAATAGCAATTGATACTGCTTTTAGACACTAAAGGTCTCTTTTGTTTCAAAAAAAACCCAAGAACAACTAAGTGTTCTTGGGGATTTTTCAATGAGTATTTATTCTTTTAACGCTACTACAAAAAATCCAAATCCAATGTTGTTGCTTTGAACTGTTTTTGCAGTCTACGAAAAACAGTGTTTATTCTATCGTTACGTCAAAAGTAGCTGCAATGTCAGTTTCTCCACCTGCATCGCTCAAGCCTGTGTTGGGTTTGGTTGGCTCATGACGCAATGTAAATGTTAACGTTCCAGAGCTTGCTGCCCCAGCAGTTAATGTAAATTCGATTCCCAAATCATTTCCATCATCATCAGAGTCACTGTAGGAAGTAGTCACATCCAAACCACCTCCAGAAGTATAGAAAAATTGATGTTCTAAATTTTCTTCTTTTACTTCTTCAGTAATATCTTCCGCAGGGTCTTCGGTTTCATTAGAAACTTCGATAACGCCATCATAGGTGACTCCAGCAGCTAAGTTGTTAGAAACTGAGACGACAGGCGTGTCTGAACCTTCACCGTCTAAGTCCTTATACTCCATTAAAATAGCGGTTCCGCCACCACTGGGAGTAAGTGTCACTTTTAGAGTAGTTATTAGTTCCTCTTCATGAGCTTGTTCGGGTGTGTCATTATCTTTTGAACAAGCGGTTAGTAATAAACCTGCTAATAATACGGTGCTTAAAAATTTTATTTGTTTCATTTTGTTTTTGTTTAAAAAATTAATAATTGATTTTAAGATTGATTGAAAAATTTCTACCCAAATCATCTGCATAATAGCGCAAACGATTTAGATAATTTCGATAGGATGTATTTAATAAGTTTGTGACTGTAAATCCTATCGTAAGTGTTGATTCGTTAGTCACTTTAAAGTCGATACTGGAATTGAAGTTTAGTAAATGAAAAGCATCGGGTGGAGTGCTTACATCTACAGTTTCAGAGGTGCCTGTTTCTGGAATGAAAACTTCAAAATTAGTATCAGGGTACTCGTTTTGTCGAAAACTGTAATCGCTCTGTAGCGCCAATCGAATATTATTGAACGCTGTATTTTGATAAACGATTTCATTTTTCGTATTCACAGGCGGCATACTTATCAGAGGTTCGTCTCGAGTTTGATCATATCCCTTAACTAAAGAAAACTGATGGTTGTATCGAAAATTTGCTGCAAAAACATAAGACGCATCGATATCCATACCCAATAATTGTGCGTTGGTTTGACGATATTCCCATACCTGAAAATAACCTCGAATTGTCTGCTCTACTTTAGTAGGCTCAATAAGAATAAAGTCCGAAATACTGTGGATATATGGATTGATTGAATAACCAAAGACGGCGTTCTCTTTTTGAAATGCTAATGAAATTTTCTGTCCAACTTCTGAGCCGAAACGCAAATCCCCGAGTTCAATGCGCGATGCCGAGTGGTGTAATCCTTCGCTAAAAAGTTCAGACGGATTGGGCGCTCTTGACGCTAGGGAATAGTTGATAAACAATTTGTATTCCTCATTAAAAACAACCTTGGCTCCAAGAGTACCCGAAAAATTATTGAAATTCAATTCTGGGCTTGTTAAAACCTGATTGTTCAATTCTTCGTCTACTATTTCTGGGAATAGTTGATTGTAATTTCGGGATTCCCAAAAAGAGGTTCGGTAATATTTATACACATCCATTTGGGTGTGATCAAAACGTACTCCTGCTTCCAGAAACCAATGGTCATTCAACTGATATTCTGCGATGGTGTATATTCCCAAATCATATTTGTCATAATTTGGAATCAATCTTCGAATCCCAGTATTTTGTGCAAAATTGCTTTGATACCTGCCCATTATCCCAGTTTTTAAGTCAACATGCTTGGTCAAGTGAGTATCCAAATCCAATAAAAGCGTATGCGTGTCCAATTCTAAATCCAATGAAGCATCCCCTTTATCATCTCCTCGCCTAATATCGAATTCCAAACGATTGTTTCGTTGAAAGTCATATTGAAGGCTTAGTTTTCCAAATCCACCCCATCTTTTAAACCCTTTTACACGTGCCAAATGATGCGTTACGTCCTGTTTAGGTGCATTAATTTGGTATGTAAAATCGTTAATAATTAAGGGCTTAGGGTTGCTTATAGCTCGAATGAGATCTCTTGCACCTCCCAAATGAGAAGCCCTTAGTATTCCGATTTCATTTTTATAAAAAGAATAATAACCTTCAATTCCGTATTCAAACTGCTTAAGTCCAATGTCTATTGTAAAGTTTCGCTCAAAAACACCCGTATTACTCAATATATAATTAGGCGCTTCAAAGTCGCCAAAGCGCTTCATTGTACCTTGAATATTAGCATGCCATCCGTTTAGGTAGCTTTTGGTCAGCTCGGTGTTTAGTGATATGCCACGTCCATTTGTTGACAGGGTTTGTAAGGTCTTGCCGTACAGACTGTCTTTTATGGGCACTTTTGCAGCCTCAGCAACGATGACACCACCCACAGCATCTCCACCGTATTGCAAAACACCTGCACCCTTGATGAGCGAAAGATTTCCTATTGAATTGATAGCTACATTGGGGGCGTGTTCGGCTCCCCATTCCTGGTCTTTCATACGAACCCCATTGTTTATAATCACAACTCTACTGCTGTGGAGACCGTGAATCAATGGTTTTACAACTGTGTTGCCTGTGTTTAGCGAAGACACACCACTCAGACTGTTTAAGGCATCGCCTAGCGAACCGCTACCAAAACGCTCTAAGGCTTCTTTTGATAGATTATTTTGAAGCATTGTGTTGGTTTTGTCGCTATAGGCCTTGCCATCAATAATTATTTGATTAAGCTCTTCTAGATGATGTTCCAGTAGAAAGTTTTTGGTTGTATCACCAGAAAGTTTAACAGTAAATCCTTTCGTCAAGCAATAGGGGTGTGATACCTGAATGTGATAGGTGTCATTGCAAAGATTTTGAATGGTAAATTTACCATTAGAATCAGTTTGTACGGCTTGTTCAGTCCCAGCAACAATGAGAGTTGCTTCGACCATCAGCGAACCGTCATGAAAGTCGGTTACCGTACCCGAAAGTGTGTTGTTACAATCTTGCGAAACAGCAGTAATACTGCACAATAGCAGTATTAAAAATGAATACAGGCGCATATTTATTTTTAATTAACATAATTAAATAATTCTTTTTGTTTGTTAAGAAAAAATAGGAGGTGCGCGAAGCTGGGTGTTGGATTTTTTAAAAGAATGAAGTAGTAAAGCGTCAAAGATTACATTGACTTTTACAAAAATTTTAGGCAGTAGTAGATTTGGGTACTTGGCGATATCGTAATTGATGGATGTAAAATGAACAGCGCATAACTCACATTTTGAAATGGATTCGTGGAAATGTGTGCTTTGTTCGTTACAGGAAGCGTGTTTGTGTCCATCAAATAAGTGAAAAGACTGAACGACAGTAGGGAGCATAAGGGTGGTAAACAGCAACAATGCTATAACCTGATTTCCGATCTGCCTTTGGTGGTTCATCAAACGATATATTCCTCAAAAATAATTAAATATTTTGAAATCAGATGTTTTTTCATGCTCAAATAAAAGCCGTAATGCTCAAAAATTTAAAAGAGCAAGATTGTGAAAGTTGCTGGCAATTTTTTTTTAATCATAAACGATTGAATGAAAGGAAATGTAATATTTATTTTTTAATTCATTATTAAGTGTTAGATTCGAAAAATAAAATCAAAAAACAAATTATGAAGTCATTTAAAACTATTCTTTTATTATTTTTAGTGAGTATTGCAATTTCATGTTCAGATTCTAACGATTCTGCAGATTCATCAAATGGTTCAACAGCTCCAGCAGAATATTCAACAGTTCCGCCCTATTACCCTATTGATTTTGAAACAGATGGATATGGCGCCTCATGGACATGGACTGTTTTTGAAAATGACGACAACCCCGCTTTGGAAGTTGTAGACAATCCCGATAAGAGTGGAATAAACACTTCGTCTAAGGTGGCTAAAATGATAACGCGTGCTAATGGGCAGCCTTATGCAGGTTGTGAATCAAAACACGGCACTGACATTGGAAGTTTTGAGTTTGACGCTACAAATACAACCGTAAAAATCATGGTTTATAAAACTATTATCAGCGATGTAGGTCTTAAGTTTGTTGAAGCGTCAAGTGATGCGCAGCCCGAAGTAAAGGTTGCAAACACCAAAATCAATGAGTGGGAAGAATTGACGTTCGACTTATCAGGCAGTATTGGAAAAGGAGCTTCTGGAATTATTGACCAAATCGTTGTTTTTCCTGATTATAAATCCAGATCAACTGATCACAGTACTTATTTTGACAACATTACATTTGGAGAGTAAATCCAACTGTTTTTATAATAAATATTCAAAAAATAATCAACCCACAACTTCTCAGAGTTGTGGGTTTTTTTGTTGATTAGCAGGGAGTTAGATCCAGCTATTTTGTAGAGTATCTGTCACTTTTTAACCAATAATTTTTTATAAAATTATTGAATATATAAATTAATTTTGATTACTGCTCCATTTTAGATTTCCAAGTATTGAGTTCAGTTAAAAGATCTAACTTTAACTTAGGTTTTTGGTTCGCTAAGTTAATGCTCTCGATAGGATCTTTTTTTAAATTATATAATTCAACCCTGTTGGACTCAAACCAATGAATAAGCTTATACTTCCCTCTTCTTATAGCTGATGATTTTGTGTCACCTGTATTTTTTGGTCTTGCTTTATCAGAATGCCAATAAATCGAACGGTTTTGCCATTTCTTTTTTGAATAAAGTACAGGAGCCATACTTTTTCCATCCACATTCAAATCTACTTGAGCAGTCAATTCTAGTAAAGTTGGAAAAATATCCATAAGGGTTACAATAGATTTATTTTCAATTCGAGGCTTAAATTGATTTTGCCATTTTATAAATAAAGGAACCTTTATCCCGCCCTCATATAACCAGCCTTTTCCAGCTCGTAATGGAAAATTAGAAGTAGCTAATTTTCTTTTGTTATAACCATCATTTGATAAACCTCCATGATCAGATGAAAAAACGATTATTGTGTTTTCTAAAATTCCACTTGACTGTAAATGGACTATAATTTTACCTACGTTTTTATCCAAGTTTTCTACCATTGCAGCATAGGTTGGATTGTCTTGTCGCATTTTTGTTCGTCCAGTGCCTTCTTTAATAAATTCGGGCTGATTGCCAAAATCAATAGTATCAATCTCTAAAGAATTACGCTCAACATCTTCCTGTTTTGCTTCTAGAGGTTGATGAACAGCATAATATGAAAGCATAAGCATAAATGGCTTTGATAAATCACGCTCATAAAGGTAATTTAGTGTTTGATTTGTCATGACGTCAGTAAGGTAATCCCCCTGATTACTTATATCATCAATATCTGGAATAGGTTTCTTTTTGTTCTTCCCTTTTCCCTTAAAAACATTGAAAGGGTAGAAAAAGCTAATAGGTGAACCTGCTTTGCCAGCACCAAAGCTAAATTGAAATCCAAAGTCAAGTAAACTTTGTTCGTCTCCTAAATGCCATTTACCGAAATAAGCTGTCTGATAGCCTAACTTATTAAATGATTTAATAAAGTTTTTGTTTACGGCTATATTTTTAATTTGAAATCCAGCATCTGGAACATTTCCATTTTGTATAGGATAACTCCCAGTCATCAAAGAAAACCTAGAGGGTACACATCTTGGGTAGTTTGCATATGCTTCTGTAAATGAAACAGATTGAGTTGCAAGTTTGTCGATATGTGGAGTATGATAAGTTTTTGAGCCATGAATGCTGAGATCATGGTATCCTAGGTCATCGACATGAATAATTAGAATATTTGGATGTGATTGAGCGAAAGATAAAATTGAATAAAAACAAAAAATCGAGCACCATTTTATCATGATTGCAATATATGCATTTAATTTAGTTAAGGAAACTATTGGGTAATTCTAAAATAAGTTATCTAAATGTAAAAAATCTACTTATTAATAGTTTTGTGTTGCAGAAGAGAAATAAGCCCAACCATTTTGAGGAAGATTTGATGAAACGCTATCAAATTTAATATCTTATTTTTTCCAAGTCGTATTTGTTATTAAGATTGTGTTTTTAGATTTTAAGTAAGCACTTATCGCAAACAAAAACTCATTCACAGGGAACCCATGATTAGTGTTCTTGATGTTAAATTCGAGAGTTTTTTGGAAAATAATTTTTAGGCTCGAATGTCTTTATACGTGTTGCGTTCCACGCGCTTTAGGTATTTGGTCCTAGTTTTATCACTAACAAAAGGAACGGACCAAAACTGGTTTGTTTTTAGAAACAAAGACAGTCTCCAGCCAAACACAAAAGTGTAAACACCCATTACTAGACGTAATTTAACGGAGTTCAAATAGAGGGTGCGAACTGGAAGCGCTGGTGCACCGTGTGTGATGTAGGTTCGTACTTTTTTATTTTTTAAAAAGGGTTTGGGGTAAGCATAAAGCTTAGTTATATTTTCAAATGCATATGCAAATCCAGGAGAAAAAACCTCGTCGAAGAATATTTCAGTGCGTGGTGTTAATCTGAACCACCATACGGGGGATATGATAAAAATGTTTTCTGACCACGTTATGAGCTCTTTGTAGGTTGCGATCAATTTGGTACGAGGTCTTGTAAAACTGTCGCTGTAAAGATCAATAATTTTTAGTTCCTGTCCTTTGGATTCAATACTAGTTTTGATAGTTTTAAATATGCCATTGTAACAAAATGAGTTTTGGTCGGGATGACCTATAATTACTAAATTATTCATTTTATAAATATAATGTAAAATTAAATGTTAATCCAACAAATATTAATTTTAAATCGCAAACGCACTGCGATTAATCGTTGTGCAGAGGGGAGCGAAATTCAACTATTCTGAGGGGTGTCAAATTTTTTAAAAATTTAATCCTCATTTCTTCCAAGTACCACCGTATTTATAATTAGTGTTATTTTCCTTGACTTTAATTAAGCAGTCTTCGCATACAAAAACCCATTCCTTAACGGCTTTGTATTGAACTCTGTACATTGTAGAAAAATCTACTTTACAGACATTACAATGCTTGATACGTTTTTTCAAAAATCAAAATTTTTGTTCTAACTCTACAATAATTTCGTTTCGTCTGTTAAACACTTCATAGGGTGCGTTATAACCGTACAACTCAAATTTATTTAGATGCGGAATACTTTCAGATTTTAGAGTTGTTTTTAATAGCTTTTTGTAACGTTTAATTTTTTTGTCGTTGGCCCAACCTTTAAATTGTATAGCAGCGACTAATTTTTCGGGTTCCTCCACAAAATTGATGTTATTTTGGTTGGGTTTTGGCAATTGCGCTTTATTCCATTTCTTAGGTATCATGAATCTCATGGTCATGGAGTCTCCTATAGTCATAGCAACAGGTGATGTCATCGCAATTTTTTCGTTTCTGTCATTGCCGCCAAAGATATACCTTGCTAAAACAGAAAATCCTTGTCCTGAAGCCGATTTATAATCCCCAGAAGAAATTTTTACAGCACTGAACAAACGCGCCTCGTAACGCCGAATTTCAAATGAATCATATTGCTCAACCACCTTGTAAGGGTATATTTCAATATTGTATTGGCTCTTTAAAGCAAATAGTTGAATTCCTATAAATCCAGCTAGTAGAATGCCGCAAATGATGACTAATATTTTCATAAAAAACTTTAAATTGTCTAATTTACAATATTATAACTTTTAATTCCACTAATTTATCATGTCTTAAAAATGAATGTTAAATGTTAAAAATTGCCTTTGATCCACTCTACAAACATAAGCTGAAAGTTGGACACCGATTTCCAATGGAAAAGTATGAGTTGTTACCAGAGCAATTATTGTGGAAAAATATTTGTAATAATGATAATTTTTTTTCTCCATCGCCCATAGAACAACAGCTATTGTTATCCACACATGATGAAGACTATTACAATAATTTGATTAATTTATCATTGTCCAAATTAGATGCCAGGCAAATCGGTTTTCCGCTTTCTGAAGCTTTGATTAAGCGTGAGCGTATGATTGCCCAAGGGACCATTCAAAATACACATTATGCACAACAATACGGTATTTCGATGAATATAGCAGGAGGAACTCACCATGCTTACCGAGACCGACCTGGTGCATTTTGTATGCTAAACGATCAAGCTATTGCTGCCAATTATTTGATAGACAATAATTTAGCCGAAAGAGTCATGATTGTTGATTTGGATGTGCATCAGGGCGATGGAACAGCTTCAATTTTTGAACAACAAGACGCTGTTTTTACGCTTTCATTTCATGGTCAAAAAAATTATCCATTCAAAAAGCAAAATAGTGATTTTGATTTACCTCTTGAGGATCATACTGGGGATGAGGTTTATCTCAATGCCTTAAAGAATAACCTGCCACGTTTGGTGGATGCTTTTGAACCAGATTTTATATTTTATTTGGCGGGTGTAGATGTCTTAAAAACTGATAAACTCGGTCGATTAGGGTTGTCAATAGAGGGCTGTAAGGCAAGAGATCGCTTTGTTTTAAGTTTTTGCAACGAACAAAATATTCCAGTCCAAGTGAGTATGGGAGGTGGGTATTCTATTCATTTAAAAGACATTATTGATGCTCACGCGAACACTTTTGAATTAGCTCAAGAGTTATTTTTTTAGTATGAAAAAATCCCCAAGGAAAACCTTGAGGATTATAATGTGGAGCCAAGAGGAGTGAAGTCGAACTATTTTGGGGAGGATTTAGTTGTTTTTACAAAAAATTATTCCCAAGGATAAAAAATTATTCTTGGGAATAAAAAGTGGAGCAGAGGGGAGTAAAATCGAACTATTTTGGGGAGGATTTAGCCATTTTTAGAAAAAATTATTCCCAAGAACAAAAAATTATTCTTGGGAATAAAAAGTGGAGCCAAAGGGAGCGAAATCGAACTATTTTGGGGAGGATTTAGCTATTTTGAAAGTCTAATTTTTTTATATATATTTAATCTTAAATTTAATAATATGGCAAATTTAACTATTTCTCTTTCTCATGACTGCAACGAATTGGTCTTGGGGTCTAATAAACATTTTGACAAGTTGTATAATGAATTTGAAAATAAGTGGGAAAGTATAATATCATTATTTGAAGATAAATTTTTGGTAAATAATCATGTAATTGCTGATTCTAGCGGAGTGGAAATTTATACATCAAATTTTTCTACTTTAGATGATG
>JAQWSC010000008.1 GCA_029243385.1 Flavobacteriaceae bacterium | reverse complement strand
TAGAAAGTGAAATTTCATCCATCAGTGACATAAAAAGACAGCTCAGTTCGGAAATCAATAAGCTACAGGAACAATACGACAAAATGGAATTCAGATATGCAACAGATGAAATATCTAAGGAGATTTTTGAAAAACACGGTTCAAGGTTGAAAGAGCAGATTGAAATAAAAAAGAGATCGATGCTTACTCTGCCAACAAAAATGTCGAACCATAAAAAAGTCATGAAAGACTTTCTAAAAATATCTGAAAACCCTGGTCAATTCTACGAATCACTCGAATATCAGAACAAAAGGGTGTTCCAGAATATACTATTTCCCGAAGGCTTTAGATTTTCAATGAAAAACAAGGAATGTCGAACCAGTAAATTGAACATTTTATTCGACTTAACCAGTTCTTTTTCAAAAACTTACAACACTAAAAAAGAAAAGACCCAAACACAAAAAGTGCTTGAGTCTCATTTAGTAGCCCTGCTAGGAATCGAACCTAGATCTAAAGTTTAGGAAACTTTTGTTCTATCCGTTGAACTACAGGGCTATAAAAAGGCGAAAGTGCCAAAAAACAAAAACTGAATGATAAGTAGATGATAGGAAAATGTGGTGTCTTTCTCTTTGACATAAAAATGATAGGCCCATTGAATTGGAAGTGCAACTAAAAACCAACCTAGATAATTTTGTAGGGGAGCTTTGGGAGTGTCAAAAGACCAAAAATCAAGTTTTGGAGCCACCGGTTCTATGAATACATCCAAAACAACCATCAACAAAGCCCCTAAAATACCAGCCAACCATGGGTTCGATACCCATCTTGAAGTCGTTGCACCCGTAATAAATGTCAACATAATCCAATTAATCCCAATTAGAAAAGGAACCCCGAAAACTTTAACGCCTAAATTCTCTCCGTAAATATAATTTCCGAAAATTAGTCCAAAATTCACCCCCAATATCTCTGCCAGCATCCCAACAATAAAAGCTATAGCGGCAGCCCTAAATACAAATCCGTTCATTTTAGGCTGATTGATAAACAACAACATAAAGGTGACAAACAAATTGACAGGAGTAAAAGCAATAAACATTTCTCTATTCCCAAACAAAATGCCTAAAATACCGCAAACATGGAACAACCATATTAGAGCAACCGAAATGCGAGTGTTGGTGTTTTTAGGAATCACTTTACATCATTTTTTACAAGGTCAGAAACTATTTTTGCTGACAGCAAACAGAGTGGAATTCCTCCTCCCGGATGAACACTGCCTCCACAAAAGTAAAGGTTTGAAATGGAACTTGAAAAATTAGGGTGTCGTAAAAACGCCGCCATGGTGTTATTGCTCGATGCGCCGTACAATGCTCCTTTATACGATTGTGTTTTTTGCTCAATAATTGGCGGGATCATAATAAATTCCTCTTCAATTAAAGGCGCTATATCCTCTCCCAAAATACGGTTTAATTTTTCCAAAACTTGCTTTTTCAAAATGTTGACTTCTTCTTCCCAGTTTTGACCATTATCATGCGGCGTATTGATCATCACAAACCAATTCTCACAATTTTTTGGAGCATCTGTTTGCACATCTTTTGAAGTAATATTTACATAAACTGTTGGGTCTTTGTAGCATTTCTTATGATTAAAAATTGCTTCAAACTCCTCTTTGTAATTGCTCGAAAAGAAAATATTGTGAAGATCCAATTCTTTAAATGTTTTTTTAATTCCCCAATAAAAAATGACTGCCGAACTCGATCGTTCTTGCCGTAGCGTCTTTTCAGGCGGTGTCACTTTGGGCAACAACTTGCGGTAGGTAGGCACAATATCCATATTGGAAACAACCATGTCAGAATAATGAACAGTGTCGTTCGCAACCACTCCCTTTGCTTTCTTATGTTTGATTACTATCTCAGAAACTTGAGTGTTAAAATGAAATCGAACCCCTTTTCTAAGAGCTAATTGATAAACACTTTGACTAATATCTTCCATTCCTTTTTTGGGGATGAATGTCCCGTAGTGCTGTTCTAAGTGCTGAACAAGTGTCATAATACCCGGTGTTTTATATGGGCTAGAACCGTTGTAAGTAGCATACCGATCATACATTTGAACCAAATGCGGTTCTTTGAGGTGTTTTTGATTCACTTCGTGAAGCGATTTTCCAATTTCAAAAGACCTGTAATGCACCATTCCTTTTAAGGTGTCTTTTGACAAATAGGTGGAAAGCTTGTGCAAAGACTGCTCTAAAAACAACGATTGGGTTCGCTCGTATTTCCTTTGAGCATTTTCCAAATATGTCAGTACGGTTTCAGGGGGTACGTTCAACTGTTTTTCGATCTCGTTAACCAGTTTGTTTCGATCGCCATAAGCTGTCAATCGCACACCGTCCTCCCAAAAATACTGGCAGGCAATTTCCTTCTTTTTGTATGCAAAATGTTCAGTGGGGTTTTCTCCCGCCAATTCAAAAAGTTCAGAAACAAAATGAGGCATCGTAAACAACGAGGGACCCGCGTCAAAGCGATACTTTCCCAAAGAAAATGCAGCGAGTTTTCCACCAGGATACGCGTTGCCTTCAAAAACATCCACTTGAAATCCCTGACACGCCAACCGAATACTAGTGGCTAGGCCTCCTATTCCGGCTCCAACTACAATGGCTTTTTTCATGTAAAATGTGTTTTTTGAATATCGATGATCTCAAACCGTGCAAACAAATCTTCTTTATACCAATTTCTTTTTCGCGTCTTTGCGACAATATTGGCATGAGGGCGACTGCGATATGCAAATTCTTGAACGGCATCCTCGCTTTCCCAAATGCTAAATGTGGCTTGTTGAATAAACGGCCATTCTCCAATGCCTTTAAACCAAGATACGCCCGATGCGTTAGCAATTGCCCTGGAGGCTTTGGGTACGGATTGCCAAAACTCTATCAGCCGACTTTTGTTCAACGTGGCGCGCGTAATAATTCCTATTTTTCCTCCAACCTTTTCTTTTTTATCGGATGCGCTAAAAGGATTCCCGCCGTCCCATTTTCCGTGGCTTTTAATAGTTTGTAAAAAATAAGTGGTTTTAGAAGATGCTTTGGAATCAAATTGCTTAGAAAGTTGATGGGTTTTTAAAAACACATTCGCTTCCTTTTTGGATTTCCATACAATCAATAAAGCATACGTTGAAAAATCGGGCCATAAACTAAAACCATTTCCAGCTCCAGTGCCCAACATTTTGCAAAATTCAAGCCCTTTTACTCCCAACAACGATTGATACGCCAATTGCATTTGCGTAAAAGCCCAAAAACGATTTTTTGTAAACGTAAAAAAAGTGAGTGTCGTCATGTGTAAAAATCCAAAACTTATCCCACAAAGGTAGTTGTATCTATTTAGACTAAAAAGCAGGCGTATTATAAAAAATTTTGTAACTTTATTGATATAATTTGTAATATTTATAACAATGAATTTGTCCCAATATACCGATGGCTTTTTTAAAGTCAATGCTACCCACGGCTTTTTGCCTTGCCAACCTCCTTTGGCTAAGCTTCCAAAACGCTACAACAGCCTTCAAAGACTTCTCGACGATTTGCCTAGAATAACGAATGATCAAAAAGAAGGGTTGTTAAGTGTCGAAGGCGCTTTGGAATCGCGCGTATCTCAGCTAGATGATTTTAGTGAAACCGTCAAAAAAGAGACCGATCCCTTTGTTCTTCAAGCGCTTTTTAGAGGATATGCGTTTATAACCTCCGCCTATACACTCGCCCCTGCGCACTTTGAATTTTTAAAAACGGGTAACTACGGAAAGGCCCATCGATACGTTCCGGCACATCTGGCCATTCCCTTTTGTTGGGTTGCACGACAACTGGAAGTTTTTCCCTGGCTCGATTATCATTATGCGTATTCCTTAGGAAATTATGTGAAAAAGAACCCCAAAGGTGGATTCAACTGGGAAAACTTGGATATGGCTGTAAAATTTTCAGGTATGCCCGACGAAAGAGGGTTTATTATGCTTCATGTGGACATCAATCAACACTCGCCAAAACTCGTTGAAGGTGTTTTAAACACACTTCAAGAACTCCCTCAAAACAAGGTATCGCTCATCACAAAAAACTTGATGTTGTGTCGATTGACCATGGAAAAGGTAAACGCACGACGCAAAGTAATGTGGGAAGCCTCTCGTTGGAAACATTACAACGATTTTAGAGTGTTTATTATGGGGATAAAAGGAAACGAAGAAATTTTTGATGAAGGTGTTTTCTACCAAGGAGTCTTCGACACTCCAAAACAATATCGAGGGCAAACCGGAGCACAAGACAATATCATTCCAATGATGGATATTTTTACGGGCGTTATTCGGCATTACCCAAAAAACGAGTTGACTAAATATTTGATGGATTTACGGTCGTATCGCCCTACTTGTATTCAGCGGTTTTTGAAAGACCTCAGGTTGGAAGTAGAAGGACTTCACGATGAAGGTGTTTTGGGAATGCTTGTCAAACAAAAAAATGTAGCCGGAATGATTGAGTTGGCGGGAATACTTCAAGAAATCTATTTCTTTCGCAATGGACATTGGCAATTTGTTCAAAAATACATCATGCAAAACACCGCCTATTCCAAAGCCACAGGAGGAACACCAATTATTTCATGGATTCCCAATCAAATTCGATCGGTTTTGAATGCGTTACAGTCCTGTTTGAATCAAATTCCTGAAGAAACAAGCGATGAATTGTATCTGCAAATTAAAACTAAATTCTCCGACAAGGTTCGATTGTTGGACAAGCAATTGAATATGCTCCACCAACCCAATTATAAAGCCGAAGAGGTGTTCGATTTGAATAAAAAAATGAACTTAGCCGACGACGAATAATTCAGACCATTGCTACACAAACAACATAAACAGCGCCATTACAATCATCAAAGTGTTTTCAATCAGTGTGGCTTCGGTCATGGGAAGTTTGAGTGCGGTTCCTAGGCAGGCGCATTTGATTTTTTGTTTGTTTAACAACGTTTTTGCAACTCCAACGGTAGTGATTCCCAAAACAATCAGTGTCGCCCAAAGTGCAATCGCTGTGTGCCAACGTGTCAAAAGCATAATACCTAAAAGGGTTTCCAAAAAAGGATAGACCCAACCGTATATTGGAACGCGTTTTGCCAAAGGATCGTACATTGAAAAAGAAGCGGGAAATCCTTTTAAATCTAGCAGTTTAAAGAACGCAAAAACGATATAAAAAAGCCCCATAAAATCAAGCATCGCAGAGGCAGTCACTCCCGTTTGATAATTCAGCCCAAAAGTGGCGCATATCAGATATAAAAATATTAAAAAAAGAGGCTTGAGCTGACCAAGCTTAGAAGGCGCTTTGGGTGTTTTGTGTGTTTCGGGTTGATTATGAATTCGGTATTTTTGGGGAAGTACTTGATTGAGTGTTGCTGCATCAATCGCTTCGCTTGAGGAAAAGGAAACCTCGGAATTCTCTAAAGAAACTTTAACGTTCACGACATGAGGAACGGTTTTTAAAAAATCTGAGACTTTGGCTTCACAGCTTTTGCAGTTCATGCCAGTAAGTGTAAATTTTTGGTTCATAATCAGTAATTAATAAGTCATGGGTACTTCTATAAGGAGTAGCTGTGTTTGAGGCGTTGCTTTGATAAAGATACTCGTTGTTTCCCAAACTCCCATTGCATCACGTGCCTCTAGTGTTTGATTTTCAATTTGAGCAGTGCCTTCAATCACAAAGCAATACACGCCATTGGAAGGATCTTTTAATCGGTATTGTTTTTCAACTGAAGTGTCGGTATAAAGCATATGAAACCAACTGTTTTGATGAATCCAAACGCCCTGATCTGCTGCAGAAGGCGAAAGAATCTGAAAAAAATCATTTTGCGCATATAAGTCTCTTATCGTTTGTTGGGCGTAACGGGGAGTCACATTTTGTTTGTCAGGAAAAATCCAAAGTTGTAATAAATTAATCTCTCGGTCATTGTTTTTGTTATACTCGCTATGCTGTACCCCAGCACCAGCACTCATCACTTGTATTTCTCCTTCTTTAATCACCTCAACATTGCCCATGCTGTCTTGATGTTCAAGGTCTCCTTTTAAAGGAATGGTAATAATTTCCATATTGCTATGAGGATGCATGCCAAAGCCCATTGAGGGAGCAATAACGTCGTCATTAAGAACACGCAGTGCACCAAAATTAGTTCGATTGGGATCGTACCAATTCGCAAAACTAAAACTGTGTCTGGCTTCTAGCCAACCGTGATTGGCGTGTCCTCGTGTTGATGATGGGTGATAAACAGTTTTCAAGTCTTTAGCTTTTTCTTATATAAATATAGCCAAGTTCTACTGATTTTAATACTTTTTTTAATTGTCATTTAAAATTTATATCTTTCTTTCATGGAAAATTTACAAATGTATGCTCAAATCATTATTGCGATATCTATTGCAGTGGTTTGGGTTTTTAGGTTTGACAATATTGTCAAAGAGTTCAATCAATACGGTCTTTCGGACTTGATGCGTTCCTTAGTAGGGGCCGCCAAGATTTCGTTAGCAACGCTTTTAGTAGCTGGAATATGGTATGCAGAACTGGTTTTTTATCCTGCAATCCTTATGGCGTTTTTGATGGTTTGTGCACAATGGGCGCACTTTAAAGTGAAAAACCCGTTTTCCAAACACATTCCCTCGCTAGTACTATTATTGCTCTCGCTTTTTGTTGCGTGGGCTAGTTGTGGAGGTGTTTAGTCGATGAATTCCTTTGACTCACTGATTGTTTTTTCGGGAATTTCTTTTATTCTCTACGGGATCTTGGCTTTTATAACTGAACAAAGCCAAAAAGAATTCACTCGTTGGGGGTATGAAAAACAACGAATCCTCATTGGAAGCGCACAGCTTGTTGGTGGAACGGGTCTGCTTATGAGTTTGCAGTGGCCTGTATTGGGGTTGTTTGCTTCAGGTGGATTGGCAATACTCATGTTTTTTGGGGTGCTGGTTCGTATCAAAATCAAAGATTCTTTCCTTCAAATGCTTCCCGCTTTCTTATTTTTCTTGCTCAATTCGTTTCTTTTTTACCTCAATTTGATTTCCATCAAATAAAAAAACTCCATTTTCGATTTGTTTTTTTGGGTGTTATAACTAAAAATTAAATGTAGCCTTCACTTCGGAACGGCCATACCATACTCAGAAGATTACAACGACTCCAAGTAATTTTTCTTAACTTCATGTACGGTTTGGGTTTTGTTTTTATGGTAACTTTCAGAAATTGTTTTGGTAATTTTACCCGTAGCATTTTCCAAATTATCATACGCCCAACTTTGCAGTTCCAAAAGAAGTGGAACAAGAGAAAGTCCTTTTTCTGTCAACGAATAATGATTTACTTTCAAACTATTCGGTGCTTTTTTTTTGGTAATCAACCCGTGTGTTTCAAGTTTTTTTAAGCGATCGGCCAAAATATTGGTGGCAATTCGCTCACTAGAAGCGACAAACTCTTTGAATGTTTTTTTGTGAAGAAGCACGATGTCTCTAACAATTAAAAGAGACCATTTGTCTCCCAAAGCATCCAGTGCACAAGAAATTCCGCAATGCGAACGATTGGTTTGATTTGTATCCATGGCAATATATAGTAGGTTAATTCATTTCAAATATAGCTATAAAAGTTTGAATGCTCTACTACCCTTTTTGTGTATTGTTCCAATCCCAGAGTACCAAGTTCCATGCTGCGTCTCCAAATGTAAATTCATGAAACACTCGAAACCCTGTTGCCAAATGAGTTTTTAAGGAATTGGTGTTTGTAATATCAACATCCGTAACACAATACTCATAACGTTCCGAAAGTGCTGTTTTAAAGTAAGAATACATTTTTTGGGCAATTCCTTGTCTGCGATGTTCTTTGGAAACACACAATTGCCCTACAATGATATAATTTGATTTTTTGAGAAGATTTCCCTTAAATTTTTGACGGTCTATGGTAGCAAATAAATTCTCTAATAAGGGATGCTGACTTCGAATTTTTTGCGTTGTTGCCAAAGCATATCCTATCACCTTTTTTTCTCCATCAACACATACAACAGAGGGGCAATACTGATGCATTTGTTTCAAAAGATCTAAAGAATAAACTGCTGTAACAAAACCTTCTTGACTTTTTTCTTGTTCCGATAAAGCCGTTTTTAAATTGTTTTGTTGCAGGGTCTTAATTCCTTGTAACTCTTCCAGGTTCGAAACTCTTTTGATCTCCATATTTTTTATTGCTTGGATATAATATCTTTCCGTGTTTTTGTCAAAACAAAAATAGGTATCTTCGTAGAAACATTATTAATTATGGCTACATACAAATGCAATCAATGCGACATGGCAGTAAACGCAAGCTGCGCCAACTGTGATGTCCCTTTAGAAAACGGATCCCTTACTCTTGATGACGGAGCGGCTGTTCAGGTGTCTAAATGCCCAAGTTGTGAGGGGAAAATCAAATCCCCTATATGTTGTGGTGCAGACATGACTTGCAGCGTATAAGGAGGAAACATTTATGATTTTTTCTTTTCTATCTTCCTTAGAAAAGCACGAACAACGAAATACCGTTTCTCATGGAATCGGTGTTTTGTTAGGTGTTTTTGGAGGAGTATTTTTGCTCAATATTCATGAGCAAACCGCAACAGAAGGTGTTTGGAGTCTTTGGATATATGCAAGTGCTGTGGTAATGTTGTTTTTAGCCTCAACGGTGTATCATGGTACTTCAAACCCTCAACGTAAAAAAACGTGGCAAAAAATTGATCACATCAGTATTTATGTCCTAATTGCTGGGACGTACACCCCCGTAACACTC
Organism: Flavobacteriaceae bacterium; assembly: GCA_029243385.1. Lineage (GTDB taxonomy): Bacteria > Bacteroidota > Bacteroidia > Flavobacteriales > Flavobacteriaceae > JAQWSC01. The sequence goes on along the minus strand of JAQWSC010000008.1, from coordinate 237,280 downwards.
ATTGCCTTAAAAGACAGCTCGGGGTGGATGCTTTTCTATACGGTGTGGACAATTGCTTTGGTTGGAGCTGTGCTGAAGCTCTTTTTTACAGGAAAGTTTGAACGTATTTCACTACTGCTATACCTCATAATGGGTTGGTTGATTGTTTTAGACATTCAAAACCTTTTAGCTGTCTTTTCTGACAAAGCCACTACTTTTCTTGTCGCTGGAGGGTTTTTCTACACCGTAGGTGTATTTTTTTACCGGTGGGAAAAACTACAAAACAATCATTTTATTTGGCATTTGTTTGTATTAGCAGGCGCCATTTCTCATTATTTTATGATTCTTAACATCGCCTAAAAGTCCTGTTATTTCTGCCTAAAACACCTACATTTGCACAAAGAGTGTCAATCCATGCAAGAAATTGAGAGAAAGTTTTTAGTAGCCTCCAACAATTTTATATCGCAATCTACTCGTGTACAATCCATTGTTCAGGGTTATTTAAACCTAGATCCCGATCGAGCGGTACGCATTCGTGTTCAAGACGATAAGGGTGTGCTAACTATTAAGGGAAAATCAAATCAAAGCGGTACTTCTCGGTTTGAATGGGAACAAGTTATTCCTGTTGAGGAAGCGCAAAAATTGCTTTTGCTAATTGAAGGAAATTTAATTAAAAAAAAACGATACCTCATCCCTGTAAAAAATCATTGTTTTGAAGTAGATGTTTTTGAAGGAGCTCATAAAGGACTCACCCTTGCTGAGATTGAACTCAGCCATGAAAACGAATCGTTTGAAAAACCTGCCTGGCTCGGTAAAGAAGTTACTGGAAACACCGCATACTACAATGTATCATTAGCTAAAAACCAAGGCCCTCCAAGTTTTCTTGAGGAGTCTGCTGACTCGCCTCAGTAGATGCTTTGTAGGCGTCGCAGTCTATGGCTATGGTAAGGTTTTCGGGTGCTGGAAACTCCTCCTGCGAAATCAAAAGCGTTTCATCCTCATAACATTGCTTCATGTACATCGCCCATATCGGGAGAGCCATTGTGGCTCCTTGACCATAAGCAATGGTTTCAAAATGAGTCGCTCGATCTTCTCCGCCAACCCAAACGCCTGTAACCAAATTTGGAACGGCTCCCATAAACCATCCATCACTTTGATTTTGCGTGGTCCCCGTTTTTCCAGCAATAGGATTGGTAAACTGATACGGATACCCCGTAACAACGTCTCTATAAATTGGATTCGTTTTTTCAAGACCTGCATGTCGCAATCGCGCTCCCGATCCATGTTCCGTTACACCTTCCAAAAGCTTTGTAGTCACATAGGCCGATTCGGCACTCATTACATCTTTGGTAACGGGAGTTGATTCGTAAAGAACGGTTCCGTTTTTATCTTCAACACGAGTTATCATGGTTGGTTTTACATAAATTCCTCCATTGACAAATGCGCCGTAGGCTCCTACCATTTCATAAACGCTCAGCGCAGGAGTTCCTAGGGCTATTGAAGGTACTTTCGGAATACGAGAAGTAATTCCCAAATCTCTCGCCAAGTTAACAACAGGTTCGGGCCCTACCATATCCATCAATTGAGCGCTTATCGTATTTACAGAGTTGGCAAGCGCATTTTTTAAGGTACGCATTCCTCCGTAGCGTTCTCCAGAGTTTTTTGGGCACCAAGCATCTACATTTCCGTATTTCATAGGCTCAATACAGTGGATTGCATCAGGCAAAGAGTCGCAAGGAGATAATTTGAGTTGATCGATTGCTGTCGCATACACTAGCGGCTTGAAAGTAGAGCCTATTTGACGTTTGCCCTGCATGACGTGATCGAACTGAAAATGCTTGTAGTTGTAGCCACCCACCCATGCTTTTACATGTCCTGTTTGCGGCTCCATAGACATCATTCCTGCTTGTAAAAAATGCTTGTAATACCGAATGGAATCTAGTGGAGTCATGATAGTATCTATTTCTCCTTTCCATGAAAATACGGTCATCGGGGTTTTAACATCAAAACTGGCTATAATTTCTTCCATCGATTTGCCCGATAGCTTTGATTTACGATAACGTTCAGACCTCCGAATGGCCAAGTCTAAAATGTTTTCAATGTCTTCTTCTTCTATGTCCAGAAAGGGAGCCGTAGGATTGTATTTGGGTTGATTTTGTCTGAAAAACTCTTTCTGCAACTGTTTCATATGTGCCTTTGTAGCCTCTTCGGCATAGCGTTGCATTTTAGAATCCAAAGTGGTGTAAATCTTTAAACCGTCCATGTACAAATCGTACTTTTCGCCATTGGGTTTGGGGTTGTTTTTCAGCCATGTTTTCATGAATTTTTGTAAATACGCTCTGAAATAAGTCGCCAATCCTTCTCGATGAGATTGCGGGTGATAATCAATCCCCAAAGGCATTTTTTGTAAAGAGTCTTTTTGACTTTCTGTCAAATAGTTGTTTTTTTTCATTTGAGACAACACCACATTGCGTCGTTGTTTGACCATTTCGGGGCGACGAAGCGGATTGAACAACGAAGAGTTTTTAAGCATTCCGATTAAAAGCGCCGACTCTTGAACATTCAATTCTTTCGGTTCTTTATTAAAAAAAATGCTCGCTGCAGATCGAATTCCATCGGCGTTGTACCCAAAATCATAAATGTTGAGGTACATCATAATAATTTCTTCTTTGGTGTACTGACGCTCCAATCGAATGGCAATTACCCATTCTTTTATTTTCTGAGAAACGGCTTGAAGCATATTTCGAGACCGAACTCCTACAAACAACTGGCGAGCCAATTGCTGTGAAATGGTACTTGCTCCTCCCTTTTTTCCTAAAAAAACCACGGCACGTATTGTCCCTCTAAGATCAATTCCAGAATGATCGTAATAACGCTCATCTTCCGTAGCAATTAAAGCATCAATCATGTTTTGAGGCAATTCGTCGTATTGTATCGGAGTGCGATTGTCTTTAAAGTAAAATTTTCCCAGCACCTGATTGTCTGATGACAAAATTTGGGTGGCTAAATTGGTCTCTGGATTTTCCAATTGTCTAAAATCAGGCATTTCACCCAACGCGCCAATAGAAGCCAAAAGAAAAACTCCAAATACGGTTACAACCCCTAACGAAAATAGCTTCCAAAAACCCTTGATATAAGGTTTGTGAGAGTTGGTTTTTTTGGTGGTGGATTTTTTTCTAGCCATACTTAAAAAATTATTCTACAGGTTCTATTCCCAAACCTATATCCAATATTCCTTTCAAGTTTTCTATGCTCTGAGGGTCATGACTCATACGCATTGCTTGTCTTACCCGAAAGGTGTATTTCTTTTTTGGATCCAAAGAAATGTTTTCATAACACCACAGCTTGTGCTCTTTTACATCCATCCAACCAGTTCCCAATGAAGAACCATCTGGTGAAGTCATTTCAAATTGCAATGTGTCTGTTTGAACTTGACGGTCAGGATGTACGAAATCTGTAATGACAAACAAATTTGAAAAGGGATATTTGTGATCTGTATGAAGGTATAAAAATACATTGTTTTTGGAAGGATAATCAGGAGCAGTAAATGAAAACGTTACCGTTTCATTTTTGTTCCACCCATTGGGCATTTCGTAAAATTCCAAAAAACCGGAAGAACCAATACACCCTCCTAACAAAAAGATACTACAAGCACAAAATATCCGAAGCATTTTCATAGTTTAAGTAGGCTTTTGGTTTTTGTTTTGGGGTTTTTTACGGTTACGATTTTTGGATTTATTCCTTCTTCTTTTGGTGTTTTTGGGTCTATCGAAGCGGGTTAAGCTGTCTTGCCCTACCACATTTTCAAAAGTCGATTTTTCTTCTACAATTAACTGACTGGTATATTCTTCCAAAGCAGCTACTGGTGATTTTTTTGCGTTAAGCGCTTTGATTTCTTTCACTTGATCAGTAGTAAGCGTGTGCCAATTTGCCCAATCGCCTTTGTAAGCAAACCACATAAGCCCTTTAAAAATATCGACTTTTTGACAAACGGCCAATCCCTTTTCAGTATACAGCTTGGTATCGGATTTTGGAAACCCTTTTAAGGCGTCTTGATAGGTGTCAAGTTCAAAATTCAGGCAACATTTGAGTTTTCCGCATTGACCGGCCAACTTTTGCGGATTCAATGCCAACTGTTGGTATCGTGCGGCAGAAGTTGAAACGGATCTAAAATCGGTTAGCCAAGTAGAACAACACAATTCGCGCCCACAAGAGCCAACGCCTCCCAGTCGAGAAGCTTCTTGCCGAAGGCCTACTTGACGCATTTCTATTCGAATGGAAAATTCCTGCGCCATGTTTTTAATCAATTGCCTAAAATCTACTCTTGACTCGGCGGTGTAATAAAAAGTAGCTTTGGAGCCGTCTCCTTGAAATTCAACATCCGAAATTTTCATTTTTAGCGAAAGTGCAATCGCCATTTCGCGCGAGCGTTTTTTGATGGTTTCTTCTCGATCTCTTGAGGAAACCCACCGATCAATATCGGACTGCGATGATTTTCTATAAATCTTTAATATCTCTGGGCTGTCTTCGGGGACACTCTTTTTTTTCATTTGCACTTTTACCAATCCGCCTGTAAGTGTTACTATCCCAACATCATACCCTGAAGCGGCTTGCGTTGTAACGATATCTCCGATACTAAGAGAAAGCGATTCGGTGTTGTAAAAAAATGATTTTCGCCCGTTTTTAAAGCGCAACTCAACTCCATTGAAGTCTTCTTGACCGCTTGGTGAGGACATGTTGGCTAGCCAGTCAAAAACAGTCAATTTGTTGCAACCGTCTGAGCCACAAGTTCCATTGTTTTTACAGCCTCTAGGGGTTCCATCGGTATTCGTACTACAGCTACTACATCCCATATTTTTCAGGAAAGGGTCAAAAATTAATAATTATAACGGTAAATATAGGCAATTTTGTGCCCGTTTTTATGCCTGATTTTGCGTTGTTTTTTTAAACTTCAATTGGGGTGATCTTCCTTTCTTGAAAATTTTATTGCTATTTCCTTTTCCTTTCCGTAGTGCTTTTTGTTGATCTTCAGGAAGTTGATGAATTTCTTTACACGGTTCGGAGCAACATTGATCGTAGTTTTTAGTACATTCTTCACACTGTATAAAAAGCAAATGACAGGCTTCGTTTGCACAATTTACGTGGACATCACACGGAGCTCCGCATTGATGACATTGAGCAATAATATCTTTCGAAATTCGCTCTGCGCGGCGGTGATCGAATACAAAGTTTTTACCCAAAAATTTGTTTTCCAAGTCTTGTTTTTCAACCTGTCGCGCATACTCAATAATACCGCCTTCTAACTGATACACATTTTTGAATCCTTTATGTTTGAAATACGCACTGGCTTTTTCACAACGAATTCCTCCAGTACAATACATGACTAGGTTTTTATCTTCTTTGTGATCCGAAAGGTCTTTTTCAATAATGGGAAGCGATTCTCGAAAGGTATCCACATCGGGTGTAATTGCTCCTTTGAAATGACCTATTTCGCTTTCGTAATGATTTCGCATATCTACCAAAATGGTTTCAGGCTTTTCTACCAAATTGTTAAACGCTTCAGCAGAAAGATGCACTCCTTTGTTGGTCACGTCAAAAGTTGCGTCGTTCAGGCCGTCAGAAACAATTTTGTCTCTCACTTTGATTTTAAGTTTTAAAAACGACTTATTGTCTTGTTCAATGGCGATGTTTAGACGCACGTCCTTCAAAAAAGAAATGCTGTCCAAATGGCTTTTGAATACGCTAAAATTTTTGGCAGGAACCGATAATTGGGCATTGATTCCTTCGTAGGCAACATAAATACGTCCTAGAACATCTTGTTGGTTCCAACTAAGAAACAAATGATCTCTGAAAAGTTGTGGGTTGGGAATGTGCGCGTATTGATAAAAAGAAAGAGTGAGGCGCTCATCGCCTGCTTGTTCAATTAAAACTTCTCGTTCTCTAGCGCTTAATTTATTGTACAGTTGCATGCTATACTTCGATTAAGGTTAAAAATAAAAGCCCAAAGATACGAATTTGAATTAGCTCTATCAAAAACCGTGTGTTGTGAATAAAAAACATTGTGAATCAGGCTAAAAAAATTGTAATTTAGCCAATCGGATCAAAAAAAATATCATGGCTTCAGAAAAAGATGCAAAACTAAAAGCGCTTCAACTCACACTTGACAAACTGGATAAAACATACGGTAAAGGCGCCGTCATGAAAATGGGCGACTCTGTCGTAGAACAAGTAGAGGTGATTTCCTCTGGTTCTTTAGGATTGGATGCTGCTTTGGGTGTCGGCGGGTACCCTCGCGGACGTGTTGTTGAGATTTACGGCCCGGAATCTTCTGGGAAAACAACTCTTACGTTACACGCTATTGCAGAATGTCAAAAAGCAGGTGGTATTGCTGCTTTTATAGATGCCGAGCACGCTTTTGATCGGTATTATGCAGAACATTTGGGAGTGGACATCGATCAGTTGATTATTTCACAACCCGATCACGGTGAACAGGCTCTCGAAATTGCTGAAAACCTCATTCGATCGGGTGCAATTGATATTGTTGTTATTGACTCTGTTGCTGCCTTGACTCCGAAAAGCGAAATTGAAGGCGAAATGGGTGATTCAAAAATGGGATTGCACGCACGCCTTATGTCTCAAGCTTTGCGTAAGCTTACAGGAACCATTAGCAAAACCAATTGTACGGTGATTTTTATCAATCAATTGAGAGAAAAAATTGGCGTGATGTTTGGAAATCCAGAAACTACAACGGGTGGAAATGCTCTCAAATTTTATGCTTCCGTTCGTTTGGACATTCGTAGATCTACGCAAATTAAAAACACTGACGGATCGGTTTTAGGAAACAAAACACGTGTCAAAGTGGTTAAAAACAAGGTCGCTCCTCCGTTCAAATTAGCAGAATTTGATATCATGTATGGAAAAGGAATTTCTCGATTTGGTGAAGTCCTAGACATTGGTGTCGAAGCCGAAATTATTAAGAAAAGTGGTTCTTGGTTTAGCTATGGAGACACCAAACTAGGTCAAGGGCGCGATGCTGTAAAAAAATTGCTGGAAGACAATCCAGAACTTTCCGAAGAACTGGAAGGAAAAATCAAAGAGCTGTTAACTTCCTAACAACAGTTCTTACGCACCTTCTTTTTTCAATTCGTTTAAAATAACCGCAAACGTTTTGTTTTTCAACGCTTCTTTGTCTGCTAAGGTCATTCCTTGGGTGCTGATATGAGGATGCACATGAGCTCTCAACCTTCCGGGATTGCCTTTGAAATAGTTTGCTGAAAACTGAAACGGAAACCTGCGTTTGCAATCAACAAAGCTTATAGGTACAATGGGGATTTGAAAATCAATTGCCATTCGAAAAGCGCCGTCTTTAAAAGGAGCTAACTCTTCGGACGGGTCAGGAACCAATCCTTCGGGAAAAATACAAATTCCCAACCCTTGACTGAGTCTTTTTTTCGCTCGTTCATACACGGCTTTTCGGCTTTTCATGTTTTGACGATCAACCATAATGCACACACGCTTATAGAAATAGCCAAAAATAGGCAGTTTTACCAATTCTTTTTTTCCAACAAAAACGCCTGGATTTTTGGACACCCAAAACATCAACATAATGTCTATCATGCTGGTGTGATTGGCAACTAAAACATAGCTTTTTCCTTTTTCAAAAGGCTGACTCAACCGAACGCTTGGGAAAAAACCCATGCCGAACATTACAAAGGGCGCCCAAAACGTATGGGCAAGCCAAAAAAATTGAGGATACCATTTTTCATGGGCAGAAAACAAAAGCAAAAAGGGAAATAAAAATAGAATGCCTACAATGCTTAAAAAATAAAACCACACATTCCACAATCCATAAACTAGATAGTTCCAAACCTTTTGCATCCCTCAAAAATAAGAAATTGTAGTTAATAATATTTAATCCTACTTTTGTAGGACAAATAACACCTTGTATGGCTCGAATTTTAACGGGAGTTCAGAGTACTGGAACACCGCATCTTGGAAATCTTTTAGGCGCTATTCTTCCTGCCATTAAATTGGCTCAAATCAATGAGCACGAGTCGTTTTTGTTCATTGCAGACATGCATTCTTTGACCCAGATCAAAAACAAAGAAGTCCTGTCATCAAACACCTTGGCTACTGCTGCTGCATGGCTAGCCTGTGGATTGGATGTCGAAAAAACTGTTTTTTACCGACAATCCGATGTCGCAGAAGTAACCGAACTGATGTGGTATTTGAATTGTTTTTTTCCTTACCAACGGCTTACACTGGCACACTCTTTTAAGGATAAATCAAAAGATTTGGAGGATGTTAATTCGGGATTGTTTACCTACCCGATGTTGATGGCTGCCGATATTTTATTGTACGACGCCGAAATCGTTCCTGTGGGAAAAGACCAACTGCAGCACCTAGAAATGGCTCGAGACGTTGCCGCCCGACTGAATCATCAACTTGGCGAAACGCTGGTTTTGCCCAAGGCAAAAGTTCAGGAAGAAACCATGTATGTGGTTGGAACCAATGGCGAAAAAATGAGCAAATCCAAAGGGAATACCATCAATATTTTTCTTCCAGAGAAAAAACTTCGCAAACAAATCATGGGAATTGCCACCGATAGTACTCCCTTGGAAGCACCCAAAGACACCACCACTTGTACCGTTTTTAAACTGTATCAATTGGTTGCCAGCAGTGAGCAACAAGCCACGATGAAGCAACAATACGAACAAGGCGGTTTTGGATACGGGCATGCCAAACAAGATTTGTTTGAATGTATTTTAGCAACTTTTAGTGAAGAGCGCAAAGCGTTTGATTTTTTTATGAACCATCCTGATGAGGTTGAAAAAACGCTTCAATTGGGTGCGCAAAAAGCCAAAAGTGTGGCTCAAAGTGTTTTAAACAGAGTCCGACAAAAATTAGGGTTTTCCTAAATTCAAATCATTTTATACCATTTTCCTGGCAACGGTTTTACCACCCCTTTCATCTCCAATGCAAACAACAAACTAGCCGTTTGTGAAATCGGATAATTGCTTTTTATCGCGATAAAGTCCAGTTGTTCTTTGCCTGTTTCTTGCAAAACCTGCAACACGATGCGCTCTTGATCGGTAAGCTCTACAAACAATTTTTTTTGAACAGGGGTTTGCGTTGGTTTTTGATGCCAATTCAATTGAAGCATCACATCTTCGGCTGAGGTCAATACATGCGCTTTTTGTGCTTTAATGAGGTCGTTACATCCTTTGCTCATGGTGTCCGAGGGCCTGCCTGGAACTGCCATCACAACCCGGTTGTAATCAAAGGCCATATTGGCTGTAATCAAACTGCCTCCTTTTTGGTCAGATTCAATAACGAGCGTTGCCGAAGAAAGCCCGGCAATAATGCGATTGCATTTCAGGAAATTGGATTTGGCAAAAGGCGCATTGCTCCAAAAATCGGAATAAAACCCTCCGTTGTTTTCAATGTTGGATCGGTATTTTCTATGGCTTGCAGGGTAGCATTTTTGAATGCCGTGCGCCAAACAACCTACGGTTTGCAAGTTGTTTGCTAAAGCTGCCCTGTGAGCCACAATATCGATTCCGTAGGCAAATCCAGAAACAATAATAGGGTTGAACGGCGCCAATTGGGCGATTAATTCTTCACAAAACGACACACCTCTTGGGGTCGCTCTTCGCGTTCCGACAATGCTGAGAATTGGTTGGTCGTTGATGGCAATGTTGCCCGATGAAAACATTAGTATAGGGCCGTCCACGCAATGCTTTAGCGCAAACGGATAGGAAGCGTCTTCGAAATAATGGCATTGAATGTTGTTTTTGCGAATGAATGAAAGTTCGCTTTCGGCCTGTTTAAAAAGTGTGTCGTTGGACAGTGCTTGGGCAACAAAAGAACCGATTCCATCCACACGAGTTAGGTCGCGTTTGGAAGCCGTAAAAACCGCCTGCGGACTTCCGCAATAAGCAATCAATTTTTTGGCCGTGCGATCGCCCACACCCGGAGCCGCTTGGAGCGCTAAAATCGCAACTAATTTGTCTTCGTTCATGATTGGGGAATTGCTTTCAAAAATAAAAAATCTTCCTGTTAATAAAAACAACCGTACAGGTAGCATCCTTTTGAAAAAAAATGTATTTTTGAATGATGCAATTACAAAAACACATTAGCGAGTTGCTTTACCGTTACGAATGTGTAACGGTTCCCGGATTTGGTGCTTTTTTGACGCACTACAAATCGGCGCGTTTGGATGCGACACAACATGCGTTTTACCCACCCACAAAAGGGGTGTCGTTTAACGAACAATTGCGCTCCAACGACGGGTTGCTTGCCCACTATATTGCTGATGTGTATTCCATTGCTTTTGAAGAGGCAGTTAAAGAAATTCATACCGAAGTTGTGGCTTGGAAAAAAGCCCTTCACAAAGGATCTCTTGAATTGGTTTCGTTGGGAACGTTTGTTTTTAATAACGAACAAAAAATTGTGTTTGCCCCCTCCGATTCGCACAACCACCTGATGTCTTCCTTTGGATTGGGCGCAGTGGTTTCTCCCAAAATTGCTCGAGTTGCTCCGGCAGTAGCTCCGCACAGTTCTGCTACTTCGTTTTGGAAAGTTGCAGCAGTAGGCGTTTTGGCAATCGGAATTGTGGGATTGAGTTATTTTAATTGGGAAAACCAGCACCTCATCAACCAAGAACAAGCGGCCATAGAGTCGTCGCTACAAAAAGCGGTTTTTGATTTGGGAGCACTTCCTTCCATTACCGTTACCATGCCGCTCAAAAAAGAGCGTTTTCATATCGTAGCCGGTGCTTTTAGAGTGGCTGCTAATGCTGATAAAAAACTGGAGCAATTGCTGCAGAATGGCTACAATGCCAAACGCCTTCCTGCCAATACCTACGGATTGCACCCCGTTGCTTTTGAAAGCTTTACGGATAAAGATGCGGCTGTCAAGCGGTTGAGAACCATTCAAAAACTTGAGGCTAAAGACGCTTGGATTTTGACTTCTGAGTAGGTATAGCAACTCCCACATTTCCTCTATTTATTTTCCATTCCCCTTTCATTCGATAAACCGATTGTTGTTGTTATTCTTTTTTTTGTAAATTAGCCCTAAGAACGACCCCTAATCGATTCTACACTCATGAACGACCTGCAACGTATTGCGCTTTTACAGGGTAAATGGAACCTTTCCCCTATTCTAAGAATAGGAAATCTTTTGCATTCTACTAACGCAGTCTTTGGGGCTTCCAAAATCAAAAATTCTTTTGATAAAACAAAAAGTGCAACAATACTTCCCGATTTGGCATGTATTGTGCCACCCAAACAACGATATAATGGAAATAAACACCATAAAGGTGTATATATACAATAGTTAGCAATAATTAAAACAAAATCTGTAACCTAAACAAAAATCATCTAGTCTAACAAGACAAACATCATATGAAAAAGTTTTTAAAAATTATAAAATGGTTGACAATTACAATCTTCACTTTAATAGTTTTGTCCATTTTATATTTTCGTTTTTCAAGATTTTCGGACAAGATGATTTACCAAATGAATGGAATTGATTATATCGAATTTAAATCAGAATTGAATTATGAAGAATTTTATTTTGATGTAGATAATGATGTAAAATTACACGGAGTTCTTTTTAAACCAGATTCAGTTACATCTATAGGAACAATTTTTCATTACTCGGGAAAAGGAATGCATTTAATGTCTTCCGTTCAAGAATCTTACAAACCTCTTTTGAAAAAGGGTTTTCAAGTTTTTTGTTTTGAACGCAGAAATTTTGGAAAATCAAATTGAGAAGCGAATAATTCTTTGGTCTTAAAAAAAGATGCTCTTTTCGTTTTTGATAAAATAATAGCAATGGAAAATGTTGCAGGAAAACCTGTTATAATTTGGGGGCAATCTTTAGGTGGAACTTTTGCAGCAATGAATGCAAATCAACGACAAGAAAAAGTTAGTGGATTAATATTAGAAGGTACTTTTGGTTCATTTCCTGACATAGGAAAAGTATATGCAAATGCATTAAATTTAGAAAACTTTAAATGGATTGTTCCTCTAATAATGAACAACGATTTTCCTGCAAAAGAAGAAATTAAAAATTTAACAATCCCTATAGTTATTATTCATAGTAAGACTGATAAACAAGTCCCATATGAATTAGGATATGAAATATTTGAGGCAGCAAATAAAAGTAATACGGAATTTTGGAATATTGATAGTAAACATATTATGGGAATTTATAGCTTCGAAGATAAATACGTTGAAAAGTTTACAAAAATGATAAAAAAATAACTATTGCTAACACGGTGTATAAAACATAGCTAATAAGTGCTAAACTGAGAGGTTTATACTCATTTACAAAGATCGCCAAATTTTTAAATTTGGCTTTTAGGATAAAAAATTAAAAACAAAATATAAAAATTTGGCTATGTGTTAATCCGAAAGTTAGTGTCTTTTTGCACGCTACGTTTCATACACAAACCGTTAATCAAAAAAGCCGTATTTTCGCTTCCAGATGAAAGCACGAACACCCAGCGAATCAAAGACCATTACTACCGACTTGGTATTGCCGAGCGACACCAATCCGCTGAACAATTTGTTTGGAGGGGAATTGCTAGCCCGTATGGATCGAGTGGCCTGTATTGCCGCCGAGCGCCACTCCAACAACATTGTTGTTACGGCGTCTATCAACCACGTTCATTTTAGCAAATCGGTTCCTTTGGGAAGCGTATTGACCTTAGAGGCCAAAGTTTCCCGTGCCTTTACCACCTCCATGGAAGTTTTTATAGACGTTTGGATGGAAGACCCCTTGTCTAAAACGTTGGAAAAAGTCAACGAAGCTATTTACACCTTTGTTGCGGTGGATTCCAACGGAAAGCCCATTGCCGTTCCGCCTTTGGTTCCCGAATCGGCTTTGGAGAAAGAACGCTACGACGCTGCTTTGCGCAGAAAACAACTGAGTTTGGTCTTGGCAAAAAAATTAAGCCCTCAAGACGCAACCGAATTGAAAGCACTCTTTAACTAAAATAAAAAAACATGGAATGGTACATTAAGAATCGTTGGGTAATTTGGATAATTTTAGGAGTTTATTTTGCTTATCGCGTCCTGACCAGCCTATAATTTTATCATTCTAACACTTTTAGCAACAAATCCGTGATTTTTCCTGAGCGATGGATTCATCTTCTGAATTATATTGTTAAATTTACGGCAAAATTTTGAACTATGGCTTTTGATATTGAAATGATCAAAAATGTTTACGCAACAATGGCAGAACGTGTCCAAGCTGCGAAAGCGTTGGTTGGAAAACCTCTTACTCTTTCTGAAAAAATCCTTTATTCGCATCTGTGGGAAAAAATGCCTACAAAAAAATATAGCCGCGGTGAAGACTATGTTGACTTTGCTCCTGACCGAATCGCATGTCAAGATGCTACCGCACAAATGGCTTTGCTACAATTTATGCAAGCCGGAAAAAACAAAGTGGCCGTTCCTACCACGGTACATTGCGATCACCTGATTCAAGCCAAAGACGGTGCTGCTGCTGATTTAAAATCAGCGAATTCTTCCAGCTCGGAAGTGTTTAATTTCCTAGAGTCTGTCTCCAACAAATACGGTATCGGATTTTGGAAACCGGGAGCAGGAATTATTCATCAAGTAGTGTTGGAAAATTATGCCTTCCCAGGAGGAATGATGATTGGAACCGATTCACACACTGTAAATGCCGGAGGACTCGGGATGCTTGCCATTGGAGTTGGCGGTGCAGATGCAGTGGATGTGATGGCCGACATGGCGTGGGAATTGAAATTTCCCAAACTGATCGGAGTCAAATTAACTGGAAAACTCAACGGATGGACAGCGCCCAAAGATGTGATTCTAAAAGTGGCCGGTATTCTAACCGTAAAAGGCGGTACCGGAGCTATTATTGAATATTTTGGAGAAGGTGCCCAATCCATGTCGTGTACTGGAAAAGGAACCATTTGTAATATGGGTGCCGAAGTAGGAGCTACTACCTCAACTTTCGGATACGATGAATCTATGGAGCGTTATTTGCGATCAACCGATCGGGATGATGTTGCAGATGCTGCCAATGAAGTCAAAGAATATTTGACCGCAGATCCAGAAGTGTATGAAAACCCTGAAAACTATTTCGATCAAGTGATTGAGATTGATTTGGATACGCTTCGTCCGCATATCAACGGGCCGTTTAGTCCTGATTTGGCAACGCCTGTTTCAGAAATGTCTGAAAAAGCGAGTGCCAACCAATGGCCTTTGAAAGTCGATTGGGGATTGATTGGGTCGTGTACCAATTCTTCTTACGAAGATCTATCAAGAGCGGCTTCGATCGCCAAACAAGCCGTGGATAAAAAACTCGAAACCAAAGCAGAATTTGGAATCAATCCCGGTTCAGAACAAGTGCGATACACAGCCGAGCGTGACGGATTGTTAGAAGTTTTTGAAGACTTAAACGCTAAAATATTTACCAATGCTTGTGGGCCGTGTATCGGTCAATGGGCAAGAGAAGGCGCTGACAAACAAGAGAAAAACTCGATTGTTCACTCGTTTAATAGAAACTTTTCGAAACGTGCAGATGGGAATCCAAATACGCATGCTTTTGTAGCTTCTCCAGAAATGGTTGCTGCGATTGCTATATCCGGTCGCTTGGATTTTGATCCGGTAAACGATACACTCATCAATCAAGACGGAGACGAAGTTCGCCTCGATCCTCCGGTGGGAATGGAGCTTCCCGATCGCGGATTTGCTTTTGAAGACAATGGCTATTTGGCTCCCGAAGAAGACGGTTCTAATGTTGTTGTCAACGTTAGCGATTCGTCAGAACGGCTCCAGTTGCTTACGCCTTTCGAAGCGTGGGATGGAGAAAATATTTTAGGCGCTAAATTGCTAATCAAAGCCAAAGGAAAATGTACTACCGACCACATATCCATGGCAGGACCTTGGTTGCGTTTTAGAGGTCATCTGGACAATATTTCCAACAACTGCTTGATTGGAGCGGTTAATTTTTTTAACGAAAAAACCAATTTTGTCAAAAACCAATTGACTGGAGAATACGGCGGTGTTCCTGACGTACAGCGCCAATACAAAGCAGCTGGTATCGACACGGTAGTGGTTGGGGATCATAACTATGGAGAAGGTTCTTCTAGAGAACACGCCGCCATGGAGCCTCGTCATTTGGGTGTCAAAGTGGTTTTGGTAAAATCGTTTGCGCGAATTCACGAAACCAACCTGAAAAAACAAGGAATGTTGGGCATCACTTTTGTGAATGAAGCAGACTACGACCTGATTCAAGAAAACGATGTGTTCAATTTTGTTGACTTAAAAGACTTCGCCGCCGGAAAACCATTGACTATTGAGGTTGTTCATGAAGACGGATCTAAGGATACCGTTGTGGCGAATCATACTTATAACGAACAGCAAATCGAGTGGTTTCGAAAAGGTTCTGCACTGAATTTAATAAAAGAGCTGAACGCAAGCTAACCCACATCCGAAGCTATAAAAATTAAAATCCAATCAATTGATTGGATTTTTTTTTCTAAATGCCTCGTATTTTTTGCTCCCACTTCCAAGCAGAATCTACCGCTTCGTCGAGGGTTTTTTCTGTTTTCCAACCCAACTCATTGTTAGCTTTTGAAGTATCGGCATAAGCTGCAATCACATCGCCCGTTCGTCGAGGACCTATTTCATAGGCCAATGAACGTCCTGAAGTTCGCTCAAAACTCTGAACCACTTCCAAAACAGAACTTCCTGTTCCTGTGCCCAAATTGAACACTTCGTAATTGGACGTTTGTTTTTGGTTCAACAAGCGCTGCAAAGCAACTACATGAGCTTTGGAAAGGTCCACTACATGTATGTAGTCCCGAACACAAGTGCCGTCTGTTGTTGGATAGTCATCTCCAAAAATAGTGAGTTTGTCGTGCAATCCTGCTGCAGTCTGCGTAATAAAAGGTACCAAATTTTGCGGCTTTCCAATAGGGAGTTCGCCTATTTCTAAGGAAGGGTGTGCTCCGATTGGGTTGAAGTAACGCAATGAAATCACGTTGACAATATCTTTGCTCTGTGTTACGTCAAACAAAATTTCTTCGCCAATTTGTTTTGTGTTTCCGTAAGGCGAATTGGCTTTTTTAATGGGTGCATCTTCTGTAATTGGAAGGGCATCTGCTTGCCCATATACCGTACAAGACGAACTAAAAATAAAGGGAAGTGAACGATTGAGTTTTTCTGCTTCTAAAAGAAGATTGACGATCCCTCCCAAGTTGTTGTCGTAATATTGCAATGGTTTTTCAACACTTTCTCCAACGGCCTTGTATGCGGCAAAGTGAATGATTCCGCCAATATCCGAATGGTTTGAAAAAAAAGCTGAAACCGCTTGTTTGTCTTTCAAATCAATTTCGGCAAAAGCAGGAGTTTGTTGGGTAATGGCAGTAATTCCGTTTAGAACTTCTTTAGAAGAGTTCGATAAATCATCAATAATGATGACTTCAAACCCTTGTTGTTGAAGCTCAACGACTGTATGAGATCCGATAAACCCCAATCCTCCAGTTACTAGAATTTTTTTAAGGTAAGAGTGCGACATGTTTTTTGGTATTGATTTTGATTTTCAAAGATACGGTTATTGTTTAAAATTCTCTTAAATCGGTAAGTCTTATGGATATAACAAACCCTTAACCAACTATGGGGGTTAAGGGTTTTTGTTGGTGGCCCCGCCTAGCTAGAGCCATCGTGCTATGTAGTTGATTGTTTATGTGTTAAACCCAAATTGACACTCAAAGAGCGACAACTAACTTATCGAGTCATAATCATCTCTTCCTCTAATAATTCAATCTTATAGTCAAAGGGGTTTGTTGATTTTTGAAAGTTTTTTATTTGAAATTTATATCTTATTTTTTGTCCCACATTACCCATTGATTTATGATCAGAAACACAATAAAAGATTCCATCCTCTTCTATTTGACTGATTAATAACTGATAAAAAACAGATGAATTCACTTCAGAATTAATTTCAAATTCATCTGTTTTGAAATACCTAACTCTTTGTTGGGATATCTTAATCCCTCTTTTTTCGAATGTTTTCTTTATTTCTTTTTCGGTGGGTGGATACCATTCAAGTTTACCGAATATGTTAAATTTACTCTTGGAAAAATGAACTTTTATTGTCTGGTTTAACAGTTCTCTTAGGAGGTTCATTTTTTTACACCCTTAACTTTTTGTTTTCTTATTTTTCTTAAACCATAAATACAATAGATACACCCCATAAGGATAAAACAAGACTCCTAGAATTATTTTAATGTTTTTATTGAGAGGGATTTTGGATTTATTTTTATCGGTTATTTTTTCTTGTGATTCTTTCAATAAAGAGTTAAGTTTTCCTTTAACAGAATTAATAGTGTCTTCAATAGAGTTTTCGGATTTTAAATTTTCAATTTGATTTTCAGATTTTATATCCTCAATTGGAGGAGGTTTGGGTTTGTTGTTCTCAAGAATCAATTTACAATCTTCATCAGATATTCCCAATAAAGTCGCTTTTTTTAAAACCGCTTTTTCTATTTCTTCCCAATCTTTCTCTTTATCAAGAGATAGTTTTATTAATTTTTCTAATTTTTCTTTCATGTTTTTAGTTTTTAGTTTCTAGGTTCCAAAGAGTTGAATTTATATCGCTCAAATAGTCATTTGTGGTCATTACATCAACAGAAAGACTGGTAATGTTGTCATTTACATTACCCAACAAATTAACCACACTCCCCAAAGAATTGTTAATTGATTTAAAGGTTTCCATATTAAACGTTTCTACTTTACTTAAAAACATTCCTTGATCCTCTAATTCATTAAATACTTTATTAAACAACAATTTATCTCCTTCAACTTCATCAGTTAATATCTTTAATAACTGATAATTCAAAGACAAAAAATTGTACTTGTTTATTAATTTTTCAAACAACTTTGAATCAGGATTGGAAATATATTCGTTTTTTGAATTTTTAACTAAATTGAAATATTCATTTTCAAGATTTTCGATAAAAACAACGTATCTGATAATCTTATTAAATTGAAATGTGTCATAAACATCGTATTTCTCATTAAGTTTATTGTAAGAAATAATTGAACCTATTCCCCTAGAAGGGAAACTGTTTAAAACCTTTTCCAAATTGATTGATTTTAATTTAAGTTTTATGGATTTTTTGTTGTCTTCAACTTTTTTTAAATGCACTTCAACTTTTTTCCTTTTTTGTAAAATCTCGTTCCTAACTTCTATAAGGTCCTTCATATGTTTAATATTTTTAAAAGATTAGTGTGTATAAAATGTTCAACTCTTGTGACAGAATACCAATAGTAATTACCATGATCATTAGAGTTATATCCTATCATTTTTCCTCCTAAATCTCCCCACGTTCTTAAGTCTGAATTTTTAAAACTAACTGAATATTTTAATTCGATAACAAAGAAATCATCCTTGAATATGTAGATAACTAATTTCGTTTTGTTTTTTTCTGAAATGATTATTTTTAAAGGATTTGCTCCATTATATTTTTCAGGAATTATGGATGTTCGTTGATACCCTATATTGTATTCAAAATTTACCTTTCTTGAAAAAATTGGCGTATTTAAAATCCCTCCTTGTTCTATATATTTTCCTCTATCAACTCCATAGTTAATATCGTATTTCTTGAAAAAACTTGTTTCAACATAGTTATAAATAACAAAAAAAGGATGAGGTAAAACAGGTTCTATATGGTTGGTTGTGTTTTTCTGTAAATCCCAAGTTACAGTCCCTTTTTCTTCTTTATACAAGTCAATCTCGTCTATGTCTTCAATTATATCGCTTACAACAAATCCGTCTAAGACTTTGTCATTAAACTTTAGTGAATTAAGATAGTTCATGGAATTATCTTCAATCAGCTTGATATTGTCCGAGATCTCTTTATTTAATTTATTGTTTTCATTTAATAAACTATCATTCTCTTCTTTTAATGATTTTTGTTCTTCTTTTAACTTTTGGCTGTTGTTAAGATTAATTAATTGTAATTCTGGAACTTTTCTTCGTTTATAACTATTACTTTTTTTTGGTTTGTCCTTTTCGACTTTATCTGGTTTTTGATCTAAATTCGATAAATTCTGTTGTGAAATCATCCCTTCCAAAATAATTTCACATTCATCATCAGGAACTCCAAATTCCTTTGATTTTCGAAAAATTACTTCTCTTTCTTTATCAGTTATAATTCCATCCATTAGACATAGTTCAATGAAATTGACTAGTTGTTGATTCATTTTAAATATTTTATTTAATTATAATAAAAAAAATGTTGTGAATAGTATAATGAGATTTTAACCACTCAACTATTTTAAGATTTTCCGTAAGTCTGTTTATTTGATTTAACTTGGAAACATTGTGTTTAAAAATTAAGGTTATTACAACTATTCCAGTAACTGTCACAACTTTTTCATAACCTGTTCTTTGAGTCCATGTTTTAGAAAAAGAAATTATTATGTAATGAACAACTGAATAAAGAAATAATATCCCTATTATTCCAAAAAACATAAGATTATCTTCCATTTGATATTTTTTTGATTATTTGTGACATAAATATATGCCATTTGTTCGACAATTAAATCAATAAAAACAAAAACCCTCATAGTCAAGGACTTAGAGGGTTTGTTGGTGGTCCCACCTGGGCTCGAACCAGGGACCAACTGATTATGAGTCAGCTACTCTAACCAACTGAGCTATAGGACCTCATTGGCAATGCAAATTTAACCAATATTTAATGTCTTAAAAAAGTTTTTTGTAAAATGAAATTAAATTCGCTCTTTAATTTCGATTACAATCGCTACCAAAATACAAAGGGCAAGACTCGCCCAAACAATTCCTCCAACTCCCATATTCATCTCTTTTTAATAGACAGCAAAGATACATATAATCCCTATAATTAAATCTGATAAATTACTGAAATAAATTGCCTAAGGTAGCTTTTCAATAAAGGGAATTGTTGGGTCAAAAATTTCCAAAAGAAGTTGTTTTAATTTCTCCTCAAAAGCAGCTACGAGTTCCGAAGTGATGCTGTAATCTATGGGAAGCGCTCTTGGTTTTTCTTTAATGCCAAATCGTATAAATCCTGAAGAGAGGTTTTTAAACGATACAATGCCTGCCTCAAAAGGGTGTTGATCACGGTTTTGAGATTGCCACATCATTCCATATAATAGTACTTGCAAGGCTTTGCTGTATTTTTCGTCTGAAATGCTGTCCTGCAAATTCATTACAGCAAGATCGTGTGCTTTGACTTGACCGGTTTTATAGTCTATAATTCGCAACACCTCATCGCGCTGGTCTATACGATCTACAATCCCCGAAAATCGAATCGAGTGGCTCAGTTCATCAAATTCACAGGTCTTTGAAATCTTTTGCTCTAGCGCTATAATTTTGATCGTATGTCCTTTCTGAAGTTCCTTTATTTCTGCGCTGACAAACTGATCTATATTGTGTTTAATAACCTCATAGACAATTTGGTTTTTACCCGTTTTATACATTTCAGAATGGTAGTGTTTAGAAAACACTTCTTGGGTTATTTGAGGAATTTCTTGTCGCTTAGACTCCAACTCCTTCTCTGTAAGATGTTTTCCTATGAATGGGGTGTACAAAACCTCTAAAACTTCGTGTACTATGGTTCCAAAAGTCGCCGCCTCAAGGCTTTCTTCAACAGATTCCATCTCCTGAACACCCAGTACTCTTTGATTAAAAAAAGCAATGGGATTTTGAATGTATTGATTGAGCGATGACGGAGATATCCCCTTTTTAGCCATTTCTTGTAGCCGATTCATGATAGCAGGTGTTTTTGCTACCGTTCTTGGTTGGGATTGCTTTATAGAAACGGAAGGACTTGCAAAAAATGATTTTAAATCGTGTTGCGGCAATGGGTTCATTTGTAGCTGATACAAAAAACGGCTTTTCTCTCCTGCATCAAGCCCTTCAGATGTGCTGTTGTAAATCAAATAAATATTTTGGGCGCGTTGCAACAATCGATAAAAATGATACGTATATATTGCATCTTTTTCTTCAAAAGTTGGTAGGCCAAATTGCTTCTTAACATCAAATGGAATCGTTGTGGGAGGCTGTTTCCCAGCTGGAAGTGTTCCCTCATTTACAGATGTGATGATAACCGTATCGAAATCAATGGCGCGTGTTTCAAGCATTCCCATTAACTGTAATCCTTCGAGAGGTTCTCCCTGAAAATGCAAGGTTTGAGTAGTAAGCAATTCTTTGTATAACACTCGCAATGTTTTGATGTCCTCGACATAAGGATAGGCTTTTGTTAGCAAGGCCAATTGATTAAAGGTCTCATAAAAAAGGTGCAATTGTTCAAGCTCTAGTCCGTACTGTTTGGGGTTTTGTATCCATGCGTCTTTCAACAATTGAACCATTTGTTGAAGCATGGCAATCACTTGTTGGGGACTTGTTAGATTTCCAAAAAGCAACCCAATTATTGAGCGGTTTTCTTTTGAGAAGTAGGACTCGGCATACGATTGTGTTATATAGACCGTGTTTTCTTTTCGAATGGATTGAATAAACTGCATTCCTTCATCCGTTGTGTCTTTTATCAAAAGTCCTCGTAGGTTCTGATGAGAAAGAAGATGTTGGACGCCTTGATAATAAAAACCCTTGGAAGACTTATCAGCATGTAGCGATATCAATTGATCAAAAAATGTCGATAAAGAAGCGCCTGTTAGAGGAAAACCCATAGTAACATTGACCGAAGGCACAGATACTGGTAACGAATGAAGTGTCGGCTGAAGCAAGGTCTCATTGCCCAAAACTACAGCAGTACGACTCATATTCATCTTTTGTTCTATGCACTGATTTAGTATCGCTCCTACTTGTTTGGTCTGTCCAATATTTTTAGGCGTTCCTATGATTTGAATGGATTTGGGCTTCGAAAAATGGGTGTGTTCCCACTGAAATGGATTTTCTTGATAGTGTTTCCACTCGTTTTTATACTTTCGAATAAAGTGCCCAGCTGCATGACCCAAGTCTGATAAAAATTGGGCGTCAATATCCCAATAAATAGCGGCTCTTTTACGCTGAAGCAGATCTTCAATAATATGCTGTTCTGCTGTATTCAAGGCATTAAATCCCGCAAAAACATGATGCCTGTTGGGGGTAGACTGAATATAATGTTCGATGTTCTCGAAGGCTTCGCGAAAACAAAGGCCTTGTGTGGCATGGCCTTTTGAAAGAAGTCGATCAGAAAATTGTTGATAAAGGTTGGGCAGTGATTTCCAAAAGGAAAGATATTTTTTAACAAAAGGTGTTGGCTCACTTTCTAATGACCAATGATTGAGGTCCTGAATTTCTGATAAGTATGTAAATATCTTTTGTTGAGGAATTAAAAAGCGATCTACTTCATTGATGTCTTGAAGAATGGTGGGTGCCCAACTCGAAAATGATGCAAATGTGTCTTGTTCTTTTTTTGGAATAACAGAAAGATACGCTTCGTACAATTCAAATAACAAGGTTGTATTGGGCAATACTTTTAGTCCTGAAACCGACTCAATAAAGCTTTCAATGCTTATTATTTGTGGGAGAAATGAGGTTTTAGAAATCTTTTTTAAAAAGAGCTCCTTAACATACACTCCCGCTCTTCTACTCGGGAGAATAAAGCAGAGTTCCCCAAGATCATGATCTTGAGAAATCACTTGATCAACAACTTCTTCTAAAAATGATTTCACTTTATAAAAATAGAAAACGCATCGGTTACCCGATGCGTTTTTCTAAAATATTATTGTAAGAAAAGCTAGAAAATTAATTCCCTGCCTTAAACTCTACTCTTCGGTTTTGTTTACGACCTTCTCTGTTTACATTAGTGGCTGCTGGTTGAGTTTCCCCATATCCTTTCGTTGACAAACGTGACGCGTCAAGTCCTTTGCTTACCAAATAAGCTTTAACTGCTGCTGCACGTGTTTCTGAAAGTTTTTGGTTGTACCCCTGAGAACCTCTACTATCAGCGTGGCCTTCAATAATAACGCTAGATGATTGGTAGTTTTGTAGCAATGCATAAACTTCGTCAATAATCTGCTTCGCTTCTTGAGAAATTTCAGCTTTTTCAGTGCCGTAAGGAATTACTGGGCCAATAGCGTCTAATTTTGCTTGGATATCAGGACATCCGTTGTTAGCAACTGGACCCGCTTCGTTAACACAAGCATCGTCTTTATCTAAAACAGAATCTCCATCTGTATCTTTCCAAGGGCATCCGTTGTTAGCAACTGGACCTGCTTGGTTTACACAAGCATCGTCTTTGTTAGCAATACCGTCTCCGTCAGCGTCAGGACAACCTGCCAAAGAAGCAAGACCTGCTTCGTTTACACACGCATCGTCTTTGTCAACAACTCCATCTCCGTCTGAGTCAGGACAGCCTCCGTTTTCAAGAGCTCCTGCTTGATCAGGACATTCGTCCTTGCTATTTTCAATACCGTCTCCGTCATTGTCAGGACATCCATTAAATGCAGGAAGACCGGCTTCTTCTGGACATGCATCGTATTTATCATAAATTCCATCTGAGTCAGTGTCCTTTCCGCCAAACTTGATAGAAACTCCTGCTACGTGCTGGAAATGTGGTATTCCTTTGTCTTCGAATACGTGTTTGTAAGTAGAACTGTAAGTCAATCCAATGTTGTCGTTGAACCAGTAGTTAAGTCCAAGTCCTCCATCAAAGGTTCCAGCTCCATCATCATCTAACCAAGTAACCCCACCTCCAACAGAGACAAATGGGTCAAATTTTCCGAGTTTGACTAATTCAGACAAACTGTAGGTTAGAGAAGCGTCAAGTGCGTAGTGAGAAATGTCACTAACATCGTTGTCTCCAAGACGATCAATTGTGTTCAAGGAACCTTGAACTCCAAAAGAAAATCCTGAATCAATGTAGCGAGAAACACTAATTGTTGAGATTGAGGGTAAAATGTTCCAGTGGTCTTCGACATTGTAAAATTCACTAAACCATCCGCCGTAACCTGGTTGATTGGTTGGATAAACATCGATAGCGTTAACCCCAAAACTTACTTGCCATGGGTTGTTTTTGTCTTGAGCTGTTGCTGTAGTTGTTAGGGCTACTGCAAAAAAAGCAAGAAAAAATCTGCATAAATTTTTCATCACGATTAATTGTTTTACGTTAAGATTAATTGCAAAAATAGTTTGTTTTATGCTAAGATACAAAAAATGAGCTGTTTTATTAACATAAATCCGCTTAAACGCCTATTTCTTTAATAATAATCTCATTTTCCAAGTATACTATCCACTTGTTTGTAACGGTAAATCCCATCTCAGAAAGTGCTTTTCCATAAGCGTTAATTTGGTGCTTGTGGCTAGCCTGTGGACTGCCTGTTTTGTAGTCTAAAATTGTGGTGTGACCTTCTTCGTTTGTTACAATTCGATCTGGAATCAACCATTCTCCTTCTTTGGTTATTATTGACTTTTCGTTAATAACCTTGTTGTTTTCGGAAAACAATGCCGATAGCTTGGGGTGATTTACAACGCTGTAAATTGCCTTCTCAATTTGATTCAAATCACTTTCCTTTCGCGATCCCTCTAGTCGGTATGTGTCAATAATTTGAGGGACTTCAAAAGAAAAACGAACCTTGGCTATAATTTCATGAAAAAGCAAACCAAAATCTATCGCAGCCGTTCGATTTTCTTCCCAATAATGGGTCTTTTTTACCAAGATGTTTTTAAGATTTACATCATTGTTTGTCCATAGTAATGGCATTGATGACTTTTGAATACCCGTTTTTTGAGAAACTCGTGTCGCGTCTCCCCAAAAATAATGGGTCTGATCTTCATTCCACTGTCCTTGTTGCTCCAAAAACATTCGAAAAGTTGAGGCAAAACTCAGGGGCTTTG
This sequence comes from Flavobacteriaceae bacterium, assembly GCA_029243385.1. GTDB lineage: Bacteria > Bacteroidota > Bacteroidia > Flavobacteriales > Flavobacteriaceae > JAQWSC01. The sequence continues at coordinate 212,431 of JAQWSC010000008.1, read as the reverse complement.
ATTCTTTGCTTTTTGACTTTTTTTGGGAAATAATGTACAACTGTTCTTTTGCTCGAGTCAATGTGACATACAGTAAATTATACGCATCCAGCTCCTCTTGACTTTGGTGGTTTTTATAAATCTGCTCCCCAATTTCCCCCATGTTTTCCGTTTTTTTGTTGATGGGAATCAATATGCTTGAAAATCCTCCGTGCTGTTTGGGGTCTATTGGTAACCAACACTGTTGGTTTTTACTGTCATTAATCTTGGTTTGGGCATAGGGAAAAATCACAACGTCAAACTCTAACCCCTTAGATTTGTGAACAGTCATTACGCGTACCGCATTTTGACTTTCTTCGTCTGAAGCAATTGTTAGCTTGTCTTTGTGTTTTTCCCAATACGCTAAAAACGAAGAAACACTTGTGGAGTGCTTTTGTGAAAACTCAAAAACAGCATCCATGAAATAATGAATGTGTGCGTTTGAGTTTGTAGTCAGCCTAAATTCAGCAATAGCCATTTCCAATGAATCGTACAACGAAGAGGAAACAAACAGGCCAAAATCAAAAGCCTTACCATTGAGGGGCAATGCGTTGAAAAATTGCTGAATTGGTAAATCCAACCGTTGTTTAAACCATTGATAATAGTCATCCGTTGGGTTGTGGGTGCTCCAGTAATGATTCAGAATGGTGCTTCGGCTTTGGTTTTCTTCAGGAAAAACTTGCAATTGAAGTAAAGCCAACAAAACCTGCACTTCATTTGAGTTTTTTAACAAAAGGGTTTCGGAAGAAATTACGGGAATATTGTTTTTAATCAAAAACTCAGAAACAGCAATTCCTTGCTTCTTGGTTCGGGTTAAAATACATTGATTGGCGTATGAAAATCCTTTTTTACAACAAAACCGAATCGTTTCTAACACCTTTTGTGAATATTGCTCGGCTTCTTCTTCCGCGTTTTCAGCTTCGATAAAGTCCAAAGAAACATACCCTCCTACTTTGTTGTTTACCTCTTGTTGACTCCCTTTAGCAAACAACTGTTGGTGCTTGGGATCTTGAAAAAGCGATGAAACAAATTGAAAAAACGAATTGTTAAACTGAATGACTTCGGTATAACTTCGATAGTTCTTAGTCAAATCAAAAAGGGTTGTTTCGGTAGAAAAAGAGCTTTGTTTGTTTGAAAGTGCCATGAACTGTTCCGCACGTCCACCGCGCCAACGATATATCGATTGCTTCGCATCTCCAACCAAGAGCAACGATCCTAAATCGGGGTTGTAAGCACCTTCCAGGCTGTGGCCTATAAGTGGAATTAAGTTTTGCCATTGCAATTGAGACGTGTCTTGAAATTCATCAATAAAATAATGTTGGAACTTAACGCCCAATCGCTCATAAATAAAGGGAGTGGGTTGCTCATTGATCGTTTCTGAAATCAGCTTGTTAAATGCCGAAATCAACATGATGTTTTGTTCTTTTTGAATGGAATCTAATTTAGTTCGAATCGCATTAATCAATGAAAATGTAGGCAAACTTTTTTTAAGGGTTTGAACCATTAGCGCTTGGCTACAAAGCTTTATAAGCTGGTGGTACGAATCAGACAAGAACGAAAAGTGGGCGTCTAAAATAGCTTTTTTGTTCTCAGGTGTACTCTTTGAATAAAGCGCTCCTGAATCAATTTGATCGGAAAGCCTTTTGGTTTGTAAACCGTCCCATTTTTTGTTCGTGCATTTTTGTAAAAATTTTGGAAAATCTTTATAAGCAAAATCAGTCGCTTCTAACCCAAGTTCGGAAATTGTATCGAGCGTTTTTTGTGCCTCCTGAAAAACAGCGGCTTCTTTGTTTTTGTATGAAGTGTTGATACTTTTTTGAAGATTTAAAAAATCTATCGGCGTGTTATTTTTAAGAGCATGCAGCTGTTGGTAATGATTTTCATCCAACATCAATTTTGAAGTTTCAAAAAAATCTCTTGAAATATCCCAAGACTTATCGTCTGCTATTTTTTCAAGGGCAAATGCAATCATTGCCTTTTTTAAAAAAGGGTCTTCGTCAATATCCGAAATCAACGCATCTACTGCCTCCTTTAACAGTGCCTCAGCATCCAAAACAACTTCAAAGGTTGAAGAAAGTCCCAAATCCTTAGCAAAAGTTCGAATTACTCGATGCGTAAATCCATCAATCGTGGAAATCTCTAGGGCAGAAAAATTGTGCAGAATGGATTGTAAAACTCGTTTTGATCGGCGATGCAGGCTATCTAAAGACAAATCACATTCTTCTGATAAAGACTGCATCATTTCAGAAGGTTGGTCACATGAATTGGAGCTGGAAAAATAATGTAAGTTAGATAGAACACGTTCTTTCATTTCGGCAACTGCCTTGTTGGTAAACGTAATGGCAAGAAGGTGTTGGTAATTTTGAGCGTTTGGGGTTTGTAAAAGAACCTTTAACACTTCTTTGACCAAAGTATAGGTCTTTCCCGAACCAGCCGAGGCGTTAAAAACAGAAAATGGAGTTGCATTCAAAAGCTTCGATTCAGAATTTTTCATGAGTAATTCTATAAAAATACGTGTTTAATGTATAACTTTGAAGCTTAGAATATATTTTAATTAAAAAATAAAAACATGGCATTTGAATTACCACCATTACCCTATGCTCACGATGCACTTGAGCCACATATTGACGCTCGAACTATGGAAATCCACCACGGAAAACATCATAACGGCTACACCAACAATTTAAACAATGCAATTGCAGGATCTTCTCAAGAGGGCGAATCCATCGAAGCAATTCTTGAAAACTTAGATATGAACAACAAAGCCCTCCGAAACAATGGAGGTGGTTATTTTAACCATCGTTTGTTCTGGAATGTTATGAGTCCAAACGGAGGCGGGGAACCTTCTGGAGAATTGGGAGCGGCTATTCAAAAAGCGTTCGGTTCTTTTGAAAACTTTAAAGACTCCTTTAGCAAAGCTGCTGCTACTCAATTTGGGTCAGGATGGGCGTGGCTATGTGTTCAAAAAGGAGGAACTGTAGATATTTGCGCAACTGCAAATCAGGACAACCCTTTGATGCCTGGCATTGGATGTGGAGGAGCTCCTATCTTGGGAATTGATGTTTGGGAGCACGCTTACTACCTTAATTACCAAAACCGAAGACCTGACTATATAAATGCTTTTTTTAGCGTTATCAACTGGGAAGCAGTTTCTGAGCTATACAACGCTCACAAATAAAGAAACTGATTTCTTAAGAAAATATAAAAGCGGGATTGTTCCCGCTTTTTTGTTTTTGAATGTGCATTAAATAATTGATGTAAAATAAAAAAGGTGGAATTGCTTCCACCTTTTTTGCCCCAAATCTTACCATGAACTTAACCTACTTATGCTATGGCTTTGCTAAAGTACACAATGTTGTGAATTCACCAATAGAAATTCGATTAAATGTTGTTATATTAGGTAATCGGTTTTTTTGTAAGCATATGCTTACAAGGCCTGTTGTTTTTTAGTACGCTCTTTCCGTTCTGCCTTCATAAAAATTAACGAAGGCTTGGTTGACCACTCGGTTACCTCCAGGAGTGGGGTAATTTCCTGTAAAATACCAATCTCCGAGGTTTTCTGGGCAAGCTATATGCAGATTTTCCACCGTTTGATAGATTACATCAACTTCCGCCTGAATGGATGATGTTTTGATAATTTGAGCAATTTTAACAGAGATTTCTGCTGCTGAGAACGGAGCATAAAAACCTTGAACACCGTTGGTCATCTGGTTGTCTGGTAATAAAAGTTGCTCTTTGCAGTTTTTATAAACCTCTTCAACTACTTTCATTTGACCCGTTTCTTCTAGCAAGGCGTGTGTAGCTCTAAAAGCAATAAATGCTTCCAAACGAGCCATGTCAATCCCGTAACAATCTGGATATCTAATTTGTGGTGCGCTTGATACTACCGTGATTTTTTTTGGATTCAATCGGTCAAGCATGCGTAAAATACTTTTTTGTAAAGTAGTTCCTCTTACAATACTATCATCGACGATTACCAAATTGTCAGTTGGCTTAATAACTCCGTAGGTTATATCATAGACATGCGCTACCAGATCGTCTCTTCCGCTGTCTTCAGAGATGAAGGTTCTTAATTTGGCATCCTTGATGGCAATTTTTTCTATACGTGGGCGGCTGTCCAAAATAGCACGAAGACGGTCGGGCGTAAGCTTATTTCCCTCTTTAAGTATCAATGCTTCAGCTTCACGATTCATTTGGCTTTGTACTTCTCCCACCAAACCGTAAAAAGAGGTTTCTGCAGTATTGGGAATGTAAGAAAAAACCGTGTTGTGAAAATCTCCTCCTATAGATTCTGTGATCTTAGGAAGAAGAAGTTCGCCTACTTTTTTTCGTTCTTTATAAATGTCTGCATCGCTCCCTCTCGAAAAATAAATACGCTCAAAAGAACATGCCTTCTTGTCGGTAGGTTCTTGAATTTTTTTTAATGAAACGACTCCGTCTTTTTTAATGATAATTGCTTTTCCTGGTTGCAACTCCTCGACAGCTTCGAGTGGAACGTCAAACACCGTTTGAATAGCGGGGCGCTCAGAAGCCACCACAACAACCTCGTCATCTCTGTAATAATAGGCGGGTCTAATGCCTGTTGGATCGCGCATGACAAAAGAATCGCCATGGCCAAACATTCCGCCAATCACATATCCTCCATCCCAAATTTTAGATGCCTTTCGTAGAATCTTGGCTATGTTTAGTTCTTCTGCAATCAAAGGGGAAGCCTCGGCTTTGGTATATCCTTGATCGCGAAATTGTTTGTATAATTTTGCAACGGCCGAATCCAAAAAGTGTCCGATTTTTTCCATCACCGTTACCGTGTCTGCCTTTTCTTTTGGATGTTGTCCCAATCGAACCAAATTGTCAAACAGCTCTGAAACGTTTGTAAGATTAAAATTCCCAGCAACAATCAAATTCCTGTGCATCCAGTTGTTTTGACGCAAAAAAGGGTGGACGCTCTCAATGCTGTTTTTGCCAAACGTTCCGTATCTAACATGTCCTAAAAGCACTTCGCCCACATAGGGTAAGTTGCGTTTTTGTGCGGCAACATCGTCGATGTATTCTGGGTGTTGTTCCAGTTCAGTATTGATGCGATCGTTGATTTTAGAAAAAACATCCTGGATGGGATGCTGTTTGGCAGAACGAACACGACTCATAAAGCGAGAGCCAGGCTCAGTATCGAGTTTGATGCTTGCAAAACCAGCGCCATCTTGACCTCGGTTGTGTTGCTTCTCCATTAACAAGTACATTTTATGAACTCCATAAAACGCACTCCCGTATTTTTCTTTGTAGTATTCTAAAGGCTTGAGAAGTCTAATGAGTGCTATTCCACACTCATGCTTAATCGCATCGCTCATGTCGGTTTATTGATGTACAAAGTTAAAAAATATCCCTAAAGATTATTCTTTTTCAATAAATTATTATTTCAATAAGATGTCGTAATGAGTAAGCTCCTGAAATTGTTGCAATCGGCTTGTCAACGAATTGCTCTCAAGGCTTTCCATTCGTTCTGTTCCAAATTTTTCGACACAAAAAGAAGCCAATGCAGACCCATAGATTACAGCACTTTTAAGATTCTCAAAAGATATGTTTCCTGATTGGGCAACAAATCCAACAAATCCTCCTGCAAAAGTGTCTCCAGCTCCAGTGGGGTCAAAAACTTCTTCGAGTGGAAGGGCTGGGGCAGAAAAAATTTGGTTGCCATGAAACAACAATGCGCCGTGCTCTCCCTTTTTGATAACAACATACTCTGGACCCATTGTAGCAATCTTTTGAGCGGCTTTTACCAAAGAATGTTCTCCTGTAAGTTGCCGGGCTTCTTCGTCGTTGATTGTAATAACATTTACTTTCTTAATCACTTCAAGTAATAAATCCCATGCGTGTTCCATCCAAAAATTCATCGTGTCAAGGACAATCATTTTGGGTTTTTCAGTCAATTGCTCCAATACACTCAATTGAACCGCCGGATGAAGATTTCCTAACATTACAATATCCGAGTCGGTATAAGCCTCAGGCACTACAGGTTGAAAGTTTTCCAATACGTTCAATTGCGTATCTAGGGTGTCTCTCATGTTGAGGTCGTTGTGGTATTTTCCTTTCCAAAAAAAAGTTTTTCCCTCTTTGACAACCTCCAGTCCAGTAATGTCAACATTTTTGTTTTTTAACAATGTCAAATATTCCTCTGGGAAATCGCCTCCAACTACTGAGACAATTGCCGTGTTGACGTCAAAATGAGAAGCTGAAAGTGCAATATAAGTGGCGGCTCCTCCTAAAATTTTGTCTGTTTTTCCGAAAGGAGTTTCAATAGCATCGAAAGCTACTGTGCCTACTACTAAAAGTTTGTTCATCTTTTTTTTGGCGAAGATACAATTTCCTCTTTAGTTAGAAGACTTAAAAAGCGAGCCTTCTTTCTGAAATCCTTTGTCTATTAAAAGATTGTTGTTTTTTGAAGCTGCCACAGCCAGCTTGTCACAACGTTCGTTTTGAGGGTGGTCGTTATGCCCTTTTACCCATCGAAATGACACGCTGTGTTTTTTGTAGATTTTTAAAAATTCTCGCCACAGATCAACGTTCTTTTTGCCCTTAAAACCCTTGCGTTCCCATTGAAACACCCATTTTTTTTCGACAGAATCGGAAACGTATTTAGAATCGGTAAAGACAACCACTTCCGAAGCGATTTTGAGTTTTTTTAACGCCTCAATGACCGCCATCAACTCCATTCTATTGTTGGTAGTATGCTGAAATCCCTCCGAAAATTCTTTAACGTATCCTTTCCCACACCATTCCATCAGAATACCATAGCCTCCAGGACCTGGGTTTCCTCGAGCAGAACCGTCTGTATATATATGTATTTTTGGCTTATTCATTGTCAAGTAATGATTCTATAACCTTTGGGAAATGCGTTTGTTCCAATTCGTGTATTTTTCTGGCTACATCCTGCGGCGTGTCATTTTCAGAAAGCGCAACTTCTTCTTGAAAAATAATCGCCCCTTCGTCGTAGGCTTCGTTTACATAATGAATGGTAATTCCTGTTGTGGATTCTTTGTTTTTAACAACAGCTTCGTGAATGTGCATGCCATACATTCCTTTTCCTCCATAGTTGGGCAGCAAGGCTGGGTGAATGTTTATAATTTTATTGGGAAATTGAGAAACTATTTCTGGTGTTATTTTCCATAAAAATCCTGCCAACACTATCCAGTCGGGAGATAATTCTTTCAGTTTGTTTTGAACTGTTTTTTTTACTAAAAAATCATTTTTGTCAAAAACCGTGACGGGCACATTGAGTTTTTTTGCCCGAAAAATCACTTTTGCATTGGGATTGTTACAAAAAACGTGGGTAACTTTTGCTGTTTTGGTTTTTTTAAAATAGCTAATAAGGTTTTCCGCATTGGTTCCTGAGCCTGATGCAAAAAGTACGATAGTATTGGATTTCAAAGCCTTCATAATGTGATTCGTTTACAAATTAAAACAATTAATTTTCAATTTGGGCACATGAAGTTCAAAAAATAGTATCTTCGTAATGAAGATATTCCAACAAAAACATTGAAAGTATCAATAAATTTTTATTTTTGCCAACAATTTTAATTTAAAAATCAAATATTATGTCAGACATTGCATCACGCGTAAAAGCAATTATTGTAGACAAATTAGGAGTTGATGAAAACGAAGTGGTAACTGAAGCTAGTTTTACCAACGACCTTGGCGCAGACTCACTTGATACTGTAGAGCTTATCATGGAGTTTGAAAAAGAATTTGATATCCAAATTCCTGACGATCAAGCTGAAAACATTGCTACTGTAGGGCAAGCTGTTCAGTATATCGAAAGCGCAAAATAATAACACCCCTTTTTCTTATGAACTCTAAGCGAGTCGTTGTAACCGGACTGGGGGCGTTGACCCCCATCGGAAACAATATTGAAGAATATTGGAATGGGCTAGTTGCGGGCAAAAGCGGTGCAGATTTTATCACGCGCTTTGATGCCTCTAAATTTAAAACACAATTTGCTTGTGAATTAAAGGGTTTCAATCCACTGGACCATTTTGACCGGAAAGAGGCTCGAAAACTAGATCCTTTTTGTCAATACGCTATTGTAGCTTCTGACGAAGCCATTGAAGATTCCCAACTCGATTTGGATTCACTCGATAAAGATCGGGTGGGTGTCATTTGGGGCGCAGGGATTGGAGGCTTGGAAACTTTCCAGAACGAAGTGCTCAACTTCGCTGCTGGTGATGGGTCCCCTCGATTCAATCCTTTTTTTATTCCTAAAATGATCTCGGATATTGCTCCAGGAATGATTTCTATCAAACACGGTTTTAGAGGGCCTAATTTCACAACGGTTTCTGCTTGTGCGTCATCGGCCAACGCTATTATTGATGCTTTGAATTATATCCGTTTGGGATATGCCGATGTGATTGTCACTGGAGGTTCTGAAGCTGCAGTTACCATTGCTGGTATGGGCGGTTTTAATGCCATGCATGCGCTTTCTACTCGAAACGAAGATCCCAAAACGGCTTCGCGTCCTTTTGATAAAACACGCGACGGTTTTGTGTTGGGTGAAGGCGCTGGAGCGCTTGTTTTAGAGTCCTACGAACACGCCGTCGAACGAGGGGCTACCATTTATGCCGAAATCGGTGGAGGTGGATTGTCGGCAGATGCGCATCACATGACAGCTCCTCACCCAGAAGGGTTGGGCGCCATCAATGTAATGAAAAACTGTTTGGATAATGCAGGAATGACTTTCGATCAGGTGGATGCTGTCAATATGCACGGAACGTCAACCCCTTTGGGAGATATTGCTGAGTCCAAAGCACTCAAAGAAGTGTTTGGAGATCATTTGTATTCAATGAATATCAATTCTACAAAATCGATGACAGGACACTTATTGGGAGCTGCTGGGGCTATTGAAGCAATTGCTTCCATTTTGGCCGTTAAAAACGGAATCGTTCCTCCAACAATTAATCACAAAACTCCCGATGATCAAATTGACGCTAAAATCAATTTTACCTTCAATAAGGCTCAAAAAAGAGACGTGCGCATTGCCATGAGCAATACATTCGGATTTGGAGGTCACAACGCTTGTGTTTTGGTTAAAAAAATGGAATAGTTTTTTGCATGGGACGCATCAAAAGATTTTTTTGGAAAGCCCCTTCAAAAGACACTGACTTCGGTAATTCTGTCCAAAGCATTCTTGGCTTTAAACCAAAAAACACTCAGCTCTACGAACGTGTTTTCACTCACCGATCGATTGATAAAACCGATGACAAAGGTGTTCGAATCAACTATGAACGTCTTGAGTTTTTGGGGGATTCTGTATTAAGCACTGTGATTTCTAGCTATTTGTTTGAAAACCTTCCGACAAAAGATGAAGGATATCTTACTTTAATGAGATCAAAAATTGTACGTCGGGATTTTTTAAACGAAATCGGCAAAGGGCTTGGGCTTCAAAAACTGCTTCGTTCCAATGTCATTCACCAACATTATGGTGAGGACATTCATGGAAATTTATTAGAAGCTCTTATTGGAGCGGTGCTGGTTGATATGGGATACGACACTTGTGTAAATTTTATTCAAACCAAAGTGATTGATCCGCACGTGAATCTGGAAGCCTTGGAAAACAAGGTGCTCAGTTACAAGGCGCTGCTGATGAATTGGTTTCAAAGAAATAAAATGACCTATAATTACGAGCTTTTTGACGACACAGGAAATGAGTCTCAAAAACACCACGGAGCTAGGCTGTTTGTCAACGGAAAAGTTGTCGCAAAAGCCCGCGAAACAAGCAAGAAAAGAGCTGTGGAAAAAGCCTCACAACGCGCCTATTATATGTACCAAGATCAAATAAATGGCTCCATGCTGAATCATTAGGTCGAAAAACGGACTATTTGAAAAAATGCCAAAACAATAAATTGTATCTTCGTAAATTAATTGAATGAATGACTGTTCGAAAGCTTCCTTTACACATAGAAGACACTAACTATTTGCTTTTAGGAATTCATCATTCTATTGAAACTTTTCAGTTGGCTTTTTTAATAAATTCGTTTCTAGACGTTCGATTGCAAAGAGCTTCTGAGGATGTTGCAAAAACATCCCAAGAGTTGTTTCAAGCTTACGAGTATGAAGATGTTTTGAGACAGCAAAGCTGGCAGTTGTTTAGTAACAAATCGTTTCTAGAGCCCCAAGCTAACGATTCCAAAACTCTTTTTGAACAAAGTCCTATGGCGTCTTATCTTATTCCTGAAAAAAAAGAAGTTGACTCTTTTTTAAAATTTACTCTCGGCAGCATATCAATTGAGAATTGTCTTGAGATTCTACGAAAAATTCCTCAAATTAGCGCCTGCTATGAACTACGCCTAAATCATTTGAAATCAAAAAACAATTTAATTTTTGGATAATATGCCAATAACTAAAAAAACCAAAATAGTAGCCACTTTAGGCCCTGCATCCTCATCAAGAGAAACACTCAAAAAAATGATGTTTGCAGGAGTGAACGTTTTTCGAATTAACTTTTCGCACGCTTCTTACGACGATGTGCGAGAACGCATTGAAATCATTCGTTCGCTCAATGAAGAAACAGGCCTTAATGTGTCTATACTTGCAGACCTTCAAGGGCCCAAGTTGCGGGTCGGGATTATGAAAGACAGCGTAAACGTTGCTCCTGGAGACGAAGTGTGTTTTACGACCGAAAAAGTTGAAGAGGGTGACGCATCGCAAGTATATATGAACTATGCGCTGTTTCCACAAGACGTTAATCCTGGAGAAAAAATTCTTTTGGACGACGGAAAATTGATTTTTGAAGTTGTTAGCACCGATAAAAAGAAAAAGGTCGTTACCAAAGTTATTCAAGGCGGTGTGCTAAAATCCAAAAAGGGAGTAAACCTTCCCAATACCAATGTTTCGCTTCCTGCATTGACAGAAAAAGACATTAAGGATACACACTTTGCAATTGAACAAAAAGTGGATTGGATTGCCCTTTCGTTTGTGCGACACAAAGAAGATTTGTTGGAATTAAAAGCAATTATTGATAAGCAATCTGACTACAAAATTCCAATCATCTCAAAAATAGAAAAGCCTGAAGCCATTACAAATATCAAAGAAATCATATCTAACTCGGACGGTTTGATGGTCGCTCGGGGAGATTTGGGAGTGGAAATTCCCGCTGAGGAAGTTCCTTTGATTCAAAAACAGTTGGTGCTTTCGGCCAAAAAAGCGCGAATTCCTGTCATCATTGCCACGCAAATGATGGAAACGATGATTGATAGTCTTACGCCAACGCGAGCCGAAGTAAACGATGTTGCCAATTCGATTATGGACGGTGCCGATGCCGTAATGCTGTCTGGAGAAACTTCCGTTGGAAAATATCCTGTAGAAGTTATTGAAACAATGGCTAAGATTGCTAGAGGAGTGGAAAATTCTTCTTTGATTGAAGTTCCCCAAAATCCTCCGCATATCAAAACCAATCGCTATATCACAAAATCCATTTGTTACCACGCTGCGCTTATATCCAATGAAATTTCGGCAAAAGCCATTTGTACTCTTACCAATAGTGGATACACTGCTTTTCAAATTTCTGCCTGGAGACCTTCTGCGCAAATTCTTGTTTTTACATCCAACAAACGAATTTTAACAAGACTCAATCTTCTTTGGGGGGTGACTGTTTTTTATTACGATCGCTTTGTAAGTACCGACGATACGGTGGAAGATATAAACCAAATTGCCTTCAAACAACACTATGTCGAAAAAGGTGACATGCTGGTCAACTTAGCAGCCATGCCCGTCGTCAAAAAAGGAATGGTTAACACTCTTAGAGTTTCTCAGATTGATTGATGGTTGGGAGTGGTCTCGGGGCTATGAGTTGTTGCTCACATTAAAGATAATAAAACCGTATTACCGATGTCTGTGCATACGGTATTGTGTGCCACAATATTCCAAGGGCTTGTGAATATTCCTTACTTTTGCTGAATGGAAAGTAATCGGCAAAAGAAAATAGGGGGCATTCTTCAAAAAGATTTGGTAGAAATCCTTCAAGGTTCCCTTCGCGATGAGGGTGTTAAAAATCTTATGATTTCTGTAACCAAAGTTAGCGTAACGGTGGATTTGTCGCTAGCACGTGTAAACCTGAGTGTTTTTCCCGCTTCTGAAGGGCCTAAATTACTGGAAGGCATTAAGTCCAACGGACCGCTTATAAAACATGCCTTGGCACTTCGAGTCAAAAACCAACTTCGAAAAATGCCCAATCTTACGTTCTATTTGGACGAATCATTGGAATATATCGATCAGATTGATCGCTCCCTAAAAGGAGAAGAAAACCCCATTGAAGACCCTTCTTTACTTGCTAAAAGAAAAAAAATCTAATCGTGCGTATTTCGCTCTACATTGCCAAACGATTTTTATTTGCCAAAAGCGGCTTGCACGCTGTCAATCTCATTAGTCGAATTGCTGGATTTGTGGTCGTTGTGGCAGTGGCTGCCTTTTTTACTATCCTTTCTGTTTTTTCAGGACTCAAAGAGTTCGGACTTTCTTTTTCTACTGCCTTCGATCCCGATCTTAAAGTTGTGGCTGCAAAAGGGAAAACGTTTGAGGCCAACGAATCGCAACTTGCCAAGCTAGAACAATTAGAAGGCGTTGTCGCTTATACCAAAATCATTGAAGAACGTGTGATGTTGCATTATAAAGATAAAAACACCTTCGCCTATTTGAATGGGGTGGATACTAACTTTGGTAAAGTGATTTCGGCAGATAGCGTAATGGCGTTGGGACGTTGGTTTGAAAAAGGTCTCGAACAAGCGGTTGTTGGATATGGAATTGCCAACACATTGAATTTAGGGCTTTTTCATCTCGAAAATTCGTTGGATGTTGTGGTTCCTAAAAAAGGAACATCCAATGCGCTAAGCTTACAAAAACCTTTCCGCATTCAATCGTTGATGCCTGTGGGAATCTATCAAATTAGCGAAGAGCTTGACAAAAAGTTTGTTTTTACAGATATTGCTTTTGCACAAAAATTGTTGGAACTTCCTAGTCGTCAAGTTTCGTACATTTCCCTAAAACTTGAAGAATCTTATAATGAAAAAGTTTTGGTAGCTGCGATTCAAGAGGTTTTTGGAGAGGAGGTAATTGTAAAAGACAAAGAACAGCTCAACGAAACGCTCTACAAAATGCTAAACACCGAAGTGGCTGCTATATATTCAATCCTAACGCTCATTCTTATTATTGCGCTTTTCAATGTAGTCGGTTCAGTGATTATGACGGTGCTTGATAAAAAATCACACTTAAAAACGCTTTATAACTTAGGGACACCGGTGTTAAAAATTCGGCGTATCTTTTTTCTACACGGGTTTGTGTTGACGGTAATTAGCGGTGCGTTGGGGCTTTTTGTGGGGTTGGTGGTGGTTGGTGCTCAACAATACGGTGAGTGGATTGTAATTCCTGGAACCGAATTGCCCTACCCTGTTATTTTGGAATGGAAGAATTTGGCTTTGGTAACCGTCACTTTTGTGCTATTGGGGGGGCTTGCTTCCAAAACAGCTGCTTCGGTAGTTCGAAAAAATCTACTGTCGTAATTTAGACAAATTGATGGTCTAAAAACTTGTTTTCAACTTCGTCAAAAACTGCAAAAACATCTTGGTAATGATCGTTGGTTACCATTCGTTGGCGGTATTCCTTAAAATTGGGAATTCCTTTAAAATAATTGGTATAATGCCGTCGTGTTTCAAAAACGCCTAGTTTTTCACCTTTCCAATCAATGGCCATTTGCAAATGTCTTCGAGCGGCGTCTAATCGTTCCTGCATAGTGGGAGGCACTAAGTGTTCTCCTGTTTGAAAATAATGCTTTACTTGTTTAAAAAACCAAGGGTTGCCAATAGAGGCGCGGCCAATCATTGCACCGTCCAAACCGAACTGGTCTCGCATTTCCATGGCATTTTCTGGGCTATTCACATCGCCATTTCCAAATACGGGTATGTGCATTCGCGAATTGTTTTTTACTTCAGCAATCGGTTTCCAGTCGGCGTCGCCCTTGTACATTTGTGCGCGTGTACGCCCATGAATGGCTATGGCTTGTGCGCCAACATCCTGAAGACGCTCGGCAACTTCCACAATTCGAATTGAGTCGTGATCCCAACCCAGTCGGGTTTTAACGGTAACGGGCAAATGCGTATGTTCAACCATGGCTTTGGTCAGGGAAACCATCAAATCAATGTCTTTTAAAATTCCTGCGCCCGCGCCTTTAGAAACGACTTTTTTAACAGGACAACCAAAATTAATGTCTATAATATCCGGCTTTGAAGCTTCCACTATTTCTACCGATCGGAGCATGGAATCTAAATTAGCGCCAAAAATTTGAATTCCTACAGGGCGCTCTTTTTCATAAATATCGAGCTTCATAACGCTTTTGGCGGCATCACGAATAAGTCCTTCGCTGGAAATAAACTCGGTATAAACCACATCGGCGCCTTGTTCTTTACAAAGGGCGCGAAATGGCGGATCGCTTACATCCTCCATTGGGGCTAAAAGCAATGGAAATTCTCCCAATTCTATGTTGCCAATTTTTACCAAAGTGTTTTTTTTCGTTGTATTTTACTCTGCAAAAGTAAACTTTTTAGCGCATAGTGATTTGCCGTGTGAAATGGCTTATATTTGTTCCTTGAAATTCGGTTCATGAAACACATTCGCAACTTTTGTATTATTGCGCATATTGACCACGGTAAAAGTACGTTGGCAGACAGGCTGTTGGACTTCACTGGCGCGGTAACAGATCGCGAAAAACAAGACCAGCTTCTCGACAACATGGACTTGGAGCGCGAACGGGGCATTACGATTAAGTCGCATGCCATTCAAATGGAATACTCCTACCAAGGAAACGATTATATTCTTAATTTAATTGACACGCCCGGTCATGTCGATTTTTCGTACTAAGTTTCGCGTTCCATTGCAGCTTGCGAAGGCGCCCTGTTGATTGTTGATGCCGCACAAAGCATTCAAGCTCAAACCATTTCGAATTTGTATTTGGCGCTAGAAAACGACTTGGAAATTATTCCTGTGTTAAACAAAGTCGATTTACCGTCTGCTAATCCTGAAGAGGTCACAGACGATATTGTGGATTTATTAGGCTGTGGAATTGATGAGGTAATTCCTGCATCTGCCAAAACAGGTTTAGGAATAGAAGAAATACTAACGGCTATTATTGAGCGGATTCCTGCTCCAACAGGCGATCCTAATGCGCCGCTTCAAGCACTAATTTTTGACTCGGTTTACAATCCGTTTCGAGGGGTAGAAACTTATTTTCGTGTTTTTAACGGCTCCATGCAAAAAGGACAACAAATTCAGTTCATGGCTACCGGAAAAACATACGGAGCCGATGAGGTGGGGACGCTCAACCTACAACAATCTCCTAAAAAAGAAATTAAAGTCGGTGATGTGGGCTACCTCATCACAGGTATCAAAGAAGCCAAAGAGGTAAAGGTCGGTGATACGATTACCGACGCCAAAAATGCAACAGAACAACCTATTGATGGGTTTGAAAATGTAAAACCGATGGTGTTTGCTGGTATTTATCCGGTAGATAACGACGATTTCGAAGAGCTTCGGAATTCCATGGAAAAACTGCAGCTCAACGATGCTTCCCTTGTTTTTCAACCGGAAAGTTCGGCCGCCCTTGGATTTGGTTTTCGATGTGGGTTTTTGGGAATGTTACACTTGGAAATTATTCAAGAGCGCTTGGAAAGAGAGTTTAACATGTCGGTTATTACTACGGTTCCCAACGTTTCCTATCACGCGTACACAAGAAAAAATCCCGATACAATCATCGTGGTAAACAACCCATCGGACCTTCCCGATCCTTCTGGAGTAGATCGTGTGGAAGAGCCTTACATTAAAGCTTCTATTATTACCAAATCTGATTTTGTGGGAAATGTAATGAGTTTGTGTATTGAAAAGCGAGGACAAATAACCAATCAAACTTACTTAACGCCAGAGCGGGTTGAGTTGAGTTTTGATATGCCTTTGGCTGAGATTGTCTTTGATTTTTACGACCGCCTAAAAACGGTTTCTAAAGGTTATGCTTCTTTTGATTATTCGCGTATTGGCATGCGTGTTTCTCACTTGGTGCGGGTGGATGTGTTGTTGAATGGTAATTCGGTCGATGCGCTTTCTGCGTTGATTCATAAAGACAACGCTTATACCATCGGGAAAAAAATGTGTGAAAAACTTCGAAAACTTATTCCAAGACAACAATTTGATATTCCTATTCAGGCGGCAATCGGCGCCAAAATCATTTCACGCGAAACCATTAAAGCGCTTCGAAAAGACGTAACTGCCAAATGTTATGGAGGTGATATTTCCCGAAAAAGAAAGTTGTTGGAAAAACAGAAAAAAGGGAAAAAGAAAATGCGTCAAGTAGGAAACGTAGAAATTCCACAAGAGGCTTTTATGGCAGTGTTGAAACTGAATGACTAAGCTTGTTTCGATTGTTGCCTCTTAACTGTGTGAAAAAAAAGGAAATCAAAATTGTATATTTGAAATAAAAATGGTCGCATTACTTGCCTATCTTTTTCTAGCGTTATTTGTTTCTTTTCTCTGCTCAATAATGGAGGCGGTGCTGCTTTCCACTCCTTTGTCGTATTTGAAAATACAACAAGAAAAAGGGTTTAAGTGGGCCAAGCCTTTTTTGGAGTATAAAACAAATATTGACAAGCCCCTTTCTGCTATTTTGTCTCTAAACACCGTTGCTCACACCATTGGTGCTGCGGGTGTTGGGGCTCAGGCTGTTGCGGTTTTTGGACAGGCTTCGTTTGGTGTTGTTTCGGCGGTACTGACGCTTTTAATTTTGGTAATCACCGAAATCATTCCCAAAACAATTGGAGCGCAGTATTGGAGAAGCCTTTCTGCTGTTTGTTATTATACGATAAAAGGCATGGTTGTGCTATCGTATCCTTTGGTGGTGGTTTCGGCGCTCATTACAAAGTTAATTACAAATAATCAGGAAGAACAAACAACCAGTAGAGAAGAAATTGCTGCCCT
This sequence comes from Flavobacteriaceae bacterium, assembly GCA_029243385.1. Lineage (GTDB taxonomy): Bacteria > Bacteroidota > Bacteroidia > Flavobacteriales > Flavobacteriaceae > JAQWSC01. Next base: position 195,415 of record JAQWSC010000008.1, on the reverse strand, counting down.
AGCTAGTATTGGAACAGATGAAGGTTTGTTTTCAGATAAAGAAAACAAGATAATTCAAAATATCCTGAAGCTAAAAAACATTAAAGTCTCAGACATCATGACGCCGCGAGTTGTTGTTGCTGTTGCTGATGAAACCCTTTCTTTGAGTGATTTTCTAAAAAACAAAGATTATCTAAAATTTTCCCGAATACCTATTTATGCTGAAAACGAAGAAAATATTTCGGGCTATGTTTTTAGGCAAGAAGTTTTTGAAAATTTGGCTGAGGACAATTACGAGTTGTCGTTAAAAGATATTAAACGAGAGATCTTAGTCTTTCCTTCTTCCAAAGTGTTGTTTTCTTTGTGGGAAAAGTTGCTAGAAAAGAAAGAACACATTGCGCTGATTGTTGACGAATACGGCGGTGTGGACGGTATCGTTACCATGGAAGATGTTATTGAAACCTTGCTAGGTCTTGAGATTGTTGACGAAAAAGACACCATTATTGACATGCAAAAATACGCTCGTGAAAAATGGAAAGCAAAACAAGCAAAATATCATGTTATTGATAAGTTTAATATGAAAAGCAACGAAAATAAGGACTAAAATAATTTCTCTATGTATACGGTGCGACACCTATGTGTGCTTTTAATCGTTTTTACCGTTGCCTCATGTATAAACAACTCTCAAAAAAACAACTCCACTAAAGCTATAGATACGGGTGCTAGTTGGAAACTCGTTTGGTCCGATGAATTTGATGGCGATTCATTAAACCTCAACAACTGGACCCATCAAATAGAGGAAGCTGGGCGGTTTAATGACGAGTGGCAACGATATACCGATAATCCCAAAAACGCTTATGTCGAAAATGGTAATTTGGTGATCAAAGCTATTCATGAAAGCGATGATTTTGGAATGAATCAATTTACCTCGGCGCGATTGCACACAGCAAATAAGCATGTTTGGAAATACGGAAAAATATCCGCTCGTGTTCGATTGCCTAAAGGAAACGGAATGTGGCCTGCATTTTGGATGTTGGGTGCCAACATCAATGAAAACGGAGGAGATACCCCGTGGCCTGAAACAGGAGAAATTGATATTTTAGAGTTTTATGGCTCTAAAGACAACGCTGTTGTGGAAGCAAATATTCATTATGCCGACAAAAACAATGCGCATAAAATGATGGGGGCTAAAAAATTTCGCCTTAACGAAGGTATATTTGAAGATGATTTTCATTTATTTGAGCTCATATGGAGTGCTAATCAACTCACCTGGTTTGTTGATGGAAATCAGTTTGCTTCTGCTTCAATTATAGGCGATGAGTTTACGGAATTTCACCAGCCTTTTTTCATTTTATTAAACCTCGCTGTGGGTGGGAAAAACGCCGGTCGTCCCGATGCCACAACTGAGTTTCCAAAACATATGTATGTTGATTGGGTTCGCGTCTATCAACAATAATTTGTTTCTAATTTCCTTTGGACTTCATGGTTAATCGAAGTACTGAACACTCTGAGTTGTCAGTAAATTTGTCTTTTCCTGTTCCAAAAAGAACGCTCAACCAATTATCTTTCTCAGGAGTACCCAGTATCAATAAGTCGTAACTTGAAGATTGTTTAGAAACGGTTTTTACGGGGTTGTTACTCGCAATAATTACAACCTCATTATTGACTGTTGCTTTCTGAAGCAACGTTTCTGATTTTGCTTTCATTTTTTGTACTACCTCATTAGCTGCTTTTTCGGGGACAACGTGCAGTAGCGTCAATGATGCGCCATAAAACTTACAAATACGATCGGCAATTGCTATAAAGTTTTTGTCTTTTCTTCCAGGTCGAAGTGCCAGCAAAACTTTGCTAAAATGACGAACGCCATTGTCTTTAAACAGGGCAAAGTCAGAGTTGATGTTGGTTAGCAACCAGCCAATTGGGTTGCGAACCAAAATTCCGTTATGCGCTCGTCCGTTCCATCCCATTACAAGCCAATCGCAATGTGTTTGATCGCTTAAGGCGTGAATGGTGTTTGATAATTCGTGTGTAACCACTGCTTCAAAATCAATGTCCAATTGGTTTGGATCAGACAATCGTTTAATTCGTCTTTGGAGTGCTGCGGTTCGTGGGGTGTTTTCAGAAACTGCATCCAAAAACGTTTGGTTGGGAACTTCTGTGATGTTTACCGCCTGAATTTTATCGCGCTTATTCATCGCTGCCGCCATTTCTACAAGAGCTTCAACAGAGGTTTCGTTCCCTAAAAGGGGTACAATTGCTCCCGCTTTTGAAACCAAGTTGTCGTCTAGTTTTGGTTTGGGAGACAACTTAGGGGTTTGTGTCTCAGTTGTTTTTCCTTTTTTATAAAACAAATACACCGCAGGCCGATGCCCGTAATCTCGTAAAACGCCTGTTCGCAATGCATTTTTACCAAAAAAACGATAAATAACATATCCCAAAGCAACTATGAGTAGTATGGAAACAAGAGCTAACATTCCTAAATAGACAAGTAAAACAACACCACTTACCAAGCCAAATATTTGTACTAAAGGATACAAAGGGGATTTATACGTTGGTTGATACCACTGCGCAGAGGTTTCTCTTAATATAATAACCGCTACATTCATGGAAATGAAAATAAGCACTAAAAATGCGCTAGCAAGTTTGGCAATTTTAACAACATCTAAGAATAAAATCACAATTGCCATAATCACACAGGTAAGTACAATTGTAATGACAGGTGTCATGTGTTTGGGGTGGATTTTTGCTAAAAATTTAGGTAAAAGTTTGTCTCTTGCCATGGCAAAAGGAAATCTTGAAGACGCTAAAACTCCAGAATTTGCACCTGAAATCAGTGTCAACACACCCACAACAGCGGCTATATAGCCTGCTATTTTTCCTCCTATGCTTTCAGAAAGTGTATATATGGGGTGAATATCTGTTTGCAAAGACTCTAAGGGTAAATTATGCACAAGAGCATACGCAACAAAAACATAAATGGAAGCTGTCAAAAACAAAGAAGCCATCATAGCGATTGGAAGATTTCGGCTTGGGTTTTTGATTTCTCCTGCTATCGCTGCTACTTTAGTAACTCCAGCGTAGGACAAATAAACAAACGCAATGGTTGCTATCAATCCTGTTTGGTCGTCGATCAGGAAGGGAATAGTGGTGTCAACCGTAGCTTTGGGCAAAGCAAAGGCTGTTAGTATTCCCAAAGCTGTAATACTAATGATGACAATAACGGTTTGAACTTTACCTACTTTTTTAACGCCAAAAATGTTTAGAAAAAGGATGCCTACCAACGAAATGAGCGCAACATATTTGGTTACAGTGGGGTCAATGTTAACAAGAACCGATAGATACGCACCAAAACCCACCAAGGCAAATGAGCTTTTAAGTAAAATAGAAAGCCAAAGTCCTATTCCTGAAATGGTTCCAAAAAGAGGTCCAAAAGCGCGTTCGATATAAACATAGGCGCCTCCCGATGAAGGCATAGCTGTGGCTAATTCAGATTTTGAAATTGCTGCAGGAAGAACACATACCGCCGCTAATATATACGCCAACCAAACCGATGGACCTGTTTTTGCTGCTGCCAATCCTGGGAGAACAAAAATTCCACTTCCTAACATTCCGCCGATACTGATTGCAATAACAGAGGAAAGGGTTAAACTACGCTTCAATTTTTTCAATAGATCTTTTTTTTGTTTTGTAAACCATAAAAATAGAAATAATTTATTTAGTTCAAAGCTTTAATCAAATGTTATCCTTTTTGATTAATTTGCATAACATATTCATTCCGTAAAACAAATATTAACTTATTTTTAGATTCATTATCAAAATTTAATCGTGTGAAATGTTATCCTATTGAGGCTGGAAAATTTAAACTTGACGGCGGCGCCATGTTTGGTGTGGTTCCCAAAAGTCTTTGGTCTCGCACAAACCCTGCTGATCAAGACAATCTTATTGACATTGGTGCACGTTGCCTGTTGATCGAAGAAAGAAATCGATTGATTTTGATTGATACCGGAATGGGAAACAAGCAGTCTGATAAGTTTTTTGGATACTATAAACCTTGGGGTGAGGACGATTTGGAACAATCCATTGCCAAAGCAGGTTTTCATAGAGACGATATTACGGATGTATTTCTGACGCATTTGCATTTTGATCATTGTGGCGGTGGTGTCGAGTGGAATGCCGATAGAACAGGCTATAATACGGTGTTTAAAAACGCAACTTATTGGACCAATAAAGAGCATTGGTTGTGGGCGACTCAGCCTAATCAGCGAGAAAAAGCTTCTTTTTTGTCTGAAAACTTACTTCCTATTGAAGCGTCTGGGCAATTGTCTTTTGTTGAAAAAAAAGCGAGTCCTTACCTTGAAAAAACGGGGTTGGGTTTTGGTGTTTTATTCGTTGATGGACATACTGACAAACAAATGATCCCTCATATTCGTTATCAAAATAAAACCTTGGTGTTTGCTGCGGATCTTATTCCTACTGCTGGACACATACCTATTCCTTTTATTATGGGATACGATACGCGCCCTCTTATTTCAATGACAGAAAAAGAATTTTTTTTGAAGGAGGCTGCAGATAATGGATATTACTTATTTTTGGAACACGACGCATATAACCCTATAATTACTGTAAAACACACTGAAAAAGGAGTGCGTTTGGATCAGTCTTTTACTTTTGAAGAAATCTTTAATTAAATTATAATATCATGAATAAAAACCTATTTCTTATTACGCTTCTATCCTCACTGTTATTGGCAGGTTGTGGAAGCACCTCGTTGGTTAGTATCCCTAAAGAAAATATTGACTCTGTTCCTTTGAAAATTATTCCTCTTGAAGAGGATGAAAAAAAACAATGGAGCCACAAAGACCTTATCAAAGACACTATCCCAGGAATGAGCGTTGAAAAGGCTTATGCTGAACTGCTTCAAAACAAAAAAGGAGCTAAGGTGGTAGTTGCGGTAATTGATTCTGGAATTGATATCGAACACGAAGATTTGCGTGATGTGATTTGGACAAATAGCGATGAAATTCCCAACAATGGAAAAGACGACGATCAAAACGGGTATATAGACGATATTCACGGTTGGAACTTTATAGGCGATATGACAGGGGCTGCTTTTGAGCTTACTCGAATTTTGAAAAAAGGAGATGACGGCTCTAAAGAATATCAAAAAGCAAAGGCCGAACGAGAACGAAAACTTGCATCCTCTTCCGCTCAAAAAAAACAGGTTGACTATATTGTAAATGCAATTCCCGATGCTGAAACAACAATTAAAGATCACTTAAAAAAAGACTCTTTTTCAGCAGATGATTTGAACGCTATTCAAAGTGATGACCCTAAAGTCAACGAAGCCAAAGGGTTGTTGTTGTTTTTAAAATCAAATAATTTGGATTTAGAGGGCGCTATGGATTATCAAAAATATTTAGCAGATCAAGTCAACTATCATTATAATTTGGATTTTGACGATCGAGCTATTTTGGGTGACGACCCCGACGATCTTTCTGACACAGATTACGGCAACGCCAATGTGATTGGACCTGATAAAAAAGAAGCGGATCACGGAACACATGTTTCAGGAATCATCGCCGCCAAGCGAAACAACGGAGTGGGTATTGACGGTATTGCAAACAATGTTGAAATCATGGCAATTCGTGCGGTTCCAAACGGTGATGAATACGATAAAGACGTCGCGTTGGCAATCCGTTATGCGGTTGATAATGGTGCTCAAATTATCAACACTAGTTTTGGTAAAGGGTATTCTCCCCAAAAAGAATGGGTTACAGAAGCTATTCAATACGCCGCTAAAAAGGATGTACTTATTATTAATGCCGCAGGAAACGACTCAAAAAACATTGACTTGGAAGACAACCCTATTTATCCGAACGATCAATTAGGTGGAGTTTCTGTGTCTAATTCGTTTTTAACCGTCGGTGCTTTGGCGTCTGAATATGGAGGAGAAATGGTTTCTTCGTTTTCCAATTATGGAAAAGAAAACGTCGATGTCTTTGCTCCTGGAAGTGATGTTTGGTCTTGTAAACCCAATAATGAATATGATTTTGCTAGTGGCACCTCTATGGCGGCTCCTGCTGTTTCGGGTGTGGCGGCTCTGGTACGTTCATACTATCCCAAATTGACTGCCGCTGAAGTAAAGATGATTCTCATGAATTCTGGGCTTCCTATTAAAAAAACGGTCGTCGTGGGTGAAGATGGGAATGCTGTTCCATTTAGTTCAATTAGTAAATCAGGCAGTGTGGTCAACGCATACAATGCTCTTGTTTTAGCCTCAAAAAAATAATGTTATGAAACTTCTTTTCTCTTTTTTAGTGCTGTTTTTGGGATTAAATATGTCTTTTGCACAACATCCTAATCCTGGTTATTGGCAACAACACGTAGATTACACAATGGATGTTGAGGTAGATGTAAATTCTTTTAAGTATTGGGGTACACAGGAATTGGTTTATACAAACCATTCTCCTGATGTGTTAGAAAGGGTTTATTACCACCTTTATTTCAATGCTTTTCAACCCGGAAGCCAAATGGATATTCGTTCTCGATCCATTGCTGATCCCGATAAAAGAGTGGGCGACCGAATATTGGGCTTACAAGAAAACGAAATAGGGAAGCTCAATATCACCTCATTAAGTCAAAATAACCAACCTTTGACTTACAAAGAAGAAGGTACTTTGGCGAGTGTTTCTCTTTCCAAGCCTTTACAGCCGGGCGAAAGTACTACTTTGTCTATGCGTTTTGAGGGACAAATTCCAAAACAAATTCGCAGAAGCGGAAGAGACAACAAAGAAGGCGTTTCTTTATCTATGACTCAGTGGTTTCCTAAAATGGCTGAGTACGATCATGAAGGGTGGCACACAGACCCTTATATTGGTCGTGAATTTCACGGCGTTTGGGGAAATTATCGCGTCTCTTTGACTTTGGATAAAACGTATGTCGTTGGAGGAACGGGTTATTTACAAAATCCTCAAGAAGTGGGCCACGGATATGAAAACCCAAATGAAGTAGTAAAGCTCCCCAAAGGCGATAGGCTTCGCTGGGAATTTTATGCGCCCAATGTACACGATTTTGCCTGGGCAGCTGATCCTGATTTTGTTCACGATACCCTAGAAGGGCCTAGTGGAGTAACTCTTCATTTTCTTTATAACGATGATGAAAAAATAAAAGAAAATTGGCAAAAGTTGCAAGAAGATTCCGTTGCCTTGTTGGATTTTTTTAATAAAAACATCGGTGCCTATCCCTGGAAACAGTATTCGATAATTCAAGGAGGAGATGGCGGAATGGAATATGCAATGTGTACGCTTATTACTGGGAATCGATCTTACCCAAGTTTACTCGGGGTAACGGCTCACGAAATGGCGCATGCTTGGTTTCAACATATCTTAGCAACCAACGAGGCTAAACACGAGTGGATGGATGAGGGTTTTACCACATTTATTTCTACGATTATTGAAAACAAACTTTTAAATATTGAAAAGAACAATCCGTGGGAAGATAGTTACAGGAGTTATCGCTATCTTGCTAATTCAGGAAAAGAACAACCGCAGACTACTCATGCGGATCGTTACAAATACAACGGAGCTTATAGCGCATCGGCCTACAGTAAGGGAGCTATTTTTTTAGCACAGCTTGGATATATTATAGGAATGGATAAAGCAATGGAAACCGTAAGAAAATATTACGCTGATTTTAAATTTACTCACCCAGCACCGAATGATATTAAAAGAACTGCGGAAAAAGTTTCCGGTTTCCGGCTGGGGTGGTATCTCACTGACTGGACGCAAACAACAAACACCATTGATTATGCTATCGAAATCGAAAAAAAGAAAAAGAAAACCTTAGTTTCGTTAAAGCGTATTGGTTTAATGCCTATGCCTATTGATATTTTGGTGGTATATAAAGACGATTCGCAGGAAAGTTTTTATATTCCTTTGCAGATGATGTTGGGAGAAAAAGAAAACCCATACCCTTCCATAAAACGAACCGTTTTGGATGATTGGTTTTGGGGAAGTCCTTCTTATTCGTTTGAAATATCAAAAGATCCAAAAACCATTTCCTCTATATCAATAGATCCTTCTGGATTAATGGCTGATGTGGATATGAGTAATAATTTTGTGGAAATAGAATGAGTTTAAGTCTTTCCAAAAAAGAGGTGCTTCGAAAAAAGAAAACAATTGATTTGTTGTTTTCTGAAGGGGCTTCTATTTCTTCTTTTCCTGTGCGTTTTGTATATATGAAAGGGGGGAAAAAGGAAGTTTCTTCATTAGAGGTTGGATTTTCAGTTCCTAAACGAAATATAAAATTAGCTTCTGAGAGAAATCGATTAAAAAGAAAATTGAGAGAAGCGTATCGATTGGAAAAAAAAAGGTTTTTGGTAAATGACTTTTGTGGGTACGGTTTTTTTATTTACACTTCTAAAAAAAAGAAGGATGAAGAAAAAATAACCCAAGCGATAGAGGCTATTCTGCAAAAATGGGCGGTAGCTACTTCCTTATAAACATTGCGACATGAGGAATGTTGTCTTCTAGGTAAGTGGTTCCCTCTGTTTTAAAACCGTGTTTGCTGTAAAAACCTTGTAAGTGAGCTTGTGCTGATATTTTGATGGATGATTTTGGGTAAAGTTGCTCCATTTTTTGAAGCGTTTCTTTTACAAGTTGGTGTCCGACGCCTGTTCCTCGTACTTTTGGAGAAGTAACTGCTCTTCCAAAGCTTGCCTCTTTAAAGTAATCGACTTCGTTAAATATTCTTGAGTAGGCTACAAGTTGATTGTCATCGAACCCTAGAACATGATGGGCTTTCTGGTCTTTGTTATCTATATCTTGATAAATACAGGTTTGTTCAACCACAAAAACCTCAGAACGTAATGATAAAATACTATACAGCTCTCTTTTTGTTAATTCTTCCCACGATTTTATACTCCACGCTAATAATTTACTTCCTTCTTTCCGATGGTGTGTTCCCATTTTAGTGGGTGTTTGGTATTTTATTGATTCGTTGGGTATGCCTTCCTCCCTCAAAAGGTGTTTCTAAAAAGGTGTTAACCATTTCAAGTGCTTGAGGTAGAGAAACAAAACGGGCAGGGATACTTAATATATTCGCATCGTTATGGCTACGTGCAAGAGAAACTATTTCTTTATTCCAGCACAATGCCGATCGGACGTTTTTATATTTATTAGCGGTCATGTTTGCTCCGTTTCCGCTACCGCAAATAATAATTCCTTTATCTGCTATATGATCATTGACCGCCTTTGCGGTGGGATGTATAAAATCAGGATAATCTACGCTCTCAAAACGATCGGTTCCATAATTAATAACTTCGACACCTTTTGATTTAAGTAAGTTACTAATTTCATTTTTATACTCGGGTCCTGCATGGTCGCAGCCAATTGCTATTTTCACACGTTTGAATTTTAGTAATTAATTGATTTTATGATCATTATAAAATTGAGAACGTGTGCAACCTCTCGCTGTACGCGTTCTCTCATTAAAAATTTTAAACATTCTCTTTTGTGAGTGTATTTTTAAAATTTGTTAATGTTCGTTTAATCTATTTTGTATTATACCTACAAAGGTAATAAAGTACTTTTTAATAGGAATGTGTATTGTTTTTTTAAATAACTCATTATCAATTGTTTTTTATAAAGTAATATTGTTAATAAAACAGGACATTATATGATAAAAAAAATACGATTTAATAAATAAATCATCCATTGAAAAAAAGAATATAAAAAACCGATTTTTTTATTTTTTTTAATTGGTAATTTTTAAACAAGAAAAAATTGTTTATAAACATATATAATGTAGAATTACACAACTATTTACCAACAATTTAAATTATAAACAGAAGTTAATAATTGATTTATTTATATGATTTTAAGTATTTTAAATTTAACTAAATATGTTTATAAATGTTCTTTATTTTTTAATATCAAAACTGTCTAAGTTTTAATAAAAAAGTTTTTAGCATTATAAACAACCAATAATAATACCCATTATTTTAAATTTTAAATTAAAAAAAAGAATGATATTGTTAATAGTTAAAAAACTTTAAAAGATGCTATTCATAAAATAAAACTAACTTCGTGAAGAATTTAGAATATGGGAAGAAAAAAAAAGAAGAATAAAACAAAAGGGGAGAGTTTAACCAAAAAAATTAAAGAAGTTTTTTTAAATCAACCCAAAACCTCTTTAAACTATAAACAAGTTGCCGCATCCCTCGGTATCAATGATCCAAGCGGACGCAACCAAATTGTAAAATCACTCAAAAAACTTACTCTTCAAAAAGAACTCAATGAAACCGTTAGAGGTAAATATACACTCAAACAAAAACCATTATTATTTGAAGGAACATTAGATGTTGCCCAAAGCGGAAATGGTTATTTGGTTTCTGAGGAGTTTGAAGATGATATTTTTATAAAAAAAAAACAATTATTAACCGCTTTTAATGGAGATACTGTTTCTTTTCGGCTTTTTAAAACAAGAGGAAAAAAGAAAGAACAAGCAGAGATCTTATCTGTAGTAAAAAGATCCAAAACCCGTTTTGTAGGTATTCTTCAATTACAAAACAATACAGCTTTTGTTTGTGTTGGCAACGGAAATATTTATCCAGATTTTTTTATAAATAATACCAATATAGATGTTGAAAAAGAAGGGCAAAAAGTAGTTATAGAGCTAGAGAAATGGAACAATCCTAAAAAATCACCTCAAGCAAAGATTGTTAAATTTTTAGGTACACCAGGAACTCATCATGCAGAAATTCACGGGATTTTGGAAGAATTTGGGTTACCGTATGAATTTTCACTAGAAGTTCTCAAAGCGGCCAATGAAATCGACACTTCTATACAAACAAAGGAAATAAAAAAACGTCGCGACTTTAGAGATGTATTAACATTTACTGTAGACCCAAAAGATGCAAAAGATTTTGATGATGCTTTATCTTTTCAAGTCCTTGAAAATGGTGATTATGAAATAGGAATTCATATTGCTGATGTGTCTCATTATATAGAAAAAGACGGAATTTTAGATAAAGAAGCCTATCAAAGAGCCACCTCTGTATATCTAGTTGATCGCGTAGTACCTATGCTTCCAGAGATATTATCAAACCAAGCGTGTTCCTTACGTCCGCACGAAGAAAAATATACATTTTCAGCTGTTTTTGTAATAAATAAAGACGGAAAAATAAAAAATCAGTGGTTTGGAAGAACCGTCATTTTATCAGATCAACGTTTTGCTTATGAAGAAGCTCAACACGTAATAGAAGCGCAAACACCAAAAATTCCTCAAGAAATATCTTTAACCAAACAGACGTATTCCATTGCTCAACCCCTCGTTGAGGCTATTTGTGTTATGAACGAATTAGCTAAAAAAATGCGACAGAAAAGAATGAAATCAGGTGCTATTTCTTTCGATAAAATAGAAGTAAAATTCATTCTCGATAAAAACAATCATCCATCCAATGTGTTTTTTAAGGAAGCAAAAGATGCTAATAAAATGATTGAGGAATTTATGCTTTTAGCTAATAAAAAAGTAGCAGAATTTATAGGAAAACAAGAACCCATCAAAAAATTTATTTATAGGGTTCATGACGAACCTAATATTGAAAAATTAGCACAGCTCCAACGAGTTGTTGGAAAATTTGGTCACAAACTTAATTTTTCAAACGAAAAAAATATTTCATCTTCATTGAATAGATTATTAAAAGATGTACAAGGTAAAAAAGAACAAAACCTGGTAGATACTTTAACTATCCGAACAATGAGTAAGGCAGAATATACAACACAAAACATTGGACATTACGGTTTGGCTTTTGATTATTATACGCATTTTACATCCCCTATCCGTCGCTACCCCGATGTGTTAGTTCATCGTTTATTGCAAACTTATTTAAACAACCAACAACCATCAACTAAAGAGTCGCTCGAAGAAATATGTAAACACAGTTCTTTTATGGAACAAGTAGCCACAAAAGCAGAAAGAAACTCTATAAAATATATGCAGGTAAAATATATGTCTCAGTACATAAACCAGCAGTTTGTTGGCGTAATTTCTGGTGCTACAGAGCGAGGAATGTATGTAGAAATAATAGAAAATAAATGTGAAGGAATGATTCGTATTCAAGATATTCCTAATGATTTCTTTATTTTTGACGAGAAAGAATATATTTTTGTAGGCAGAAAAACCAAAGAAACATACCAATTAGGAGATGAAGTTGTGGTAAAAGTTTTAAAAACAGATATCATAAAACGACATTTGGATTTACAATTGATAGGAAAAAAAGAAAATTAAAAAATTATAATCATGAAGAATATATTCATTTTTCTATTTTCATTACTTGTTGTTGCTCAAGAGAAAGAAATAGCTATTGGAGAGTTTGACGAACTAAAAGTTAAAGACGGAATACAAGTTACACTTGTTCCTTCTGATGAAAATAAACTTATTATTTCTGGTAAACACATTGACGATGTTGTAGTTATTAATAAAGGAAAACGATTAAAATTACGAATGAAAACCAAACGAATTCTTAGTGGATTTAATACCACAGTTGAATTGTTTTATTCAGGAAACATAGAAAAAATAGAGGCGCGGGAAGGATCGTTTATTTCAAGCAAAGATGTTTTATTACAACCATTAATTGAGTTAGAAACCAAAGAAGGAGCAGAAATAGATCTAGTTTTAGATGTAGAAAAAGTAGATGCCTCTGCTGTAACTGGAGGAATACTAACCTTAAAAGGAGCAGCAACCAATCAAGATTTAATAATCTCTACAGGAGCAACAGCCAAAACAAAAGACTTACTAACAGAACAAACCTCGATTACCATAAACGCAGGAGGAAATGCGTATATAAACGCAAGCAAAGTAGTCCAAGCTACAGTTAGAGCGGGTGGTATTGTTAGGGTTTATGGAAAACCACTTCAATTGAATAAAACCGTTTTCTTAGGCGGAAGTGTTATTGAACTTGAATAAACACCATGAGTGATTTCTGGACAGCACTACCGGTTGGTTTTTTTCTTTCCTTTACATTAGGCCCGGTTTTTTTTGTGTTACTAGAAACAAGTATCACTAAAGGAATTCGGTCCGCTATCTTTTTTAATTTAGGTGTTATACTCGCCGATATTGTTTTTATTGCTATTGCTTATTTTAGCACTAATCAGTTACTTACCAAAATAAAAGACGATCCGTCATGGCTTGCATTTGGGGGTGTTTTACTAGCTTCTTACGGATGCATAACCTTTATTCAAACGATCAAAGAGAAAAAAAAACAACCGCAAACCAATCGCACCAAAACAGTAAAGAAAACAAACTACTTAACTCAGGTCCTAAAAGGTTTTTTTCTCAACCTTATTAATATCGGTGTTCTCTTATTTTGGTTGGGTATTATTTTACTGGTTGGACCAAAATTAGAAATGAATTCGGTTAGAATAACCACTTTTTTTATAATGGTTCTTTCTATTTATTTTTTGATAGACCTCATTAAAATATCCATAGCCAAACAACTCAAACACAAACTTACCCCTTCACGAATATTCAATATCAAACAAGTAGTAAACACCTTTTTGTTTATTTGCGGATTGGTATTGATTTTTCAAGGATTTTTCCCAAAAGAAAAAGAGAAGATAAAAAATGCTATTCAAGAAATAAGAATAGAGAACAAATAAGAGGCACCGAGCGGATTCGAACCGCTGTACAAGCTTTTGCAGAGCTCTGCCTAGCCACTCGGCCACGGTGCCAATTTCAGCACAAAAGTAATACTTTTTAAAACTTTTACCTATTCTTGCCGAACTTGTTTCATGATCACAGAAACAGAAGCTACATGCCCCCCAATAGGCGGATTGATTTTGGCAATGGAGATTTTAATTTTCTCTACCCGTTCAGACTCTTTTATAACGCGGTCTATAATTCGCTGACCAACATGCTCCAACAACTTGGAAGGAACAGCCATCTCTTCTTCAACAACACGATTTAGATATACATAATCCACTGTATTTTCCAAAGCATCGCTTTTAGCCGGTTGTTCTAGCGAACTATCAACCCATAAATCTACACGATAATCACTACCAATAATCGCTTCTTCCTCCAAACATCCGTGATGTGAAAACAGCTGTATGTTTTCCAAATAAATAGTACCCATTATATTTTTTTACAAAGATACAATAAACCCAACGAGAGCATCTGTTTTTGTTTAACTTTGCAATTATTAATCAACAGCAATGTCAGAAGAAAAAAAAGCCAAAAACTTTATAGAACACATTATTGATGAGGACCTAACCCAAGGACTTTCTCAGGATAAATTGCGTTTTCGCTTTCCCCCTGAACCCAACGGTTTTCTTCATATAGGCCACGTAAAAGCGATCTGTATTAATTTTGGTTTAGGTCTCACATACAACGCGCCTGTCAACCTTCGATTTGATGATACCAATCCCGCTAAAGAAGAACAACAATTTGTCGATGCCATCAAAAACGACATTGATTGGTTGGGATACAAATGGGAGCAAGAGCGGTATGCTTCTGACTATTTCCAGCAACTTTACGATTGGGCTGTACAGCTTATAGAAAAAGGGTGCGCCTATATTGATTCACAATCTTCGGAAGATATCGCGCATCAAAAAGGCACACCGACTCAAGCAGGAATAAATAGCCCGTTTAGAAATCGACCAACAGACGAGAACATTCGATTGTTTGCAGAGATGAAGGCAGGAAAACACACAGAAGGAACGCACGTCTTACGAGCAAAAGTTGATATGAGTTCTCCCAATATGCTATTACGAGACCCTGTTATGTATCGCATTCTTCATAAAACACACCACAGAACAGGAAACACTTGGTGCATTTACCCAATGTATGACTGGACTCATGGTGAATCGGACTACATAGAACAAATTACGCACTCATTGTGCTCTTTGGAATTTAAACCGCATCGTGATTTATACGATTGGTTTTTAGATCATATACACAATCCGGATTTGTTACGACCCAAACAACGAGAATTTGCTCGACTCAATCTTAGCTATACGGTAACAAGCAAAAGAAAACTATCTCGATTGATTGAGGCTAACGTAGTCACAGGTTGGGACGACCCACGAATGCCAACAATTTCGGGCTTAAGACGAAGAGGATACACTCCAGAATCCCTCAGAAACTTTGCCGAAGCTGCTGGAGTTTCCAAAAGAGAAAATGTAATTGATGCGTCGTTATTAGAGTTTTGTATCCGTGAGGATTTAAACAAAAAAGCACCGCGAGTTATGGCTGTTGTTAACCCCATAAAACTGGTAATTATCAATTATCCAGAAAATTACGAAGAGATTTTAATTGCAGAAAACAACCCCGAAGACCCATCAGCTGGAAGTCGTGAAGTTCCTTTTTCAAAAGAACTGTTTATCGAACGTGAAGATTTTAAAGAATCCGCAAACCGAAAATTTTTCCGACTTACCTTAGATAAAGAGGTGCGTTTAAAAAACGCCTATATTATTAAAGGTGAATCGGTTGTAAAAGACAACGAGGGCAATATTACAGAAATCCATTGTACCTACGACAAGGAAAGTAAAAGCGGGAGCGGTACAGAGGCCAGTCAGCGAAAAGTAAAAGGAACGCTTCATTGGGTTTCAGTCAAACACGCAATTTCAGCCGAAATCCGCTCATACGACCGCTTGTTTTTACACCCATCTCCCGATGCAGATAAAGAGGTTGATTTTATGGACCATATCAATCCAGACTCCTTTTCAACTAAAGAAGGTTGGGTAGAGCCAAGTTTACAAGACACTTTACCAGGAGTACACTTCCAGTTTCAACGTTTGGGATATTTCATAACTGATCCAGACACCAAGCCGGGCAATCTTGTTTTTAATAAAACAGTGGGATTACGCGACACTTGGGCAAAGAAAAACAACTAACTATCGCCGTTTTTCTTTTTTTCAGCTTTTTTCATTGCTTCTCCGATTTGGTTACTTGCAGTAAACGAAGCCACCATGTTGTTGAGCATGTCTGATCCTGCCTGAGGCGAATTAGGCAATAAGATTAGGTTGCTGTTCACGTGTTCCCCAATCGACTGCAAAGTGTCGTAGTGTTGGGTTACCACAATCAACGCAGACGCCTCTTGAGAGTTGATGCCTACTTTGTTCAAAACCTCTACAGACTCCTCAAGTCCTCTAGCGATTTCTCGACGTTGATCCGCTATTCCCTGTCCTTGAAGTCTTTTGCTCTCGGCTTCAGCTTTTGCTTTTTCTACGATTAAAATGCGAGCAGCATCTCCTTCGTATTGAGCTGCTACCTTTTCTCGTTCAGAAGCATTGATTCGGTTCATGGCATTTTTAACCTGTTCATCAGGGTCAATATCGGTAACTAACGTTTTAATAATATCATAACCGTAATTAAGCATTGCTTCATTCAACTCGGTTTTAACCGCAATAGCAATATCGTCTTTTCTTTCAAAGACATCATCTAACTTCATTTTAGGAACTTCTGCACGAACGACATCAAACACATAAGAAGTGATTTGGTCATGCGGATAGTCGAGCTTATAAAAAGCGTCGTACACTTTATCTCTAATAACCTTAAATTGAACCGAAACCTTTAGTTTAACGAATACGTCGTCTTTGGTTTTTGTTTCAACAATTACATCCAGCTGTTGAATTTTTAAACTCAATCTTCCTGCAATTCGATCAATAATTGGAATTTTGATTTGCAGTCCAGAATGCCGAACACTCACAAACCTTCCAAAGCGTTCAATCACAGCAGCTGTCTGCTGTTTTACGATAAAAAAAGCGCTTATAACAACAAGCACAACAAGAGCAATGATAGCATAATAAGTAAAACTCATAAAATATAGGATTTAAGTGAATCTCAAAGTTACGAAAAAATACATCAAATATTCTGAAGCGCTTTTTGGATTCGAGATGTTACGGTTTTGTGCCCTAGAAAACAGATAATTTCAAACAAATCAGCTCCGGACAATTTTCCCACTAGGCACAAACGCAGTGGAGCCATGATTTGTCCGAACGATATCGATTCATCGGCAATCCATGTTTTAAATTCAGCTTGAAAATTGCTTGGCTCAGACAAGGATGCCGACTTTAAAAAGGTAAGAAATTTAGTAAGAACTTCAGGTGTTCCCTCTTTCCATTGTTTGCGCACTGCTTTAGCATCATAACCCTCAGGATCCATAAAAAAATAAGAGGACAAACCCCAAAGTTCTGTTAACAGCGAAGCGCGCTCTTTTACCAAACGCACAACCTTTTGCGCTTTTTCGGGCGAAACAACGATGTCAAACGCTTTAGCGTCTTTTATCAATTGCTGTTCCAACACAGATTCTTCTATATGTTGTAAATGTTGTTGATTGAACCATTTGTTTTTTTCAGGATCAAAACGCGCCCCCGACTTATGTACCTGTTCAATAGAAAACAAACCGATTAATTCGCTTAACGTTAGTATTTCTTGTTCCGTACCAGGGTTCCACCCTAACAGCGCTAAAAAGTTTACTACCGCTTCAGGAACATATCCGGCTTCCTTGTAGCCGGGTGATACTTTTCCTGTTTCCGGATCTCGCCAGTCTAAAGGAAAAACAGGAAACCCTAATTTATCACCATCTCTCTTAGAAAGTTTTCCTTTACCTGTTGGTTTTAACAACAGCGGTAAATGTGCAAATTGAGGGGTTTTCCACTCAAAAGCGATATACAATTGGTGGTGAAGCGCTAGGGAAGGCAACCACTCTTCACCACGAATGACATGCGAAATTTCCATAGCATGATCGTCCACAACATTTGCCAAATGATAGGTGGGCATACCATCGCTTTTGAATAAAATTTTATCGTCTAATAGGTTCAAATCAACTCGAAGAGTACCTCGAATTAAATCAGTTGAATTTATAAAGTTTTCTACACCTCCGTTTTCTACCATTAAAAACCGAATCACATAACGATCTCCATTATCAATTCTTTTTTGTACCTCTTCTTTTGAAAGTGACAAGGAGTTTTCGAGTTTTAACCGATTGTGCCAATTGTATATAAACGTTTTCCCTTTTTCTTCGTGAGAAACACGGTGTTTTTCCAAAGACTCAGACGAATCAAATGCGTAGTAAGCACGCCCTTTTTGGATTAATGTCCGAACCGCTTTTTTATAAAGTTCTTTTCGCTCACTCTGTTTGTAGGGGCCTTTTTTATCCTCCGTACCAGGGCCTTCATCGAAAGGAATGTTACACCATTTTAATGCATTGACAACATAGTCTTCTGCTCCTGAAACAAAACGATTTTGATCGGTATCTTCAATTCGTAAAATAAAATCACCGTTGTGTTTTTTAGCAAATAAATAATTGTACAATGCGGTTCTAAGCCCACCAATATGAAGAGGTCCTGTAGGGCTAGGAGCAAAACGTACACGAACTGCTTGAGTCATAGTTTTTGTTTATGATGCAAAGATAGTCCAGAAAATGAATTGGAACTCTTAAAAGTTGTTTTTCATGGACTCGGGAACATGTGGGTTTACAATTCGAAACCAAAGCGGAGGAATTAACGCCAACAGTATAGAAGTTGGATATCCGTAAGGAAGCTGCGGGCTGGTATCGTAATAATTCAATTCCTGATATTTTTTTGAAGTTTTGAAATGATGATCGCTATGTCGGGTAAGTTCATATAACACGACTCTACCGATTACATGGTCTGAATTCCACGAATGTTTATCTTGTGTCTTTTCATAACGACCCGATGCTGTTTTTTCTCGCAACAATCCATAATGTTCTATATAGTTGATGCTTTCTAGCATTAAAAAAGAAACGACACCTATTACAGCAGCCAAGATACCAACAAAGGTTCCAAACACATAAAACACCACAAGAATGTATACTATTTGGGCAATAGCACCCCAAAACACTATGTTTTTGATAGAAAGAAATGGGCTTCCAGAGTTTTGAAGCAGTTTTTTTTGAAGCTTCCAGGCGCTTTGGTATTGACCAAATACAGACTGCCAATAAAACGCATACACACTTTGATTAAAGCGAGCAGATGCAGGGTCTTCAGGGGTGGCAACCTTCTGATGATGTCCGTAATTATGCTCAACAAAAAAATGAACATACAAACAAGGCAATAATAATAGTTTGCTTAAAAATTGATCTTTTTTATTGTTTCTATGGCCCAGTTCGTGCGCAACGTTTATGGCGTTTGTTGCCAACAAAATACCCAACGACAACACCAAGCCGATTGTTTCAAACACATAAAGTTGTGAACTCGCAAGTTCCCTAAAACCGTAAAACAACAACCCAAAAACCCACAGTATATTTCCGTAAAGCATCCAGTCAAATACAGGGTTTGCAGACCGCTTCTCAATAGTTGTTTCCGAATAATTATCATTGTTAGTTCCAAGAAGCAACTCCAAAATTGGAATTACAATGAAGGGATAAGCCACCCCAGCGAATGACCAGGCTCCTTTAAAGTAAATCGCTATCCCTGCCGCAACAGGTATCGTATATGCCGCCAAATATTTTAACTCTTTCATCCCCATCTTATTTTTCTAAAACTACATTTTTTTCTATAAAACGCCAATTTTTCAAACACCTTGTATAAATAGCTTTACAAAACGTACCTTTGTGAAAATTTTTATAAGTGATCCACTACTACTACAGTACAGACTTTAAGCTCACTGCCGAAGATGTCTTTTCACGTTGGCTTATTCAGGTTGCTCAATCTGAGGGCTTTGAAGTTTCAGAAATTACTTACGCATTTGTTTCCGATCAGGAGTTGTATGATATGAACATCCAATTCCTTAATCATGATACATTAACGGACGTTATCGGATTTGACAACACCGTGGGAAAAAACCTACAAGGAGATATTGCAATATCCATAGACAGGGTTCGTGAAAACGCCTCGGCGTATGAAGTTCCTTTTGAACAGGAGTTGCTTCGAGTAATGGTTCACGGCTTGTTGCATTTTTGCGGTTTTTCAGACAAATCAAAAGATGAAAAACAACTTATGACCCTAAAAGAAGAAGAAAAGATCCGATTGTTCCACGTGAAACACAAATCGAAATCCAATGTTTGAGTCCGAATACGATGTTATAGTTGTGGGTGCTGGTCATGCCGGTTCTGAAGCCGCTGCTGCCGCCGCTAATATGGGGAGTAAAACCCTTCTTATTACAATGAATCTGCAAAACATTGCCCAAATGTCTTGCAATCCGGCTATGGGTGGAATTGCCAAAGGGCAAATTATCCGAGAGATTGACGCCCTAGGCGGCTATAGCGGAATTGTAACCGATCAAACAGCCATCCAATTTAAAATGCTTAATAAATCCAAAGGACCCGCAATGTGGAGTCCTCGGGCACAGTCCGATCGAATGCGCTTTGCCGAAACGTGGAGAATGATGTTAGAAGGAACTCCTAATTTGGATTTTTATCAAGAGATGGTTTCTGGTCTTCTTATAGAAAAAAACCGCGTGGTTGGCGTAAAAACCTCATTGGGCATTACCATCAAATCCAAGACTGTGGTTTTAACGAACGGAACCTTTCTAAATGGACTGATACATATAGGTGAAAAACAATTTGGTGGCGGACGAGCAGGGGAAAGCGCTTCCTTTGGCATTACCGAGGAATTGGCGACAGCTGGATTTGATTCGGGCCGTATGAAAACGGGGACACCTCCAAGAGTTGATGGACGCTCTTTGGATTATTCACTTATGGAAGAGCAGCCCGGAGATAGCAAACCGGCGAAATTCTCGTATCTGGAAACTTCTAAACCCCTCGAAACCCAACGGAGTTGTCACATGACCTATACAAGCCCAGAAGTTCACGATCTACTCCGTGAAGGTTTTGATCGATCTCCTATGTTCAACGGGAGTATTCAAAGTGTGGGGCCGCGTTATTGTCCATCTATTGAGGATAAAATTAATAGGTTTTCCGAAAAAAACAGACATCAGATTTTTGTTGAGCCCGAAGGCTGGAACACCATCGAAGTGTATGTTAATGGATTTTCCACATCGCTACCTGAAGACATCCAATTCAAAGCGTTACGCTCTGTGAAAGGGTTTGAGAATGTGAAGTTTTTTCGTCCCGGTTATGCAATTGAGTACGACTATTTCCCCCCAACACAACTCAAGCATTCGTTGGAAACGAAACTCATTAACGGTTTGTTTTTTGCGGGACAAATTAATGGAACAACAGGCTATGAAGAAGCGGCCGCCCAAGGGCTTATGGCAGGAATGAACGCGCATTTATTCATTAAAGACCAACCACCTTTTGTGCTGAAACGAAGTGAAGCCTATATCGGTGTTCTTATTGATGATTTGATCACTAAAGGAACCGAAGAGCCTTATCGAATGTTTACTTCAAGAGCTGAATATCGTACCCTTCTTCGTCAAGACAATGCTGATCTCCGGCTTACCCCTGTTTCTAATGAATTAGGGTTAGCATCTGATCAACGCCTCAGGCGCATGGAACACAAGAAAAACGCCTCCGATCATTTTGTAAAGCACCTCAAGTCGCTTAGCGTTTCTCCAGAAATTGCAAATCCAATTTTGTCTCAAAAAAACTCTTCTCCCATGAAGCAGTCAAACAAAGTTCATAAGATATTTTCACGACCCAACATTAGCATGCAGGACATTCAACACATTCCTGCTGTAGCAGAATATACATCGGCTCATGACCTAGATGAAGAGGTATTGGAGCAAACAGAAATCCAGGTCAAATACGCGGGCTATATAGAGAAAGAAAAGAACAATGCAGACAAACTCAATCGATTAGAAAACATTCGAATACCTAGCGGCTTTGACTATCGAAAGCTAAAGTCGTTGTCCACAGAAGCTCGAATGAAACTAGAAGACATTCGGCCAACTTCGCTCTCACAAGCGTCACGAATTAGCGGCGTTTCTCCAAGCGACATTAGTGTGTTGCTTGTTTATATGGGGCGGTAAGTGATTCGTTCCACGTGGAACAATAGGTATTAAAGAACCCAAAAAAGTAACCCAATTGGACACCAATAATTTACAGACAGCACTATTTTTATGTACCGATCATTTGGTTACAGGGGAAGTATTTGAATTGGTTGTTAACTTAGAAAAGGACATGTTAATTACACACCCACAACCGAGTCTAGAACAACTTCCAGCGTATTACAAAAGCCCAAATTATGTTTCTCACACCAACACTAGGAAATCCTTTTTAGACATTACTTACCATACGGTCAAAACGATTCAAACCAATACTAAAATCAAAAAATTAGCTCGCTTGTTTCCAAACAAAGGAACCTTACTTGACATAGGTTCAGGAACAGGCGACTTTGTGATTGGCTGCCAACAAAAAGGATGGAAAGCGTTCGCAATGGAACCCAATGCGTTTGCAAAAAAACAAGGCCAAGCAAAAGGGGTTTCATACATTGACTCTTTTAAAGACATCAATGACAACTCAATGGACTGCATTACCCTTTGGCATGTTTTGGAGCATGTTTCTGATCTAACCACCCTTTTTGAGAATATGAACCGAGTGCTTTCTCCCAACGGAAGAATAGTGATTGCGGCTCCCAACTTTTTGTCTTGGGATGCAAAGTATTATGAAAATAAATGGGCGGCCTATGACGTGCCTCGTCACCTATGGCATTTTTCTCCCAAAGCCGTTGAGCGAATTTTTTCTGAAGTGGGTTTTGTGTTAGTAAAAAAAGCTCCTATGCTCTGGGACGCATTTTATGTTTCAATGCTTTCTGAAAAAATAAACAAACGCAAACCTTCTTTTTTATTCGGTTTGATAAACGGTATCCGATCCAATTGGCGTGCTCGTCGAACCGGAATGTATTCTTCGCTTCAGTATGAGTTCAAAAAACGCACATAACTTTTCTTAGAAGTGGTTTTTTAGAAAGACACAGCACAAAGCACCTAAAAAGAGAAATAAGCTCTTAAAACGCATTATTTTTATGCATTTAGAATAAGAAATAGTTATGGTGTATAAAAAAAGAATAAGAAAAAACTTTTGTATTGATAAAAGCCATTAGGAAGGTCTGTGAAGGAGTCGTGTCAACTTAATAGATAAGTCCGTAAAGATCATTTTCGCGTTTCCATTTCTCTCAATATGATAATTCGCTTCTTCAAGTTCTTTAACAATATCTAAAATATTATTCCCATGTATGAAGGGTGCAAATTTCCAAAGTTCAAACTTTGTTTTAGGTTCCAAATAAACCAATTCCGAAACATCGTAATTTACCAATAAAGCTTGACGAAAAAACACGACACAATAATCCAGGAATTTTTTTTGGGTTTCTCTTCCTGATCCTGCCACTTGTTGACTCCAAGCGACTAATTCCAAAATAGCAGATTTATTTCCCCGCGCCTTGAATGCTGCTCGAACCCAAGAGACAAACCACTTTTCAAAATGTAAATCTTCACTGTCATTATTGAGCAAGTCAACAGCTTTATTAAAATTTCCTTGAGCTTGAAAAGCAATTTTTTTAGCTTCATTAGCTTCACAACCAAGTGACAACAACCCCGATTCAATGATAGGGGCTGAAAGCGAGGGCAACAACACTTTTTGACATCGCGACCGTAGTGTTTCTAGAAGCAATTCTTCATTTTCTACGACAAGCAAGAGCAATGTTTTTTCTGGAGGCTCCTCAATAAGTTTTAAAAGTTTGTTTGACGCAGCGATATTTAGTTTTTCGGCACACCAAACAATAACCACTTTCCATCCACCTTCGTACGATTTTAGAGAAAGTTTTTTTACAATGCTTTGTGCTTCATCTACTCCAATTTGCCCTTGTTTGTTTTCAATACCAAGCAATTGGTACCAGTCAAACAGGTTTCCGAAGGGTTGTTGTTTGAGAAATTGCCTCCACTCATCCATGAAGTCAGACGAAGTGGCTTTGCTTTTTACTTTGTTATTGTTGGCTACAGGAAAAACAAAATGCATATCAGGATGCGATATTTGTTCCATTTTTAGATTACAGGCTGCGTTGCCACCTGTATTTTCGTTTCCTTGATTTTCACACAACACATATTGGGCATAGGCAATGGCCAACGGAAGTGTTCCAGAGCCTTCGGGCCCCACAAAAAGCTGGGCATGAGCAACTCTTTGCTGTGCCACACTGTATAGCAAGTCTTTTTTTACACCTTCATGTCCAATAACGTCTTGAAACAGCATCTCACAAAGATAACGGTTTTTATTCCAGAAAATAGAGGCACCTGTATTAAAAACAGCGTATTTTACGAATAAATTTTCATCAAATCATTACATTTGTGCTCTACAAAACAAATCATCATGAA
The DNA here is from genome assembly GCA_029243385.1 of Flavobacteriaceae bacterium. Lineage (GTDB taxonomy): Bacteria > Bacteroidota > Bacteroidia > Flavobacteriales > Flavobacteriaceae > JAQWSC01. Next base: position 171,211 of record JAQWSC010000008.1, on the reverse strand, counting down.
GACATTAGATTCCTTATCCTTTACAAACAAAAAAGCACTGATTCGCGTTGACTTTAATGTGCCCTTAAACGACGCCAAAGAGGTTGCCGACGCAACGAGAATACGAGCAGCGAAACCAACTATTGAGACGATATTGGCAGCCGGAGGTAGTTGTATTCTAATGTCTCATTTAGGAAGACCCAAAGGAGTCGATACATCATTGTCGCTTGGACACATCGTGGAAACAGTCTCCGAAATTTTAGGAGTTCCTGTTCAATTTGTTTCTGAAACCGTTGGAGAAAAAGCCATGCAAGCAGCAGCATCTCTTCAGCCAGGACAAGTATTGATGCTGGAAAACTTGCGATTTCACTCAGAAGAAACTGCTGGAGACGAATCCTTTGCCAAACAGTTATCGAACTTGGCAGATATATATGTAAATGATGCGTTTGGAACAGCTCACAGAGCACACGCATCGACAACCATTGTAGCGCAGTTTTTTGAAGATCAAAAATGTTTTGGACACTTGTTAGCAAAAGAAATCAAGTCGATTGAAAAAGTTTTAAAAACGGGAGAAAAGCCAATATTAGCCATTTTAGGAGGCGCTAAGGTTTCTTCTAAAATAACAATCATTGAAAACATTTTAGACAAAGTAGATCATTTAATTATTGGTGGTGGAATGACATTTACCTTTGTAAAAGCACTAGGTGGAAATGTAGGAAAATCAATTTGCGAAAACGATAAACTAGATCTTGCCTTATCAATTTTAGAGAAAGCCAAACAAAAAGGAGTATCCATTCATCTTCCAGTGGATGTGGTTGCTGCAGATGACTTTAGCAACGATGCCCAACAACAAGTGTTTGAAGTGTCCAACATCCCAGACGAATGGGAAGGGCTTGACGCAGGACCGCAATCCTTAGAAAACTTTAGAGAAGTTGTGACGAAGTGCAAAACTATTCTATGGAATGGACCATTGGGTGTATTTGAATTTCCAAATTTTGCGAAAGGAACTATTGCTCTTGGAAATGCGGTTGCTGACAGTACTGCACAAGGCGCTTTTTCGCTCGTAGGAGGTGGAGATTCGGTTGCTGCAGTGAAGCAATTCGGGTTCGAACCCAAAGTAAGTTACGTTTCAACAGGTGGCGGCGCAATGTTAGAAAGTCTAGAAGGAAAAACTCTTCCAGGTATCCAGGCTATTTTGGCTTAATTGTTGATGTTTTTCAATAAGATGAGAGCCTTATGAAAAAGACAGTTTGTTTTATTGCTTGTTTGATTCTTTTTGCAAGTTGCAACAAAAAATCCAAACCTTACCTTCCTCAATCCAATGGAAACATCAACACAATTACGGTTGTAATATCCGACAATTTGTGGGAATCTTCGGTAGGAGAAACATTACGTGCTATTTTTGCAATGCCTGCTGAAGGGCTTCCTCAACAAGAACCCTTGTTTGATTTAAAGCAAATGCCCCCAGAAGTTTTTTCTGGATTTGCACAAAGCAGTCGCTTAGTATTATGGGTAGGTTTGTATTCTGAGCAAACGTTTCGAATAGACACCAATCGATATGCTTCACCGCAGCGAATGGGCGTAATAACATCAAGCACCGAAGAAGCATTAATTCAAAACATAGCGGGTAACGCCTTGCAGCTTATAAACGAGTTTAAGCAGGTTGAAATTAAGGAAAAGCAGCGTAGAATTTCAAAATCATTAAAACAGCATTTAGGAACCCATCACAACCTTTCCATTGATTTAAAAATGCCGTCGGTATATACAACATTTAAGGAAGCTCAAGGGATTGTTTGGTATCAGAAAGAAATACAAAAAGGAAGTTTGAATATTTTAGCTTATGAACTTCCTACCTCTAAGGTTGATTTCAACGAGGAATCGCTTCCACAGATTATTTCTGTGCGGGATTCAATTGGAAAGTCTTTTGTGCCAGGTCGATCTAAAGGCTCGTATGTCATAACAGAAGAAGCCTATGAGCCGTATATTTACAGATCTGTAGTTGGAGGATTTTCGGCGATAGAAACTAGAGGTACGTGGGAAGTGAAGTCCGATTTTATGGCGGGCCCCTTCCTTAATTACATAATTAAAGATACGATCAACGATCGACAACTAGTTTTGGAAGGATTTGTGTTTGCACCGTCAGCGGCTAAGAGAGATTATATTTTTGAAGTAGATGCTATTTTGCAGTCACTTCAAATAACTCAAAAAGAATAGTGAGAATTATTTTTCACTATCTTTTTTAGGAGTCTCGTCTTCTTTGGTTGCTTCTTTAAACTCTTTGATTCCGCTTCCAAGCCCTCGCATAAGCTCAGGAATTTTGCGACCACCAAAAAGTAATAAAATAATTACAGCAATAACAACAATTTGTCCAGGACCAATCGCCAAAAAAATAAAGTTAGAAATCATGTTCCAAGTGTTAGACAACAAAAGTAGCAAGAAAAATGAAAACAGATTCATTTCTTTTAAAAAATAATTTTAAATGACTGTTTTCAGATCGTACTTGAATCAGTATCTTTGTTAGGAAATGGCAAAAAAAAGCAACAAACCAAAACTTCGACAAAAGCTTCTTAACAAATATCGATTTGTTGTTCTAAACGAAGACACTTTTGAGGAACGTCTTTCGTATAAGTTAAGCCGACTGAACATCTTTATTTTGATGTCGCTTTTTGGAGCCATCTTAATAGGAAGTACGGTTGTTACAATCGCTTTTACACCGATTAAGGAGTACTTGCCGGGCTACGATTCTATTGAAATTAAAAGGCAATCAGCCCGCAATATTACCAAGATGGATTCTTTAGAGCACGCACTTTTTGAACAACAACAGTTTTTGTCTTCCATAACCAAAGTATTGACAGGAGATTTGGAGGTAAAAAACTTAGAAAAAGACACTTTTACCGAGATCAATCGCGATGCAATTACAGGTCTTGAATTGGCACCAAATCTTCAAGACTCGTTGTTAAGAGCTGCGGTCGCTCAAGAAGATAAATTTAATATATTAGAATCAGCCAGTTCAGTGGTAAGTTTTGTCTTGTTTCCTCCAGTTACCGGAGTAATTTCACAACCTTATGATGTTTCACAGAAGCATTATGCTGTAGACATCGCCGTGGCTCAAAACGCACCTATAAAAGCAGTTTCAGACGGCACCGTAATATTTGCCGAGTGGACATTAGAGACGGGATATGTGGTTATTCTAGAACATCAAAACACCTTACTTTCAGTGTATAAACACAACGCAACAATTACCGTTTTGCAAGGAGATTTGGTCAAATCGGGAGAAGTAATTGCCACTGCAGGAAACACAGGTGAATTTTCAACAGGTCCCCATTTACATTTTGAACTTTGGAGCAATGGTTATCCAGTAAACCCCGTTGAATTTATTGATTTTGAATAATAAATATGTCCGTTAAGTCATCACTCGCCAAGGCCTATGCGTTTATCATTAAAAAGAAGATAAACCGCTGGTCCCAACGTCCTCACCACACACAGCAAAAAGTATTTAAAAACTTGCTTACAAAAGGAGCTCAAACAGTTTTTGGTAAGGATCATTATTTTGATAAAATAACGACCCACGATGAGTTTGTAAAACAAGTTCCCGTTCGAGATTACGAAGGCTTGCGCTCTTATGTAGATAGGGTCGTTGAAGGAGAGAAAAACATCTTGTGGCCAGGAAAACCTTTGTATTTTGCAAAAACTTCCGGGACTACATCGGGCGCAAAATTTATTCCCATTACAGCAGAATCTATGCCCACTCACATTGCTGCTGCAAAAAACGCAATTTTGTGCTTTATTGCAGAAACTGGAAACGCTGATTTTGTCAATGGAAAAATGATTTTTCTTCAAGGAAGCCCCGTATTGGAGGAAAAAAATGGAATTAAAATTGGAAGATTGTCGGGAATTGTTGCCCATTTTGTTCCAGGCTATCTTCAAACAAACAGAATGCCCAGTTGGAATACCAACCTGATAGAAGATTGGGAGCAAAAAGTAGATGCTATTGTAGAAGAAACGTTTCAGCAAAACATGCAAGTAATTAGCGGGATTCCTCCGTGGGTTCAAATGTATTTTGAGAAACTAAAACAAAAAACAGATAAAAAAATTAGCGAACTCTTCCCAAATTTTTCACTCTTTATTTATGGAGGCGTAAACTACGAGCCCTATAAAGCTACTTTCGAAAAATTAATTGGGCGGAGCGTTCCCAGTATCGAATTATATCCAGCTTCTGAGGGCTTCTTTGCATTTCAGGATTCCCAAACCGAAAAAGGAATGCTTTTACAGCTCGACTCAGGAATTTTTTATGAATTTATCCGTTCCGACACTTTTTTTGATAAAAATCCAAAACGAATTCTTTTGGACCAAGTTGAAAAAGGCGTAAACTATGTCATGATCATTTCTACCACGGCGGGCTTATGGGGATACAACATTGGAGACACCGTTTCATTTGTTTCTACCAAACCGTATCGGGTAATAGTAACGGGAAGGATCAAGCATTTTATTTCTGCTTTTGGGGAGCATGTTATAGGAAAGGAAGTTGAAGAGTCCCTTCGAATAGCCACTCACAACACCCAAATTCGTGTCAATGAGTTTACGGTTGCCCCTCAAGTCAACCCTAAAGAAGGGCCTCCTTATCACGAATGGTTTGTTGAGTTTGATGAAGAGCCGCAAGACATGGAGCAATTCATTCATTCTCTGGATCAAGCGTTGCAAAACCAAAACACCTATTACAAAGATTTGGTTCAAGGAAAAGTGTTGTCTCCTCTTCGAATTACAAGAGTTAAGAGAAAAGGATTTCAGGACTATATGAAAAGCATTGGCAAGTTGGGAGGACAAAACAAAACACCGCGCTTATCAGACAACCGAAAAATTGCAGAAGCCCTCAAACCGTTCATAATTCGTTAAAAGCAGTATATTTATAAAAAAGTTTGATATAAGACCAGGAAACACTCTTGATTTTACATGAGCGGAAAGGCTACATAATTTTTGCTTGACCGAAACAAACACGAAACAAACACGAAACAAATACCAGATGAAAACAGCTTCGTCAAGAACCAAAGCCCAGGAATCATCGACCGCTATTGGACGGATGTATATCACAATGCGGCATTTATTCAATCGCGGGTTTTATAAGCCGATGGGAATTTCGGGAGAATCCTTACGTCAAGGCCTGTTGTCTTTAGAACCCGAAATTTACGGTGCAATTTCAGAACCTAAATCAGAGATTAACGGCTTGGAATATGTGATTGATCGTTTGCCAGAGGGGATTTCAGAATGTCGTTTTGTCAACCTTACCTCCGAGGAAGGATATGGAGATGCACATTTTACGCCTATTATTCCATCCAAAAGGCGACGCAATTGCTACCGCATAGATGCCGAGCAAATGAATATTGAAATAACACGAGGCAGATCTGAAATTTATGATATTTTAACCCATGTTACCTTTTTGTATATAGAGGCAGATAAGATATGCGATCGTGTATTGATTGGTAAAACAGGAAGAACAACACGTGACTTCGAAAAACTTGAGGAAGCAGTGCTTGCTTCCCAAAAACTGACGATAGCCAAGCAAGAAGTAGCCATTACCCATACAGCCAATATTTTAGGAAGATCATTTTCTGAAATTAAGGAGGCGTATGATCGTTTTTCGACACCCAAAAACCCCAAACGATTCCTGCGCATTGTTTATTTTATGGGCAAGCTAGCCATAAACGAGCGTATTGATCAGGAAAAAAGAACCATTACGTTCAGTCCGCTGCTTCGCGAACGCATAGGACACCACATCTACGGCGAAATTTGGGCTAATAAAGTAAAACAAACCCTTGAAAAACAAGGATGGTTGAACAAGCCCCTGCATTTGATTAGCGCCAACATGCACAGTGTATTAAACACCTTGTATGCGCCTCATATTGCCCCTAAACTTTTTACCAATACGGATCCCTATTCAGGTTTTGAGATGTTGAGCAAACCCGAAGCTAAAAAACAGCAAGAGGCTATTTTCAAACATGCCCAGAAACAAGGAATGGTTTTTATTGAGGACACCTCTGGAGCCAACATAAACGTACAATTGTTTGATGTAAGTAAAATAAATTGGACGCAACTTCCGTTTGAACCTCCAAAAGGAGAACTTCCCATCATTATTGTTATGGATTATGCATTTGGAGAACAGGCCTATGAAACAGTTGACGAGCTTTTAAAACCCTACCAAACTACGAAAGGGGAAACGGCATATTTGTCTATGAAATCAGTTTCTATTATGGGGAAAGCAGGTGTATTGGAAGGAGAAAAGGGAGATATTATGATTCCTTCTGCCCATATTTTTGAAGGAACGTCTGACAATTACCCATTTCATAACGATTTAACCAAAGAAGATATGGAGGGATTTGGGCTTTCCGTTTTTGAAGGATCCATGGTTACTGTTTTGGGAACATCTCTTCAAAACAAAGATATTTTGTTGTATTTTCGCGATTCCACCTGGAATGCAATTGGTATAGAAATGGAAGGAGCTCATTATCAAAAAGCCATACAGTCGGCCTCAAAAATTCGTAAAAGTATTTCAAACGATGTTGTGGTTCGGTATGCCTATTATGCTTCGGACAACCCCTTAAAAACAGGAAGTACACTTGCCTCAGGAGGGCTTGGTGCTACGGGAGTAAAGCCCACTTACTTGATTACACATAAAATGATTCAAAAAATTATTAACTCAAAATAATATGAGCAATTCAACCAACCCCACACCACCCTCTCAAAACGAAGAGGTTGATTTAGGACAACTATTTACACTTATTGGCAGCGCTTTTAATAGGCTTTTTAGTTTTGTAGGATCTATATTTACGACTCTTTTTACGCTTTTAATCAACCTTTTGGTAGCTGTTCGAAGAAATATCGTAGGATTTTTAATAGCGGGTATTATTGGAGGATCCATTGGGTTGGTAAAGCTTATTTATTCACCTATAGTTTATGAAGGAACCCTGGTGGTCGCTCCTAATTTTGAGAGTTCTCGCCAACTTTATAACAACATTGCCTACTACAACACCTTGGTAGCGCAACAGGATTCATTACAACTATCCAAAGTGTTGAAAATTAGCACGCAACAAGCCGCATCATTAATGGAGTTTGAAGTAGCCCCTGTAATTTCTGAATCGACAAAACTCCAACAGTACAATAGCTTGATACTCAGTTTGGATTCAATTTCTAGAGAGGAAATTAATTATGAGAAGTATTTAAGCACCTTGGATCCGATTGACTACAAACAACACCAAATTACAGTTTCTTCGAAAGACCGACTGATATACCCAGCCCTTCGAAAACCTATTTTGGCTTCTATTTCAGAAAACGACTACTTCAAAGACAAGCAACAGGTAACGCTCAAAAACATTGCACTCAATGATTCGTTAACGCTGGTTTCTTTACAAGAAACCGATTCGTTGCGAGGTGTTTATGAAAAAGTCTTATTGGAAGAGGCCAAAAAGCAAAATGCATCGACTTCCATTGTTATGGAACAACAAGGGCAAAACAACAAAGAATTGCTGTTGCTCGACCGAAAACTCATTCTTCAAAGTCAATTGGAGTCAAATAACGAAGAACGATTGGAGAGCCAAGAAATTTTAAAGGTAATCTCAGATTTTCCTGAAGTGGGTTATGAAAGATCAGGGATTAGCAACAACCTCATCGTTATGGGCGCCTTAGGAGGCATTGTGCTATTTGCTTTGTGGCTTATTTTTAAAGCCTTAGACGCATTTTTACTCAAACGTACAAACGACTAGTTGGCTCGGAAAAACCCCATATTGGCTGTTGTGGGATTGGGCTATGTAGGATTGCCATTAGCAGCCGCATTTAGCAAAGCCGGCCATAAAGTCATAGGGTTTGATACTTCTCAACAGAGAATCGAGGAGCTTCAATCAGGAATAGACGCCACCCAAGAACTCTCAACCAAAGCGCTCGAAAGCCTAACAGGCATTGATTTTACAGCAAAAGAAACATCCCTGCAAAACGCTGACATCTATATTATTACCGTTCAAACTCCTATTGACAAAGATAAAAAACCTGATTTAGCTCCTTTGCTGACCGCTTCCAAAACGGTTGGAAGGTACCTTCAAAAAAACAATCTGGTGATATACGAATCAACGGTGTATCCAGGATGTACCGAAGAAGATTGTGTACCTGTTTTGGAAAAAGCAAGTGGTCTTCAATTCAACAAAGATTTTTATTGTGGGTACTCACCCGAACGCGTAAATCCTGGGGATAAAAATCGAAATGTAACCAACATTCGAAAAGTAACTTCGGGGAGTACACCAAAAATTGCGGACGAAGTTGATGCGCTCTACCAATCTATTTTATCGGTTCCTACTCACAAGGCATCCAGTATAAAAATAGCGGAGGCATCCAAAATTATTGAAAACACCCAACGCGATTTAAACATTTCTCTAATCAATGAATTGGCATTGATTTTTGAAAAAATGAACATTGACACTTTGGAGGTGTTGGAAGCAGCCGAAACGAAATGGAATTTTTTACCCTTTCGCCCCGGACTTGTTGGAGGTCACTGCATCGGTGTGGATCCGTACTATTTGACTTACAAATCCGAGCAACTGGGATATGCTCCTGATGTAATACTTTCAGGACGAAAAGTGAACGACACCATGGGAACGCACATTGCCCAACGTATAGTTGCTCTTTTGGAGAAAAATCATCAACCCATAAAACAGAGTAGGGCACTTGTTTTAGGAATTACGTTTAAGGAGAATTGCCCCGACATTCGAAACTCTCGAGTGATTGACGTAGTTAAGGAACTTCAAAAAGAAGGCGTTCAAGTCGATGTATATGACCCACAAGCCCAACCCGGTGAGGTTCAAAAAACATTTGGGATTTCTTTAATACAAAGCATTCAGCACACTTACGAGGCGATTGTTTTGGCAGTGGGTCACGACGAATTTAAAACCCTTGATATTTCTTCCATTCGCAACGACTCAAAAAGTGTTATTTTTGATGTGAAAGGTTTTTTACCCAAACAATTGGTAACTGACCGATTATAAAGTCTAGCAATGAACATACTCATAACAGGCGGAGCGGGATTTATAGGATCACATACGGTTCGACTTTTTGTTGAAAAACACCCCCATTACCAAATTTTCAATTTGGATGCATTGACCTATGCAGGAAATCTAGAAAATGTAAAAGACCTGGAGTCAAAACCAAACTACCATTTTATAAAAGGCGACATTACCGATGAGACGCTTATAGATACGCTATTCCAAACCCATCGATTTGACAGCGTAATTCATTTGGCGGCGGAATCGCACGTTGACAGGTCCATTGAAAGCCCTCTTGACTTTGTAAAAACCAATATTCTAGGAACGCTCCATTTACTCAACGCGTTTAAAAAGCTATGGGACTCCAGTTTTCACACAAAGCGTTTTTATCATATCAGTACGGACGAGGTGTATGGAAGTCTCGGCGAAACGGGATTGTTTACCGAAACCACCGCTTATGACCCCAATTCTCCCTATTCGGCCTCCAAGGCAAGCTCCGACCACTTTGTTCGCGCTTATGGCGAAACCTATGGTTTGCCGTATGTGATTTCGAACTGTTCGAACAATTACGGACCCAATCAATTTCCAGAAAAGCTGATTCCCCTATTTATAAATAACATTATCAACCAACAACCCCTTCCAGTGTATGGAGACGGCAATTATACCAGAGACTGGTTGTATGTGATAGACCACGCCAAGGCGATTGATCTTATATTTCACGAAGGCGATTTAGGTGAAACGTATAATATTGGCGGATTTAACGAATGGATAAACAGTGATTTGGTCAAACTCTTGTGTCAGCAAATGGATCAAAAGTTGGGCCGACCCACAGGATCTTCGGAGCAACTGATTTCGTATGTAAAAGACCGACCCGGACACGACAAAAGGTATGCTATTGATGCGACTAAAATCAGTCAAAAATTGAATTGGAAGCCCTCGGTTACTTTTGAAGAAGGACTTTCAAAAACCATCGACTGGTATTTGAACAATCCCACATGGTTAGAAAACGTAAATTCTGGGGCATACAAAGACTATTACACAAAAAAACACAAACTCAACAAGTCATGAAAGGAATTATCCTAGCAGGCGGCTCAGGCACTCGATTACACCCACTAACCCTATCGGTTAGCAAACAACTTTTGCCTGTGTATGACAAACCGATGATTTATTATCCACTTTCGACTTTAATGAGTGCAGGAATCCGTGAAATATTGATTATTTGTCTTCCGATTGACATTCCGTTGTTTAAAAAACTATTGGGTGACGGAAGCGCTTTAGGATGTTCTTTTTCGTATGCCGAACAACCGGAACCAAAGGGAATTGCAGAGGCATTTATTATAGGAAAAAAGTTTATAGGAACCGACTCGGTGTGTTTGATATTAGGAGACAACATTTTTTATGGAAGCAAACTGAACACGCTTCTGAAAAGCGCTGAAAACCCTTTAGGGGGCGTTGTTTTTGCGCAACAGGTTTCCAATCCACAGCGATATGGAGTCGTATCTTTTGATGAAACCGGCACCGCGGTTTCGATTCAAGAAAAACCAAAACACCCAGCTTCTAATTTTGCCGTTTGCGGAATTTATTTTTACGACAACACGGTGGTTGATGTCGCTAAACAAATCAAACCAAGCGCGAGAAATGAGTTGGAAATAAGCGATATAAATGCCGTTTTTTTAGAACACAAAAAACTTCAAGTCATTGAATTGGAAGCAGGGGATGTATGGCTAGACACGGGAACGATTGCTTCGCTCAGTGAGGCTTCTCAGTTTGTTGAAACCATTCAACATCGACAAGGAATTGTGATAGGGTCACCAGAACGAATCGCTTACGAAGAAGGGTTTATAAACGAGTCGCAGCTTCGACAGCTTGCGGAACAATACAGCCTTAGCGGATACGGCGACTGCTTACTCAAAGGATTGAAACCATGAAGAAAATAGACACGCATTTGGCGGGATGTTTTATTATAGTGCCAGAGATTCATAGAGACGCTCGAGGCTCTTTTTTTGAGAGTTTTCGTCAAGATCACATGGAGTCATTTTTGGGAGCACCCATTCATTTTGTTCAAGACAACCAAAGTCAATCGGAGTATGGCGTGGTTCGAGGGCTTCACTTTCAGACAGGACAATATGCCCAATCCAAATTGGTACGTGTGTTGGAAGGAACCGTTTTGGACGTTGCGGTAGATCTTCGTCCCCAATCCCAAACATATGGACAACACGTAGCGGTTGAGCTTTCAACAGAAAATCAACACCAATTGTTTATTCCCAAAGGCTTTGCCCATGGATATGCCGTATTGAGTCCAACAGCAACCCTTTTTTATAAAGTAGATCAGTATTACAACCCCGACTTTGAGGATGGAATCGCTCACGATGATGCGGCCCTACATATTGATTGGAAATTGCCTGTAAGTCACAGAAAACTTTCAGAAAAAGACGTATCTTTGCGGAACTTAACCCCCAAGCAATGACAAAAATTCTTGTTACAGGATCTACCGGCCAGTTGGGCCAAGCTTTAAGGTCTGTATCGGATTTATATTCCTCCTTATCCCTTCATTTTTTTTCAAAACAAGAACTCGATATTACCGACACTAATGCGGTCGAAAGCGTATTTACAAGTCAGCCATGGGACTATGTCATCAACTGTGCAGCTTTTACAAATGTAGATTTGGCGGAAACGGAACCTGAAAAAGCATTGTTGATTAACGGTAAAGCCCCTGCGATTTTGGCAAAGGCATGTAAAAGAAACGGCATTCACCTAATTCACATTTCTACCGATTATGTATTCGACGGAGAAAAAGGAAGTCCCTATACGCCTCAAGATCTCCCCAATCCAATTAATCAATACGGAGCAACCAAATGGGAGGGCGAAAAGGCGATTCAGGCTATTGGAGGCGATTTTTCTATCATTCGCACTTCGTGGTTGTATTCCGAGTTTGGAAACAACTTTTACACCAAAATTCTTAAAAAAGCAGAGGCAGGCGAACCCCTTTATGTAACCAACGAACACATAGGAAGTCCAACGTATGCCAAAAACTTAGCCAACCATATACTAACAAGAACAAAAAACAGTTGTATATTAAAAGGAATTTCTCATTTTTCGGACGGTGAGGCAATGACCTGGCTGGAGTTGGCAAAAAAGATAGTAAAAGAGAAAAAAATAAAAACATCAATTACGGGAAGTAAAAAGCAACAGGCAAGCACACTTAGACCCTTTAAAAGCGTCATAACGGATTAAAAAAAATGAATAAAATAGCATTAATAACTGGAATTACAGGACAGGATGGGTCCTATTTAGCAGAATTTTTGGTAAAAAAGGGGTATGAAGTCCATGGAATTATCAGACGTAGCTCTTCGTTTAATACGGAGCGTATTGAGCATCTTTATATTGAAGAATTAATTCGCGATTTACACTCCGAAAGAAAAGTAACGCTTCATTATGGAGACATGACAGATTCGTCAAATTTGATACGTTTAATCCAAGAGGTTAAACCCAGTGAAATATATAATTTGGCGGCGCAATCTCACGTAAAAGTTTCGTTTGATTTACCAGAATATACTGCGGAGACAGACGCTGTGGGAACCCTTCGTTTATTAGAAGCGATTCGAATTTGTGGATTGGAAAAAACAACACGGATTTATCAAGCCTCTACTTCGGAACTTTACGGAAAAGTCCAAGAAATTCCACAAAAAGAAACCACCCCGTTTTATCCAAGGTCCCCTTATGGCGTGGCAAAGATTTATGCCTATTGGATTACAAAAAACTACCGAGAATCGTATGGAATGTTTGCTGTAAATGGTATTTTATTTAATCACGAATCAGAACGCAGGGGGGAAACGTTTGTGACTCGAAAAATCACATTGGCTGCATCAAGGATTGCACAAGGAACTCAGGAAAAATTGTACTTAGGAAATTTAGATGCAATGAGAGACTGGGGTTATGCCAAAGATTATGTAAAGTGTATGTGGTTGATGTTGCAGCATGACAAGCCCGAGGACTTTGTGATTGCCACAGGAGAACAACATAGTGTTCGCGAGTTTTGTGAATTAGCATTTAATGAAGCAGGAATCGCTCTTCAATGGGAAGGCTCAGATGCTGCGGAGCGAGGTGTTTGCTCAAATACAGGCAAGACGCTAATAGAGGTTGACCCTAAATATTATCGACCCGCAGAAGTCGAAACCCTACTAGGAGACCCGACCAGAGCCAAAACAATATTGGGTTGGAATCCCAATGAAACATCGTTTAAAGAGTTGGTGTCTGTTATGATGCAACACGACTTAGCCCTTGCCAAGCGAGAACACACAATCAAAAAAGCACACGATTAATTGAAAAAAGACGCCAAAATATACGTTGCAGGACATCGAGGTCTCGTGGGAAGCGCCATAGTAAAAAACCTTCAACAAAAAGGATTTACGAATTTGGTTATGCGTACCCATGCCGACTTGGACTTAACGAACCAAGCTTCGGTAGTGTCTTTTTTTGCAAAAGAGCAACCAGAATATGTGATATTAGCCGCAGCCAAAGTAGGCGGAATTGTTGCCAATAACACTTATCGAGCAGATTTTATATACGAAAACATGATGATTCAAAACAACGTGATTCATCAAAGCTATGTTCACGGCATAAAAAAATTATTGTTTTTAGGAAGCACCTGTATTTACCCTAAAGAATGTCCTCAACCTATGAAGGAGGAGTATCTTTTAACGGATTCTTTGGAGTACACCAATGAGCCTTATGCTATTGCTAAAATCGCAGGGATTAAAATGTGTGAAAGCTACAATCTTCAATACGGCACTAATTTTATATCTGTAATGCCTACCAATCTGTATGGTCCTAATGACAATTTTGATTTGGAAACCTCCCATGTATTGCCAGCACTATTACGTAAGATCAAGCTTGCACATTATTTAGAAACCGATAATTGGGATCAAATAAAAAAAGATTTATCCAATCTTCCCATTGAAAACGTCGACGGGGTTTCTTCAAAAGAAGAAATCATTGATGTATTGAACAAATACGGAGTGCAAAAATTAGACAATACGTGGGTTGTTGAAATTTGGGGAACAGGCAAACCTTTGCGGGAGTTTTTATACAGCGAAGACATGGCTGATGCTTGTGTTCATATTATGGAAAACATCAATTTCAAAGATACTTTTGACTCAACGGATAAAGAAATTCGAAATACTCACATTAATATTGGAACAGGCGAAGAGATATCAATTGAAGCACTTGCCAATTTGATTAAAAAGACAGTTGGGTTTCAAGGTGAGTTAGTTTTTAATCCAGAAAAACCCGATGGAACCCTGCGGAAATTGACAGATGTTTCTAAATTGAATGCATTGAAATGGAGACATAGAGTTGAGCTGGAAAAAGGAATTCATAAAATCTTTTAAATCAATTTTTTAACTTGAAAAAAGCAAACTAAGTGATAAAACACAATGTTAATAAAAAATTGATTTGGCACATATCAAATAGAGGATTTGGGTCAGAAATTAACAACTTATTATACGCAATTAACTACTGTAATAAAAAAAACTATGATTTAATACTCGAGGATAGTTTATGGAATTTTAGAATTAAGAAGGGATGTTCGGATTATTTCGTGTCGTTGGATCACGAAATAAATTTTAAAAAACACAGGGTTTTAAGAGCCACTCTCTTTATTTTAGACAAATATATAGGACTTTATAAATTCACTTATTACGAGAAAAATAGGGTAGGTTTAGTATATTTAAAAAACAAAAAAGGAAAAAAAGTCATTAACCTTAAGGTTCTAGTATATTTGATTATTAACCAAACTTTAAATATAATAAAACCAAAACACACAAAGATTTTTTTTGACAGCTTTGAAGAGGTTAGAAAGCACAGTCTAATTGAATTAGAAAGGAATAAAAGACAGTTTATTGAAGAGATCAACAAAATTTTAAAAAAAACATGGAAACTTAACTCCAATTTTTCAAAAAAAATAGTAAATAAAAAAACACCAATTGATGAAAATTATGCCGTCTTTCACATAAGAAGAGGAGACAAAGTTGATGTTGGAGAAGACAATTTTTATGATGTATCTGATTATATGAAGCGACTTAGAGAGATTAATTCTTTTATTAAAACGGTTTTTGTTATGAGGGATGATTATACAACTTTCATTGATTTAAATAAAAGATATCCTACATTCAATTTTTTAACTCTAATAGACGAAAAAGAAAAAGGTCATTTACAGGATAGGTTTAATCAAAAAACGATTAGTGAAAAGGAGGTAAGCGCAATAAATTTATTGACCGAAATAGAAATCGCTAAAGAACGTGAAATTTTTATAGGGAGAAAAAAGTCAAATCTTTTCAGATTAATTGAGTATTTTAAATTAGATAATTGTTACGACATTAGCGTTGGTAAATGTGACTTTATTTTATGATAAATAAAAGGACTTTTAAGTTAAAAAAAAGTGTTTCTTTTAATTTAATTTTAAGAGCATTTAACCTTACGATTAATTTTCTCTCGGTATCTATATTATTAACATTTTTAGGTAAAGAAAATTATGGCGTTTGGATTACTATTTATGCGTTTATCAATTGGTTAAATATTTTTGATTTAGGTCTAGGTCAAGGCTTAAAGTTAAAATTAACAGAAGCTTTTTCATTAAATAGGTTTAAGGAAATAATAAAATTAATAAGTTCAGCCTATTTCTTTTTATTTTTAGTAACAACTATTTTATTTCTAGGCTTTTTCATTAATTATTTTCTTTTTGACTGGAGCGCTGTTTTAAACGTTGAAAAAGAATACTCATCAGAAATAAATTATGCTTTAGTTATACTTATAGCCTTTTTTCTTTTAATATTTATAGCTAAATTAATTGGTGTTATTTATTCATCTTTGCAATTACCTTTCATAGACAATCTAATAAAAACATCAAGTCAGTTTGTTTTTTTACTATTATTGCTCTTTTTAAACCACTTAGGTGTAGAGTCAAGCATAATTCTAGTAAGCTTTTTTTCTACAGCTCCTCTTTTACTAATATACCTATTAGTTAATTGTCACTTTTTTATAATTAAAGCACCGTCACTGCTTCCAAAATTAAAGCATGTTTCAAAAAAAGTTTTGAAACAAATAGCAAAACCAGGAATACAGTTTTTTGCAATTCAAATGGGTTATATAGTATTATATTCTACAGACAATATTATAATTATAAATTTGATGTCTGCAGAATCTGTTACAGACTATAATATTTATTATAAATATTATAGCATACCGTTTCTTTTTTACAACCTTTATATTGCTACGCATTGGGAGTCATTTATTGACGCTTTGGTAAAAAAAGACTTCAGCTGGATAAAAAGTAAAATCAACTTTTTTAATAAGCTTTTTTTCATATTAATATTATGCTATTTTTGTATGTATCACTTGGAAGAAAAAGTCATAGAACTATGGCTCGGTAACGGGAAAATAACCAAAGATCATACGCTAGCTTTTTATATGATAATTTATTACCTAATTTCCTCTTTGACAACAAACTTTATATATGTGATAAACTCCTATGGAAAACTTAAAATTCAACTAATAAGTTATGTCATTATTGCCGTTATAAACATACCGCTGTCAGTTTTTATTGTACAACAACACAAAACGGGAAGTGAAGGTGTATTGCTTGCATCAATCGTCTGCCTTCTAATTCTTTTGATATTAATGCCGATTCAATATTCTAAAATTATAAATCAAAAAGCTAAAGGTATTTGGAATAAATAATTTCATTCCCATTGATCAACTTGAGCTTAACAAAGACAACAATGTTAAAGGTGAGATTAGACACTAAAGAAATACAGTTATTTTCAATAATTCTTTTTATTATAAATCCAGTTCTTGGACTTTTAACGATATCTAATTTTCTTTTTTCGAATTGGACAGTGAATAAGCACAAACTGATAAACTTATTTATAGTTTTTTTATCTCTTTTTTTGGGATTTATTAATTCTACCAAAATCCCAGAGAATGATTTAAACATGTATTTGGGGCATTTTCTTCTTGTCGAAGAGTACGGCTTTTATGAATATTTAAGTGTAATTCAAAAAGAGCCTCTTCTCTATATATTTAACTTCATTTTTTTTCATTTGTTGCAAGGTTCTTTTTCATTGTATATAATTACGATTACCTTTATTTCATACCTTCTTTTTTTTCAGGCAATTAGATTATTTTTTTTAAAAATTAAGGCGCCGATTAGTCTTTTAGTGTTTGGTTTATCCTTAGCCGCTTTCTTTCCACAATTGTTTAGCTTATCAGCACATTTAATTAGGCAGTTTATTGCGAGCTCATTTTTTTTATATTTTGCTGTAAACAAAATATTTTATGGAAAAAGTAAGTGGTGGGCTGTCTTTTGTGGAGTATTTACGCATGGCTCATCATTCTTGTTGTTTTTTCTAGTCTCTTTCACGCCATTAAAAAAGTTTAAAAAGAATATAATTTTAAACATATTACTAATAACAGCTTTAGCGTCCTACCAATTTATTGCTAAAATCCTTTTACAGCTTTTCGGAGAATTGAACGAGAGTGTTAACTATATTTTAAAAAGAGCCAGTTCGGACACAACTTTTGATTTAGGAGTTTTCCCAACTACAAATTATTTTTTTATAACTGCAATTGTTGTTATATCCTTCTCGAGCATAAAACACATAGGTAAAAAGTTTGTAAAGAGGAGTGCTCAACATACAAGAGAAGGGATTGAAATAGACACAAATAGTTTAGAGAAACAGCGTCTTTTACTAGAAAATAATTTATTTTTTTTCTTTTTGGTAATGACTATTTTTTCTTTTTTTATTATTGCGAACTTGAATCAATCTGAGCTAAGCATTCGATTGTTTTTTTATTTATTTTTTTTCAGCCCACTTGTTATACCCGTATTTATTTATAGATTTAGAGCTAAGGCGTTATTAAGTTTTTTATTATCCGTCATAATAATAATTTATTTTATGAACCGACTTGCTTTTGGAATATGGACATATGCCTCTTTAATTGATATAGCAACAAATACTTCGTTTTCTTATTTTTTTCAATCAAGCACATCTTTTTAAATGAAAAACAGTTTAGCAGTTTTACTTACATGTCACAATCGAAAGAAAAAAACATTAGCCTGTTTAGACAGTTTACATGATTTATTGATTCCTAAAAGTTTTGAACGCTTTGATATTTACTTGGTAGATGATAGTTCTTCTGATGGAACTGCTCATGCTGTAGCAGAGCAGTTCCCTGATATTACATTAGTCCAAGGCAACGGAGAGTTGTTTTGGAACCAAGGAATGCGATTGGCGTGGAATACGGCTATAAGTGTTAAAGGTTACGATTTTTATATGTGGTTAAACGACGATGTTTTTCTTCAAAAAGAGGCCTTGTTAGAACTTTATGAATCGTATCAAGAAATCATGAAGAGTTGTAATAAAGAATCTTTAGTAACGGGAGCATTTAAAAAAAACAATCACACCGAAGACTTTTCTTATGGAGGTAGATCTGATTGGGGAAACATAGTTCCAAATGGCGAAGTTCAACAATGTAAATACATTAATGGAAATACAGTCTTAATTTCTAAAAATGTATTTAACCGATTAGGAAATCTATCATCAGATTATACTCATGGGATGGGGGATTTTGATTACGGACTGAGAGCTCTTCAGGCTGGGTTTAAAAATGTTACCACAAAACGGTATATAGGTGTGTGCACTTTAAATGAAAACTCAAAATGGCATGACGCTAGCCTACCCCTAAAAAAACGGTTGGATTTGTTTTATTCCCCCCTTGGGCTTAATTATAAAGAATATATAGTTTTCAGAAAAAAATTCTGGAAAAAAAAATGGGTTTTATTTTCAATTAAAGCCTATCTCAGAGTTTTATTTCCGTATTTTTATAATAAGATAAATAATTTGTAATGGCAAATTTGGCGACCGTTTGTCTTTTTACCTATAATAGATTAGATAAAACGAAAAAAACAATAAATGCGCTTCAAAAAAACTATCTAGCTAAAGATACTCATTTAGTGGTTTTTTCTGATGGCCCTAAAAACATACAATCCAAAGAAGAGATTGAAAAGGTTAGATACTTTTTAAAAAACATTGATGGATTTAAGTCTGTCAAAATACATGAATCACCTACAAATCAAGGTTTAGCTCAGTCCATTATTAAAGGTGTGACAAAAGTCATTTCTTTAGATCAGAAAGTAATTGTATTGGAGGATGACTTAATATCGTCTCAAAACTTTTTGAACTTCATGAATCAAGCACTAGATTTTTATTGTCTCGAAAAGAAATTTTTTTCTATATCAGGATATACAATGGACTTAAAGTCTTTAAATAATCATGCTCCTGACTATTATTTTGGAAGAAGGGGCTCGTCTTGGGGCTGGGCAACTTGGAACGACAGGTGGGAGAATATAGATTGGGATGTAAAAGACTATAAAAAATACAAATGGAATCTAAAAAAAATACTTCAGTTTAGTAAGGGAGGCTCAGATATGCCATTTATGCTAAGGAAGCAAATGAAAAATAGAATCGATTCGTGGGCGATTCGTTGGTGTTACCACCAATTTAAATACGACTTGCTGACCGTTTTTCCTTCGAAATCAAAAATTTTAAATATTGGTTTTGGTAAGAAAGCGACTCATACAAAAAAACTGACTAGATTTGAAACGAATCTTGACAACGGAATTCAAAAATCGTTTACTTTCGAAAAAAAAATCGTTCAAAACACAAAACTTGAAAAAGAATTTCGAGGATTTTTTTCTTTTTTTAAAAGACTAAAAGATAAATTAATATAGTGTTGTGAAAAAAATCCTTTTTTTAATACACATACCACCGCCTATTCACGGATCTTCTGTTGTTGGTCAACAGATTAGGGAAAGTAAAGTTCTGAATGAAAAAATTGAAGGATACTACATCAACTTACTAGCCTCAAAAAAAGTTAGAGCGTCAGGGAAATTTAGTGCCTCAAAAATAATGGGGGCTTGTCAAACGTCTTTTAAACTTTTGAATTACTTGATAACACAAAAACCAACGCTTTGTTACTTTGCATTAACTACAACAGGCAATGCTTTTTACAGAGATGTTTTATATGTATTTTTACTTAAAATATTCCAAGTCAAAATTGTATTTCATCTTCATCATAAAGGAATTTCAAACAAACAAAAGCGTTATTTAAAACTTCTTTACTCGTATGTTTTCTTTGACACTAAGGTTATACTTTTATCGGAAAGACTTTATTATGATGTTGAAGAATATGTTCCATTTGAAAACATCTATATATGCCCAAATGGCGTTTCAAGCGAGTATTTAGACACAACCAGGAAATTCAAAAACAAAACAGTAAGTTTACTTTACTTATCCAGTTTAATTAAATCAAAAGGAATATATGTGTTATTGGACGCATTAGCGATACTAGACACAAAGGGAATGCATTTTGAATGCAATATCATAGGTGGCGAAGGGGATGTTTCAGAAGAAGCCTTAAAAAGGCATATAATACAGTTGGGATTAGAAAAAAAGGTGTTTTATAATGGAGAAAAACATAACGAAGACAAAGATTTTTTTTTCGAACAGTCTGATATTTTTATCTTACCAACATATTATAGCAACGAGTGTTTTCCGTTAGTTTTAATTGAGGCACTAAAATTTGGATTACCCGTAGTCTCTACTAAAGAGGGAGCAATTCCAGAAATTATAGAAGATGGAATTACGGGGTTTTTGACTGAGAAAAAAAACAAGCAAGATTTGGCAGATAAAATCGAAAGATTAATCAAAGAAGAAACATTACGAAAAGAGATGAGTAAATTGGCACAGAAAAAGTTCATAAAAAACTATACATTAATTAAGTTTGAAGAGAGATTATTAAATATTTTTAGTAAAGTATGGTAAAAACAAAAAAACTAATCACAACAAATGAAAACGATAATAAAAAAACTTTTAGGAAGATATAATCATATTACTAAAGAAATCAGTTGTGAAAGCAAGTGGTTTGGGTCAGAATATGGGGGATTTTATGTTCTCCCAAAATTACTTAACAAACGGTCAATTGTTTATTCGTTCGGCATTGGTAAAGATATATCTTTTGATAAAGAAATAATCAGAGCGTTTAATTGCAAAGTTTATGGTTTTGACCCTACTCCAAAATCTATCAAATGGTGTGAAGGACAAACATTGCCAGAAAACTTCATTTTTTTACCTTTTGGCATCGCAAAAAAAACAGGAATTTATTCTTTTAACTTACCAAAAAACGAAAATCATGTCTCTGGGAGTATTAAAAAACACAATCATGTTTCTGCCTACAACACTATAGACGTTCAAATGAAATCATTTAGGGATATCATAAAAACCCTTGGTCATAAAACAGTTGATTTGATTAAAATGGATATTGAAGGAGCTGAATACGATGTTTTAGAAAATATACTAGAATCAGACGTATGTATCAATCAAATAGTTTTAGAAATTCACGAACGATTTTTTAGGCATGGGAAAGAGAAAACAAAAGAAGCGATAGACCTTCTAAGAAAATACGGCTTTCTGTTGTATGAGAAATCAAAAAATTATGAGGAATTGTCTTTTGTAAATCAAAATACAGTTAAAAATCTAGATATAAATAGGGTGTGAAACCTAAAAAAAATCAAGAAGAATCAATCCTATAAACATGAGTATAAATTTTTTTGAATACAAGGTAAGTAATAAGTATCCACCATGGCCCCCTAAAAAAAAGACAATTATAAATACAATTAATCCACATTCATTTTGTGTTGCAAAGAAAGACAAGTATTTTAAAGAAGCGTTACTGAATTCGGATATTATAGTTCCAGACGGAATAGGAATAGTATTGGCCTGTAGATTGGTATTAGGAATGAAAATAGACAGAATCACAGGTGCTGAAATGCACAATTATTTATTAAAAGAAGCCGAAAAAAACAAGTTAAAGGTTTTTTATTTAGGATCGACCAAAAACACTCTTGGAAAAATCTCAAAAAAAATATCAGAAGAGCATCCAAACATAACTTTTGCTAGTTTTAGCCCCAAATTTAAGCCTACGTTTACAGAACAAGAAAATTTGGAAATGGTAAAAATAATTAACCAATTTTCTCCAGACATATTGTTTGTCGGTATGACAGCTCCCAAACAAGAAAAATGGAGTTATATCAATAAGGAAAATTTAAATGCTACTATAATTGCTTCTGTTGGAGCCGTTTTCGATTTTTATTCAGGCAACATTAAAAGAGCGCCCAAATGGACAATGAAAATTGGTATGGAGTGGCTTTATCGTTTCTTTAGAGAGCCTAAAAGAATGTGGAAAAGATATTTTATTAACAATGCTAAGTTTATCTATTTTGTTTTAAAAGCAACATTTAAACTAAGAACATGATTGTATTAAATCAACAAATACTTTATACGACTTTTCTTTATTTAATTGCTTTTTTTCTTCCAATTAGTCAAAAAGCCTCCACAATATGTATTGGAGTTTTATTGCTAGCCTCAATATTTAATGCTGTAAATATAAAACCGGATTTAAATCTAAATTTAACCTTCCCAGCATTACTCTATCTTATTTATTGTATCTCTTTGTTGTATTCCACAGAATCTCAGTTTATTCATGTCGAGCAAAAAGCATCGTTATTTTTGTTTCCAGCAATCTTCACATTGGTTAAGTTTACAAAATTCGAGTTTAAATCAGCACTAAAATTCTTTGTTTTAGGATGCTTAACTTCATTAATTATTTGTGAACTCTTTGCGCTCTATAATTCTTTCGACACAACATCATTGACATTCAACTCCAAAACGGACGATAGCGTATCGTTTTATAACTCTTTAGTTGAGGATAAAAACCTCTTTTTTAGTTATAACTTTTCTTTTTTGCATCAGACAGTATACTATGCAATGTACTTGGTGTTTGCAATCGTTATAATGATTCACCTCAAGGTTTTTAAAAATAAACAGTTCCAAAACCTCGTTATTTTCTTTATGATTTTGGGCGTTTTTCAAATTCTGAACAAAGCCTCTTTTCTAGCGTTGTCTTCAATTTCATTATGGTATTGTTTTTTGTTTATTAAAAACAAAAAGAAAGCTTTAATTACTTTAATCGTGCTATTAATTACCGCAATCACACTCTTTGTGATCAATCCAAGATTTCAAAACTTCAATAAAAAAACAGTTGTAATTGACGAAACATCCGTTGTGGAAAAGGATTTTAAAAAAATTAAAAACACAAGCCCAAGAAACCATAACTTTAGAGTTATGTTATGGCAATCTTCCATCGAGATTATTTTACAAAACCCAATTATAGGAATTGGAGCGGGTGGCTCAGACAAAAGGCTCTATGAAGTGTTTGCAGTGAAAAGACAGTGGTATGACAAAGCGGAGCGACATAATGTTCACAATCAATATCTTCAAATTCTCTTAGACATTGGTTTAGTCGGTTTTTTCTTTTTTGTTCTGTGCTTTTTTACTTTTTTTAAATCGCTATCCGGATTAAAAGACACTCAATTAAAATTTATTTCTACAGGCTTTATAATTATTTTACTTATCAATTTTATATTTGAATCTGTATTTGAAAGATATTCAGGAATTTCTTTTTTCTGCTTCTTTTTTTGCGGAATCTTGTCATTTTACCGTAAAACATATTTTAAAATACCATTAAACTTTTTTCGATGAACATTACCATTATCGGCACTGGATACGTAGGCTTAGTAACAGGAACCTGCTTGGCAGAAGTTGGGCACAACTCACTTTGCGTTGACATAGATTCACAAAAAGTAAATCAAATGAAAGCGGGTCAAGTTCCCATTTACGAACCCCAACTCGAAAGCTATTTTACGCGCAACATTCAAGCCAATCGCTTACGGTTTACCACCTCTTTGGAAGAAGGCATTCGGCATGCAGAGGTTATTTTTTTGGCGCTACCCACACCGGAGGACGAAGACGGATCGGCTGATATGAGCTATGTGATGTCCGTCGCTGGTGAAATTGGAAAACAACTCACACGCTATACCGTTATTGTAAACAAAAGCACTGTACCTGTGGGTACAGCAGAAAAAGTCCGCGCGCTTATTGCGCAACACGCCAACGCACCCTTCGATGTCGTTTCCAATCCAGAATTTTTGCGGGAAGGCTTTGCGATACACGATTTTATGCATCCCGAGCGGGTGGTCATTGGCACGTCCAGTGAGCAAGCCGCAGGGATAATGAAAAAACTATACGAGCCCTTTGTTGACACCGAAGAAGCCATCCTACTCATGGATGAAAAATCCTCGGAGCTTACCAAATACGCCGCCAATGCATTTTTGGCGACCAAAATCACCTTTATGAACGAGATCGCCAATTTTTGCGATCAAGTAGGAGCTAATGTAGATGCAGTCCGAAAAGGAGTCGGTTCAGACTCTCGAATTGGAAGTCGATTTCTTTTCCCCGGAATAGGCTTTGGAGGATCGTGTTTTCCCAAAGACATCAAAGCCCTCAAAAAATCAGGGCAAGAAGTCCACCATCAGTTTTCGATTTTAGAATCGGTCATTGAAGTAAACGAACAACAAAAAACCGTGTTATTTCCCAAAATCAAAGCCTATTTTAACAACCAACTTGCAGGCAAAAAAATAGCCGTTTGGGGACTGGCATTCAAACCCGACACCGACGACATTCGAAAAGCACCGGCACTTGAAATGATTCACAAACTTTTGTCCGAAAAGGCGATAGTTACAGCCTACGACCCCGAAGCCATGCCCAATGTGAAAAAAGAGTTGGGAAACAGTATTGCGTATGCAGCAACTAAGGAAGACGCGCTTATAGATGCCGACGCATTGTTGATATGCACGGAGTGGGAAGAATTTAAAACGGCCGACACTGCTATTTTTAAAAGCCGCATGCACACCCCCGTTGTTTTTGACGGAAGGAACATATTCAACCCAAAGACAATAAAGAAAAACCAAGCGACATACTTCTCGGTCGGAAGACCCTAATCAATTATATTTAATTTTTTGAAAACAATTCTTGTAACGTACAATAATTTGGCGTGATTCTTGTTAGTTAGTAAAAGAACCAAAAAACGTTGCTTTTTAAAAGCAATTTCAATTAACAAAATGAAAGGAAAACGACTCAGTTATTGTTGTTTATATACTGTATGCTTTCGTCATAACAATACAGAGAAAGTTCGCCTTATAAGCAACCCTAACGTATGACCTTCAGCCCCTCAAGATCCGTTCGCGTTTTAAAATCAACGCCTAGAATTTTTGATATTTTCATTTTAGTACTGGGCGTGTATTTGTTTCCGGCTTCTAATGATTTTTCCATAGCATTTATTTTGTATGCTATTGTACTCTGGAAAACTATAGCCTATTTCACCAACATCTATTTTTGGGTAAGTTACATGCGATTGGTTGTGATACTTTTCCGATTGGGCACCCATTTTTTATCATTTATAGTGGGCTTGCTTGCATACATAGGACTTTTTAAAATGCCAGACCTCAACCGGGTTCAGTTGGTATATTATTTTCTGTTTTGCATGCTCATTGTTTCGATTGCCCATTTGCTTTGGTTTTTGGTTAGGGTTCGTCACAACAAACTCATCAAACGCCGACCCTTACCCACTGTACTTGTTGGAAACACTCCAAAAATTAACGAATTAAAAGCAATACTAGCCGACAGAACCGACTTTGGATTTCGTGTCGATCGCCACCTAAAAACAGACGCTATAAAATCAGCGATTTCTTCCATATACCCTAAGCGCACCCAAGTTATTTTTTGTTCCCTCAAAGAGTTTTCAGACCGGGAGATTGTGGAATTACAAAAGTTTACTCACAACCATTTTATCCAATTAAAGTTTTTGGCAGATATAGAACTCATACTCAATCAAGCAACAATTCAAGATTATATCGACTACCTTCCCGTTATTTCGATTCGCGAGACACCTTTGGAAAAAGAATCCAATCGGTATGTCAAAAGACTGCTTGACGTTACGGTATCTTTGTTAGTTATTTTAGGAGTATTGACATGGTTGTATCCTGTTTTATGGGTGCTTATTCGTGTGACGTCCAAAGGGTCGGCGATTTTCCCTCAAAAACGAAACGGAATCAACAACAAAGTCTTCCATTGCTACAAGTTCCGATCCATGAGACTTAACAACAGCACTTCTCAGGCAACCCAAAACGACGACCGCATTACTCCGATTGGGAAATTCATTCGAAAAACGAGCATCGATGAACTTCCTCAGTTTTTCAACGTGTTATTGGGCGATATGTCCGTTGTTGGTCCGCGACCCCACATGGAAGCGCACAACAAAAAGTTTGCAGAAAAAACAGACACATTTGCTTTCCGACATGTGGTCAAGCCAGGAATCACAGGACTTGCACAAACCAAGGGGTATCGTGGGGAGATCAAATCGGATGAAGACATTGTGAATCGGATCAAATACGACATTTTTTACATCAAAAACTGGACACTTTTATTAGACATAAAAATTATTTTTCAAACAGGATGGTTGGTAATTTTTGGAGATAAAAAAGCCTACTAAAAGAATTTGTGAAAACACATTCAAAAGCCGTTACTCTTCTTATCTTTGCGGTTCAAAACAAGAAACATGAACATTTTAGTGATTGGAAGTGGCGGTCGCGAACATACATTTTGTTGGAAACTAGCCCAAAGTCCGTTGTGTAAAAACCTATACGCAGCACCAGGAAATGCAGGAACCGCAGCAATTGCAAACAACCTTGACATTTCGGTTACGGATTTTTCAGCACTCAAAAAAGCCGTTTTAGACCACCAAATTACCATGGTGGTGGTAGGTCCTGAAGATCCTTTGGTCAATGGTATTCACGATTTTTTTCGAAACGATTCGCAACTACACCAAGTCGCCGTTATTGGACCCCAACAAAAGGCGGCTCAACTAGAAGGCAGTAAAGAAGTTGCCAAAGAATTCATGAAGCGACACAATATCCCTACGGCGGCCTACGAGAGTTTTACCAAAGAAACGGTTGAGCAGGGAGTGGCGTATTTGTCTCAAATTCCTGCGCCTTATGTTCTTAAGGCAGATGGATTAGCAGCCGGAAAAGGAGTGCTTATTCTCAACGATCTCGAAGAAGCCCAACGCGAATTGCGCGCAATGTTGGTGGATGAAAAATTCGGAGCGGCTAGCAACAAGGTAGTCATTGAGGAGTTTTTGGACGGAATTGAGCTCTCTTGTTTTGTGTTGACCGACGGAAAAAACGCCCTCACACTTCCCATGGCAAAAGACTACAAACGCATAGGCGAAGGCGATACAGGACTCAACACAGGCGGAATGGGAGCCATTTCACCCGTTCCTTTTGTCGATGAACTTTTTACCCAAAAAATTGACGAGCGTATTGTAAAACCCACCATTGAAGGACTTCAAAAAGACAACACTCCTTTTCACGGGTTTGTTTTTATTGGTCTTATAAAAGTCGGAGATGACCCCTATGTAATCGAGTACAACGTTCGCATGGGCGATCCCGAAACAGAGGTAGTCATTCCGAGGGTAAAGAACGATTTGGCAACCTTGTTTCAAGCCGTAGCAGATCAAACCTTGGATCAGGTTTCGTTAGACATCGATCCGCGATCGGCAACTACCATTGTAGCCGTTTCTGGAGGATATCCTGAGGCCTATTCAAAAGGAAAAACAATTACGGGAATAAACGACGTAAAAGAGTCTATCGTTTTTCATGCAGGAACTACTTCCAAAAACAACGAAGTAGTCACCAATGGAGGACGTGTTTTAGCAGTAACATCTTTCGGAGAGGATTTTAAAGAAGCTTTGGAGACCTCATACCAAAGCCTAAATCAAATTTCGTTTGATGGAAAATACTATCGAAAAGACTTGGGATTCGATTTATAAAAAGGAATGCGCGGAAGGATCTTTGTCTTCTTCGTTTGCGTCGTTGAACTTTTTCAACTGCAGAATCCAATAAACCAAAGCAGCGCTTCCAATCAATACAAACAACCAATTGATAACATTGGCAAGCGTCCAGCTTTCCACCTCAAGAGCGCGAAGCATATCGAGGGGAGCGAAAAACACATTGACAAACAAGTATTCAATAAACTGAAATAGATCTTTCATTACAGAAACAGTATTATATTTACAGTACAAAAGTACAAAAACCCGAGATGATAACAAGTTTTTTTAACAAATCAAATCCAATACAAGGAATCTTTCTTTCGGGACTCCTTATGGGGCTTGTTTTGTATCAATTTTGGGAACAATGGCAACCCATATATTTTCTACACATTGGGATATTGTGGATCATTCTTTTCCAACATCATCTTTTGGCGAGGCTTTTTCCTTTTGCGCACCAAAATGCGTACGTTGAGGCATTTGCCACGGTGTTTTTTATTTGGAACGCTGAAGTTCTTTCTTCAACCACTACATTAGCGGCGTATCTTTTTGTATTGCTGGCACTACGTCAGTTTTTGGCACTACCAACTGCAGAAAGACCGCTAAACAACACCTTCATTGGCGGCTTAAGCTTAGGCATTGCCGTACTGATATATGCGCCCTCTTTGTGGGCAATTGCACTATTTTTTGTATCTCTAATTTTGTTTGAAATTCGTTCGCTGCGTTTGTGGTTGTTGGCAGCAATCGCCCTTTTTACCCCCTTGTTTTTTTACAGTTCAATCGCCTTTTTATGGGACCAACCGGCTGTTTTTTTTGACACGCGCATTTGGAATCAAATGGCAACCACATCGGATGCCCTACCGGCAAGCAACATTCTTTTGTTTGCGATTGTTTTTTTGGCGGGGGCCCGTTATTTTTTTTCCGGATTGGCGCAAAACAACACCGAAAAAAGCATTCGATTGATAGTAGCGCTTTCGTGTTTTGTTTTTGGATTGATCGACTTTTTCTACAGCAGTCAAGAAAACAATGCGCTTTTATTTTTTGCTTTTCCTTTTTCGATTGTGCTGACCTTTACTACAACCACATTCTCCAAAAGCTGGCATAAAACCCTCTTTTTCTACGGTATTTGGATTCTTGCGTTTTCCCAATGGATCTTCTTCTAAAAACCCGCTTTCAATTTCCTGCGATTGGTTATCTTTGCCCAAAACCATCAGTATGTTCAGTTCGTTTGCATTCGCTATTTTTGAAAAATCCATTGTTCAGTACCACGTTTTAGACACGGTAGATCAACCGTTTTCCAACCCTTACGACTCAGATTCTGTAGAGCATTTGTTGTATCGAAAAAATTGGATTGACACGGTTCAGTGGCATTACGAAGACATCATTCGCGATCCACACATCGATCCGGAAGGGGCATTGGAATTGAAACGAAAAATTGACGCTTCCAATCAAGACCGAACCGATATGGTAGAATACATTGACAGTTATTTTTTAGACCGCTACAAAACGGTATCTGTTTTACCCAACGCTACGATCAACTCCGAAAGTCCCGCATGGGCATTGGATCGTTTGTCGATATTGGCACTCAAAATATACCACATGCAAGAAGAAGCAACACGATCTTCCGCTTCTTCCGAGCACCGTCAGCAATGCCAAGCCAAACTCGATGTCTTGTTGGAACAAAAAAAGGATCTTTCTATGGCGATTGATCAATTGTTGACCGATATAGAGACTGGAAATAAATATATGAAAGTGTACAAGCAAATGAAAATGTACAACGACACAGAGCTCAATCCGGTTCTTTACCAACCCAAATCGTAATATGAAGCGCTCACCGCACGTTCTCGTTTTTCGTTTTTCAGCAATGGGAGACGTTGCGATGATGGTGCCGGTGCTACGCAAACTCTTTCATCAAAATTCCGGGGTTCAGGTTACTTTAGTAACGCGCCCTTTCTATACACCTATTTTTAATGAATTTCCGCAGTTACAAATTGTCACGCCAGATTTTAAGAGCACCCACAAAGGGGTAAAGGGATTGTGGAAGCTTTTTGTAGCATTAAAAAAACTGCGCCCTTCGGCAGTTGTTGATCTTCATGCAGTGTTAAGAACCCATCTGTTACGGTTTTTTTTCCGTCTTTTTGGATACCGTGTTTTAAAAATAAACAAGGGTCGTTCAGCCAAACGCCGATTGACACGCGTCAAAAACAAAATATTTGTACCCTTACAAAGTACGCCCTACCGATACGCTGAAGTCTTTTCAAAGCTAGGATTTGACATTGATTTGACAGTTAGCGAGCACATCGATCCACTTCCGTTGACCGAATCAATTAGACAAAGTCTTCCCCCAAAAGACCGCCCGTGGATTGGAATAGCTCCATTTGCGGCGCATCCAGGAAAAGTATATCCCCTTGATTTGATGCAAAAAGTCATTGCTTTTTTACAACAAGAACACTGCATTTTTCTTTTTGGAGGGGGCGCATCCGAAACCCACCAATGCGAGTTATGGGAAAAAGCCTATCCCAATGTAACGAGCATGGCCAATCGATACGCTTTGAAGGAAGAATTGGCGATTATTTCCAATCTAAGTTTGATGCTATCCATGGATTCTGCCAATGGTCATTTGGCGGCAAACTACAACATTCCTGTGGTTACGCTTTGGGGGCAAACCCATCCCTTTGCGGGATTTGCACCTTTTGGGCAACCCGACTCGTTTGCTCTTTCAGCTGACAGAGGTCAGTACCCCAAACTGCCCACTTCAGTCTATGGATCACACATTCCAAAAGGCTACCAAGCGGCAATGCGTTCGATTGATCCAAAACACGTTATAGAAAGGATTCTTGTCATCCTTTCTCAAAATCACTAGCCGAACAGTTATTTTCAACAAATACTGATTTTACTGTACTTTCAACATTATTTTACAGAAAAACCTTACATATGAGTAGGTTAAAAACTACACGTATAAAACTCTTTTATTTTCAAATTAATCAAATATAATTATTGAAAAGAACACCAAAACCATGTCAATGGTGGAGGCCGATACAAATCAGTGGTCTCAGAATCATTTTTGTGGGACGAATTCAACTATCTAGAAAGACACCGTAATGTTTTAAAACGTAAAGACATTGAAAAGGTTTGTAAGGGAAAGTGAGATGAGGCTCTCGAGTCGCAGTGACCACTTAAACATCATCAAAGTCAACTCGCAGCGATGCGCTGGTAGGATGCGCTTGACAGGTAAGCACGAGTCCTTCGGCGATTTCATCGTCGGTCAAAATCTGATTTTGTTCCATTTCGGCAGTTCCTTCAGAAATTCGAGCAATACACGAGCTACACACCCCTCCTTGACAGGAATAGGGCGCATCTATTTTTTGGGACAATGCCGCCTCCAAAAGAGTTGTTGTGCTGCGCATGTCAAAAGCAAACGTCTCTTCATCCAGTACGACTGTTACTTGGGCGTTGCCGTTTTGGGTCGTCACGGGTTGAGCCGTTTCGGCGGGAGTAAACAATTCAAAGAAAATAGCCGCTTCGTTAGCGCCTGTTTCTAACAAACTGTCTTTTACCGTATGAATCATGGGTTCTGGACCACAGATATAAAAAGCATCCATGGCCTGCGGGGCTTGTTTGCAAACAAACTTAACCGTACCGCTGTCCATACGACCAAATAAGGCGTTTTCTACACGTTCTTGGCTGTATATTTCGTGCATAAAAAACTGCGAGGGGTACTGTTTTTTCAGTGAATGAAGCGCATCGTAAAACAAGGCATCTTCTTGTGTTTTGTTTCCGTACAACAACGTAAAACGGCTGTCGGGGGTGTTTAGCACTCTTTTGGCAATCGACAGCAAAGGCGTAATTCCGCTACCGGCAGCAAAAGCACCTACGTGCTTGGACTGAGGCGAGTCAAACACAAATCGACCTTCGGGAGGAAAAACTCGTAGCGAGTCTCCTTGTTGAAGACGTTGGTTGGCATAGCTAGAAAAGCGCCCGTTGGGCACTTCTTTGATGGCTACTCTCAGTTCTCCCGAATCGGGAGCCACACAAATCGAATACGCTCTTCGCACGGCCTCTCCGTCGATATTGGCTTCGAGGGTAAGGTATTGTCCGGCTTTGAATTCAAATTCATGTTGGAGTTCGTCGGGCACTTCAAAAGCAATCGAAACAGCCGAAGGCGTTTCACGACGAAAATCTGAGATAAGCAAATGGTGTCCTTTTGACATAGCGAATGTTTTTTACAAAAATAAAGAACTCTTAGGATTACCGTCTATTTTTCTGTAATTTAGTGTGCTTATTGAAGCCCTTTTGAACACAATCTATATAGAATCACCTAAATGTTGGCACAATTTTTATCCCTTCAATGGAAATCATTTACACGCTCTGCGTCGTTTTCTACCCATTTATCGATTAAGATATTGATAGGGTTTTTGTTGCTCTATTTTGCAGCAACTTTTGCCTTTTTGGGCGCGTTGGCATATCACATCATTCAAGATGAGTTGGCACGCGATCCTTTGGAAACGGTCAATCAATTTATGATTTACGGCTGTTTTTATTGGGTAGTCATGCGCTATTTTATTCAAAAAACACCGGTATTCAATATTACACCTTTGTTGGTACACCCGATTTCCAAAAACAAAATCGTTCACTTTGCAATGGGAAAAACACTGAGTTCAGGATTCAATTGGCTGGGACTTTTTTTTATGATTCCGTTTTCAATCGTATTGGTGGTTGAAGGCCATAATTGGGTGGGTGTGTTGTCATGGTTTGTGGGCATCATGGCCTTTGTGATGAGCACCAATTATTTCAACTTACTGATCAATAACAACCAAAAAGCCGGAGCCATTGCCTTGTCTGTTTTGGCATTGCTAGGCGGACTTCATTACGTTCATATTTTTGATATCACGGCCTATTCAGGGCCTGTTTTTCAGGCTCTATACCAATATCCCATTGCAGCACTTGTTCCCATCGCTTTGTGGGTATTTTTGTACAAAGCGGCTTTTGCTGATTACAAAAAAGAAATGTACATCGACGGGGGCTTGGCACTTCAACAAGCCGAAGCCAAAACCCAAGAGTTTACTTGGCTAAATCAGTTTGGAAAAACGGCCGTCTTTCTAAAAAACGATTTGCGTTTGATTTTGAGAAACAAGCGATCCAAGTCCACCGCCCTAATGAGTTTTTTATTTTTGTTTTACGGACTGTTCTTTTTTACAGGCAGTGTTGAAATGTACAACAGCCCGATGTGGTCTATTTTTGCAGGGATTTTTATTTCAGGAGGATTTTTATTCAGTTTTGGGCAATTTGTTCCTAGCTGGGACAGTGCTTATTATCCCTTACTAATGACTCAAAACACTTCGTATCGTGAATATTTAAATTCCAAATGGTTGTTAATTGTTGTAGCCACCCTTATCAGCTGGTTGCTTTCGACGCCCTATATTTACTTTGGTTGGGATGTGTTTTTCCTTATTTTGGCAGCGACTGTTTACAACGTCGGGGTCAATAGCTACTTGGTATTGTGGGGCGGCGCTTATATCAAAATGCCCATTGACCTAACGTCCAACAAAAAAGCCTTTGGCGACAAGCAAGCGTTTAACATAAAAACCTTGTTGCTCACCATCCCTAAATTGGTGCTTCCGGTACTTATTTATTTTTTGGGATCGCTACACAGCGAACAGCTTGGGATTGCTTTGGTGGCATTGACAGGCGTAATGGGATTGGCCTTTAAAAATCATGTTTTTTCAATTATAGAACGTATTTACGTTGCTCAAAAACACAAAACCCTCTGGGCATACAAACAAAAATAGCATCATGATACATGTAAAACAACTTAAAAAATCATACGGAGAAAAACAGGTGTTGGCAATCGACGCATTGGAAATTCCTTCGGGACAAAGTTTTGGATTGGTTGGAAATAATGGGGCAGGAAAAACCACCCTTTTTAGTGCGCTATTGGATCTTATTCGACTTAATCAAGGAACCATCACCAACCAGGAAATGGATGTAAGTAGTTCCGAAACGTGGAAACAATTTACCACCGCTTTTTTGGACGAGACATTTCTCATCGGCTATCTCACTCCCGAAGAGTACTTCTATTTTATTGGCGATCTTCGAGGAGTATCGCACTCAGATGTGGATGCGTTTGTGGGGCAATTTGAAGATTTTTTTCACAGGGAAGTGTTGAAGCAAAAAAAATATTTGCGCGACCTTTCCAAAGGAAATCAAAAGAAAGCAGGTATTGTGGGCGCACTGATTGGATCGCCTTCGGTCATTGTGCTGGACGAACCTTTCGCAAATTTGGACCCTTCTACTCAAATTCGACTGAAAGAATTACTGCGCGAATGGTCCCAACAAAAAGGGGTTACGCTCTTGATTTCTAGCCACGACCTTCAGCACGTAACCGAGGTATGCGAAAGAATCGTGGTGCTCGATAAAGGAGAAGTAGTCAATGACATCAAAACCCAAACCCAAACGCTCAAAGACTTGGAAGCTTTTTTTACACAAAAAAGTCAAGAAGGCTAACAAACCCTCAAACCGAACCAAAAACACAAAGGACTTTAAAAAACAGTCAGATTTCCCCACAATTTTATACTAAAATCGTATTTTTAAAGTTTCTTAAAAAAGAAACCATTTCATTGAAAAGAACTATTCACTACTTTTTGCTTTTGGGCACAACATTCCTTCTCCTTGTGGGGTGTTCTACCAAAAAAAACAACGTCTTTAGTCGATCGTATCACAAAACGGTCACAAAGTTCAACGTAATGTTTAATGGGAACGAAGCTTTTTCCAAGGGCTTGTCGAGTCTTCGAGCAAATTATCAAGACAATTTCTGGGAGGTACTCCCTGTAGAACGGCTCACTCTTTTGGAAGACGATTTGGGAGATCGTATTTACAATCCCAATTTTCAAAGAGCCGAAGAAAAAGCAGTGAAGTCCATTCAAAAACACTCCATGGTTTTTGACGGCAAACAACGCAACTCACAAATCGATGAGGCGTATTTGTTGTTGGGACAAGCGCGTTATTTTGATCAGCGTTTTGTTCCCGCCCAAGAGGCGTTGCGGTTTTTCCTCCAAAATTACGCCAAAAGCGACCGTCGGAACGAAGGAATTGTATGGCTCGCCAAAACACATGTTCGCCTAGAGCAAGAGTCCAAGGCTTTAGAGTCACTCGATTTTCTTTTGGAACAAAAAACACTTTCTACACAAACCATAGCCAGCGCCCAAGCCGTCAAAGCCATGGCACATTTGCAATTGGAACAACCCGACTCGGCAATTGCGCCCTTGCAGATCGCCGCGGGACTTACCAAAGACAACGAACTTGCCGCTCGATATGCCTATATTTTAGGACAACTCTACGAAAACAAAGGAGAACGTGACTCGGCAGCAACAGCTTTTCAGCAGGTAGTTGACTTTAAACGAAAAATTCCAAGAGTGTATTTCGTAAACGCTCAACAGGCCGTGATTCGAAATTCGTCATTATCCTGGGAAACACATACGGAGTTGTTTGAGGACGCTATCAAAAATCGAGAAAATCGCCCTTTTCTTCATTTGATTCATTACCAACGGGCTGCGTTTTGTCTAGAAAAAGACTCTACTCAAAAGGCAGTTGAACACTTCAACAAAGCCCTTCGAGCCAATACCAACGACCGCTCAATGGCTTCCAGCGCGTATGAATCATTAGCAACCCACTGGTTTGGACAAGCCAATTACCCCAAAGCAGCGGCGTATCTCGATAGCACCCTTACGAATTTGGCCCCAAAAACACGAAAACACCGATCCATTCAACGCAAACGCGAAAATTTGGATGAGGTTATTGCTTATGAAACTCTACGCAGTGAAACGGATAGCATTTTAAAACTCACTCGGATGTCACCCGAAAACCAGCGTGCTTTTTTTAAAGAGTATCTGGAAAAACAAGCAGCCCTAGTTGAGAAAGCGAAGGCCGATTCGTTAAAAGCCAAAACAGCTTCGTTTGACAAGGCTTCTGGATCGGCCGAAGGAGCGCTGAGAACGGCTTCCAATTTTTACTTTTACAACCGTTCGTTGGTCGAACAAGGAAAAAAAGATTTTGAACGCATTTGGGGAAAACGTTCCTTGACCGACAACTGGAACAGCGTTTCTTCGTTCGAAATTGCGCAGGAGTCTTCCTCTGAAACCGAACAAACAACCGAAGCAATTGCACCCAAAGATCCCGTAGAAGCTTGGGTTCAAAAAATTCCTACCGACCCCAACGAAATCGATAGTTTGGTTGGCATTCGAAACAAAGCCTATTTTGATACAGGGATCACTTATAAAGAGAAGTTTTCAGACTTTGCGCTAGCCCAACAACGATTTGAATCGTTGCTCTCTTTTTCGCCTCCGGCAAAATTAAAATTGAAAACCCAATACCACTTATACAAAACCTTGGTAGCGCAAAACGATCCCAAATCATCAGCTTTGAAAGCCACAATTGTAAGCGAGGCTCCCAAAAGTGCCTATGCAGAGTTGCTTCGCAACCCGTCCTCGCTTTTAACAGAAGTAAGTCAACTCACCGAAGCCTACAATGGGCTTCAAGAAGCGTTTGATCAACAAAATTTTGAGGCGGTTATTGCTTCTGCAGATCAGCGAATCTTGCAAACCGAAAACACAGATTTTGCAGCCAAATTTGCCCTGCTTCGAGCTACCGCTATCGGAAGACTCGACGGGAAAGAGGCCTATCAAAAAGCACTGGAAACCGTGATTGAATTGTATCCAAGACAGAGCGCAGGCATTGAGGCGACTCAACAATTAAGCCGTGTTCAAAAATGGACAGAGCCCAAAAAAGCAGCCAATGGAAAAGCCAAAGTTGTATTTCCTTTCGTAAAAACCGATACGATTGCTCCAAAAACACTTCAAAAATCATTATTAAACACAATCGCCGAGCTGAATAAAAAACGACTGTCTGTATCGATTGACGTTTACAATCGAACCCACCACTTTGTAGTTGTTCATGGATTTAAAAACAAAAACGAAGCAGCTGGATTTTCTGAATTGCTGCAGATCAATCGGGACTATTTGGTGAAAGACAAAAATTTCGTAGCTTTGTCATCCGATTACAAAAACGGTCTGATTTACAAGACATTGGATTCGTTTTTTGAACCCTAAACTTTAAAAAAAACACAGCATGGATTCTTCAAGACAACCGAATCGAATTGAAAACAACACCTCCATCGTCGGAGACATTACTTCTGAAGCCGATTTTAGAATTGATGGCACCCTTGAAGGGAGCATTACAACTTCTGGTAAAATCGTAGTTGGCGAAGAAGGAAAAATTACAGGCAAAATGACCTGCGTTAATGCCGACATTGAAGGATACTTTAACGGTATTCTCGAGGTTTCAGAACTTTTATTTCTCAAAAAAAGCGCTAAAATAGAAGGCGAAATTGAGATTGGGAAACTGTCAGTGGAAGAGGGCGCATCTTTAAATGCCTCCTGTCAAATGAGAGGAAACAATGTAAAAACGTTAAGCGCTTCAGATTCCAATGTCACTTCCGAAAAAACCGCCTAAAAAATTTCTTAAGTTTTCAGGAATCGCTTTTCAAATGCTTGCGATTATCGGATTGGGAACCTTTTGGGGATCTCATCTCGACCAAAAGTATGCTACCGAAACTCCTTTTTATACCCTTATTTTTTCTTTAGTGTCTGTTTTTGTGGCATTGGCCATCACGATTCGACAAGTTATTCACAAACCCAAAAGTGCAAATGAAGACAAATCATAAAAAAATAGCATGGGGTGTTTTTTTGGAAGCCCTGGTAGCCATTGCAGTTGCTTTTTTTATTCACCAACATATTTTTACTTCTTTTTTTGATGCAAGCGCCTTGCTTTTTCCCCTTTGGAAAATTTATAGTTTTTTATTGCTCATTACAGCGGCCTTATGCTTTGTGTTGATTCGAAAAATTTGGTTTGGAAATCCACAAATCATCAATACTTTTTTTGGACTGACCTTACTGAAAATGTTTTTGGCGACTGTATTTTTAACTCCGTTGTTTTTGAGTGAAATGGAAAATAAACAACCCGATACGTTCAATTTTTTCATTGCTTATTTTTTGTTTTTAGCTGTGGAGCTGTATTTGCTTAATGCCTTATTGAAAAAATTGTAGCCTCTAGACCGTATTTTAAACGTTATTAATTAAATTAAAATTATGCTTGTCTTTTCGAACGAGAGTATGTAGATTTGCACAGATTTAAAACAGCGCATTTCACAGAGCCGATGGGAGTTGAAACCTTAAAAATAAAATTGTTAGCCATATTACTAATGTGCTCATTTTCAGGATTTTGTTCTGAAAATACCTTGGATAAAAAAGAACAAGGGGAATTCAATCCCAAGGAAATGATTCTACATCACGTTAAGGATGCCTACGGTTTCCATCTTTGGGACTGGGACGGTCACTCTGTTTCGATTCCGCTTCCCGTTCTTTTGTGGGTCGATGGAGAATTGGTTTCATTTATGTCCAGTGAGTTTCATCACGACAGCAACGGAGAGGTTGTTGTAGAGCGTAATGGACATCGCTTTGTTAATTATCACGAAAAAATTTATCAGCTAGCATCGGGAGCATCTGCTTTGGCCTTTAACGAAGACCATTATCCTTCTAATGCAAGCAAACCGCTGGATATTTCGATTACCAAAAATGTCTTTATGATGTGGATATCGGTCCTAGTTCTATTGCTTTTATTTATAACCACCGCCCGAAAGTACAAGCAATCAACGCAGAACGTTCCAACAGGTATTGCAGGATTTATGGAGCCTTTGATTTTATTCGTTCGCGATGAAATTGCAATCACCATGATCGGAAAACACAAATACAAGCGCTATATGCCGTATCTGTTAACGATTTTTTTCTTTATATGGATTAATAATATTTTTGGATTAATACCCATCATAAACGGAGCCAACCTTAGCGGTAATATTGCTTTTACATTCACATTGGCCACCTTTACTTTTATAGTAACCACTTTTAGCGGCAATAAAAATTATTGGAAACATATCTTTTGGATGCCAGGAGTTCCTGTGCCCATGAAAATTTTCCTCGCTCCAATCGAAGTAATTGGAATGCTTGTCAAACCGATCTCTTTGATGATTCGTTTGTTTGCTAACATTACCGCTGGACATATTATCATATTGGCATTAATGTCTCTGATTTTTATGTTTAAAACAATAGCCGTTGCACCAGTTTCTGTTCTGTTTGCATTGTTTATAGCAGTGATAGAAATAATAGTAACAGCCATTCAGGCATATATATTTACCGTATTATCGGCCCTGTATTTTGGCATGGCCACAGAAGAAGAACATCATTAATTTAATTTTTTAATATTATAACTATGGATTTAGGATCAATCGCAGCAATAGGAGCTGGTTTAGCAGCAATAGGAGCTGGTTTAGGTATTGGTAAAATTGGAGGTCAAGCTATGGAAGCGATGGCTCGTCAACCAGAAATACACGGTAAGATTCAATCATCTGCACTAATTTTAGCAGCTTTCGTTGAGGCGGTAGCACTTTTTGCAGTTGTTGTTTCTTTCCTCAAGTAATTAAAAAAAGCAAAAGTGCAACCATCGGGTTGTGCTTTTGCTTTCTGTTAAAAAACAAAAAGAAATGGATTTAGTAACTCCTGGGTTTGGACTCGTTTTTTGGACGGGATTGACCTTTATATTTTTACTATTAATTCTCAAGAAATTTGCTTGGAAACCCATTTTGGGAGCCGTTAGCGATCGAGAAGAAAGTATTAAAAACGCTTTAAAATCGGCAGAAGAAGCACGCGCAGAAATGCAACACCTTCAGGCTGACAACGAGCGCATTCTTAAGGAAGCTCGAGCTGAGCGCGATCTTTTGTTGAAAGAAGCACGAGAGATGAAAGCCAACCTTATTGAAGCTGCTAAAGAGGAGGCTCAATCTCAAGCAGATATAATTATACGACAAGCACAAGCATCGATTGAAAGTGAAAAACAAGCAGCTGTTGCCGATCTAAAAAACCAAGTCGCGCAATTGTCTATCGATATCGCCGAAAAAGTTGTTAAGTCTGAGTTGTCGCAAAAAGACAAACAATTCAAAATGGTAGAAGGTCTTTTGGAAGACATCACCTTGAAATAAATTAAGAATGAAAGGAAGTAGAGCTGCCTTACGATATGCCAAAGCCGGATTGTCATTTGCTGTAGATAAGCAAGTAGCAGCTGAGGTAAACCAAGACATGCAAAGCATCGCTGCTACGCTGGCACAAAGTACGGATCTGAAAGAACTTTTGGCAAGTCCAGTGCTTAAGAATGTACAAAAGAAAACAACCGTCAAGGCAGTGTTTTCATCATTACACCCAGTTTCCTCCGATATTCTTGAATTGTTAGTTACCAATAATCGCATTAATTTATTGGGTATTGTTGCCCAACAGTATGTGAAGCTCTACGACCAACATGAAGGACGTGAAGTGGCATACGTAACAACAGCAATTCCTCTTGACCAAGCGCTTACAAAACAGGTACTCGCCAAAATAGCAACCCTAACCGATAAAAAAGTTACTTTAGAAAACAAAGTTGACGAAACTATCTTGGGAGGATTTGTATTGCGCATTGCAGATGTACAATACAACGCGAGCGTTGCCCATAAATTGCAAACGCTCAAGCAAACATTTATTACAAATACAAACGTTTCAACACTATAATCATGGCAGAAGTGAAGCCCGCTGAAGTATCAGCAATTTTAAAACAACAATTATCAGGATTCGAATCTACGGCATCTTTGGATGAGGTAGGAACGGTATTGCAAGTAGGTGACGGAATTGCACGTGTATACGGACTTTCCAACGCCCAATACGGAGAATTGGTTAGTTTCGATTCAGGTCTTGAGGGAATTGTTTTGAACCTTGAAGAAGACAATGTAGGAGTTGTATTGCTAGGACCCTCTAAAGAAATTTCGGAAGGAGATACAGTAAAGCGTACCCAACGAATTGCTTCGATTAATGTCGGAGAAAATATTGTGGGGCGTGTTGTTGATACATTAGGAAACCCTATTGATGGAAAAGGACCCATCAAAGGCAAAATGTACGAAATGCCTTTGGAGCGCAAAGCGCCCGGAGTTGTGTTTCGTCAACCCGTAAACGAACCCTTACAAACGGGGATCAAATCGATTGACGCGATGATTCCTGTAGGACGCGGACAACGAGAATTGGTAATCGGTGACCGCCAAACAGGAAAAACAACGGTTTGTATTGATACAATCCTTAACCAAAAAGAATTTTACGATGCAGGAGAACCTGTATATTGTATATATGTAGCGATCGGTCAAAAAGCTTCGACTGTAGCAGGAATTGCAAAAACATTGGAAGACAAAGGAGCGTTGGCCTACACAACTATCGTAGCAGCAAACGCATCCGATCCAGCACCCATGCAAGTGTATGCTCCCTTTGCAGGAGCCGCTATTGGAGAATATTTCCGCGATACGGGACGACCCGCATTGATCATTTATGACGATTTGTCAAAGCAAGCTGTTGCCTACCGTGAGGTGTCGTTATTGCTTCGTCGCCCTCCGGGACGTGAAGCGTATCCTGGTGACGTTTTCTACTTGCACTCGCGTTTGTTAGAACGTTCTGCAAAAGTGATTGCCGATGATAATATTGCTAAAGGAATGAACGATCTTCCTGATTCTTTGAAGCCGGTTGTAAAAGGAGGTGGATCGCTAACAGCATTACCAATAATTGAAACTCAGGCAGGTGACGTATCGGCCTATATTCCAACCAACGTAATTTCGATTACTGATGGACAAATTTTCTTGGAGTCTGACTTGTTTAACTCTGGAGTGCGTCCAGCGATTAACGTAGGGATTTCTGTATCTCGAGTAGGAGGATCTGCACAGATCAAATCCATGAAAAAGGTAGCAGGGACACTCAAACTCGATCAAGCCCAATTCCGTGAATTGGAAGCATTTGCAAAGTTTGGATCGGACTTGGACGCTGCTACACTCAATGTAATTGAAAAAGGAAAACGAAACGTTGAAATCTTAAAACAAGCTCAAAACGATCCCTATACCGTAGAAGATCAAGTAGCGATTATCTACGCAGGTTCCAAAAACTTGTTACGGAATGTTCCTGTTGATAAGGTCAAAGAATTTGAACAAAATTATATTGAAGTTCTCAATGCCAAACACCGAAAAGTGTTGGATACTCTTAAATCGGGAAAGCTTACCGACGAAGCGATTGACACGCTTACCACAGTAGCGAAAGATTTATCAGCAAATTATTAATCGTATCAAGATCTTTTAATAGCAAACAGTAAGAATGGCAAACCTAAAAGAAATACGGAATCGGATTGCATCGGTTTCTTCAACCATGCAAATCACAAGCGCCATGAAAATGGTGTCTGCAGCAAAGTTGAAAAAAGCACAAGATGCTATTACGGCAATGCGTCCTTATTCCGATAAACTTTCAGAGTTGCTTCAAGGATTTAGCGCTTCAATGGACGTATCAAACGGAAGTGTTTTTGCTGAACAACGCTCAGTTCAAAAAGTATTGATCGTTGCGATTACCTCAAACAGAGGTCTTTGTGGCGGATTTAATGCAAATATTATCAAACAAGTTGATCATCTGGTTGCTTCGTATAGCGATCAAGAAGTCGCTGTATTTGCTGTGGGTAAAAAAGGACACGATATTTTGTCCAAATCACTTACAATAGCAGACAATCAAAGCCGTTTGTTTGATGATTTGACCTATGAAAATGCATCTCAAATAGCGCAACAATTGATGGATTTGTTTCAGGAAGGAACTTACGACCGCATTGAATTGGTTTATAACCGTTTCAAAAATGCAGCCACTCAAATTGTTACTACTGAGCAATTTCTTCCTATCGTTCCTGCCAGTTCTTCGAATAGTGAACAACTGGATTATATTTTTGAGCCTTCGCAGGCGTATATAGTGAACACCCTGATTCCAAAATCTCTTAAAACCCAATTGTACAAAGCCACTCGTGATTCCTATGCGAGTGAACACGGCGCACGAATGACAGCTATGCACAAAGCAACAGACAACGCTACAGAGCTACGTGACCAGCTGAAACTTACGTACAACAAAGCACGTCAGGCTGCAATTACCAATGAAATTCTTGAAATTGTCGGAGGAGCCGAAGCACTCAACAACTAAGAATTCCCGTTTTATTTTTTGGCATTACATTTGAAAGGAATTTACTAAATTGCTCTTATGGTGTTTCGTTCCACTTTCTTTTTTATCATATCACTTCTTTTTTCGCACTGTTCGAGTACACAAAAAATAGATGCTCAACCTCCCGTAACAATTATTGAAGCACAGGCACAATCGTGGGTAGCAGGAGTTCGCGGCGGCGGATCCGGAATCAACGTTTTTATAACATTTTCGGATGCAATAGCCGTGGACAGTCTTTACTATCAGGGAAAAGTTGCAAAACTACTGCCAGTTCAAGACGCAACAAAAGTCAAGTATATCGCTCGATTCTCTTCCAGAAAAAACACGCATGATGATTTGGTGATGCACAGCGAACCCTCAAAAGAATATGGAAACTCCGTTGTCGGTATTCCACCCAAAACATTTCCTTTTGAATTGAAAAAAGATGAGGCAATGGTAAGTTATAAAAAAGGCAATAAGAAGCGTTTTTTTAAAGTCACTAACATTGTGCAACTCAAACAAAAATTGTTTCCCTCACGCCTACCAGCAGTCAAATCCCAGTAAAAGGTTTGCTCACAAACATTCAATCTGTTACCTTTAAGCAGGTTATAAAGACATTGGATTGATAGCAAAAAAATTTCTCAAACATACCTTTATTTATGGATTGGCAACGGTTTTGCCTAGAGCCATGAATTTTTTATTGGTGCCTCTCCATACCCAAACATTGGAAACAGTAGCGTATGCTGACAACACTACTTTTTATGTGTATGCGGCCTTTTTTAATGTCTTATTGACCTTTGGAATGGAAACTGCTTTTTTCCGTTTTTTCAGTCAATCTTCCAACAAAAAAAAGGTGTTTTCAACCCTATTAATCGCTCTAAGCGTCAGTGCAATTTTATTTTTAGGAGCCGTAACTTGGAGCGCAACTGGGCTTTCAAACGGATTCGCCATCCCCATGCTTCATTTGCAATTTTTAATAGCAGTTTTGGTATTGGACACCCTAGTAGTCGCTCCTTTCGCCTACCTTCGAGCCATTGAAAAGTCTCAAAAGTTTGCTCTGATCAAGCTTCTTAATATCCTAGTATATGCAGGGCTCAATTTTTTATTTCTTTGGATGGTTCCTTCTTTTGGGTGGGAGTTCTTAGATGTATTTCCCAACCAAAAAGTAAATTACATTTTTGTAGCCAACGTTGCCGCTAGCGTAGTCACATTTGTCGTTCTTTTGCCTTGTTGGTTTTCGGTGCCTTTCCATTTTGATCGCCAACTATTCCAAAAAATGCTTCGATACGGCTTCCCGATTATGATTGCAGGAGTAGCATTTGTAATCAATGAAAATCTTGACAAACTGCTTCTTAAAAAATTGCTTACCGAAGATATTATGGGAGCTTATAGCGGGTGTTACAAATTGGCCGTTTTTATGACGCTGTTTATCCAAGCCTTTCGACTGGGAGCTGAGCCTTTTTTTTTCAACCATGCTTCCGACAAAAA
This sequence comes from Flavobacteriaceae bacterium, assembly GCA_029243385.1. Taxonomy (GTDB): domain Bacteria; phylum Bacteroidota; class Bacteroidia; order Flavobacteriales; family Flavobacteriaceae; genus JAQWSC01. The sequence goes on along the minus strand of JAQWSC010000008.1, from coordinate 126,771 downwards.
AGCACCTCAAACCTATGCAGTCATTCTTAAATATTTTGTCATTGTAGGAGCTGCCGTTATGCTTTTGATTGTTACTAATATAGAGCTGCTAAAAATACTTTTAATTCGAAATGAATCGTATTGGAAAGCCCTAGAAATAGTGCCCGTTATTTTGCTAGCGAATTTGTTTTTAGGGGTTTATCACAATCTTTCAATTTGGTACAAACTGACTGACAGAACTCGTTTTGGGATGTATATTTCTCTTATGGGCGCAATGATTACCATTGTTCTTAATCTTTGGTTGATTCCTCAAATTGGATTTATGGCTTCGGCATGGGCGACACTATTGGCATACGGTTCCATGATGGTGGTTTCGTATTTTTTAGGAAAAAAATACTACCCCGTTCCGTATCCCGTTTTACGAATGGCAACCTATTTGATTGTGGCTACTTGTTTGGGAGCCTTACATTTTTATGCGTTTTATGCAAATTATACAGCGGGTACCGTTGCAGTTTTTGTATTTTTGTTAGGCGTCTATGCGATGGAACGCAAAGAACTTGTCAAATTTTTTAGCAGATGAAACGAATAGTAACAAATTTTAAAAATACATTCACAAAAGAGAATGTTTAAGATTTTTAATGAGAGAATGAGTACAGCGAGTGGTTGCTCACGTTCTCAATTTTATAATTATAATAAAATCAATTGATTACTAAAATTTAAACGTGTGAAAATAGCCATTATCAACCAATCAAAGCATTCCTTGCCTCATTACGAAACCGAGGCTTCTGCCGGTATGGATTTGCGAGCGAACCTTTCTACTCCTATTACCTTGCAGCCCATGGAGCGTACATTGGTGCCTACGGGATTGTTTTTAGAGCTTCCAGTAGGAATTGAAGCTCAAGTTCGACCCCGAAGCGGTTTGGCACTTAAAAAAGGGATTACTGTCCTTAATGCCCCTGGAACCGTTGACGCGGATTATCGTGGGGAGGTGGGAGTGATTTTAATCAATTTGTCGCAAGAAGACTTTGTGATTAACGATGGAGAACGGGTGGCACAGTTGGTAATTGCAGCGCATGAACGCGCTGAGTGGAACGAAGTATCTAAACTGTCGAAAACCGATCGTGATGCTGGCGGGTTTGGAAGCACAGGAGTGGATTGAGAATTAAGGCAATGAAACGAACCTTAACAAATTTTAAAAATACATTCACAAAAGAGAATGTTTTAAATTTTTTATAAGAGAACGAGTACAGCGAGTGGTTGCACACGTCCTCAATTTTATAATGATCATAAAATCAATTAATTACTAAAATTTAAACGTGTGAAAAAAAACGCATGGATATTAGCGGGGATTTTTATTTTTTTGACGGGCTGCTCGGCTCTTAAAAAAACAGTTCCTTATGGTACTGTTGACAAAAAAATGACATCTAAAAAACTGATAGATAGCTTCGAAAAATCACCTCTTGATTTTGACACTGCAGCTGTTCGTCTTCAAGCTCTTTTGGAAAGCGACAGGAAGCGTCAACAGATCAACCTTTCTGTGCGATTAAAAAATCAAGAGACTTTTTGGGCCAGTGCTTCTATTGTCATTCCCGTTGCCAAAGTTAGGGTTACCCAAAAGGGAATTCAGTTTTACGAAAAAGTGGGCCGCACTTATTTTGATGGGGATTTCTCGTTGCTTTCCAATTTTTTAGGGACCGAAATCACACAGCAAAAGCTACAAAACTTATTGTTGGGGCAACCTGTAGCGCCGTTATCTTCCAAAAAATGGGAATTGACTTACCAAAAAAATCAGTACGTCTTGACTTCCAAGCGAAGCCGAACTCCTCTACAGGAAACGTATCGTTTGTCTGCTGAAAATTTTAGATTGGCCGAACAGCATCTCGAACAACCTCAACAAAATCGATCGCTCAAAGTTCGCTATTTAGATTACACTCAAGTCAAAGGACAATGGATTCCTTCTAAAGTTGTTTTTGTGTCATCGATCAATCAAAAACAATCCATTCTTACGCTAACCTATCATTCTGTTGCGCTCAACGAACACCTTCGATTTCCGTTTCGCATTCCTAATGGATATACCCCTATAGAATTATGACAAACAGCATGCGTCAGTCTGGAATTTTAGGGTTATTGCTTGTTTTGCTTGCAACGACACAGTTGACTTTTGGACAACAAACCAAACAGCAACAACTGGAAGCTCAAAAAAAACAACTGCGCGAAGAAATCAAGCAAATCAACAATTTATTGTTTAGCTCCCGAAAGCAAAAGACGACTGTTTTGTCCGATGTCGAAGAGCTGAGTTTTAAAATCGATAGAATGGAGCAGTTGGTTCGATTGACCAATCAACAAATTAATGGACTGACACAACAGATACAGGTCAATCAAAAAACGATTGAAAAATTACGCAAAGAACTCAAAACCATAAAGGAAGATTATGCAGCGATGATTGTTAAGTCTTACGATAGCAAGTCTCAGCAAAATCGGTTGATGTTTTTGTTGTCTTCAGAGAGTTTTTTACAAGGGTACAAACGTTTTCAGTACATGAAACAATACGCCGCTTATCGCCGAAAACAAGGGGTGTTGATTCAAGACAAAACCCAAACTCTACAAGACCTCAATTTGGAGTTGGCAAAACAAAAAGAGAAAAAGCAGGAATTGGTCCTTGAAAACAGAACCGATCAAAAAACAATCGAAAGAGAACGGAAAGAACAAGAACAGTTGGTGTTGTTGTTAAAACGAAAGGAGAAAACATACGCTGCGCAAATCAAAAAGAAACAACAACAATCTGCGGCGATTGACCGTGAGATCAATCGATTGATTCGAGAGGCCATAGCCGCTTCAAACAAAAAGAAGGGCACCAAAAAAGCCACTTTCGCCTTGACTCCCGAAGACAAAAAATTGGCAGCCAACTTTGTTGCCAATCAAGGGAAATTGCCCTGGCCTGTAAGCAAAGGTGTTGTGATTCAACGTTTTGGAACCCAACGACACCCGGTGGTTCGTACAACGACTATCAAAAGCAACGGCGTGGTTATTGCCACCCCGCCCCATTCGAAAGCGCGAGCCGTTTTTAACGGTCAAGTGCTTTCTGTATTGCAGTTTAAAGGAAGCAATCCTACTGTGCTTATCCAACACGGAAACTATATTACGGCATATAAAAATTTGGCCAAGGTTTTTGTGAAAAAAGGCGATCGAGTAGTTGCCAAGCAAGATATAGGCGAGGTATTTACCAATACAAGCACTGATAAGACCCAATTGCAGTTTAGCGTCTTTAAAAATACGACTCCACAAGATCCTTCAAGATGGATTTATAAGATGTAAAAAAAACCTGCACAAAGCAAGGTTTTTCTGTTCCTTACGATGTCAAAGAAACTATTTGACAATCAATTTTTTGGTAGATTTCCTATCTCCGACAGTAAGCTCTAACAAATAAACGCCTTTTTTAACACCAGCAATATTTAATTGGTTTTTGATCTTAGCCTTAAGAACTACACGTCCCATTAGATCGTGTAAAACCGCTTTTTTACTACCTTCCATTCCCGCGATATAAACGATATCTGTGGATGTTGGGTTGGGGTATAATGAAAATGAATCCGCGTTAGAAACATCTGTTGATAAGGTGTTTGCAAAACTTGTAGCAACTTTTAGGTTGTCAATAGTAATAGTTTGATCTGGCGAAGCGCCTGCTTGTCTAAAAGCCACAGCATCAATATTAGCTATGGTACTAGCTATTGTTGTTGTTATTGAAGTGTCAGCTTCAGTTGCTGCATCTATCCACATTTGAGACTGTCCAGTTACCGTATTGTATTTTACAGTCATTCTATAAGTTGTTGCATAGGAAAGATCTTGTGCCCAAATAACCTCAGCGGTACTGCTGGAAGAAGCAACTCCAGGCTTGAATCCTGAGGCTGAAAAAGCAGCAATGTCAACTTTGGCCCTATACGAAGTACTACTGGTAGGCTTAAACAAGAAGAAGTATTCAAAATCAGTTCCAGTGTAACTAGTTGGATCAGCTACTGAAAAGTCAAAGGAAGCATAGATATTTCCTGTGATATCAGAAGTTGAAAAAGCAGCTTCAATATCTTCAGTCATTGAATCTTTTATCACGATTTGTCCAGAATTAACAATTATTTGTCCAGGGGTATTACCACTAAATAATGCCCAATTAGTAGTTGAGTTAAGAGCTGTCCCATCAGAATAAGTGAAACTTTCATTAACGAGCGTTTGAGAAAACGCAAAAAAGGGGATAAAAAAGAGTAAAAAGTAAAAATGTTTCATAATGAATAAATTTTGGTTATTGAATTTATAAAAATAATAAAAAATCAAGTGTTTTCAACTATAAAAATGACAATAAAACGGATGTTAAAGGGAAAATTGACAATTTATTGTGTAAATAAATAAATTTATCGCAAACGAGCGATATACTTTCCAATAAGGTCAAACTCAAGATTAACAGCATCGCCTACTGCAAGATTGTGGAACCCTGTGTGCTCGTATGTGTAGGGAATAATAGCCACACTAAACCCATTTTTGGTTGCATCAACAACGGTCAGGCTTGTGCCGTTTACGGTAATAGAGCCTTTTTCAATGGTAATATTTTTTGAGTTAGCATCGTACTCAAATCGGAAAACCCAACTGCCGTTTTGGTCTTCAATATGGGTACAAATTCCGGTTTCATCTACGTGCCCCTGCACCATATGCCCATCGAGCCGATCGCCCAACTTCATGGCGCGTTCCAAATTTACTTCGTCGCCTACCTTCCAATGTTGAAGCGCTGTTTTGTCCAACGTTTCTTTAATAGCCGTGACGGTATAGATATCCTTTTGAATGTTTACCACTGTTAAGCATACGCCATTGTGAGCGAGGCTTTGGTCAATTTTCAATTCTGAAGTAAGACTGCTTTGAACGGAGACATGAACGTTTTCGTTTTCTTTTTCCAGCGCAACAATCGTTCCTAGCGTTTCAATGATTCCTGTAAACATATCGTTTTATTTGGCTACCTTTGTTTGTGTAAAAATAGGGATAAAAAAACATTTATTAGATGAGTTCAAAAAGTCTTCCACGAGTGGGTATTTCAATTGGCGATCCAAACGGAATTGGCGTTGAAGTGATTTTAAAATGTTTTGCCGACAAGCGAATGCTGTCTTTTTGTACCCCAGTAATTTACGCCAACACGGCATTTATTTCTGCTCAAAAAAAGGCATTGTCCATTCCTATTCCCATTCAAGGGGTTCAACCAGTAAACCCGCCTTTGGCAGGAAAAGTAAATGTGGTTTCTGTATGGAAAGAACCGTTTGAAGTTAGTTTTGGAAAAGAAACCCCAGAGGCAGGTGCGTTGGCTTTGCAATCGTTGGAGGCGGCAACACAAGCCCTGATAAACGACGAGGTGGATGTTTTGGTAACTGCCCCTATCAACAAACACAACATCCAACAAGAAAACTTTTCATTTCCAGGTCACACCGATTATTTGGCAGAAAAATTGGGAGGTGACAGCCTGATGTTTATGGTTACGGACACCCTTAAAGTAGGATTGTTTACCGACCATTTGCCTGTCAAAGAAGTGAGTGCCGTCATTACCCCAGAATTGATAAAAAAGAAAATGGTGCTTGTGCGCGAATCATTGATAAAAGATTTTGGCATCCGCAAACCCAAAATAGCTGTTTTAGGAATCAATCCACATACAGGAGATAACGGTGTTATTGGCTCTGAAGATGACGCAGTTCTTCGTCCGACCCTTGCCGAACTATCCGATGAAGGAATGTTGGTTTTTGGACCTTTTGCTGCCGACAGTTTTTTTGGAAGCAATGCTTATTCACAATACGACGCAATCATTGCAAGCTACCACGACCAAGGATTGATTCCCTTTAAAACCTTGTCGTTTGGAGAAGGGGTAAATTTTACTGCGGGACTCCGAAAAGTACGCACCTCTCCTGATCATGGAACGGCTTATGAAATAGCGGGCAAATCACTCGCCAACGAGGCGTCATTTCGAGCAGCTGTGTTTTCAGCTCTTTCTATTTACAGCAAACGAAAAGAGTACGCCGAGATCACTGAAAACGTGCTCAAACCATCAGCTCCTAAGCCTCGAGAAAAAAAGAATTTAAAGCTTTAAACTAAATAAAAATTATTATATTTGCCCGCTAAAACTTAGTATATGAAAGCCTTAGCTGAGTTTACAATACCGTTTGTAGGTTTAAAAGAAGGCCTTCATCATTTTGAGTTTGATATAGACAAAACGTTCTTTGAAGCTTTTGATTTTGAAGATTTTAATGATATCAATGGTAAAATAGCTCTCGAGCTTACCAAAAAGAGTACGCTGTTAGAGCTTTCTTTTGTCGCTATGGTCACTGTAAATGTCGACTGTGATTTGACAAACGAGCCCTTTGATTTTGCATTAAACCCTCAGTTTGAATTGGTCGTAAAATTTGGTTCGGATTTCAATGATGAAAACGAAGATTTATTAATTTTACCACACGGCGCCTACCAAGTAGATGTTTCACAATATATTTATGAAATGATCGCTTTGGCACTTCCGCTAAAACGAGTTCATCCAGGAGTGAGCAATGGCACACTAGAATCGGATATATTATCAAAGCTGACAGAATTGCAACCAAAAGAAGCATCAACGAACTCATCAGGAACAGACCCTCGATGGGATTCATTAAAAAAGTTAATTAACAAAAAGGAATAAGCATCATGGCACATCCTAAAAGAAAAATATCGAAAACAAGAAGAGACAAGCGAAGAACGCACATCAAAGCAGTTGTTCCACAAATTGCCACTTGTTCAACAACAGGAGAAAACCACTTGTACCACCGTGCGCATTGGCATGAAGGGAAATTGTACTATCGAGGAAAAGTACTCGTAGACAATTCGGAAGTGGCAGAAGCCTAATACAACATTCCATTACAATTCATACAACTCCCTTTTGAGGGAGTTTTTTTATAGGAGTGTTTTTTAAAAAAAGGGCAAAAAAAAGGGATTTTTATGCAAAAGCTTACTAAATTTTAGTAATTTTCGCCCGATTTGGAGTTTTTTGACTGAAAATGAAGAAAAGTTAAATTTTCTATATGAACAAAATTACGGCTGCAATCACTGCCGTTGGAGGATACGTCCCAGAAGGGCTATTGACCAACCAAGATTTAGAGTCGATGGTAGATACCAATGATGAATGGATCACCTCTCGAACCGGGATCAAGGAAAGGCACATTTTAAAGAAAGAAGGCTTAGGGACTTCGTACATGGCCGTAAAAGCCGTTCAGCAATTGCTTGACAAATCAGGAATTAACCCCAAAGAAATTGACATGGTTATTATGGCCACTGCAACTCCTGATATGCCCGTAGCTGCAACTGCAGCATCTGTAGCTTCTCAAGTAGGCGCAACCAACGCTTTTGGATACGACCTTCAGGCTGCGTGTTCTGGATTTTTATATGGAATGTCAACAGCGTCTGCTTACATTGAGTCAGGAAGGTATAAAAAAGTACTCTTAGTGGGAGCGGATAAAATGTCCTCTATTGTCGATTATACCGACAGAACCACTTGTATTATTTTTGGTGATGGAGCAGGAGCCGTATTGTTTGAGCCCAACACAGAAGGACTCGGATTTCAAGATGAATATTTGCGATCGGATGGAATAGGATGTCAGTTCCTACGAATTGAGGCCGGAGGATCATTGCTTCCAGCTTCAGAAGAAACCGTCAAAAACAAACAACACTATTTGTATCAAGATGGTAAATCGGTATTTAAGTATGCCGTTTCCAATATGGCAGACGCTTCAGCTGAAATCATGAAGCGCAACCAACTTTCGAAAGACGATATAAAATACTTAATACCCCATCAGGCCAACAAGCGAATTATTGACGCTACTGCCAAACGAATGGGAGTTGATGGAAGCAAAGTTTTAATGAATATTGAACGTTACGGAAATACTACAGCGGCAACGCTTCCGTTATTATTACACGACTACGAAACGTCTCTCAAAAAAGGAGACAACCTTGTGTTTGCTGCCTTTGGCGGTGGATTTACATGGGGAGCAGCCTACATAAAGTGGGCCTACAATACTAATGACAAAAACTAACCAACATGGACATTAAAGAAATTCAGCATTTAATTAAGTTTGTCGCCAAATCGGGCGCGAGTGAAGTCAAATTGGAGATGGAAGATGTAAAAATTACCATCAAAACAGGTAAAGGAGAGCAAAAGTCAGAAACGACAATTGTACAAGCTCTCCCAACAGCAGCTCCTGTTGCGGCACCCCCAGTGGTAGCAGAACAGCCAGTTGTTCCCACTCCAGTCGAAAAAACGGCCTCTGAAAATGACAATTATGTGACTATTAAGTCTCCAATTATTGGAACTTTTTATCGCAAGCCAAGCCCTGACAAATCCAATTTTGTGGAAGTTGGATCAACTATTGGTGAGGGAGATGTATTGTGTGTTGTTGAAGCCATGAAACTCTTCAACGAAATTGAATCAGAAATTTCGGGAACCATTGTTAAAATTTTGGTAGATGATTCTTCCCCTGTTGAATTTGATCAACCGTTATTTTTAGTAGATCCTTCATAAGGAATTACACAATATAATAACATTCAATACCAACCAAAACAGAGTATTATGTTCAAAAAAATATTAATAGCCAATCGAGGTGAAATCGCAATGCGGATCATTCGAACCTGTCGAGAGATGGGAATCAAAACAGTGGCTGTATATTCCACAGCTGACAGCGATAGCCTTCACGTACGATTTGCCGATGAAGCCGTTTGTATTGGTCCTGCACCTAGCTCAGAGTCGTACTTAAAAACGCCTAATATTATAGCTGCTGCAGAAATTACCAATGCTGATGCGATTCATCCTGGATATGGTTTTTTGTCTGAAAACTCCAAATTTTCTAAAATTTGCGAGGAACACAAAATCAAATTTATTGGCGCTTCGTGCTCAATGATTAATGAAATGGGAGACAAGGCAACTGCAAAAGCTACAATGAAAGCTGCAGGTGTGCCGACTATTCCGGGATCAGAAGGAATAATAGACACCTTTAATACCGCCAAAAAACTAGCTAAAGAAATAGGGTATCCTGTTATGCTAAAAGCGACTGCCGGTGGAGGCGGAAAAGGAATGCGCGCTATTTGGAAGCCCGAAGATTTGCAAAAAGGCTGGGACAGTGCTCGACAAGAAGCCAAGGCATCGTTTGGAAATGACGGTATGTATATGGAAAAACTTATCGAAGAACCCAGACATATTGAAATTCAAATTGTTGGAGATTCTTTTGGAAAAGCATGTCATTTATCAGAAAGAGATTGTTCTGTTCAGCGCCGTCATCAAAAGCTAACAGAAGAAACCCCTTCACCTTTTATGACTCCAGCACTGCGCAAAAAGATGGGAGACGCTGCGGTTTTGGCTTCCGAATATATCAAATATGAAGGAGCAGGAACCGTTGAGTTTTTGGTGGACAAACATCGCAACTTCTACTTTATGGAGATGAATACCCGAATTCAAGTAGAACATCCGATTACCGAACAAGTGATTAATTATGACTTGATACGGGAACAAATTAAAGTAGCGGCAGGGATTCCTATTTCAGGGAAAAACTACCTTCCCAAGATGCACTCTATTGAGTGTAGAATCAATGCGGAAGATCCGTATAATGATTTTAGACCTTCTCCTGGAAAAATCACCACGCTTCATATGCCTGGTGGGCATGGCGTTCGGTTAGATACTCATGTGTATAGCGGTTATACGATTGTACCCAACTACGATTCCATGATTGCTAAGCTCATTACGACCGCACAAACTCGCGAAGAAGCAATCAATAAAATGAGACGTGCCTTGGATGAGTTTGTGATTGAAGGAATAAAAACTACGATTCCTTTCCACCGTCAGCTTATGGATGATCCGGATTATATTTCTGGAGATTATACCACTAAGTTCATGGAATCTTTTGAGATGAAAGCATAAAATAAAAGCCGACTAATTAGTCGGCTTTTTTGTTATTGAGTTTGTAAAATTAAAATTACACCAGCTGATTTTTAATTAAGTATTCGGCAATTTGAATAGTATTCGTTGCTGCCCCTTTGCGAAGATTGTCAGCGACAATCCAAAGGTTAATCCCGTTAGCTTGGGATTCGTCTTTTCGAATACGACCCACAAAAACATCGTCTTTGCCTTGTGCATATAACGGCATTGGATATTCGTTATTAGCTGGGTTGTCTTGAAGCGTTATTCCCTCTGTTTGCTCTAGCAATTCTCGAACCTTTTCAAGCGAAAAAGGCTTTGTAAATGTAAGGTTTACAGATTCACTGTGACCACCCACTACCGGAATTCGAATGGCTGTAGCTGTCAAAGCAATAGCGTCATCTCCAAGAATTTTCTTGGTTTCGTTAGTCAATTTCATCTCTTCTTTAGTGTATCCATTTTCTTGAAACACATCGCAGTGAGGCAATGCATTTCGGTGAATTTGATACGGATACGCCTTTTCGCCTTCAACATTTTTGTACTCGTTTTCGAGCTGTTGAACTGCTTTTACCCCTGTTCCAGTGATCGACTGATAGGTAGAAACCACCACTCTTTCGATGCCAAACGCTTTATGAAGTGGCGCTAAAGCCATCACTAACTGAATGGTTGAACAGTTAGGATTGGCAATAATTTTATCCTCTTTGGAAAGCTCGTGGGCATTGATTTCGGGAACCACCAACTTTTTGGTAGTATCCATTCTCCATGCCGATGAATTGTCAATAACCGTTGTTCCTGCCGCGGCAAATTTAGGAGCCCATTCTAAGGAAGTGTCTCCACCTGCAGAAAATAAGGCAATATCAGGAGCCATATCTACTGCGGTTTGAAGTCCAACTACAGTATGAGAGGTCCCTTGAAAAGACAATTTTTTACCAACAGACCGCTCCGAAGCAACTAATACAAGCTCGCTAATGGGAAGATTTCTTTCGGCTAACACTTTTAACATTACTTCGCCAACCATACCGGTGGCGCCAACAACTGCTATTTTCATTTTTCAAAAATTAAGGGTACAAAAATAGCCAAACCATTTGACCTACCAAGTCAAAAGTGTAAAAATATCAAAAATATAACAAGAAGTTATTTTTTTAACAAATCACGAATTTCAACTAATAAGTCCAGTTCTGAAGGTCCTTTGGGAGCTGGCGGTTTTTCTTCTTGTTTTTGTGTTTTTTGGTAGGCTTTGAGCACCAAAAAGATACAAGCGCCAATAATCACAAAGTCAACAATGGTTTGAATAAAGTTTCCGTATTGAATAGCGACGGCAGCTTGCGTGATTTCGCCGGCTTCATTTTTAACCGCATCAACAAGGGTTATGGACAATTCTGAAAAATTAACTTTCCCTAGCAAAAGACCAATAGGAGGCATCAAAACATCATTGGTAAATGAGGAAACAATTTTTCCAAAAGCACCGCCAACGATTACTGCGGTTGCAAGACTTACAATTTCGCCTTTCATCAAAAAGGCTTTGAATTCACTAACAATTTTCATGATTTTAAAGTATTTAGGGTTTAACAATTAATTTTCGTTTTATTCGTTCAGACAGGGCGGTTAAGATTTCGTAGGAAATAGTGTTGGCCTGTTTGGCAAACGAATCAGCTGTTTGAACGTCTTCTGCGAATATAAGAACTTCATCTCCTTCCTCACAATCAATAGCTGTAATATCTACCATGATCATATCCATACACACATTTCCAATAATTTTAGCAGGTTTAGACTGTATGTAAACGCTCCCATTTCCATTTCCGTATTGTCTTCCAATTCCATCGGCATGACCAATAGGAAGTGTACCTATTTTTGTTTTTTTATCGGCAACAAAAGCGCGATTGTACCCAAGACTTTCACCTTTGTTTAGGGTGTGAATTTGCGAAATGACCGTTTTTAGACTTACAACGGGTTTGAGCTCTTTGTCAAATTTAAGGTCGTTGCCAAATCCATACAAACCAATTCCAGTTCGAACCATGTCGAACTGTGCTTCTGGGTAGTTTAATATTCCGGAAGTATTAAGAACATGTCGTATTGGAGTTGCGTCAAAATGGCTGGAAATTCTTGCAAAAATCTCCAATTGTTTTTTTGTAAACTCCTTTTCCTTTGGATCTTCCGTAGCGGCTAGATGGGAGAAAATAGAAACGAGCTTAAGGTCTTTTTGATAAAAGGATTTTTTTAGTTTTTCCAGCTCTTTTTCGCTAAATCCCAATCGATTTAATCCTGTGTTAAACTTCAGATGAACAGGATATTTTCCAATACTATTTTGTTGAACGATATTTGAAAAAGCAGTTAGGATGCGAAAGGAGTACAAACTGGGCTCCAAATCATATTGAATGGCTTTTTCTAGGTTTCCTATTTGGGGATGTAACACCAAGATGGGAGTTTTAATTCCCGCTTTTCGAAGTGCAACACCCTCTGACACATAGGCAACAGCAAAATAATCGACGCCTGCTAGCTCAAGGCATTTGGTAATTGCAGGAACACTGCTTCCGTAAGCTACGGCTTTTACAACAGCCAATACTTTTGTTTGGGGGCTAATTTTTGATTTAATAGCTTGAAAATTGTCTAATAGGTTTGGTAAGTGAATTTCCAAGACAGTTTCCATAATTTTCTCCTCCTTCAAGCTTTATTTTTTTGAATTTAATTTCCCGGAATCAACAGGATAAGACTTGATTTTTTCTTCGAGCATAGCCTTGTAGAAGGCAGCTCGACTCAGGGGCTCGTATTCTTCGGTTTCTCCTAGCATGACCAATGCGTCGTTTTCGGATTTTCGAAAACTGTATTGTGCTAGATTCCCTGTTCGAGTACAAACAGCGTGTACTTTTGTAACATACTCTGCCGTCGCCATTAGGGCGGGCATTGGTCCAAAAGGGTTGCCTTTGAAATCCATATCCAGTCCAGCGACAATAACACGAATTCCTTTGTTGGCCAAATCGTTACAAACGGCTACAATTTCATCATCAAAAAATTGGGCTTCATCAATTCCAACGACATCACAACCGTCCGCTAAAATTTGAATATTAGCAGCGGCAGGCACAGGAGTAGAAACAATTTCGTTGGCATCGTGTGAAACGACTTTGTCATCGTCGTAGCGCACATCAACCTGTGGTTTAAAAATCTCTACTTTTTGTCTAGCAATTTGGGCTCTTTTGAGTCGTCTGATGAGTTCTTCGGTTTTGCCAGAGAACATCGATCCACAGATAACCTCAATCCAACCAAATTGCTCCTTCTGATTTACTGTATTTTCCAGAAACATTTTGTAATTTTCAAGTCGTTAATGAATTAGGATTCGAACAGTCTAAAGGTCAAACAATTTTAGTTAATAACAAAAGACTTCGTTCGAAGACTCTAAAAATAGTTATGAAAAAACAATTAGAAGCTCAATTAATGAGTTTGGCGCACCAAATTCTTCGACGAAAAGATAAGGCAGACACTCAAGAACTGAAAGAATTAGCCAAGAGTGCCTTCGAATCTTTGAGTGTTTTGCACTTTACAGAACAACATTTTGGAGAGGACGATTCAAAGCTGACTCAAGAAGCCGTCTTTACACAATTGAACAATCAACAAGAAACTTCTGTTCAAGAAAATAAAGAACTTTCTTCGCAACCCAAGTTAGAAGATGTGCTATTGGAGGAACCATCAATTCCAACTTTTGAAAAACAAGAAACAGAGAAAATAACGCCTCAAGGGATTCAAATAGACAATAATCATCGGTTGACTTTCGTGAATCATTTATTTTCAGGCAGTCAAGAAGACTATTTGCGCGTTTTGTCTATGCTCAACACCAAAGAATCTACTGCCCAAGCGTTGGAATTTATTGAAACGGTAGTTAAACCGGATTACGATAACTGGGAAAACAAAGAGGTTTATGAATCTCAATTTATAAAACTAATAACCCACCATTTTGAATCCTAATTTATTGGAACGATGTCTATGCTCTATTTAATACCAACTCCTATTGGAAATCTTGAGGACATCACGCTTCGTGCATTGCGACTATTAAAAGAAGCGGATTTAATTTTAACAGAAGACACGCGTACTAGCGGAAAGCTCCTCAAACATTTTGAGATTGATACACCAATGAAGGCGCATCACATGCACAATGAACATCGTGAGGTGGAAAGGTTGGTGACTCGAATTTTGGGTGGAGAAACGGTAGCACTCATTTCAGATGCGGGAACTCCTGGTATTTCTGACCCTGGATTTTTGTTAACTCGTGCTTGTATTGATGCTCAAATTAAAGTAGAGTGTTTGCCCGGTCCTACGGCTTTTGTTCCGGCGCTGGTAATAAGCGGTTTGCCTTGCGATCGTTTTGTTTTTGAAGGATTTTTACCTGTTAAAAAAGGAAGACAAACCCGTCTGCAAGAGCTTTCAACAGCAACCAAAACCATGGTGTTCTATGAATCGCCACATAAATTATTGAAAACATTGTCTCATTTTGAGACCTATTTCGGTTCTGATCGTTTGGTCTCTGTTTCACGAGAGATCACCAAATTGTATGAGGAAACGATTCGAGGAACTTTGGTAGAAGCGATTCAACATTTCCAAAACCATCCTCCAAAAGGGGAGTTTGTTATTGTTGTTTCAGGAATTAAAAAAGAATAAGATATGCGCTGGGTTTTTCAATCAAAACAAGACACTGCTACGGTCGATGCTTTGGCGCAAGCTTTGGGTGTTGACTCCATGCTAGCAACACTTTTGGTTCAGCGAGGAGTTACCGATTTTGAGAGTGCAAAACAGTTCTTTCGTCCCAAAATCGAAGATTTACACGATCCTTTTTTGATGAAAGACATGCAAAAGGCTGTTGATCGAATTGAAGCTGCAGTAAAAGACAATGTTCCTATTATGGTATTTGGAGACTATGATGTCGATGGAACAACTGCTGTAGCTCTTGTTACTTCTTATTTGCAAACGTTAGGAGCCCAGATAACGCCGTATATCCCCGATCGCTATGCGGAGGGCTATGGTATTTCTTTGCAAGGAATTGATAAGGCAGTAGCAGAACAAACACCTCTGATTATTGCGTTGGATTGCGGGATTAAAGCAATTGACCAAGTGGCTTATGCTAAAGAAAAAGGAATTGATTTTATTATTTGCGACCATCACCAGCCTGGTAACAAAATTCCTGATGCAACGGCTGTTTTAAACCCCAAACAAAAAGATTGTTCGTACCCCTATAAAGAACTGTGCGGTTGTGGAGTTGGATTCAAACTGATTCAAGCATTAACAATGCATAGAGGAGGAACTGCTGTTGAATTAGCCTCTTATTTGGACTTGGTGGTCACGGCTATTGGGGCTGATATTGTTCCCATAACGGGTGAAAATCGTGTGCTGGCCTATTTGGGCTTACAGGTAATTAATGAAAATCCGCGTCCAGGGATTCAAGCGTTAGGCGCAAGTTTAAAGAAAAAAGAATGGACGATTTCGGACGTTGTTTTTGTAATTGCACCTAGGATCAATGCTGCAGGAAGAATGAAACACGGGGCGTATGCCGTAGAAATTTTACTGGAAAAAAATGTTGAATTGGTTCAAAATCAGGCGACTGCTATCGAAACATACAATTCAAATCGCAAAGAACTCGATCGCTCAATAACACAGGAAGCATTAGCACAGCTCGACGAATTGAAAGAAGAAAACAGAATGACTACTGTCGTATATCACAAAGATTGGCACAAAGGAGTTATAGGGATTGTTGCTTCTAGATTGATTGAAACTCATTACCGCCCAACAGTGGTTTTTACGCAATCGGGAGATGTGTTGGCGGCTTCTGCGCGCTCGGTAAAAGGATTTGACCTATACAATGCGTTGGAGGCCTGTTCTGAGCACTTGTTACAGTTTGGAGGTCACAAATATGCCGCAGGAATGACCTTGCTTCCTGATCAGTATGAGCACTTTAAAGCTAAGTTTGAACAGGTCGTTTCTGAAACCATTGAACCCGATATGTTGATTCAACAAGTTGCGATTGATTGCGAACTTTCTTTGGATCAGATTACGTCAAAGTTATACAGGATCTTAAAACAATTTGCCCCTTTTGGTCCTGGGAATATGACACCCGTTTTTGCAACACA
Source organism: Flavobacteriaceae bacterium (assembly GCA_029243385.1). GTDB lineage: Bacteria > Bacteroidota > Bacteroidia > Flavobacteriales > Flavobacteriaceae > JAQWSC01. The sequence continues at coordinate 110,739 of JAQWSC010000008.1, read as the reverse complement.
TAATGTTGTGGATACTGGATATGCCAAACGAGTGGGGAAAGACGAAACTCATTTGCGAATTACGGCGGTACAAGAAAAAGGAAAACCGATAACAGGAATTGGTTTTGGTTTGGGAGATCGATTGCCGTTAGTTGCCAACCAAAGTATTTTTTCTATGGCGTATAGCATTGATGAAAATGAGTGGAATAACCGGGTAAGTCTTCAATTAAAACTAAAAGATATTCAATAAAAAAACCCTTGCATCAGCAAGGGTTTTTTTATTTTATAGAAAGAGAACTTTCTTAGAAATTGTAGCGAATTCCTAAGTTCCAAGTTCTTCCGTATCCAATTTTTACATCGTTATCCGTGTCAATACCTCTCCAAGTGTTTGAAGCATCTGTAGCGTGAATACTACTCGACATGCTTTCAATATACAATTCATCAAATGCATTGTTAACATTCAAACGGAATTTCATTGAAGTATTGTCTTTTAAGTCTATAGAGTAGTTCATTCCAAAGTCTAACAAGAAAATGGAAGGAGTCTTCACAACACCTGCATTGTCAGCAACAGCAAGATCAGAAGATCCAAAATCTACTTCAGCATACTGATCGTTGTAGTGGTTTCCAGTGATATCAAATCCGAAATCATCAGTAACCTCTGCAAGCATTTGGAACCCGTATGAAGTTTGAGCGGCTTCTCCTACTTTAAGTCCTTCAAGATATACAATGTCCCCAGAGCTTAACAGACTTCCATTGTCGTCAAATGTTTTGGTTTCCACATTGTCTTGGTATGTCCAATCTCCTAATGAAGCATATGCTTTTACAAGAACAGCGTCTGATACTCGGTATTGAATCTGAGCCTCAACACCTTTGTGTAATTGAGAAAAAGGATTGGTTTCTGTGTAGCTAACCAATTGGTTGTTTTGGTAATCTGATGAAGAAGTCACACGATTTCCCCAGGTAGTGTGGTACAAGTCAACATTGGCAGAAAGATTGTTGTTTTCGTAAACATACCCCAATTCAAATCCAGTAATTTCTTGATTTACATTTCCAGGCTCATTAATGTCATTCGAATAGCGAACATTAGCATACAAATCATCGTGGAAAGGCTGTCTTGAATAAAACCCAACATTGGCATAAATTCGAGAATTTTCACTAACAACATACGAACCTCCTCCTTTTACATTGAATCCAGAGTTGGTGATTTTTTCTGCTTCTCCAAGATCAAAAAAGATATCTTTTTTAACGTGAGATTGAGAAGATACAGAACTTTGAATAAATGCACTGAATTCGTCAGTAGCGTATTCTAACTGTCCAAAGAATCCGTAGTAGTTAATATCTTCTTCATAATCATAAGAAAAAGCACGCCCTTCGGTTTCAGTTGGGAAATCAAAAACGGCTTCCCATGGATTGAATCCATAAGTTGAAGACACTCCTTTGTATGATTCTAGACCTAATAAGTTAGTAGCTGTTCTAAAGTGAATACCGTTGTACATTCGAACATCAAAACCAACATTATAAGAAAGGTTTTCATTAAGTTCTGAACTGTAGTTCGATACAATACCGTACCAGTTGTGACTGTTAATAGAAGACTTGATGATACGAGAACCGTCTCCGGCTTCGTTTTTGGCAACCATTGCATCGAAATCGAACAGACCGTCTTCAGTAAAGTCATCATAGAAGTCTCCCTCACCGTATGCAAATCCACCACGACCAAACGAACCGTAAAGTACAGTAGAAAGCGAACGAGTGCTGCTGATGTTGTAATCCCAGCTTAGGTTAAATAGTGGTTTGTGGTAAAAGTTTCTTCCAGCAGATTCAAACTCTCCGTTTAGATATCCCCAGTTGTCACCGTATTTTTTACCTTTTTGTAAGAATGTAGAAAGCGATTCTTCTCTAGCACCACCGTGCCATTGAGGCGCTCCTGTAATCATAAGATTAAAAACGTGTTCATTGTTAGGCTTGTAACCAATAGAAAAGAAATAATTTTGTCCTTGTCCTTGCGTTCCCGCATGGTAACCATCACCTTCCCAATGTCCGAAGAGCATAGAAAAAGCAAAACCGTTGTCCATAAGACCGGTTGATAAATAGGCAGAGGCTTTGTAGTAATTGTCATTCCCCATCATGGTATTTACAAATCCGCCTTCTTTAAGATCTACTGATTTGGTAACAAAGTTTACCGTTCCTCCCACAGAAGAAATAGCAAGTTTTGAAGAACCCAATCCTCGTTGAACTTCAATGCTGTTTGCAATGTCAGACAATCCTGACCAGTTAGACCAATACATTTTTCCGTCTTCCACTCCATTAATGGGTTGTCCATTAATAAGGAAAGCGGTGTTGGTTTGATCGAATCCTCTCAAAAACATTTTTGCATCTCCAAATCCAGAGCCTCTATTCAATTGAATGGAAGGGCTGAAACGCATAGACTCTACAATGTCAAATGCTCCAACGCGTGACTGAATTTCCTCGGTAGTAAATTTAGTAACTGCAATAGGAGTTACCCGATTGTCGGCTAAATCAATTACCCCAGAAGCAGTTAATACCACTTCATTAAGATCTACTGAAAGAATGGAATCTTCCTCTTGTTCTTGTGCAAATACAACGCTGGTAACCAACATCAATGCAACTTTCGTAAAACGTGTGATTTTCATTAGTTTTAGTTTTGTTAAAATTTTAATAATACAAATATCGAATATTTTTTTTAACAAAACATTAACATAACATCATAAATTGTTATAAAAATAAGATTGATCGTGAAAAATAGGACTTAATTCCACCTGTTTTCAGCAGGTATTCCACCCCAAGAAAGCGTTACTAAATAAGGGTTATCAATAAAGGGGTTTCTATTTCCTTGTGCAGATTCAATAATACTGTTCCTGTTTTTTTCGATTTCAGAAACAGGATCTTCAATATTCCACTTTAGCAAAGTACTGAGTGAACTAACATCTGAGATGCTTTCTCCGTAACGAATGTTTAGATAAAAAACCATTCTAGCGACATCTCCTTTCCATTCATTACCTGGGTACCATCCGCTTCCCGATTTTTTATAGCTTCCCGAACCATCAACAAATTTTCGATTGCTTCTATCGGAGTTTATCCCCGAATCACAGGAGCGAAGGTGATGCATGTCGGTTTCGGCCATCTCGTCGGAAAGCAATGACCTTGGATATACATGTTCGGTATTAAATGTCTGTGTTCCATAGGAGTTGGAGGGGGATGTGTATTCTCTCCAAAAGCGACTTTCTCCAGAGTATATTAATACGACATTGTTGGGGTTTATAGGGTCTTGATCGGCGTCGTACAAATAATTATGCCTTTGCGTGTAAGACAAAATGGTTGTATGTTTTGATTGAGTTACATTTTTTAAAGCCGATAGGTTGTTTGAAGTATTCGTGGTAAATATCATATCTCCATAATAATAAAGTAAATCAGCTGGAATGTTGAAAGCAATAGCATCCACAACTGTAATAGCGACAGTAGCAGTAACACAAGTGGGATTGGGCGAATCATCATCACAAATTGTATAGGTAAAGGAATCTGCTCCCTCAAAGTTAGCTATTGGTGTGTACGAAATTGTTTTGTCTTCTTGCAAGACCACAGTTCCGGTGGATGAAGAACTGTCTATCGAAACCATTTGAGCATCATCGGTAAGAGTGTCGTTTTGTAGGAGTTTTTTAAAAATGGTTTCTTTATTTGTTACAGCATTGACTGCATCGTTTTTGGCAATGGGACTTCCTTGGTCCGTAACTTCTAAGGTAACTGTAGCAGTTGAGCAATTGGGCGGATTTTTTGTATCACACAAGGTATAGCTGAAAGTATCGGTACCTACAAAAGAACCTGGAGGAGCGAAGGTATAACTGTTATCGGAGTGTTTCACTAAGCTCCCGCCTTTTTCTGATGAGGCATCAAATGAAGTCACGGAAGTGTCGCTTGAGGTTTCATCATTAGAAAGTAGGTTGTTTAGTTTTGTGGGTGTATCCTCAACAATTGACACAAAATCATTTTTTGCTACAGGGACGACTTCGTTGCCTGAATCTCCATCCTCAGAATTACAACTGATTAAAAACATCATTAATGCTGAAAAAAAGAGTTTATTCATGTATCAAATATATAGGAATTTCTCATTAAAAAGAGTCAGTATTTTAAATAGCTTGCGTTTTTTCCAAACGATATTACTGACTTTTTTTAAAATCATTTAGCAGTGCAGTAGTAGATGCATCGTGTTTTTGAATTTTTGTAGAAACAATATCAGTAAGAATCGTTGTCGCTAATTGTTTGCCCAATTCCACACCCCACTGGTCGTAGCTATAGATATTCCAAATAATTCCTTGCACAAAAATCTTATGCTCATAAAGAGCAATCAAAGCACCTAGAGATGATGGAGTAAGTCGATCAATCAAAAGGGTGTTTGTGGGTTTGTTGCCCTCAAATATTTTGAATGGAGTAAGTGTGTCTATGTCTTTGGGAGATTTTACCTTATCCGCAAGTTCTTCTCGAACTTGACTTTCCGACTTACCAGTCATCAAGGCCTCTGTTTGTGCAAAGAAATTTGCCATGAGTTTTTGGTGATGATCGGTATCTCCATGAAGGGATTTTTTATATCCAATAAAATCCGCAGGGATGAGTTTAGTTCCTTGATGAATCAATTGAAAAAAGGCATGTTGTGAATTGGTTCCATGTTCTCCCCAAATCAAAGTCCCTGTTTGATAATCTACAGGGTTTCCATTTCGATCAACACTTTTTCCGTTGCTTTCCATGATTCCCTGTTGAAGATAAGCAGCAAATCTGTGGAGGTATTGAGTATAAGGGATAATGGCTTCGCTTTCAGCATCAAAAAAGTTGTTGTACCAAATACTGATCATTGCCAAAATTACAGGAGTATTTTGTTCGAAAGGACTGTTTTTAAAGTGAAGGTCCATTTCATGGGCACCTTCTAGCAATGCTTCAAAATTGTCTGGACCTACCGCTAAGCAAATAGAAAGCCCAACGGCACTCCACAAGGAAAATCGCCCACCTACCCAATCATTCATTGGAAATACATTGTCTAAATGAATACCAAAGGCTTCAATGTTGGGTAAATTGGTAGAAACCGCAGCGAAATGAGATGCTACAGCTTCACTTCCCAATTGATCGACCAACCATTTTTTGATGGTAGTAGCATTGGAGAGTGTTTCTTGAGTTGTAAAAGTTTTAGACACAACAACAAACAGTGTAGTTTCTGGGTTTATGTTTTTTAATACTTCATGAACATGGTCTCCATCTACGTTGGATACAAAGTGAACGTTCAAGTGATTTTTATAGTAAGCAAGTGCTTCAGTAACCATGGCAGGGCCTAAGTCAGAGCCACCAATTCCAATATTAACAACATCTGTAAAGGCTTTACCCGTATGCCCTTTGGTTGTTCCCGAAATAACACCTTCGCTAAAGGATCTCATGGCTGCTTTTACAGCATGAACTTCTGGGACAACGTTTTTGCCGTCCACATTAACGGTACCGCTTTTAGATTCGCGTAACGCTGTATGAAGTACTGCTCGACCTTCGGTAGCATTGATAGTATCTCCTCCGAAATATTTTTTTATAGCTTCCGCCAATTGGCATTCTTTGGCAAGATCCATTAATAAATTAAAAGTGGTGTCGTTGATTCTGTTTTTAGAATAATCCACATAAAAATCTTTCCACTTCAAGCTGAATTGGTCGGCTCTTTTTGGGTTTTTCCCAAATAAATCAGCCATATGAACCGATTTCATTTCAGAAAAATGGTGTTCTAAATTTTTCCACGCATTGGTGGTTGTGGGATTTATAGTTGGTAATGCCATTATTGGTTTTTAATTATTGATCGCAAAGGTATCATACATTATTGGATATTGAAACTCAATACAGTCCAAAGCTTCTTTATAAGGTTCCATATAGGTAAGATACTTTTCTTTGAGCTCAGAAGATATAGGCTTGGCTTCTGGTAATTTTTGCCGAAAAGGATCAACTTGTTTGCCATTTTTCCAAAAACGGTAACAAACGTGAGGTCCTGAGGTATTTCCAGTCATTCCAACGGTTCCAATTACATCTCCTTGATTAACATAATCACCTACACGTACTTTTCTTTTCTTCATGTGCAGGTATTGAGTGCTATAGGTTGCGTTGTGTTTTACGGTAACATAATTTCCATTTCCACGCGTGTAGCTTGATTTTACGACGGTTCCGTTGGCTGTAGTTCGAATGGGCGTTCCAACAGGAGCTGCAAAATCAGTTCCGTAGTGCGGGCGAACTCTTCCGTAATAGGCAATTTTTCTACGTTTGTTGTATCGAGAGGAAATTCGACTAAATTGAACGGGAGCTTGCAAAAAAGCGCGTCTTAGATTTTTGCCTTTTTCATCAAAATATTCTGTGATTCCTTTTTCAGGATTCGATTCAAATTCAATGGCGTAGTAAGGTGTTTTCCGATGTTCAAAATATGCAGCATGAATTCGATTGTAGCCAACAAATATGGAGTCATCGACGTATTTTTGAGTATAAATAACCTTAAAACGATCTCCTTTTTCGAGCCTAAAAAAATCAATTGACCAAGCATAAATATCGGACAAGTCCAACGAAATTAATTGACTCAATCCTTGTTGATCAAGGGTTTGAGAAAGGGAGCTTTCAATAACTCCTTCGGCTTCAAACGCTACAAGTTTTACAGGTTTTTGTTTTTTTTCTGCCCAAATAGAATCTTCCATGTGAATGACCACATAGTCAATTTTGTTGGGTTGATAAATAATGGCTTTTGGTGACCGTAAAGAATCTGTAGACCTTAGGATGGTAAGTTGTTTTCCAACTTGTATTTTACGGATATTGAATGCCTTTTTAGCGGCAGTGGTTATTTCAAAAATGAGGGGGTAATAAAGGTCATTTTTTTCGAGCAATGTTCCAAAGGTGTCGCCTCTTTGAATGGTATCACGAGTCACATCATAATCATTGAGCTTAAACCCAAATTCTTTTATGATTTTTGGTTTTTGAGGAGCTTCAGTTTGTGTATGTTTCTTTTTTCCACAGGAACACAAAAAGATTAAGGCACCCAATAAAAGTAGGCTGTAATTTTCTTTTCTTCTAATCATCAATTTCAATTAAAAAAGGATGCTTTAACCCTTTGAAGGCATGCAAATCAGCATCAATAGAACCTACGGCTAAATCGGCTCTAACCTTTACGGGCAATTTGTTTTTATCGTTACTAACCCATAAGGTAAGACTTTCACTTTCTCTAAATACTCTACCCGATTGAACGTAAGGGCGCAATTTGAGACATTTTATTTTCCCAAATTTACTTTTTATGGTTTCATGCCCTAAAAATTTAAGCTTGAATTTGAAGTTTTCATTATCAAAAAACATATTAATCGACACATAGTCTCCTTTTTTAATTCCTGTTGTATCAAAATGATTTCTTAGGTAATAGAATGCGGAAATTAAATCTTGAAAGTTGGGTTTTGTAGAAAAACTAGCGCGCGTATTTCTTTTTTTGTCATGGACGTTGGCTATTTGATTGGATTTATCAAAATCAATCGTAACGTCTTTTGTATAACCTCCTTCGTCGATATCGCGAATAAAGTGAACAGGACTTACTAAATCTTTTTTGAAATAACTTTCATACCGGTCTTCAACTTTAAAAAACCAACGTGCAAAGCCTACGGTTCTTCCCAATCCAACTGCGTGAAAAACGGGCTCTCCATTGAATTCTTTTTCTTCCAAAGAGAGAGAGGCAAAGCTGGCGTTGATAAATCCGTAATGAATTCGAAATTGAAACCATTCGCCACCAGCAAAAGCTTCGTTTGAGGTTTCTTTAAGAGTAATGTTAGTTGGTTTCTGTGCAGTGTCTTTGGGTTGTCCATAGGCTAGCATGCCTAGCAATAATATCCCAAAAACTTCCTTTTTAATATAACACATAATCGCAACAAAAATACTAAATAGATTTTCAACTTACTGAATTTTTGTATGACAAATATCGTTCCAAATCATACCCCCTTTCAGTTATCATTAAAACCACCAACCTAAATTGAAGTACCAAACTCCTTTTTCGATTTCTGGAGAAAAGGAATAGGTTAGTTCTATGGGTCCCAAAAATGAGTTGACACCATATCCAAGTGCATAGCCTGTATGCTTGATCGTTCTCCAGTCGTCTGATTGAAACACATTATCTCCAGTTGTGGCGATATTTGCTGTCAATTTTAAGTGTTGATCCCCTCCAATTATATAATCAATCAAAAAACTACTTTTTAAATAACTGTTGCTATTCGTATGAAGCGGTAAGTAGCCTAAAAAGGGTTGTATGTTGTTTAAAAATCGGTTTCCATAGCCACCCAGCATAAAATTTAAAGCTTTTCTATTAGGAGTATCAATAGTAAATCCTCCGCTGGCAGAAATACTAAAAGAATAATTTTTGCCAATTGACACAGTATAGCCCATCATTGCTTTTGCAATAGAAAAAACGCTATGATTTTCTTTAAAACGACTTGATGAACTGTCAAAGGAAAGATTAAAATCCCCTTTAAAATAAACTCCGCTTGAGGGATAATGAATATCGTCGCGGGTATCCAAGTTTAACATCCCATATACATTGTAATAGTGACTGTCATCCAAATAATTGTACTGTTCAGAACTATTGATAGCTGCGGAAGACCGCATAATGATTTTTTTATGTTCAACACCCACCCTAAAAACAAATTCCTCTCGGAATAAGGTTTCTACAAAAAATCTGTTGGAAAGATTAGAGATGAAAAAGCGCGAAGATTGAAAATCAAGCCCACCTTGATCATTAATCAAAGAGGCTTTTTTGTCTAGGTCGGCACTAAATTGGTTAAATTCTGATTCGAGTCCAATGCTCCAATAAAACCCTTTGTCAATATAATAATTGAATTTGTATCGTAAATTATCTCCTAAAATGAAATCAAAAGAAGCTAAGTCGTTTTGAAACAGCATTTGTTTTTGTGAGATGTTGATAAGGGCACTACTCTTGTAAAGATCGTCGTAATGAACACCAACGCCAATAGTAGTATCGAAGGGCTGATCTTCCAAATTAAGAATCATTTTATAAAAATCTTCAGTATCTTTTTCAAAAGTATATCGGAACCGTCTAAAATTTTTGGTGGCAGCAATGTTGTTGATGCCATCTTGAATTTTTTCATAGGAAAATACTTTTGGAGTTTTCAAACGCAACTTTCCATTGAGATAGTTTTGTCCGTATTTAGAATTTCCTCTAAAATCAACGCTAGAAAGCGCAATTTCTGTTGCTGGCGGAATGTGTTTTTTTGGAGTTGCTTTGGTGTTTTGACGAGCCGCAAGCGCCTCTAAAACGGGAGCAAATTTTTTAGAAGACGCTTCCCCAGCGTCAATAATAGCTTCGGCATCATTAAACGAGATAATACTATAATAATTCAATGTAGGCTGAATGTACAAATCGGTTTTTGTTCGTTTTCTTTCAATGTCGTTGGTAATAGTAATTTGATTGATTTGCATCAAAATATTGGCTGCACTGACGAGCTTCGATCGGTCTGAAAGCGATGATTGTACGTCAACCCCAATCACATAATCAACGCCTTTTGCTTTTAGTTCATCAATCGGATAATTATTGGTCACACCTCCATCTACATAAAGCTTTCCATTGATTTCTATGGGGTCAAACAACGTGGGAAGTGCACTGCTGGCATTTAAAGCAAGCGGTAAAAATCCGTTTTCTAACAATACAGATTCACCGGTTTCAATATCGGTAGCCATACAAAAAAAGGGAGTTGGTAATTCACTAAAATCAGTGACCGAGTGAACATGCGCCAGTTTTTTTACAAACTCATCGTATAGATTGACACCCTTGGATATTGAAGAGGGAAACTGAAATTTAAAATCGTCAAAAGGAATGGTTAGTGCATACCGCTCTGCGGCTTCTTTTTCGAAAAAAGACTTACTTCGTCTAGGAAAATTGTCTGTAATCAGTTCGTTTAAGTCAAAAGCTAACACAATTTCTTCGATTTGAGAAGCCGAATAGCCCGAAGCGTATAGCCCTCCAATGACAGCCCCCATACTTGTTCCTGCTATGTAATCAATCTGGATACCTGCTTTTTCAATTTCTTTTAACACCCCAACATGAGCCAATCCTCGAGCACCACCACCACTCAATAAAACGCCCACTTTTACATCGCTTTCTTTTTGCTCTTGAGCAAAAAGAGATAGCGAAAAACAAAACACAAGAAGAAAACAGAATCGTTGCATTATTATTCAGAGTTGGACTTAAAATAGCGAATTAACAGCTGTGCTTTATGACTACCAATGTGTTTTTCTAATTCATCAAAAGGAGCCGCTTGTATTCGCTTCACAGACTTAAAGCTTTTGAGAAGTGAAATTATGGTTTTTTCTCCAATTCCTTCAATTTTTTCTAAGGAAGAAATCAACGCCGTGTTGCTTCTTTTTTTTCGGTGCAATGCAATTCCAAAACGGTGGGCTTCATTTCGTAGTTGCTGAATAATTTTTAGCGTTTCTGATTTTTTATCCAAATACAATGGAATGGGATCGTCGGGATAGTATAGTTCTTCCAAACGCTTGGCAATACCGATAATAGCAATTTTGCCTCGAAGTCCCAAAACCTCTAAGCTTTTGAGGGCTGATGACAATTGCCCTTTTCCGCCATCAACTACAATCAATTGCGGCAAGGATGCATCTTCATTTAACAGTCTTTTGTAGCGACGAAAAACAACTTCTTCCATAGAAGCAAAATCATCCGGACCTTCAACCGTTTTTATATGATAGTGTCGATAGGATTTTTTTTCGGGTTTACCGTCTTTAAAAACTACACAGGCTGCCGCCGGGTGTGTGCCCTGAATGTTTGAGTTATCAAAACATTCTATATGATGCGGAGGTTCTGAAAGACGCAAATCTTTTTGCATTTGAGCCATAATTCGTTCTGCATGACGATTGGGATCGGTAATTTTCATCTGTTTGAGTTGCTCCAAACGGGCCATTTTCGCATTTCGTATTGATAAATCGAGCAAATGTTTTTTATCTCCAATTTTAGGGATAATTACCTTAACAGACGAGCCTAAATCTATATTGAAAGGCGCCAAAACTTCTTTGGAGTCTGAACTAAAACGCTGTCGCAGTTCTACAGCAGCCAATCCTAGGATAGCTTCGTCAGACTCGTCCATTTTTTTTCGTATTTCCAGTGTGTGGAATCGAACAATAGAACCAAATGCAACCTGAAGAAAGTTTACATAAGCCGATGTTTGATCCGAAACAATGGAAAAGACATCTACATTAGTAATAGTTGCATTAACCACAGTTGATTTGTGCTGATACTGATCTAAAAGGGTTAGTTTTTCTTTGATTTTTTGTGCGTTTTCAAAATCCAGTCCTTCTGAAAAACTCATCATTTTTTGTTTAAAATCTTGCTTAGCGCTTTTAAAATTTCCACGAAGCAATTCCCTAATGTGAATGATTTGCTTTTGGTAATCATCTGCCGATTGATTGCCGACACAACCACCAAGACAGTTGCCTATGTGGAACTCCAAACATACTTTGTATTTGTTGTTTTCAATTTTGTCTTGACTCAAATCGTAATGACACGTTCGTAAAGGATACAACTCTGAAATAAGATCCATTAACACACGAACCGTTTTGAAGTTTGTAAAAGGACCAAAATATTCAGAGCCATCTTTGATAAGTTTTCGAGTTACAAACACTCTTGGAAAGCGTTCTTTCTTAATGCAAATCCAAGGATAGGTTTTGTCGTCTCGCAATAAGATGTTGTACTTGGGCTGGTGTTCTTTGATTAAGGTGTTTTCGAGTAGAAGTGCATCTGATTCGGTCGCAACCACTACGTGTTTTATTGTATGGATGTTGTTAACAAGATTCCTCGTTTTTTTAGAAGGAATGTTTTTTTGAAAATAAGAAGCAACGCGTTTGCGGAGGTTTTTGGCTTTTCCCACATAAATAATGGAACCCTCATCATTGTAATATTGATATACTCCTGGCTCGTTGGGAAGCGTTTTAACTTGAAGTTTTAAAGCGTCGTTCTTCATTAGACGAAAATAATTATTTTCTTTGTCTTATCAATATAGGAAAAAGCATGTTAAAAAAAGAGTTACGATCGCATTATAAGCAATTGAGGGACTCCTTATCTGCTCAAGAAATCGAATTAATGAGTCAGCAAATTGCCGAACAAAGCTTACAATTGCCTATTTGGGGTCTTCACTATTACCATCTTTTTCTGTCCATGGAATCTCAAAAAGAGGTCAATACGGAGTATTTGTTTTCAAAACTTTGCCAACAAAACAAAAAGCTGGTGGTTTCTAAAAGTGATTTTGACACGTATTCTATGCAACATTTTTTGTGGTCAGAAACTACCCAAATCAAAATAAATGCCTACGGAATCCCCGAACCTATGGAGGGAGTTAGCATAAATGAACACGAAATAGATGTTGTGTTTATTCCTCTGTTAGCTTTCGATAAAAATGGAAACAGATTGGGATATGGCAAAGGGTTTTACGATCGATTTTTGTCGAAATGTTTGCCGCAAACCGTCAAAATTGGACTGTCTTTTTTCCCTCCAACAAATACGCTGATAAAAACCCATCCCAACGACATTCCATTGAATTATGTAATCAGTCCAAAACGAGTATATCGGTTTTAATTTTTAGGAAATATCTTTTTATTAAAGACCAACAAAATTCCCACTCCCGTACTAATAGCAACATCAGCAATATTAAAAATAGGATCAAAAAATGTGAACGAATCACCGCCTATTCCTGGAATCCAATTGGGCCAGATCCAAGTCACCAAAGGAAACTGAAGCATATCAACAACATGACCGTATAAAAAACTTTCATATCCCGCGCCCCATTGAAAAGTAGCAATTTGCCCGTAGCTATCGGTAAACATGTATCCATAAAAAATGGAATCGATAATATTGCCTACGGCTCCAGCAAATATTAAAGACAAAGAAACAATCAACAGCGAAGGCCGCAGCTTTTTAATAGCATCCAACAGCCAATATCCGATTGCCGTAACAGCAATAATTCTAAAGAGTGTCAAAAACAATTTTCCGTAACGTTCATTAACAAAAGGGATGAAGTCGTTGATTTTTGTTCCCCATGCCATTCCTTTGTTTTCCACAAACAACAACCGAAACCAACCCCAATCAATAATAGCATCGCTTCCATACAATGTCAACGGGTAATTCAGCTTGATATAGAATTTAAAAATCTGATCGATAAGCAATACAGCGATAACGATAAAAACGGATTTTTTTAATGTCATGAATGGTGTTTAAAGTCGTTCAAAAATAAGATTAAAATTTGGTTTGATGAATTTCGATATTTCCATGTATTGTTTTTAAAATTAAAGGGTTTCCAATGGGTAATTTTTTTGGCAATAAAACCGTCCCTTTTTTTGAAACAGCTTGTAGAGTAGCTGCTTGAGTTTTGCCATAAATAGAGCCCTTGTTTGACGTTATCGTTGCCTTTCCTTTAAATTTTTCGAAATAACAATTTCCTTCGTAAAGCAGTGCTGACAAAAAAGGAAATGTTCCCTTAATTTTTACATTTGACAAGTGACTCTCTACTCGAACACGAAGGTTTGCAGGAAGAAAAAGTGTGAGTTGAGTTGCAAATACTTTGTGAGCCGACAGCTTGTCGTTAGGAACCCGAAAACCATCTCGAACAGCGGCCTGAATTTTCAATGTATTTTGTGTAATATCCGTATGCAGTTTGATAGCATCAGCATATTCTCCTTCTGAGCGGGATATGAGCTTAATTTCTTGGGAGTCAGAATTGCCAATTTCTATTGAAAAAACTTCGTTTCCAACGATTTCTACATTGCCTATTCCTGCAGAGGAAAATGTTTTTTCAACGCGGTGTTGTCCGCTGACAAAACAAGCAAACATTCCGACACAGAAGAATTGCCATTTCATGATTTGGGAAAATTTCCTAGCGATAGGGTTGGGCTACTGCATGTTCTTTGCTTCGATGCTCAAGGTGGCATGAGGAACTAGCTTCAAACGCTCTTTATTGATTAATTTACCAGTCACTCTACAAACACCGTAAGTCTTATTCTCAATACGAATTAAGGCATTTTTTAGGTCTCGAATAAATTTTTCTTGACGGATAGCTAGCTGAGTATTGGCTTCTTTTGACATGGTCTCTGAGCCTTCTTCAAAAGCTTTGAAGGTGGGGGAAGTATCATCGGTTCCGTTATTCCCATCGTTCATGTACGCACTTTTGATAAGCTCTAAATCGCTTTGCGCCTTGTTGATTTTTTCTTCTATTAAAACTCTGAATTCATCCAGCTCGGCATCAGAATATCGTGATAAACTTTGTGTGCTCATAGGGTTTCAATTTTTTTTTATTCCCAATTGGGTTTTAATGTTATCAAACTCAATTGCTTCACCACCTTCAACATTTTCAACCAAATTTAGTTGGGTAGCGAGGGTTTCACTTTGAATGTATGTTTGGTTGTCTAAAACGGCTTGGTTTAGCAGCTCATTTTTTTGAATACTCAAATCAATGGTGTCTGTTACTTCCAGCCCAGCATCTTTTCTTGCATTTTGAATCCGATTAATTAGTTCTCTTGCGATTCCTTCGGATTGTAAAGATGCAGTTAGCGTAATATCCAACGCAACAGTTACTCCGTTTTCTGAAGCGACCAACCATCCTTCGATATCTTTGGAGGTGATGACCACATCAGAAGCATCTAAAATAATACTTTTCCCATTAATAGCAATAGAAAGACTTCCAGTTTGTTCAATTTTTATGATTTCTTCACGTCCCATTGTATTGATTGCTTGTACTACAGACTTCATGTCTTTTCCAAAGCGAGGCCCTAAAGTCTTAAAATTGGGTTTAATTTCTTTAACGAGTACCGAAGAGGCATCATCAATAAAAACGACTTCTTTTACATTAACTTCAGAGCAAATCAAGTCAGAAACTGCTGAAATTTCCTTTTTTTCAAGCTCATTGGTTACTGGAATCATTACTTTTTGGAGCGGCTGACGAACTTTGATCATTTCCTTCTTTCGAAGAGATAATACTAACGAACAAATAGTTTTGGCCTTTTGCATTTTCAGCTCCAATTTTTTGTCGATAAGTGAAGCATTGCTTTTAGGAAAATCCGATAAGTGTACCGAATCAAAGGCCTCCAATTGGGTAGATTGGTTGAGGTCGATGTACAACCGATCCATATAAAAAGGAGCTACAGGAGCACTTAATTTAGCCACAGTCAACAAGCAAGTGTATAAGGTTTGATAAGCAGATATTTTATCTTCCTCATAGGTGCCTTTCCAAAATCTTCTTCTACATAAACGAACATACCAATTACTCAGTGTTTCCTGAACAAATTCAGAAATTGCTCGTGTAGCCCGTGTTGGCTCATAATCTGCATAGTACGCATCAACCTGTTCGGTAAGAGTGTTGAGTTCTGACAAAATCCATCGGTCAATTTCGGGACGATTTTCGAATGCAATTTCCTTTTCACGATACGTAAATCCATCAATATTGGCGTACAAACTAAAAAAGGAATAGGTGTTGTAAAGCGTTCCAAAAAACTTCCGCCGAACCTCGGCAATTCCCTCCAAGTCAAACTTTAGATTGTCCCAAGGATTCGCATTGCTAATCATGTACCAACGCGTTGCATCAGGGCCGTATTGGTCAAGGGTTTCAAACGGGTCTGCCGCATTGCCGAGACGTTTTGACATTTTCTGACCGTTTTTGTCAAGAACCAAACCGTTTGACACAACATTTTTATATGCAATGGAGTCGAAAACCAGAGTGCCTATAGCGTGTAAGGTATAAAACCATCCCCGTGTTTGATCAACTCCTTCGGCGATGTAGTCCGCAGGATAAGTGGCTCCGGCATCAATTTTTTCTTTATTTTCAAAAGGATAATGCCACTGCGCATAGGGCATTGCCCCTGAATCGAACCAAACATCAATAAGGTCAGATTCGCGATACATGGCTTTCCCTGAATCGGAATAAAGAACGATGTTGTCAACGGTGTTTTTGTGAAGATCTACAAGGGCGTAGTTTTCATCACTCATATTTCCAACTTCAAAGTCTTCAAACGGATCGCTGTCCATGATTCCTTTTGAAACAGCTTCACCAATAGCTTTTTTAAGTTCTGATATAGACCCGATGATGGTCTCTTCTTTTCCATCTTCAGTTCGCCAAATAGGCAATGGAATTCCCCAAAATCGAGAGCGAGATAAGTTCCAGTCGTTTGCGTTGGAAAGCCAATTTCCAAAACGCCCTTCTCCAGTCGATTTGGGCTTCCAATTGATTGACTTATTGAGCGCTACCATGCGCTCTTTTTTATCGGTTACTTTTACAAACCAAGAATCCAATGGATAATACAAAACGGGCTTATCAGTTCGCCAACAATTGGGATAACTGTGTACGTATTTTTCGACTTTAAAGGCCTTGTTTTCTTCTTTGAGTTGAATGGCAATTTCCACGTCAACGGATCGTTCTGGAGCGGAGCCTTCAGCGTAGTATTCGTTTTTTACATACTTCCCACCGAGATTGCCTAATTCAGGTCGAAATTTTCCTAGAAGATCAACTAAAGGAACGGGTTGTTGATTCTCATCCAATACCAAAAGCGGAGGTACAGGAGGAGTGGCCTCTAGCGCAACGCGCGCATCATCAGCCCCAAAAGTAGGCGCTGTATGAACAATTCCTGTTCCATCTTCTGTGGTTACAAAGTCTCCTGCAATGACACGAAAAGCATTTTCAGGATTTTGATACGGCAAAGGAGCGCCTTTCCAAAGTTGCTCGTATTGACTATTTACCAATTCTTTTCCTAAAAATTTTTTATCAATCCAAAACGGAATTTTTTTATCCGACGGGGTATAAGAACTAAGGTCATTTTTATCAGATACTTGCTGATATTTTCCTGTAAATTGTTTGGAAATCAAGGAAGTTGCCAGAATGACACGGATAGGCTCAAAAGTATATTGATTGAAACTTTGCACCAATGCGTATTCAATTTTTGGCCCTACTGTCAGTGCTGTGTTGGATGGCAGTGTCCAAGGTGTGGTGGTCCATGCTAAAAAATAGATGGCACTATCACCTTCCGTTAAAAAATCCGGAAGCGTATTGGCTAATGCTTTGAACTGAGCGGTAACGGTAGTGTCTGTAACATCTTGATAGGTTCCTGGTTGATTCAATTCGTGCGAACTCAGACCTGTTCCTGCCTTGGGAGAATACGGTTGAATGGTATATCCTTTATAAAGCAGTTTTTTGTCATAAAGTTGTTTGAGCAACCACCAAACAGATTCCATGTATTTTGATTCGTAGGTAATGTATGGGTCTTCCATATTGACCCAATACCCCATTTTTTTAGTGAGTGCGTTCCAAACATCCGTATAGCGCATTACCGCGTTTTTACATGCTTCGTTGTATTCTGAAACGGATATTTTGGTTCCGATATCTTCTTTGGTAATTCCGAGTTCTTTTTCTACCCCTAATTCTACGGGAAGTCCGTGGGTATCCCAACCGGCTTTGCGTTTGACTTGATATCCTTTTTGAGTTTTGTACCGACAAAAAATATCTTTGATAGCTCGCGCCATCACATGGTGAATACCTGGTTGACCATTGGCCGAAGGAGGACCTTCGTAAAATACAAAAGCATCATTGCCTTCTCGGGAAGAAATGCTTTGTTCAAAAGTGTTGTTTTGATCCCAGTACTCAATCAATGCCTCAGCTACTTGAGGCAAATCAAGATCCTTATATTCTGTAAATTTCATCCAAATCTATCCTAGAGATATTAAGATGCGAAAGTAACCATTTTCGAGGAAATTTTTTAAAAGTAAAAGGGAACTTCTTAAATAGGGGTTTATTTTTTGAAAAACCTTATAAATTAATTCGCCCCATGACCGTAAGACTTCTTCCTGGAGCAGAAATTCCAGAAGCAAATTCTCGATAATGAATGTCAAATAAATTTTCGATAAACCCTTGAATTTTTATTTGAGGGGTTATCTGAAATCCTACGCCAAGATTGAAGACATTCCAGGCTGGAGTTCCGTTGTAGTGAAGTTCTTCAGAATCGGCTTCAGAATCCACAATAGGGGTTTCTTCGAGGCCGTCTTCTCCACCCAAGCTGTAGTCTTCAGGAAATTTGGTATCTGAAAACTGAAAATTAATATGCGCATCCCAACGTTTGTGATTCCAGTTTAATAAGAAGTTTCCGAAAAGAGGCGATACAGAAGGAAGCGGGTATTTATCTTCCAACGCAGACCCGATGGTATAGGTCAAGTTGCTTGTCAGAGTAAGTGCCTTCGAAAGCTTGGATTTTATATCCAGTGTTCCTCCATACATCGAAGCATTTCCAAGATTGACATTGGCAACGGTTTGAAGTTCTTCTTCGTTGTAGATGATGGTATTTGGATTGATAGACGTTTTGTCTAGTAAGACTTCATAGGACGCTCTTCCGATATAGTCCCGTATCCATGAGTGGTAAAAATTTAGCGAAATGGAATTCTTTTTGTCATTGATAAATCGAACAATCCCCAATTCAGCATTGTAAGCATATTCTGATTTCAAATGCGGATTAGGAACCGATAAGTTGCCATTGTTTTCTCTTATTTTTCCAAGGTCATCAATATTGGGAGAGCGAAAACCGCTTGAAAACGTTGTGTTTAATTGCCAATTCTTAGTAGGTCGATAAACATGCCCAAGTGTTGCGGTTACTGAAGTATTTTGAAGAAATACACTTGATAAATTGGCATCAATCAATGCGGCTTCGTTCCACATGGCTTTCAAACGAGTATAGGTAAATCGTCCGCCCATATTGAAAGTGCTTTTTTGAGAAATGTCTTGTCGGTAATCTGTATATAACGCTCCAGTGGTGTATTGTCCTCCTGCGCTGGGGTATCGGGTGGGAATATTTTGAACATTTTCATACCCTGTAACTGCATTTCCACTTACAATCAAATCTTGGGAGTAGGCTTTAGATCGAACCTCATTGTGTGTAAACTCAAAGCCGTAAGAAAGCGTTCTTTTGTCCTTAACAGCGGCAAAAAAGTCTGCATTTATACTATAAACATCGACTGATTCTTTTTGAGTACAGCGCATTAAACTTTCAAATTTTCGTGTAATTCTAGATTCTTCTACGTGTTGATATGCTCCTGTAATTGTTCCTTTAGCAAGCCACTTTTTGCTACTAGCAAATTTTAGTTGAGGAGATAGTAACAATCGCTTTTGAGGACCGTAATCCCATTCGGCAAAACGAAGTTTTCCATTGCGATGTTCGGAGAGCTTATCAAACCTTGGAATGTTTGAAGATTGAGAATATTGAACATTCATATTCAATCGCATAGATTCATGAATTTGGTATCCCCATTTTTGAAGTACATCGAATTGTTGGTAGCCCGAATTTTTTTGTACTGTTGGATCGTTATTTTGAACAGGGTTTTCAAAATACAAAGCATCGGTATTGTTGGAATATTCATGAACTAACCCCCAGTCTTGAAAACCGTGCGATCTTTTTTTACCCATAACAACATCGCCGTAGTTTGCAAAAGAAATGCTTGTAAAACTGCCCCACCTTTTTTTACTAAACTGAGCGTTGATGTTGTGGGTATTTGTTTTTTGACTCATGTTATAAGAGGAACTCCCTCCCAGTTTCCATTTTTCTTGAGCATTGACTTTGGCCTCACGAGTATAGTAATGTACCACGCCTCCTAGTGCATCCGATCCGTATCCAACTGAGGAAGGGCCAAAGATAACTTCGGTTCGTTCTAAAGAATTGGGATCTATTGTGATAGCGTTTTGAAGGTGACCGGAGCGATAAATGGCATTGTTCATTCGTACTCCATCAATGACCAAAAGCACTCGGTTTGCTTCAAACCCTCTTATTACTGGGCTTCCTCCACCTCCTTGTGATTTTTGAACCCGAACACCACCGCTTACTTTTAAAACATCAGCACTTGTTTGAGGAATATTGTTTTCAATATCTTTTCGAGTGATAATCGATACCTTTTTGGCAATTCTATCTCTTCCTTCTTTGGTTCGTGCCACTGAAAGTACAATTTCTTCCAATTGTTGGGTATTGGGGGTCAAAAAAACACTTTTCTTGGAAAGAAGATCTTTGTACGAATTTGTATAAGAAACATAACCGATATGAGTGATATTTAGCGAATCGGAAGGATGAAAAGCGGCTAATGAGGCTACGCCTTGAAAATCGGTGAGGACGTTGATTGATTGGTCATTGTTAAAAATCACGACACCAGGAATGGGTTCAAACGATTCGCTGTCCTTAATTTGTATATTTTGTGAACAAACAAAAACACTTGCCAACCCCATAAAAAGGGATAGTAAAGAGTTATTTTTCTTGAAAAATCTCATGTAGAATACGCAGTGATTTTGGTTTTTCAAAACCATGCAAATGTAGCTTAAAATAGTTCATTAACAATTCAATAATAGATTGCCGCTGATTTGAGTTTATAGAATGTGAGCTTAACTCATCAAAATTTGTGCCTAAAAGTAGTTTAAAGATTTCTACGGCCTCCCCTTTTACAGACATAGAAGTGGTTTTTGTGTAAGAAAAAGTGCCTTCTTCTAAATTAAAATAGGGAAATTCAATGTTTGAAGTGTCAGGATAAAAACCCAAATATTTTGATAACGTAATCAAAAAGAGCAAATGAAAGTTGGCGATTTGATCGTGACCATCTAACCAGTTCATGGCACCCTCAATAAAATCATACAGCTCCTGATTTGCCTCTTCTTCTAGAAGGGTTGTGTAAAGAACCTCTGATAAAAAGATGGCAATGGAACTCTTAAAAATAGTTACCGGAATTGACGAGTAAGGATGTAAAATTTTAGCGGATCGCATGGTCTCCAATCCACCTTTGTTCTTGTGGTTTGAGCTTATTTCTAATAGGGTTAACGGTTGAAAATAAGCCATTTTCATTCCTTTCTTTTGAGAAGAACGAGCTCCCTTAACGATATAACTCACAGGGCCGTTTGTTGCTGTATAACACTTTACAATAAGACTGGTTTCCCCATACTTGATGGCTTTTAAAACAATAGCGGATGTTGTTACTATCATTATCGAATGATCATTAGTTTGGCTATTTTGGTCTTAGTTCCCTCGGCATCGGAAATGAAAATGAGATATACCCCTGAAGCTACTTTATGGCGGCCAAAGGCTTCTTGATTCCACAGAATACTTCCCCCATCGGATTGCCCTTCAAAGACTAAGTTGCCCTCAATATCTGTGATTTTAACATGACTGTTTTCAATCAAACCGCGAATGGTAACATCATCATGAAAACCTGGCCGAACAGGGTTTGGGTAAACCGTTACATTGCTGTAAGTTTCTTCAGGCAAAAAAGCTTTTCCCTGAAAAGAAATGAGTCCTTTTGCTGTTGCAAAATAAACTTTTCCAGTAGCAGGATCGAGCTCAACGGCATTTACCGTATTGGATGGAAGCGGGCTGTTTTCTTTGGTAAAATGTTGCAAGGTTTCTTGCCCATTGGCTGAAAACAAAAAAACTCCTGAATCTGCAGTAGCTACCCACTTGCGATTGTTACCGTCAACCTTAATGCTGGTAATAAATTGTTGGTACAATAGTTCGCTAGCATTGCCTTGATCGTCAATAATAATTTCTTGTACTTTGAGAGATTCCTCAGAAAAAAAACTTGCGGTATCATATATTACACGAAGTCCTTTGGTAGTCCCCATCCATAAATATCCGTCTAAATCCAAGGCAACCGTTCGAACACCATTGTGTGGAAAATTGTTTTCTTCACCAAAAATACTTTTTGAAATTGGACTTCCTCCTTGTGTTGTAAAGCCTACAATTCCATTGTGTGAACTTCCAAAAAACAGTGTGTTGTTTCTGTCTTTTACAATATTTGAATACGCTGAAATGAGCGTGTGATCAGGAACGGCAGTTTGAATGCTGTAGCTAGTCCAAGAGCCATCAGCGCCTAATTTTTTTAGACCTTCCTCCAAAAATGCAGTTAAAACCCAAAGATCACCGTTTTCATCAAAATACGTACTTCTAATTCGAATGCTACTGTAGTCAACAAAACTAATAGATTCCAAACCGCTGTTGTACTGATTGTAAAGAACTTGTGGGACATCGTCTTCCACATATAACAAGCCCGACTGGAAAGACCCCATATACACTTTGGACGAATCTTTGGGATGAGGATTGACATGCACTAAATTAGAAGCCCCCAAAACGTCTGAGTAGGGCACATTGACCCAGGTATTTTCTTTGAAGTGGCTAAATCCTTCGCGCTTTTCTGGGAATGGATTGAAATAAATGGAATAATCGCCATAAACGACCCAAATTTCATTAGGAATAACGGTAATGTTAAACGCAAAATTAGACAATGGACCTTCTGGGGAAATGATTTCAGCATCATTGGTTGCTAGAGAGTTGATTTTGACAAGGCCATCTTTCTCAGTACCCGCATACACGTAATTTTCTTTGCCGATTGCGCAACCGTATTTTTGTTCATTATACGATAATGTTTGGGCTACAGTAAAATCCGTATTAATTAGTTCAATGGCATTTTGGGTGGCAACGACTAATTGTGTTGAATGAGCTTCAATACTTTTTATGACGGAAGGCAACGTAATTTTTTTTACAAAGGTAGCACCGTTAAATTCGTAAATACTTCGATTGCTTTTGTGGGTTGCTACGAGCTTTTCTTCAAACAGCGTTAAACCATTCCAATCGCCACCTGTAATCAACTCCCAATTGGTATAGGAAATGAGGTTGTTCGCGTTTTTGAAAGCACGATAGATTCCGACATCTGTTGCAGCATAGATATATTCTTCAAAAACAACCGTTTGACGAACAGCCAACGGATTTCCATTAGCCCCAAAATAGTAGGTATCTCCAAATTCTTTTTTAGTAGGATTGTAAATGGAAATTCCAAAATCGCATGAAATAATTAGTTGATTATCAAAAACTTCAAAAGCATTGATTCTTTTTTTAGAATTGGAAAGGCTTGTTTTGTTGTAGATAGAAACATCGGTATAAATAGAGGCGTCATCGAATGAGTAAACACTCAACATACCGTTTTCATATCCTACGATCAGTTGGTTATTGGTGTTGTCGAAGTGAAGACTGCTTATCGATTCTCCGGTAAGCCCCTCAATGGTAGTAAGCGTTGTTCGCTGGTGGGTTTGTGTGTCGTATAAAAAAATCGCGTTATCTGCAGCCGTAATGAGGGTGTTTTCATTGGAAGTAATTGCTGAAATGTATTGATACGAAAAGTGCCCTTCCCATTTTTGAACTAAGGACTGGCTTTGCATTCCCCAACCCATCAGCAAAAAACCCAACAAAAATTTTTTCATCGTATCGATACTAAGGTATTTAAATGAACGCAATTTTTGTGAGGATGTTATTTGCAAGGAGAAATTAAACAACTCCTTGTGCCAACATAGCGTCTGCAACTTTTACAAAACCAGCAATATTTGCTCCCTTCACATAGTTGATATAACCATCACTTTCTTCACCATACTGAATACATGAATTGTGAATTTCATGCATAATTCCTTTCAATTTGGCATCTACTTCTTCTCGCGTCCAATTGTAACGAAGTGAGTTTTGTGCCATTTCCAAACCTGAAACGGCCACTCCTCCAGCATTGGATGCTTTTCCGGGGGCAAACAAAATTTTGTGTTTATGAAAAATGGCAATGGCTTTGTGGGTTGAAGGCATATTAGCTCCTTCACTTACGCACATACATCCATTTTTGACCAAAGAAATGGCATCTTTTTCGTCCAATTCGTTTTGAGTTGCTGAAGGAAGTGCAATATCACACGGAGTTTCCCACGGACGTTTTCCAGCAAAAAATTGCGCTGAAGGGTAGGCTTCAACGTATTCGCTGATTCTTCCTCTTCGATTGTTTTTTAACTCCATAACAAAGGCCAACTTTTCCTCATCAATTCCCTCGGCGTCATAAATATATCCTGAAGAATCAGAAAGTGTAACGACTTTAGCGCCTAATTGAATGCATTTTTCAGCGGCATATTGGGCTACGTTTCCAGAGCCCGAAATAACAACAGACTTCCCCTCCAAGGTTTGGCTGTTTTTTTGGAGCATATTTTCTGCAAAATATACGTTTCCATATCCAGTAGCTTCGGGTCGAATGAGAGATCCTCCCCACGAAATTCCTTTTCCTGTAAGAACGCCTGTAAATTCGTTTTTTAATCGTTTGTATTGTCCAAACATATAGCCAATTTCACGACCTCCAACACCAATATCTCCAGCAGGAATGTCCTTGTTTGGACCTATATGACGAAATAGCTCAGTCATAAAACTTTGGCAAAACCGCATGACTTCTGCGTCTGATTTTCCTTTTGGGTCAAAATCAGAGCCGCCCTTACCGCCACCCATAGGAAGTGTAGTAAGACTGTTTTTAAAAACTTGTTCGAAAGCTAAAAATTTCAAAACACTCAGATCTACACTCGGATGGAATCGTAAGCCTCCTTTGTAGGGGCCAATAGCAGAATTCATTTCAATCCTGTACCCTCGATTTACTCGAATTTCCCCTTGATCATCGACCCATGAAACCCGAAACATAAGAACGCGTTCAGGCTCTGCCATTCGGAGTAAAATATTTTTCCCATGGTAAATATCCTGTTTAACAATATAGGGGATTACCGTTTCAGCGACCTCTTGAACGGCTTGCATGAATTCAGGCTCGTTTCTATTTTTAGATTCAACTTCAGAGAGAAAGGATTTAATTATTTGTTCCATGTCAGAAGATTTAGTTTCATTCAAAAATAGGGATAAAATTCAAACCTATCCAATGGCTTGTTTTAAGTCATTAATAAGATCTTCCGAATCTTCAATTCCAACGCTAAGTCGAATTAAAGAATCTACTACACCCGTTTTTTCACGTTCCTCTTTGGGGATAGAAGCGTGTGTCATACTGGCGGGATGTCCAGCTAAACTTTCAACGCCACCCAAGGATTCGGCAAGAGTAAAGACTCGCAATGATTCTACGATTCGAATGGCTTGTTGATAGTCATTTCCCTTGGTTACAAAAGAAATCATTCCGCCAAAATCACTCATTTGTTTTTTGGCGATATCGTGATTGGGATGATCTTCAAAGCCAGGCCAATATACTTTTTCAATTTTTGGATGTTGCTTTAAATAACGCGCTACTGCTTTACCATTTTCACAATGACGTTGCATTCTTACGTGTAAAGTTTTAATTCCTCTAAGTGTTAAAAAACTATCCATGGGTCCACAAACAGCACCGCTCGCATTTTGAATAAAATATAATTTTTCGGCAAGCTTAGCATCTTTTACAACAAGTGCTCCAAGCACAACATCGCTATGTCCGCCCAAGTATTTTGTTGCGGAATGCATAACGATATCTGCACCTAAATCTAGGGGTTGTTGCAAATAAGGAGTAGCAAAGGTGTTATCAACGGCTAATAAAAGGTCGTGTTTTTTAGACAGATCAGCAACGGCTTCAATGTCAATCACATTCATCATGGGATTGGTGGGTGTCTCAACCCAAAGTAACTTAGTATTGTTATTAATGCGTTTTTCAATTTCAGAGATGCTAGTCATTCCAACAAAGTGAAATTTCACTCCAAATTGCTCAAATATTTTTGTAAAAAGACGGTATGTTCCTCCATACAAGTCGTTAGTAGAAATAACTTCATCACCGGGTTGAAGCAATTTAATTACGGCATCAATAGCTGCTAGCCCAGAGCCAAAAGCCAATCCAAATTGCCCATTTTCGATACTAGCAAAAGATTGTTCCAAAGCATGTCGGGTTGGATTGTGAGTTCTAGAATACTCGAAACCTTTATGATCTCCAGGACTGCTTTGTGCGTAGGTAGATGTTTGGTATATAGGAGGCATCACAGAACCGTAGCCCTTTTCAGGGATTTGACCGCCGTGAATGGTTTTGGTATTGAACTTCATTTTTTTACTACTCATATCAACATTCTTTAAACAAAACAAAGGTAGTTCAACTTTCTTAAATTATACATTGTAGGTTCTTAAAAATTCTTGCAAATTTGTGTAAACTATTATTTGCTTGTTACTGTGAAAAAATTGTATCATTTATCCACTTGTTCTACTTGTAAACGGATTATAAATGATTTGAATTTACCTTCTGATATCGCACAGCAAGACATTAAGAATATGCCTATTACAAAAGAGCAGCTTCAAGAATTGGCGCATCTGTCTGGGACTTATGAAGCGCTATTTAATAAGCGATCGCGGTTGTTTTTAGCCCAAAAAAAGGAAGGTTTCCAGCCCGATGAATCCGCTTACAAACGGATGCTATTGGAGCATTATACCTACTTGAAGCGACCTGTATTCGTAATCGGGGGGCAAATTTTTATTGGCAATTCGACAAAAACAATAGACCAAGTTAAATCAGCACTCCATGAATAGTCGAATATGGGCATTGTTAGCAGCTTTGGGAGCAACGACCATCTATGCTTTAAATCATACCATAGCCAAAGGAGTTATGCCAACGTATGTTCAACCTTTTGGGTTCATTCAATTGCGAGTCACGGGAGCCGCTATTTTATTTTGGAGTTTCAGTATTTTTTTACCCAAAGAGAAAATCGACCGCTCGGATTGGGCTCGGCTTTTGGTTTGTACTGTTTTTGGTGCGGGAATTAATATGCTCTCTTTTTTTAAGGGATTGGAGCTTTCAACGCCCATTAACAGTTCTGTTATCATTACAGCAACACCTATTCTTGTCTTTACTTTTTCGGCTTTTTTACTCAAAGAAAAGGCCAGCTTGCGCAAAAAAGTTGGTGTAGTTTTGGGATTGATTGGGGCTCTATTTTTGGTGTTGTTTGGAAAAGAAATTCGAACAGACGCTCCAGACATTCCATTGGGAAACTTCTTGTTTGTGGTAAATGCGGCTAGCTACGGTCTTTACTTGATTTTAATTCGCCCGTTAACACAAAAATATCATTTGATAACCGTACTCAAATGGTTGTTTTTTTTTGGGACATTTTTAAATATTCCGATTACGTACCAAGAAGTAGCAGCAATTTCGTGGCCAACATTGCCTGTAATCGAAGCTATTTTACCGATTATTTATGTCGTTGTTGGCACTACTTGCATGACCTACTTGCTAAACATGTATGCACTTCGGATTTTAACAGCATCATCGGTAAGCATATTTGCCTATGTTCAGCCTTTGTTGGGAATTCTGTTTGCTATTTGGATGGGGAGCGATTCGCTTACATTTATAAAATCAGTAGCTGCGATCATCGTTTGTGTTGGAGTTTATTTAGTAACCAAAAAGGATTCAAAATAGCGTCTTTTCTTCAAAATTGATTCCAACCCATTTACATTTTTTGTACCTTGTCGGCTTATATTTAATAGAATGATTCAGTCAATGACTGGCTTTGGGAAAGCAGTTTCTCAAACGCCAAACAAAAAAATCAAAGTTGAGATTAAAAGCCTCAACAGCAAGAACTTAGATCTTAACATTAGACTTTCGTCGCAGTATCGCCAAAAAGAAATGGAGATCCGAAAATCAGTAGCTAAGCTATTGGAGCGTGGAAAAATTGATGTATCTGTTTATACGGACTTTACAGGTGAAGAAACTTCTACTGAAGTCAATCAACAAATCGTGAAGGGTTACATCAAACAATTGAAACAAATTTCTGACGGAGAAGACATGGAACTGCTAAAAATGGCTGTACGAATGCCTGAAGCGATTAGCTCACAGCGCCCGGAAGTGGATACGTCAGAATTGAATGTTTTGCTTGATACTATTCAGAATGCGCTAAATCAAGTTTTGTCCTACCGGAATCAAGAAGGCTTGGCATTGGAAAACGATTTTCTAATTCGAATCAAAGCTTTGAAAGCCTTGTTGGAAGAGGTAAAAAAATGGGCTCCCGAACGCGTTGAACAAGTTAAAAAACGGCTTCAAAAATCATTGGAGGAATTGAAAATGGAGGTTGATCAAAATCGCTTTGAGCAAGAAATAATTTATTACCTCGAAAAATACGATGTTACTGAAGAAATTACGCGCTTGGAACATCACTTGGACTATTTTCTCAAAACAATGGAAGAACCTCACGCTATGAAAGGAAAAAAATTAGCGTTCATTGCTCAAGAAATAGGAAGAGAAATTAATACGATTGGTTCCAAATCCAACTATGCGTTATTACAACAAATTGTGGTAAAAATGAAAGACGAACTTGAAAAATTAAAAGAACAACTACTAAACGTATTGTAATGCATACAGGAAAATGTATTGTATTTTCGGCACCTTCTGGTAGTGGCAAAACAACCTTAGTTCGCCACGCTTTATCACATCCTGATCTTTCTCTTTCGTTTTCTGTTTCGGCAACTTCTCGACCGCCTAGAGGTTCTGAAAAACGCGGCGAGGATTACTATTTTTTTTCTGAAAAGGATTTTTTGAAAAAAGCGGCCAATGGAGAATTCTTAGAATACGAAGAAGTTTACAAAGGGGCTTTTTATGGAACCTTAAAAAGTGAAGTCGAAAGAATTTGGGCAGAAGGGAAGCATGTTATTTTTGATATCGATGTTGAAGGAGGGCTCCAAATCAAAAAACAATTTCCCAACCAAACACTCGCTGTATTTGTTCAACCTCCAAGCTTGGAAGTTTTGGAGCAAAGACTGCGTTCAAGAAACACAGAATCTGAAGAAAAAATTCGTTTGCGATTGGCAAAATCTGAAAAGGAAATAGGCAAATCCTCGCAGTTTGATGTGTTGCTTAAAAACAATGATTTAGAAACAGCCAAAAAAGAAACAGTCGCTCTAATTGCTAGCTTTCTTTCTCAGCCATGAAACGAACATTAACAAATTTTAAAAATACATTTACAAAAGAGAATGTTTAAAATTTTTAATGAGAGAACGAGTACAGCGAGTGGTTGCACACGTTCTCAATTTTATAATGATCATAAAATCAATTAATTACTAAAATTTAAACGTGTGAAAAAAATAGGATTGTTTTTTGGGTCCTTCAATCCGGTGCACAATGCGCACATAGCGCTTGCCAAAGCATTTTTACAACAAGCAAATCTGGAGGAGCTTTGGGTAGTTTTGACTCCTCATAACCCTCACAAAAATGCAGAAGAATTAGCACCCAATTACCATCGCTTGCAGATGCTTAAAGAGGCTTTTTCAACAGAATCAAAAAACATAAAAATATCGGAGGTAGAATTTTTGTTGCCAGCTCCTTATTACACGGCAAACACTCTGGATTATTTAGAAAAGCAATATCCAAAAGTTGCCTTTTCTATTTTAATGGGATCCGATAGCCTTGAATCGCTACCAAGCTGGAATCGCTACCAACGAATTTTGGAGTTCCCAATTTTTGTTTACCCAAGAGCGGTTAATAATTCCATAAATTCGTTTCACAATTGGGAGTCGGTAACGCTTATGAACTTCCCTACTGTTGAGGTTTCATCTACCGATATTCGCCAGCAAATTTTTGAGGGTGCAACGAGCTGTAAATTGCTTCCCGAATCGGTAGAAAATTACATCAAAACGAACGGATTATACCAAAAAAAGGCCTAACGACTGTACTTTATTTTCCTCAAAACACGCATGCTTTCTTTGTAAAGAAGGTATACAGATTCGTCATAAGCCAATAAATACGGTTGCGATTCTATCAGTTTGGTTTTGGCTTCATCAAAATCATTTAAATAACAAAGCATATAAGAAGCTGGTAGTTGAAGAACATCCTTTTTTTCGTTGCTGTTGAGTCGCTGTTTGTTTTTGATTTTTTCAAGAAGAATGTTGTTGCTATTGTAGATATGGTGAAGTGTTTTTCTGTCGTATTGAGGGGCTTTGAACAGAAGTTCTGTTTCTAAAGAATACACTCCATTTTCGGAAAAATCAATGCTTACTTTTTCGAGAGGATAATAAGCATAGTCGTCGTACAATCCCAAACGAACGTATTCAATAATCGAAAACGAATCTTCATTCATTTCAATTTCTACCTCGTCCAAAGCAGAGTAAAACAGTTTGACTTGCTCGTTAATAAGCTCTATATCAATCCGCGAGTAATACACCTTGTTTTTTACTTTTTTTTGAAGCCCAGCCCAACAAACAACAAAAAACTCTTTAAAGACTTTGTATTTTGGATTGAGTCCCTCCCGATGCTGTTCCATAAATTCAAACACGCCGTCTAAAGTCAATTTTATATTGTTTTTTGCGTGTTTTTCGATAGTTTCAACGATTTCCGAATTCACATCTTTGAGTTCAATATCATATACTTTTGACATAGAGGTGCTGCCATCTCTAAAGAACACACTTCCACCAAAGTACTTCCAAATATTTTTTCGCAATGAAGTTACTTTTTGAATCGGGCGAATGGTTACCAAACCTACAACCTTTCCTTCCGGAAGATGTGGGAATAAAATGTTCTCGTAAAGAACAATGGGAGGATTTTCTAAATATGCATTGATGAGGTTTTGAATTTTGCTATCGTCAAAAAAATCAACGCCAACGATTTCATTGCTTTCGTCCTCAACACCCACTACGATATACGAATTGTTTATAGGATTGCTATTGGAGAGCGCGCAAATATGTTTCAGAAACTTGGCTTTTCCTTCGCGTTGCCCAATGTTTAGCTGCCGTTTTTTGTCATAAAAACTGTTCTCATCATTATGAGCGAGTAAACTTTTAACTAAAAGGCGCTTGTTGATCATAAAATCAGTAGAAATTTCATTTAAAGTATGAAATTATTATGTAATGACTTCATTATTTTTTTAACCAATTATTAACAGAATCTTAGTATTTTTTTTCTCAATTTGCAGCCCTTGAAAAGGATGTTTAAATTCACAAAAAATAATTTTTTTTAAATATGGAAAAAAACCAACCCGTAGACATTAAGGCAATTAATGAAAAGATAGAAAAAGAAAGTGCTTTTATAGACCTTTTGGTTCTTGAAATGAACAAGGTTATTGTGGGTCAAAAGCACATGATTGAGCGATTACTAATAGGGTTGTTAGGTCGAGGACACATTTTGTTAGAAGGTGTTCCAGGACTGGCGAAAACACTAGCAATTAAAACCTTAAGCAAAGCGGTAAAGGGGAGTTTTAGTAGAATACAATTTACGCCCGATTTGTTGCCTGCCGATGTAGTAGGAACGATGATTTATAACGTAAAAGAAAATGATTTTACGATCAAAAAAGGACCTATTTTTGCCAACTTTGTATTGGCAGATGAGATCAATAGAGCTCCAGCTAAGGTACAGTCAGCCCTTCTCGAAGCCATGCAAGAAAAGCAAGTAACCATTGGCGATCAAACGTTTCCTTTGGCACCCCCATTTTTAGTAATGGCAACTCAAAACCCTGTAGAACAAGAAGGAACCTATCCGTTGCCCGAAGCACAAGTAGATCGATTCATGTTAAAGACAATCATTGATTATCCCAAACTGAACGATGAGCAACTCATTGTGAGAGCTAACATTAATGATTCTTTCGGAACCATTAAGCCTGTTGTAACAACCTCACAAATCCTAAAAGCTCAAAAAGCGGTTCAAGAGGTTTATATGGATGAAAAAATAGAAAAATACATTCTTGATTTGGTCTTTGCAACAAGATATCCTGACCGCTACGACCTGGAAGATCTCAAGCCTCTAATTAATTTTGGAGCCTCTCCAAGGGGAAGTATTAACTTAGCTTTAGCGGCAAAGTGTTATGCATTTATTAAGCGCCGTGGGTATGTAATTCCAGAAGATGTAAGAGCCGTAATTCATGATGTACTCAGACACCGTATTGGAATTACCTACGAGGCAGAAGCTGAAAATGTTACTACCGAAGACATTATTAACAAGATTGTTAATCAGGTTGAAGTCCCTTAGGTAGCAACTGAATTTTTCATTCAACTAACAAAAGACAAACAATTCCTTATCAAGGGCGTTCCTTATTATGGATACAAAAGAATTATTAAAAAAAGTTCGTAAAATCGAAATCAAAACGAAACGATTGAGCAACCATATTTTTGGAGGCGAATATCACAGTACGTTTAAGGGGCGAGGAATGACTTTTAGTGAAGTTCGCCAGTATCAGTATGGAGACGACGTTCGAGCAATTGATTGGAATGTAACGGCTCGCTATAACGAACCTTTTGTCAAAGTTTTTGAAGAAGAGCGAGAACTTACACTCATGCTGATGGTAGATGTAAGTGGATCAGAATTGTTTGGAACGGACGAACAATTCAAAAAAAATATCCTAACCGAAATTTCCGCAACGCTTGCATTTTCAGCACTTCAAAACAACGACAAGGTAGGTCTCGTGCTTTTTTCAGATGAAATAGAGTTGTACATACCCCCAAAAAAAGGGAAATCACACATTTTACGAATTATTAGAGAGCTGATTGAGTTTCACCCCCAAAGTAAAAAAACAGACATTTCAAATGCGATGAAGTTTATTTCGGGTGTGATGAAAAAGAAAGCAATTGTTTTTGTGCTATCAGATTTTATGGCCGATCCATACGAAAGAACATTAAAAATTCTTTCACGAAAACACGACGTTACAGGGATTCGTATTTACGACAAACAGGAAGAACAAATCCCCAATTTGGGAGTTGTTCCTATGGAAGATCAAGAAACGGGACAGTTTCAATTTATCAACACCTCTTCCAAAAAAGTACGACGCTCGTATGCTCGTTATTTTCAAGACCGTGTGGATTATTTTCAAGAGTCTTTCAGTAAAAGCGGGTCGGGAGCCATCAGCTGCAGAATGGACGAGAGTTATGTTAAAAAACTATTAGCTTATTTTAAAAGACGTGGATAAATTGAAATCGATACTTGGTTTTATATTGGGAATGGGTTCCTTTATTATGGCGGCTCAAACATCTCCTAAGGTTGAGGCTTTGGTTGACACACTTTCTCTTACAATTGGAGAGCAAATGCGCTACACAATTCGTGTAGAGGCCGATTCTACAGCCACTGTCAAGTTTCCAGAAGGACAAACTTTTCTTCCCTTTGAGCTAGTAGAAGCCTTTGATATTGATACTATAAAGTCCAAGACATCGTATAATTTTGTGCGTCAGTACGCACTTACACAGTTTGATTCGGGAAGATACACACTTCCTCGTCAGCGTATTTTTGTAAACGGACTTTTATACCAAGTCGATTCTCTTCAGGTTGAGGTTGCCACGGTTGAGGTGGATACGGTTTCTAAGCAATTTTATGAAATTAAACCCATTGTGGTTACTCAAAAAAACACCACAGGATGGTGGCGACCCTATGCATGGGGTCTGTTTGTTGTTTTGGCACTGATAGGTAGCTATCTTTTAATAAAAAAAACGCGGCAAAAAGTACGAGAACGCAAGCGAGAAATACCTCCTTTTGAACGAGCTATCAACGCACTTCAGGCTATTGAAGCGAGTTCTTTAAACGAACAATCTGAATACAAAAAATACTATTCACAGCTAACCGACATTGTTCGAAATTACATAGAAGATGATGTTCGGATTGATGCCATGGAAAGTACCACCAAAGAGTTGATTTTAAAACTGGAGCTATTAAAAGACTCAGGGAAACTTTCTTTGAAAAAAGAAACTATCGACAATTTCAAATCGGTACTTCAAACGGCAGATTTGGTAAAATTTGCACGATCTACTCCAGGAGTTGGGATTGCTCAGGCAGACAAAGCAGTTTTGGAAGTTGTAGTCAAAGAAACCAAACAAGCTTTGCCCGAACCTACCGAAGAAGAATTACGAAAAAACGAGGAGTACCTTTTACAACTTCGTAAAGAAAAACGAAAAAAGCAACTTCGTTGGTCTTTGATAGGAAGCGTGTCAGTCTTGGTAATTGCTTGGGGAATTTTTTCTTTAATTTATGGAGTTAACACCGTTCATGACACTGTTTTTGGTCATCCCACAAAATCGTTGTTAGAAAACCAATGGACAACGAGTACGTACGGAGCGATTCCTACCACCCTATCAACACCTTTAATTTTGATTCGACAAGAGGCAACTTCTCCGGCATTGCAAGAATTTTTGATGAACCATTTTGAGGCTTCTTTTTATACCAAACTATCGGTGGAAGTAGTTCCCAAAGAGGAAAAGGAATTCGACATGCAATCGAGAGTAGAGAAAACGGTGAGCGACTATGAAGAAATAGGCGCAAAAAATATTTTGATTAAACAAGATGAATTTTCGACACCCAACGGAACCAAAGGAGTCAAGGTTCATGGGTCTTTTGATTACGGAGAAACGGATTCGATCCGAAGAGCGTATGTTATTTTAAATTTTGTAGAACAAGGAGGCTATCAACAAATTCAGATGGTATATGATCGTGAAGACCGATATGCAGAACGAATTATAGATCGAATTATAGCTTCCATTCAATTTAGTAAAGAAGAATAATATGTTGGACGCATACTCATTTGCAAACCCTGAATTCTTGTGGCTACTTTTACTGTTGCCACTACTTTTTGGTTGGTTGTGGTGGAGTCGCAAACAACAAGCGGCGGTCCTTAAAATTTCCAGTCTAAAAGGGTTTTCGTATGTATCCTTAACGGCTCGTTTACAACCCGTCTTATGGCTACTTCGGATGGGTGCCATAGCTTTTTTTGTTATTGCATTGGCACGCCCTCAAAAAGTGGATGTTTCTTTTCGAACCAAAACCAGTAAGGGAATTGATATTTTGATGGCGATAGATATTTCGTCGAGTATGCTAGCCCGTGACCTAAAGCCCAATCGGCTCGAAGCACTTAAAAAAGTCGCTTCTGAGTTTGTTGGAGATCGAATCAACGACCGCATAGGATTGGTTGTGTATGCTGGAGAGAGTTATACAAAAACTCCTATAACCAGCGATAAAAACATCGTAATAAATGCCATTCGAGAAATTAATTTTGAGGGAGTCATTAACGATGGAACTGCCATTGGCATGGGCTTGGCCACATCCGTAAACCGATTGAAAGACAGTAAGACGATTAGTAAGGTAATTATTCTTTTGACTGACGGAGTAAACAATTCGGGCTTTATTAATCCTCTTACCGCTGCTGAGTTGGCGCAAAGTTTTCAGATTAAAACATATACCATTGGCTTGGGAAGCAACGGAAATGCTTTGGCTCCGATTGGAATCAATCAAAGAGGACAATTCCAATATGGAATGACCAAAGTAGAAATTGACGAAGCCCTCCTTAAGGATATTGCCCAAAAAACAGGAGGAAAATATTTTAGAGCCACAAACAACAAAAAACTCGAAGAAATTTATGAGGAAATTAATAAGCTTGAAAAAAGCGATGTCGAAGAATTTCGTTACACCAATTACGATGAAAAATTTCGGATTTTTGCACTAATTGCTGGCTTACTAATGGTGATAGAATGGTTGCTTCGCAGCACTCTTTTTAAAAGTTTTATTTAATATGTATCAATTAGAATCGCCCATATATTTTTACTTACTTGCAGTAATACCTGTAATGATAACAGGGTTTTTGTGGCTTCAATGGTGGAAAAAAAGAGCTCAAAGCAAGTTTGCTTCGCCTTCCATGTTAGCGGTTTTAACACCTGAAAAATCGACCTTTAAAGAGGTGCTTAAGTTTAGCTTTTTTTTGTTAGCCTTTTTATTTTTAACCTTTGCTCTGGTCAATCCTAAAATAGGATCTCAACTAGAAACCGTAAAGCGAGAAGGCGTTGATATTGTATTTGCGGTAGATGTTTCTAAGAGTATGCTCGCTGAAGATATTGCACCCAACCGTATTGATAAATCAAAACGTCTTGTTTCAGAAACGATCAATCAACTAAGAAGCGATCGCATTGGGATTATTGCCTATGCCGCCAAGGCAATCCCGCAGTTACCAATTACTACTGATTTTGGTGCTGCCAAAATGTTTTTACAAGGACTCAATACCAACATGCTTTCTTCTCAAGGAACGGCAATAGAAGAAGCCATTGGGTTGGCAAACGGATACTTTGACGATAAAAACCAAACCAATCGCGTGCTGTGTATTGTTTCGGATGGTGAAGATCACGGAACGGGTGCTCTTGCGGTTGCAGAAAAAGCATTGGAACTTGGCATTACTATTTTTGCCATTGGCGTAGGAACCGAAAAAGGCGGTCCCATTCCTATCAAAAAAAGAGGCGTTGTGGAAAGTTATAAAAAAGACGATCAAGGGGAAGTTGTGATTACACGTTTGCAGGCCGAAACTTTAAAGGAACTAGCCAATGCCACAGATGGACTTTATGTTTCTGGAGAAGACACCCAGCAGGCCGTTGAATTAATTATAGAACGTTTGCAGCAAATGGACAAACAAGAGTTTGAGGCCAAACAATTTGTTTCTTACAAAGACCAATTTCAATGGTTTTTGGGCGTAGCACTCTTTTTGATATTTTTGGATTTGTTTTTGTTTAGAAGAAAAACAAAATGGATTCAGAATCTTAATTTGTTTAATGAAGGAAAAAAATGAAAAAGGAAATTCTTTTCGTCATAGCCGTTTTTTGTTTCGGGCATGTTTTTGGACAACAGCCTTCCCAAAAAAAACAATCGGATAATTTTCTGTATCAGGGAAATCAGGAATTGTCAAAAAAAGAGTATATCCAAGCTGAGACTTCCTATAGAAAATCCCTTTCGCTTACCCCTGATAATCCAACTGCAACCTATAATTTAGGAAACTCACTGTATGAAAACAATCACAATGCTGAGGCTTTTTATCAGTTCAAAGCAACGGCTCAAAAAAGTACTACAAAAGAGGAAAAACACCGCGCATTTCACAACATGGGAAATGTTTTTATGAAAACCCAAGAGTATGACAAAGCTGTTGAATCCTATAAAAATGCGCTTCGAAACAACCCCAACGACGACCAAACACGGTACAATTACGCTTTGGCAAAAGAGCTTCTAAAAAAACAACAAGACGAGCAAAAGAATCAAGATCAAAACAAGGACGATAAGGACTCTAAAGACGATAAGAAAAAAGACGAAAATAAAGAAGGGGATCAGGATTCAAAAGATCAAGAAAAAGACAATAAAGAAGGGGAGGATCAAGAGGATAAAGAAAAATCGGACGATTCTGAAGACAAACAAAAAGAAAAAGACACTTCAAAAGAAGAGAAACCAGAGGAAGAAGAGTCTCAAAAATCGCCTCCACCCGCCACTCAGATGTCTCCTCAGCAACTAAAAAACTTATTGGAAGCCATGACCAATGAAGAAAAAAACGTACAAGAAAAAGTGAATGCTCAAAAAGCAAAAGGGGTTCCCGTCAAAGCCAAAAAAGATTGGTAAATTTACAACGCCTTGACAAAAATTGTTCATGAAAAGATTACTTCAACATATCGCTTTTATTCTTTTGATAAGCCCCGTGGCTTTTGCTCAAGTTTCTTTTGAGGCCAGTGTGAGCAAAAAAACATTGGGAATCAATGAGCGTTTGCGAGTTGATTTTAAAATGAATCAAGATGGCGATAATTTTTCGCCGCCTTCCTTTGAAAACTTTAGAGTGATTGGAGGACCCAATCAGTCGGTCAGCAATTCGTGGATTAACGGCAAGCGATCGTACTCTAAAAGTTACAGCTACTTTTTGTCTCCGCGCAAAAAAGGAAAACTAACAATCGGTCAAGCAACGATAGAAATCGATGGAGAAACCTACAAAACATCTCCCATTCGCATTGAAGTTTCTGAAGCCGTAGCCACCCCAAATCAAAACAACGGAATAGATTATCAGGCAAGTGAAAACATTCATTTGGTTACAGAGATTTCGAATTCAAGACCTTATATAAATCAGGCAGTATCGGTAGTTTACAAACTGTATTTTAGTCCCAAAGTTAATGTTTCGAATTTGGGAGAAATAGAGAGCCCGGAGTACACTAATTTTTGGTCGCATCGCATTCCGATTTCACGATTGGAAATTCAGCGAGGAACATACAAAAACGAAACATACAATTATGTTGTTTGGAAAAAAATGGTACTTTATCCCCAGCAATCGGGAGAACTATCACTCGATCCGTTAACCATGGATGTAACGGTTGAGGTTCCAACCAACAGGATGGATTTTTTTAGAAATCGAATTTACACGCAAGTTCCCAAAACACTTTCTACAGGCAAACGCACAATTCGTGTTCGTCCTTTTCCCAAAGAAGGCCAACCTGCCAATTTTTCGGGAGCAGTCGGAAACTTTGATTTGAAAGTGAGTACCAGCAAATCTGAACTAAAGGCATCGGAGTCCTTACAAGCCGAAGTCAAAGTTTCGGGTAAGGGAAATCTAAAATTATTTTCATTGCCAAAACTGGTAGTTCCTAGTGCTTTGGAACAGTACGATCCTGAGCAAAACGAATCGGTAAAAACCAACCTTTCGGGGATGAACGGATCTCGATCGGATACCTACACACTCGTGCCGCAGTTTCAGGGGAAATATCCCATTCCTCCGATTGCATTTTCCTATTTTGACCCCATTTCAAAACAGTACAAAACCCTTCAATCCAAAGAATTGATTGTAAATGTCACCGAGGGTCCGTTGAATAAAGTCACAACCAATTCGCCCTCAAACACATCCATTGGTCCAAGTAAAAACAATATTTCACAGGTAGGTTCTCGTTTTCGGTTTATTCAACTCAACACCTCCTTAGTGCCGATTTCTAAAAAAGGATTTTTTAAATCGCAATGGTTTTATTTAGGGCTTCTGCTTCCGATTTTTTTAGTTCCCGTATTACTTATTGCGGTTCGAAAGAAGAAAGATTATAACGCTGATACCCGAGGAGTTCGGCTTCGTAAGGCCAACCGACTTGCTAAAAAATACCTGTCGGAAGCCAAAAAAAATCTAACCAAAAAAGAAACATTTTATATTGCTTTGGAACGAGCCTTACACAATTATTTAAAAGCTAAAATTTCTATTGAAACTGCCGAATTTAGCAAAGAAAAAATAGAAGCTTTGTTGGCTAAGCACCAAGTTACTGAAGCGGTTATTGCAGATTTTATAAAATTGTTAGAACACTGCGAATTAACTCGATATGCTCCCACTACCGAAGGGGCGATGCAAAGTGATTACCAATTGGCTATTCAGGTTATTTCTAAAATTGATAAATACATATCGTAATGATAAAAAATATTTCACTTTTAATGCTATTGACAGGAAGCTTTCTGTATGCTCAGAATACGGCTTTTTTTGATCAGGGGAATACTCATTACAATGAAGGAAATTATCAAGAAGCAATCGATTCATACGAGAAAGTTTTGGAGGGCAACCTTCATTCGGCAGCGTTGTATTTTAACTTGGCAAATGCTCATTACAAACTAAATCACATTGCACCCAGTATATATTATTACGAAAAAACATTGTTGCTCGATCCCAATCACGAAGATGCGCTCAATAACATTGCATTTGCTCAACAAATGACGGTAGATGCGATAGATATTTTGCCAAAAGATCAATTTTCTCAAAGCTTTGAATCCCTAGTAAAAAGCTTTACTTCCGATCAATGGGCGTATGCAGCTGTTATTTTTATGTGGATTGCATTTCTATGTTTTGTGACTTATTTTTTTAGCAAATCGGCAGTTTTCAAACGCACTTTTTTTGGGGGAATAATTGTCGTTTTGTTACTTGCTATTGTTTCAGTAAGCATTAGTATAATGGAAGTTTCTAAATATAATTCCGAACAACCGGCCATTGTTTTTGAAAAAGTTTCTTTTAGAGCAGAACCTAATGTACGGAGTGAAATTCTTTTTCAATTACACGAAGGGACTAAGGTTCGTATTGATGAAACTATCAACAACTGGTCAAAAGTCAGCTTGTCAGACGGCAATGTGGGATGGCTTTTGACAGATGCTGTGAAAAAAATTAAAGAATAGGTTAGAATAAGGCGTTTAACTCCTTTTTTTCTTCCATAACTTTTCCGAAAACCCATTCACCCAATTCTTGAACGGGTTGATACAGAATAGATTCGCTAATCACATCCTCGCTAATAAGATGAAAGTTATTGTTTGCCTTGTCAAAAAACAGTAATAAAACACCAATAATTAGAGCGATTTTTAACCCTCCAAATACGGCTCCCATTAAATTATTAAGGGTTCCTAGAGCCACCACTTTTGCGATTTTGGTCAGGAATTTTCCCAACAAAGAAACCACAAAGATGATGCAAGCGAAAGTAAGTGCAAAAGCAACTAAATTCAAATAGTTTTCTTCCCACTCAACATAATCCGAAAGGGTAGTGCTCACAAAATGTGAAAAGTGAATTGCTCCGAAGGTTCCAAGTATCAAAGCTAGTAAAGAGGCTATTTCTACAATAAGTCCTTTGATAAGTCCCTTGATAGCACCAAAAAGTATCAGTCCTCCCAAAATGATATCCAAGTAGCTCATAAGGTTGCTTTTGTACAAATATAGTATTTTGATTGGCTTCTATTTGGTACATTTGTAGAACAATTTCAAAGATGTTAAAAGAACAACTAAAAAGCCGTTGGAACTTGGTGGTAGAAACGCTTTCCAATCAGTTTTCAGAGGGAGAATCTCTGGATTTGGATGGAATTATTTTCTTAATTGGACTTCAAGAATTGGGTCAAGTTGATAAATCGTTTAAAAAAGATGAAAAAATCAACTTAATGCATATTGCCATTTGTCGTTTATTAGAACCTTATGGATACTATGCTTTTGATTTTATAGATGACGACGGTTGGCCCCATTATACGGTAAAAGAATCACTGCCTAACTTAAAACCTGGCGAGCAGTCTATTTTAATGAAAGAGGCCATCGTTCAGTATTTCTTGGAGAAGGGTATGATTGACTGATTCAAAAACCCTATTTTTGCGATTGTTAATGCAGAATGAATATGATAGCACAGATTGAAAAGCATATCGAAGAAGTTTCCAATTTTTCAGCCAATTCCTTGGAAGAACTAGAAGCGTTTCGAATCAAGTATTTGGGTAAAAAGGGACTCATTACACAGTTTTTCGCCGATTTTAAAAATGTCCCAAACGAAGAAAAGAAAGTGTATGGACAGGCAATCAATCAACTCAAGCAATCCACTTCTGACAAAATAGCTGCTCTCAAACAATCCCTTTCAAGTACGGTTAGCTCACAACAGGTTTATGGCGATTTGACACGCCCTTCTCAACCCATAGATATCGGTGCCCGCCATCCCATATCGATTGTTAA
The DNA here is from genome assembly GCA_029243385.1 of Flavobacteriaceae bacterium. Classification (GTDB taxonomy): domain Bacteria; phylum Bacteroidota; class Bacteroidia; order Flavobacteriales; family Flavobacteriaceae; genus JAQWSC01. The sequence goes on along the minus strand of JAQWSC010000008.1, from coordinate 69,733 downwards.
AAATAAAATTATAGATATTTTTTCTAGAGTTGGATTCAACGTTTCGGAAGGGCCTGAAATTGAAGATGATTGGCACAATTTTACTGCGTTAAATTTACCCGAACACCATCCTGCTCGCGATATGCAGGATACATTTTTTGTTCAAACCAACCCAGACATTCTTCTTCGCACACATACATCATCTGTTCAAGTGCGTTATATGGAAAACAACACACCTCCTATTCGAACCATTTCTCCTGGACGAGTTTTCCGAAACGAAGCAATTTCGGCTCGTTCGCATTGTGTGTTTCATCAGGTAGAAGGATTGTATATAGATACCGACGTTTCGTTTGCTGATTTAAAACAAACGTTACTGTATTTTACTAAAGAACTGTTTGGGAAATCAAAGATTCGTCTTCGCCCTTCCTATTTTCCATTCACCGAGCCAAGTGCTGAGGTGGATATTTATTGGGGATTGAATTCTGAGGCAGATTACCGAATTACAAAAGGCACGGGCTGGCTTGAAATTATGGGCTGCGGAATGGTCGATCCGAATGTTCTCAAAAATTGCGGAATCGATACTGATGTTTATTCAGGGTATGCTTTTGGAATGGGTATAGAGCGAATTGCGATGTTGCTCTATCAAATTGAAGATATTCGTATGTTTTATGAAAACGACATCCGATTTTTGGAGCAATTCAAAGCGTCGATTTAATCCAGCTTCATCGTTAGTTTCTCCATAACTTTTTTGGCAGATTTTCCCTGATATAAAATGGCGTATAGCGCATCAATCATTGGCAAATTGCTGTCGTTTTCCTTGCCAATTTCATAAGCAATTTTGGAGGCATAGTAACCTTCTGCAACCATGGTCATTTCCATCATAGCTGATTTTACCGTATATCCTTTGCCGATCATATTTCCGAACATTCGATTTCGACTGAACACAGAATACCCCGTAACTAACAAATCTCCCAAATAAGCCGAACGGTTGATGTTTCGTTTCATACGATGCACTTTTTTAATGAATCGCTTCATTTCTCGAATGGCGTTGCTCATCAAAACGCTTTGAAAATTATCTCCATAACCCAATCCATGAGCGATTCCAACGATAATGGCATAAATATTTTTAAGCATCGCTGCATATTCTGTCCCAATAATATCATCCGATACTTTGGTAAAAATATAGGTTGAACTTAAAGACGAAGCAACCTCTTGAGCAACACTTTGATCGGTACAGGCAATAGTCAAGTAGGACAGTCGCTCTAGAGCAACTTCTTCTGCATGACAAGGTCCAGTAATAACGCCAATTTGGTCAAAAGGAATTTGATATTTTTCATGAAGATGTTCGCTAACGATTAGATGCGATTCGGGAACAATTCCTTTGATGGCTGAAAACACGATTTTATCGGCCAAAGAAATAGTTAGGGACTGCAGTTCGTTATTAAAAAAAGCAGAAGGAATGGCTAGAATTACGATATCACAAGCTTTTACTAACTCATTGATGTTACTGGTTAGCCTGAGCTGTTCGGGATTAAATGCTACAGCACTTAAATAATTAGGATTGTGATTTTCTTCTAGTAAATGTTCAATGGCACTTTCATTTCGCATATACCAATGAATTTCACTTAAATTTTCGGACAACATTTTTACAATTGCTGTCCCCCAACTGCCTCCTCCAACAACACCGTAAGTCAGTTTTTTAGCCATAAATGGTATGTTTTTTAGTGTTAAAAACGAAGGGCATAAATATTTAACATTTGATTAAGAAAATGTTGTAAAACAAGTTCTTAAATTGCAGTGTTGTTAAAATCTATTTTTAACAGCTAATTAAAATTAGTTTTTCATAGTTTAATTGGTTTGGTTACTAAAAAGCACTCTCTAAAATTTTAGAGAGTGTTTTTTTATATCCAAACGGACCAAGGAATTCGACTTAATAGAAAAACAAGCCCTAACAAATAGAAAACTCCGATACGACTAAATTTTTTGGTATCTGAAGTTTGTTTTTTGTGAAGCGACCATCCGACAGTAATCAATAGAATTGCTAAAATATTTGTGAAAGGATGCTCCACTAGATACAGGCGGTAATCACTGTTTTTCATAACCGCGCCCATTCCTTCTTGCCACCACCCAAACTTTGGAGAAACAAAATAAAGAACGAGTCCTATTAAAAGTTGAATGTGTGAAAAAATCAATGCAAACAAAGAAATTCGAAGATCTTTATTGCCGAAAGAACGTTTTTTAGAAGCTCCTAAAAAAGCATTGATTACAGCAATGGTTAATAATAATAAAACGAAATACGCCCAATAAGAGTGAAGCGCTTGTAAAATTTCATACATACCTATATTTTTTTGGTTGCTACAAAGATAAACAATCCCAATTCAAATGCTACAAATCAAAACGGATTCCTTGAGCCAAAGGCAAATCCGACCCATAATTAATTGTATTGGTTTGTCTGCGCATATATACTTTCCAGGCATCCGACCCACTTTCTCGACCGCCTCCAGTATCTTTTTCACCTCCAAAAGCTCCTCCAATTTCTGCTCCGGAAGTTCCAATGTTTACGTTGGCAATTCCACAATCAGATCCATTTGCCGACAAAAAGAGTTCGGCTTCTCTTAGATTATTGGTCATAATTGCTGAGGACAAACCTTGCTTGACGTTGTTTTGAATTTCAATAGCATTTTCTAGAGAGCCTTTGTATTTTAGTAAGTATAAAATAGGAGCAAAAGTCTCGTGTTGTACAATTTCGAAATTTGGTGAGGCTTCTGCAATGACAGGTTTTACATAACATCCACCAGGATACATATCGCCCTCTAGCACACCGCCTTCTACAAGAATATTTCCTCCTTCTTGGACGACCTTATCGATGGCATTTAAGTAGTTTTTTACTGCATCGTGGTCAATTAAGGGACCAACATGGTTGCTTTCATCCAATGGGTTTCCAATCTTAAGTTGTTGATACGCATTTTGCAATGCTTCTTTGACTTGATCGTATTTGCTTTCATGAACAATCAGTCTTCGAGTACTTGTACAGCGTTGCCCACATGTTCCGACTGCTCCAAAGACTGCTCCAATTACAGTCATATTTATATCAGCATCGGGCGTAATAATTAAGGCGTTGTTGCCTCCTAATTCTAACAAGGATTTTCCCAATCGTACGCCAACCGTTTGCGCTACAATTTTACCCATTCTGGTTGATCCTGTTGCCGAAATTAATGGGACTCGCGTGTCCTTAGTTAACCATTCTCCTACCGAAGCATCGCCATTAATCATACACGAAATGCCCTCAGGTAAGTGATTATCTTCTAATACCTCGGCAATTATTTTTTGACAAGCTACCCCACACAAAGGAGCTTTTTCACTAGGCTTCCAAACACAAACATCTCCACAAACCCACGCCAGTGCCGTATTCCAACTCCATACAGCTACTGGAAAATTGAAAGCAGAAATTATCCCTACAATTCCCAACGGATGGTATTGTTCGTACATTCTATGTTTGCTTCGTTCAGAATGCATGGTTAACCCATGAAGTTGTCGGGACAATCCAACGGCAAAGTCACAGATATCAATCATTTCTTGAACTTCACCCAGTCCTTCTTGCAAAGATTTGCCCATCTCATAAGAAACCAATGTGCCCAAAGCTTGTTTTTTGAGGCGAAGTTTTTCTCCAAATTGTCGAACCACTTCTCCGCGTTGAGGGGCAGGTATGACTCGCCACTTTGTAAAGGCTTTACTGGCCGAAGCTATGACTGTTTCGTATTGCTTATCACTGGTAATACTTACGGTTGCTATTTTCTCCCCATTAACGGGAGATACCGACACAATTCGAGAATCGCTATCCTTCCATTCTTTTCCAGTAGAAGTCCCTAGATTGTGTTCTTGAAGTTTTAACTCGGATAAAATGTTATAAATATCAATATCAACCATCACTTTTGTTTTGTATGTAACAAACATACAACAATTTATGTTTTTCCTTTCTAATTATAAAGAAGGAATAGCCGCTAAAAGTTGCTTGGTATAAGTGTCTTTAGGGTTCGTAAATACTGAGTCAGCTTCTCCTTGTTCTATCAACGCTCCTTGTTTCATAACCATTAAGTGATCTGACATGTAGCGAACAACAGACAAATCATGAGAAATAAATAAATACGCAAAACCAAATTGATCTTTTAGGTCGTTAAGAAGATTTAAAATTTGAGCTTGAACAGAAATATCCAAGGCCGAAACAGATTCGTCGCAAACAATTATTTTGGGTTCTAAAGCTAATGCCCTAGCAATATTGATGCGCTGTCTTTGACCTCCCGAAAATTCATGGGGATAACGATTGAAGTGTGTTGATTGCAACCCCACTTTTTCAAGTAACTCAAGGGTTTTTTCTTTTCGCTGTTTTTGAGTTTCATACATTTTGTGGACGCGCATGGGCTCCATAATTGCCTTTCCAATTTGAATACTAGGATTCAGTGAAGCAAACGGGTCCTGAAAAACCAATTGTACTTCTTTTCGGAATTTTTTTAATGCCTTACCGCTAAGTTTTTTGATATCCGTTCCTTCATACAAAATCATTCCTTCTTCCAAAGCTTCCAGTTGAAGAATTGTTTTTGCCAAAGTAGATTTTCCACAGCCCGATTCACCAACAAGTCCCAGTGTTTCACCAGGAAAAAGTTTGAAACTTACATCATTGATAGCCGTAAAACAATTTTTTTCTCCCAGCCATCCTACTTGTGTTATGAACTCTTTTTTTAGATGAATACCTTCCAAAATAGGGGGTTGGTTGTATATTTTTTTATGTTTGTTGCTTCGGATGTTTTTTGTTTCAAACGCAACCGAGGGTGTTTTATCCATAAAACCTGCAACAGTAGGAAGTCGTAAAGGGCGTTTGGTCATGGGAGGTCTTGCTCCTAGGAGCCCTCGAGTATATGCCTCTTTCGGAGACTTGAAAACACTGGATGTCGCTCCTTGCTCAACGAGTTTCCCCTGATGCATGACCAGTAATCGATCCGCAATTTCTGAAACCAAACCCAAATCATGTGTAATAAATAGCATCGCCATTTGGGTTTTTTTCTGAAGCTCTTTCAGTAACGAAATGATTTCTTTTTGAACCGTTACATCAAGAGCGGTTGTGGGTTCATCGGCAATTAAAAGTTTGGGTTGACACGCAATAGCCATGGCAATCATAATACGTTGTTGCTGTCCGCCACTAATTTGATGCGGGTATTTTGAGAACGTACTTTTAGGACTTGGAAGTTGAACGAGCTCCATCAATCGGAAGACCTCCTTTTTAGCCGCTTCTTTAGACAGTGATTTGTGCAACAAAATAGTTTCCAAAATCTGAATCCCGCAACGCATACTTGGATTGAGTGCACTCATCGGTTCTTGAAAAATCATGGAAATTTCTTTTCCTCGAACCGATCTAAAATCGTTCATAGAAAGCGTATGCAAGTCGGTAGTTTCGAATCGAATCGACCCTTTTTGAATATGCTTATTTCCTTTAGGTAGCAATCCCATTATTGAAAGAGCTGTTACGGACTTCCCACTGCTTGATTCGCCCACAACTCCAATAATTTCGTTAGAAAAAACGTCAAAGTTGAGGTTCTGAACTACGGTTTGTTCCCCAAAGGCTATGGAAAGATTTTGAACAGACAGTATGGGAGTTGGATTTTTCAAACGCGAATAATTTCGGAATCGTTCAACAATGCTTCAGCTCTCAATGTAAGCATTATTTGAGCAATGGCAATGACGTCTTTTTCACAATAGGTAACGATACGTTCCAAGTCGTTTTCTTCATAATAAATATCTCGAACCTGACTTCCGTCGATATCGTCTTTTGGTGAAGGAATTCCTAGTACGTGAGTCAATAATTTTAGCGAAGTATAATGCTTAAAGTCTCCAAATTTCCAAAGCTCCAATGTGTCTAGGTGACGTACTTCCCAAGGTTTTTTGCCAAATAAGTCTAGTTTTTTGGGAAGAGAAATTTTATGAATCAGCATTCTTCTAGCAATGTAGGGAAAGTCAAATTCTTTACCATTGTGAGCGCATAACAGTTTTTTTTGTTCAAAAAAATAGGTTTCTAACAACGATTTGAAAGCAAGCAACAGCTCTTTTTCGTCTCCAGAAAAGCTAGTAATTCGAAAGGTTCTTTGGCTTTGATCGGGAGTAAAATATCCAACAGAAATGCAAATGATTTTCCCAAATTCGGCCCAGATTCCTGCGCGTGGGTAAAACGCCTCAGGTGAAAATGCATCTTTGCGTTGGTAGTGTGTTTTTTCGGCCCACAGTTCTTTTTCTACTTCAGGCACTTCAGCGTATGTTTTATAAAGCGGAGCTGTTTCGATATCTAGAAACAGAATGTGTTTAAGATTAAGATGTTGAATCATTAGCAATCATTTTTAGGGCTTCTTCTATGTAGTAATAACAATCTTCGGGATGAGGATTGCCGTTTAGGTTCCCTATTTTTTCATGACCCAGTCGAACCACTATGAGGTCCTCTTCTGGAATTACAATCACGTATTGTCCCAAATGACCTTGCATGCTGAAGAATTTTCTTCCCATTCGTTCTCCAAGCCACCAGCCGTAGCCGTATTTTGGACTTTCTTCAAATCGAGGGGTAATAGAAAGCTCAACAAATTCGGGATCTAATAGGGTTTTTCCGTTCCAAACACCGTTGTTTTTGAAGAGTTTTCCAAATCGAGCGAAGTCTCTTGCGTTGGAATTAAAGCAGCAATAGGCTTTTTCATTTCCATTTTCATCATCCAGTTGCCACAACACATCGTTTTCGGCGCCCATATCTTCCCAAAACCATTCTTTTAGTAGCGTAGAAACATTTTTTCCTGTGGCTTCTTCAAGTAGCATTGCTAAAAGCTGTGTATTTCCACTCAGATAGCGAAAAGATTTGCCAGGCTCTGACTCAATGGGAATGGTTCGCATGAGTGCGTTCAGCTCTTTTTCGACATACACTCTAGGGGTAATGGTAAGCAGGTTGGTATAGCTTTCTGTCCATTGAAGACCTGACGACATACTCGCCAAGTCGCCCACTGTTAGTTGCGCAGCATATCCGTCATTAAATTCAGGTAAAAAGTCACTTACTTTTTGATCAATATTATTTACAAATCCTTCCGAAATAGCTCTTCCCAGCATGGCGCAAACAATGCTTTTTGACATCGAAAACGAATTGCTAAAAGAGGTTGTTCCGTAACCTTCAAAATATTGTTCGTGCCAAATCGAATCGTTTTTTATAATCATATAGGCAACAGTGCCTAGATCTTTATGAAGTTGTGTCAGTTTTTCTGTGGGAGGAGTTAGGTTATATTCTTTATGAATTGTCCAAGGCTGTGGATTCGAACTTTTTTCAATAGATCGATTGTAAAAATATTCATAATCATTGATGCCTGCGCCAGCTCTGCCCGTTCGGACAATTGTAATTCCCATATCAATCAGATAGCCATATCCAGAAAAATACAAGACCCCAATGAAAATTAATAGGATTACAACGAGTTTGCGTAAAAGTTGGGTCAATAGCTCCATCTGTTTTTTTTATAAAAATACATTTTTTAAATGTATTTGTTAGAATTGTAATTAAAGGAATAGCTTATCACGAGGAAAGTTCGTTAAAGCTTGTGTAAAGTTTTAGGCAACTATTTTTTTAAGCGCCCAAAATACGCGCCATATCTTTTGCGAAATAGGAAGCAATCATATTGGCGCCTGCGCGTTTTATTGCCAAAAGTTGTTCTTGCATTACGGCCTCATGATCAAGCCATCCTTTTTCTGCGGCCGCTTTGATCATGGCATATTCGCCACTTACTTGATACACAGCAACGGGAACATCTACTTCGTTTCGGATTTCTCGAACTATGTCTAAATAGGCAATACCTGGTTTAATCATTACAATATCTGCTCCTTCGTCAATGTCCATCAGAGTTTCTTTGATGGCCTCAAACCGATTGGAAGGATCCATTTGATAGGTTTTTTTATCGCCAAACCCTGGAGCTGAGTCCAACGCATCTCGAAAAGGTCCGTAAAACGAGGAAGCGTATTTAGCGCTATAACTCATAATGGCTGTGTCCACAAATCCTTCATCTTCCAAAGCTTCTCGAATGTCTAAAATTCTACCGTCCATCATGTCGCTCGGAGCCACTATCGAAGCTCCTGCAGTTGCATGAGAAACCGCCATTTCTGCCAAAATAGAGTTGGTCGCATCATTTACTACAATTCCGTTCTCAACGATGCCATCATGCCCATAACTGGAATAGGGATCCAACGCCACATCGGTCATCACAACCATTTCGGGCACAGCATTTCGAACTTCCTTAATGGCTCGTTGCATCAATCCTTCGGCGTTCAATGCTTCTGTTCCAGCGTTGTCTTTCAGTTTGTCAGGAACTTTTACAAAAAGAAGAACAGATTTTAATCCCAAACTCCAAAGCTCTTTTACTTCTTTGCGAATCAAATCCAAGCTGAAACGATAATAATTGGGCATCGAAGGAATTTCTTCTTTAATCCCAGATCCTTCTACAACAAACAAAGGAACGATAAAGTCTGTAGTGTTAAGATGTGTTTCACGCACCAATGCTCTGAGCGCAGGGGTGGTTCGTAGTCTTCTATTTCTTCTTAGTGGGTACATGTCGTTTTATTTTATCCATTCTACTGGGTGCTTTAACACCTTAACTAATTGTTCTTCTGGGCTTCCTTTTTTGGGATGATGATCATAACTCCATTGAACTTTGGGAGGAAGACTCATCAAAATACTTTCGATTCGTCCGTTGGTTTTGAGGCCAAACAACGTTCCTTTATCATGAACCAAGTTAAACTCTACATACCGCCCTCTTCGAATTTCTTGCCATTCTCTTTGTTCCTCAGTATAAGCGGTGTCTTTTCTTCGCTCAACGATGGGAACATAGCTTTCCAAAAATGAATCTCCCACTTCGCATACAAAACGCTTCCATTGTTCAATTGAAAAAGTATCCGTGGCTTTGCAATAATCAAAGAACAGCCCACCAATACCTCTCGCCTCATTCCGATGTGCATTCCAAAAATACTGATCGCATTTTTCTTTGTACTGGTTGTAAAAATCGTGCTGATGTGCATCGCAAGCTCGTTTACATACGGTGTGAAAATGCAGCGCATCTTCCTCAAACAAATAATAAGGAGTGAGGTCTTGTCCGCCCCCAAACCACGCATCGATTTTAGATCCTTCTGTATCGTACAGCTCAAAATACCGCCAATTGGCATGAACTGTGGGAGCCATTGGGTTTTTAGGATGAAGTACTAAGCTCAATCCACACGCAAAAAATGTACAGTCGCTTACTCCAAAATAGGCTTGCATAGCCGGGGGCAATTCGCCGTGTACTTTTGAAATGTTAACGCCGCCTTTTTCGAATACGTTTCCATTTTCAATCACGCGCGTTCTTCCGCCACCACCTTCTTTTCGCTCCCAAAGATCTTCCTTAAAAGTAGCACCGCCATCCAGTTTTTCAAGTTTACTGGTAATGCAATCTTGTAATTGTTCGATGTAATTTGAGAATTGTGTTTTCATAGAAAAAATTAATGATAATTTTTAACTGCTTCAACAAAAGCTTTGGCATGATCGACGGGAATGTTTGGTAAAATACCATGACCCAAATTGGCGATGTATCGATCTTTTCCAAAGGAATCGATCATGATTTTAACTTGTTTTTGAATTTCGGGTATGGGAGATAGCAACCGTGAAGGGTCAAAATTTCCTTGAAGAGGGATGTTTCCACCGGTCAAATACCGTGCGTTACGAGCCGAACAGGTCCAGTCAACACCCAAAGCAGCAGCACCTGATTGTGACATTTCCTGAAGGGCAAACCAACATCCTTTTCCAAATACAATTACAGGGGAGAGGTCTTTTAGTGCATCAATAATTTGCTGAATGTATTTCCAGGAAAACTCTTGATAATCTACAGGAGACAACATACCTCCCCACGAATCAAAAATTTGAACGGCATTTACTCCAGCCTTTACTTTGGCTTTGAGGTAGGCAATGGTGGTATCGGTGATTTTTTGAAGTAGCTGATGGGCTGCTTGGGGTTCAGAAAAACAAAATCCTTTTGCTTTGTCAAAGGATTTTGACCCTTGACCTTCTACCGCATAACAGAGAATTGTCCAGGGTGAGCCTGCAAAACCAATTAGCGGAACTTCGTCGTTCAGCGCTTGTTTTGTCATTTTGATAGCATCCAATACGTAGCCCAAACTTTCATCGATATCCGGAACGGTTACTTGACCAACGGCTTCTATAGAGCGAACCGGATTGGGCAACCAAGGACCTACTCCGTTTTTCATTTCTACTTCGATTCCCATCGCTTGTGGAATTACCAAAATATCACTGAACAAAATAGCCGCGTCGGGACCGATTTGATCAATAGGCATCACGGTGATTTCAGTCGCCAGTTCGGGAGTTCGGCATCGCGTAAAAAAATCATACTTTTCTTTTAGTTTCATAAAATCAGGTAAGTACCTTCCTGCTTGACGCATCATCCATACAGGAGGCCGCTCAACGGTTTCACCCCGAAGGGCTTTCAAAAAAAGATCATTTTTTAACATACTCATAAGTGCCAAAATTTTGAATTGTTTTTAGCAGTACGTGCTCAATGGTTGGAGACGTAGCTACTGAAATATTTGTTGTATAAGGTTTTAATGCTTCGGCTGTTGATGCGCCAATACAAATGCCTTGGGATTTGCCTAGTTGGTTGAGGCGCGTGAAACTTTCTACACCGCTGGGGCTAAAAAAAAGAATACTATCTACGGGAGTTTCGATTTTTTTAGGGGTTAGCGTTGTTTGATAAACGACCACTTCTGTAAGAGGAATCTGTTGTTGTGATAAAATCCTCGGTAAATCTTCTTTTTTTAGATTTCCGCAACAAAACAAAAACGATGTATTTTTATAGTATTTTGCTATAAAATGAGCCAATTCTAGTGAATTTTGACTCATTTTGACCACTTTCTGCCCATTTTTGATTAAAAGTGACTTTGTCTTTTCACCTACGCAAAATATTTTTTTGCCAATACATTTTTCTTTTTCTTTTGAAGAAAAAACGGCTTCCACAGCGTTTTGACTTGTAAAAATCCAATTTTCATAACCGGAAGGAATTGAAAAAGACAGGGGTTTTGTTTCAATAAAATTGGCTTGAATCAAAGAAATATTTGCTTGAATTAATCGGTCCCGATGGGCTTCAGATAAAATTTTTGTCGATAAAACACGATGTGTTTGCATAGGGTTTGTCTCGATTATATTTGTTCCAAAATTCGTTGTCCACCGCTAGATAGTATTTCCTCGGCATACAGTTTTCCAAGGGCTTTGTCTTGGATAGGCGCAGTTTTTTCAATAACTACAGTGTCTTTTCCATTGGGGTGAGAAATGTTTCCTGTAAAGTGAATTTCGTCGTTTGTAATGTGCGCCAATGCGCCAATGGGAGCCGAACAACCGCCTTGAAGTGTTCGTAAAAAATTGCGTTCTATTTGAACACATTGGGCAGTTTTTTGGTGATTGATTTTTGAAAGTAACTTACAAAGTTCGGGATTTTCATTTTTGGCAACCACCATAATAGCTCCTTGCGCTGGAGCAGGAGTCATCCAGGGTAAATCGACACTGTTTTTAGGAACAATATTCAGTCGTTCGAGTCCTGCTTTTGCAAAAATAGCACCGTCCCAGTCGTTTGTTTTGAGTTTTTGAAGACGTGTATTCACATTGCCTCGCAACACTACAATTTGATGGTGTGGGTATCTGCAAAGCCATTGGGCTTTTCGGCGAAGACTGCTTGTGGCAATCGTAAGCGACTTTGAAAAATCAAGTTCAGAAGTTTTAAACACCAAAAGATCCAATGGACTTTCTCTTTCCAAAACAGCTGCTTGAACCAGTCCTTTGGGAAGCTGTGTGGGGACATCCTTCATGCTATGCACAGCAATATCAATACGATGGTTTAGTAAGGCAGTGTCCAGCACTTTGGTAAAAACACCCACAACGCCCATTTCGTATAGCGGTTTGATTTGATTTTTGTCGCCTTCGGATTTTAGAGGAACCAAAACAGATTCCAGTCCTAACGAGGTTATTTTTTTTTGAACATGAGTGGCTTGCCACAAAGCCAGTTCACTGTCACGAGTTCCTATGCGGATCGGACTACTCATCGGGATTAAGTTTAAAGACTTCTTGAATCATTGTCAAACGATCGTTTGATTCATCGTGATCTTTAAGGTGGTTGGCGACTTGATTGGTAATTTTTTGAATCAAATGATTGGAAACCAACAACACTTGTTCCTCGTCGAAGTTTTTTATTTTTTTGCGTTGAGAAGCAATTTCGTTGTCTTGAATTCGAATTAATTTATTTTTCAATGCCTTGATTGTTGGAACAAATTTGCGAGTAGTCAACCATTGATCAAATTCGCTTCGTACCTCTTGAATAATTTCTTGCGCTTGGGGAATGTATTGTTTTCTTCGATGAAGGGTTTGGTCTGTAATTTTTGACAGATGATCGAGGTGAACTAAAGAAATTTGATCGTGCTCCAATACATTTTCATCTACATTTTTTGGAATTGACAAGTCCAATATTAACAAAGGTTTGTTGGTGTGAATGAGGTCTTTGGTAATGGTTGGGTTTGCTGCACCGGTAGCTACAATCAAGATGTCTGTAGTGTGAATTTCGGCGGTTAGATCAGCAAAATCTTTTACTTGCAAATGGAATTTGCCAGCAATATTTTCAGCATTTTTCCGAGTTCTGTTAATCAGTGTGATGTGCTTATTTTCGGTGTGCTTTACAAGATTTTCACAAGTGTTTCTACCAATTTTACCCATTCCAAATAACAAAATATTTTTGGAAGGTACATCCTCTACGTTATCCAAAATATAGCGTACAGATGCAAACGAAACTGAAGTAACTCCCGAAGATATTTCCGTCTCGTTTTTAATTCGCTTGCTTGCCTGTATTACCGAATTAACTAGCCGCTCCATAAAAGGATTGGTCAGCTTCATTTTTTTCGAACGATAAAAACTTTTTTTAAGTTGAGCAATTATTTCAAAGTCGCCAAGTATTTGACTGTCTAGCCCCGTTCCTACATTAAAAATATGATCAACAGCTTGAGCATTTTTGAACACATATCCAATGTCTTCAAATTCCTTGCGAGTGCCTTCTGAATGGTTGCAAAGTAGCGCAATTAACGTACGAGCATCGCTGACAAAACCATAAATTTCAGTACGATTACACGTTGAGTTGACCAAGATGGATGATACTCCCTGATCTTTTGCGTCTTTTAATAAAAAATCTATTTGATTTCTTTGAACGCTAAACCTACCGCGCTTATCTGCGTCGGCTTTTTTGTAGTTTAAGCCAATGGCATAAAAAGATTTTCCTTTTGAAATGGGCTCGTAAATCATTGTGTCAAAAATAATTCACGGAAAAACTAAAAAATAACGCTAAAAGAACTTTTAATAACGCTAAAGGATTTTTTGTGTATTTTAGGTAAAATTATCTCTAAATGTCCTATTTTTGTTGAAAATATTAAATTAAGAAGCGTGTAATTTAGAACACTTCTAAATTAAATATCTATGATAGATTCTCAAAAAAATATCGCTTTAGGTTCTATTGAAGAAGTGGTTGTAGAAGAAGGGTTGATAGTTTTGAATAAAAACCACGATCATCGTTCGCCTATTTTGATCGAGCATGAAATAGATCATACCTACATACAATTTCATTTTTGCTTGCGAGGCGAGGTTCAGTTTGGGTTTAATAATGGCGCTTATCAATTTCCAATACAGTCCGATACTTCCCTATTATTGTACAACCCCCAAAGAGAGTTGCCCATACGGGCAACCCTTCAACCCCACTCATGGTTGGTTTCAATTTTAATTTCGATTAAAAAATTTCACGGACTTTTTTCACAAGAGGCCAATCAGATTTTATTTTTGAATGACGAAAACAAAGAAAAAAAATATTATAAGGATCGTCCTTTAAGTCCCATGATGGCAGTAGTTTTGAGCCAAATTTCTAAAAAACAAATTCATTCATCTGTGGAAAGCCTTTACTTAAAAGGAAAGGTTTTTGAGTTAATGAGTTTGTATTTCAACCGCAATGAAGAGGCCAACGTAGAACAATGTCCTTTTTTAACAGATGAAGACAATGTTCGTCGCATTCGAAATGCAAAAGATATTATGATATCTCGAATGTCTGAGCCGCCTTCTCTTCAAGATTTGGCAGATGAAATTGGGTTGAGTCTGAAAAAATTAAAAGAAGGCTTTAAACAAGTGTATGGAAATTCAGTGTACGGATTTTTATTTGATTACAAAATGGAAATGGCACGAAAGATGCTTTCCTCAGGTAACCTCAATGTCAATGAGGTTGGACTTCGAGTAGGTTACAGTACGGCGAGTCATTTTATAACAGCTTTTAAAAAGAAATACAACACTACCCCCAAAAAATACTTGATGTCTTTAACTTCTTAAGCCTTTATTTTCAACAGTATTAAAGCAATAAATTCAAACCCATGAAAGGAGTATTATTGGTAAATTTGGGCTCTCCAGACAGTCCGCAACCCAAAGACGTAAAAAAATATTTAGGAGAATTTTTGATGGACGAACGCGTGATTGATGTTCCTAAATTTTTAAGAACGCTTTTGGTCAAAGGAATCATCCTAAACACAAGACCCAAGAAATCGGCCAAAGCCTACCAAAAAATATGGTGGGACGAAGGCTCTCCATTAATTGTGTTGTCCGAGCGACTTCAAAAAAAAGTAAAAGACCTAACATCCGTTCCTGTTGCTTTGGCAATGCGATACGGAAAACCTTCCATCAAGCAAGGACTTCAAGAGCTTTCTGATTTAGGGGTAACAGAAACCTTGCTTATTCCATTGTACCCTCAACATGCCATGGCTACTACGGAAACCATTTTGGTGTTGGCAGAAGCCTTACGAAAAGAGTTTTTTCCAAGCATGGAATTTACAAATCTTCCAGCATTTTATAACCACCCCGATTATGTGAGAGTGTTGGCAAATTCGATTCAAAATCACTTGAAAGACAAGGAGTGGGAACACTTACTTTTTTCATACCACGGTATTCCAGAACGGCATATTCGAAAAACAGATATTACCAAATCCCATTGTAAAATTGACGGACATTGTTGCCAAACAAAATCTCCAGCACATGAATTTTGTTACCGACATCAGTGTTATGAAACGACTCGAAAAGTAGCCGACTATTTAGAACTTAAAGAAGGAACGTATTCCTCTTCGTTTCAGTCGCGGTTGGCAGGAGACAAATGGCTTCAACCGTACACCGATACAACGGTTGAGGATTTTGCCAAAAAAGGCACCAAAAACATGGCGATAGTAACTCCGGCTTTTATTTCAGACTGTTTGGAAACATTGGAGGAAATAGGGATGGAAGCTGCGGAAGATTTTAAGGAAAAAGGGGGAGAACAATTCCATGTAGTTCCTTGTCTGAATACCGACCCAGAATGGGTAAAAGTCCTGAGTCGTTGGATTGACGAATGGGCAACGCAACCCGTTTCTTAAAAACTTATTTTTATACGATTTGATATCAATTCGCTGGATTAAATTTAAAACGTGTATTTTTAAATAAAATAAAAGCTTTTGGAATATTACAATTACATAAAAGCGTTGCATCTGATTTTTGTAATCACATGGTTTGCGGGCCTTTTTTATATACCTCGACTGTTTATTTATCATATCGAAGCTGCTCAAAGACCAGCTTCTGAAAAAGATATTTTGGTTCCCCAATTTAAGATAATGACCAAAAGATTATGGTATATTATTTCGTGGCCTTCCGCAATATTAGCAACTTTTTTTGCTGCATGGCTTTTGTATTTGATGCCTGCTTGGCTGACGCAACAGTGGATGTTAATTAAATTGATATTTGTAGGTCTTTTGTTTGCCTATCATTTGAAAACACACGTTATTTATCGGCAATTGCAAAACGATGTGATTCGGTATTCATCTACCAAAATGAGAATTTGGAACGAAGGCTCCACGATTATCTTATTTGCTGTAATTTTTATAGTAATGCTGCGCGATTCGTTTAGCTGGCTATTTGGTGTATTAGGGATTATTGGATTGGGGGTCCTGTTGATGTTAGGAATCCGACTTTACAAGCGAATCAGAGGATAGATTTAAAGAGCGTTTTAACTTTTAGTATTTTTACATAAATTCAGTAAATGAAAACTCAATTTTCACTTCGAACCCGAATTTTTGTGGCGATGATTTCATTGACTCTAGTCGCCTCGATGCTAATTGCTGGTGTGACCATCTATCAATATCGTGAACAGTCCAACGAATACCACCAACAGCGATTGGAACGCAAAGAAATTCAATTACAGACCAGTATTGCGTATGTTCTTCAAAACACTTTGTATCCTCCAGACCAAAACTATTTAGATTCTATTTTTAGAAACGAAATTTATCAAATTGCGGATGTTCAAAACGTAAATTTTAACATCTATGATTTGTCGGGGAATTTAGTGCTTAGCTCTATAGCCGATTTTAATTTAAAAAAGAGCGATCACACGATGAACAGTCAAGTGCTGTCCGAGATGATGAGCAGCTCAGACAAGCGTTTTGTTGAAAAAATAACCAATGATGAAGGTCAATTTCGTTCCCTGTACACCTATATTATTGATGCGCAGTTCAAGCCCATTGGAATTTTGAATTTGCCCTATTTTGAAGACGATTCTTTCAGTGCTATGGAATTAAGATCGTTTTTAATCCGGTTGATTCAAGTGTATTTTATTATGTTTTTGGTAGCGATTCTCATGGCATTTCTAGTATCCAAATACATTACAAAATCACTGGGTAAAATCAGTTACAAAATGGCGCGAACGAGACTGAATAAGCGCAACGAAAAAATCAATGTACCAGGATCAGGAAAAGAAATTACAGCGCTTGTAAATGCATACAACAGCATGGTCGATAAACTTGAAGAAAGTGCAGAAAAATTAGCAAAAAGTGAGCGCGAACAAGCCTGGAGAGAAATGGCGAAGCAAGTGGCGCATGAAATCAAAAACCCATTAACACCAATGCGGTTAACGGTTCAAAGTTTTCAGAAAAAGTTCAGCTCAAACCAACCGCCCGAAAGTCAAGAAATCAATGATTTTTCAAACACGCTTATTCAACAAATTGACACCATGACTTCCATTGCCTCTGCGTTTTCCAATTTTGCTAAAATGCCAGCGCAGCAATCAGAACAATTGGATGTTGTAAAAATCACCAAATTAGCGTTGGAAATTTTCAATGAAAAACACATCAGGTTTGAATCTTCCGATGCGGAAATCTTCGCTATTTTTGATAGAACACAGCTTATTCGGGTGGTAACTAATTTAGTAAAAAATGCGCTTCAAGCCTGTAAAGAACTGTCCCAGCCAATCATTAAAGTTTTTGTACAAAAACAAGAAAACCAGATCGTTATTGAGGTTACTGATAATGGAGTAGGAATTGAAGAAAAAAACAGTGATAAAATTTTTGAGCCTAAATTCACTACCAAAACAAGCGGGATGGGACTGGGTCTTGCAATGGTAAAAAACATACTGCAAGCCTACAACGGCTCCATTACTTTTAATTCCATACCTAACAAAAAAACTACTTTTAGAGTTGTTTTTTCTGCAAAATAATTCGATATGAAATACACCAATATTCTTGTTTCTGTCAAGCAAAAAATTGCATTAGTAACCATTAACAGACCCAAAAAACTCAACGCACTCAACAAACAAACATTGACAGAACTTCATTGGGCTTTTACGGCACTGCTGACAGATGATGCAGTACGCGTTATTGTTTTAACAGGAAGTGGAGAGAAGGCATTTGTGGCAGGAGCTGACATTTCAGAATTTCACACCTTTAGCTCCCAACAAGGATATGATTTAGCCAAAGAAGGACAAGAACTTGTTTTTAACTTTCTGGAGCAAAGCACAAAACCTGTCATTGCGGCAATAAATGGATATGCGTTGGGAGGGGGTCTCGAATTGGCGATGTCTTGTCATATTCGAGTTGCATCCGATCACGCAAAAATGGGCTTACCAGAAACCACCTTGGGATTGATTCCAGGGTATGGTGGCACACAACGCCTTCCGCAGTTGGTAGGTAAAGGAATGGCTCATGAAATGATTTTAACAGCAGGAATGATTGATGCCAATCGCGCTTTGGAAATAGGCTTGGTAAATCATGTTACTTCTGCCGATCAACTTCTTAAACGATCGTTTTCGATTGCTGAAAAAATTATCAAAAACTCACCCAATGCCCTTGCTAAATCAATTGCTGCTATGCATGCAGGTTTCTCAGAAGGAGTTGACGGATACAAAGCAGAAATGGAAGCGTTTGCTGCGTGTTTTGACTCCCAAGATTTTAAAACAGGAACCAAAGCATTTATGAGTAAAAAGACACCGAAATTTTAAACAACGATACTTCTCTTAATTGTTGATTCCGTCGCTTCGATGAGGTCCTGTATTGTTTTGTCTTTTCTAGCAAGGGGTGGATGTACTTTTAGCTGAATATTTGCACAAATCCCCATCGGAAAACTTCCGTATTGCATTGTCTTCCATGAATGATTGATGGTAATTGGAAGTAAATAAGCGTCGGGCATTTGTTCTAATAAAACCTTTAGACCGCTGGTTCTAAATTTCTTTGAAACACCATTTTTACTTCGGGTTCCTTCTGGAAAAATTACAGCAGAATGCCCTTTGGTGTATGTAGCTTCAGCAAAATCTCGAATGGCCTTGACAGATTGTATAGAATCTTTACGGTCGATAAGAACCGAACCCCCATAACGCAGATTAAAGGAAACGCTAGGAATTCCTTTTCCGAGTTCTTTTTTGCTTATAAATTTGGGATGCAAGTCTCTAAGAAACCACAATATGGGCGGAATATCAAAAGTGCTTTGGTGGTTGGCAACAATGATGTATGATCTGTTTTTTTCTAAAGAGGGCTTTTCAATGGAAACGCGTATTCCCAAAATAAGAAGCAATCGAATTATAAAGAGATTTAGGACGCTAACACAACGATCCAATGAGTTTGGAGAAATTTTGTAGCCTATCCAAAGGATGGGATGAAAAACACACAGCACAAGTCCAAACAAAAAATAAAAACAAAAGGAGAGCGGATATGCGACTATTTTTTTCATTAAAAAAAACCCTCAAAAAGAGGGTTGTAAATTAACAGTGTTCGTTGAAAGCATCTTTGAGATTTTCTGCAATTAGCTCTGCAGGTCTTCCCTCAATATGATGACGTTCTAGCATATGAACCAGTTCGCCATTTTTGAACAACGCCATACTGGGCGATGAAGGCGGAAACGGCGCCATAAAGCCACGAGCTGTGTTGGTTGCTTCTTTATCGACTCCAGCAAATACAGTAATCAATCGGCTGGGTTTTTTATCATTTTCTAAAGACATTTTTGCTCCCGGACGGGCGTTGGCTGCAGCACAACCACAAACAGAATTTACTACGACCAACGCAGTTCCTTCTTTTTGTATGGCTGATTCAACGTCAGCTGAATTTATAATTTCTTCAAATCCAATGGAGGTAAGTTCTTCTCGCATTGGTTGTACAAGTTCTGGTGGATACATAATCAAACGTTTAATTTTGAACTACAAAGATACTAAAGATTCAAAAATAAGCTTCGTTCTACCGAAAAACATTTTTAACTTAGCACACCTAAATACAGATACAAATGAAATGGATTGCTGCCATCGTTGGATATTATCTTTTTCGTTTTCCAGGAGCCGTTTTGGGGTATTTTATTGGAAGCCTTTTCGAAGGATTTCAAAACGGCAATCAAAGACGTGTTTTTGACACCTGGCAACGCTCCAAAATAACGCCCCAAGATTTTGAACTCAAACTCTTGGCGCTTGCTTCGTTAATTATCAAGGCCGATGGTAAAGTAGAACAAAAAGAGTTGGACTATGTGCGAAATTATTTTGTTTCGGCATACGGAAAAGAACGTGCCAACGCAGTTTTTAAGGTTTTTAACGAACAAATTGACAAGGATCAAATATCTGCTACGGAAATCTGTAACTTTTTTGTGCAATTTGCCCGGTATGAAAGCCGATTACAACTGCTTCACTTTTTGTTTGGAATTGCCAATGCAGACGGTGGAATTTCAGAACAGGAGCTTCATAAACTAAACGCATTTGCCAATTACCTTCGAATTAGCACCCTGGACTTTAATAGCATCAAAGCCATGTTCGTTAAAGAGGTTGGGAGCGCATATAAAATCCTAGAAGTTGATCGAAGTGCGACCGATACGACTATCAAAAAAGCCTATCGAAACTTGGCGAAAAAACACCATCCCGACAAAGTGCAACATTTGGGAGAAGCCTATGTAAAAGGTGCTCAAGAAAAATTTCAACAAATTCAAAAAGCCTACGAACAAATTAAACGAGAACGTGGTTTCTAGTGCTTTTTTTGTAAGTTTGACTGAAACAGAAAAACAATGAATGAGTTTTTATTTTATTCCAAATTAGGATTGTATCATATTTTGGATTGGAACGCCTTAGACCATCTTCTTTTTTTGGTAGTCTTGTGCTTGCCGTATGCCTCCAAGCAATGGAGGAATCTTATTTGGTTGATTACGGTATTTACGATTGGTCATAGCATTTCGTTAGCACTTTCTGTATATGGAGTTGTCAGGGTTAACGCATCTTGGATTGAATTCTTGATTGTGGTTACGATTATGGCTACGGCTTTATACAATATGATTACGGCACGAAGTTCAGGTTCTGACCGAACGTTTATCATATCGATTGTATCCTCGCTGTTTTTTGGGCTTGTCCACGGACTAGGATTTTCAAGCTATTTCAAACAAATTACCAGCTCTTTATCCTCCAAGTTACTTCCTTTGATTGAATTTGCTTTGGGCGTAGAATTGGCTCAATTGATTATAGGATTCGTCGTTTTTTTAATCTCATTTATTGTTATCGGGTTGTTTAAAGTTTCTCGACGCGATTTTATTTTGGTAGGTTCTGCGATTGTCTTTGGTGTGGTTTTGCCTATGATTATTAATGCAACACTTTCTTGAGGATGAACGAAAAACAAACCAAATACGATCGATCGTATTTAAAAATGGCGCTCGAATGGGCACAACTATCCTACTGTGAACGAAAAAAGGTAGGAGCACTGATTGTAAAAGATAGGATGATTATTTCCGATGGATACAACGGGACACCTTCTGGATTTGAAAACGTATGCGAAGATGAAGATCAATATACCAAATGGTATGTGCTTCATGCAGAAGCCAATGCCATTATGAAAGTGGCAGCATCTACACAATCTTGCCAAGACGCAACTCTTTATATTACGCTTTCTCCTTGCAAAGAATGTAGCAAATTAATTCATCAAGCGGGAATCAAGCGGGTAGTGTATCACAAAAAATACAAAGACAGTTCGGGATTGGAATTTTTATCCAAAGCTGGAATTGAATTGACACACCTACCAACTCTGTAGTTCAGTACTACTGTTTAGTTTTTTCCTTAATTTTTTTGGAAACCAACAGAATCCATAAAAGCAATACGCTACACAAACTTGCCAAAATACCTATTACAGCAATCTTACTTTGTCCTTCCAAAAGGGCATCAAAATTCAGCAGGGTCGTGTTAAAAACCAATAAGCAAATGCTTAAAACCAACAGTGTGTAAATCAGTGTTTTCATCTAAAAAAAGTTATAAAAGTTGTTGCACATTGCTAGCAAATAGCTTGACAGCAATGGCCAATAAAACCACTCCAAAAATCTTTCTAACAACGGCAATTCCTGAAGTTCCCAAAGCCCTTTCGATTCGTTGGGACGATTTAAGAACCGTATAAACAATGACGATGTTGAATACAATGGCAATGATGATATTGATGAGTTGAAATTCTGCACGAAGCGATAACAATGAAGTAAGTGTTCCTGCACCTGCAATAAGAGGAAACGCAATAGGAACAATAGAAGCTGATGCGGGACTTTCTTCTTTGAACAAGGAAATTCCCAAAACCATTTCCAGTGCTAAAAACAAAATTACCAACGAACCAGCTACCGCAAACGAATTTACATCAATGCCAATCAATCGTAAAATTTCCTCGCCAATAAACAAAAAAGCAATCATAATAACACACGCCACTAAAGAGGCTTTGCCCGATTGAATATGCCCTACTTTTTTTCGCAAACTGATAATGATAGGGACGCTTCCCACAATATCAATCACAGCAAAAAGAACCATTCCAGCAGTAAATATTTCTTTAAAATTCATGACAAATAACTCATTAAAAATTACAATGCAAAGATACTTTAATTTTGGCGAGTTGTATTTTTTTGAGATTAAATTTTCATTCGGTTTGTGCCATTTTAAATCCCTATTTTTGTCAGATGTTTCATTTAGGAAAAACCATTGTATCGGAACAAATATTGGAACAAGAATTTGTTTGCAATTTGTCGGCCTGTAAAGGAGCATGTTGTATAGAAGGTTCTGCAGGAGCTCCTTTGGAGGAAGAAGAAACCACTATTTTGGAATCACAGCACGCAGCCATCCGCCCTTATCTTAGACCGGAAGGGCTTGCAGCAATCGACGCACAAGGCACCTTTATTAAGGGAGAAGACGGCGACTGGGAAACCCCTCTTGTAAAGGATAAAGAATGTGCTTATGTTACTTACGACTCCAAGGGCGTTCTTTGTTGTGGGATTGAACAAGCCTATAACGACAAAGCCATCGATTGGAAAAAACCCATTTCGTGTCATTTGTATCCCATTCGAGTTCAAAAATACTCAGAGTTTACGGCCGTAAATTACCATGCTTGGCAAATTTGTGACGATGCTTGTTCGTTGGGGGCATCCCTTCAAGTTCCGCTGTATCAATTTGTCAAAGAAGCTTTGATTCGAAAATTTGGAAGCGAATGGTATGCCTCTTTGGAAGAAATTGCAAAGCAACATCGCGACAGTTAACTTTTTTGGTCTGCTAACGCTCAACTGATGTTCTCAGTGTCTATGGGAGTTTCGCCGAAAAATACCAAGATAAAAAACTGATATACAGCTGATTGCGAAATTCGCAAAAAAATCAATGCGTAGGAAAAAACCGAGTAATTGTTAAAAACTCATAGCCTTTGTGAATAAGTACTCCTTTTATTTTTCCAAACATTTTGAAATCTTTGTAAGGCTCCAAGTTGATTTTTTTACAACACTAACTTTTAATACATAAAACATGTCTGCAATCGAACCCATCCTTCAAGAAAACAAAAATCGTTTTGTTATTTTTCCAATTGAACATCACGATATTTGGGATTGGTACAAAAAAATGGAAGCAAGTTTTTGGACTGCAGAAGAAATTGATTTACAACAAGACCTTAGCGATTGGAATGAAAAGCTGAGTGAAGATGAAAAGTATTTTATCAAACACATTCTTGCTTTTTTTGCTGCTTCCGACGGAATTGTCAACGAAAACTTGGCTGAAAACTTCGTAAATGAAGTGCAGTATTCAGAGGCTAAATTTTTCTACGGGTTTCAAATCATGATGGAAAATATCCATTCAGAGACCTACTCTTTATTGATTGACACTTATGTAAAAGATGAAGCTGAAAAAAACGAACTATTTCAGGCTATCGAAGTTTTTCCAGCGATCAAGAAGAAAGCCGATTGGGCATTGAAATGGATCGAGTCGGATTCGTTTGCTGAGCGACTTATAGCTTTTGCAGCAGTCGAAGGAATCTTTTTCTCAGGAGCTTTCTGTTCTATTTATTGGCTCAAAAAACGCGGACTCATGCCCGGCCTTACGTTCTCTAATGAACTAATTTCTAGAGACGAAGGCGTACACTGTGATTTTGCCGTACACCTTCACAACAACCATCTTGTCAATCAAGTTCCTAAAGAAAGGATTCGTGAAATCATTATCGATGCACTCACTATTGAACGTGAATTTGTTACCGAATCGCTTCCAGTAAGTTTGATTGGAATGAATGCAAATCTGATGACACAGTACCTCGAATTTGTTACGGATCGTTTGTTGGTAGAACTCGAATGTGAAAAGGAATACAACGCCACTAACCCCTTTGATTTTATGGATATGATCTCTTTGCAAGGGAAAACCAATTTCTTTGAAAAGCGCGTATCAGAATACCAAAAAGCAGGTGTACTTAACAATGACACCGAGTCGGTTAAATTTAGCACCGACGCTGATTTTTAAACAATAACCAGACGCTTGCGTCGCCAATAAACTATAATAGCCTTTTTCGTCAAATCAAACACAGTCCGTGCTTGATGAGGCGAAAGGCTTCTTTAACCAAAAATAAAAAGTAGTAGTCCATGTATGTAGTAAAAAGAGACGGTCATAAAGAGCCCATGATGTTTGATAAAATCACGGCTCGTGTAAAAAAATTGTGTTACGGATTAAACGATTTAGTTGACCCAGTGAAGGTCGCTATGCGAGTTATTGAAGGACTCTATGACGGTGTCACTACCTCGGAGTTGGATAACTTAGCAGCAGAAATAGCCGCAACCATGACCACTACGCACCCTGACTATGCGCAACTAGCGGCTCGAATTTCGGTATCCAATCTTCATAAAAACACCAAAAAATCGTTTAGCGAAACGATGACTGACTTGCATCAGTATGTCAATCCCCGTACAGACAAAAAAGCACCATTGCTTTCAGATGAGGTCAAAAAAGTGATTGAAGACAATGCCGAGTTGCTGGATTCAACGATTATTTACAATCGTGATTTTAATTACGATTACTTTGGATTTAAAACACTAGAAAGATCGTATTTATTAAAGCTCAATGGAAAAATTGTTGAGCGTCCCCAACATATGCTAATGCGTGTTTCGATTGGAATTCACCTTGAGGATGTCGATGCGGCTATTGAGACGTATCATATGATGTCAAAAAAATATTTTACACACGCAACACCCACTTTGTTTAATTCGGGAACTCCCAAACCTCAAATGTCGTCATGTTTTCTGTTGACCATGAAAAGCGACAGCATCGATGGCATTTATGATACCTTAAAGCAAACAGCAAAAATTTCACAATCAGCAGGAGGGATCGGCTTGTCTATTCACAATATCCGCGCCACAGGATCGTATATTTCGGGAACCAATGGAACTTCCAATGGAATTGTTCCGATGCTTCGAGTGTTTAACGACACAGCAAGATATGTGGATCAAGGTGGAGGAAAGCGTAAAGGTTCTTTTGCAATTTATATGGAACCTTGGCATGCAGATATTTTTGATTTCTTAGAGCTCAAAAAGAATCACGGAAAAGAAGAAATGCGTGCTAGAGATTTGTTTTACGCTATGTGGATTTCGGATTTGTTCATGAAACGCGTTGAAGAAGATAGCAAATGGACCCTAATGTGTCCCAACGAATGCCCAGGGCTGTACGACTGTCATGGCGAGGAATTCGAAAAAATGTACACTCAATACGAAGAAGAAGGACGCGGAAGAAAGACGATAAAGGCACGTGAGCTTTGGGAAAAAATACTGGAATCTCAAATCGAAACGGGAACTCCTTATATGCTCTATAAAGATGCAGCGAACCGAAAATCCAACCAACAAAATTTAGGAACCATTCGTTCCTCCAATTTGTGTACAGAAATCCTTGAATACACTTCTGAGGATGAGGTCGCCGTTTGTAATTTGGCTTCCATCGCATTGCCCATGTTTATAAAAGACAATGCTTTTGACCACGAACAACTGTTTAAGGTTACAAAACAAGTAACCAAAAACCTGAACCGAGTTATTGACCGGAATTATTATCCAGTAAAAGAAGCTGAGAACTCCAATTTCAGACACCGACCCGTAGGCCTAGGAGTCCAAGGCCTTGCAGATGCGTTTATCAAACTGCGGTTGCCTTTTACTTCTGACGAAGCTAAGAAGTTGAACCAAGAAATTTTTGAAACCCTCTATTTTGCGGCTGTAACTGCTTCTGTAGAAGAAGCCAAAGCGGATGGAGCCTACGAAACCTTCAAAGGCTCGCCTATGTCAAAAGGAGAATTCCAACACAATATGTGGGGAATTAAAGACGAAGAATTAAGCGGTCGTTGGGATTGGGCTAAATTGCGAAAAGCAGTCCTCAAGCACGGAGTTAGAAACTCCTTGTTAGTAGCGCCGATGCCTACAGCTTCTACCTCTCAAATTCTTGGAAATAACGAATGTTTTGAACCTTACACTTCCAATATTTACACACGCAGAGTATTGTCAGGAGAGTTTATTGTGGTGAACAAACATTTGTTGGAAGACCTTGTCAATTTAGGACTTTGGAACGAAGATGTTAAACAAGAACTGATGCGTGCCAACGGATCCATTCAAGGAATAGAGTCTATACCAGAAGATATCAAAGAGCTCTATAAAACGGTTTGGGAATTGAGCATGAAAGACATTATTGATATGTCTCGTCACCGAGGATACTTTATCGATCAGTCACAATCCTTGAATTTGTTTATGGAAGGAGCTACTATGGCAAAATTGACCTCAATGCATTTTTACGCATGGAAATCGGGTCTTAAAACAGGAATGTACTATTTAAGAACCAAGTCAGCTGTTGATGCCATCAAATTTACGGTAACCCAGAAGAAAAAGAAAGCGGAAGTGAAGCAACCCAGTCCAACCGTAGGAAAGGTTCAGCCTGCAGGAATCCCTGTTGAGCCATTAACTCCACAAGAACTCAAGGAAATGTTAGCCAAATCGCGTGAAAGCGAAGACGACGATTGCTTGATGTGTGGATCATAATCTAATTAGTATTAAAAAAAAATGCGATTCAAACGAATCGCATTTTTTGTTGGTAAGTATTTTACCGTATTAATCTTCTTTAATCGTTGCCGGTTCAATAGAGGCATCGTATTCCTTATGATACAGCTCCGAAAAGGACATCATTGTGTTGATTAAATCTTTTGATTCTAGCAACAATGAAAAGTATAGCGTTGTGTTTTTAGGACTCGATTCATCCGATCTGGTTCGGGCTACTTGGGCTTCTATTTTTGATGAAATAGCATCAAACAATGATTGTTTTTTAGACAACACACCCACAATTCTAGAAAATTCATTTTGACTGAATATGTCCCTGATCTCGCTCAATAACGAATTCAATTCATTGTCAATTTCCTTTAATTCTTGAATTTGATTGTATTTTAATTTTTTGTGGTTGTTGTTGACGTGCTTGAAGCTGACTTTGGAAATGTATTCCAAAGACTGAGTTACATCCTGTAAATCACCCAAAAGACTGATATAAAAATTACTTGCTCCTAAACTGGATTCGTCCAAGTTTTTAATAAAATAAAAGACATGATCGCGCAAATCGTTTACTTCTTTGGAAAGCTTAACAATCTGTCGTTTGTTTTTCTTAAGCAATGACAAATCTTGTTTTGCAAGTCCTTCGATTGCATTCGAATAAATTCGTTGACCACGCTTCACAACGTTAGCAACGTTTTTGGTACTCTCTTGAATGACTCCTTGGATAGAGCTGCTTTCAGCATTTCTCAATTCTTCCTCATCAACTTGCCCGTTTTTCTTCTTTCCAGACATTGAGTTTTTGACAAGTATAATCAATGCTACAAAGAGCAATACAGCAATCATCAACTCACTTATATTGATTAAATAAGCAATGGTAGCAGCTGCAGTAAAAGCAATTATTGCAGTAAAGAACCACCCAGCAATTACATTGAGCACTCCAGCTACACGATATACAGCACTTTCGGTCCCCCAAGCTTTATCAGCCAATGAAGTACCCATGGCCACCATAAAGGTAACGTAGGTAGTTGACAAGGGAAGTTTGTAGGAAGTAGCAATAGAAATCAATACACTAGCAACCATTAGGTTAACGGCGGCCCTAACCATATCAAAGGCAGGCTTATCTGCTTCAGCTACTTCTGTGTTTTTTTGAACTTTGATGGGTTCAAATTGTTTGTCAATTTTTTTGAGCACCGTGTTAGGGATCAAAGCGTTTGTGTATTGAGAGGCCTTTATACCAACTCTTACAAACATTCGAGACAAGAAATTAGGCTCAAAACGCTCCTTAGTTTCGCTTTGACTTGATAGATCGATTTCGGTTTT
The DNA here is from genome assembly GCA_029243385.1 of Flavobacteriaceae bacterium. Classification (GTDB taxonomy): domain Bacteria; phylum Bacteroidota; class Bacteroidia; order Flavobacteriales; family Flavobacteriaceae; genus JAQWSC01. Next base: position 41,742 of record JAQWSC010000008.1, on the reverse strand, counting down.
AACAACGCGTTTTGCTTTGGAAGAAAACCAAAGGGTAACTACCATAATCATTCCCGCAACAAATAACAGCAAACTTGGAGTAGGAACTTTGGAAGCCAATACACCCATACTAAATTCATTGGCGGCTAGCCCTGATTCAACCCAAGCGCCGTAGGACTGCCAGGCCGCAATAGGAACTCCAATAAAGTTAACTAAATCGTTTCCAGCAAATGCCAATGCCAAAGCAAAGGTACCAATCAAAATAATGAGTTTATAAATATTGATTTTAAAAACGTGAACTAACAAATAGGACAATAAAGACCAAAATACAGAGGCAACAGCTACAATTGCCAACACATAATTTTCCATAAAATCCTTAATAGTGCTTCCCCCAATGATGTCAAAACTCACTTTGGCATAAGGTGTTCCTTTGATTCCTTTCATCAAAATAAAGTAGGTAATTGCCGTCAAAGCAATTCCTCCAAAAACCGCACCTACCCATTTTGATTTTTTTTCAAAATCGTAAGAAAGCAACAATCTGGAAACCCATTGTACGGCAGCACCTACAGAAAATGCTACGACAACAGACAGTAGAATTCCAAAAATGATTTGAGTTGCTTTTGAGGTATTGATGTAATTGACGATTTCAGAAAAGTCGCCACCCGCTACACCAATTTTAATTAAAGCCATGGCAACAGCAGCTCCTAACAACTCAAAAACAATGGATACAGTGGTAGAAGTTGGCATTCCAACGGTGTTGAAATAATCCAGCAAAAGAATATCTGTAATCATCACAGCCATAAATATGATCATGATTTCGTTGAACATAAATTCTCCCGGATTGAAAATTCCTTTCCGAGCCACTTCCATCATACCGCTCGAAAAAACGGCTCCAACCGCGATTCCTAAACTAGCGACAATCATTAAATTTTTAAACGAGATAGCTTTCGAGCCAATCGCAGAATTAAGAAAGTTTACAGCGTCGTTGCTAACTCCCACAACAAGATCTGCAATAGCAAGAACTGCTAAAGCGACAATCATTAATAAATAAATAGTATCCATAAATATAATTTTGTCTGTTACAATAATTTTAATCTAGACGTCTTTGCAAATGTCTGTATAAGTGAATTTTATAATGTTACTTAAATGTTAAGGTTTATAGATGAATATCCACTTGGAATCGAACGCCTGCTGTATTCGTTTTTCCAATGATATCGATATAGCTTGCATCTGCTTGTATTTTTAGCTTGTGACCTACAATATACCGTGAAATTCCAATCGTATATTCATTTCTTTCTTCCACCTTTGCCACTCCATCTAAAGAAACGTTGGTAAAACGCCCTGCAATTTCCCAGTTGCTTTTAAATAGGTATCCTGCTGACAAATTCAACCCATCTCCAACTCTTACATTCGTTTCATCATTGGCAGTTCTTTTTGCATACTCTCCCATAAAAGAAAAACCATTGTACTTATACATAGCATCTATAAAAGTCGTTTTCACATCCGTTGCACTGGCTCCAGTTGACAACCACTTTCCATCTTCGTCTAAGTCAATAAAATAATCACCTTGGTTTCCTCTTTTTCTTACAGCATCTTCAATATAGCTATAGCCTGCACTCAACATTAATTTTGGAGATTTTTCTCTTTTCAAATCCCCACCCGAGTAGTCTCCTTTGCTTTCAAATAATCCAAGCGGAAGGAGTTCCAAACGTCCTGTGTACTGATGTCCTCCTTTATTGGCAACCGTAATATTTCTTGCCTCTCCCTGAGAAATGGCTAGTTTTTCACGAACTACAAATGTATTCGTCAAATTGAAATGGTGTCTTAACTGCAAACCAAACTCACGATCGATGGTAAATTCTTTATTAAGCCGCGAGCGATCTACAAGTTGTAAATTTCCTGAAGAAATTACCCGCTCTATATTTCCAGGTAATTTGGTTTGTCCATACCACAGCTCAAAATTTCCAGCAAAATTCCACATTACTACGGCATCCAAAATCAAGCGGTTGGCATTTTTTGAAGTAATATCTCCTCCACTCAAATCGTTGTTTGATAACCCTAGCTCCAGTTTGTATTTTAGCTTTGGCGAGTATGCAAATCCATTAAATTTCAAACGAGACCTTCTTAACAAGGCGGATGAACTCATGTTTCTTAGCCCATTTTCGTTTTCAAAATTAAAGGTGCTTAGCATCTGCATTCTTGCAGCCATTTTAATACTCCAAGTACTGTCTTTGCCTATAAAGTTGAAAATTCCTTTACCGAATTTTCCTTTAGAGATATAATTGTTTTCTGTTTGAGCGTTTGCAAAAGAAATAGCAAACAATACAACTGTAAATAAGATTCGTTTTTTTATTATCATTGATGTTAGTTTTAGTCACAGCAAATATCTAACACCAATGTTAACTTAATATTAAGTCAAAGTTAAAAAACTGCCTTGGCCAGAGGCAGTTAAAAAGATCAAATTCAAATAAAGTTGACTAAAACTAATTGTCCAATGATCTAAAAATGTAATTACAACCAAAAATAATTATATGATATTATTAAAAAGTTTATTCAACATTATGATAATATTAATTTTCTATAATTGAATTTGATACCCCACCGAAAACGTTCTTCCTAGTTCTCTTAGCGTAAAGATTTTATTATCAGCCTTAAAAGACTCATATTGACTTTCTCTTTTGGAGTCTAACACATTACTAATTTGTAGTGTAATTGTGTGCTTTTTGTCTTTACCAAAATTCTTTGAAAAATTAAAATTCAAACTGTGAAAAGGTAGTGTATATACATCTGGAACAACTCCAGTTCCTACTATTTCCAATGTTTTGCCTTGAACATTATAATAGAGCCCTGAAAGAATTCCATTGTCTTTATTATTATAAGTCAGTCCAGCGTTTATAAGTAAAGGAGACTGTCCTTGCAATGTTCTTGATTTTTCTATAGTCTCGCCTTCCCTCAACCCCAATAAACGCAAATTATACTCGCTTTCGCTAAAATCTTGTTTGGACTTAATAATGGAAGTATTTAGATTTATATTCCAGTTATCGGCTCCAATAAAATCTAAATTTTTTCGAACTTCCAATTCAACTCCAAATACTTTGGCATTTCCTAAGTTTTTGGGTTGAAAATTATCAGCAGCAGCTTCGGAATAGGTCAATTCAATAGGACCTTTAAACGATTTATAAAACCCGCTTATCGCAAAAAAGGCCGCATTTTTTCCAAAAATTTCGTAACGCAAATCCAAATTGTCAATATAAGAAGGCTCTAAATTGATATTTCCTAAAAAGGTTCGGTTCGAAAGTGGGTCAAATATTTCAGCAATAGAAACTTCCTTAAAAGAAGGTCTTGCAGTAGTTTTTGAATACGACAAGCGAATGTTTTTTTCATCGGTTAGCGCATAAATAAAATTGGCAGAAGGAAACAAATCAATTTTATCGATTACTTTGGCATTGATTAGCGCTATTTTCCCTGAACTATTTTCACCAGTGTAGAATACATCAAATTTCTCAACACGAAGACCCAAAACGGTTCGAAGGGATTCAGAAACCTTAAATTCGGACGAAAAATAGCCAGCAAAAGTAATTTGCTTTGCACTAAAAGACGTTCCTTGTTCAGCAACCGTAGATAATAAATCTATATAATTTCCTTCTTGGTTCTCTAAAGACCAAATAGTATCATCTGCCAAAATTTGATTAGAGTCTCCTTCCGAAATTCCTTTGAAACCACTAATAGCGATCTCGTATTTATAAATGTCAAAATTTCGCTCTTTAAAAGAAGCATAACCTCCCGTTTTCAGCCGAGCATCTCTGCCAAACAATGTGAGTTTTTTAGTTACGTCCAATTTGCCAACTACGTTAACTTCTTGTAAATCTCTCCAAATACGAGTGGGTCGAAGGTTTTGGGGAATACTAAAACCTCCTTCATCGTTGATTCTAAAAGCGGTTGTTCTTACATCTTTGTCTTGAATTGACGAACGAGTAGGCGAAAGCTTCCAGGCCACTTTCCAAGAACCATCTAAAATAGAATGATCTCCAGAGAGAAGTACATTGGTAATAGATCGCTCAACATATTCTAAATTATCTTTTTTATAGTTCTCAAAATCCGAAAAGTTTAGCGATTGGTCAAAAATCCCTGAAGTCGACTCTCCATTTTGAATGTGCAGTAAGTTGAGTTTGTATTTGGAGGTATTGGTCTTAAATGAGACGCCCGTCATACCACTCAATATGACGTTATCGGTCGATAAATCTCCTGTTTGAGTTCGATTGACTTCTATATCAAACACACTTTTGTTTGAGCTTCTTCGATAGGTATTATCTTCGGCATTTTTATAAAAAGTACTGTTATTTTTATAAGAAAGCGATCCAAAAAAACCTAGTTTGTTTCCACTTTCTCCAACATTGAATTGATTTCCACCCGAAATCGAAAGACTCAGGTTGGGCCCTTTCGATTTTCGCTCAGCAGCCAATGTAGGAGTAAATTTTTTGGTTACTTCTGTTAGAATGGGATTGTTAATTATTTCTATGGGGGAGTAGTTCGCATTGGGATTTGTAGGTAGCGAACGCGTTCCATCATCAAATCCTATAAAATCGGTTTTTCCACCTTCATAATCCAAAGCATCACTATTAAAATGCATATTTGGATTTGCAGAAGTACCAATCGATACACTCCATTCTTTTTGAGCGGGAAATTCCTTGGTAATTACATTAACAATTCCACCAGTAAAATCGGCTGGCATATCGGCTGTGGCAGATTTAATAACCAGTAGATTATCCAATATACTAGTAGGGAATAAGTCCATTTGAATAGTATTGCGATCGGGATCCAATCCGGGTATATCGATACCATTCAAAATCGACCTGGTATAGCGATCGCCCAAACCTCGAACATATACATACTTACCTCCTTGAACGGAAACTCCAGGAACGTTTTTTACGGCCGATGCGATATCGCTTGCGCCTGTTTTTTTAAAGCTTTGCGAAGACAAACCGTCCAGTAAACTCAACGATTTCTTTTGAAAGGTTAAAACGGCTTGCTCTGTATTCTGCCTAGCACTAACAGTCACAACTACTTCATCCAAGCCCTGCGAAAGTTCTTCCAGAGTAACGTTCAATACATTTACCTGATCAACTTGGACTAAAACATCCGAAATTTCAACGGTTTTGTATCCTAAAAACGAAAAAATCAGCGTGTATTTTCCCTCTTCTAAAACCAATTCGTAACTCCCGTCAAAATCACTCGAAGTCCCTTTTTGAAGATCTTTAACAATGACGTTAGCAAAAGGAACGGCATCTTGAAACCCTTGGTCAATTATAGTTCCAGACACAATCCCTGTTTGGGAATTTCCAAAGAAACTCAATCCAAGAACAAGACATATAGTAGCAATAATTTTGAACACTTTCATTAGAGAAATATTTTTAAATTTTATGAAAAGTGATGCCCTAATAAGCTTCTTTTTCTTTAGCGTATGTCCAAGCAAAATCAGCTGCATTAGCACCAACAGTCCCTGTTGTTACTAAAGTTGCAAAGTCTCCAAAGTTTGAAACAGTTACTGTTTCTGCCTTGTTTTGAAAAATACCTGCAACAGTTACTCCTGCTGGAGCGATAATTTGCCAGCTGGCAAAATTCAATTTTCCACTATTGAAGTTGGTTGCAACACCGTCATTGTCTAATTCAACATCTTTCCCTGATTGGAAACCATAAGCAAAAATATTTTCAGAAGTTCCCATGGCATTGCTTCGGTAATCAGCGTATTCTCCATCTGCGGCAACTTCGCTTCCAATTAAGGTAACATTTTTGAGAATAAAAGAACCTTCGGCAGCTCCTTCAGGACCGTCAATTTCAAGACCATGATCAGAAACATCGCCAGCTATGACCATTGCATTGTCAATGGTTCCTGAATAACCTTGATCGATATCCAAGCCGTCGTCTCCTTGAGCCCAAACCAACAAGTTGGAAGCGTTTACAGTTCCTCCAAAAAATTCAATTCCATCATCTACATTTCCAATAACTTCAATGTTTTCAATAACGGTTCCTGAACCAACGCCTCCTAATGTTAGACCATTGATTTCATTTCCATCTCCAATCAATGCACCACCGTGACGTATAGAGACATATTTTAGAACACCCGAATTGTCGGTGGCATTACTTCCTCCATAACGACCGTTGGTGTCGGTTGCCGGAATTCCTTCTATTTGAACTTGAGTGACATCATTTTCCAATGAACAAGGAGCATTTCCTAAAATAAGAAGTCCACCCCACAATCCACGATTATTTTCGCTTAAGTTAGTGCCAAATTTTTGATCAACTTCAATATTATCCGCTATTGAAGTCATAACAATAGGATTGCTAGCAGTACCCTGAGCGTCAATTTTTGCGCCTCTTGCAATAATTAATGAAGATGCGTTGGTTCCTGTTCCACCCTCAGCCTTAATTATAGTCCCTGCTGGAATTGTTAATGTAGCTCCAGAAGTAAAAGTAACTCTCCCTTTTAATGTCCAAATGTTTTCAGCAGACAGTGTTTTGCTTTCTGAATAAGTACCACTCAACGTGTAAGAAGATGAATCATTATTTTCTTCACCAATAACAACACTATCGTCACCTCCACAAGAAGTGATTAAAAAAGTGATCAATATCAACGAATAAGTTTTAAAAAGTGTTTTCATTTTTTAGTTTGATTAAAAGTTCAAGGCAAAATAACACCTCACATTTTAACAGTATGTTAAGAGTTGTTTATTCATTTATCAAAAAACAGTTATTGAATTGTTAAGAGCATAGGTGAAATAAAAAAATCATTTCTTACATTGCAGCTATGAATTGGGAACAGCTTTTATCACTCAAAAGACAAGGAGATACACACAAACGCTTGCGCACTGAACAGGACGAAACTCGAATAGGATTTGAGGTTGACTACGATCGGATTGTTTTTTCATCCTCTTTCCGAAGTTTACAAGACAAGACGCAAGTCATTCCGTTTTCCAAAACAGATTTTGTGCATACACGCCTAACTCATAGTTTAGAGGTTTCCGTAGTTGGCCGTACTTTGGGACGAAGAGTAGGGCAGGCTCTTCTAAAAAAACATCCTCAACTTCAGGAGGCTTACGGATACCAAAGTAATGATTTTGGAGCCATTGTTGCCTCTGCCAGCTTGGCGCACGATATTGGAAACCCTCCTTTTGGGCACAGTGGCGAAAAATCCATTGGAGATTTTTTTAAATCTGGATCGGGAGTTGTTTATAAATCTCATTTGACTCCCGAACAATACCAAGATCTATGTGACTTTGAAGGTAACGCCAATGGATTAAAAATTTTATCCCAAGCCAGAGCAGGAATTCCAGGAGGATTGCGATTGAGCTATGCCACCTTGGGGGCTTTTACCAAATATCCCAAAGGCTCGCTTCCAATAAAACCTTCTTCTCATGTAGCAGACAAAAAATACGGATACTTTGACCTTCAAAAACAATTTTTTGCCGAAGTTGCTCAAGAACTGGGTCTTCAAAAAGAAGACGGAACCTATCACCGACATCCGCTTGCTTTTTTGGTAGAAGCCGCTGATGATATTTGCTACACATTGATTGATTTTGAAGATGGAATCAATTTAGGATTGATTTCAGAAGAGTATGCTCTCGAATATCTTATCAATTTGGTTAAAGACAGTATCAATAGAAAAAAATACAACGCTCTTGAACATACTTCTGATCGGGTGGCTTATTTGCGCGCGTTGTCTATCAATACGTTGATAAACGATGCTGTCGCCATTTTTTTAGAAAACGAATCGGCTATTCTTGAAGGAACATTTTCTACATCCATCATGAAAATTAGTAAGTACAAGGCACAAATAGAAGATATTATTGATATTAGCGTCAACAAAGTATATCAATCCTCTGAAGTCATTGAAAAAGAGTTAAAAGGCTATCAGGTTATCAATCGCTTACTGGATGTTTTTGTAACAGCTTCGGTTCATAACCAACAAGGAAAACTTTCTGCTTTTGATCGACTGGCGTTGGCTTGTTTGCCAAGTCAATACCTTCATCCCGAAGGAGATTTGTACACACAATTGTTAGATATTTGCTGTTTTGTTGCCAGCCTAACCGATGGAAAAGCGTTGGAGTGGTACCAAAAAATGCGATAGTATTACAGTGACTTTAATACCTCTTGAACTGCACTCACAGAAATATTGGCATCTTGATTTAAATCCTCCAAGTTTCCGTGCTCAATAAATCGATCAGGAATTCCGAGTCGCTTAATTGGAACAGTGTACTGATGATCGTTAGAAAATTCCAAAATAGCACTTCCAATTCCTCCAGACAAAACACCGTCTTCAATCACAACGATTGCTTGATATGTTTTGAATACAGTATGCAACATCTCAGAATCCAAAGGCTTTACAAAACGCAGATCGTAATGCGCAAATCGGGTTGAGTTTGTTAGGGTATCGAGGGCTTTTTTTATGGTTTCGGAAGTGGTTCCCAAGCTAAGGATGGCCACATCCGTTCCTTTTTTAAGAAGCTGCCCTTTTCCAATAGTAATTGCTTCAAAAGGTTGCTTCCAGTCTATGATGCTTCCTCTTCCTCTAGGATATCGTATCGAAAAAGGACCGTGATTTTTTTGTTGTACTGTAAACATGAGGTTTCGTAGCTCAATTTCGTTTCTGGGTGCGCTCACTATCATATTGGGGATACTACGTAAGAAGGCAATGTCAAAAACACCGTGATGCGTAGCTCCATCTTCTCCTACCAATCCTGCGCGATCGAGACAAAATATTACAGGTAAATGTTGCAATGCAACGTCGTGAATTACCTGATCGTATGCGCGCTGAAGAAATGTTGAGTAAATCGCACAAAAAGGAATATACCCTTGTGTGGCCAATCCTGCCGAAAAAGTAACCGCATGTTGTTCTGCAATTCCTACGTCAAAGGATCGTTCGGGGAAAGCGTCCATGAAAACGTTTAATGAGCTTCCGGAGGGCATTGCCGGAGTTATTCCTACAATTTTTTGGTTTTCAGCTCCAAGTTCAACCAAGGTTTTTCCAAAGACTTCCTGAAACTTTGGAGGTAACAGAGGGTTTTGATTTGAATCAATAACTCCTGTTTTTTTATCAAATTGTCCAGGGGCATGGTATGTTAATGGATCAGATTCTGCCCACGAAACTCCTTTTCCTTTGATCGTGTTGATGTGTAACACTTTAGGCCCTTTTATTTGTTTAAGTTTGTTTAAATGAAAAATCAAATTGTCAATGTCGTGTCCGTCAACGGGCCCTTGATAATGAAAATTCAAGGCTTCAAAAAAATTGTCTTTGGGAGAGGAATCCTCCTTTATTTGCCCAAAATAGGATTTTAAAGCACCCACACTAGGGTCAATTCCAATGGCATTATCATTTAAAATAATGAGAATATTGGCGTTGGATTCTCCGGCACTGTTTAGGCCTTCAAATGCCATTCCTCCAGCAATAGAAGCGTCTCCAATGACAGCGATGTGTTGCTTGGACTCGTCTCCGCTTAATTGACTGGCCTGAGCCATTCCCAAAACAGCGGAAATGGAAGTAGAGGCGTGTCCGGTTCCAAAGGCGTCGTAAGGACTTTCAGCCCTACTAGGAAATCCGCTAATTCCCTGCCATTGCCTCATGCTTTCAAAATTGTTGAATCTTCCTGTTAAAAGTTTGTGCCCATACGCTTGGTGTCCAACATCCCAAACCAACAAATCGCTCGGTGTTTCAAAAACGTAATGAAGTGCAATGGTTAATTCTACCACTCCCAAGCTAGCAGCCAAGTGCCCTTTTTTTAGTGCAACAAAATCAACAATAGCTTCTCGAACTTCATTGGCTAGCTCAGGGAGCCGCTTTTGATTAAGCGCACGCAAGGCCTTGGGCGAATCTAAATATGGAAGAATTTTTTTATTCACTTAACAAAGGTACGAGTTGAAATCGTATTTTTACTATCAAATGAAATCTAAACAATTATGTCAATCACTCCCATGGACGATGCGTATTTTATGAAAAAGGCTTTGGAAGAAGCTCAACACGCTTTTGATAAGGATGAAGTTCCTGTAGGGGCGGTTATAGTTGCAGAGCAACAAATTATTGCACGAACCCATAATTTAACAGAAGTTCTTCATGATGTAACGGCTCATGCTGAAATGCAAGCGATTACTTCTGCGGCCAATTATTTGGGCGGAAAATACTTAAAAGGATGCACGTTGTATGTGACTTTGGAACCCTGTCAAATGTGTGCGGGTGCCTTGTATTGGAGTCAAATTTCACGGGTGGTTTTTGGTGCTTCTGACCCAAAACGCGGATATCGAACTATGGGCACGTCGCTTCATCCATCTACTGAAGTAACACAAGGCATTTTAGCCCAGGAAAGTTCGGATTTGTTAACACAGTTCTTTCACCTCAAAAGACTGAAATAAAAAAAACCCCTGGCAAAGCCAAGGGTATGATGGTCTAAAATAAAATATTTTTAGTCAAGAACCTGCACATCGGCAGCAACTTTTCCTTTTCTTCCGTCTTCTTCAGAATATTCTACTTTGTCTCCTTCGTTGAGGGCTAGCCCGTTTAAAGAAGTAACGTGAACAAAGATGTCTTCACCTGTTTCATCGTTGGTAATGAATCCATAGCCTTTTGAGCCATTAAAAAATTTAACTGTACCAGTCATTGTATATTAATTAAAAAAATTTAAGTTGCGAAGTTAGGGATAATTATTTGGTTAAGAGCAGTTATTTTTTGCTTTTCTTTGTTTTTTCTTTTTTGAAACTCAATGAGTTAGACATTTTCTCTATGCTTTCAGGGGTCATAATATAGTCTTCGATTCGTCTTTTTTTCCATCGAAAGGCTATAAAAAGAGGCATCAACACGAACGAAAACACCAAAACAGAAACTCCAATAATACGTTCACCTAGAAGGGTTTCAGAGGATTTGATATAAAATCCATATCCAAAACTCGCCACCAATAAAATTGTGAATATTTTTAGGAATAGTTTCAATGCAGTTGATTTTAGTATTTGTTGATAGTAAGAGCAAGCTCTTCCAACTGATTGGTGTCAATTGGAGCGGGAGCATCAATCATTACATCGCGTCCGCTGTTGTTTTTTGGAAAGGCAATGTAATCGCGAATGGTTTCTTTTCCGTCCAAAATAGCGACCAATCGATCAAATCCAAGGGCAATTCCTCCGTGTGGTGGAGCACCGTATTGGAAAGCGTCCATTAGAAAACCAAATTGAGCTTTCGCTTCTTCCTTGGTAAATCCTAAAAGATCAAACATTCGTTGTTGTAATTTTTGGTCGTGAATTCTTATAGAGCCTCCTCCAATTTCATTTCCGTTCAACACCAAATCATAGGCATTCGCATACACTTTTTCGGGTTTTGTTTCAAGCAAGCTGACTTGATCGGGTTTGGGTGCAGTAAAGGGGTGGTGCATAGCGTGGAAGCGTTCGGTTTCGGCATCCCATTCCAATAAAGGAAAGTCAACAATCCATAATGGCGCAAATTCATCGGGTTTTCTGAGTCCCAATCGTTCTCCCATTTCCATTCGTAAGGCACTCAATTGAGATCGAGTAGCTGATGTATCGCCAGCCATTACTAACAATAAGTCTCCAGCTTGCGCATTACACGTATCGGCCCATTTTGACAAATCTTCTTGCGAGTAAAATTTATCCACAGAAGATTTATAAGATCCGTCTTCATTGTATTTGACCCAAACCAATCCATTGGCTCCAATTTGAGGGCGTTTTACCCAATCAATGAGTTTGTCAATTTCTTTTCGTGTAAAGGTAGCTGCTCCAGGGACTGCGATTCCAACTACCAATTCTTGTTTGTCAAATACTTGAAACCCTTTTCCTTTTGCCAATGTATTTAATTCGCCGAATTCCATTCCAAATCGAATGTCTGGTTTGTCGTTTCCATACCTTCGCATGGCATCGTTATAAGTCATTCTTGGAAAAGCAGCAACATCAACTCCCTTGAGGGTTTTTAGCAAATGCTTTGTTAGAGACTCAAAAGTGTTTAAAATATCGTCTTGTTCTACGAAAGTTAATTCGCAGTCAATTTGAGTGAATTCCGGTTGACGATCGGCACGAAGGTCCTCGTCTCGGAAACATTTTACAATTTGAAAATACTTATCCATTCCTCCCACCATCAAGAGCTGTTTGAACGTTTGTGGGGATTGAGGCAGCGCATAAAATTCTCCCGAATTCATTCGAGAGGGAACAACAAAATCGCGCGCGCCTTCTGGAGTTGATTTTATCAAACAAGGCGTTTCTACTTCGATAAAACCCGATGTGGAAAGATAATTCCTTACTTCCATACTCACCCGATGACGAAATAAAAGACTTTCTTTTACGGGATTTCTACGAATATCAAGATAGCGATATTTCATTCGAATATCTTCTCCGCCATCTGTATTGTTTTCAATCGTAAACGGAGGTGTTTTGGAAGCATTAAGCACTTGTAAGGTTTCCACAAGCACTTCAATATCTCCCGTAGGAATGTGTTTGTTTTTGGATTCTCGTTCAATGACGGTTCCATGTACTTGAATAACAAATTCTCTTCCGAGTGTTTTGGCGGCTTCAAACACGTTTTTGGGAGTGCGTTCGGAATCAAAGATCAGTTGAGTAACGCCGTATCGATCGCGAAGATCTACCCAAATCATAAACCCTTTATCACGAATTTTCTGGACCCATCCTGATAAAACAACGGATGAATTTTTGTCGGATATATTTAAATCTCCACAGGTATGACTTCGTAGCATTGCTCTTTAATTTGAGCGTAAAAATAAGAACTTTAGGTGGTTAAACCCGCATTATGCATTAGAAAATCTATTACGAACTGAAACTGCTTCAAAACAAACCCTTTGCTGCATTTCTCCATTTAATCATAGCGGTGCTATGCCGAAATGGAGGAAATGTCCTGTTTTATTGCACTTTCAGCCCTCATTACGAAGTTCCAATTTATAAAAGCCTCTTAATCGATGGCTGTCTTCCGTGAAAGAATTTGACTAGCCCTAAAAAACCCATTTAGATGATGGGTTTTTTGGTCTTGTGAATTGATGGCAACAGCCTTATTCTTTTATGTCGTCATAAAATTTGGCAAAACTCACTTGCATATAAGGTAAAAGCCATAAAAATCCAATTCCAAAAGTAAGCAGACACAATAGACCCCATCCCAAAAATCGTAGGTTTAACAAAAAATACTTCCATTTATTTCCCATCATCATCGCTTTGCTTTTGTCGATGGCTTCCATGGGAGTTATAGAGGGGTCGTCTGCCAAAATATAAAAGGTCATTGAATACGAAAATGCCGCAATGATTCCAGGAATAATTAACAAGAGCGACCAAAGAAAGATAAAAAGCAACATCAAAAGATAGGCTCCAACAGCCGATTTAAAATTTTGAAATCCCTCAAAGATATCCTCTATTTTAGGATTGTTACCTCTAGAAATGTTAAGACTGAAAATAATAATCCCCAACCCCAAGGGGCCACTGACTATAATGGAAACAATCGTTAGAAGCGGGTCGATTTCGGCCAATAACTGAACTCCCATCAAAACAATGAAGTAAATAAACGAGCCGAGCACCGCAAGACCCCATAGTCCGTCTAGCGATTCTCTAGCCATTTTGGTATGGGTTGAATTTGTAGTTTTCATTTATTTAGGGTTTTTTAAATGGAACAAGTTATAAAGTTAAGTTTTTTATTCTAATCGCTGCGCGCTTACTCAAATAGAAAGTGACAGGAACTATAATAAGGGTTAAAAAAGTTGCGAAAGTAAGCCCAAAAATAACAGTCCAAGCCAACGGCCCCCAAAAGATGACATTATCACCTCCAATATAAATTTGCGGATTCCCTTCCATAAACAATGAAAAGAAGTTGATGTTCAATCCAATGGCTAAAGGGATAAGCCCAAGAATTGTAGTAATTGCTGTTAATAGTACAGGCCGCAAACGCGCCTTTCCTCCATTGATTACCGCTTGAAAGATTTCTTCTTTAGGAAGCAGTTGTTCTGAGGCAAGTCCATTATTTTTTCTTCTTCGATCGAGTAGCAATTGGGTATAATCGAGCAAAACAACACTGTTGTTAACTACAATTCCAGCAAGCGAAATTATTCCCATCATGGTCATGATAATTACAAAAGTCATATTGAAAATCACAAGTCCCAAAAACACGCCAATAAAACTTAAAAAGATCGACAAAAGTATAATGGCAGGCTTTGTAATGGAATTGAATTGAAAGACCAAAAGCAACATAATTAACATCAAAGCCAAACCAAGCGCTCTGGATAAAAAGGCCATGTTTTCATCTTGTTTTTCAATTTCTCCTGTAAAGCTATAATTGACATCTTGCGGAAGTTCTGTAAAATCTTTGAGTCGAACCTTAAGTTGATTTACAATTTCCACTGCGTTGTAACCTGGTAGAATGGAGGAATAAACTGTAACAACCCGTTTTAATCCTCGATGTTTGATAGCACTGTATGAGACAATGTTTTGTTGAGACACTACGGCTGCAACAGGAATTTCTTTAATTTTTCCTGAAGCTTGGTCTCTAAATGTAATGTTTTGATTGAATAAGGCCGATGGATTGTATCGGTCTTGATCCTGAAAGCGAACATTGATGTCATAGTCTTCGCCCCCTGATTTATAAACGCTTGCTTTTTCGCCAAACAACGAACGGCGCAATTGCCTTCCAATTTGCCCTGCGGAGAGTCCAAGTGCACCTGCTTTTTCGCGATCGATTTCGATCCGCATTCCAGGTTTGTTTCGATTGACATCAATTTTTAACTCTTCAATTCCGGCAATATTCTGATTGTTTATAAAAGCTCTTATATTTTCGGCTGTAACAATCAACTCATCGTAATACAGTCCGTTGATTTCAATATTGACAGGATATCCTGAGGGCGGCCCGTTGGCGTCTTTTTCGACGGAAATAGAGACTCCTGCAAACTTCCCATTAAGTTGGGCTTGAATTTTTTGCCGCAATTCTTCGCTGGATTGTCCTCGGCGAAATTTGAATTCACGCATGGTAGCAGTTATTTTAGCCTTGTGCGGCATGTCGGCCTCAGATCCACTATCGGTTTCAGGATTTCCTGCACCTGCTCCCACTTGAGACACCACCGATTCTACCATATAATTGTAGTTGTTTTCCAGATAAAGTGGGTCATTGATTACTGAAAAAACATCTTTTTCAATTTTTTTGGTGATGCTGTTTGTTTTTTCGATATCAGTTCCTTGAGGATACTCAATATAGACGATGATTTGATTGGGCTGATTGTCAGGGAAAAATTCTACTTTGGGCGAAGCAATTCCGACAATTACGAATGTTAACAATAATAGCAGTATTGTTCCTCCCAAAAAGGCATAAGCACGCCATCCGCGCATTGCAAAAGCCAGTACTTTTTCATACCGATTTTCAAGGGTTACAAGAAATTGGAATTGAAAAAAAGCCGCCCATTTTTTGATGTAATATTTGTAAAGCCAAACCAGTCCAACGACACAAAGAAAAAGCGTTCCAAATCCCGACCAAACGCCTCCTGCAAAAATCAAAAGCAACCCAAACAATCCCATTGTATAGGTCAGTCGAATCAATCCTTTCAGTGAAATTGAACGTTCTTCGATTTCCATGAATCGGGAAACCAACATCGAGTTAAAAAATATAGCAACGACCAAAGAAGATCCCAAAACAATAGACAAAGTAATGGGAAAATAAATCATAAATTCACCCATGGTTCCTGGCCACATCCCCAAGGGAATGAAAGCGGCAATAGTGGTTGCTGTAGATACAATGATTGGGTATGCGATTTCGGCTACCCCTTTTTTGGCGGCTTCAACACGACTCATACCCTCTTTTTCCATGAGTCGATAAACGTTTTCCACAACCACAATTCCGTTATCTACTAACATTCCAAGCCCCATAACCAAAGCAAACAAAACCATAGTGTTGAGCGTATATCCTAGGGCTTGTAAAACCATTAATGACATAAACATCGACATCGGGATTGCAAAGCCAACAAAAAGAGCGTTTCGAAATCCAAGGAAAAACATGAGAACTGTAACAACAAGTAGCACCCCAAACAAGATATTATTGACCAAGTCATTTACTTGATTGATCGTTAACATGGATTGATCGTTGGAAATACTAATTTCGAGGTTGTTCGAAAAAATGTTTTCTTTCGAGTAGGTAACCATTTCAATAATTTTGTTGACGGCTTCAATGAGGTTTTTACCCGCTCTTTTTTTCACATCCAGCATCACTACATTTTCACCAAACTCTCTAGCATAGGTAGTTTTTTCTTTTTCTGTAAAAGAAATTTGAGCAACCTCTTTCAAAAAAACAGTTCCGTTGTCGTTTTTTACCACAAAGCTTCCAAGATCTTCTGGATTTTCGATTTCTCCAATAACTCGCAACGTTCTTCGAAGACCGCTACTAACGATATTTCCCGCCGCAACGGTAGTATTTTCTCTAGCAATTGAATTGATGATATCGTCGAAACTGATTTTAGAAGCTTTCATTTTTTGAATGTCAACAGCCACTTCAATTTCTTTGTCTTGCGCACCGCGAATATCTACTTCTTTTATTTCGTCCAGACGTTCAATTTTTTCTTGAAGAATTTCTGCGATTTCTTTCAGTTTTTCTGTGGGGTAATCTCCTTTTATATTAACGTTCAGAATGGGCATTTCTTCTGAAAAGTTCAAATCAAACACATTGGGTTCGATTTTGGCGTTGTTAAAAGTTGGCCAGTCCTCGCCAGAAATCACCGCGTCAATATTGTCCTTGACTTGCTGCTTTGCACTTTCAACGGTTATGCTTTCATCAAATTCCAGTTTGATAATGCAATAATCTTCTTGAGAGGTTGATGTAATTTCGACCAAATTGGAAATGCCTTTGACGGCATCCTCCAGCGGATTGGTAATCAACCGTTCTACATCTTCAGCGGTGTTTCCAGGATAGGCTGCACTCAAAAAAACATTGGTTTGTTTGATCTCCGGAAAATTTTCTCGGGGCATGGTAAAATATGCCGAAATTCCTAAAAACAGGAAGATGGTCATGATTACATAGATGATTGTTTTGTGGGTAATCGCCCATGTAGAAAATAGAAAATCTTTTTCGGAGGAGTTTCGCTGTTCTTTCATAGCTACTCGATAATTTTTATAGGTTGCTGATTACGAACAAAACGAGCGCCTTCTTCAATGACTCTCATTCCAGGTTGTAAACCAGATACAATTTCAATCCATTTGCCTTGAGTTCGACCGGTTTCCACAAAAACTTGTAGCGCTTTGTTGTCAACAGCAATAAAAACATACTCCTGATTGGAAGCATTTTCAGAAACTACGCTTTGTGGAACCATCAAAGCATTGGTGTTAGAATAATCGTTAAGATGCATTTTGGCATTGAGATTTGGGCTTATATTTTCAAGGCTGTTTGGCACCTTAACCTCCACTCTAAAGCTTCGGTTTCCTGTATTGATATTGTTTCCTTTTTTGCTCACCTTGGCTTCAAATTTGGAATCTAAAACAGGGATTTCAATGGTAGCTTTCGTATTCTTATTAATCGTTGTCAAATATTTTTCAGGAACATTGGCATACACATACATATTCTTAAAGTTGATGATGCGAAAGAGCGGTGACTGCCCAGGAGCCACCAAATTTCCTTCTTCAATGATTACATGATCGACGATACCGCTAAAAGGTGCTCTAACACGGGTTTTGTCTAACTTGTTTTCGAGTTGTTCTTTGCTCTTTAGCTGAGCTTCGTAAGCAGTTTTTGCTTGTAAATATTCTATTTCGGATCCAATATTTTGTTTCCATAGACGTTCTTGGCGACTAAAGAGTGTTTTAGACAAAAGAAATTGAGACTGGAGTACTTCGAGCTGTTCTTTCAGACCTCCATCATCAATTACAGCAAGAACTTGCCCTTTTTGTACCCTTTCACCTTCTTTGGTAAGAATTTTTAGTACTCTACCACTAAATTCGGGCATCAAAACCATATTTTGATCTGTTTTTACGGTTGCTTGAACCGACGTATAATGTTCAAACAGAGAAGGCTTTGCTTCAAAAACACTAACCAACGCCTTTTTTTGAGTGGTATCCAAAATATTGATTGCCTGATTGATTTTTGACAAATCTTGGGAACTCTTTCCCATTTCTACAACCAATTCTTTTCTTTTTTCTTGCAATTGTTCCAAAGAACCACTTTCGATAAGTTGTTCAATAGTTTGTTTTTTTGGCTCACTACAAGCGTTAAGCAAAAGGATTCCGATAATTAAATAAATTGTTTTTTTCATGACTATTCTGTAGGAGTTTGATGGAGTAATGTTTCCAAATTTGAATTTTCATTAATAAGATCAATCATGGCAAGTAACAATTGATTTTGACTTGTGTACAATTGATTTTGTGCTTGGTATAATTCAAAACTTGAAGCCAAGCCTTCGTAAAATTTTGTTTGATTTTTTTGCTCGATACTTTCAGCCAATTTGAGTGTTTTTTGAGCCGTTTGAAATTTCTTAACGGCCAACATACACGATGATTTTGCCGAAGCCACCTTTAAGTTTAATTGTTGTTTTGTTTCTTCAAAAAGATTGATTTCTTTTTTAAGATCAAGGCGGGCTTGCGCTACAGATGCACTTCGTTTGAATGAACTAAACACGGGAAGTGTAAGTTTTACTCCAACCATCGACGATCCATACCACGGTTGTTCGGAATCTAAAAACTCAAAACGATCGTTATTCCCATTGTACCTTCCGTCAATAAAAGCGGTCAATGAAGGAAGTGCCTTGTAGCGTGCTAATTTTAACAATAGTTTTTGTGATGCTACGCTGTTTTTAGCAATTTGAAAGTCGATGTTGTTTTCAATGATAAAAGGATTGTCAAGAACAGATTTGCTAAGTTTTTTTAAGGTCAGTCCTTCTAAGCTATCGGTTAGTGTTATCGAGTCTTCATTGGAAATGCCCAAAACGATTTTCAGAAGTCCTTGAGAGATGATTTTCATTTGTTGCGCATATTGCAGAGAATTTTCAAGAGAAGCCAGTGTTATTTGAAGTTGCTCTACATTTTCTTTTTCTATCAATCCGTTTTCGAATATGGCTTCAACTTCCAACAAATTCTTCTGTACATTTTCAAGATTTCTATTCAACACGTTAATTTGTTGAGTAGCCAACAACACGTTGCAATAGGCTTTGATGATTGCCTTTTTTACCTCCAAATCTGTCTTTAATTTAGCGCGATTGGATATTTCCAAATACACTTTGGAAGCTTGAATACCCACCAAATACGAACCGTCAAATAGCAACTGATCCAAACGTAATGTGGCGTTAATTTGTTGCCGTGTGCCAAAGGCAATTTCTGTAAATTCACCAGCTGGTCCACCAAAAATTTCTGAAGGAATTAATGAAACCCCCTGTTTGAGGTTGTTGGTATATTCTCCATTCAGGTTAATTTGTGGCAATCCCAAGGCGATGGTTTCCCATTGTTTTTTCTTGGCAATGGCGATATCACTGCCTGCATTTTGAGCCGTTCGATTGTATATCAGTCCAAAAGCAATAGCTTCTTCTAACGAAAAAGAACGATTTTCTTGTGATTGAATTGAAGAAAAAAACAGCAGTGAGAGCACTCCAAGTATGATGTTTTTCATGAGGCTTTTGTTAAGGTTATTTTATTAAGTTGTTTCAGTCCCTTTTGGGTAACAATGGCTCGAAGATGATAATCAAGATAGGATTCCATCAAATAATCGGGATGAAATAATTCTGTAGTAAATACTTCCCGATTTTTAATTCCATTCATTCCATTAAAATACATTCGAGAAATAAATTCAATATCAATATTATCGCGAAAAAGTCCCAGTGCAATGCCTTTTTCCAAGCTTCTTTTTACAGAATCCAACATAAATGCGTATTGTTTTTTTTGGAGTTCCTGATGTATTGTTGGATAAAACTTTTGAAGCTGAAACTGCGGCGATACTTTTTCTCCTTTTAAATAACGCATTAAAAAAAGTTTTACTTCGTAGAGTTCAGTAATTGGGTTGTTGGCTGTTATGCGAATCGATTCAATTTTATTTGAAACTTCATCGAACATGTTAAAGGTAGTTTCTTGAACGAGTTTTGTTTTGTTTGCAAAATGAACATAAATTGTTTTTTTAGAAATTCCCATTGCATTAGCGATATCATCCATTGTAACGCTCTTGAAACCTAGTTCCAAAAACATTTCTTGCGCTTTGCTACAAATTTTTGATTTCATTGCATCCTTTTTTTAGGAACTGCAAATATAGAACGGAAACTTTAAATACCAAAAAAGTTTCTTAAGTATTTAGTGTTTTTGGGGTTGCTTATTCCCTGTCGAAAAACGTATTTTAGCAAAAAAGCAATTCATGGATTATATTGGAAAGCAACGGCAACTGTTTTTGGATCATTTGGCCAAAAATACGCTTCAGTCCCAACCTCATAATTTGTATGAACCCATTTCGTATCTGCTTACTTTAGGAGGAAAAAGACTTCGACCAGTACTAGCGTTAATGGCTGCAGATTGTTTTAACGCCAATCCAAAAGATGCCCTTCCTGCGGCAATGGCTGTTGAGGCTTTTCATAATTTTACGTTGATGCATGACGATATTATGGATGCAGCTCCTTTGCGAAGAGGAAAAACTACTGTGCATCACAAATGGAACATCAACACGGCGATCCTTTCGGGCGACGCGATGCTGATTCAGGCGTATCAACAATTAGAATCGTATTCTCCTGCTGTGTTTAATTCATTGACGCGCTTGTTGAGTCAAACGGCTTTGGAGGTTTGTGAAGGACAACAATATGATATTGATTTCGAAACCCGAGACGATGTTTCTTTGCAAGAGTACATGACTATGATTACTCAAAAAACAGCCGTTTTGTTAGGATGTGCTTTACAAATGGGAGCAATCGTGGCAAACGCTTCTGATGCCGATTCAAAGACACTTTATCAATTTGGGGTTCAGTTAGGAATCGCTTTTCAACTTCAAGACGACTATCTAGACACGTTTGGAGACCCAGCAGTTTTTGGAAAACAAGTTGGGGGAGATATTATTGAAAATAAAAAAACAATTTTATACCATCAAACCCTAGCATTGGGTTCATCCACCCAGCAGCAACAACTTCACAAGGAGTTTGCTTCATCCTCCAATAGGACTCGTCAAAAACTGGAAACGGTTAAAAAGCTGTTTTTAGAAACAGGAGCCGCCAAGACTACGCAAGAAATGATTAAGAAACATACGCAACAAGCGTTTGAGTACTTGAATGAATTGCGAATCGATGCTGCAAAAAAACAAATCTTATTGGATTTTGGAAGTGCCATCATGCAACGTGCTAACTAAAACTCTAGGATTTCTTTTGGAGAAGTTTTTTAGTTTATGCGGAAGAGACGCCTTATAAAGGCAAGGATGAAAAGCCCAGTTGGCATTGTTCTCATTAACTTAACTTCTTCTTTTATGCTACTTTGTTCGTCTAAAAATCTGAAAATGCGCTGTGCTGAATTTTTTTGAAACAATTTTGAAAAAAGCATGCTTCCTTTTTCATTATAACGATGTAACACATCCAAAAACAATAGGTCATAAAAACGAAAGCGATTGGATTTTGTAAATTTTGAAAAATCTGAACGGATTTCTAAAAAATCAGAAAGCTCGTTTGTTTTTCGTTCAATATTTTTAAAAGTAAAACCTGTGGTAGGTTTGGTCCATCCTCCTGCAGAACCGATATGTAGAATGTTTTTAGTGTTTCGTTTTTCAAAAGGAAACGCTGTCATGGGAATGCTTCCTTGTTCTTTTTCAGCAATGGAATATTCGCCAGCGCCCATTTGAACCAAGTACTCATCAATCGAATTTTCATATTCTTCCAATGAAAGTAAATCTTTTGAAAACAAAGTATATTCGATAAGCGCCTCAGAATCCGAAAAAGGCAACACATACATAAATCGGGTATTCTTTTTTTGTGAAACCGAAAAATCCATAAACGTTGCTTTTTGCTTGTCAAAAATAGGATGGGAGGTTTTTACAAACCATCCTACAAAATGTTGCTGAAGCAAAGGGTATTTGGTTTGTGATTTTATTAAATCCCAATTTAAGATGCTCGAAAACATTTTTTTGGAAGAGAATGTATGGTGCTCTGTAGAAACCAATACACGAACACCTTCGTCCGAATAGTGAACTATTTTTTCATGGCAAAACTCAATATTTGGGTGTTTTTTGATGCGTTCAAGTAACGACGAATAGACTTCTTTGCTACGAATCATTTTGTATTGAAAAGGATTTATAGAAACGTTTTTGTTGAGCGAGTCGCTTTTGAATTTAATGGTATCCCATTGTTTAAAAATAAGTTCGTCCCAGGCGCCAAGTCCTTTTTCCCAAAAACACCATGTTCGATCATTTTCATAAGAAGTTTTAGGATCTATAATAAGCCCTTTAAAATCTTTGTAAATAGGATGATCCGCCAAAACGGATGCCAAGTATAATCCCGATGCTCCTCCACCCCCAATAATATAATCGTATGCTCGCTGCATTCTTAAGAATTAACGTAAATGTACAAAAAATAAGTGTTTATACTATCTTTAGGATTGCCTAAAAATATTTTTATATCTCTATAAAAATATTTATATTTGCGTCTATGTTAACGCATTCAGAAGAAAATTATCTCAAAACAATTTTTCATTTATCGTTGGAAACTGATAAAGAGATTACCACCAATTCGATAGCGTCCAAAATAAATAGCAAGCCTTCATCAGTTACAGAAATGCTAAAAAAAATGGGGGATAAATCGTTGGTTTCTTATCAAAAATACAAAGGAGTTTCTTTGACAGAATTGGGACAAAAGACTGCGTTAAAAATTATTAGAAAGCATCGTTTGTGGGAGGTTTTTTTGTTTGATAAGCTCAATTTTTCTTGGGACGAAGTTCATGAAATTGCTGAGCAGTTAGAGCACGTACATTCGGACAAACTCACTCAAGAATTGGATCGTTTTTTGGATTACCCTCAACACGATCCTCACGGAGATCCTATACCCAATCGGGCAGGGTTTATTCAGTATTCAGAAAAGATTTTATTATCCACATTAGAGGTTGGTGATATCGCGCGTTTTGTGGGGGTTAAGGATTCTTCCGCTGTTTTTTTACAATATTTAGACAAGCGGAATATTGCATTGGGGGATTTACTTACCATTTCATTTATTGAAGCTTTTGATCATTCGATGCATGTATCCATTAATGACTCGAATCATATATTATCGAAACAAACCATTAACAATATTTACGTTTTAAAAGTATAAACATGTTTGAGCAAATTATTACATTTTTTGAAAATACAGATCCTATTTTAGGAGCGCTTTATGCCACTTTATTTACTTGGGGTCTAACTGCTTTGGGAGCCTCTTTTGTTTTTTTCTTCAAAACCATGAGACGCTCGGTTTTGGACGGAATGCTTGGGTTTACGGGCGGTGTTATGGTTGCGGCAAGTTTTTGGAGTTTATTGGCACCAGGAATTGAAATGAGTGAAGGAGAGGGTTTTGTAAAAGTAATTCCTGCAGCGGTTGGTTTTTTACTAGGAGCATTGTTTATTTTTTCGTTGGACAAAGTATTGCCTCATTTGCACATCAACTTTAAAAAAGCAGAAGGAATAAAAACACCTTGGCACCGAACGACCTTGTTGTTTTTGGCAATTACATTGCACAACATTCCCGAAGGTTTGGCTATTGGAGTTTTGTTTGGTGGCGTAGCTGCCGGACTTCCTGAAGCCTCCATTGTGGGTGCGGTTGTTTTGGCATTGGGAATTGGAATTCAAAATTTTCCTGAGGGGATTGCCGTTTCTATGCCCATGAGAAGACAAGGTGCCAGTCGAAGAAAAAGTTTTTTTTATGGCCAAGCTTCAGCAATTGTTGAACCGATTTCAGCGGTTATAGGAGCAGTGGCAGTTACTTTTTTCACTCCCATTTTACCCTATGCTCTATCCTTTGCTGCAGGAGCTATGATTTTTGTAGTGGTTGAGGAGGTTATTCCTGAAACACAACAGGACAAATACACAGACATTGCTGCTATGGGATTTATAGGAGGATTTATTGTTATGATGGTACTTGATGTCGCTTTGGGATAAATTCTTTTAGAACTTAAACTTTAAGTAAATTTGCAAAAAATACCATTCAGTTCTTGATTTATGAGCCAACACAAAAAAGCGATTAGCTTTTTATTTATTTTCATTTTCTGTTATTCAGGGCTTCGTCCTACATTTCCCTTTTTCAATTACTTTATCAATTACGAATACATTGCTGAAGTGCTTTGTATCAACAAAGAAAAAGAAGTGTTAGCATGTAATGGAAAATGTCAACTTACAAAGGATGTTTTGGAAAATGAATCTTCGGACAATACCAATCACTTACAAATTAATTTTGAAAAATTTCCTACTCTTTTTTTAGAAAACAGCGATTTCGTCATTAACATTCCAATTTC
Organism: Flavobacteriaceae bacterium; assembly: GCA_029243385.1. Classification (GTDB taxonomy): domain Bacteria; phylum Bacteroidota; class Bacteroidia; order Flavobacteriales; family Flavobacteriaceae; genus JAQWSC01. The sequence goes on along the minus strand of JAQWSC010000008.1, from coordinate 17,334 downwards.
GAAAAGAAACACTTCGTATCATTTTTTATGCAGATATAAAGGTAGTTCACAAAAACCCTTATTGCCTCCTCCTCGTATTGTAACATCATTTTCTTAACGCAAGTTGCTTTCAAGAGCAACTCCTTTATTAATTGAATTACAATATATTATAATATGAAAAAATTTGTAATCCCAATAATGGGATCGCTTTTATTATGTTTTGTGCTTTCGGCACAAGAGACTTCCTGGAGCTCTTCACGTCCTGACGGACACGCTCCCATACATGTGATGGGTGATCATATGCACACCAAAGGAGAATGGATGTTTTCCTACCGATTTATGAGCATGAATATGAAAGGAATGCTGAATGAATCTTCAGAAACACAAAACACAACAGTATTTGAAATATACATGGCAGCCCCCCAAAAAATGACAATGAACATGCAAATGTTAGGGTTTATGTACGCTCCTTCCGATAAATTAACCCTAATGATAATGGGAAATTACATTTCTAATAGCATGGATTTGCTTACCAAAATGAATGTCGATTTTGAAACTTCATCAAGTGGTTTTGGAGATATTTCTGTTGCTGGATTAATTCATTTGTTGAGTCAAAAACGTCAAAAAATTCACGCGAATGTAGGAGTTTCTGTTCCTATTGGGAGCTTGGATCAACGTGGAGATACCCCAATGATGAACAACGTTAGATTGGCATATCCGATGCAGTTAGGAAGTGGCACTTGGGATCCGTATTTTGGAGCTACATACTTAGGACAAACAGCCGCCACTTCGTGGGGACTTCAATCGATTTATAAGTTTAGATTGGCTGAAAATTCAGAAGACTATACCTTAGGAAGTCAATGGAGCGCTGTGGGTTGGTATGCATTTCAGGCTTCCAAAAATTGTAGTTTTTCAGCAAGCTTGGATTACCTTTCCATAGGAAGTATTAAAGGAGAGGACACTGAACTCAATCCGATGATGATGCCCTTGTTTAATGCCAACAATTCGGGTCGGAACCAATTGAATTTAGGGTTGGGAAGCAATTATTTGATTGCCGAGGGAGTGTTGAGAAATTTACGTTTTGCACTTGAAGTCAACATTCCTCTTTCTCAGTCGGTTGAGGGAATTCAGATGAAAAATGGTTTGACGAGCACCCTAGGGATTCAATACGCATTGGGACACCACTAAAAAAATCAATTTCTTTTATTTGAAATGGTAGATCGATAATTTCGGTCTGCCATTTTTTAGTGGCAACCGCAGTCATTGCCACATCCTTTTTTTGTGGATGTGTTTTTCCTAAAAAACTTTTTGTAGAGAAAAAGGATGGAAAGCGCAACGGCACAGGATGTTAGGAAAAGTTGCATATTTATAATTGATTCAGAATTTGGTAGGCCCCAAAGGCGGTTATGTAGGCAATAAAAGTCATAATAACTAATTGCAAGCTTGGCCACTTCCAGCTATTAGTTTCTTTTTTTACGATGGCAAGCGTGCTCATGCATTGCATAGCGAAGGCATAAAAAAGCATTAAAGAAATCCCCGAAGCCAAATTGAAAACAGGGTGACCTGCGGCATTGACTTCCGTAGCCATTTTGTTTTTAATGGTGTTTTCTTCATCACTTCCCACATTATAAATAGTAGCCAGCGTACCGACAAAAACTTCGCGAGCTGCAAACGAACTAACCAAAGCAATTCCAATTTTCCAATCGTAGCCTAAGGGAGCAATTGCCGGTTCTATAGCTTTTCCAACCAATCCCAAATAAGAATGTTCGAGCTTGAAAGCAGCCACTTCATTTGAGAAATCAGCAGACTCAACAGAAGCTGAGATAACGTATTTTTCAGCATTGTTGAATTTTTCGCCCGGACCATTGGAGGCCAATACCCACAATAAAATAGAAATTGCCAAAATAATTTTACCTGCTTCAAAAACAAAAGATTTTGTTTTTTCTATGATGGTGAGAATTACATTTTTCAGCAAAGGCAATTTGTAATTGGGCATTTCGACCACAAAAAATGTTTTGCTTTGAATATGTAGTGTTTTATTTAGAATGGACGCCGACAAAATAGCCATTCCAAAACCAATCAAGTAGAGTCCCATTAGCGTGAGTCCTTGAATACTAATTCCCAAAAACCGCTGATTCGGAATTACCAACGAAATGAGAATTAAATATACAGGCAGTCGTGCCGAACAGGTGGTAAAAGGAGTTACCAAAATGGTGATGAGTCTTTCTTTCCAATTTTCAATATTTCGAGTTGCCATAATGGCAGGAATGGCACAGGCAGTTCCAGAGATAAGCGGTACGATGCTTTTTCCACTTAGCCCGTAACGTCTCATTACACGATCCATTAGGAATACCACGCGACTCATATATCCTGTTTCTTCCAAAACAGAAATGAACATAAATAAAAAGGCGATCTGAGGAATAAAAATCACAATTCCGCCCAATCCAGGAATGATTCCTTCTGCCAATAAATTGGTAAAGATTCCTGGTGGAAGCGAAGACTTTACGGCTTCACTCATGGCAACAAATCCAGCATCAATCCAATCCATAGGAATGCTACTCCAGTCAAAAATGGCTTGGAAAATCGTTAACAGAATCACAAAGAAAATCAAATACCCCCAAAATTTATGAATCAGAATCCGATCTAATTTTGAACGCAAGTCTGTTGCATTTTCGGGATCAACGTGATAGGCTTCCTTTAAAACAGCATTGATAAATTGGTACCGCTTAATGGTTTCTTTTTGTTGTAGCCGCTTGAGGTGTGAAGTAGATCGGGTAATAAAACCCGTGGTGCTTTCTACTTTTTTTCGTTCTACATTGGCAAAATTGACATCTTGAGTAATGACCAACCACAATTTGTAAAGCGATTGGTTGGGGAATGTTTTTTTCAAGCCTTCAAAGTAACTCGTATCAATCGAAAAGAGATCCAAACAAGGCTTTGTTGATAATGTTTTATATGAAATTATAAGTTCTTTAAGGGTGTCAATTCCTGTTTTTTTTCGAGAACTTACGAGTGCGATTTTGGTGTTGAGTTGTTCCTCAAGCAGTTCAATATCTAATGAGATTGCTTTTTTTGTCATCCTATCCGACATATTGATTACCAATAGGGTGGGGATGCCCAAATCTTTAATTTGGGTAAACAGCAAAAGGTTTCGTTTTAGGTTTTCTACTTCTGAAATGACAACTGCCACATCGGGATAGTCTTTGTCGTTTTTATTGAGCAACAATTCAATCACGACACTTTCGTCGAGTGAAGAAGCGTTGAGACTGTAAGTTCCGGGAAGGTCTAAAATGTGCGCCTTGATCCCGCGTTGAAGTTTGCAAATTCCTTCTTTCTTTTCAACAGTGATTCCAGGGTAATTCCCTACTTTTTGATTGAGTCCAGTTAGCTCATTAAACACTGAAGTTTTACCAGTGTTGGGATTGCCAATGAGCGCAACGTTGATACGCTTACTCATCGGACGATTTTGAAGTGATGGTAATATGAAACGCTGTTTCGCGTCGAATAGCCAAGTGACTTCCGTTAATGTTTAAGTACATGGGATCTTTAAAAGGCGCCAGTTGAATGAGTTCAACCGTGTTTCCTGGTAAGCAACCCATTTCAATCAATTTTAATGGAATGGTATCTGTAGCAATTTCTTCAATTACTGCAATTTGTCCTCTTTTTAACTCAGCTAGGGTCAACTTCTTTATTTAGAATGATTTTAAAGAAGCAAAAGTAAGGTTTTGAAATAAATAAACCATGATATCCTGTTTATTTTTTGAGTTCCTGCTGCAGAACATCAATATCGTTCAGTAGGGTTTGCATAGCCTCTGTTTGGGTGCCGTCATAATAGCCTCGAATTCTTCCTTGAGGGTCAACCAATACAAAATTTTCGGTGTGAATCATATCAAAAGGTCCTCCATCTACGGATGTTTTTACTACCATATAGGAAGCGCGTGCCAACGAATAGATTTCTTTTTTTTCACCGGTAACTAAATTCCAGCGGCTATCATCCACTCCCTTTTTGAGCGCATATTTTTTGAGTACAGGTACAGAATCAATTTCAGGAGTGACAGTATGAGAAAGTAGTTTAACATTGGGAATATCGGTCAATTGTTGTTGTAAAAACACCATATTGTCGGTCATTATAGGACAGATAGTCGGACAGGTAGTAAAGAAAAAATCGGCTACGTAGATAAATCCTTTGTAATCATTTTGAGTGATTGTTTTGCCGTTTTGATTGATAAAAGAAAAGTCGGCAATTTGGTGGTATTTTTTTATGTGTTGCAGTTCTTCATCAACCAATTCAGTAGCTACCATGGCAGGTTGATAAATAGGAAGTACAGGAATCGGCTTTAATGCTCTGTAAAACAAGACGATGATAATGGCAGAAACAACAATCATTATGCCTGCAAATCGTTTGTATTTTTCAAAAAACTGTATCATATTCCAACGGTTTGAACTGCAAAAATAATGGATAATTTAATGGGTTTTTGTTTTCTGTTTTATTATTTTTTTTAAACCGTACTAAAACTGTATTTTTGGCATCTGAAATTCATTCTATGAGCCCATTTTTTGTTAAAGCCATCCAACTTCTTTTGAGTCTTTCTATCTTGATTGTACTTCATGAGTTGGGACATTTTATCCCAGCAAAGTTATTCAAAACCCGCGTTGAGAAGTTTTATTTATTTTTTGATGTAAAGTTTTCATTGTTTAAAAAGAAAATTGGTGAAACCGTATATGGAATCGGTTGGCTTCCGTTGGGAGGATATGTAAAAATTGCAGGTATGATTGACGAAAGTATGGATACCGAGCAAATGAAACAGCCTCCTCAACCTTGGGAATTTCGTTCCAAACCGGCTTGGCAACGTCTTATCATCATGTTGGGCGGTGTAACCGTTAATTTGGTCTTAGGATTTTTGATTTATATGATGATTGTGTTTGTTTGGGGTAAAAATGTGGTTACTCAAAACGATTTACCTGCGGGATTTGCGGTATCTGAGATTATAGAGCCGTATGGCTTTCAGGATGGAGATCAAATTTTAGAAGTTGATGGAGCGCCGTTGGAAAATGTTTTGGACATCAATCGATTTTTGTTTTTACGAGACATTCAACAAATTCGTGTACGCCACCAGGATGGATTGACAGAAACATTGAGTGTTCCGTCTTCGTTAGGAAATCAAATGTTTGAACAAGGCGTAATGACGCCATTTTCTCCGTTAATTGAATATATTGTGGATTCGGTTGGGGTTGGTTCTCCGGCTGAAAAAGCAGGGCTATTGGTTGGTGATCAGATTGTGAGAGCTAACGGATTGCCTTTATCGCCAAATACGCAACTGAAAGATATTGTTCAGGCTTCGGAAGAAAATCAAGTTAGTTTGGAGGTGTTTCGAGGAAACGAGTCTGTGACGATTATTTCTGATTTGAACGCTCAAAAAATGATTGGAATTGGTTTTGATCCTACTACTTTGAAAGTTCAACATTTAAAATACAGTTTTTTGGAAAGCATTTCCAAAGGATTTGAGATGGGATATTGGACATTGCACGATTACGTAGCCCAGTTTAGTTATGTTTTTACCAAAAAAGGAGCTACTCAAATGGGTGGTTTTGGTGCTATTGGAAACTTGTTTCCAGCTACGTGGAACTGGCAAGCCTTTTGGGCCAATACCGCTTTTATATCGATCATTTTAGCATTTATGAATGTATTGCCCATTCCAGCGTTGGACGGCGGACACGTTATGTTTTTGATGTATGAAATAATTACAGGTCGCAAACCCAACGATAAATTTATGGAGTATGCACAGATGCTTGGGTTTTTCTTGTTGATTGCGTTGGTATTGTTTGCCAATGGAAATGATATTTACCGAGCTATTTTTGGGTAAATATTTTTTCAAAACTATTTTATAGCATCAAATAAACGTTTATATTTGCCAACGCTAAAAGCAACTTCCTCCTTAGCTCAGTTGGTTAGAGCATCTGACTGTTAATCAGAGGGTCCAAGGTTCGAGTCCTTGAGGGGGAGCAAAGAGGTTTACAGAGATGTAAGCCTTTTTTTATGCGCTCTAACCAGTTGTGAAAACCCGTATTAGAATTTCCTCACTTGATACTAAAAGACATCAAAGAACGCTGTAAACATATAAAATTTGACAGACAATTGACAGACATTTCTGTTCTTTTCGCTTTTAGTTGTTTTCCCAACCCGTATTGTTCCAATCCGACTGAGCTTCCGGAGTCATTTTTTTTCATCAAAAACGCAAAATCACTTTTTCTTTACGTTATATAAATAAGATGATTAGACTTGGCACATAGAATCATCTAAATGTGTTTAGAAAACCAAGATATTTTCTATAATAAACCTTTAACTTCCCAATAAGGTTTGACACAATAAACTCGAATAGAGTACGTAAGTGGGTAAGCGTAGCAGTTTTTCCTGTGTCAGTAGTAATAGACACCGCGTGAATAGGTTTTCTGCCTTGATTTTGATGGAGGGTTCTTCATTAATAGATAGCAATATCTTTTTTAATGAAGTTAGGAGAAGAACATACTGTGAAAGTGCCCTTAGGGGCAGATGTTTAAGTGAAAGAAAATCTAAAATAGTTTAAAATAGATATGAATACAACAGGAAAGAAATATGGAGGACGAAAGAAAGGAACACCCAATAAAGTTGGTATTCAAGTAAAACAAAAGTTAGCCCTTATATTAAACGAAACTATAAACGCTATAGACATTAATGAGTTGTCTATTAATCAACAATTAAAATTACTTCAATTAGGAATTCCTTATGTAGTTTCTAAAGCACCTTTGGAAATAGAATCTACAAATGTTTTAGAGATAGATATACTTAAACAACTAAACAACCACACAGACAAACAAATAGAAGATGCTATTGATAACCAATCCCAGAGAAGCTGTCATAGAAAGCTTTAAACATCCTGTTAAGTTTAAAAATAAAGTGATTTATAGAGGAACTGTATTGGTTGTGTTTAAGTAATTTTATAATGTTTTTATATTGTAGATTTATCAACAAAAAGTCTATAAATCTTTAATAACTTCTGATTTCAAAATATCTTAAAAACTTGTAACTTTGGTGGGTAGTGGTTAACTAATTAACTCTAAAAAATATAATTAGGCGTTTCAGACGCCATTCTAAATATGTGTTTATATATTTAAATCACTAAATATTTTTTATGTCTTTAAAAACAATATAAAGTTACAAATTGAATACAGGTTAGATATGTTCGGTTTTAAATTAAAAATGCTGCACTTTTTGAAAAAAATTAATTTTGAAAAACCTACTATAATTAAGTAGGTTATATTTGTGCTATGAAATACTTTTTACTAATCTTTTTTTTGTTAATTTTAGGTTGTTCGAGTAATGATGATGGTTCAAATTCCGCGACTGGCATAAATCCCCCATCTTGGATACAAGGTGTTTATTTACAGGAGATTTCAGGACAAGTGTTACCTGTAGGATACGAATTTAAAACAAATGACTTCTGTACAATAGCGTCTTTTACATCTTGCAATAAGGCACTATTGGATATGTACGATGGCGACTCTAATTTTGAAACTAATGTTCACGAGGAAATAGATAGCAATAGATATTCTATTGAAATCACTTTAGGCAGTATCATTAATAAATATGAATTTATTAAATCCTCAAATACCAGTATTAAACAGATACTAATAACAGGAGATGAAGCCTTCTATACACTTCAATAAATCAACAAACCATAGGCATATCTTCTTCTTTTAGTTCAGCCATTTCTAAACCTCTTAAGTAGGTTAAACTAATATTTTATACATTTGAATAAACTACATATAATGAAAAACTTATTACTAACATTTACTTTATTAATTTCATTCAGCTCTTTTGGGCAGACAGCTGAAGAATATTACAATAGTGGCTTGGACAAGTTTCAAGCAGAAGATTATTATAGTGCAATAGCAGATTTCACAAAAGCTCTAGAGTTTGGAGAGTATTCTATTGTGTATTATTTTAGAGCAGGTTCAAAAGCAGGCTTAGGAGATGATGCTGGTGCAATTCTTGATTTCAACCAAGCAATATCACTTGAGCCCGATGACCCGGATTATTATTTTGACCGCGCAAATTCTAAATTTGGAATAAAGGATTTTTATGGTGCAATTTCAGATTACACTAAATGCATTGAAATTTCACCCAATGATTATGATGCATATCAGGCACGAGGAGATTCTAAAAAAAATCTTGGTGACTCAAATGGCTCTTGTGACGACTGGAGAAAAGCTGCTGAAATTCAAAACATTGCAGTCCCTCAATGGGTAGAAAATGAATGTAACTAAACTATAGGCATATCAGCCTCCTTTAGTCCTGCTACTTCTAATTTTCTAAAAAGAAATAATTACTTTTGTTGCAAAACCAATTTTTATGAAAAAACTGTTTTTATTGCTCATGGCACCAGCATTTCTTTTTGCACAAGACGAAAGTTTTAATAAAGCAGTCAATAACAATGTATTTAACAAAATAGTAAGTACCGGGAATTCTCAATTTACAATTAAAGTTACCAAAAAAGGCTCTTCATTTACTTCATATAAAAAACTCGAAAAATTTGGAAGAGACAAGATTATTGAATTTTGTAAATTAAATAATTACAATTTTAAAATTATTAATATTGATAGGCAAAATATTAATTTACCAACTGATGCTGAAATTGGCGCTTTTGCTTTATTAAATGAAACACGACCCAATATTGTAAAACCAAACACTGACTTATTGGTTGTAGGCGCACTAATGAAAATGAAAAGTAGAGTGGTAACATTAAATTTTACTATAACTAATGAAGATGGTAATTTCACTATGTCTAAAGAGCAAGCAAGAAAAGAATTAATAAAATTAAAGGAATTACTTGATATAGGAATAATTACAAAAAATGAATTTGAAACAAGTGCAGAACCACTAAAAAAGATTGTTTTAAGTAACAATTAAACCATAAGCATAATTTACTCTTTTAGTTCTTTATATTTATAAAACCAATGTTATGAACATCAAATTTCTACTACTGACAATCCCTTTTTTTGTAATGTCGCAATCCGCAGAACGCATAAGTGTTCATATGTTTGATCTTCCTGAGTCATTGAGCATACAAGATTTCAAGCAAGATATTGACCTACTGAATGCGATTTATGAAGAAAACGGATTTGGTGCCGATCGCTATAAAATATATGCCGTGAAAGAAAGTGATCAAGTAAAAAAGTATCGCTATTTATGGATGAGTACCTGGAAAAGCGATGTTGAATATGAAAATGCCCATAATGAGGCAGTCCGAACGTTATTTAGCAATTACTTTGCACCCAAATACCAATCTGTTTTGGATACTGAAATTTATCGAAAGCTGTTTTTAGTCAAAGAATAAGCCTGCTTCGCTTGGATTTAAGGATGGTTTTTAATTTACTGTCAACCTATCAATAACCTCTTGAAGTTGTTTTTTATCCATAAACCCTCGCCTGGATTCCAGCAATTCGTTGCTAGAAAAAAATTGAACGCTAGGCAAGCCATGAATCCCTAGGGTTTTCAGCAAGGCTAGGTTTTCGTCATAGTCAATTCGTACCAGTTTGATTTTATCGTTCATTTCTGTCGAAATCTCCTCTAATATGGGTTTCATTACTTTACAAGGCGCACACCATTTTGCGTAATAGGAAACCACCACTAATTTTTCTGAATCTACCAAATTATTGAAGTCCGAAATTGACAACCCTGAATCAAGAGGTGTCCCCATTTTCTTTTCAGCATAGTTCATTTTTCTCCACTGAAGAATCCCGCCCTTTAACTCTATAACGGTTTTAAAATTCATCGCTAGTAATTTCTTGGAAGCTCTAGAGCTTCTTCCGCCACTCAAACAATACACAAAAACGGGTTGGTTTCTATCCAAAACAGCCACTTGATTTTCAAACTCTCTGTCATTCCAATTGATATTTAAGGCATCTAGTAAGTGTCCTTGCGCATATTCCTCAGGACTCCTTACATCAATAATGGTAGGAGAAACCATTTTTTCTATACGTTCGCGGAAGCTATCGGCAAGTAATAATTGATAATTTTCATCGTCCAAACAACTTATGCAAACTACTACAAGAAGCAAAAAAACAATACGATTCATAGAAATAAATTATAAGATTCAATCTTTAAAGATACTAAAACGAACGCTTTAGCCTCCCTTTTTTAATAAACTCGTATTGTTGAGGTTTTGTATAGTGTATTTATGGATTGCAAATTCTTATTTCATATATCTTTAATTTTTTTAAAAAACACTGATGATTACACGACAATTAGCTCTTATTTTTACATTTTTACAATTATTCATTTCCATATCCATAGCGCAAACTACTGTTGGAAGCGGGAGTTATTCTACTACTTTCCCAGGACTTGATGAGGCAGGCCGAAATGGAACACCTAGCGGATCCCCACAAATTTCAGGAAACGCATTAAACAAACCGGTTCCTACTAACGATTGGTGGTCTTATTTGTTAAAAGAAAATCATGTCAGTAATTTATTTAATTATCCACTTACGCTAAAAACAACAACAAGTGGATTGGTAATGACTTATATACCCTTTGGTGTGATAGGAGATCAAGAATCAGTGGAAATTGGTGTTCAAGGTCTAAACAGTAGCAAAGCAACAGTTTCTGATTACTCCGATTGGACAGTTTCAATGTCATGGGAAAACAGTTCACATCAATTTACAGCTACCAGTGGTGTTGGAATGCCCTTTGTTTATTTTACAAAAGCAGCTAGTGATGTTGCTCGGGTTGCAGTAAAGTCGGGTACGGCAACCATTGATAATGAGGTTTTACTAATTGAAAATGCGCAATACAATGTTGATTACGTACTATATGCTCCCGCGGGAAGTACTTGGAATAAAAGCGGGAATGTATATACTTCTTCTCTCAATAATAAAAATTATTGGTCTGCAGTGATGCTTCCTCAATCCAATACCAACGCAGCTCAACTTGCGCAAGCGTATAAAAAATACGCTTATGTGTTCCCAGCTAATACTTCAGCCAATTGGACATATAACGAAAATACCAGTGTCTTAAGAACCGATTTTACGATCGAAACAGACGTCAAGGAAGGCAGTCATTCAACCGTGCTTCAAGGATTGCTTCCCCATCAATGGGCACACTTAGCTTTCGATTCTCCTTCTCCCAATAAGGAAACCTATACCTCTGTTAGAGGAGAACTCAAAATGCTTGACGGAAATACATTCAGTGTTGAAAATTCTTTTAAGGGAATTTTGCCAACACTTCCCTATTTGGCATTCAAAAGCGAGGGCTTTAATCCTTCCAGTTTGGATGAAAAAATTACGCTTTTGGAAAATGACGGACTTGCCACTTGGACAGATTCATACAACGAAGGGCAAATGATGAATCGATTGATTCAAACAGCACGAATTGCTGACGAAACCGGAAATGTAGAGGCAAGAAACAAAATTATAGCCACCATAAAAGAACGTCTCGAAGACTGGTTAAGCTACGAATCAGGAGAAGTCGCTTTTTTGTTTTATTACGACAATGATTGGACAACACTTTTAGGCTATCCTGCTGGACATGGGCAAGACAGTAACATCAATGATCACCATTTCCACTGGGGATATTTTATTCATGCGGCAGCTTTCCTAGAGCAGTACGAGCCTGGTTGGGCAGATGATTGGGGAGATATGGTTAATTTACTCATTAGAGACGCTGCTTCTTTTAATAGAAATGACACCCAGTTCCCATTTTTAAGAAACTTTAGTCCCTATGCTGGTCATGCTTGGGCAAATGGATTTGCCTCTTTTCCTCAAGGAAACGATCAAGAATCTACTTCGGAAAGTATGCAATTTAACTCCTCCTTGATTCATTGGGGATCGGTTACCGGAAATGACGCAATTAGAGACTTGGGGATTTATTTATACACTACCGAACAATCTGCTGTCGAAGAATATTGGTTTGATATGAACGATCGTATTTTTTCGAACACCTATCCTTACAGCGTTGCTTCGAGAGTTTGGGGAAACTCGTACGATAGTGGAACATTTTGGACTGCTGATATTGCCGCTGCTTACGGTATTGAAATGTATCCCATTCATGGAGGGTCTTTGTATTTGGGGCACAATACGGAATATGTTGAAAAACTTTGGAACGAAATCACCCAAAATACCGGCATATTGAACAATGAAAAAAACCCCAACTTATGGCACGACATTTACTGGGAATATTTGGCTTTTATTAACCCCGATTTGGCCATCACATTGTACGATTCGTACCCTGATCGCAATTTAAAATTTGGGATTTCTGATGCGCAAACTTACTACTGGCTTCATAGCATGAAAGCACTTGGTAAAGTGGATAGTTCCATTACTGCCAATCATCCTATAGCTGCTGCGTTTACCGATGAAGGAAAAACCACCTACGTAGCACAAAATTATTCAAACGCACCTATTTCAGTCACATTTTCGGACGGATTTGTCTTAGATGTTCCCGCCAAAGAACTAGTTACTAGTCGGGATGTAAATGTAGGCGGAACGCTCAGTTCAGATTTCAATCAAGCCTACAGCGGTGGAAGTGTAAACCTGGAGGTGACAACTTTTGGATCAGGCGTCACAAAGGTTGATTTTTACAACAATGGTGTGTTGGTTGGTTCCGACACATCAGCACCCTATCAAATAAAAGCAGAAAATCTGAATATTGGATTCCAAGATTTTTATGCAAGAGTCTATGAAAACGTAGAGTTTGCCATCACCAATTCGATTTCTGTTGTTGTGGGTGAGCAAAAGCCATTTTTGGCCCAGCCTGTCCTGATTCCTGGAGTTGTTGAAGCCGGAAATTATGATATTTTTGAAGGAGGTTTGGGGCAAAATATTTCGTACTACGATACGAGCGTAGGTAACAATGGAGCCGAATTTGGCAATTTTAGACCGAACGAATATGTGGATGCTGTGTATGAAAATCAAACCGCAACCATTGGTTGGGTAGAAGCAGGAGAGTGGCTCGAATATGCTATTGATGTTTCACAAACGGGATATTATAACTTAGAGATTGAATACGCCACAGAGAACAACAGTGGAGGTCCCTTTTATCTAGAAATAGCGGGACAAAAAATAACCAATAACCTGACTGTATCGGATTCGGGAGGATGGGACAAATGGAAGTCTAAAACCTATCAAAATATAGCATTGGTTAAGGGAAAACATACCCTTAAATTGGTTGTTTCAAACGGAGGATTCAATTTAGGAAAAATGACTTTTGCATATCAAAGTACTTTGGACTACAACCCTTTGATTGCCAATGCTGGAAGTAATGTTGTGGTTGTAATTCCCGAAACTACTTCTCAAATTGACGGTTCCCAAAGCAGCCTTCCCGATCCTAGTAACGCTACCATTGAGTGGAAGCAAGTTTTCGGACCTTCGGTAATTACATTTTCCGATGCAAATGCGTTGGTATCTTCGATAGGCAATCTCCAACAAGGAATTTATAAACTGGAGCTTTCTATTTCCGACAATAACTACAGTGCAAAAGACGAGGTATTCGTCATTGTTCAGTCAACGGCCAATGTTTTGCCAACTGTAGGTATAACTTCTCCAACAGACAATACGGTTTATGTTGAAGGCGACACGGTAACCATCAATGCATCGGCTTCTGACTTGGACGGTCAGATAACCTCTGTAGCATTTTTTGCTGGAGATGTAAAAATTGCCCAAGATAGTACCGCTCCCTACAGTTTTGATTGGCTAAATCCTGAGATTGGAACTCATAGTTTAACTGCAGTGGCAGCCGACGATTTGGGAGAAATCACTACCTCTAGTTCCGTTTCTATTACAGTAAATCAAAAGCTGTCCTGCGAATATTTTTCTAAGGAATCCACACAGGGAACATTTTCTCAAGGCTATAAAATGATTTTTGAAACCATTGGAAGCAGCGTCAAAATTACTTGTGAACTTTTGGATACCGACAAAGCAGGCGCCGTTGGGTATTTGTATAAAGAAGATCCTTTCTCTGAAAGTGCTATGAATGCCGAGGGAGGAAATGTGTTTAGCAAAACCGTTGGAGGTTTTACAACAGGTCAAACCATAAGCTATGCCTGTAAGTTTGCTATCACTGGTGGACAAGTTGTGACAAAATATTTCCAATATGTTGTGGGCGAAGATTGTGAAGATCCAAAAGAAATCCCGACAATTACTTTTTCAGATGTAACAAAAACAGTAGGGGATGCTGCATTTAAGTTGACAGCTTCTTCTAACAGTTCAGGAGCTTTTACTTACACAGTTGATAATACAGCGATTGCTACGGTATCAGGAAACACGGCAATCATTGTTGGGCCAGGAGCTACCACAGTAACTGCCTTTCAGGCTGAAGACGATAATTATGTTGCTTATTCGGCTACAATGACTCTTACAATAAATACAGCAAACACGAATACCGACGAACCGTTATTAATATATCCGAATCCCGTTAGTACATCGATTAATTTTAGCGGTCTTTCATCTGAAAATCCAATTATTAAAATCGAACTGCTATCCAATTCAGGACAAGCGGTCCAGGTTAAAGGTGGAAATCTAGATCAATTGGATGTACAACATTTAAGCACTGGAATTTATTATATCAATATCTATTTGCAAGACGGAACACTTATTTCACGTGCGTTTATAAAAAAATAAGTAATAGTTAGCAATACAGCTTTCTTATTGCGTTTTTAAGGGAAATTATGTTGAATGTGTTACTATTTTTCACTTTAGTGAATAAATAGTTATATATTTAACGATAATAACAACTTTAAAAATATCAATATGAAACAATTATTACTTTTAATTACGGTTTTGTGCAGCTATTTTATTTCGGCTCAGTCAGTAATTGAAATCACGTATTTGGATGTTCATCCAACACAGATTGGAAAGTTTGTAGAACTCCACAAAAAAGTAACTGACATGTCACAAAGTGACGAGAGAACCATTAAAGGACAATGGGTGTATAGACATTGGTATGGATCAGGAGCTTCGATAGCTATTTATGATCAGTACGATTCTGCTGAAGACGCTGTAAAAGATGATTTTGCAGGTGCTTTTCAAAAAAATTATGAGAAGCTTTCCGACGAAGCCAAAAAAGAAATGGACGAAGCATTTACTCAATGGTGGGCTTTTTTTGACGGGCATTGGGACGAAATGCGATTCATAGACTACGAAAACTTTTTTGTTTCTAAAGAAGATGTGGACTGGGACATTCCTTTTGTTTTTGTTGTTGGGAACTACAATACTAGCGGAAGCATTGGTGAAATGGCAACAGCTTACTTAGACTGGCAAACGAGACCCATGGTAAAAGACGGATTACAGCTAGGTGGTGGAGCGAGTGTTCACTACAAAGGCGCAGGATCTGATTTGCAACTGTTTGGAGGATTTAACAACATGACGGATTTTGCCAAAGCCATCACTACGCCTCAAGAAAACCCTAATGTTGAAGCACGAAAGAAATTCTGGAGTTCGGTTTCTGGGAGTCACGAAGATCAAATATATGTGCACGTAGGGCATCTTGAAAATGGATCTTTCAATTTGGCTGGTAAAGACAACTAATTTTCATGACTTATCAATAAAAAAAAACCTCCAAGTGGAGGTTTTTTTTATTAATTATTTGAAGCTTTTCTTATTTTGCAGAAACAGGTTCGGCGCGTTCATAAACATAAAACATTTGAACTTTTCCATCAGAGATCAATGCATCGTGTACTTGATTTACTTTTATTTTATTGCCTTCAACAGTAAGCGTAACATCGTGCCCTGAAGTAACCCACTCGCGCAACGCTCCGCTTTGGTCTGTGTACGCATTGGCTATAAAATAATTTGAGTCCCACGATGGAGCATTTGCCGAAAACCAGTTGGATAAAAATTCGATATGTGCATTGGTTCCTTTTATGAGCTCACCTCTAGGCCCCCAAATTTTGATACTATCGGCATTAAGGCTCCGAATGGCTTCAAGATCGTTTTCATTATGAGCCTTTATGTAACTTTTCCAAACCTCAACGGTTGACATTGATCCACCATAAAGCATCCTTTCGACGCCTTCTTCAGAAATATCAAATCCAATGGGTTGTTTTTCAGCTTGAGGCGTTTGACAGGCAATGACCGTAAAAATAACGGACATAAATAAAACTAATTTTTTCATAATTGATTGATTTTTTGTTTAGTTTACAATGTAAACAACTTAGTTTTTGTTTGCAAATAAATTCAAAAGCGATTGCAATGGATTCTTCTTCCAAAACCCAGAAAAACAACGAATAAATCCATCAATTTACAGTGCTTATTTTCATACAAATCAATGCTTTGTTATTTGCTTTACAGAAGCTTTGTAAAAAATCGTTTGGTTAGAAAATATTGACGCCTATGGTTTAATTTCTTATATTAGTAGAGTTAAAACAAATAAATGAAAAAAAATTTAGAAAAATATTATCCCATTATTTTAGCTTTTTTGAGTTTTGTGTATTCGGTGACCTTATGGTTTACAGGAAACGAACTCGAGGGCATTTATGTAGGATTATGGCCGATTACAATTTTAGGGTTTGCCATGGCAATTAGACAAAGACGACGCGATGACAAATAAAATAATGTTTTTTATTGGACTCATAATTTTCGTTGTATATGTATGGTTTTTATTGAAAATTATTTTGAGTCAACACAGGATTCAAAGAAAAGAACACTTTAAAGCCTACGATACAGTTGATTATGACGGAGTAGGTAATCAAGGACGCATTCCTGAAAAAAAACCTAAAAACAGGGCCTAACCCAGCAGCTACACAAAGCGATACGAACCTACATGTCATTCAAATATGTAACTGCAAATATTGAATGTAAACTTTTTAATTCGATTTGGGTCTAAGGTTTAAATACTGTCAAAATGAAAACTCTCTGTAAAGTCGTCATATTATTTCTCCTTTTTTCTTGCAGTACAAATGAAAGCCAAAAAGAACAAAATAATACTGACTGTTCGGGAGACTATTCGACTGCAGGAGTTTTGGTATCTATTAATGAAGAAATCTATAATGATGACGAGTCTGTCAATACTTATAGTAACTATTCATGGACCTCTGATGGAACCGACAGAATTTTAAATGGAAATGGGATTCCCAATCACGAGGTAGGAACATTTCCAAACACTGACAATCCTAACACAATAACTGAACAATTTGTAAGTAAGAGATTTACACTTTGTCCAAATATTATTACTGAAAGTGGTTTAGAAATCGTCGTTTTAAAAAAAAGAATAGAATCCGATGAAAAAATCAATTTTACTATTTACTTTCTTACTGACGATTCTTAGTAGTTGTGAAAAAGATGATAATAAAAATCCAGAGGAATGTTACTCAAATAATAATGCAC
>JAQWSC010000014.1 GCA_029243385.1 Flavobacteriaceae bacterium | reverse complement strand
CATCGGAACCTAAAAGATGGGAAGCCACTTGTCCTGTGATACACACCATTGGAGTTGAATCTATTTGTGCATCTGCAATTCCAGTCACTAAATTAGTAGCTCCAGGCCCTGAGGTCGCCATGGCAACACCAACACGTCCTGATGTGCGTGCATAACCCTGTGCCGCATGAGTAGCTCCTTGCTCATGTCTTGTAAGCACATGGCTCAATTTGTCTTGAAATTTGTACAACTCATCATAGATCGGCATAATAGCACCGCCAGGATAACCGTATATCAAATCCACATTTTCTTCCAACAAGCAGCGGATTACAGCTTCAGCTCCAGAAATGGATTTGATTACATTTTGAGTATCCGAAATGTTTTGTGTTGCAGTTTTCATACTTCTTATAATTCGTCGGTAACACAACCTTCTGATGCCGATGCCACCGTTTTTGCATATTTATACAAAACACCGTTGGACACCTTGAGGTTGGGTTGTTTCCATTTTAACTTTCTATTAGCTAATTCTTCATCTGAAACTTTCAAATGAATAGAATTTGTTACCGCATCGATAACAATAGTATCTCCGTCTTCAACCAATCCAATGGCTCCTCCAACTTGTGCTTCGGGAGTAATATGACCTACCACAAAACCGTGGGTTCCACCTGAGAATCGACCGTCTGTAATAAGGGCGACGTCTTTACCCAATCCTGCTCCCATAATGGCTGCAGTGGGTTTGAGCATTTCTGGCATTCCTGGACCGCCTTGAGGTCCTTCGTATCGAATAACGACCACATCTCCTTTGGCAACCAAACCATTTTTGATTCCATCGTTTGCATCGTATTCTCCGTCAAAAACCTTGGCTGTTCCCTCAAATTGAAGGCCTTCTTTTCCAGTGATTTTTGCAACGGAACCTTCAGAAGCTAAGTTTCCTTTTAAAATTCGAATGTGTCCCGTTTCCTTTATGGGTTTATGTGTAGGTCGAATGACTTGTTGACCTTCTTTAAGACTTGGAACATCAGCTAAGTTTTCAGCCATTGTTTTTCCTGTAACAGTCAAACAATTACCGTGTAACATTCCATTTTCAAGCATGTATTTTAGTACCGCTGGAATTCCTCCTACTTCGTGAAGGTCTTCCATTAAAAACTTTCCACTTGGCTTCAAATCTGCTAAAAAAGGTGTCGTATCACTGATATGTTGAAAATCTTCTAGAGTAAACTCAACATTGGCAGCTTTCGCAATGGCTAAAAAGTGAAGTACTGCGTTGGTTGACCCTCCCAAAATAGTGATTAAACGAATTGCATTTTCAAACGATTTCCGAGTTACAATATCAGAAGGTTTGATGTCATTTTCTAATAAATGTTTAAGGGATTTTCCTGCTTCAACGCACTCATCTACTTTTAAAGAACTTGTAGCTGGATTGGAAGCATTGTAGGGCAATGCCATTCCTAATGCTTCTATGGCAGAAGCCATAGTATTGGCAGTGTACATACCTCCACAAGCACCAGCTCCTGGACAAGCATTTTGAACGACGCTTTTATAAGCAGCTTCATCAATTTTTCCAGAAACTTTTTCGCCCCAGGCTTCAAAAGCAGAAACAACGTCTAATTTTTTTCCGTTCAAGCATCCCGAAGCAATTGTTCCTCCATAAACCAACACCGATGGGCGGTTTAGACGTAACATAGCCATAAGAGCTCCCGGCATATTTTTATCACAACCCACAACAGTCACTACGCCGTCGTATGACATTCCACCAACGACCGTTTCGATTGAGTCTGCAATAATATCTCGAGAAGGAAGTGAAAAACGCATTCCAGGAGTTCCCATAGAAATACCATCACTAACTCCAATCGTATTGAATATCAATCCGATCAAATCGGCTTCTTGAGTTCCTTTTTTAACATGAACCGATAAATCATTCAGGTGCATATTACAGGGATTGCCCTCGTATCCGGTACTGGCAATACCAACTAAAGGTTTTTTGAAATCTTCATCAGTCAAACCAATAGCGTGCAACATAGCTTGAGCAGCAGGCTGGGTAGGGTCTTGAGTGACACGTTTACTAAATTTATTTAAGCTCATTTTTTTAATATCTATTCAAAAATAATTGCAAATGTTCATTTTGTTGGAGTTGAATCCAAATTCAAAAGAAGTTCAGCATGCACAAAAACACCTCAAGTTGTTATTTATCAGCATTTTACACATTTAAAAATCGCACATCCAACATTGTTATAAACAAAAAAAAACCTTCCCGAATTAATGAGAAGGAACGAAATAAATTACAACGCAAACTTCCCTATGGCTAATAGCCGACAATGGAAATGACGATGTGAATTTTTCTTTTCATATTACAAATGTATGCAATATTATGGTGTTTCCAATCCAAGTTTTTATATTTTTACGAAATATGCAAACCAGTATATCAAGTTTATTTATTTTTTATGAATAATTCAATAAATGAGATTATAAAACGTCAGCGCACTTACTTTAAGTTAGGAAAAACACTTTCTGTAGCCTTTCGAATCAAACTACTGAAGGCTCTTTACAAAGAAATCATAGCACAGGACGAAGAAATCCATCAAGCGTTGCACAAGGATTTAGGAAAACCTTATGTAGAAGTAATTTCTTCGGAAATTTCTGTGCTTTTAAACGACATCAAATTACTGAAAAAAAACCTCAAGAATTGGAGCAAACCCAAGCGAATTCCGTCATCGATTATTAACTTCCCATCGTCTGATTGGATATTGGCTGAACCCTTCGGAAACACCTTACACATTTCTCCTTGGAACTATCCATTCCAATTGGCTTTAGGCCCGCTAGTTGGTGCAGTAGCAGCAGGAAACACAGTGTTATTAAAACCTTCCGAAAATGCACCACACACCTCCCAAGTAGTAGCTAAAATCGTAAAAACGGTTTTTGACCCAGGATTTGTATCCGTTGTTCAAGGGGGACCTGATGTTGCTTCCGAATTATTGCAACAACGATGGGATTATATATTTTTTACAGGCGGAGTGGAAATAGGAAAAATAGTTGCCAAGGCAGCCGCAGAAAACTTGACGCCAACCACACTGGAATTGGGTGGGAAAAATCCATGTATTGTTGACGAAACAGCTAACATTGCTGTTAGCGCTCGTCGGATTGTTTGGGGGAAGTTTTTCAACTGTGGACAAACCTGTATCGCGCCCGATTATATCTTGGTGCATCATAGCATCCAAACCCAATTTGTAAATGCTCTAAAAAAAGAAATAGAACGAGCTTTTGGGAAGCAGATTGATCAATCCAACGATTACGGACGAATTATCAACAGCAATCATTTCAATCGTTTGAAAAAACTGCTAGAAAATCAAAAAATACTTTTTGGAGGAAATGGCGATGCTGATACCCGTTTTTTTTCTCCCACCCTCGTAGCAGTTGATAATTTGGATTCTGAACTGATGCGTCTCGAAATATTTGGTCCTATTTTACCTGTCATGGCATACAAAGAATTGAATGAAGTGCACAAAATTATTCGATCTTTTGAAAAACCGCTGTCCTTTTATATGTTTTCGGAACGAAAAAAAGTTGCCAAAAAAATGTTAGCAACCCATTCCTACGGAGGAGGAGCTATCAATGATACTATCATTCAGTTTGCCAACCCAAAACTGCCTTTTGGCGGAGTGGGACACAGCGGTATGGGAAGTTATCACGGTAAAGCCTCGTTTGACACCTTTACCCATTACAAACCTTTTGTATATCGCCCTACATGGTTGGATATTCCCCTTCGGTATGCTCCCTACAACAACAAAGGAAAACTTATTAAACGCTTTTTAAAATACTTTCAATGAAAGAAAAAACAGTTACCGAGGCTATCAATTATCGCCGTTCTGTGCGAGTCTATTCAGACGAACCACTGGAAGAGGCTATTGTCAAACAATGCCTCGTAAATGCCTCCTTGGCTCCTACGAGTAGCAATTTGCAATTGTGGGAATTTCATCACATTACCGACTCAGCCGTTCTTCAAAAAATAGGAACGGCTTGCATGAGTCAAAGTGCGGCAACTACCGCCAATCAACTGGTTGTGGTCGTTACTCGAAAAGACACTTGGAGACAAAAAGCGCGTGCCAATGTAGCCCACTTTGATCGTGTTTTTGAGCAACCCAAAATGCAAACAGAGACGCATCGAAAAAAAATGGTAGTCAATTATTACCAAAAACTCATCCCTACCCTGTATGCTGACTTTTTTGGAGTTTTTGGTGCAATTAAATATTGGGCATTTCAATTGGTCGGTTTGTTTCGTCCCGTGTATCGACAAACCCGCTGGAGCGACCTCAGAGTAGTGGCGCATAAAAGCGCCGCTTTGGCTGCACAAAATTTTATGATTAGCATGGCGGCTGTGGGGTACGACACCTGCCCTATGGAAGGAAGCGATACCCTCAGAATTAAAAAAATACTCAATGTACCCAAAGGAGCGGAAATCAATATGGTGATAGGTTGTGGGATTCGTAAACCCGAAGGCGTTTATGGAGAACGGTTTCGCGTGCCTTTTGAGGAAGTGTATAACAAGGTGTAATTTTATCAGTAAAATTACCCCAACCACCCTTCTCTATCCAAACTCCGGTATTGAATAGCTTCAGCAATGTGTTGTCCTTGGATATGAGATTGTTGTTCCAAATCGGCAATGGTGCGGGCAACTTTTAAAATACGATCGTAGGCACGAGCCGATAAATTCAATCGTTCCATAGCATCTTTGAGTAAAGCTTTTGAAGATGCATCCAATTCGCAATAGGTTCGGATGTGCTTTACTCCCATTTGTGCATTGTAATAAACACCGTTGTGGGATTCAAACCGTTTGGCTTGAAGGGTTCGGCAAGCTATGATTCGTTTTCGAATTTCTTCACTCGTCTCTCCACGTCGTTCTTCCGAAAGTTCATCAAAGGGAACGGGGGTTACTTCAATGTGAATATCTATTCGATCGAGAAGCGGTCCTGATATTTTTCCCATATACCGATGCATTTCTGCGGGAGATGAAAAGGCAGCTTGGTTTCCGTCATTGAAAAACCCAGACGGACTGGGATTCATACTAGCAACAAACATAAACGACGAAGGATAAGTAATACTAAAACGTGCCCTAGAAATGGTTACTTCTCGATCTTCAATAGGTTGACGCATGACTTCCAAAACACCGCGTTTGAACTCGGGCAATTCGTCTAAAAAAAGAACTCCGTTGTGCGCCAATGAAATTTCACCCGGTTGCGGATAAGTTCCTCCTCCAACCAACGCAACGTCGGATATGGTGTGGTGAGGCGCCCGAAACGGACGCTGATGCATCAAACCTTCGCCTTTAAGTTTTCCTACTACCGAATGAATTTTGGTCGTTTCCAAAGCTTCTTGAAGGGTCATGGGCGGTAAAATGGAGGGCAATCGTTTGGCAAGCATGGTTTTTCCGCTTCCTGGCGGACCGATTAGAATAACATTGTGTCCGCCAGCAGCTGCGATTTCCATACACCGCTTGATGCTCTCTTGTGCTTTGACATCAGAAAAATCGAGTTCGGAAGAAGATATATTTTCGTAAAACTGACGTTTAATATCCAGTTTTGTGGAAGAAATTGTTTGGTTTCCTTCTAAAAAATCAATTACTTCTTTCAGCGTTTTTACGCCAAACACGTCAATTCCTTCCACAACCGCAGCTTCGTTGGCATTAGCCATAGGCAGGAGTACGTTTGTAAACCCTTCTTTTTGCGCCTGAATGGCGATAGGCAAAGCTCCTTTAATGGGTTGAATGTTTCCGTCCAACGAAAGTTCACCCATTACCACCGTGACATCCAAATCGGTAGCCGATATTTGATTAGAAGCTGCCAATATCCCTAACGCAATGGGCTAATCAAAAGCAGCGCCTTCTTTTCGCATATCGGCAGGTGCCATATTGATCGTGATCTTTTTGCCTGGAAGTTTATAACCGTTGTTTTTTAATGCTGCAGCAATACGATAATTGCTTTCTTTAATAGCATTATCGGGCAAGCCTACTAAATGATAGCCTATCCCCTGATCTACATTGACTTCAATGGTTATCGTAGTGGCCTCAATACCAAAAACAGCACTGGCAAAGATTTTAACAAGCATAGTAATAATTTGAGTTCATTAAAAATAATAATTTTTAATAAATTCAACTTGACAAAAAGTTGTTTATTTGCAATATATTTATGGAACAATCATTTTTTAGACAGCTTTGCGGCAATTTTGCCACGGGAGTAACAGTTATTAGCTCCCAAAAGGAAGACGGCACCCAAACGGGATTTACCGCCAATTCATTTACTTCTGTATCTCTAGATCCTGCATTGGTACTTTTTTGTTTGAACAAAGAAGCACTATCAACCTCTTTTTTTTCAATCGGTGCAGCAGTAGGGATTAGCATTTTAACCGATCAACAAACCGAATTATCCAATCGATTTGCCAACCCAAAAATTACGGCTGCTGAGCGTTTTAAGGAAGTGGCTTTGCTTTCGCAAGCATCAGCGCCAATTCTTGCAAATTGCATGGCATGGATGGAGGGCGTTGTGGAATCCAAAATAGACGGTGGCGATCATTGGATATTCATCAGTCGAATTACTCAAGGAGCTATCGAAAAACCTGCTTCTTCGCCCCTATTGTATGCACTAGGCAATTACAACACTCTCAAAAATTAGTTTTTCACAAGTTGATCAAACGTAGTCAATCCTTGTTTGAGCCACGCCTTGTAAGTAGCAATATCGGTGTATTGTTGAGAAGGTCCCAATACCGTTCCGTCTGGATGTAACATCACATAATAAGGTTGTGAAGCAGTCTCAAAATTGAGTGTTTGAAAAGTAGCCCATTTTTGACCAACAGTTGTAATTTCTTTTTTCTTTCCTGATTCATATTCCAAAACAAGTCGGTCGGCTTCGGGCAATTTCTTACGATCGTCGATATACAACGATATGAGAACAAAATTTTCATTCAACAAACGGAATATTTCGGGATCGCTCCATACGTTTTCTTCCACTTTACGGCAGTTTACACATGCCCAACCCGTAAAATCGAGTAAAATAGGTTTGTTTGTTTTCGTTGCTTCGGCCAATCCCATGGCATAGTCCTTATAACAATTCAGTCCCAAAGGACAATCGGATTCTTGAGGGTAAATACTATAAAAAGTCGGAGGTGGAAATCCACTTAATAAAGTAAACGGTTTGGAAGCCGGCAGCAATCCCGGCACTAGGTAAAATGCAAATGCTAAGGTCAACAATCCCAATCCCCAACGGGATTTGGAAACTTTTACCTGAGCGGGGTCATGAGGAAATCGCCATTTTCCAAACAAATAAATCGCGAGACCTATAAATATAATTGCCCAAATACCGATAAAAATTTCTCTTTTTAGAATCCCCCAATTCCCAACCAAATCAGCGTTGGAAAGGAATTTAAATGCCAATGCGAGTTCTAAGAATCCTAAAACAACTTTGGTAGTGGTCATCCAACCTCCTGATTTGGGTAACGAGTTTAGTAAATTGGGAAACAACGCGAAAAATGCAAACGGTAAAGCCAACGCCAAACCAAAGCCTGTCATTCCCAAAGTGAGCTGAAAAGCACCGCCTTCAGCAGTTAAAGAACCGGCTAATAACGAGCCCAAAATAGGGCCTGTACAGGAAAAAGAAACTATCGCTAAGGTCAATGCCATAAAAAAGATACCGATAATACCACCTATTTTGGAGGACGTAGCATCCATTTTATTAGCCCAAGAACTGGGCAATGTAAGTTCGTAAAACCCGAAAAATGAAAATGCAAAGGCAACGAAAATCACAAAAAAGAGTCCGTTTAGCCATATATTGGTCGAAATGGTGTTGAGAATTTCGGGATCAATAGAGTCTAAAAAATGAAACGGCAAACTCAATGCCCAATAGATTCCAACTATAAACAAACCATACCAAATGGCATTCAATATACCCTTTCTTTTGTTTTTAGATTGTTTTGTAAAAAACGAAACCGTTAGTGGTATCATAGGAAACACACAAGGCGTCAATAAGGCGATCAATCCGCCCAAAAAACCAAGCATAAAGAGTTGCCACGACCCTTTTTGAGATGATTTCGATTGGCTTGAAGATGCCAATTCCAAAAGCTCTGTGTTTTGTAATTGTATTTTTAATGGATTGGAATCGGCGTTTATCAGTTTGAGGTTGTTTGTCGCTAACTGCGGTGTGTTTTTTTGATTCAAATCTATGGTAAGGTCAATCTCTCTAAAAATACAAACCTTATCATCACAGGCTTGATAAACGATGGAAACATCGATTGTCTCTAAAGAAGGATTAATAACTTTGATTTTTTGAGTAAATAGAGCTTGATTTTTGAAAAAGGTTTGTTCAACCTCAAAAATGGGATCAAACTTGGTAACCGTTTCTGATTCGGTTACTTCTCCTAAAAGAGTAAAATTCGCATCAGGATTGGAAAAAATAAATTCGGTAGGATATGCGCCTCCTTCTTTCAGATGTTGCGAATACAAACTCCATTTGGGCGCGATTTCTGCAGTTATGATCAGTTCGTATTGATTGTTATCGATTTGATTTACTGAGTAAGACCATGAAATGGGCTCTTGTGAAAACAAAAAGAATGAAAAAAGGGATAGTAAAAAAGATAATTTAATCTTCATAATAGGTAATTTTTAGGGTGTTTGAGGTTTTTGAGGTAGAAACAAACCTGCGATCTACACGTTTGCCAACAACCCATACAACAGCATCTCCAGAACATAAAAGCCATTGAGATTCTTTAGCTAAGGTAGACATTTTCTCATCTTTGAAAAACTTTGAAATCTTTTTCTTACCCATCATACCCAATGGATAAAAAACATCACCGATTTGCTGCTTTCTTAACAAAAGGGGGAACTGTAAAGTCGATTTATCAAGGAAAACTTGACAGTGTGTGTTTAGGGAATTACCTGTGTGTTCTTCCATCGACAATCGAATTGGGTGCTGGATTTCATTTTCTGTAACTTCATAAAAATCAGACGATGGATTGATCAATTGCGTAAGTATAATTTCTCCTCGATCGCTAATCAAACGGTATGCCAAAGACTGAATTTCTTTCCCTGTTGGCGCTTCCAAAAATTTAACAAGCTCCTTTGTCGAAGTAAAACCATAAGGTGAAAACAAACCAAATAAGTGAGTCTCTAAAGGATGAAGTTGCTTAATTTTTTCGACAGAAAAACAAAGAGAAGATTTGTGTTGGGTGCTTATTTCTTGGAGTAGCGATTCAAAATATTGCTGTTTAATTTTTTGAGTATCGCTTAAAAAATGAATACTTTTTTGAACTTGTTCTATAAGTTGAGGCTGAATATTTTTAAGTGCTGGGACGACTTGATGACGAATTTGATTTCTCACATAATCTAGTTTTTGATTGCTACTATCTTCTCGCCACTCCAAATTATTCGTTTGGGCGAAATCAAGAATTTCTTTTTTAGAAAACGGAAGAAGCGGGCGGACTATGCGATTGTTTACTGGTGGAATTCCGGATAAACCAGCTATTCCAGCACCTCGAGTAAGATTAATTAGCACAGTTTCTAAATTATCATCCGCATGATGTGCTGTAAGGATAAAATCAAACGAATGCTCATCTAGCAGCGATTCAAACCATTCATATCGGAGGGTACGCGCTGCCATTTGAACAGAGTGTTTTGGCAATTGAGTAACAAACTTTTTGCTGAAAAATGGAATGGATTTTCTTTTACAAAACGAAGCCACAAAGACTTCATCACCATCACTTTCAGAACCTCGTAATCCAAAATTACAATGTGCCACCGAAAGGTCTGCATTCCATTGTTTTAGAAGTGTTAAAAGCACCATACTGTCTAGGCCTCCACTGACGGCGATCAAAAGGCGTTTGTTTTTTAAAAACGGAAAGTTCTTTTCGATATGCGCTGTAAACTTGCTTAACATAAAGCAAAAGTAAGGATTTTTAGGTCGTAATAGGCTCGGTCAAAACAGCATACATGGCTTTGGCTTTCAAAAGACATTCTTTGTATTCGTTTTCAGGTACTGAATTGGAAGTGATGGCGCTTCCTACCTGAAATGAAACGTACTGATTGGATGCATTGTATAAGATAGATCGAATCACAACATTGAAGTCAAAATCTCCTTGAGGAGTTAAATACCCAATTGCACCGCTGTAAAGACTTCTTTTGGAACGCTCATATTCTTCAATCAACTCCATAGCTCTAAGCTTCGGAGCGCCTGTCATACTGCCCATTGGAAAGGTGGTTTTGATAGCATCAATACCTGAAAAACCGGCCTTTAATCGGGAGGTTATTGTAGATATCATTTGATGAACCTGTTTGAATGAATAGGTTTCGCATAGTTCATCCACGCTTACACTCCCTGGAATGGCAGTTTTGGACAAATCGTTTCGCACCAAATCGACAATCATAATATTTTCGGATCGTTCTTTAGCATTGTTTTCTAAATCAAAAGCCAATTGTGAGTCGGCTGCCTTAACATCCGATCTAGGTGCTGTTCCTTTGATGGGTTGTGAAAAGAGTTTGTAGCCTTCTTTTCGCAAATAACGCTCGGGAGATGCAGACAAAACGTAGCGGTCTCCGTCTTTGAAATAAGCCGCAAAGGGCGGTTTGGACAATTCGTTGAGCGACATAAAGGTTTTTAACGGGTGTATTTGGGTGCCTTTTGAAAACCACTCCATGCAAAAATTGACTTCATAAATATCTCCGCGTTGAATGTGCTGAAGAAGTTGGGTTACTTTTTCGATATATTCATTTTTTTCAATTCTAGCTTGTAAAGCAAGGTCGTTGTAATCATTGACTGTATGCGTATCGACTGCTTCTAGTATCGAATGCCAATCGGATGTGATTTCATGGTCATTTATGTAGTGAGCTTCCCATTGATTTCCTCTTAATAACCATATTTTTTTAGGTTGAAAAAAAAACAACTCGGGAAACGCAAGGTTGTCGGTATTGGAGGATTGAAGTTGCTCGACATCGTTTTTCAGGTCGTAACTTAAATAACCAAAGAGCCAATCTTTCGTTTTTGAATGAAAAGCTTGAAGCGCATCAAAAGCTCCCGAATGACTCGAATCAATTCTGGAATGGACTCCAACCGCTAAAAGGGCATCGTAGGATCCCAAACGAGGATGGTAATCGTTAGAATCAAGCCAGAGGTGGGTGTCAAATTGAGCAGCCCAAGTAAGCATTTTAATGGAAATCTCGTGGGGAGATTCAACTGAAAAAATACGTTTAGAACGCTGCATCCTCCGTCATCTGTTAATTCTGTAACAAATTTAACAAATAGATTTGTTTAAAATCACTTGTTTAAATTATTTTTTTTGTGATATTTGCAATGTGAAAAACGCATGTTCACATATCAAAACATTAGCCACTGCATTTGTTGTAGTGCCCACTCCATTTCGTCGTCGCCCCTAGGGGTGCGAATTTCTTATGAAACTAGGTGTGTCCAGTTTCGCTTCTCAACCAAATTATTTTTTTCATCAAAATTTTATTTAGACTATGAATATTGTCATAGCCAATCGATCGCATATCAAATACGCGAGTATTATTTCAGAAACCATTGCTTCTTCCGCAAAAGTCAGAGGAACGGGAATTGCTAGAAGAACTCCAAAATATATTGCTACAAAAATGGAAAACAACAATGCTATCATTGCATTGGACGGCGATCAGTTTGCTGGTTTTTGTTACATCGAAGTTTGGGGACACGGAAAATATTTAGCACATTCAGGGCTTATTGTAGCTCCTGAATACCGGGGAAAGGGCCTTGCCAAGCAGATCAAAAAAGCCATTTTTGATTACTCCAAAGAAAAGTTTACCGATGCTAAAATTTTTGGAATCACAACGGGTTTGGCCGTTATGAAAATCAATTACGATTTGGGATATAAGCCTGTCACTTTTTCTGAACTTACTGATGACAATGAATTTTGGAGCGGTTGTCAAACATGCAAAAATTATGATGTATTAACTCGAACCGAACGATCGATGTGTTTGTGTACGGGGATGCTTTACGATCCTAAAACACAGGAAGAAAAGCAAAAGCATCCTTATAACAATACTGTTTTAAAACGATTAAAATCAATTAAAGAATCAATTTTTCTCAAATTTAAAAAACAATGAAAAAACTTGTCCTAGCATACAGTGGTGGTTTGGATACCTCATACTGCGTAAAACATTTATCAAAAAGCGGATTTGATGTACATGCTGTGAGTGTTAACACAGGAGGTTTTTCGGAAGAAGACACCCAATTGTTGCATGAAAAAGCACTTCAAATGGGGGCTTCCACGTACACTTCCATTGAGGCTATCGAAAATTATTACCAACAAATTGTAAGATATTTGATTTTTGGAAACGTATTGAGGAACAATACGTATCCTCTTTCTGTGAGTGCCGAACGAATCATACAAGGGGTTGAAATCATTCAGTACGCCAAAAAAATAAATGCTTCTTACATTGCACATGGAAGCACAGGAGCCGGAAACGATCAAGTACGATTTGATTTGATTTTTCAAGTGCTAGCACCTGAAATCGAAATCATTACACCTATTCGAGATCAACAGCTTTCTCGTGAAGATGAAATTGCATACTTAAAAAATGAAGGGATTGATATTTCTTGGGAAAAGGCACAATATTCTATCAACCAAGGACTTTGGGGAACGAGCGTTGGAGGTTCTGAAACCTTGACTTCAAACACTCCTTTACCAGAATCTGCTTATCCCAGTCAGCTAGAAGCGAAGAAGTCTGAACAACTCACCCTTTCCTTTTCAAAAGGAGAATTGACTGCAGTTAACGGTCACAAAGACACAGCCATTGCCAATATCAAAGCCGTTGAAGAAATTGCCAGTCGGTATGCCATCGGAAGAGATATTCATGTCGGTGATACAATTATTGGTATCAAAGGAAGGGTTGGTTTTGAAGCTGCTGCACCGCTATTAATCATTAAAGCGCACCATTTGCTCGAAAAACATACACTGACCAAATGGCAACAATATCAAAAAGAACAGCAAGGTAGTTTTTACGGTATGTTACTGCACGAAGGGCAATACCTTGATCCGGTAATGCGAGACTTGGAGGCATTTATGCAAAGTACTCAAGAAACAGTAAACGGTGATGTTTTATTGACACTTCACCCCTACCGATTTACTCTAGACGGAGTTAATTCTCCCAACGACTTGATGAACGCTTCTTTTGGAAGTTATGGAGAAATGAACAAAGGTTGGTCTGCTGATGACGCCAAAGGATTTATTAAAATATTGTCTAATCAAAACAAAATTCATCAACATGTCAACAACTAAACAATTGTCGGTTGGGATTATCGGAGGCTCTGGATACACAGGCGGGGAATTGATTCGAATTTTAGTAAATCACCCGAAAGCCACTATTGACTTTGTGTACAGTACAACACGTGCCAACACACTTATTTCAGATACGCATCAAGATTTGTTGGGTAGTACAGATTTGTCGTTCACAGACACTATAAATCCGGATGTCAACGTATTGTTCTTGTGTTTGGGTCATGGTAATTCTGGAACTTTTTTGAGTGAAAATCAATTCAATGACAATACCAAAATTATTGATTTAAGCAACGATTTTCGATTGAAAGCTGATCGTAATTTTATCGGAAAGTCGTTTGTTTATGGACTTCCCGAAACAAACAAAAATGCTATTCAATCGGCTCAAGCCATTGCCAATCCTGGATGTTTTGCTACAGCTATTCAATTGGCGCTTCTGCCTTTAGCAGCGAGTAAACAATTGAATAATGAAGTTCACATCAATGCTATTACAGGAAGCACTGGTGCGGGTGTAAAACCTTCAAGTACCACACATTTTAGTTGGAGAAACAACAACATTTCGTGGTACAAGCCTTTTCAACATCAACATTTGGGTGAAATCAATGAAACTCTTTCGGATTTGCAAGGAAGTTCCAATCAATTGATGTTTTTGCCTATTAGAGGTGACTTTACAAGAGGAATTTATGCAACCGCTTATACAGCTTTCGAAGGCACGTTGGAAGAAGCTTACAAACTTTACGAGGAGACCTACAAAAACGATCCTTTTACGCAGGTTTCCAAAAAAGAAATCCACCTAAAGCAAGTTGTAAATACAAATCAATGTTTTATACACTTACACAAACACGACGGATATCTGTTGGTTACCAGTATCATTGACAATCTTATTAAAGGAGCTTCAGGACAAGCTATTCAAAACATGAATCTCATGTTTGGTTTTGATGAAACCTGTGGTTTACAATTAAAAAACAGTTCATTTTAAAAATATACATTATGAAAATAGCTATTATCGGTGCTGGAAATTTAGGGTTGAGTATTGCCAAAGGGCTTATTACCAATAACACCATAACATCGCTTTATCTTACCAAAAGAAATACCCAGTCTATTGAAGATTGGAAAGAGTACGGCAATGTCCACATTACCTCTGACAATCAAGAAGCAGTCAAAAATTCAGACATTCTAATTTTTGCGGTGCAACCAAGTCATTTTGAAAATATTTTAAGTGACATAAAAGGCTTGTTGACCGAAAAGCACGTTCTGATATCAACCATCACTGGGTTTAAAATTGAGCGTATGGAAAAGGTCATTGGAAATGACAATTACATCATTCGTAGCATGCCAAACACTGCCATTTCTGTTGGAAAATCCATGACATGTCTTTGTTCAAATGAAAAAGGAAAATCGCGCCTGCAATTGGCAGAAGCCATTTTCAATACATTAGGAACTTCTATTGTTATTGAAGAAGAGCACATGCAAGCTGCAACTGTTATATGTGCCAGCGGAATTGCCTTTTGGATGCGATTGATTCGAGCCACAACACAAGGAGGTGTGCAATTGGGCTTCGATGCTCATGAAGCTATGAAAATGTCCATGCAAACTGCGTTAGGAGCTGCATGTTTGCTTATTGAAACCAACTCACATCCTGAACAAGAAATCGATAAGGTAACCACCCCTAAAGGCTGTACCATTGAAGGACTGAACGAAATGGAGCATCAAGGATTGAGTTCTTCATTGATCAAAGGTATTGTTGCTTCGTTTGAAAAAATTAACAAAATCTCAAAAACATAATCTATGCCTCTTTTTGATGTTTACCCGCTTTACGATGTAACTCCTGTGCGAGCAAAAGGAGTTCATGTCTATGATACCAATGACCAAGAATATTTGGATCTTTACGGTGGACATGCGGTTATTTCAATAGGACACAATCATCCTGAATACTCAAAACGAATCAAAAATCAATTGGATAAAATTGGGTTTTATTCGAATGCGATTCAAAACCCGCTTCAAGTAGAACTAGCGAACTTGTTAGAATCGCAATCACAATGCCTTGGATACCAGTTATTTTTGTGCAGTTCGGGAGCAGAAGCCAACGAAAACGCCTTAAAGCTAGCCTCTTTTTATACAGGTAAAAAACGAGTAATTGCATTTAAAAATGCATTCCACGGAAGAACCAGCGCCGCTGTTGCTTCGACTGACAATCAAAAAATTAATGCTCCATTAAACGCTCAACAAGAAGTTACATTTCTTCCTTTTAACGATGCAAAAGAACTTGAAAATGAACTTGCCAAGGGCGACGTTTGTGCCGTGATTTTTGAATCCATACAAGGAGTTGGTGGTTTGGACGAACCCTCAGAGGAATTTGTATATCAAATGGAAGCCTTGTGCAAACAATACAAAAGCTGTTTAATAGCCGATGAAGTACAAGCCGGATTTGGAAGAACTGGGACGTTTTTTGGTTTTCAAAAATACAATATAGAACCTCATATTATTTCGATGGCAAAGGGAATGGGAAATGGATTTCCCGTAGGTGGAATTCTAATTCATCCAAGCATAGAAGCTCAATACGGGATGTTGGGAACTACTTTTGGAGGAAATCATTTGGCGTGTGCTGCAACACTCTCTGTGCTCGAAACACTAGAAAAAGAAAACCTTCAACACAATGCCGCTCAAATGGGTGTGTATTTCAAAGAACAAGCACAACAACTTCCGAGGATTCAAAAAATCAAAGGAAGAGGACTTATGTTAGGTATTGAGTTTGACTTTGAGGTTGGAGAACTTCGAAAAAAATTAATTTACGATCATCGAATCTTTACAGGAGGCAGTAGCAACAAAAAACTATTGCGCATTTTACCTCCGCTATCTATTGAAAAAAAGCATATTGACAGCCTTATTAACGCTTTAAAAACACTATTAGAATGAAGAATTTTATTGACTTAACAGAAGATTTGGATCTTCATAAGCTGGTTCAAGAAGCGCAAACACTTAAAAAAGACCCCTATGCACACGAAGCATTAGGAAAACGAAAAGTACTTGGGTTGTTGTTTTTCAATCCCAGTTTAAGAACTCGATTGAGCACCCAAAAAGCAGCAAAACTTTTGGGTATGGAAGTTATGGTAATGAATTTTTCGAGCGAAGCATGGGCAATTGAATACGAAGACGGAACAGTTATGAGCGGACTTCGATCGGAGCATATCAGAGAAGCCGCACAAGTCGTGTCTCAATATTGTGATATTGTTGCTATTCGAGCCTTTGCAAGCTTAACCGACCAAGAAAAAGATGAATCCGAGATAGTCCTTCGAAGTTTTCAAAAATACGCATCTGTACCCATTGTAAATATGGAAAGTGCTACAGCACATCCTCTTCAGGCTGTCGCGGACGCAATAACACTCAAAGAACACTGGCCATCTCATAAACCCAAGATTGTATTGTCATGGGCGCCGCATCCAAAGGCATTGCCGCATGCGGTTGCAAATTCATTTGTAAAAATGATGGCGAGTCAGGAGGCTGATTTTGTGATTACTCATCCAAAAGGGTATGAACTCGATGAGAAAATCACCAAAGGGGTTCCGATTGTTTACGATCAGGAAGAAGCGCTCAAAAATGCGGATTTTGTATATGTGAAAAATTGGGCATCTTACCAAGATTATGGAAAAATATTACGAACTGATGATCAATGGATGTTGACCCGAAAGAAATTGGAAGCAACAAACCATGCCAAATTTATGCACTGCCTACCCATTAGACGCAATGTAGTCGTTTCTGATGACGTTATGAACCATGAAAGTTCGTTAGTTATAAAACAGGCCAATAACAGAACATACGCGGCTCAAGCCGTGTTAAAAAGAATTTTAGACAATGAGTAATTCGATTGCAGTAGTCAAAATTGGAGGGAATGTCATTGACGACACCCAAAAGCTGACTGCATTTTTACAGGATTTTGCCAAGCTAAAAGGACCTAAAATTTTGGTTCACGGTGGCGGTAAAAAAAGCTCTCAATTTTCTAAAGAAATGGGACTTACTCCCACTATGCATCAAGGCAGACGAATTACCGATGCGGCAACCTTAGACGTGGTTACAATGGTATATGCAGGTCTAATTAATAAGAATATGGTTGCACAATTACAGTCCCTTGGGTGCAATGCTTTGGGAATGTCAGGAGCCGACGGGAATGCCATCCAATCTGTAAAAAGAAATCATCCCGAAATTGATTTTGGATTTGTGGGAGATGTTACAAAGGTTGACGCCGGTTTCATTCAAACACAATTAAGTCATGGCATCACCCCAGTATTTTGTGCTATTACTCACAATCAAGAGGGACAATTGCTCAATACCAATGCAGATACTATTGCTTCAGAAGTAGCAGCAAGTCTTTCCGATTCTTTCGAAGTTGTACTTCATTATTGTTTTGAGAAAAAAGGCGTTTTACAATCGGTAGATGATGACGATTCAGTGATTCCTTTTATAGACTCAGCCTCTTACAAGGTTATGCTAAATTCAGGCATTATAGCCGATGGAATGCTTCCCAAACTAAAAAATTGTTTTGACGCACTCAACAAAGGAGTGCATTCGGTAAACATTGGGCTCCCTAGAATGATTCAAAATACATCCCATATAAGAACTCAAATTACATTGTAAATGGAAACAAACACTCAAAAAGCCATTCAATTGCTTCAAGATTTGATTTCAATACAATCGTTTTCATCTCAAGAAGATCAAACCGCAAATCGCATCGAAGAATGGTTCAAGGAACATAAAATCCCTTTCAAGCGATCCAATAACAATGTATATGCTTTCAATCACTATTTCGATAAAAGCAAGCCCACACTGTTGCTGAACTCGCATCACGATACCGTTCGACCCAATAGAGCCTATACACGAGATCCTTACCAGCCTGATATTGTAGATGGAAAACTTTACGGATTGGGAAGCAACGATGCCGGAGGAGCCTTGGTTTCTTTAATTGCCGTATTCACTCATTTTTATGCGCAAAAAGACCTGAACTACAATTTAGTGATGGTGGCTTCAGCAGAAGAGGAAAGCTCGGGAAAGAATGGGTTAAACAGTGTATTGCCGTTATTACCGACAATAGATGTTGCTATTGTAGGCGAGCCTACTCTTATGAAATTGGCGATTTCTGAAAAAGGACTGGTTGTATTTGACGTTAAAGTCAAAGGAACAGCAGGACATGCCGCGCATCCAAACGACAACAATCCCATTCTAAAATCGATTGAAGTATTGCAATGGTTAGAGAATTTCACATTTGATCGTTCCTCAGAAACACTGGGAGATGTAAAGTTAACGGTAACCCAAATCAATGCGGGAAGCCAACACAATGTCGTTCCTGCAGAAGTTCATATTGTAGTCGATGTTCGTGTAAATGATCAGTATACAAATCAAGAAATCACAGATCTTTTACAGGCCAAAGCGCCTTGTGAAATCACACCAAGATCGCTTCGTTTGAATTCGTCATCCATCCCCAAAAATCACCCTTTGGTAAAAGCGGGAATGGAACTCAATAGACCCACTTACGGATCACCGACATTGTCAGACCAATCGGTTCTGTCGTGTCCCTCATTAAAATTAGGTCCTGGTGATTCTACGCGTTCACACACCGCTGATGAGTATATTTTTGTTGACGAAATCAATGAAGCTATAAATTTGTATACCAGTATTTTAAATAAGATATTATAAACTAATAAATTAAATAATGAAACTTTGGCAAAAAGGAGTGGTTAGTCATCAAAAAATTGATTCATTTACCGTAGGCAATGATCGAGAGTACGATTTATTTCTTGCAAAGTACGATGTTTTAGCATCGATTGCACATGCTCAAATGTTGGGGCAAGTCGGACTGCTCACTTCCAAGGAAGTTGAACTTCTAGTATCGGAATTGAACGTTATCAATAAACAAATCGTAGACGGTTCATTTTTCATTGAAAAAGAGTTTGAAGATGTACATTCCAAAATAGAATTTCACCTTACGCAACAACTGGGAGAAGTAGGTAAAAAAATACATACTGCGCGATCAAGAAACGATCAAATTTTGGTAGCCATGCATTTGTACTTAAAAGAAGAAATCAACAGCATCAAAGAAGCTACTAAAAAACTGTTTGATTCGCTTCTTGTATTGGCCCATCAACACAAAAATGTGTTATTGCCAGGATATACGCATTTGCAAATTGCAATGCCTTCTTCTTTTGGTCTTTGGTTTTCTGCCTATGCTGAAAGCTTGATTGACGATACGGTTCTTTTGAATGCAGCTCAATATATGACCGATCAAAATCCACTAGGAAGCGCCGCAGGATATGGGAGCTCCTTCCCTATTGACCGAGAAAGCACTACCAAAGCCTTGGGTTTTTCAACCTTAAAATACAATGTAGTGGCAGCACAAATGGGAAGAGGCAAACTCGAGAAAGCCGTTGCCACGGGAATGGCAGGAATTGCTGGCACCTTATCCCGGTTTTCAATGGATAGTTGTTTGTACATGAGTCAAAACTTTGATTTTATAAGTTTTCCTGAAGAATTGACTACGGGTTCAAGCATCATGCCTCACAAAAAGAATCCGGATGTGTTTGAATTGATTCGCGGAAAATGCAATGCACTTCAAGGACTGCCCAATCAGTTAACACTTATGGCAAACAACTTACCGAGCGGATATCACAGAGAAATGCAATTGTTTAAAGGCCCTATTATAGAAGGGATTGAAGAATTGAAAGCGTGTTTGGAAATGATGACTTTCTCTATTGAGCAAGTGATTGTAAAAGAGGGGATTACGCTAGACGAAAAATACGACTATCTTTTTAGTGTAGACACCCTCAACGAGTTGGTCAATCAAAGAGTTCCTTTTCGAGATGCTTACAAGCAAGTTGGCGAAACGATTGAAAAAGGAGATTTTATACCTCAACGAAAACTCAACCACACCCACCAAGGGAGTATTGGTAATTTGTGCCTTGACGAAATTCAGGAAAAGATGAATCGCATTTTGTAGTTTTGCTGCAATGCTAGTTTCTAAAAAAAGGCTTTATTTTATCGATGCGCTTCGTGCTTTTGCAATCCTCATGATGTTGCAAGGGCATTTTGTAAGCACCTTTTTGGGAGATGCATTTAGAAACAACAATGATATAATTTACAGCATTTGGGCATACTGCCGGGGATTTACTGCCCCCGTTTTTTTTACCATTACAGGCTTTATCTTTGTTTTTTTGTTATTAAAAAACCCCAACAAAGGGCTTAAAAACCCCCGTGTTATTAAAGGAA
Organism: Flavobacteriaceae bacterium; assembly: GCA_029243385.1. Lineage (GTDB taxonomy): Bacteria > Bacteroidota > Bacteroidia > Flavobacteriales > Flavobacteriaceae > JAQWSC01. The sequence goes on along the minus strand of JAQWSC010000014.1, from coordinate 75,660 downwards.
TTCGCAGAGGCTTTGAACTGATAATTTGGGGCTATTTGCTTAGGCTAAATTTGTTTGGCTTGCTCCAAGGAAAGTTATATCCTGCGTTTTTTCAAACAGATGTTTTGCATATTATCGGGCTTTCTTTACTTATCCTCATTGGATTGTATGTTTTGTTTCACAAATTTTCATCTGTAATTTTTCAATGGGTCTTAATCGGATCGGCTCTCACAATTTTTATGCTTGAACCTTTGTATAAAACTATCGAATTGGATTTACACCCGATACTTTCGAGTTATTTTACAAAAGCCAATGGAGGGGTATTCTCTATTTTTCCTTGGTTGGGATATTGTTTGTTGGGAGCAGCCTTTGCGGTTTTGTTCAGTCACACTCAAAAAAACAAAACAACCTTGCTCCCTTATGCAAGCGGATCCCTTCTTTTGGGTTTGTTTCTTATGTTTGGATCTTCGTATGTGTTAAAAGGGATTGATTTTATCTTCAAAATCCCTTTACTGGCAATGGTTACTGAAAACAATTATCTTTTGATTCGATTGGGCAACACTCTGGTATTGTTTGGTGTTTTTATGCTGCTCGAAAATTATTTTAAAAAATCTTATTTTTTAGAAATTGGACAACGCACCCTTTCCGTTTACATCATTCATTACTTTGTGTTATACGGCACTTGGTTTGGATTGGGCTTAAATCGTATAATTCCTCACAATTTATCAACTACGGAATCCATTGCTGGTGCGATAGTTTTCGTCCTGGTTGTGTGCACTCTTGTTCTCGGATATTACCGATACGGTTTTCCCATTGAAAGAAGCATGCGAAAAAGAATTCGCCTTCGTTAGTTATGACTTGCGCTTTTTTTCATATGCATTGAAAACACCAAAATCTAGTATAACCTCAAGATTTTTATCAAATTGCTTAGAACACCCAAATATACGCATTGCGTATATCCGTTCTTTACGAATTTCGTATATCCATTTTTAGCAATTTTGTCTATCTATTTATAAATCAATGAAGTAGCTTGTATTTTTAACGAATATCGATTTACCAAAAGCGAATGTTATGTATCCCAACGCCAACAACCTACTTTCCAATTTTGGAGCGTTTTTAGGGCTAACGTAACAAAAAAGTATAGGTATAAAAAAGGCGTTTAAAACGCCTTTTGTATCATTCTGCTGAAGCTATGCTACACATGCAACGCACGATCACCGGTTGCGGCCAAAGCGGCCTCTTTAACAGCTTCTGCGTAGGTAGGATGCGAATGGCTCATGCGAGCGATATCCTCGGCAGAAGCTCTAAACTCCATCGCGGTTACTGCTTCAGCTATTAGATCTGCTACGCGAGCGCCAATCATGTGAACACCCAAAACCTCATCCGTTTGTTTGTCTGCAAGAATCTTTACAAATCCATCGATGTCCATACTGGCACGAGCACGACCCAATGCCCGCATCGGAAACTGTCCCACTTTGTATTCAATCCCAGAAGATTTCAATTGCTCCTCTGTTTTTCCTACAGCAGCTACTTCGGGCCAGGTATAAATCACGTTGGGAATTAAATTGTAGTCAATATGCGGTTTTTGTCCTGCAATAATTTCGGCAACCATCACCCCTTCTTCTTCGGCTTTGTGGGCAAGCATTGCACCACGTACCACGTCTCCAATCGCATAAATATTAGAAGCCCCTGTTTGTAAATGATCGTTGACCTCTATTTGTCCTCGCTCTGTAACAACCACTCCTGCTGCCTCGGCGTTCAAACCCGATGTATAGGGTTTTCTTCCTACAGAAACTAAGCAATAATCTCCCTCAAACGAAACGGTTTCCCCTTTTTTGTTTACTGCCGAAACAGCAACAGAGTCTCCTGAACGTTTGACACTATTCACTTGATGAGACAAGTAAAACTTCACTTTTTGTTTTTTAAGAACTTTCATCAATTCTTTTGACAACGACGCATCCATAACCGGTGTAATGCGATCTGCGTACTCAATAACGGAAACTTCCGCTCCGAGTCGTTTGTACACTTGCCCCAATTCCAAACCGATAACTCCACCACCAATCACAATCAAATGTTTTGGAATTTCTTGTAAAGACAACGCTTCAGTAGAGGTAATGATTCGCTCTTTGTCAACTTCGATAAATGGCAAATTAGCAGGTTTCGAGCCAGTGGCAATGATGCTATTTTTAGCTTCGATTACTGTGGGCTTGTCTTTTCCATTATCAATCGAAATATGCGTGTTGTCAACAAAAGAACCCAATCCGTTAAAAACAGTAATGTTGTTTTTATCCATTAAAAAATCGATTCCCTTAGTCGTTTGATCTACAACAGACTGTTTGCGAGAAATCATTTTTTCTAAATTGACATTAATTTCACCGGGAATCTCAATACCGTGGGTATCAAAATGTTTGATAGCATCTTCATAATGATGCGAGGAATCCAACAAGGATTTGGAAGGGATACAGCCTACATTCAGGCAAGTACCTCCCAACGAATTGTATTTTTCTATCAATGCGGTTTTCATTCCCAATTGAGAGCAACGAATAGCGGCCACATAACCTCCAGGTCCTGATCCAATAACAGCAACATCAAATTGATTCATTTCTAATAATTTTAAACAAAAATACAAATGTTTTTAAGGATTCCGCCACACTTTTCTTTAAGATTTTTTCAAATAGTTGCACACATTTTGTTAAAATCGTAACATTACAAAACAAAATTGTATTCAAATGGCGACGTCTAAATCTTCCAACTCTATTGAAACCTCTTCTACGTTCTCTAATCCCGAGTTGTCATTAGCAGAAGCAATGATTCCTGTATTGATTTTAGTGCTATTACTGGCGTTCAATGTTTTTGTTTTTGGAGACGACGCATTAAGCGGTTCCAATCAATTCATTCTTTTGCTTGGAGCAGCCGTAGCGGGAATCGTAGGTTTTTTTAACCAAGTAAGCTATAAAAACATAATCCAAAAAGTTGCTGGAAACGTCCAATCGACAACTGGAGCTTTGATTATTCTGTTGTTTGTTGGAGCTCTTGCAGGGAGTTGGTTGGTAAGTGGTATCATCCCATCCATGATATACTATGGATTAAAAATTCTAAACCCAACCATTTTTTTACCTGCCTGTATTGTCATTTGTGCTATAATATCTTTGGCAACCGGAAGTAGTTGGACAACATCTGCTACAGTTGGAATAGCGCTTATAGGAATTGGAAAAGCCATTGGCTTACCGGTAGGAATGGTTGCAGGAGCCGTTATTTCGGGCGCTTATTTTGGCGACAAACTCTCTCCTTTGAGTGACACTACAAATTTAGCCCCTGCTATGGCCGGAGCTGAACTTTTTTCACACATCCGCTACATGACCTACACCACCGTTCCGAGTATTGTTATTACGCTCATTGTGTTTGTGTTTTTAGGATTGGGATTTGAAGCTTCAGGAGACGTAAACACGACTGAGTTATTAAGTTCTATTGAAACTACTTTTCATATTAGCGGCTGGTTGTTTCTTGTTCCTTTGGTAATTATCGTATTGATTGTTAAAAAAACACCGCCCATCGTTGCCTTACTGATTGGATCGTTGTTAGGCGGGTTGTTTGCTGTACTTTTCCAGCCTCAACTCGTAGCGCAAATTGGAGGCGGTACTTCATTGACATTGGAAACGGCTTACAAAGGAATCATGAATGCTTTGACGGTGGACACGCAAATCACAACCAACAACGACATACTCAACGAATTGTTTACCTCGGGTGGAATGCGAGGCATGCTCGGAACCATTTGGTTGATTATTTGTGCCATGGTTTTTGGAGGTGTCATGGAGGCTATTGGAGCACTTTCAAGAATAAGTTCCAGTTTGCTGCAATTGGCCAACTCTACTTTTTCGCTTTTTGCCAGTACAATTGCCAGTTGCCTCGCTGTAAACCTAACGGCATCAGACCAATATTTATCGATTGTAATTCCTGGTAAAATGTTTCACAAAGCATTTGAAGAAAAAAAACTGGCACCCGAAAACTTAAGTCGAACACTCGAAGATGCAGGAACCGTTACTTCAGTACTTATTCCTTGGAACACTTGCGGTGCTTACCAATCGGGAGTTTTGGGAGTGAGCGTTGCTGATTATTTTATGTACGCGATTTTTAATTGGATCAGCCCCTTTATGACGCTATTGTACGCTGCTTTACACATCAAAATCAAGCAACTCACAAAATAGATTGACAAATTTGAAGGTATTAGCAAATCTTATTCAATCATAAATTTTAAAGATTTTTTAACCCATTAATTTATATTCTTATTGGTATTTTTGTACCAATAAATGAACATTTAAAACAAAATAATTATGGCACAAGTAGGAAAACTATTTCCAAATTTAGCAGTAAACGCAATGAACGAAATGGGTGACACCATCCAAATTAATGTTTTGGAGGAAGCCACCAAAAACAAGAAAAAAGTACTCCTTTTTTGGTACCCAAAAGATTTCACTTTCGTATGTCCTACCGAACTTCATGCTTTTCAGGAAGCCCTTGGAGAATTTGAAAAAAGAAACACAATAGTCATTGGAGCTTCTTGCGACACAGCAGAAGTTCATTTTGCATGGCTTAACACACCCAAAGACAACGGAGGAATTGAAGGTGTAACCTATAATTTGTTGGCGGATAGCAACCGAAACTTAGCAAACACCCTTGATATTTTAGATTCAACCAACGAACGGTTTGATGAAGAATCGGGTGTATTGCTGAAAGACGGAGACGATGTAACTTTCCGTGCAACCTATCTTATTGATGAAGAGGGAAGAATATTCCACGAAAGTGTCAACGACATGCCGTTAGGAAGAAACGTGGACGAATACTTGCGATTGATCGATGCGTTTACGCACGTTCAAGAAAAAGGGGAAGTATGTCCTGCTAACTGGGAAGAAGGAAAAGACGCTATGAATGCAAATCGTGATGGCGTTGCTGATTATTTAAGCGCTCACTAACCATGATTGTCGAAGTAACCGAAGATAATTTATCACAAATTGTTGCTGAAAATCCAACTGTGGTTGTTCAGTATTCTGCGACATGGTGTGGGAATTGTCGGATTATGAAGCCTAAATTCAAAAAATTAGCTTCAGAAAATACGGATATTAAGTTTGTTATGGTAGATGCGGAAAAAAATCCGCAATCCCGGCAAATGGCTACCGTTGATAATCTGCCCACGTTTGCGACCTTTCAAAAAGGGGCTTTCGTCAATCAGACACAGACCAATAAATTTGATGTTTTAAAAGAATTAGTCGATGAAGTTACCCATCATTAAACACCTCACTGAATTTATTGAGGAAAACGACGAGGATTATTTGGTGGAAACTATTGAAACTATAGAATCTTTGACAGAAGTCGCTTCTTTGAAAGACGAAGAGTTAGATGTGTTGGGTGAAATGATCTCCAATCTTTACGGGGCATTGGAAGTTCATAAAATGACCCAAGACGGAGTGTCTAAAAAAGAGGCCTTAAACCAATTTATGAAACGCGTCCTAGGCTCTATTGATACCTAGAAAAATTGTTGAAAATTATGAAAAGGCACTTGTTAAGTCAAGTGCCTTTTTTTTGTAAAAAATATCACAGAATATCTGTTCCAGATACGAATTAGTCTATAGCAAACCCCTATATTTGCGACTTTTTTAAGCCAACTAATGAGAAAGATTTTTCGAAATTTCACAAGCAACCCCAAAAACGACCTTTTATCGGGTTTGACCGTAGCCTTAGCACTCGTTCCTGAAGCAGTCGCCTTCGCATTTGTTGCAGGCATCGACCCCTTGGTTGGGCTTTATGGAGCATTTATGATGGGAATCGTTACTTCTCTTTTCGGTGGACGACCCGGAATGATATCAGGAGCTACTGGAGCCATGGCTGTTGTTATGGTTCACATGATCCAAAAAGGAAATGAAGTCGGGCAATCGCTTTCAGAACCAGTCGAAAATCTTGGACTGCAATGGTTATTTATAACCCTTCTGATTGTTGGAGGTATTCAAATGCTTGCAGGTATCTTTAAACTTGGAAAATTTGTTCGTTTGATTCCACATCCGGTTATGATGGGGTTTGTAAACGGTTTGGCTATAGTCATTTTCTTATCTCAACTGTCGCTTTTTCAAAAAAATGAAAACGGGCTTTCCACTTGGCTAGAGGGTGCCGAATTAGGACTCATGTTGGGACTGGTATTTCTTACCATGGGAATCATGTACGGTTTACCAAAAATCACTTCCAAAATACCAGCAGCATTGGTTGCCATACTAATTGTGGCAGCAGTAACTATTTTTGGAGGATTGGAAGTAAGCACTGTAGGTTCTTTTATCAAAGATGGAGGCGGTCAAGGTCTGGAAGGGTCACTTCCCTCCTTTCAATACCAAATAGCCGATTTTTTATACACCTTGCAAGGACATTGGGACTTGATTTTAGCAACGGCCTTTTTGTTGGCTGCTGTTGGATTAATTGAATCCTTGATGACATTGAATTTGGTAGATGAATTGACCGAAAGTCGCGGAAGTGGAAATCGCGAATGTGTAGCCCAAGGAAGTGCCAATATTTTGAACGGACTTTTTGGAGGTATGGGCGGTTGTGCTATGATTGGCCAGTCTATTATCAATGTGAACTCTGGCGGAAGAGGACGGTTGTCGGGGCTTACAGCCTCTTTGGCGTTGCTTTCCTTTATTTTATTTGGAGCTCCATTGATTGAAAAAATCCCCATTGCTGCTTTGGTGGGTGTCATGTTTATGGTAGTGATTGGTACTTTCGCTTGGAGTAGCTTTCGCATCATTAACAAAATACCAAAAGGCGATGCTTTTGTATTAATTAGTGTTTCTGCCATTACCGTTTGGCAAGACTTGGCCATCGCCGTTATAGCCGGTGTAATTATCTCTGCATTGATTTTTGCTTGGAAAAATGCTACCATGATTCGTGCACGAAAACGCCTAAAAGATGACGGAACCAAAGTATATGAAATTTGGGGGCCGTTGTTTTTTGGATCGATTCAGAATTTCAACGCTAAGTTTGACGTTAAAAACGATCCGAAATCTGTTGAAATTGATTTTATGGAATCGCGGGTTAGCGACCACTCTGGAATCGAAGCGGTTATCAACATTGCCAACAAATATAAAGCAGAAAAAATTGCTGTTTTATTTTCTCACTTGAGTCCAGAATGCAGTTCTTTGTTGTTAAAACACGATCCGAGTTTTCATAAATTAATCAAACAATCTATTGACGATCCGAGATACTACGTAGTCACCGATTTGGTGGATCGGGAGGTTTGATGCTTTTTTTTGATTAATTTTAAGGATGTGAACTTTGTTTGCTGCCATTTTTGTATTTTTGTGTGAACAGGATTCATGGCAACTAAGAGTAAATCTACACGAACAACATTGAACCGAACCCAGCAAATATTGTTGGGGACTTTTTTAATTCTCTTATCCGTACTTCTTGGAGTTGCTTTTCTTTCATTTTTTACAACTTGGCATTCCGATCAAAGTCTTTTGTTGGAATTTTCCAATCGCAACGCAGAAGCACAAAATGCTGCTAAAAAATTAGGCGCACTTGTTGCTTATTTTTTTATTTACCAATTGTTTGGAATTGCGTCCATGATATGGGTAGGATTTTTATTTGTTACGGGCTTGCATTATTTTGTTGGAAGTAAAGCAAATAAACTACTGAGTCATTGGCTTTGGGGTTCTTCTGCTGTAGTATGGTTTTCTTTGTTTTTTGGTTTTTTCTTTCAAAAACAACCCTTGCTAGGCGGTGTTGTAGGCTATGAAATCAATCACTTTTTACAAGATTATATCGGGTGGATTGGTGTTGGTTTACTGCTTTTGTTTGGACTGATTGTTTTTTTGGTAGTTCAGCTAAATTTTACTCCCGAATATATTGCGGCATTGTTTTCATCTAATAAATCAAAATCAACGACCTCTCCGTCTTCCTCGGAAGAAGAAGCGCCTTCTCCTTCTGTTTCTTTAAATAAAGAAAGTAAAACTTCTCCGTTTGAAATCGATAAAAAAACATTAAAGCCTACCATTTCAAAGCACTCAAGTATTGAGTCTTCCTCCGAAAACAAAGCCTCCAAAACCAATGATGCTTCAGACTTAACCATGGAAATAGAAGTTACCGAAGAGGAAACTACTCCCGAAGATCAATTGGCCAAACGATTGGTAAAAGACTATGGGGAGTTTGACCCAACGTTGGAGCTTAAAAATTACAAATACCCATCAATTGAGCTTTTAAAAGATTATAGTAACGGCGGAGGCATTACTATCAATCAAGAGGAATTGGAAGAAAACAAAGGAAAAATTGTTGACACCCTTCGCAACTACAAAATCGATATCGCCAAAATAAAGGCGACCATTGGCCCTACGGTGACCTTATATGAAATTGTTCCAGAGGCGGGTGTTCGAATTTCAAAAATAAAAAATCTGGAAGACGATATTGCACTTTCATTGTCCGCTTTGGGAATTCGAATTATTGCGCCCATTCCTGGAAAAGGAACCATAGGAATTGAAGTTCCTAATAAAAATTCAACCATTGTGTCCATGCGATCCGTAATCGCTTCCAAAAAGTTTGCTGACGCTGAAATGGAACTGCCTTTGGCATTGGGAAAAACGATTAGCAATGAAACCTTTGTCGTGGATCTGGCTAAAATGCCGCATTTACTCATGGCGGGAGCTACCGGTCAAGGGAAGTCCGTAGGTCTCAACGCTGTTTTGACGTCGCTTCTTTACAAAAAACATCCTTCGGAAATCAAGTTTGTCTTGGTGGATCCTAAAAAAGTAGAGCTTACCTTGTTCAATAAAATTGAGCGGCACTACTTGGCAAAACTACCCGATACTAATGAGGCTATTATTACCGACAACAAGCAAGTAATCAACACACTCAATTCTTTGTGTATTGAAATGGACAATCGTTACGACATGCTTAAAAATGCTATGTGTCGTAATATCAAAGAATACAACAATAAGTTTAAAAACCGAAAGCTCAATCCCAACGATGGAAATGCTTTTTTACCTTATATCGTCCTCATTATTGATGAGTTTGCTGATCTTATAATGACCGCAGGTAAAGAAGTAGAAACACCCATTGCACGATTGGCACAGTTGGCTCGAGCAGTAGGAATCCATTTGATCATTGCTACACAACGACCTTCTGTAAATGTGATCACAGGACTGATCAAAGCCAACTTTCCGGCGCGAATCGCCTTTCGAGTTACTTCCAAAATCGATTCTCGAACCATTTTAGACAGTGGCGGAGCCGATCAGCTCATAGGTCGTGGAGATATGCTCTTCACACAAGGAAACGAGCTCATTCGTCTACAATGTGCTTTTGTTGATACCCCAGAGGTTGAAAAAGTTACCGACTACATCGGGTCACAAAGAGCGTATCCAACAGCCCACGAACTGCCTGAGTATGTAGGAGAAGAAAGTGGCACAAGCCTTGATAATAACATTAGTGATCGAGATGTTTTGTTTAAAGAAGCCGCAGAAGTGATTGTCAATGCGCAACAAGGATCCGCCTCGCTTTTACAACGTAAAATGAAACTGGGATACAATCGAGCAGGAAGAATTATAGATCAGCTTGAAGCTGCGGGTATTGTAGGTCCTTTTGAAGGAAGCAAAGCCCGTCAAGTATTGCTCAAAGACGCGCTTTCATTGCAAGCATTTTTTGATAACGAAAACAACAATTCTTAAACCCCCTTATTCCTTATGAAACCATTCTTTTTAATTTTATTGTTGATTAGTTCCCATTTAGGAATGTCTCAAAACGATCCCAAAGCGGAAGCTTTATTAGAGAAGGTTTCAAATACAATTAACTCATACGACACCATAGGAATTGATTTTACTTATATTCTTGAAAATCGTGCGGAGGATGTTCGGCAAGATATCAAAGGGTCTTTGTTGCTCAAAGGCAACTCCTACCGCTTGGACTTTATGGGGATCACTCAAATTTGCGATGCAAAGAAAACCTATACAATAGTCCCCGAAAACGAAGAAATTACCATCAATCCCGTAAGCGATGACAACACTGCTACGATAACTCCCAACAAATTGTTGTCTTTTTACAAAGAGGGTTATGTGCTGAAGTGGGACATTTTACAAACTGTGATGAACAAAAAAATACGGTTCATCAAATTGATCCCTATAGATAGTAATTCAGAGATTAGCTACCTTTTATTAGGTATTGATCGAGCTACCCATCATATCTACAAGCTCATAGAGATTGGGAAAAACAAAACGCAAACAGTTTTAACAGTTAATCGATTTCGAACAAACCCAAACATTCCTAGCGAGCAACTCGCCTTCAACCCCAATGAATACGAAGGATATTATATTGATGAATTTTAGGAAGGGTGAAAATAATTGACAAATATATTGTTCAAAGCTATCTAAGAATCTTCATAAGTTTTTTTATGATTCTTATGTGTATTTTCATCATTCAAGCTATTTGGATTTATATTGATGAATTTGCAGGAAAAGAGCTTGATATAGAAGTAATATTAAAATTCTTGGTGTACAACACACCGCGTCTTGTTCCCTTAGTGCTTCCACTTACAGTGCTGCTTGCGTCGATCATGACCTTTGGGAATTTCTCGGAACAATACGAACTCGCTGCCATGAAATCGGCTGGAATTTCACTCCACAGGGCGATGAGAAGCTTGGTAATTGTGAATCTACTACTTTCTTTGGGGACATTTTATTTTGCTAACAATGTAATTCCTTATTCGGAATTTAAAATATACAATCTTCGAAAAAATTTAGCCAAGCTAAAACCTGCATTAGCCATTACAGAAGGGGTTTTTAACGACATGGGGCAAAGCAACATTAAGGTGAAAAGAAAATATGGTGAAAACAACCGGTTTTTGGAAGATGTAATTATTCATAAGAAAAACTCAAAACAAATCAACAACATCGTTATCAAAGCAGATCGAGGGGAACTCAGAGGAGAGGAATTCGACCAAGGCTTGCAATTGATTTTGTTTGATGGATATCGGTACGAAGAAATAAAAAGCAAAAAGAAAACCCAACGGAAGGAAGATTACCCGCATGCTCGGGTTGCCTTTGAAAAATATACCATGAACATCGATTTATCGGAGTTCAATCAGGTAGATTTTAGCGAGGAGAAGTTTAAGAACACCTATAAGATGCAAAATACCAGTCAATTGGATTTGAGCATCGACTCTTTGGAAATCAAATATGCTAAAGAAATAGCTGGATTTACAAACAATTTTTATTCCCGAACCGGAATCAACAATATCAACAAACAATCAAAAAAAAGACAAATTGATCGTTACACAAACTTTATAGATTATCTAAGCAATTACGATTCCAATGTCCAGCTCAAAATAGCTTCTCAAGCCCAAAACACAATTAAAAATCAAAAAAAAACATTAACCAGTCAAAAAAACACCTTTTTTTACAGGGAAAAAGTAATCGCTTTACACAGTTTGTTGTTTCATGATAAATATGCACTGGGATTCATTCCGTTGATTTTGTTTTTTGTAGGAGCCCCTTTGGGAGCCATTATTCGAAAAGGAGGTTTTGGTCTTCCTGTGGTGTTTGCTTTGGGTATTTTTCTAAGCTATCATTTTTTTGGTCAATTCAGTAAGAATTGGGCTGAAGACGGAAGTGTCAGTACTTTTTTTGGAACTTGGTTGCCTTCTTTTATACTTCTTCCATTTGGTATATATTTGACCCTTCGCGCCACTGCTGATAAAAACATCGTTAATTTGGATTCCATTTTAGACCCCATTCGATCATTGATTCAAAAAGGAATCGGAGCGATTAAAACTAACAAAAAAACAGTGTCGTAAAAACATAACAGATGCATTCAAGTTCAAAACATACTACCGCAAGCTCACTGGATAAAATTGAAGACGCCATAGCCGACATTAAGGCAGGAAAGGTTATTATCGTTGTAGATGATGAAAACCGAGAAAATGAAGGCGATTTTATTGCGGCAGCGGATAGCATCACTCCGGAAATTATCAATTTTATGGCGCAACACGGTCGGGGGCTTATATGTGTTCCACTTACAGAAAAAAGGTGTCAAGATTTGCAACTTAAGCCTATGGTGGAAACCAATACAGACCCTATGGAAACTGCTTTTACAGTATCTGTTGACTTGAACGGAAATGGAGTTACTACCGGGATTTCTGCTTCTGATAGAGCCAAAACAATTCAAGCATTGGTCAATCCATCTCTAAAACCTCATGAGTTAGCACGCCCAGGACATGTTTTTCCGCTGGTAGCCAAAGAAGGCGGAGTATTGCGAAGAACAGGCCATACAGAAGCTGCTATTGACTTTGCTCGATTGGCAGGATACCACCCTGCCGGAGTGATTGTTGAAATTATGAATGAAGACGGCTCGATGGCGCGATTGCCCGAATTGTTGGAAGTCGCCAAGCGATTTGACCTTAAAATTGTTTCTATTGAAGATTTGGTAGCCTACAGAATGCAACACGATAGCCTTATTGAGAAAAAAAATCAATTTGAAATTGATACTCGATTCGGAAAATTTGAACTCCACGCCTATCAACAAACCACCAACAGTCAAGTGCATATTGCTCTGACTAAAGGCTCGTGGAAATCCAATGAGACTGTTGTGACTCGAATCAACTCATCGCGAATCAATAATGATTTGCTCGGTATGTTGACACAAAGAAATAACAAACAACTCGATCGCATATTTTCAAAATTAAATGCTGTTGAGAAAGGAGCGATAGTGTTTGTTAATCAATACCAAAAATCTGAAAACTTATTGCATCGATTGAGTGAGCTTCAAGCCATGCAACAAGACACGGATTTTAAATTACCACCGGTTACTATGGATAAAAAAGATTTTGGAATCGGAGCGCAAATACTTCATGATCTAAACATTCATAAATTGGATTTGCTTACCAACAGTACTCAAATCAAACGAGTTGGTATGGTTGGCTACGGGCTAGAAATTGTAAACTATGTTACGTATTAACACTCCTAAAAAAACCACAATTTTATAGACATCAAGCAAACCATGATGACCATGAATGCTTTAATAACGCCCTCACCTTTTTTTACAGACCACCGACTTCCTATCCAGGCTCCTAAGGCATTTCCTGTTGCTAAAATCAACCCCACGACCCAATCTATTTTATCGTTCAAAGCAAACATAATTACAGCTCCTATGGTGTAAACAAACACCAAAGAAACTTTGGTTGCATTGACCCGAATTAACGACATTTTATTAAAATAATGGAGAAAAAGCATAATGATAAAACCAATCCCCGCATTGATAAAACCTCCATAAATTCCAATAAAAAAGAAAGCAAAGATAGCAACCCATAAGTGATACCCCGTTAATCGTTCTTTTTGAAAACTCGCCTGAATCTTAGGTTTGAAAACCATTAAGGCAACCACAACAATCATAATAATAGCTAATATTCTATTGAATACCTCTCCGCGAATATCAACAGCTATTTTGGCTCCTAAAAAAGCACCCAACATAGCAGAAATTCCTAGATATATATTAAAAGGAAATGTAGATACTCCTTTGCTTTTAAAGCCTGCTGTGGCAAAAAAAGTTTGAATGAGAATGGCAATACGATTGGTTCCGTTGGCAACAGCGGATGGCAACCCTAAAAAAATAAGCATTGGTAATGTAAGTAAAGATCCGCCACCAGCCAATGTGTTAATAAAGCCTGCAGCAAAGCCAACAGCTACAAGAACTAGATACTCCCAACCCAAATCGATTACCAAATACATGTTACGAATGTACACATTTTGAAAAGGGAATAGAAAATTTTATAAAGAAAAACAAAAGGATGTTTTAAGAAACCAAAAAAGGACATTATATTTGCAACCGCATTAGGAGAAATGGCAGAGTGGTCGAATGCGGCAGTCTTGAAAACTGTTGAGGGTCACACCTCCGGGGGTTCGAATCCCTCTTTCTCCGCTTAAGAAAACCCACAACTTGCATTGTGGGTTTTTGTTTTTAGGGGTAATCTCAACAAGATTAAAATACTCCTCTTTATCTCTCCAAAAGAGCTGCTAGAAACGCTTGACAACCGTCTTGTTTTAGAAGATGTTTTTTATGATATAAAATTTGGTTATATTTAGGTATCCTAAATTTTTATATTATGAAAAAATTTGACGTAGTGTTATTATCCCTGTTGGTTTTTGTAGCACTTTACTTTATTTTTTATTTTTCGTTATGCAGTTTGGAAGTAGTTAACGACCCTACAATTCAACTTACAATTTCAGGAATTGTTGCATTTGTAATAAGTTGTGTGTTTTTTCGCGCCTTAATAAAAAAATAATCAGGCACTACTTTTCTTCCGCTTGCCTATCGTACTTACAGCATCCTGGCAACTCCTCATAGACTTGATTAGAGGCTTTAAACTTATCAGTGTCATGTCCAGAGGCTGCAATGGCTTTTTGGATGTCTAACAAGTCCACTTTACGAGCGTTGTATATCAATGTCAATTGATTTGAAGGTATATCCCATGTGGCATATTTAACACCTTTTTGAGAGAGTGCAGTTTTTGTGATTCGCATTTGGCAATGTTCGCAATTTCCACTTACGTAAATAGAAGTTTTTTCTGATTTGCTCTTTTTTTCTTGAGAAAAGCAGGCAAAAGAAAACAAGCAAATTATTACAATTATTAATTTATTCATGATTATCATATATTAAGATGTTGTGTTTATAAGATTGTATATCGAAGTCCAGCGTAAAGTTTTCTCCCAAAAATTGGACCATAAACTATTGAGCTGTCAAAATTAGGACCAAATGGGTTGTCAGAATCAATAATAGCCTGAGGTTGCCTATAATTACCTAAGTTTTCTCCTCCTACATAAATTTCAAACCGATTGGAAAACACTCTTGTAATTTGTGCGTTCCAAAGAGAAAAGGAATCAGAAAACTCATTATTATAAATTACAGTATTGGGCAAGCGCTGCTTACCAACCTGGTGATAGGTTGTATCAAAGCGCCACAAAGCATTGTTGTCATTAGGATAAGTTTCATACGACAAATTTCCAAACAAACGGTTTTTAGCAAGCAATGGGCGTTGCTTAAAACTGTCGTTGTACTGAGTTTTTACGTCATAATTCTTGTAAGCCAATCGCAGGTCTAAATTATTCCATAGTTCATAATCTAAGGAAACCTGAAAACTTTTCGAATAACTTTTTCCATCCAAATTATAAAATGATATTTCTCTGTAATTATCCCAATCAACCACTACTTGATTTTGAAAGTGAGTTTCGTAATAATCAACAGTAAGGTCTCCAGGTCTTGAAAACAAATTAAAAATACGACGGTAGCTAAGTCCGTAATTCCAGGATTTTTCGGAATTCAAACCAAAAACGCCATCACTTTGGCTATTGATATTAATAGTTCTACTAGTAGCAAACAGCGGTTGGTTTTCTGCAAAAATATTAGCGATTCTTCTTCCACTTCCTACTGATCCACGAAAAATATTTTTTTCAGCCACCACATATCGTGCGTGAAGTCTTGGTGTTAAAAAAACACCCAGTGTATTGTGAGAATCGGCGCGAATACCAGCAACTAAGCTAAAATTATCCAAATTATCATAACTGTATTCAAAATACCCACCCAAGGAATAATCAGTCCTTTTGTATGAGTCTAATACAACTTGTTCATCGTAAGTATCATGCATAAAATTAACACCCGCTTTGAATTTACTTTTAACACTACCAATAATAGAATTAAACAAAAAACTAGCGTAAAAACTCTGATGATTGATGTCATAAGTATTCAGTCCAAAATACGATTGTTGATCGTGTTGACTGTATGACATTTGAAGACCCAGGCTTTGATAAGGCAATTCAGGAAAAACATATCCAATTTTTAGCGAAGAATCCCAACGTCTAGTATCGATTTCACTTCCCCAGAACAATTGAGAGTTTTTGTGAATAGAAGGGTCAAAATTTAAACTACCCAGCTGTTTGTGATCGTCCATATAGCGAATGTTTGCAAACCCTACCCAGCCTTTTTCAGCATCTATATATTGCCATCGATTCAAAAGGTTGATTTGTTTTGACAATGGATTGTCTGAAAAGTTGTCATTATTTTTATCATTCTTTTGAGTACGTTGATTGCCATGAACAAACAATGCTGTGCTCCATTTATCAGAAATTTTTTGAGTAAAATGAGTATTTAATTCGTTTCTACCATCAACCGATGAATACACATTCACAAACAAAGTAGGCTGGCTCAAAGGTTTGTGAATTTCGGCATTGATTTGACCCGCCATGCTTTCAAATCCATTAACCACACTACCCGTTCCTTTGGTAATTTGAATACTTTCAACCCAAGTTCCGGGTGTAAAAGTGAGGCCGTATGCTTGTGATGCCCCACGAATCATTGGAATGTTTTCTTCTGTAATTAATAAATAAGGACTAGACAGTCCAAGCATTTTTATTTGTTTAGTGCCAGTCAAAGCGTCTGAAAAGTTTACATCTATAGAAGGGTTGGTTTCAAAACTTTCTGAGAGATTGCAACAAGCAGCCTTTAAAAGCTCGGCACTATTAACGGTAACAATGTTTTGTGCTTCAAAATAAGACTTTTGAATGGTTTTTTTTTGTTTCGAGACTACGACTTCATCCAATTGCTCATCAGTATTTGAAGTCAATAAAAACTGTTGATTGTCATAGTTATGTATGTGTTGTTTTAAGGTGTCAAATCCCAAATAACTGATTACCAATATTTTGAATTTTTCACTTACGGGTAAACTAAATTTACCAGACTTGTCAGTGACTGTACCTATAGAAGAGTTGTCCCAATAAACAGTAGCACCCTCTAAAGGTTGTTTGTTTTTGTTGTCATCGAAAAAGTGAACCTGGCCTTCAAAAACATTTTGGGCTGTTACGTTCAGTGATAAGGATAAAAAAAGGAATAAATATGAGTATTTCATTTTTACGATTTTATTGAATTGTTTTTAAAATTTAAGGCAACAGTTTCCAGTCCTTAAGAAAAAGGAAACATCAAATTCGTAAAAATCAAATTAAATAAACTTCGTAAAAAACAGGTATGTCTTGAATTAATTTAGGCGGTTTGTAATGATTAAAAGTAACCGATTTGGAGTCAGCATATGTCTCTATATGTGCAGAAATTAAAATAGAATTGACATCAAATATCAATGAGTCTATGTCAACATCGAAAGAAATAGAGACTAGATCGTTGCTAGGAACGCTTATAAGGACGTCGTTACAGCAACTATTGGCTTGAATACAAGTTATATTTTCCGATGTAACCGCAGCTGAAAAACATTTTTCTGGATTTCCAAAGACCGTAACATCAACAAGTCTCGATCCGCAGTAATGTTGGCTTACTACAAATGAGGAAGAGGAAAAGACTACCAAAAAGGCCAGTACAATCGACAATATGGTCTTATAAAGCATTTTCAAAACAATGCAAATTTATAGAATAAAAAAACATAACAGGAGTTAAACAATGTTAAATAGTGTTAAAATCTAACGCTTGTTCACCTAATTGTTGATCATCTATTCTGTAAGACTCGTTTATATCGGATACAAAAATCATTCCATCTCCAAAATCTTTGGTATAGCAAGTTTGTAGAATGGTTTGGATTGTTTGATATTCCAATGTGTCGGGAACAACAACATAGAACGAACATCTTACGTGCTCCAAAGTAGGGAAAAGCATCCCTTTTAAAGTATACGATTCGGGAATATTACAATCGCAGTTAAGATCAGAATTAAAAAAAAAATTAATTCCGAGATCACTAAGTTCCTTTTTTACTGATTTGTATTTTGATTTCCGAATGACACCAGTTATTTTTTTCATAATTTTTAAATATTGAACCAAAAAATAAAAAAATAAAAAAAAATATTATTAGTTTTTTAACAATTAATGTTGCTGTTGTTTAGATATAGAATAGATAGTAGTGCCAGTCAACACCTCCAAAGTACGATCTCTAACTTCCTCAAAAACGCCTTTGATTCTACAATTTGATTCATCACACTGGTCACAAGAAGAATAATAATTTAAAGAAACACAAGGAAGCATAGCAATAGGTCCGTCCATAATCCGAACAATATCCGTTAGGCAGATTTCTTTGGGATCTTTTAGTAAGGTATATCCCCCAGCTCTTCCCCTTCTACTACTCAAAATCATATTGTTTCTGAGTTCTCTAAGGATAGACTCAAGAAATTTTTTGGGAATTTTTTGGTTCGCCGCTATTTCAGAACTCAAAACGGGGCGATCGTCTTCAGCTTGATCTGCTATATATAAGAGTGCCTTAATGGCATATTTACATTTGTTAGATATCATTTGCTAGGTGTTTTTCCAAATGTAAGACAATTTTAATTACTTTAATTCCTATAATGTTGGTAGGAATACTAATTTATGTATATATTTGCAATTATAAAACCCACATCATTATGATTATTGACCAATATATTTTTCAGAAAAGAGAAAACGTAACTGAAAGAAAAGTAAGTAAAGAGAAAGTGTCAAGAAGTTTGCTTAAGTCAATTAGTTGGCGAATTATCGGGACATTAGACACTATACTAATCAGTTACTGGATTACTGGAGCATGGAGTTTTGCAATGTCGATTGGTGCTATTGAGCTGGTTACAAAAATGGGGCTTTATATTGTTCATGAACGAATTTGGAATCGCATTCCATGGGGTAAATCATAAGTTATGGACACACTGCCCTTTGACATCAACTTGTGGAATCAAAAAGTAAAAGGAAAATCCATCGAAGAATCTTTGAAGTGGGTGCTTTCTCAACACTTCAAAAACCCTTGTTTTTCAACTTCCTTCGGTCAAGAAGATCAAGTAATTACGGACGTTATATTTAACCAAAATCTTCCCGTTACACTATTTACTCTCGACACTGGAAGGTTGTTTGAGGAAACATACGATGTGTTTGCTTCTACAATTAATCGTTATAAAAAAACCATTCACTCTTTTTTTCCAAAAAAAGACGAAGTAGAACAATTGATAACCGAAAAAGGACCCAATAGTTTTTACAAATCCCTTGAAAATCGAAAAGAATGTTGTCGTATTCGAAAAATTGAGCCTTTACAAAGGGCTCTTGAAAGTTGTGATTTATGGATCACAGGACTCCGAGCTGACCAAAGCTCAAACCGATCATCGCTTTCTTATTTTGAATATGACAGCCATTTTAAGGTCGTCAAATTTAACCCCTTACTGGAGTGGTCATTGGATGAAGTAAACACCTATTTAGAAAAAAATCATGTTCCTCAAAACAAACTACACAAAAAAGGATTCGTAAGTGTTGGATGCGCTCCATGTACCAGGGCTATTGAGCCTGGTGAGGATGTACGAGCCGGAAGATGGTGGTGGGAAACTAGTAATAAAGAATGTGGATTGCATAAAAAATAAACAAATGACTGTATTACAACAACTCGAAGAAGAAGCTATTTACATATTAAGAGAAGTAGCAGGGCAATTTAATAAGCCCGCATTGCTTTTTTCTGGTGGTAAAGACTCCATTGTATTGACCCATTTGGCAAAAAAGGCATTTTCCCCCGACAAAATTCCTTTTCCGTTGGTTCACATTGATACAGGACATAATTTTCCTGAGACCATAGAACTGAGGGATCAGCTGGCTAAAGAGTTAGGTGCTCAACTGATTGTAAAATATGTTCAAGATGATATCGATGCAGGATGGGCTCGTGAAGAAACAGGAAGATACGCCAGTCGAAATGCACTGCAAACCACTACCCTTCTAAATGCTATTGAAAGTGAAAAGTTCGATGCTTGTATAGGAGGAGCTCGTCGTGATGAAGAAAAAGCACGCGCAAAAGAGCGTATTTTTTCTGTTAGAGATGACTTTGGACAATGGAATGAAAAGTCCCAACGGCCTGAGCTTTTTGATATGCTCAACGGAAAAATTCACAATGGCGAAAATGTACGTGTTTTTCCAATTAGCAATTGGACTGAGCTGGATGTATGGAATTATATTCGTCAAGAAAATTTGACTATTCCCTCTATTTATTTCTCGCACCAAAGACAAGTTTTTAACCGTGATGGGCAACTCATCCCTGTTTCTGACTTTGTAACCATAGACAAACACGATACCGTTGAGAAAATCAATGTACGATTCAGAACCGTTGGTGATATGACATGTACAGCGGCTGTGATTTCAGATGCCATCAAACTGGACGATGTGATTGATGAAATTAGCGACTCAATCATTTCCGAACGCGGTGCTCGTATTGACGATCAACGATCTGAAGGAGCCATGGAAGAACGTAAAAAAGTAGGTTACTTTTAATTAAAACAAAAATGGATATACTAAAAATAGCCACTGCAGGAAGTGTTGATGACGGTAAAAGCACGCTCATTGGGCGATTGTTATACGAAACAAACTCCTTAAAAAAGGATCAAATCGAACATATTCAATCACGTAGTAAACTTCGTGGATTTGACCATCTCGATTTTTCTTTAGCTACCGACGGACTTCTTACGGAGCGTGAGCAAGGAATTACGATTGATGTTTCCAATATATTCTTCTCAACACCCAAAAGAAGGTTTATTATTGCCGATTCTCCCGGACACATTGAATACACAAGAAACATGGTTACGGGTGCTTCGACATCAGCTGCAACCATCATTCTAATTGATGCCCGTAAAGGAGTGATTGAACAAACCAAAAGGCACTACTACATTACCCAGTTACTCAAAATCAAACAAGTCGTATTTGCAATCAATAAAATGGATTTGGTAAACTATGACGAAGGTCGATTTAACGAAATACAAGAACAACTAAATTCATTAATCAAATCCAATAAACATCAAACAGATGTTACCTATCACTTTGTTCCAATTTCAGCACTACTGGGTGATTTTGTAGTAGAAAATTCTAAAAATTTAGAATGGTACAAAGGAGAACCTTTATTGACTATTTTAGAACAATTACCAAATAATACTTCCTCTGGAACGGAAACTGTTTTTCAAGTTCAATATGTTATCCGCCCCAAAACAGAGGCATACCATGATTACAGAGGGTTTGCTGGAAAGTTAAAGTCAGGAACCATCAAACAAGGAGATGCTGTAAAAGTATATCCATCCAAAAGATCCAGTTATATAAAGCGAATTGAAAAGTACGGCAGTGAAGTGAACAGTCTAAACACTGGAGAAAACGGTACCCTATTGCTTACCGATGAGCTAGATATATCTCGAGGCAATAGTATTGTTGGGATGAAAAGCCAACTCAATATCGGAAAAAACGTGGAAGCCAAAATTTGTTGGATGCAAAACGAAGAACTAGAGACAGGAAAAAAATATTGGATGCAACAAGGAGTTCAAAGAGTGCTTGCAAAAGTTCAAAAAGTACACAACAAAATAGATTTGGATTCATTCATCCGTGAAAACACAACACAATTATCTCTCAATGACATTGGCGAAGCTTCTATTGTTACTGCCGAACCACTGATTTCAAAATCATACAAAACAAATAAAGAACTGGGAGCTTTTATTCTCATTGATCCATTAACAAACAATACAGCAGGAGTTGGGTTTATAAATTAAACATATGCAAAGTTTTAGAACAGAGTTAGAAAATCAAGTTGTTGAAAAAGATATTCTTGAATTGGAACGAAAAATATTTCAATTTAAGAATCAAGAAATTGATGAGGAAAAATTTCGAAGCCTTCGATTAGCCAGAGGTGTTTATGGGCAACGTCAACAAGGGGTTCAGATGATACGCATCAAAATTCCTTACGGTAAAATTACGGCGCGCCAATTGCGAAGAATTGCAGCAGTTTCTGACGAGTATTCCAATGGGAATTTACACATCACTACCCGTCAAGATATACAAATTCACTACGTAGCTTTGGAGCGTACTCCTGAACTTTGGGAAACCCTAGAAAAGGACAATATTACCCTTCGAGAAGCGTGCGGAAATACCGTAAGAAATGTTACTGCTTCTATATTTGCTGGAGTTGACACAAACGAGCCTTTTGATGTTTCTCCTTATGCACATGCATTTTTCGAGTATTTTTTAAGAAACCCTATCTGTCAAGAACTGGGGAGAAAATTCAAAGCAGCTTTTTCCAGTTCAGATGCAGACGATGCTTTAAGTTTTGCCCACGATTTGGGATTCATTCCTAAAATTAAAAACAACAAAAAAGGCGTTAAAGTGCTTCTTGGAGGTGGAATTGGCTCGCAACCTCGTGCCGCTGATGTAATTTTTGATTTTTTAGAAGAAGATCAATTCATTCCGTTTAGTGAAGCAGTGATTCGTGTGTTTGATAAATACGGTGAAAGAAACCGAAGAAACAAAGCTCGGATGAAATTCTTAGTAAAAGAAGTTGGGGTTGAACAATTTTTAGAATGGGTGGCTGAAGAACGAAAAATTATTCCTCATGACTCCTACCCGATTGTATTTGAAGAAGCGCAAATTAAAAATACCGATTTGTTTCATTCTCAAACAGACACCCAGTCTGATGCATACCAAAAGTGGCTTAAAACCAATGTTGTTGCCCAAAAACAAGATGGGTTAGTATCGGTTGGAATTGCAGTAAAGACAGGAGACTTTTCTTCAAAAACCGCACGAAAACTCGCAGACATTATAGAAGCTTTCAGTGGAGATGACACCCGATTATCGGTTTCACAAAGTATTCTTCTAAGGCACGTCAGAAAAGAAAATCTTCCGGCACTTTATGAAAATTTACAACAACTCGGCATGACTCGAATTGGATTTCATAAGGTCAATGATATTGTTGCTTGTCCTGGAACCGATACCTGTAATTTAGGGATTTCTAGTAGTATGGGATTGGCAAACAAATTACAGGAAATCATTGAAGATGAATACGAAAACGTCATTACAGATCACAAGCTAGATATTAAAATCAGTGGATGTATGAATGCTTGTGGGCAGCACACCTTAGCTAACATAGGCTTTCAAGGAATGACGATGAAAGTCAATGGGCTAATCGCCCCCGCAACTCAATTGCTTTTGGGTGGAGGTGTCCTTGGAAATGGAGAAGGAAGATTTGCCGATAAGGTGCTCAAAACACCTTCCAAGAAAACACCCGACGTATTGCGCTGGATTTTAAATGATTTTGAAGAAAATCAAAACAACGAAACATTCAATGCCTATTACGATCGAAAAACAACCGATTATTTTTATCAAAATTTAAAGCATTTTTCAGACACTACTGAACTGCAATCCGATGATTTTGTGGATTGGGGAGCAAAAGAAAAATACAAAAAAGCTATTGGTATTGGCGAATGTGCTGGTGTTACTATCGATTTGGTACAAACCCTTTTATTTGAAGCAGAGGAAAGTCTCGAACTTGCACTAGAAAGCAAAACCGCAATGCAGTGGAGCGACAGTATCTATTACGCTTACTCAGCACAAATTAAGGCTGCAAAAGCGCTTTTAACCACTGTAAAAGCCAAGACCAATTCACACCATTCTATAAAAGTGGCTTTTGATGAGCATTTTAAAGAATATGGAGAAAATGAAGGAACAACATTCGAAGAAAGTGTTGGAAAAATGAATCAAGAGGCGCCAACAGAATCTTTTACAAACACCTACTTAGAACAAGCGCATCAACTAATCAATTGGATTAAAAACAAGCGAAATGAACAGTAGAACAAAAGGTAAAATCACTCTCGTAGGAGCGGGACCCGGAGATCCGGAATTGTTGACCTTAAAAGGGCTTAAAGCCATTCAAAGTGCAGAAGTGATTTTATATGACGCATTGGTCAATACAGAACTCTTGAGTCACAATCCAACTGCCAAAAAAGTATATGTGGGAAAACGATTGGGAAAGCACTCCAAAAAACAATCAGAAATCAACCAAGAACTGATAGAATATGCTTTGGAAGGAAAGCAAGTTGTGCGGCTTAAGGGTGGTGATGTGTCTGTTTTTGCCAGAGCAACCGAAGAAATCCAATACGCTCAGTTTTTTAATATTGAAACTACAGTAGTACCTGGAATTTCATGCTACTCAGGGATAGCAGCACAAAACAAAATTCCAATCACCAAACGATGTGAAAACGAAAGTTTTTGGGTTACAACTGGCTATACCTGTGAAGGTGTAATTTCCCCCGATATACCCTTAGCAGCAAAATCTTCAGCGACTGTTGTCATTTTGATGGGAATGAGTCGTTTGTCAAATATTGTGGAGGAATTTAAAAAACACAAGCCTTTGGATTTCCCCATTAGCATCGTTCAGAATGGAACCACAAAAAACAACAGATCGATTTCTGGAACGCTTGAATCCATTGAGGAGCTAGTGGCTACTCATCAAATTTCAAATCCTGCAGTGATTTTTATTGGAAACGCCGCCAATGACGCAGTAACACAATACGATAACCTTCAAAACCAAGAAGCTATTTGGGTGTAATTATACGCCAATCACCTTTAAAAAAACAAAAAATGATAAAAACAGATATACTAATTATTGGAGCTGGACCTGTGGGTTTATTTACCGTCTTTGAAGCTGGATTAATGAAGCTACGCTGCCATTTGATCGATGCGATTGCACAACCCGGCGGGCAACTTTCCGAAATATACCCTAAAAAACCAATCTATGATATTCCAGGATTTCCTTCTGTACTGGCTGGTGATTTGGTGAACAACTTGGTGGAGCAAGCTGCACCTTTCAATCCGGGATACACTTTGGGTGAGCGTGCCGATACCATTACGAAGTTGGACGATGGAAACTTTGTTGTAACCACTTCTAAAGGAACCCAACATCAGGCTCCAGTTGTGATGATTGCAGGCGGACTGGGAAGTTTTGAACCCAGAAGACCGCTTATTGAAAACCTTGGAGATTTTGAAGGAAAAGGCGTTGAGTACATAGTTAGAGAACCGCAATCCTTTTTAGGGAATGACATTGTCATATCTGGAGGTGGTGATTCTGCTTTGGATTGGGCTATTTATTTTGCTAACGAAGGCTCAAACCCTGTAACACTAGTACATCGAAGTGATCGTTTTAGAGCGCACAAAGATTCGGTTCAAAAAGCACATGAACTCCAAGAGCAAGGAAAATTACAACTCATTACCCATGGTGAAGTTACCGCTTTGAAAGGTGACGATCAATTGTCAGAAATTGAAATTACCGTCAATAAAAACGAAGTGAAAACTATCAAAACAGATTATTGGTTGCCACTGTTTGGATTATCACCCAAACTAGGACCTATTGGTAATTGGGGGCTTGAAATTGAAAAAAACGCAATCGTAGTTGACACGTTTGACTACCAAACCAATATCCCAGGAATTTTTGCTATTGGAGATGTCAACACTTATGCCGGGAAGTTAAAATTGATTCTTTGTGGCTTTCACGAGGCAACTCTTGCAGTTCAAACCGCATACAAAATCATTCATCCTGAGAAAAAGTTTACCATGAAATATACCACGGTACAAGGGATTCAAGGTTTTGAAGAAAAAGAAACGCCCGTATTAATTTAATTAATATTATTGTAAAATAATATTCCGCCATGAAAGATGTTACTATTACTGTAATCGACCGAGAAGGAGAAAGCCACGAATTGATAGCTCCTACCGATATGAATATGAACCTAATGGAAGTTTGTAAAAGCTACGAACTTCCCGTTGAGGGAACTTGCGGAGGAATGGCTATGTGCGCATCTTGTCAAGTTTATGTGCTTTCAGAAGAACACATAGGAGAGCGCAACGATAATGAGGAAGCCATGCTATCAGAAGCCTTTTATGTAAAAGACAATTCTCGACTCGGATGCCAAATCAATATGGTAGAAGATTTAAACGGTTTGACTGTTGAACTTGCTCCAGAAAGCGAATAAGTTTTATTGTTTAAGAAAAGTAGCTACGCGAAGTTGAGCATTTTGACGAATATCTTCCCAAAAAAGATTGATATCTCCAAAATGATAATCTTTCACAAAAGACAACCAAAAACGTTTGGGTATTTTAGGTAAGCTTACCCAAATCATTCCATCTATTTTTTCAATTTGAAGACTCTTTGGGTATAGCTTTCCATCTCCATTATACACCCCTTTGTGATCTTCAAACCTTGTAGTTACTTTATCATCCCACGTAATGGGATTGGAAGTTACAGCGCCCTTAAACCAAGAATCGTAACGTTTAGGAAGTTTTCCTTTCTTGTAAGAATTCCAGGTTACAAAACCACCAACTTCGTTGGGTTTTGTCATGGGTTGTAGGGAAGTAAATTCGTCTGTAGTAACTTTACCTCCTACCAAGTAAGCAGCAACCAATTGGCTTTGAAGCGGTTTTCCATCAAAAAACTCTTGAATCAAACGCTTGCAATGTCCAGTTCCTTGACTATGAGAAGCTATAATAATAGGCTTGCCTTGATTGTATTTTTCTAAATACACTTCAAACGCACGTTTTACATCTTGATAAGCCAGTTCGTATGCTTCTTCCCCTCCGTTTTGGGTATAAGGATCGTAATAAACCCTCAGGTGCGCTTGGCGATAAAAAGGAACGTATAAGTTGCCAGCTGTTGCCCATGCGGAAGCTTGAAAATTAACCGATGTTTTTATGATTTCCGATCGAATACTTTTGTCGTAAATATCAGCATTCCAGGATTTATCTTTTCTACTGGTTAGCAACGTTGGATATACAAAGAAAACATCCGCAGCAAAGGGTTGTATTGAATCGGATAGGTGGAGAGTTTTGAGTTCGCTGGGAACACTGGGAAGTTCAGCCCAAGAACGCTCTGAATAATAATCGGGAGCTTCGGGCGCCTTTTCTTTTGCATATTGTTGAGTCCTATAAGATGTTGCACACGAATTGAATAAAACAACCCATAAAATGAGAATAAATCTGTTTTTCATCAAGCAAGAATTTTTTTTTGATTAATTTGGCTGTAAAATAGTTAAAACATGAACACCCGATTTTATTTATTATATTTTCTTTTGATAGTTGTATTAGGTTGTACAAAAGTAAGCAAAGAATTATCAATTACGTTGGATCCCAAAAACAACAGTCAAGCTACTGGAACAGTCGTTTTTAGTCAAGAGGGTAACTTTGTCACAATGAAAGCACAGATGAAAGGGCTGAGCGAGGGCATTCACGCTATTCATCTTCATGAAAAAGCAGATTGCTCTTCAGATGACGGAAAGTCAACTGGAGGACATTGGAACCCAACGTTTTCAAAACACGGTGCTTGGGGAGCCGCTGAAGGATACCACAGAGGGGATATTGGAAATTTTGAAGTCGATTCGTTGGGAATTGGTACCGTTCAATTTTCTACAGATCAATGGTGTATTGGTTGTGACGATCCTGTAAAAAACATTGTGGGTAAAGCTGTGATTGTTCACCAAGGGGCAGACGATCTTGTATCGCAACCTTCAGGTGCTGCAGGGGCTAGAGTAAGCTGTGCTGCTATCATTGAGTAGCAACACAATTAGTTCCATTCGCGCTCTTTGTTTTTTGCTTCGTATGCCGAAAGCTCTTTGGCAGGGATGACTTTTAAAAACGAGGGATGTTGCTCAATGGCGTATTCAATTTTTTCAATAATTGATTCAACCGATTCGTTGTCGTAATCGATATCCAAGGGTTTTTTGATCTCCATACTTTGAAGGATGCCTCTTTTTTTGATAAACAGTCCCTTTTTGTCAAACGAACGTCGAAAACCATCAATAACAATGGGAACAACAACAGGTTTGTAACGCTGAATGATATGAGCAGTTCCTTTTCGGATAGGCTTAAAGGGCGTTGTGGTTCCTTGCGGAAAAGTAATAACCCACCCATCATCGAGCGCCTTTCCAATACTGGATATATCACTCATTTTTACCTGTCTGTTTACGTCTTGCCCTTTGGATCGCCAGGTTCTATCAATAGACACAGAACCTGCATACGCCATAATACGTGGCAAAAGTCCAGCTTTCATGGTTTCACGGGCAGCAATAAAGTAAATATTGAGTTTTGGATGCCACAAATAACCAACATTTCTAAGAGAATCTTTACGACCACTCAGACTGGCATTAAACACATGAAACATGGCCATAACATCGGCAAAATAGGTTTGATGGTTGGATACAAACAACACATTCTTTTCAGGTAAATTCTGGATAATTTCAGAACCCTCAATTTTTAATTGATTAAAACCTTTATAACGGCGATGTGACATCACGCCCAAAACACGAATGATGGATTTTTTGATATATAAATTGTGCCCGAAAGGATTTCTTTTTAGAAAATTCAATTTTGTGGTAATTTTAGTCAAATATAAAAAAAGAATGAGTTATAACGTTTTGATAAGCGCTTTTATTTCGGCTAAAATCATCGCTGTTGCGCCCCAAACAATGTGCTTTTTTAAATAAAAGGCAGGAACTTCCATGGTTTGATCTAGAGAGGTATTTACTTCAAACACTCCTTCTGAGTCATCCGAAAGAATTTCTTTGAGAGGAACTTCAATAATTTCAGATACTTCTTTTTCTTCTTTTGTAAAGTCTAGAGTTTGCTTACTTACCCCCAAAAATGGATGCACATAAAAATTGCTCGGTGGAATAAACAAATGAGAAAGCGGTCTTAAAACATAAATATTGTTGGAAGAAACTCCAATTTCTTCATGCGTTTCGCGCAGGGCTGTATAGCGCATATCGGGATCGGTAGTGTCGTTTTTACCTCCAGGAAAACTCACTTGCTGGGAGTGAACTCCAGAATATTTTTGACGTAAAATAAAAACCAAGTGCATTTTCTGCTCCCAATCAGGATAGAGCAACGCCAAAACAGCCGCTTTTTTAGAAGATTGCATTCGTTGTTGATATTGTTGTATCATTTTTGAGCGACCCGGAGGTGCCATACGAAGCTGCTCTTGCAATCCCGGTAATGGAATATTTGTTATTTTCGTGATGTTTTCCTTAAAAAACTCAAAATGCATCGTATCAAAATCCTTTTAATAACAAGTGTAGTAATTTTTGGTTGGATGGGGTGCAATCAGCAACCCAATTCCCCCAAAAAGGCGCAAATTACAAAAAAAGAACCCAGCAAGTCAGTTCTTGTAAAAAAGGAAAAAGAAAAGAGTGAAGCTCGCTTTCAACTTACGGATAAAAATGCCATTCCTTTTTTCAATCAATACGCCAAAGATAATCCCGAAAACAACGTTCGAATCATTACATCCTATGGAAACATTGATATAGAATTGTATAAGAACACCCCCTATCATCGAGCCAACTTTGTTTACTTAACCAAACAAAAATATTTTGATGGCACTTTTTTCCACAGAATCGTTAAAGATTTTATCATTCAAGGAGGAAACTCGGATCGGAAGAGTACTTCACAAAAACGAAGACGTATTGGCAAATATTTGTTGCCTCCCGACACCCAAAAGGGGAATCAACATCACAGAGGCGTAATTTCTATGCCAAGCAGTGAAATTGATAATCCTCACAAATTGGCCTCTCCTTATGAATTTTTTATTATTCAAAAAAAGGACGGTGCTTACCACCTTGACGGCAATTACACTGCTTTTGGTAAAGTAACCTCTGGCATGCACATTGTCGATAAAATTGCCCATCTCCCTGCCGACAGAAGAGAGTGGCCAATTGACAATGTGGTCATTAAAACGGAATTGATTGAATAGTTTTATATTATAATTATTCTTATATTTATAGAATAAAATTATACTTATGACCATTACCCAACTCAAATATGTTTTGGCAGTCGCTAAATATCAAAATTTTACACTGGCTGCTGAAAAAAGTTTTGTGACACAGCCTACGTTGAGTATGCAGGTTCAAAAATTAGAAGACGAACTGGATATTCAAATTTTTGATCGCTCTAAAAAACCGATCGAACTGACCAAAATTGGACAAAAAATCATTCATCAAGCACGAAATATCATCAACGAATCCGATCGGATGAACGATGTTGTAGATCAAGAAAAAGGAATGATTGCTGGCCCCCTAAAGATTGGCATCATTCCAACGGTAATGCCTACTCTTTTGCCGATGTTTTTAAATACTTTTTTAAAAAAGTATCCTATGCTAGAAGTAACCATTGAAGAGTTAACTACGGAACAGGTCTTAAAAAAAATTAAGGACGGAAACCTAGACGCCGGAATTGCTGCAACTCCCTTAAACGTTGATTATTTGATAGAACGCCCGTTGTACTACGAACCTTTTGTGGCGTATGTTCCTGGAAATCATAAATTATTTTCCAAAGAAAGCATCAAAGTAGCAGACATTGATCCCGATGATGTATTGCTGCTTCAAGACGGACATTGTTTTAGGAATCAAGTATTGAACTTATGCAGTACCAGCAACAACAAAAAGCCAGACAAAATTAAACTGCAAAGTGGTAGTTTTGAAACGATTATTAAACTAACTCAAGAAGGTATGGGAATGACACTGCTTCCCTATCTTCATACATTGGATTTAAATGAAAAAGAGCGAAAATTTCTTCACAACTTCGAAGCCCCTTCACCAGCCAGGGAAATCAGCTTGGTGTATAACAAAAACGAATTGAAGCTTCATATCATTGATGCACTTCGATCCTTAATAGCGAGTGTGATTAGAGGAACAATTGCCTTTAACAACGTAAAAATCATTGATCCCAAAAAGAAACCTTAGACTGCTACATTAGGCAGTATTGCAAGCTGGGATGCTTTTTTACATAAGAACTCAGCCAAATCGTCAATCGATCATACTCTTCAGGATGTAAGCACTTTTGAGCCTTACGAAGCTCTTTTCTAAACAAGGCAGGGTCAAAACTTACTTTTTTTAAAATTTTTTTGGTGTACGAATACATGGATTTAGACATCATCGATACAATGGTTTTTAGTTTTGCGTTAGCAAGTTAACTAATAAAACAAATGAAAAATGTTTTAGAAATGTTAATTTTTCAATTTCACACTCCACTCAAATGAAAAAGAAGAGACCGTATCTCCCATTTCATCAATCCCATTGGAGTGCATCCACAAAGTCTGACCTTCACCGGTAGCAATCGCTCGGCGAAGCAGCTCATCGATTTCGTGACCTTGTTGACAGGTGAAAATAATTTTACCTCTAGCTTTTTTGGTAAACGAAGCTCTGTTGTGCGTTACTAACATCGAAATATTCCTTCCTGTTTCTTTTACTTTTTTGGCAAGCAAAATACCCGTTGATAATTCGGATGCCATTCCCTGAACAGCCCAAAACATAGAACGATAAGGGTTTTGATTGATCCACCGATGACGCACACGAACTTTACAACTCAATGCGTCTAGATAACATACTCGAACACCCATTATCCAAACAGCAGGAAGTTTTAGTAAGGTAAACCAATCGTATTTCAAATATCTCATATCACAAACATAATCAATAATACTCATATAATTTTTTAGTACTATGCATTACATATTACCTTTTTTTACTTACCTTTGATAAATAATTTGACAAGCACCTAAAAAATGAACATCGAAAACACCAAAGCTCAAATGCGAAAGGGAGTGCTGGAGTATTGTATTCTATCTATAATTAAAAAGCAAAATCAGTACACTTCTGAAATTTTAAGTACGCTAAAACAAGGAAAGATGTTGGTGGTTGAAGGAACAGTATATCCGCTTTTAACCCGACTAAAGAACAGTGAGCTACTAAGTTATCATTGGGAAGAATCTACATCAGGGCCGCCAAGAAAATACTATTCAATTACCAAAAAGGGTGTTGAAACTTTAAAAGAACTCGATCAATCCTGGAACGACTTGCATCGGGCAGTTACCCATATCACTCAATCCAAAAAACAAACAAAATGAACACAACCGTAAACATCAATTTAGCAAATACCTTTTTTTATATTGATGAAGAAGCCTATAAAAAGCTAAAAAACTATCTCAAAGCCATCAAAAAATCGTTTGAAACGGAAGAAGGATGTGAAGAAATAATGGCGGATATTGAAATCCGAATTTCTGAACTCTTCACTGAAAAGCTGAAACATGAAAGACAAGTTATTGGCGTACATGAAGTGGATGAAATCATAACCATTATGGGGCAACCCGAAGATTATGTGTGGGAAGAAGCCTCCAAAAAATCAAAGACTAACAATTCAGACAGCAACTCTCAAAAAGACAAAAAATTGTTTCGAGACGGAGACGATGTATATATTGGCGGAGTGGTTTCTGGTATAGGGCATTATTTGGGTATAGAGCCTCAATGGGCCCGATTGATTGCTTTGTTGTTGTTTTTACTTTCTGCGGGAAGTTTTATGATCATCTATATTTTGTTGTGGATTTTTATTCCAGAAGCGAAGACAACTTCAGAAAAACTTTCCATGCGGGGAAAGTCAATTAACATCTCCAATATTGAGCAAAAAATTAAAGAAGGATTGGACGATGTTACAGAACGTGTCAAAAATGTTGACTACGAGAAAGTTAGCGGTCGCTTTCAGAGCTCTGTAAGAACCTTCTTTAATGGCGTTGGGAGTTTGCTCCTGTTATTTGTTCGAGGTGTTAAAAACATCATTGGTGCAGTTTTTATAATTGCTAGTTGTGTAATTCTTGTCGGACTCTTCATTGGTTTTTTTTCGGCAGGAACCTTGGGATTTGTGTCAACACACTGGTTTGAATTTGCCGAGAAAACACAAACACCATTTTGGCTACTATCACTAGCAGGATTTTTGTGCATTGGTATTCCTTTTTTTTCCTCTTTTTGGCGGGATCTAAAATTTTGTTTAATAAAAGAAAGTTTTTAGGAAACACTGGCAAAATCCTATTGCTTGGAATTTGGTTTGTGAGTATTTTGGGCAGTATTCTCATTGCAACGCATGAAGTCACTCAATACGCTTTTGAAAGCGCTATGAGTGAAAGAACGATTGTTGACCAAAAAACAAGCGACACCTTACTTATTAAAATGGTTGAAAACACCGTTTACAAAAACCGAATGTTTTACGACTCCGATTTTAACTTGGTTGAAGACGAAAACGGAGATCATTTAATGTATTTAGAAGAAATTGCATTGCGAATTAAACACACATCGGAGGATGCAACTGAAATAAAAATTGAAAAAAAGGCAAGTGGGAATAGCTTTAAAAATGCTAAAAATATCGCTTCAAATATTATATATGAATTTGAAACCACTCCCACTGAAATCCGATTCAATGATTATTTTGTTACCGATTCAAAAAATCGTTTTCACAATCAAAAAATAAAGGCAACCCTGTATGTTCCCAACAATCAATTAATCCGTTTTGACCCTTCCGTAAAAAAATATTTAAACTATCACATCAAAACAGATCCTAAAATGCGTTTTTCAAAAATAACAGAACACCTATGGAAAGTAGAATCCAATCATACGTTGTTGTGTGTAGATTGTGCATCCAAACAATTGCTGCGAATCGACTATGAAGACGACAAACGATTCAAATTAAAAATTGATGAAAACGGAATTGAATTCGAAACAAGAGATTAGTGTTCAACACTCGCCAAATAACGCTCGGCGTCTAAAGCCGCCATACAGCCTGTTCCGGCAGCCGTAACCGCTTGTCGGTATTCTTTGTCCTGAACATCTCCCGATGCAAACACGCCCGGCTTGTTAGTTTTGGTAGATTTTCCTTCGGTAATCAAATATCCTGCATCGTCCATTTCCAATTGTCCTTTGAAAATATCGGTATTGGGTTTGTGTCCAATAGCGATAAACAAACCTGTGATAGCGATTTCTTCCTTGTCGCCTGTCTGGTTGTTGACCACACGGATGCCGTCTACCACCATATCACCCAAAACCTCATCGATTTCTGTAAAATAGCGTATGTCGATGTTCTCAATGCTATTTACACGATGTTGCATCGCTTTGGAGGCGCGCATTTCACCTTTACGAACCAACATGGTTACCTTCGAACATATATTGGCCAAATAAGAAGCTTCCTCGGCAGCGGTATCCCCTGCTCCAACAATAGCCACATCTTGTCCTTTGTAGAAAAAGCCATCGCATACCGCACAAGCCGAAACACCACCTCCGCGAAGGCGCTGTTCGCTCGGCAGTCCCAAATACTTGGCTGTAGCTCCAGTAGAAATAATAACGGTATCGGCTGTAATTTCTTTCGAGCCATCGACAACAGCTTTGTGTACCCCTCCTACTTCATCAGAGAGTGTGACAGAGCTAACCATTCCAATTCGAACATCGGTTCCGAAACGCTCTGCTTGTTGTTGCAGTTGCACCATCATAGTAGGGCCATCAATTCCTTCTGGATATCCTGGAAAGTTATCTACTTCTGTGGTGGTTGTAAGTTGACCTCCGGGTTCCATTCCTGTATAAAGAACGGGTTTGAGATCGGCCCGGGAAGCATAAATAGCAGCCGTGTATCCTGCTGGACCTGAACCAATAATTAGGGTCTTTATGTGTTCAATTGACTCGCTCATTGTAATGTGATTTTTGTTCCAACAAATGTAACAGATTTGCAAGGTATCCGCCAAAAGAATTATCAAAAGTTCTTATCATTGTATTGGTTATATAAATTTAAAAAGTTTGTTTGTTGAAGTAAGATTAAATACTATCTTTGCATTCCGTTTTACGGGGTGTAGCGTAGCCCGGTTATCGCGCCGCGTTTGGGACGCGGAGGTCGCAGGTTCGAATCCTGCCACCCCGACCAAGAAGGTCCAATTACTAAAGTAATTGGACTTTTTATTTTGCAAAATACAGAAGCTTTGCTTCAAAGATTGTAGTAAAATAAAAAATATTACAGCGAAACTGTATAGGGCTTTCTTGAGCAACATTCCCTTTACAACATAACCGACTAAGCATAGGTAATCGCCACCCCGACTTTATTTTAAAAAACACTGTACAACACAGTTTTTTTTATATTCAAGGCTCAACTATTTATCAACAATTTAGGGGGGATTTTTCAAATTAAATATATTTTTAATTACTAAATATTGAAAAATAAATCAAATGGAGAAACCTAAATTATCCAGTGAGAAAAATCAAAAAGTAAAAGAGAATACTAGAACTAAAAGAGAAAATAAAGGGCAGTTTACAGAACAATCTTTTGTACAGTTAGATACTTTAAATGAAGCCGGCGATTCGGAATTATTAATAAATGAGGGGTTTGACGCTAAATATTTTAAAAAAAATTATAATTTTTTTGATAAGACGATCCCAAAAGAAGATTTTATGAAAAGAGTGGGTGGAGTGAAACTGAAAGAAATCAACTTCAAGACCTTCGAAAGCAAGCTCCATAAAAATTTATTTTTTGCTGGGGAAGTCCTTAATGTTGATGCTGTTACAGGTGGTTTTAATTTTCAAAATGCATGGACAGGTGCATTTATTGCTTCACAACACATTGGTAAAACCCAAAAGCACGTTTAAAGAAAGATGTTTTTTCTAAAAACAGGATATACCATTAGCTGAAACACACTGTTGTTCTTACACGTTTAAATTTTAGTAATTCATTGATTTTGTGATAATTATAAAATTGAGAGCGTCTATAACCACTCGCTGTACGCGGTTTCTCATTATAAATTTTAAACATTCTCTTTTGTGAATGTATTTTTAAAATTTGTTACTGTTCGTTTCAGCTATTTTTTAATTGTCTTTTAATGATATTTTGAATTATATTTGCCCACTGTTTGTGGAAGTTTGGATTGCAATTTGAATTTCAACTTACCAAAACATTTTTCGGGATGTGGCGCAGCCTGGTAGCGCACACGCATGGGGTGCGTGGGGTCGCAGGTTCAAATCCTGTCATCCCGACAAATATAGACCTGACTTCGCAAGAAGTTAGGTTTTTTTTATGGGTACTGAACCAAGCTTGCTTGTGTGAATGTGCCTGTAAAAAAAATACAATGCGGTAGCATTAGGTCTTATTTGCAACACTAGCGATGTAATTCGGATTATCAAAATCCTGTCATCCGACAAATATAGGCCTGACTTCGGAAGAAGTTAGGTTTTTTTATGTGCTAACATTTCTTCACTTCTATAACATTTTCGTAATTTCACAAAAAAATACCCGTGAAGACACTAATCCCTGTTATAGCTTGTACCCTATTTGGCATTTTATCCTCGTGTTCTCAAACCGATGTATCCATTCAAACCCCTTCAGAAATCAATTACGAATTACAACCCATTGTTGAAGGACTTGAAATTCCTTGGGGAAGTGTATTTCTTCCTGACGGAAGTTTTTTGATTACAGAAAAAAATGGGACATTGATAAAAGCTCGTGACGGACAAAAGGACACTGTCGTTGGATTGCCCGAAATATATCAACGAGGGCAAGGCGGCTTAATGGATGTTGAACTCCACCCCGATTACGAAGAAAACGGTTGGATTTATTTTTCGTATGCCAGTGAGGAAGGCGAAAAAAAAGGCGGTCATACCGCCATTGGAAGAGGAAAACTCAAAAACAACGCGATCATAGATTTTGAAACTCTCTACAAAGGAACTCCCAACACAAAAAGCGGGAGACATTTTGGTTCGCGTATTGTTTTTGACAACGACAATTACTTGTATTTTTCGATTGGAGATCGTGGGAATCGCGATGTCAACCCACAAAACATCACCAAAGACGGAGGAAAAATTTACCGCCTACATGACGATGGAAGTATTCCAATCGACAACCCATTTGCAAACGACGAAACTGCCAAAAAAGCCATTTATTCCTACGGACACCGAAACCCGCAGGGGATGATTCTTCATCCTAATGGAAAAATTTGGATTCACGAACACGGACCCCGAGGCGGTGATGAAATCAATACTATTGAAAAAGAATTGAATTACGGGTGGCCCAAAATCACTTACGGAATCAATTACAGTGGCACCAACATTACCAAGAACAAGTCGCTTCCGGGGCTTGAACAACCGATTTATTATTGGATTCCTTCCATTGCTCCCAGTGGAATGGTGTTTTTAACAGGAAACAAATATCCAAAATGGAAGGAAAGTCTCTTTGTAGGTTCGTTAAAATTTAGTTATTTAGAGCGTTTGAAAATGGAGGGCAAAAAAGTAGTGTTTCGAGAAAAAATTGCAGCAGATATTGGTCGCGTTCGGGATGTCTTTCAAGACAACCAAGGCTACTTGTATATTGCTGTTGAAAACAAAGGAATATTTAAAATTGTTCCTACAAATTAAGTAAACGAATGATTATAGGAATTGCGGGAGGAACGGGATCAGGGAAAACAACCTTGGTAACCAAAATTGCAGAAAAATTGTCTCAAGACGAAGTACTTGTCATTTCTCAAGACTCTTATTACAAAGACAATGCACATTTGTCTTATGAAGAACGCTGTGAAATCAATTTTGACCATCCCAACGCACTGGATTTCGAACTCTTGTACGAACACCTCAAAGCACTGAAAAAAGGGCAAAGCATCGAACAACCTGTTTATTCGTTTATCGAGCACACCCGAATGAAAGAAACCCTAACTATAAGTCCAAAAAAGGTAATTTTGTTGGAAGGCATTCTTGTGTTGGCCAATACTGAAGTTCGATCGTTGATGGATGCTAAAATTTTCGTAGATGCCGATTCTGACGAACGATTGATTCGGAGATTGAAAAGAGATGTCGCCGACCGAGGCCGAACCGTCGAAGAGGTATTGGATCGTTATCAAAACACCATGAAACCCATGCACGAAGCTTTTATTGAACCTTCAAAATCCCATGCCGACCTCATTATTCCTCATAACGAACACAACCCCACTGCAGTTTTGTTGTTCGAAAAAATCATCATGCAACTGATTGACTAAAATGTTTAAAAAACTTCGCACAAAAAAATGGTTTTCTTTAGCTACCAACCTGTACTTGTTGGTTGGAATGGGTTTTTTAGTATGGATGATCTTTTTAGATGCCAACTCGCTCATAGTTCATTACCAACTCGACGCAGAAATACGAACATTGAAAGACCAAAAAATCCAGCTTGAAAAAGAAATTGCTGCGGACAACAAAGCCCTCAAAGAACTGCAAGACCTAGAAAAGCTTGAAAAATATGCTCGTGAAAATTACTTTATGAAAAAAGAAGGCGAAGAAATTTTCTTAATAGAAATCAACGACAGCCTTTTAACTTCCGAAAATTAAATTTCAAATTTCAACTTCAAAACAATACCTTTTGTTTTTGACAGATTGTTAAAAACCTACAACGCTTTTCCATAAAATATGTTTTTAGGAACGCATAAAAATTGTATTTTTACTGCTTACTTATACCAAATTAAATGAGCAAAATCATTGCTATTGCAAACCAAAAAGGCGGCGTTGGCAAAACCACCACGGCCGTAAATTTAGCTGCAAGTTTAGGCGTTTTAGAAAACAAAGTGCTCCTTATTGACGCAGACCCCCAAGCCAATGCTACATCAGGAATTGGAATTGATGTTGAGCAAGTTGAAAAGGGAACCTACCGTATGATAGAACACAGCGCCCCTGCCCAAGAAACAATTCGTAGCACCAGTTCTCCCAATCTTGACATTATTCCTGCCCACATCGATTTGGTGGCAATTGAAATAGAGTTGGTAAATTTGGATGAGCGTGAACTGATGATGAAAAAGGCAATTGCCCCAATCAAAGAAAAGTACGATTACATCATTATTGATTGTGCACCATCTTTAGGATTGCTGACACTTAATGCACTAACTGCTGCCGACGCTGTGATCATTCCTATTCAATGCGAGTATTTTGCATTGGAGGGATTGGGCAAATTATTAAACACTATCAAAAGTGTTCAAAAAATTCACAATCCTTCATTGAGCATTGAGGGGCTGTTGTTAACAATGTACGATTCCCGCTTACGACTTTCCAATCAAGTTGTAAGTGAAGTGCGTTCCCACTTTAATGAAATGGTGTTTAAAACCATCATTCAACGAAATGTAAAATTGGGAGAGGCTCCCAGCCATGGCGAAAGCATCATCAAGTACGACGCCAGTAGCAAAGGAGCTGCGAGTTATTTAAAACTCGCACAGGAATTGATTAAAAAAAATAAAAACTAATGGCCAAAGCAACACAAAAACAAGCGCTGGGACGCGGTTTGTCTGCGCTTCTTAACGACCCAAAAAACGACATCCAGTCTGCGGAAGACAAAAATGCAGATCAAGTGGTTGGAAATGTTATTGAATTGCCTTTGGATCAAATCGCCATCAATCCCTTCCAACCAAGAACCCATTTTGATCAAGAAGGCATTTCTGAGTTGGCCAACTCTATCAAAGAATTAGGAATCATTCAACCCATTACCGTCCGTAAAATTGGTTTTCAATCCTACCAATTGATTTCTGGTGAGCGAAGATTTCGTGCCGTCAAACAACTCGAAATGGAAAGCATTCCTGCTTTCATCCGTATAGCAAACGATCAAGAGTCCCTAGAAATGGCGCTGGTAGAAAACATTCAACGCCGCGATTTGGATCCTATCGAAATTGCACTGTCTTACCAGCGATTGATTGAAGATATCCAACTCACTCAAGAGCAAATGAGTGCACGCGTAGGTAAAAAGCGCTCTACTATTGCCAATTATTTACGGCTTTTAAAATTGGACCCTATCATTCAAACAGGCATGCGAGACGGATTTTTGAGCATGGGGCACGGTCGTGCTTTAGTCAATGTGGAATCCAAAACCGATCAATTGGGAATCTATGAAAAAATACTCGCAAAGGGGCTTTCAGTTCGCGCCACAGAACAATTGGTAAAAGAGCTAAAAGCACCCAAAGTCGCTAAAAAAACAACAATCGCCCCAACAGAAAACATTCAAAAAGGAATCGAGGGATTGAAAAAAAGCTTGCCAACTGGGGTAAGCGTAACTATGGAAACTCAAACTTCAGGAAAAATCATCTTGTCGTTTGGTTCAGAAGCCGATTTTAAAAAGCTGCAAAAACAATTGAAAAAATGATGTTTCCAAAATCATTTGGGATTGTTTTGTGCCTCCTAGGCATGTTTGTCGGGCAAGCCCAAGACAGCTTACAAGTCAAAGAACCCAAAGTCATTGACCCGCTTTCACCGGCCAAAGCAGCGTTTTATTCAGCCGTTCTTCCCGGATTGGGACAGATTCACAACAAAAAATACTGGAAACTGCCCCTGCTATATGGTGGATTGGGAGCGGCTATTTACTCCTTTGATTTCAACAACAAACGACACAAACGATACAGAAATGCTTACAAAAGCCGGATGGCTGGGTATAGTAACGACGAATTTTTTGATATTATTACCGAAGACGATCGCCTTTTGGATGGGCAAAATTTCCATAAAAGAAACCGTGATTTAGCCATGGTTTTTATTGTAGGGATTTATTTACTCAACATCCTTGACGCCAACGTCGATGCACACTTGAATCAATACAACGTAAACGATCA
The DNA here is from genome assembly GCA_029243385.1 of Flavobacteriaceae bacterium. Lineage (GTDB taxonomy): Bacteria > Bacteroidota > Bacteroidia > Flavobacteriales > Flavobacteriaceae > JAQWSC01. Next base: position 35,498 of record JAQWSC010000014.1, on the reverse strand, counting down.
ATTGACTTTTGAACCCGTTATGGAAAACAACTATTACGAAAAGGGTACGACGGTAGGATTGGCAATAAAATATAATTTTTAGAACAATGAAGATTGCATTATTAGGATACGGACGCATGGGCAAAGCAATTGAAAAAATTGCAGTTGGTCGAGGACATGAAATTGTTGCCAAAATAGACAAAGACACAGGATTGGAAGGTCTAGAAACCGCCGATGTTGCCATTAATTTTAGCGTTCCTGATGCTGCGGTTGGGAATATAAGCGAGGCACTCAACCGATCGGTCCCTGTTGTTTGTGGAACAACGGGCTGGCTCGAAAAAGTCGAAGACATCAAGCAATTGTGTGGAGAAAAAAACAGTGCTTTCTTGTATGCTTCCAATTTTAGTTTAGGAGTAAATTTGTTTTTTGAACTCAATAAAAAACTGGCCAAACTCATGCAGGGACAATTCCATTACAAAGCGCTTATTGATGAAATACATCATACCCAAAAACTCGATGCTCCCAGTGGAACAGCGATTACATTGGCAGAAGGATTGATTGAAAATAGCGCATATACCAACTGGAAATTGGATACTGAAGAAAACAATCAATTGAAAATTACTGCACAACGCATAGACGATGTTCCCGGAACGCATACCGTGTTTTACGAATCCGAGGTTGACACCATCGAAATTAAGCACACAGCCCATAACCGAACTGGTTTTGCGCTTGGAGCTGTTGTTGCCGCCGAATGGATTGTTGGAAAGCAAGGTGTTTTTGGAATGAATGATGTGTTAAACATTGGTTAACGTGCCACGCTATATGAATGCGAATGGCTAATTTTATTATTAAATTTTAAGTCTTATGACAGGCATTGAATGGTTATTATTTATAGGAGTTGTTCAAATCATCCATTTTCTAGGAACCTGGAAACTCTATAAAATAGCTGGATACCACCCTTGGCAAGCACTTGTACCGGTGTACAACGCTGTTATCTTAATGAAAATCATCAACCGTCCAACTTGGTGGGTGTTTTTCCTTTTTGTTCCCATCATCAATCTGATTATGATTCCTGTGATATGGGTAGAATCCATTCGCAGCTTTGGAAAAAACAGTGCCACAGATACACTGCTTGTTTTGATTACTCTTGGATTTTATCTCTACTATGTCAATTATTTTTTATCTGTCGATCATATCAAAGATCGAAGCTTACATCCAAGAACGGCATTTGGAGATTGGTTCAGTTCCATTTTGTTTGCGGTTGTTTTGGCGACATTGGTTCACACCTATTTCATTCAACCGTATATCATTCCCACAGGATCGCTTGAGAAATCACTGTTGATAGGAGATTTCCTTTTTGTGAGTAAGTTTCACTATGGCGCACGAACACCCCAAACAGCGGTAGCCTTTCCCATGGTTCACGATACGATTGTAGGAACAGGCATTCGCTCCTACTTGAACAAACCGCAAATTCCGTATTTTCGGCTTCCTAGTATCCAAGAAATCAAGCGCAACGATATCGTGGTTTTTAGTTGGCCTGCCGACACGGTTCGTCAATTTTTTGTCAAAGAACAAGGTGTAAAAAAACCCATTGACAAAAAATCCAACTATGTAAAACGCTGTGTTGGAGTCGCAGGCGATCGATTCGAAATCATCGATGGATTTATTTATATCAATGGCAAACAAACCGAATTGCCTGATCGGGCACGTCCCTTGTACAGTCACAAAGTGTATGGAAGCAAAGGAATTTCTTCCCGTAAACTCATCGAATTGGGAATTACCGATTTGTACCGAAAATATCAAATTTCGAACATTTCACAATCCATGTTTGATGCGCTCCGTCCCCACATATTGAATATCCCGAACAACAATCCCACTAATTATCAAATCCTTACAGGTGCAAGAGGCATTCCGCCCAAATTGATTCAAAAACACCGCATAGCCGCCAAAGAGTTGTTGGAAACTCGAAAAGAGTTGTTGCTTACTGTAAAACAAGCCGAAGCGCTTAAAAAACTTCCTTGGATTGACAGTGTCAAACAAATAATAAACACTCAAAAAACTTACAATACCAACTTCTTTCCAAACAACATACGCTACAATTGGAACGAAGACAACTTTGGACCGATAAACATTCCAAGTGCGGGAAGTACAGTCACGATTACCCCTGAAAACCTACCGCTATACAAAAAAATCATTCGAGATTATGAAAAAAATTCGTTGGAAGTTACTAACGGAACGGTAGTAATCAACGGAACGCCTACCGATTTCTACACCTTTCAACAGGATTATTACTGGATGATGGGGGACAATCGCCACCGTTCGGAAGACAGTCGCTTTTGGGGATTTGTCCCCGAAGACCATATTGTTGGAAAGCCCGTATTTATTTGGATGAGTATTGACGGCATCAACGACGGTATCAAAAACTGGAAAATACGATGGGATCGCGTATTTAGCACTGTAGGACTCGATGGAGAACGGGTTTCTTATCGTTGGCATTTTGCAGTTTTTGTATTGCTATGGTGGGGGTTCAATTACTTTAGAAAGCGTAAAAAGGCGTGAAAGCGCTCGTTCTTTGTCCGGCCTATTTCGCTCCGATTTCGCATTGGATTCCTTTGGCACACTCCACTCCTATTGTGTGGGAAACCCACGATCATTATCAAAAACAAACGTATCGAAATCGCACGTATATTGCTGCAGCCAATGGAAAATTGATGCTCAATATTCCTATCAAACACACCCAAAAAGGTACGCATCAAAAATCAGATGCAGTGCGTATTGAAAACGATTTTCCGTGGCAACAGCAACATTGGAAATCACTCGAGAGTGCCTATCGATCGTCTCCTTTTTTTGAGTTTTACGAAGACGATCTCAAACTGCTTTACACAACCCCTGCTGTTACACTGCTTGACTTCAATATGCGCTGTATGCGTTGGGCTTGCGAAAGCATACAATTGGACGCTCCTGAAACCACCACAACCACATATTATAAAACACTTCCTTCGGAACAAGTTGATGCAAGAAACTGGATTGATGCAAAAGGAAATCAACCGGTTGCGCTCGAATCCTACATTCAAGTTTTTTCAGAAAAAAATGGATTTTTATCCAATCTCAGTATTTTGGATTTGATTTTTAACGAAGGCCCCAATGCGGTTTCGTTTTTAAAAAAAAGCAGGCCGTAAGCCGGATTCTGTCGTGTCTTATCATTTATCTAGGTTCACAATTGCTCATGAACTCCAACCGCCTACCCTCCAACATCGAGCGAGCCGCTCTCAAGCATTGGTTTACGTGGCGTTGCACCGTATAGAGTTTACCTGGTTTCACTACAGCCGAACTGTACTTGCTTTCTGTTGCACTGGTCCTATTTTGATTGCTCAAAACGACGGGTGTTACCCGCTATACTGCCCTATGGTGTCCGGACTTTCCTCTCTTCGCACGAAGCGAACAGCGATAAGAAGGCCTGCGGGACAAAAATACACCATTTTTGGTCGCTATTGTTAATAACTAGCTACTTTTTGAAAGCAGGAAGCATTCCAATCTACCGTTCAATTTTTTATATTTGTGGGGATGGAGCACTTTGTAGTATCTGCGCTAAAATACCGCCCACAGACTTTTGAGGATGTCGTGGGGCAAGGTTCTATTACACAAACGCTTCAAAACGCGATCGATCAGAATCATTTGGCACAGGCCTTGTTGTTTTGTGGTCCTCGTGGCGTAGGAAAAACTACCTGTGCACGCATCCTTGCTAAAAAAATAAATCAAGACGAATCACAAGATCCCAACGAAGATTTTGCCTTCAATATTTTTGAGCTTGATGCGGCTTCCAACAACTCTGTAGAGGACATACGAAATGTCATTGATCAGGTTCGGATTCCCCCACAAACCGGTCAGTACAAAGTGTATATCATTGACGAGGTGCATATGCTTTCTCAGGCGGCTTTCAACGCCTTTCTCAAGACCTTGGAAGAACCTCCCAAACACGCCATCTTTATTTTGGCAACCACCGAAAAACACAAGATCATTCCAACTATTTTGTCAAGATGTCAAATATATGATTTTAAGCGCATTGGAATAGAAGATGCAAAGCAATACTTAAAACATATTGCAGATAAGGAATCTGTGCAAATAGAAGACGACGCCTTGTATTTAATTGCTCAAAAAGCAGACGGAGCCATGCGAGATGCCTTGTCTATTTTTGATCGTATCGTAAGTTTTTCTGGAAACGCTATTAGTGTCCAACAAGTCGCCGAAAATTTAAACGTGTTGGACTACGACACCTATTTTTCGGCTACCGATTTTTTACTACAACAAGACATCCCTCAGGCGCTTTTGTTGTTTGACGAAATTCTAAAAAAAGGATTCGATGGGCATCATTTTATAACCGGATTGGCATCGCATTTTCGAGATTTGTGGGTGGCCAAAAATCCTGCTACAGAATCGTTGCTGGAAGTAGGAACCAATACCCGTGAAAAGTATTTGCTACAAGCTCAAAAAACTTCTGAGGCATTTTTGCAACGAGGTATTGAATTGGCAAACCAATGCGATTTGAACTACAAAACCAGTAAAAATCAACGGCTACTTGTAGAACTCTGTCTCATGCAACTGGCTTCTATCCTTTCTGAGGACGAAAAAAAAAAGTCTAAACCCTTTATAATTCCTGCCAAAAAGGTAAAATTGCCCAAAAAGGCAGTTGAAAGCACCGTTACAGAAGCTCAAGTGGTGGAAGTTGCCCCCGCTCCTACTCCCGAGCCTGTCAAAGAAATTCCGCTTCCCAAGGTTCAGATTCCCATTCCTACCGACCGAAAGGTCGTGTCGGGGCTCTCCCTGTCTAGTGTGCAAAAAAAGAAAGCGCATCAAGAACAGTTGGATCAAATCACTCCAAAAGAAACCGAACAACCTAAAAGTGTTTTTAGCGAAGCGCAGTTTATGGAAGTTTGGAAAAAATATACGCAGCAACTCATTGATCAAGGAGAACGCAATTTGGCAACCCTTATGGAGCTTGATACGCCCAGTTTAGTAAACGAAACTGAAATTCATTTGTCGTTTCCCAACCATACCAACAAACTGGAACTGGAACGCGCACAGCAACTGTTTATGCCTTTTATCAAAAATGAATTGAACAACCACGCCATTGCCTTGCATATTGAAGTCAATGAAACACAAGAAAAGAAATACGTATTTACTCCAATGGAAAAGTACGAACAGTTCAAAGCCATCAATCCAGTAATTGAAAAAATCCGCAAAGAATTTAAACTCGACTTGTAATGTTAGGCCTTAAACTTCCCACCGACCCGCGCTGGGTCAATATTGTTGAAAAAAACATTCACGAAATACTTGTAGATCACGCCTTTTGTGAACAAAAAGCAGCCAGTACAGCTTTGTCGTTTATTGTATTATTCCCTGAACATACCGAACTGGTTCAGGCTATGATTGCCTTGGCAAAAGAAGAAATGAGCCATTTTAAAATGGTACACGACCTTATAGTGGAGCGCGGCGAAACCCTCGGACGCGACCGTAAAGATGCTTATGTAAATACGGTAATGCAGTTTTTTCCCAAAGGAGGCAGTCGCACCGATTTTTTGGTACACAAGCTACTCTACGCTGCTTTGATTGAGGCGCGGAGTTACGAACGGTTTCGATTGCTTTCCGAACAACTGAAAGATCCAAAGCTTGCTGATTTTTACAAAAAACTTATGATTAGCGAAGCCAACCACTATACCTTGTTTTTGGGTTTTGCGCGACAATACGGAACCTCTGTTGACGCAGTGAACCAAAAGTGGAAAGCTTTGCTGAAGTTTGAAGCTTCGGTAATTAAAAACCTCGGCACCTCCGAAACCGTTCACGGATAAACACCCACCGATTCGTTTTTTTTTGTAAATTAGCCGTAGAAACGCACCCAAATCGATTCTACAGCCATGAAAAACCTACGGCTTATACCCGACATTCATCGCCAAAAAAAGATCATCAAAGCTGCCTTTGCTTATGATCGGGAATTGATTGCACTTATTAAGTCGCAAAAAAGTGCTCGCTGGAGTCAGTCAATGCAATCGTGGTATTTCCCTAAAAAAGATTTTAAACTCAATCGTTTTTACCAATTGTTTAAAGGCAAGGCTTTTATCGATTATTTCCAACTTCAAAAAAAATCCTCCACTGTTCCATTCTCTAAAAAGGTTCCTAAAGAATCCAAACCTGAAATTCAACTACCTAAAGGATTTAAAGAACAATTGATTTTAAAACGTTACAGTCAAAACACGGTTAAAACGTATTGTTCTTGTTTGTTGAAATTTAAGGATCATTTTAAAGGGCAAAACATTGACAGCCTTTCAAAAGAAGATATCATTTGGAAAAAGTTTCACTCCCTTTCCTGTCAGAGCTTCACTTTCAATTTTACCTTTCAATTCAACGTTCTCTTTCCAATCCTTTTTTTCCCCACGAATAAATACACCTCCTCTAAATGTTCCATATAAAGTAACTCCACCTTCTATCGTTGTAACTCCATTTTCACAATGCAATTCATCGTCTAAAAAATCCCCCATTTCAAATATTCCATTTGAATAGACATATATTCCATGGCCATTTGTGTTACGGTATCCATTTATTAAACTTCCCATATAAATTTCACCATTATCATATAATATCAAACCTTCGTTTGGTGATGTTTTAAACACAATTTGATTATATGCTATTCTAGGCTTATTTCGATGTAGTTTTTCGTCAAAATAATTCTTGTATAAAAACTCAAATCCATCTCTTTCTTCACTGTAAACCATAAAATTAGCACGGTAGTGATTAGCTTGATCGTTCATAAAATTTGTAATGAGGTCTAAAAAACCAAAATTTGAAAATGTTTTGCTTATTTTATAAAGATTCCCTCTATGTATTACAAAGTTTACATCGCTTTCCTTACTTTTTTCAGCAACTTTTCTTAAACGATCTGTATGATCACTCTTTTGCTTGTCTAAAATATATAAATACATACATTTATTTTTATAGTCTCTAATAATACAGTACATTATTTTCTAATAATCCCTAATTATGACTATAATTTTTTTTTGCCAAATGCTTAATAGGGGGGAACTCGATTTGAAGGCAATTAAATAAAACTATTGAGCTATACACCTAAGCACATGGTTTTATTTTTATTCTATCTGATTTTTAATTAGTTACGAAAATTGAATTAAACAATTATACAAATCGACAGATTTAAATATTTTACCAAAATTTGATATTTGATTAAAATTAAAATGGAATTAAAAACACATCAATATCGCTTAGAAATTATTTTGATCAGTTTGTACAAACTCAAGTTTCTGCTGGATTATACAAAAATGTGTGTGAAGTAATCAGAGCTGGACTCCGACTTTTGGAAAATGAAGAAAGTAAAGTAATTGCCTTGCAAAATTCGATTCAAGAAGGAATTGATAGCGGAATTGCACACGATTTCGACTCCAAAAAATCTTGAGGAGTTAAACAAACGCCTAAAGAATGGCTAAATACGAATTGACCAACAAGGCTGTAACTGACTTAAACAGAATTTGGGAATATACACTCGAGAATGGATCTGAAAATCAAGCTGACAGATACTATGATATGCTTCTAGATATTTGCCACGCTCAGCACAATGTAAAAATACAGTTGAAAAAAAACGAAGTCAAACAAGCCGAACAGCTTGTCAGTCAGTTGAGTTTGAGGTTACAATAAAATTACACGTATCTTTGGATCTTAAACAAAGACCAAAAACAGTATAAAAAACATGTGTTTTTTCGAGTTTGACGGGTTTATGATTTCGCAGTGCAGGTATTAGATGAGATTTAACAAAAACATTCCATTAGTCTTAAAAGTATATTTACTTGCAATCTCCATTTTTTTTGTGTTTCGAGTGGTTTTGTTCTGTACAGAATTGCATCGAATAAATTTTGACGAAGTTGCCGTATGGACAATCATCCAAGCGTTTGTAATGGGATTGCGGTTTGATGTTGTAATCTCGGGCTACATACTGTTACTCCCTGCATTGGTACTACTAACACAAGGAATTACAAACACTCAAAACACGGTTGTTTCAACAATTTTGTTCTATTGGATTTTTATCTTTTTTAGTGTTGGCTTTATAATTTCATCAGGTGACATTCCTTATTTCAATCAGTTTTTTGAGCGTTTTACGATGGATGCGTTTCAGTGGGTTGAGAACTGGGAGTTTGTGCTTTCTATGATTGCACAAGAACCCTCCTATTTTTTGGCTTCCCTCCCTTTTATACTCCTAGAGGTTATTTTCTTTGTGCTTTTAAAAAGAATCTTTCATTCTAAAGAAGCAAAGCCAGTGGTAATAAACATATATCTAAATGTATTTGTTTCTCTACTTTTTGTCTCGCTAATGTTTTTAGGAATTAGAGGTCGCATTGAAAAAAAATCACCGATAAGAGTTGGAACTGCTTACTTTTCCAACAACGCTTTTTTAAACAAACTGGGGCTAAACCCTGTATTTACCTTCATGCGCAGTTACCTTGAAAGTAAAGACTCCCGCAATCAGCCCATTGACTTGATGGACAAAGAATTGGCAATATCGAAGGTGCGAGAATACCTACAAATCGACTCAAAAGAATTCATTTCACCAATCGCAAGGAACGTTGTGCCAGATACTGTTTTAGAAAAAAAACCCAATGTGGTACTAATCCTGATGGAAAGTATGAGTGCAGCAAAAATGAGTCGACATGGAAACCCTCATAACATAACTCCATTTTTAGACAGCTTGTCAACTAATTCCATGTACTTTGATAACTTTTATACCAGTGGCAAGCACACCCACAATGGGGTTTTTAGCTCACTGTTTGCATTTCCTGCGCTTTATGGCAGGCATGCCATGAAACAAATTCGCTCATACAACGGAATTGGCAGCACCTTACAAGAAATTGGATATACTACGATGTACTTTACTACTCACGACGAACAGTTTGACAACGTTGGTGGGTTCTTAAAAGCCAATGGTTTTGAGTATATCGTCAGTCAAAAAGATTACCCTCGCAGAGAGGTAAAAACGGCACTGGGAGTCCCTGATGATTATATGTTTAGGTTTTCAATTTCCACTATTAATGAAGTACTCAAGACAGACAAGCCTTTCTTTGCAACATTTATGACAGCCAGCGATCACGGTCCCTACTATATTCCTGAATATTTTTCTCCAAAATCAGAGGGCATTAAAAATAAAATCGTTGAGTATGCCGATTGGTCATTAAAAAAATTCATTGAGCAAAGCTCAAAACAACCTTGGTTTGATAACACCATTTTTATTTTTATCGCTGACCATGGAGCTCCTATAAGCTCGACATACGAAGTGCCTCTCGCCTATTTCCATTCTCCATTTGTTGTCTATGCTCCTGGGCGTATTGAAAGCAAAAAAATATATCAAGACATGGGAAGCCAAATAGATGTTTATCCGACCATCATGGGGCTTATTCAAGAACCTTATACAAACAATACCCTTGGAATTGATTTGCTTAAAGAAAAGAGAACATATGCTATAATCAACAACAACGATAAGGTGGGGATTTTGGACACCGCCTATTTTTGTATCATGGGAAAAGAAAAAACAAGCTTATACCATTATAAACAGGGCGATAAGACGGATTACTACGACAAAGAACCCCAAAAAGCGGAAGAAATGTCAGAATATGCCAAAGCATTCCTTCAAACATATCAAGAAGTGTTATTGAATAAACAAACATCCTTAAAAAACAATTTCTAATACATTACTTCCCTACTTAACCTAAAATTTATTAAATTAAATGCGTAAAATTGCAACGCATCCAACAACAACTAACGACAAGCGTAACGTATGAAAATTAGTGGATTTACAATGGTTAGAAATGCCACCAAGTATTACTTTCCAATCAAAGAGTCAATACAATCAATATTACCCATCGTAGATGAGTTTGTCGTTGCGCTGGGAGACTGTTCGCCCGATGATTCCACACGAAAAGAAATCGAATCCATCAATTCTGATAAAGTCAAAATAATTGATCGCGTTTGGTCTGAAAAAGATTTTATTGATGGACAAGTTTTTGCTAATGAAACTACGTTTGCTATGAATCAATGTTCAGGCGATTGGTGTTTTTATTTGCAAGCCGACGAGGTCATTCACGAAAAAGACCATCAAGTGATTGTAAAAACTTGTGCTGACAACCTCAACAACAAAGATGTTGACGGTTTGTTGTTTGACTACCATCACTTTTTTGGAGATTATGATCATTATTTACCGTTTCACGGTTGGTATAAAAACGAAATTCGAATTGTAAGAAACAAGACAGAAATTTATTCTTATAAAGACGCACAGTCTTTTAGAAAAAAAGACAATCAAAAACTAAACATCGTTCCAGTCAACGCCCATGTTTATCATTACGGATGGGTGCGCCCTCCACACCTGATGCAATCTAAGAAGAAAGAACAGGACTCGATTCATCACGGAAAAGAAAAAATAAATGCCGCATTCAAATTAAAGCCCAATGAATTCAATTACGGAGCTTTGGGCAACCTCCCTACTTACAAAGGAAGTCATCCAAAAGTAATGGCTGAATTTCGTGAGAAAATGGATTGGAAAAACAAACTCAACTACACCAAAAAAGGGATTCTAGGAAGACCCAAAATGAAACATGAAAAATTCAAATACCGTTTTGTAACTTTTCTAGAAAACGCCTTCAACGGTGGAAAAGATTTTTTTGGATACTCCAACTGGAACAAAACACCGGTTAGCAAAAGAAATTCCTGACGTTAAAGCAAAAACCACTTTACCTTCTTTGGAAGGTTTCCTGTAAAATCGTTTGGCAAACTACACAGCTAAAAACTTAAAATAGTTTTTAAGCAGTTCCGCATTTTTTTCTGCAGGTGTAAAAATTTCCAACAACTTGGGTTGAGAAGACGGCTTGAAAAAACTAGAAAGCGCACGTTTCAATCCCCAGTTAGAGCGCGCTTTTTGATATCGAAAACCGTACATTCTTGCCAACTGTTTGGCAGTCAAAGCATGTTGCGTTTCAAAAAAAGTGGCAAAAGTAGCATCAGACTGTGTACCGGGTAAAATTCGGAAAATACCGCCACCGCCGTTGTTAATCACTACAATTCTAAAATCGTTTCGAAGGTGAGCGTTCCAAAGTCCGTTGCTATCATACAAAAAACTCAAATCGCCCGAAATCAACAAAGTCGGGGTTTTGCTTGCTGCCAAAGCACCCACAGCCGTAGAAGTACTCCCATCGATACCGCTGGTTCCGCGGTTGCAAAATTGTGTATGTGTAGGATTGTTTTCAAACAACTGCATATACCGAATGCTAGAACTGTTTCCAATTTGAAGCTGGTATGCATCCGGGATACGTCGCAGCAACACCTCAAAAACTTTAAGATCCGAAAAGGGTGTATTTTTCATGTATTGATCATGAGCTCGGGTGCGTTCGTGTTGCAACGCCAACCATACTGCCTTATAATCACTTGTAACCGTTGACTTGGGTACTGCTTTAAAAAAGGCGTTGGGATACGCCACCTCATGAAAAACCCCTTGGTAAAAAGTGTCATAAGCTTCACGCTCATCGATATGAAAATGGTGTTGCGGCGGATGGTTCCTTAAAAACGTTTTTACTTTTTTAGAAACAATCATCCCTCCTACTGTAATCAGCATATCGGGACGCAATAGGCTCCATGTTTCTTGCTGTTGCGACTGATGTTCAACAGGCGCAATCAGTGTGTCAATGCTCGAAATAAATTGAGTATGATGCAAATTGGAGGTCGTTTCTTTCAAAACAATTATTGAAGGATCTGCTGCCCACCAATCGAGAATTTCTTTTGAAAGAGTATTTGGAGGCAAGCAGCCTACCAAAATCATTTTTTTAGACGCTTGATTCCAACAATTCAAAAATGACTCTGAAGGAGACGAAACGACTTCCTTTGGACTATTCTCAGGAAAAACGGGAAGTACAACAGTTGGACTATCGATGGTGTTATACAACGGTTCTTCCATAGGAATGTTGATATGAACCGGCTTTTGTTGTTCGATGGCGGCCGAAAGTGCATTGTGAATTTCCAAGGCATTAAAGGCTTGTGTTTGTTGTTGCAACTCACCCAATTTCTCAGACCGAAATGGAATGGGAATAAGCTGTTGTTGATTGCTCTGAAGAATTGCTTCTGTGTGATGAGTTACATCTTGTTGCAACGGCGCTGAATATGCCAAATGCCTATCAAAAACATGATCTTGCCGAATCGTTTGTCCGTCTCCTATATCAATGCGATAAACAGGACGATCTGCCGACAACACCACCAAAGGAATGTTGCTATAAAAAGCTTCTGCAATGGCAGGATAATAATTAAGCAAAGCCGATCCGGAAGAACAAATCACCGCCACAGCTTGTTGGAGTTGTTGAGCGATTCCCAAGGCAAAAAAAGCGGCGCAGCGCTCATCAACGATGCTGTATGCAGTAATGTCGGGATGCGCAGTAAAGCCCAATGTCAAAGGAGCGTTTCGCGAGCCAGGGGAAATTACTACGTGCCGGATTCCTTTATCAAGACATGATAGCAAAACAGTTTGTGCAACAGGAATTTCTGAGTACTTCATCTTAGCTCACAAAAATACAAAAAACGCCCGTCAAATAGTAGAAGAAATCAACCGAAGCATGGTTTGGGCTTTTTGTTGAGTTTCTTCCCACTCCGATTGTGGATTACTGGCAGCAGTAATACCACTACCTACATACAAGGTTACCAAATGCGGTTGCCATTGCAAGCATCGTAAATTGACAAACAAATGGGTTTCTTTATCAGAAATAGGCCCCAAATAACCGCTGTAAAACGACCGATTGTATCCTTCGTTTTTTTGAATAAAATCAAATGCTTTTTTTCTAGGAACACCACCTACAGCTGGTGTGGGATGCAAAGCAGCTACCAATTCCCAAACAGAAGCTTTCGTGACGGTAGCGGCAATATGCGATTTTAAATGAAAAAGACTTCCTGCTTGAACGGTTTCAGCTGGGGTAAATGTAACGGTTTCATTTCCTTCCAGTGAGCGTAATGCCTTCAAAATGCTATCCGTAACCAATTCTTGTTCGTGAATTTCTTTTGGACTCCATTGTACTAGATTGATATCGGTTGCAATAGCAGTTCCAGCCAAAGCCATCGTAGAAAGCTGTTGGTTCTTCAAATTAAAAAGCGTTTCAGGAGTGGCTCCTAGCCATATGCCTTTTTGAGGATGATACCAAATATAGCAAAACGCTGAAGGGTAAAGCGAGATAGCCTTTTGAAAAAGTTCCCAGGGATTGACCTTTTTCAAAGGAAGATCAATGGATCTGGAAAGAACTACTTTTTTTAAGTGGGTATTTTGAATTTCTTGAATGCACTGATTTAGCAATGCAATGTATCGTTGGTATTCCTTTGAATTGTGAGGCAAAGCAACTGTTTCCGTGGGTTGGGGAGGCGATTGCGTATCAATCTCCGTTTCCAAAACCTCATCGTCAAGGATAAGAAAAGGTGCTTCGTTTGTGTCAAATTTACCCATCACAAATCCCGAAGCAGTTGATTCAGAAACCCTGTGAAGCAACGAATCGTTTTGTAAATAAGCCGTTACCCGAGAAGCGTTTGGGGTTTTGTAAACGACCAACGGTCTTTGTTTGCCCCAATGGTCTTCGATACGATTGAAAAAATCTGTAGCGTTCAAATTACTGTTTTTTGGGAAGTGTAATGGTGGTTAATTTACACGAAGAAATCAGTTGATCGTTTTCATCACTCACACGGATGTCCCAAAGTTGTAGCGTTCTGCCCAAATGAATGGCTTTGGCTGTGGCAATCACAAATCCGTCACTAACACTTTTGAGATGATTTGCGGAAATTTCAATCCCTCTAACAAAATGGGTATCGAGATTGGCACGAATAGATGAAGCTGCGCTTCCAACACTCTCGGCAAGTGCCGCAGTCACCCCTCCATGAAGGACGCCATCGGGTTGGTGCGTATCGGGCGTTACAGGCATTTTGGCCACCAAATAATCATCTCCCGTATCAATATATTCAATGTTCAAAACACGCATAAATGTTTGGGTGTTTCGTTCGTTGAGGCGTTGTAAAATTTCTTCAGAATTCATGGTTCTTTTTTTGTAAAAATAAGAAATAAAAAAACGCGCTAAAAAATTAGCGCGTTTTCTGTATAAAAATAATAATCATCAATTATTTGACTTCTTCAAAATCTACATCTTGAACGTCATCTCCTTCTTTAGCAGGTTCGGCTGAAGCCGCTTCGTCTTCTTGTGGAGCTTGTTCGGCTTGTGCTTTGTAGAGCTCTTCAGAGGCATTTTTCCATGCTTCATCGATTTGCTCCAAAGCAGGCTTGATAGTCTCAGCATCTTTGGATTCATGTGCTTTTTTCAAGGCTTCCAACGCATCTTCAATTGGTTTTTTCTTATCATCCGATAGTTTATCGCCAAATTCTTTGAGTTGTTTTTCAGTTTGAAAAATCATCGCATCAGCATTGTTCAAAATATCGACTTGCTCTTTGGCTTTTTTGTCAGCATCGGCATTGGCTTCAGCTTCTTGCTTCATTTTCTCAATTTCCTCTTCAGTCAATCCAGAAGAAGCCTCGATACGAATGTCTTGAGATTTTCCAGTAGCCTTATCAGCTGCCATTACTTTAATGATTCCGTTTGCGTCGATATCAAAAGTTACCTCAATTTGCGGGACTCCTCGCTGTGCAGGTGGAATTCCATCCAAATGAAAACGACCAATGGTTTTGTTGTCTGTCGCCATCGAACGTTCTCCTTGAAGTACGTGGATTTCTACTGATGGCTGATTGTCAGCAGCAGTTGAAAACACTTGAGACTTTTTGGTCGGAATCGTGGTGTTGGCATCAATCAGCTTGGTCATAACACCTCCCATGGTTTCAATTCCAAGAGAAAGGGGTGTAACATCTAACAACAATACATCTTTAACATCTCCAGTAAGAACACCACCTTGAATGGCAGCACCAATGGCTACAACTTCATCGGGGTTGACTCCTTTGGAAGGTTTTTTTCCGAAGTATTTTTCAACTTGCTCTTGAATAACAGGAATTCGTGTAGAACCACCTACCAAAATTACTTCATCAATATCGCCCGTGGACAAGCTTGCATCTTTCAATGCTTTTTTAACAGGCTCCATAGATCGTTTGACCAATGAGTCTGCTAATTGCTCAAACTTTGCACGGGTAAGAGTTACCACCAAGTGCTTAGGTCCAGAATCAGTAGCAGTTACATAAGGAAGGTTGATTTCTGTTTGTGTAGAAGATGACAATTCAATTTTGGCTTTTTCAGCAGCTTCTTTCAAGCGCTGTAGGGCCATTGGATCTTTGCGAAGATCCATTTTTTCATCTTTCTGAAAAGTTTCTGCCAACCAGTCGATAATGACTTGGTCAAAATCGTCACCTCCCAAATGGGTGTCACCATTCGTAGAAAGCACTTCAAATACTCCGTCTCCTAACTCAAGGATGGAGATGTCAAAAGTTCCTCCACCAAGGTCATAAACTGCGATTTTTTGGTCTTTTCCTCCTTTGTCCAATCCGTATGCCAATGCAGCCGCAGTAGGCTCATTGATGATACGATGTACTTTAAGACCGGATATTTCTCCTGCTTCTTTAGTCGCTTGACGTTGCGCATCGTTAAAATAAGCTGGTACTGTAATAACAGCATCTGTTACATCTTGCCCTAAATAATCTTCGGCTGTTTTCTTCATTTTTTGGAGTACCATAGCAGACAACTCTTGCGGTGTGTACAAACGACCGTCAATATCTACTCGCGGCGTATTGTTGTCTCCCTTTACAACGTTGTAAGGAACACGCTCGGCCTCGGTTTTGGATTCCGAAAAATTGTTACCCATAAATCGTTTTATAGAAGAAATTGTTTTGGTAGGGTTAGTAACAGCCTGACGTTTTGCAGGGTCTCCTACTTTAATTTCTCCACCTTCTACAAAGGCAATTACTGAAGGAGTGGTTCGTTTCCCTTCGGCATTGGGAATAACAACAGGTTCGTTACCTTCCATAACAGAAACACACGAGTTGGTAGTTCCTAAATCAATTCCTATAATTTTACTCATAATATAATTTTAAATGATATTTTTCAATGATTTGAACACACATAGTCAATCATTGTGCCAACCACAAATAACTGACAGGATGTCATAGTTTCAAGTATGCTTTACGGAGCAAGCATTTACCAAGCGTTGGGGGAAAAGAAGTTAAGATTTCGTGGGTTTTGGGTTTAATAATGTATTTTTACGGACTCAAAAGCACAGTGTATGTCAATTTCAAAGAAAGAATACAAACGAGTTACCACAAACTCTTTGATTGAAATGAAGTCAAGAGGTGAGAAAATATCGATGCTTACTTCCTATGATTATTCGATGGCAAAAATTGTAGATCAAGCAGGAACGGATGTGATATTGGTTGGAGATTCTGCTTCGAATGTGATGGCAGGTCACGAAACCACCTTACCCATTACATTGGACCAGATGATTTATCACGCTTCTTCGGTTGTTCGAGCCGTTCAACGCGCCTTGGTTGTTGTGGATCTTCCCTTTGGAAGTTACCAATCCGACCCCAAAGAAGCTTTGCGGTCTGCTATTCGAATTATGAAAGAATCGGGAGCTCATGCCATTAAAGTTGAAGGAGGTCATCAAATCAAAGATTCCGTAAAACGAATCCTGAACGCTGGTGTTCCTGTAATGGGTCATTTGGGCCTTACTCCGCAATCGATTTATAAATTTGGAACGTACACGGTTCGTGCCAAAGAAGAACAAGAAGCCGAACAACTGTTGAAAGACGCTCAAATGCTCGAGAAATTAGGGTGTTTTGGAATTGTTCTTGAAAAAATACCTGCTCAATTGGCCGCAAAAGTAGCTGAAAGTGTTCAAATTCCTATCATTGGAATTGGTGCAGGAAGCGAAGTGGACGGACAGGTACTGGTCATTCATGACATGATTGGCATGACGACTGAATTTAGCCCTCGATTTTTAAGACGTTATCTAAACCTTTTTGAGTCCATGACAACTGCGATTTCTGAATACGTGTCGGATGTGAAAAGTAAGCGTTTTCCCAATAACGAGGAACAGTACTAAAAGTGTTTTCTATTTCTCAATTCCGAAGTTGTATTTTGTTTGAAGACAATCACCTGATTGCCATTAACAAACAACCAGGACAACTGGTTCAAGGGGATAAAACGGGCGACAAGCCTTTGAGCGAACTCGTTAAAGAATACATCAAAGTTGCCTATTCCAAACCTGGTAATGTATATTTGGGTGTTATTCATCGATTGGATCGACCCACTAGCGGAGTCGTTGTGTTTGCAAAAACTTCCAAGGCACTAACGCGAATGAATGTATTGTTTTCAGAAAAAAAGACACAAAAAACGTATTGGGCAGTTGTCAAAAACCAACCGCCCGAAAATCAGCAACTCCTCACCCATTATTTGGTGCGAAATCCCAAGCAAAACAAATCGTATGCCTATAAAAAATCAGTTCCTAATAGCAAAGAAGCCATTCTTTCCTATAAAGTAGCTGCTTCATTACAGCGGTATTTTATGTTGGAAGTTCATTTAATGACTGGCAGACATCATCAAATTCGAGCACAACTGTCGCATATCGGATGTCCTATAAAAGGAGATTTAAAATATGGATTTGACAGAAGCAATTCGGATGGAAGTATTCATTTGCACGCACGCAATTTGACTTTTACGCATCCTGTCACTCAACAGCATATCAGTATCGATGCAACTCCCCCAAAAGATTCGATTTGGGACGCTTGTTTATCGGTTTAATTCAATCGATTTTTTTCGAATAGATTCTGAAATCGGTTCGTTGTTTATTTTGCTTTCAAGCCAAGACAAAACATCTAAATACAAAAAAGCGCGCTTTTCGTAGGGGTCGTTTTCATACTTTTTGAATTCCTTGTACAACTTCTTAAAAGCATCTTTTAATTCGCTAGGATACAAACTTCCCAAGCTCCTTAAGAACCGAATCATTTCACGCTGTACGTTTTGCAACTCATTCATTTTAATCAAAAACTTAAAGGTACTGCGCAGTTGAACATCCAAGTGATAATCCATACCCGCCTCATAATGAGCCACCAAACTGAGTACTCTCGCAAAACACATAAGATCCTCGCGCATGGTTAACTTTTTGTTCTCAATAATTTTTTTGAGGTAGGCAATACAATTTTTAAAATCTCCCAATCCAAAATAAATACAGGCAATTTTGTAATAAAAGACCATAACATGGTGGTCGTCAATTTGATGCGAATACTCTTTCAATCCTTTCAATATTTGAGGAACAAATTCCAATCCTTTGTCAAATATGCCATCCAAAAAACAAAAATTCAACCGATGTTGGTGCAAGCACATAAACACCAAAACCTTTACATTGTCATTTTTGGGAAAAGTATCGCGAGCCACTTCTTCCTCTAAGCGTTTTAGTGTAGCTTTAAACTTTGTTTTGTATTTTAAAAAATAAAGCGATTCCAACAAATATTGATTTCCCTTCAGATAAAAAACAGGGTTTTGCGCAATCATTTTGGGGTTGTTGTGAAACAATTCGACCCACTTTTGAGAATATTTGAAAGAGCTTATAAAATCTTGAACCAAAATACTGTACCAAAGGTGTGCCTTGTATATCCACAACTTTTCTCTAAAATTGAGTTCTGTTATGTCGTATTTAGGCAAACGCTCAAAAAAATATTGTGTGATTTTTCGATATTCATCATCGTTTCTAACATATCCCGACCGTAAAATAGTGTTGTACAGTTGGATGGATAAATTGGACAATTGACTTGTCAAAATATTTTTATCATTGAGCAAACTCGCCTCCGCTACCAATTGATCGGAACGAGATTGTACGCTTCGAGTAATGTATTGACTTTCAATAATTTTTTCAAACTCAACAATTTCATTGGCCATCATGTTTTCTTGTGATTCAAAAGCCAGTGATTTGGCTTTATCTAAAAGTTTAAGGCTTTGTTTGTAAAGCCCCTTGTGATAAAGAATGGTGGCAAAATCAAGCTGTTCGCGGATTTGAAAACGACTGTTGTGATGAATTGGGTTCAATCGCAAGCTCACCAAAATTTGTTTGTACAAATGGGCCTTTAAATTGGATAATTGTTGTTTTTTTACAATATTGCTATTCAATATGGTGGGCTCATCGTAAGCATTCATTTTTTCTAGCAAATTGAAAAGGGACAAAAATTTGGAATCTGTATTGACACCCAATCGACCTACATACAATTTGAATTGTCGCTTTTCTGATTTGGAAAGCGACTTGATCAAAATAAATAATGAATCTTTCTGTATGTTAGTCATTGTATAATTATTGATATAAACGTTTGATTATAAGTGTATTAAATAAAGTAGCCTATTGGTGTACGTTGTAAAAAAAAATAAATAAAATAGTCGCTATTTTTTTCTAATAACCTATATTCGTATAACCGTTCAGCAAATTACGGAAATAAATAATGAATACTGAAAAAGTTCAGATTTTTGACACGACTTTAAGAGATGGAGAGCAAGTTCCGGGTTGTAAGTTAAACGCCAATCAAAAACTTGTAATCGCACAACGGCTAGATGACTTAGGGGTCGATATCATCGAAGCGGGATTTCCAATTTCCAGTCCTGGAGATTTTAAATCGGTGGAGGAGATTTCCAAAATTGTTAAAAATGCTGTTGTTTGCGGACTTACCCGCTCTGTACAAAAAGATATTGATGTTGCTGCAGAAGCATTGAAAAACGCTGTCCGACCCCGAATTCATACAGGCATTGGCACATCAGACTCTCACATCATTCATAAATTCAACACCACTCGTGAAAAAATTATTGAACGTGGGGTTGCGGCTGTCAAACATGCCAAGTCGTATGTAGAAGATGTAGAGTTTTACGCAGAAGATGCTGGAAGAACCGACAATGAATATTTGGCGCAAGTTTGTGAAGCCATGATCAAAGCAGGTGCAACCGTTTTGAACATTCCTGATACTACAGGATATTGTTTGCCAGAAGAATACGGTGCCAAAATAAAATATTTGAAAGAAAACGTTACAGGAATTCATAAAGCTGTGATTTCATGTCACTGCCACAACGATTTAGGATTGGCAACAGCAAATTCAATTGCAGGAGTAATCAATGGAGCGCGTCAAATTGAATGTACGATTAATGGAATTGGTGAGCGTGCAGGAAACACCTCTTTGGAAGAAGTTGTCATGATTATGAGACAACACCCAAATTTGAACCTTGATACAGGAATCAATTCAAAATTGCTTTACAGCACTAGCCAAATGGTTTCCGATAGCATGGGAATGCCTGTTCAGCCCAACAAGGCAATTGTTGGCGCCAATGCTTTTGCTCATAGTTCAGGGATCCATCAAGACGGAGTGATTAAAAATCGCGAAACCTATGAAATAATTGATCCGTACGAAGTAGGTGTAACCGAATCGGCTATTGTTTTGACTGCTCGTAGCGGTCGTGCTGCATTGGCTTATCGTGCAAAAAACATTGGTTTTGAATTGACCAAAGATCAACTCGATGTGGTTTATCAAGAGTTTCTTCGATACGCTGATGTGCGAAAAGAAGTATTGGACGAAGACATTCCAAAAATCATTGAAGCCTGTAACATATAATAGAAACTTAGCTGTAGTTCATTCAAAAAATGATTTGTGTTTCTTTTTATAACTATCCATCAAAAAATATCATTCCATGAAAAAAACCCTCTTTGATAAAGTATGGGACTCGCATGTAGTAGAGCGTTCAGAAAACGGACCCGACATTTTGTACATCGACAAACATTTGATACATGAAGTCACAAGCCCTCAAGCTTTTAATGAGCTAGAAGAACGTGGCATTCCTGTTTTTAGACCGGATCAAATTGTAGCTACTGCCGATCATAATGTTCCTACTCAAAATCAACATTTGCCTATCAAAGATGCGCTTTCCAGAAAACAAGTCAATCAATTGACTATTAACTGTGAAAAAAACGGGATTACTTTATACGGATTGGGGCATGAATACCAAGGAATTGTTCATGTTATTGGCCCTGAATTAGGAATCACCCAGCCTGGTATGACCATGGTTTGTGGAGATAGTCACACTTCTACACACGGAGCTTTTGGCTCAATAGCGTTTGGAATTGGGACCAGTCAGGTTGCTCAAGTATTTGCCAGTCAATGTCTATTGTTGAGCAAGCCCAAAAGCATGCGTATTACCGTAAATGGAACTCTAAAAAAAACTATTCAACCAAAAGATGTGATTTTGTATATCATTTCCAAATTAGGAACTGACTCAGGCACAGGGTATTTTGTTGAATATGCAGGAGATGTTTTTGAAAACATGACTATGGAAGGTCGAATGACCGTTTGCAATATGAGCATTGAAATGGGTGCCAGAGGCGGAATGATCGCTCCTGACCAAACAACATTTGACTATGTTCAAGGAAAAGAATTTGCTCCTAAAGGGAGTGACTTTGATAAAAAAGTAGCGTATTGGAAAACATTACCCACCGATGAGGGTGCCTCATTCGATGCTGAATTTGAATTTGACGCTGCCGATATCGGACACATGATCACTTATGGAACCAACCCAGGAATGGGGATGAAAGTTACCGAGACAATTCCTTCCTTACAAAATGATTCGTTTGAAAAATCGTTGGAGTATATGGGTTTCAACAAAGGAGAATCTCTGATTAACAAACCCATAAACTATGTGTTTATTGGAAGCTGCACCAACTCAAGAATTGAAGACTTTAGAATTGCTGCAGCCTATATTAAGGGGAAACAAAAAGCAGAAAATGAACACGCATTAATTGTCCCCGGATCTCAACAAGTAGATGCTCAAATTCGAAAAGAAGGCTTGGATAAAGTTTTTGAAAACGCAGGATTTGAACTTCGTCAGGCTGGATGTTCAGCTTGTTTGGCAATGAACGACGATAAAATTCCGCAAGGAGAATACTGTGTTTCGACTTCTAACCGAAACTTCGAAGGAAGACAAGGTCCCGGAGCACGCACACTTCTCGCTAGTCCTTTAATGGCTGCAGCTACGGCTGTTGCTGGTAAAATAATTGATTTGAATTCATAACTATGGAAGCATTTAAAAAGCTTAACTCAACTGCCGTTCCCATCCAAATTGAAAACATTGATACGGATCAAATCATTCCTGCTCGGTTTTTAAAAGCTACCGACAGAAAAGGATTTGGTGATAATGTATTTAGAGATTGGCGTTACCACAAAGATGGAAGTGAAAATCAAGCATTTCCTCTGAACAATCCTACCTTTAGCGGACAGATTTTAGTAGCTGGAAACAATTTTGGATGCGGATCAAGTCGTGAACATGCTGCATGGGCGCTTACGGGATATGGATTTAAAGTCATTATTTCAAGTTTCTTTGCTGATATTTTTAAAGGCAACGCCTTGAACAACGGTTTGTTGCCAATTCAAGTATCTGAAGCATTTTTGGAAATTTTGTTTGAAGAAATTCAAAAGAACCCCAACACTCATTTGCATGTAGATTTAGAAAAACAAACACTGAGTATTGAAGGATCGGATCGATTTGAAACCTTTGAAATCAGTGCATACAAAAAACAATGCATGATTAATGGGTACGATGATATTGATTATTTGGTCAACAATAGAGATAAAATTATTGCTTTCGAAAAAAAGAACTCATGAATAAAAAAATAGCTGTATTATCGGGAGATGGCATTGGACCGGAAGTCACCGATCAAGCCATTAAAGCTTTAAACGCAATTGCTAAAAAATACAATCATCAATTTGAATATAACACTTCTTTGGTTGGAGCTGTTGCAATTGATGAAACGGGAGATCCGTTGCCAGAAGAGACTTTAACAAACTGCAAAGAATCCGATGCGGTTTTGTTTGGTGCCATTGGACACCCAAAATACGACAACGATCCTTCGGCAAAAGTACGTCCAGAACAAGGTTTGTTAAAGTTACGAAAGTCTTTAGGGCTTTACAGTAACATTCGACCAGTAAAAGCCTACTCAACTCTGATCGATAAATCACCGTTAAAAATTGACCGTATTCAAGGAACCGATTTTGTCATTTACCGAGAGCTAACAGGCGGAATTTATTTTGGAGAGAAGTATTTGTCTGAGGATGGAAATACTGCTTCTGATTTGTGTTTGTACACAAGAGAGGAAATCGAACGTATTGCAAAGATGGCTTTTAAAGCGGCTCAAAACAGACGGAAAAAATTGACTTTAATTGATAAAGCCAACGTATTGGAGTCTTCTCGATTGTGGAGAAAGGTAGTCACTGAGATGAGTACTAACTATCCAGATGTATCTCTTGATTTTTTGTTTGTGGACAACGCAGCCATGCAAATGATATTGAACCCTTCTCAATTTGATGTGATTTTGACAGAAAACCTGTTTGGAGATGTGATTTCGGATGAAGGGAGCGTCATTGGTGGATCCATAGGTCTGTTGGCATCCGCTTCTGTGGGAAATCAATATGCTATGTTTGAGCCCATTCACGGATCATTTCCTCAAGGAGCTGGAAAAGACATCGCCAATCCTGTAGCTGCTATTTTATCAGCTTCTATGTTGTTGGAGCATTTTGAGATGTTTGATGAAGCCCAATGTGTACGAAACGCGGTTGACAAGGCGTTAGAATCTAACGTAAGTACTTCTGATCTGAATCCATCAAGCATCTACGGAACCAATGCAGTGGGAGATTTCATCGCTGAAAGCATTGCCAAAAGCTAATTTTAAAACATATATAAAAAAGAAAAGAGAGGTCGTTGACCTCTCTTTTTTTGTATTGGAAAATAAAAAGCTTATTCGCTATCCATTTTCTTTTTAAGCTCAGCCAAGACATCCAAATCACCTAAAGTTGATTTTTCGTTGTTAGAGGCTTTCATCTTCTTAACAGCAGCTTTCACATTTTTTTCTTCCTGTTCCTTGAACATGGCCGTATGTGACATCACTACGCGTTTAAAGTCCTTGTTGAATTCAATTACTTTGAAGTCAGCAGCTTCTCCTTTTTGAAGTTTCTTACCGTCTTCCTTCTCCAAATGTCTGGAAGGTACAAAGGCTATAATGTCTTCGTTAAAAGTAATGGTAGCTCCTTTGTCAACAATTTCAGTAAGTTCTGAGTTGTGAACAGTTCCTTCGGCAAAAGTAGTTGCATAAGCATCCCAAGGGTTGTCTTGAGTTTGCTTGTGACCAAGGCTTAGTTTTCTGCCATCAACATCCAATTCAAGAACAACAACTTCCAGTTGATCACCTACAGTAACCACCTCAGAAGGATGTTTCACTTTTTTGGTCCAAGAAAGATCTGAAATATAGATCAGTCCATCGATACCTTCTTCCAATTCAACAAATACACCAAAATTGGTAAAGTTGCGAATGGTTCCAGTATGCTTGGATCCTTTTGGATACTTTGAAGTAATATCGGTCCACGGATCAGGAGTTAATTGTTTGATTCCCAATGACATTTTACGTTCATCACGATCCAAACTCAAAACAACTACATCAATTTCATCTCCTACTTTAACAAAGTCTTGTGCAGAACGTAAGTGTGTTGACCAAGACATTTCAGAAACGTGAACAAGTCCTTCAACTCCGTCAGAAATTTCAATGAACGCTCCGTAATCAGCAATTACAGCTACTCTTCCTTTGGTTTTGTCTCCTACTTTAAGATCTTCGCTCAAGGCATCCCACGGATGTTGGCTCAATTGCTTCAATCCTAATTGGATTCGAGATTTATCATCATCAAAATCAAGGATTACTACATTCAGCTTTTGATCGAGTTCTAAGACTTCACTTGGATGACTAATTCGGTTCCAAGACAAGTCGGTAATATGAATCAATCCATCAACACCACCTAGGTCGATAAACACACCGTAAGAGGTAATGTTTTTAACAGTTCCTTCAAGAACTTGACCTTTTTCAAGTTGACTGATGATTTCTTTTTTCTGGATTTCAATATCGGCTTCAATCAATGCTTTGTGTGAAACAACAATGTTTTTAAATTCGTGATTGATTTTAACCACTTTGAATTCCATATTCTTGTTTACGTATTGATCGTAATCACGGATAGGTTTTACATCAATTTGAGATCCTGGTAAGAACGCCTCGATACCAAATACATCGACAATCATTCCTCCTTTGGTTCTGCATTTGATAAATCCAGTTACAATTTCTTCTTTATCGTGAGCATTATTCACACGATCCCATGCTTTAATGGTTCTGGCTTTTCTGTGAGAAAGAACAAGTTGTCCTGTTTTATCTTCACGAACATCCACCAAGACTTCCACTTTATCGCCTACTTTTAGATCGGGATTGTAACGGAATTCGTTGAGTGAGATAACGCCTTCTGATTTTGCGTTGATATCTATAATAGCCTCGCGGTCTGTCATGTGTATAACAAGTCCTTCAACGACTTCGTCGTCGGCAGTATCCACAAAATTTTCTTTGACAAGGTTTTCAAACTCCACTAATTTGTCATCTTGAACAGGATCAATGCCCTCTTCATAATTATGCCAATTAAAATTTTCTAAAAATTCTTCGGGAGTTTGTTGAGGTTCAGTAGCTACTGCTTCTTCCTGAACTTGGTTTTCTTGAACTTCAGGGGTTTCCTGAGATTCAACGGGTGTAGTTTCTTCAGCCATGCTGATGTTGTTTGTATTTCAATCTACTGCAAGAGAATTAAGATCAGTGATTGAAAGTGATTAAATTTTGATTGTTCCTTTGAGTTCTCTTCAAAAACTTCTCAAAAGGTGCGCAAAAATAGGGGCTTATTTATTGAAAACCAAGTTTTTTTGTGAATTAGTAAACACAAAGCAAATTAAAGCTACGATTTTTTAGCAATCAGTTTTAAAACATGATCAAGTAACTCATTCACAGATCGGTTTTCGGTGTTAATTTCCAACGCATCAGAAGCTTTAATAAGTGGAGAATCTGCTCGAGAAGAATCAAGGTGATCACGAGACTTTATATTGGACAGAACTTGCTCAAAAGAAGCAGAGATTCCCTTTTGCTGCATTTCTTCGTATCTTCTTTGAGCTCTAACTTCGGGTGAACAAGTAAGAAATAGTTTCAATTCGGCATTGGGAAAAACAACAGTTCCTATATCGCGTCCATCCATAACAACGCCTTTGTCTTTTCCAAATTCATGTTGCAACCGAACCATTGCCCTTCTAATTTCGGGAACAGCCGCTACCCTACTTACCGCGTTGGAAACTTCCATAGAGCGAATTTCATCTTCAACAGCAATTCCATTTAAAAAAATAGTTTGGTCGTTTTTTTCTTTGTTCAATGCAAATTTCAAATGAATATCAGGCAAAGATTCAATTAAGGACTCTTTATCAAAATGGGATCCATTCAACCAATTGTTTTGAATAGCAAAAAGAGTTACACATCGATACATCGCACCCGAATCTATGTAAATATAATTGAGTTTGTTTGCAATTTGTTTGGCCAACGTGCTTTTTCCAGTTGAAGAAGTACCGTCAATCGCTATGTTTATTTTTTTCATGGATTCATGTCAATAGTTACACCAAATATGTTTGCATTTCCTGCTGTGGTATAGCGCGCATGGCTATACTGAAAGCGAAATCGTTTTAGCGTTATCCCCAATCCAACAGAAAATCCTGAAAAATTTCGCTGCTCTAAAATACGCAATTCCTCTCCACGACGAAAATTATATCCCAAACGAACTGAAAACAACCGATCAGGAAACAACTCTGCGGCCAACACAAGGTGTTGTAATGTTTCCTTTAAAAACGATGTACTCTCAGAATTTTTACTTCCATCTAAAGATGAAGCTCTTCGATTTTCATTTACATAGGAAAGATTCCAATCTTGAAGGTTTTGAAAAGTCACGTGCCATCGAAGCGGAAGAAACTCGAGTTCTTGTGACAGTCCAAGCATAATTTCTAAAGGCAACGATTCCTTTAATCCACTGTAGGTGGTAAGCTGGGTTCCCAAATTTTTAACAACTAATGCGGCTTCAAATTCTTTAGAGGGAATTTTATAGTACACTCCCAAATCAACAGCCATTCCAAAGGATTGATATTGTTCTAACGTTGAGGAAATCAGTTTTAGATTGACGCCTACAAACCATTCTGTCCAAGGAATATTGTAGGCATATCCTCCTGAAAGGGCTATTTCGTTACCAGAAAACGATTCGGTAGGATTTCCAAATTCATCGCGCCCATCAAAACTACCGTAATCGATATATTGAACTCCAAAATGAACGGCTTTGAAATTTCGATCCCACGTATAAACATAAGCAGCAGTTCCCATATTGATACCAGAGAAATAAGGTCGGTAATTCATAGACAAACGACTTCCCATATCTGGATTGATCGAAGCAGGATTGTACAAACCGTTGATTGGGTCTGATCCAAACAGAGTAATATTTTTACTCCCAAGAGCTGCTTGATGTGGTGATGGACTGAGTGTTAAAAACTGATAGGTATGCTTTCCTCCTATTTGTGAGTAACTAAAAAAAAACGGCAACATCAAAAATCCAAAAAATAGCCCTAATCGTATCATAAACAAATCCCTACTCTTGAAAACGCAAGGTATTGAAGTTTAGTGTTGGTAGCTATAATTTTTTGGCGTTTTTGACTTTCTGAGAAGTTACGGCAATTTTAATAACATCAATCATATCAACAACATAATGGAATTTCAATCCCTTTAAGTAATCAGGATTGATCTCTAAAATATCCTTTTCGTTTTCTTGACACAAAACAATCTCTTTGATTTTAGCACGTTTAGCTGCTAAAATTTTTTCTTTAATCCCTCCCACAGGTAATACTTTTCCGCGCAGCGTAATCTCGCCCGTCATAGCAATACTCTTTTTAACCTTTCGCTGCGTTAAGAGTGAAACTAAAGAAGTTAACATTGTTATTCCTGCGCTCGGTCCATCTTTGGGAGTTGCACCCTCGGGAACATGAATGTGAATATTGTATTTATCTAATAGCTGATGATCAATACCCAACAATTCTGCATTGGATTTGATGTATTCCAAAGCAATGGTAGCCGATTCTTTCATCACTTTACCGAGATTTCCTGTTATAGAAAGACCTCCTTTGCCTTTGGAAAGCAACGACTCAATAAACAAAATATCTCCACCCACTTGAGTCCATGCAAGACCTGTCACAACACCAGCAACATCGTTGTTTTCATATTGATCTCGTAACATACGAGCAGGCCCCATAATGGAAGTCAATTGTGCTACTGTCATTTTTTTAACATACTCCTCTCCCATGGCTATAGACTTTGCTGCATAGCGAACCACTTTGGCCAATTGCTTTTCAAGTCCTCGAACTCCAGATTCTCTCGTATATCCTTCGACCAATCGCTGCATAATAGATTTTGGAATGGACAAATCTTTGGACGTAAGACCATGGTCTTTAATTTGTTTGGGCAATAAATGACGTTTTCCAATCTCGATTTTCTCCTCGATGGTATATCCCGAAACATTAATGATCTCCATACGATCCCTAAGTGCTGGTTGAATAGTTCCAAGGGTGTTCGCTGTTGCCACAAACATGACTTTAGAAAGGTCAAATCCCATTTCCAAAAAATTGTCATAAAAAGAAGTGTTTTGTTCTGGGTCCAATACTTCTAGCATAGCAGAAGATGGGTCGCCCTGACTCCCAGATGAAAGCTTGTCAATTTCATCCAACACAAAAACAGGATTGGAAGTTCCTGCTTTTTTAAGGCTTTGAATAATACGCCCAGGCATGGCTCCGATATAGGTTTTTCGATGCCCACGAATTTCGGCCTCATCACGAAGTCCTCCGAGAGAAATTCGTACGTATTCTCTTCCCAAGGCTTCAGCAATGGACTTTCCTAAAGAAGTTTTTCCAACTCCTGGTGGTCCGTGCAAACACAAAATGGGTGATTTCATATCGTTCCGAAGTTTAAGAACAGCCAAATGTTCTATAATGCGACGTTTGACATCTTCCAATCCAAAATGATCACGATTCAATATTTTTTGAGCTTTTTTAAGATCAAATTTATCTTCAGAAAACTTATTCCATGGCAAATTCAAGTATAAATCCAGATAATTTCTTTGAACCGAATATTCAGCGACTTGCTGATTCATTCGCATCAACTTTGCGAGCTCTTTGTCAAAATGATCTTTGACTTCTTTGCTCCACTTCATCTTGGTTGCTCTGATTCTCATTTCCTCAATTTCAGATTCTTGAGACACACCTCCCAATTCTTCTTGGATGGTTTTCATCTGTTGATGAAGGAAATATTCACGCTGTTGCTGATCTAAATCAAAACGAACCTTGGATTGAATGTCATTTTTAATGGACAATTTTTGAAATTCGACATTCATTTTTTCCAAACACATCAAAGCTCTTTCTTTTAATGCATTGACCTCAAGTATATGTTGTTTCTCTTTGACAGAAAGGTTCATATTTGCCGAAACAAAATTCACTAAAAAGGAATCGCTTTGGATGTTTTTGATCGCAAAAGAAGCTTCAGAAGGAATGTTTGGGTTTTCATCAATGATTTGAAGTGCCAACTCTTTGATGGAATCAATGATAGCCAAAAATTCTTCGTTTTTGTCCGGTTTAATTTCCTTTACCTCTTCAACTTTGGCCGTAAAGTAGGGTTCATTACTAACAAACTCCTTAACTTCAAATTGTTTTTTACCCTGAATAATAACCGTGGTATTTCCGTCGGGCATTTTTAAAACTCGAAGAATTTTGGCCACCACTCCCAAGTGATGAATATCATCATAAGAGGGATTTTCAACCGAAGCATCTTTTTGAGCCACAACCCCCAACAACTTATCGCTAGAGTTCGCATCTTTAATCAACTGAATGGACTTGTCTCTTGAGGCTGTAATTGGAATGACTACACCTGGAAACAATACTGTGTTTTTAAGTGGTAAAATCGGAATGATTTCTGGAATTGATTCTTTAGAAATGGCTTCCTCGTCATCTGAAGTCATCAATGGAATCAAATCAGCATCTTCATCCAGTTCTTTGAGTGACAAGGTGTCAATATTTAAAAGTTTTGGTTTTGACATAATCTATAATTGCGCCATTTTGTCGCATCTATTGCTTCAAATTAGGCTGGATTTTTAAAATTAATCACTTAATGTGTTGTTTATCATATTGATACAAACACATCTCATTTAAGTTCAATAAGTAATTGACAATTTCCATGCCACACAAAAAAGGATTTTCGTGAAACAAAATACACTTTAATTCGTCTGATGTATATGTCTTAAAACGCACTCTTATGAAAACCCTAAACTTGTTAATTTCATCTTTACTATTGTTTCAAATTTCTTGTGCACAACATTGGGGCACTTCTGTAAAAGGAGATGGTTCTGTTGAAGTCGAAAACAGAACAACTTCATCCTACGACGCTATTAAAATTAGTGGTTTTTTTGATGTTGAACTCGTCCAAGGAGACGAGGGCAATATTGTCATTGAGGGAGAAAACAACCTGCTTTCTTACATTGAAACAGAAGTGCGAAACCGTACACTTTCTGTAAAAGTTAAAAAAGGATTTCGCTTGAAACCTTCGTATGGTAAAAATATTTTGGTTACAGTCCCCATTGAGTCTGTACATAAAATTGCCTTAGCAGGTTCGGGCCATGTTGAAGGAAAAACTACCATTTTCAATGAAAATTTAGAGCTATCCATAGCAGGTTCAGGGGAAATGAATCTTGAAGTATCTGCCGAAGAAATAGAAAGCAACATCGCTGGGTCGGGAGACCTTGAGTTGAATGGAAATGCGCAAATATGGAACGCCTCCATTGCTGGTTCGGGAGATATTACGCTCACTGGAAAGGTTGAAAATCGACTGGACATATCGATTTCGGGATCTGGAGACGTTGTTGCGGATCAACTCAAAGCCAACGATGTTGAAATATCCATTTCGGGATCGGGCGATGTATCGGTTCACTGCGATGGAACACTTCGTACCTCTGTTTCGGGGTCGGGAGATATTCGATATAGTGGATCACCTACTATTGAAAAAGTATCTACCTCTGGATCGGGAAGTGTGACAAGGAATTAGGCGTTTTTTCGATCGATTCTCAACATACGATTGAGCAGAAGTGCACCTACAAAAAAGAAAACCATAAAAAACAAAATGGAATTTCGCATGCTTCCCGTAATTTGATCAACAAAACCAAAGAGAAGCATTCCAAAAACAATAGCTATCTTTTCAGATATGTCATAAAAACTGAAATAAGATGCGGTATCTTCTGTAGGTGGAATGAGTTTGGAATAGGTAGAACGCGAGAGTGCTTGAATACCTCCAAAAATCAATCCCAACACTCCAGCAGCCATATAAAACTGTATAGGCGTTTCAATAAAAAAGGCATAAACACACAATCCAGACCAAATAAAATTGAGTGCAATCAAAGTCGTAATGTTGCCTATCTTTTTTGAAATTCTAGCGGTTAATAAGGCTCCTGCAATTCCAACCAATTGAATTAAAATAATACTTACTATCAAACCGATGGTTTTTTCACCTTCACCCCAACTTATTTCTTGCTCCCCAAAATAGGTAGCTACTAAAATAACCGTTTGAAGCGCCATACTATACACAAAAAATGCCCCCAAATAACGCTTCAATCGGAGTGTTGATGCAAGCGATCGGTACACGGTTTTGAGTTCTTTGTATCCATTCATAACCACTGAACGAGTTACTTTGTTACCCGAATTCCCCATGGGTAAATGATAAAAAGCGTATTGGCTAAAAGTCATCCACCAAACGCCGACCGTAATAAACGAATAACGCATTGCCTTTAGGGAAGCTTCTGTTTCCGAACCTGTAATTCCAAAAAGTTCGGGCTTCATGACCATTGCTAGATTAAAAACCAACAGCAAAACACTACCAAAATATCCAAGAGCATATCCTTTGGCACTAACGCGGTCTTGTTGCTCGGGATGAGCAATGTCGGGCAAGTAGGAATTGTAAAAAACCAAACTTGACCAAAAACCAATTAATGCAAAGAAATAAAACGTTAAACCAATTTGAAGCGATTCTAATTCAAACCAATACAAGCCCATACAGGACAATGAACCCAAATAGCAATAGAATTGCATAAATCGTTTTTTGTTTCCGACATAATCTGCAATTCCAGACAAAAGAGGAGACAAAGAAGCAATCACAATAAATGCAAATGCAGTAACAAAGCTGATAAGTGCCGTGTTTTTTATACTCTGACCAAAGATGTCCAAATACAGTTGATCGGCACAAATAGCGCCGTAATATATAGGGAAAACTGCAGTAGAGATAACCAAAGGATAAACAGAGTTTGCCCAATCATAGGAAGCCCAGGCATTCAATAACTTTTTACTTCCTTTTACAGCGTACGCACCTTTCCTGCCCATTTCATCCCTTATTTTGATAGTTAATGGGACTAAAAGTAAGGCTTTTATTTAAAACGCTGGCTCAACGAAATGAGGTAACGCCGAATTTTTTGGCCTCATCTTTAGCTGATTGGGACCATTGAGTCAAATTTCGAATACGCGTATCGTTGGAAGGGTGTGTACTTAAAAACTCTGGGGGTTGCTTGCCTTCGTTAGCCTTTTTCATACGTTTCCATAATTCAGGAGCCTCATCGGGATTATAACCTGCAATAGCCATAATTTGCAACCCAATTCGATCGGCTTCGGTTTCGTGACTTCTACTAAAAGGCAACATTCCGCCTACAGTTGAACCAATTCCATAGGCTTGCATCCAAACGGCTTGTGTTTGAGCGTCTTTATCCTTAACGGCTATTTGAGTACCGATAGCGCCCAATTGCTGTGCAATACCAGCAGTCATTCGTTGTGCCCCATGATTTGCTAGAGCGTGAGCGACTTCATGCCCCATAACTACGGCAACTCCTGTTTCGGTTTGCGTTATGGGTAAAATTCCTGTATTAAACACGATTTTACCTCCAGGCATACACCAGGCATTGATGGTAGAATCCTTAACCAATTGGTATTCCCATTTGTATTTACTCAGATACCCCGGCTGACCATTGGCTTCGAACCACCGCTGGGCTGCTTTTGCTATTTTTTGCCCAACACGTGTAATCATCTCGCTTTCCGATGTACCAGTAACTACATCATTTTCTGACAAAAACTTGTCATATTGTTGAAAGGATGAAGCAAATAAATTATCGTTGGAACTGTAAATATTGAAGGTTTTCTTTCCTGTAAAAGGATTGGTTTTACAAGCACTCAAAACGAAAAAAAGAATAATTAAAGGGGCTAACTTTTTCATTGTGTAAAATAAAAATGATTAATGTATTTCAAAGCTAGTATAATTAGTAGTTTTACACAAATATTGAAACCAGTTAATGTCCAAAAAAACAAAAAAACCATCGTTTGAAATTCCAAAAGTAATTTTATGGACAGGAAAAACTATCGCGTTTTTTTCAACTTACCTAGCGGTTCGGTATGCCCTTTACATCTTTGGGAGGCCTCAAAGACACCATCTTCCAAAAAGAGAAATCGCTTTTTATAAAACCGCAAAATCCAAACGCATTTTTGTACCCACCATTCGAAAGCACATTCAACTCTACCAACTAGGAAGTTCTGATAAAAAAATACTATTAATTCATGGTTGGAGTGGTCGAGGAACTCAATTGTATAAAATAGCGGAAACATTAGTAGACCAAGGTTTTGAAATTCTTAGCTTCGACGGTCCTGCTCATGGTGAATCATCTGGAAATCATACTATTTTTGAGGAATTTGTTGAAACTGTACTTTACCTAAATCACACGCACGGAAACTTTCAAGCTGCCATTGGGCATTCCTTTGGAGGAATGATTTTGTTGAACGCAATTTACCGTGGCATGGTTTTAGATAAATTCACAATCATTAGCAGTGGCAACAAAGTGGAAGATATCATCAAAAGTTTTGTGAAAAACATTCATCTATCACCAAAAGTGGCAAAAAAAATGATTCAGTACATAGAAAACAGAACCGGAAAGGATATTGACCAATTAGCTTCTAGCGAATTTATAAGAAACTCATCCATTCCTGGTCTTATTATTCATGACAATTCAGATTTTGAAGTTCCTGTTTACTGTGCCTATCAAATCAAGGATTCTATTAAAAATGGAACACTGCTAATCACAGAAAATTTGGGACATCGAAGAATTCTGAGAGACTCTCAAGTCATTAATAAAATTATAACTTTTAAAAAATAACAATGAAAAAAATCCTGAATCCCACCTTCTTAATGCTAATGGTAATTAGCTTTGGATGTGCTCAAAAGCAAAACAACACTGCTGTAAAAGTAACAAAATCAGAAGACCAATGGAAAGCTGAACTGTCTGAGCAAAGTTACCGTATCTTGCGAAAAGGCGAAACAGAGAGACCCTTTACGGGCGAATACGACAAGCACTTTGAAGACGGAGTTTACCGTTGTGCTGGATGCAATCAAAAATTGTTTATGTCGGAAAATAAATACGACTCGAAATGCGGTTGGCCCGCATTTGACAACGCTGTAAAAGGCAGCTTGAAATTTGACGTAGATTATAAAATTGGAATTCCACGAACTGAAGTTCTGTGTTCAAACTGTGGAGGACATTTGGGTCATGTCTTTAATGACGGACCCAAAGAAACAACTGGACTGCGACACTGTATCAACTCTGCGGCGCTTGAATTTGAACCCAAAGAAAATGAGTAAAAAGTACCCTAAAGACAAATCCGAAAAGGAATGGAAAGAACAACTCGACGAGCAGAGTTTTCATGTATTGCGCAACAAAGGAACTGAATATCCTCGATCTGGCGTATATAATTTACACTTTGAGAACGGCTCTTATAGTTGTAAAGGGTGCAATCAGCCGCTTTTTTTAAGCGACCAAAAATTTGAAAGCGGTTGTGGATGGCCTAGTTTTGACGAAGCCATTGAGGGAGCCGTCGAATACAAAAAAGATACTACTCACAACATGCTTCGAACAGAAATTTTGTGCACCCAATGTGGAGGGCATTTGGGACATGTTTTTAATGACGGCCCTACTCCTAAGGGTGTGCGATATTGTGTAAATTCGGTTAGCTTACATTTCAACCCTTCCTGATTGCAAGTTTATTCTTTACTATTTTTTTAACAATCTCCTTTTATTAAAGGAAGGTTTTGTAATTTTGCCACCATTAAATCAGAACAAGTTATGAGTACATATGATGTGATTGTTTTAGGAAGTGGACCGGGAGGATATGTAACCGCCATTCGTGCTTCTCAATTGGGGTTCAAAACCGCTGTTGTCGAAAAAGAAAGCTTGGGAGGGGTTTGCCTCAACTGGGGTTGTATTCCTACCAAAGCACTCCTCAAGAGCGCTAATGTGTTCGAATACATCAACCACGCAGCCGACTACGGCATTCAAACCTCAGATCCCACCGTGGACTTTGCAGGAGTTGTCAAGCGCAGTCGCAACGTTGCTGAAGGCATGAGCAAGGGGGTTCAATTCCTCATGAAAAAGAATAAGATTGATGTGATCATGGGTTCCGGCAAAGTAAAAGCCGGTAAAAAACTCGACGTGACCGATGCCGACGGCAAGGTGACCG
>JAQWSC010000003.1 GCA_029243385.1 Flavobacteriaceae bacterium | reverse complement strand
GTCCTAGCAATGCTGATACTTCAGAACCAGCTTGTGTAAATCGGAAGATATTATCTACAAAGAATAATACGTCTTTTCCTTGGCCATCTCCTGCTCCATCACGGAAATATTCAGCAATGGTTAATCCTGAAAGTGCTACTCGAGCACGTGCTCCAGGAGGCTCATTCATTTGTCCAAAAACAAAAGTTGCTTTGGATTCTTTCAATGCTTTTTTATCTACCTTTTGAAGGTCCCATCCGCCTTCTTCCATGGAGTGTAAAAAGTCTTTCCCATAATTAATAATTCCGGATTCTAACATTTCACGAAGCAAATCGTTTCCTTCACGAGTACGCTCTCCTACCCCTGCAAACACAGATAGACCTCCGTGTCCTTTAGCAATATTATTAATTAATTCTTGGATTAAAACTGTTTTTCCAACCCCTGCACCTCCAAATAATCCAATTTTTCCACCTTTGGCATAAGGTTCGATCAGGTCGATTACCTTAATTCCTGTAAATAAAACTTCAGTAGATGTGGACAGATCCTCAAATTTTGGAGCCTCTCGGTGAATAGAAAGTCCATTGTTGTCCGTTTTAGGAAGGTTTCCAATTCCGTCAATAGCATCTCCAATTACGTTAAACAAACGTCCGTAAACTTCGTCTCCAATAGGCATCTTGATAGGGTTTCCAGTAGCAAAAACTTCTGTACCTCTAGCCAGTCCGTCAGTAGAATCCATTGAAATGGTCCGAACACTGTCTTCCCCGATGTGAGATTGAACTTCCAAAACGAGAAGAGATCCGTCTTCTTTTTTAATTTCTAACGAATCATAGATTTTAGGGAGAGCTGTCGAAGTTGTATCAAAAAATACGTCAACTACGGGACCGATTATTTGAGCAACTGTTCCTGTACTTTTAGACATTCTTATGTGTTTTTCTTTTGTTTAGCGAGATGGTGACTTAATTGTCGAATTTCAAGGTGCAAATATAGCTGTTTCTCACTGAAAAAAGAATTCTTTTTTTAGGAATTTATCATAAAAAAAAGGCACCCAGGGGTGCCTTTTACAATATGGTTGTATCCTAATACTAAGGATTGAGTGTCAAAGAAACGTAGTATTGATTTCCAATCATACCACTTCCTGGCATACTTACATAGTCATCACCTCCTACGTTGGCTCCTCCTATTTTAAGAACTCCATCGATAGCGTTAATATCCATACTCACTTGAGCATCAAATATAACATTGGATTCTATTGTTCTGTCAATAAAAGAAGACTCATAGAAGTAGTCGTCATAATAACGAGCACTAATGTTGAAAGAAAAGTCATCAAACAATTCTGTTCCTGCGAGGCTAACCTTTACCTGATTTTCAGGTGTGTTAAAGGCAGGCTCAAACGAAGAATTTGCCTTTTCAGTGTAGTCAAGCTTGTTGTATTCATATACAAATCCTAAGCTGTAATTGTCAAATAAGCTTTTTTCAACTGAGATACTAGCTCCAAGTGTTTTAACGTCTTCATCGATGTTACCATCAACAGCAAAAGGGAACAACGCTCCAGCGCCAATTGCTTCAGCAGTAGTTCCTGATGGTCCAATAAACAATGGAACATATACTCCTTGCGCTGCAATAAAGTTGTCATAATCACTAAAATATGCCGAAACATCAACCGAAAGGTCGCTTGTATTCAAACGATATCCTAACTCCAGTGAACGAACAAATTCAGATTCTACGTTTTTAAGATTGGCTGGTGCCATTGTGTTTTCGTTTAAAGCAGTAGCAAATACATGAGCCCCAGTAATTGGGTAGCCCATTACGTCCATATTGAATCTATCCACACTGTCAGGTGAAGATCCCATAAGAACTTTATCTCCTGCATTTAAAGCAATGTACTGATCTTGGTTGGTTGGATTTCTAAATCCAGTTTGGTATGAAATTCGAATGTTTTGATTGTCAGAAATTCCAATCAAGGCACCGATACGAGGTGTAAAGTTTCCTTCAAAGAATTCGCTTTTATCGTAACGAGCTGAACCTGTCAGTTTTACAGCGCCTCCTAAAATTTCTTTTTGAATCTGAGCATAGGCTCCGTATTGTCTGTAACCTATGACGTCATCATAATCGGTAAATAACGTTCCTTCAGAATCAAGAATGGTAGCTCGTACTGAAGTTCCAATTATCATATCTCCAAAACTCACCAAGTCTTGCATGTTGTAATTGGCTTCGAAAGAGTGTGTTCTTGAATTATCAACAATAACCGATCCAACACCCAATTCAACAGGGTTTTTCTTTAAGTTTTCTGCCAGTGTATTGAAATCATCCGAACCTGCAGGAATCAATACTTGATCGGCTGCTTCACGTGCGGCTGTATGAATAGGTATAGTGTTGTCAACATAATCACTAAACGAAAGTGCAGATGAAGCAGCAAGACCAGCAGCCTGTGCGTCCGCCATAGTAGCTCCTCCACCTAGAGCAGTCAATAAAGCTGTCTGATAAACAGTTCCTATTTCAGTAGCTAAAATTCCAATTCCTGTTAAAGGATCCGCATTTACTTGACCAGCAGCTCCCAATATGTAAGTTTTCAAATATTCTCCATACCAAGCTTCTGCTTTAGGTAAAACAATCCCTGCAGCCAAAGCTGTTAGCTGGTGTGTGTTTCCTGAATCTTCAATGGTGCTATAAAAACGAACATTCAAATTACGATTGTTGTATTCGATTTTGTGTTGGAACATTTTAAAGTTATCCAATTTATAACGCCCATCGGCTTGTAGTACTGTACTACCTCCTCCGAAACGCGTATTTAAAACCCACTCACTGTCATCAGATGGCTTATAGTGGAGTGCTAAATTGGTTTTGAAGTTGGTTGCTTTGTTATCTACCAAATCCGATTCTTTGTAACCAGATGACAAAATCTCTGCCGAACCAAAATAATTGGGAGATAGAGCAAAAGCCCCTTGCAATTCTGCTACTTGAGTCGCAGATGCCAACCCTAATGCTTGAAGTCCTGGAAGTAAAAGAGTGCTAAAGTCATCTGTAAGGTCTCTTGGACCAGAAGTGGAGGTGGGAAGTTCCCCGTAAACATTTACTGCATTAAAGTTTGTGTCACCTGGTTTGGTTTCACCATCAACAGAACCTACATAATCAGCGGCAACCCATTCGCGTCCTTGCACATAGCTAAAAGTAGCTTTTGCTGCGAATTTGTCATTGAATTTTTTAGCCATACGAATTCCGACATCATAAAATTGGTCTGAACCACTGGCTTCCGATGAAGTAATTCCTGTCTTGTAGTATGCGCTAACTCCTTCGTGATCGAAAGGATTCTTGCTGTTCATAAACATAATTCCCTTGTAAGCATCGGCTCCGTATAGTGCAGAAGCTGCTCCAGGAAGTAATTCTACGCTCTGTACGTCCAATTCACTTAAACCAATAAGGTTACCAACGGCAAATCCAAATACAGGAGCTGCGTTATCCATTCCGTCAACCAATTGAACGAAACCTTCTGTGTATAAGGTTCCAAAACCACGAACATTAACTTGGTTTAGAAGCAATCCTCCACGACGAATTTGAACGCCTTTAAGGCTTTCCAATCCTGTGTAAAAATCTGAAGATGCTGTTTCCTGAATATCTTGATAGTCAAATTTCTCAACGGTTACAGGAGATTCAAAAATACGCTCTGGCAAACGTGATGCGGACATTACTATTTCATCCAACATCATATTCGCTTCTGAAAGTTGAACTGAAACAGATAGGTTCGCAGCCGAAATTGAAACTGATGTTGTTTCAAATCCAATGCTAGATATCTGTAACGAAAAAGGTGGTTCTTGATCTACAGAAATTGAAAAATTTCCGTCAAAATCAGTAACAGAACCTGTAGAACCTAAAACAATATTGGCTCCTGGGATAGGATCGTTATTGTTGTCTGTTACCGTTCCTTTAACTACTGTCTGAGCACTAATAGCAACGCTTGCCAAAAGTGCCATGGAAAAAAGAATTTTTTTCATAAAAGTTAGTTTAATTGTTTAGTTTTTTAATAAAAGTTACTTTATTGATTTGTAAAGATACATTAAATTTGAATATTTAATAAAAAGCAGGTTCAAAAGTCTAAAAAATATAGAAAATAAGCCCCAATTTTAGTTCATTTGTTTTATGAAAAAAAGGGTGGTTTGGGATTGATTTTTTTTCAAAGAAAGAAGAAATCCCGAAATAAAGAGAGAGGTTCCAAGTGCTGTGTCCAA
The DNA here is from genome assembly GCA_029243385.1 of Flavobacteriaceae bacterium. Classification (GTDB taxonomy): domain Bacteria; phylum Bacteroidota; class Bacteroidia; order Flavobacteriales; family Flavobacteriaceae; genus JAQWSC01. Next base: position 47,310 of record JAQWSC010000003.1, on the reverse strand, counting down.
TGTGAGTGGTCAATCCCCACTGAAGTTTTTCTAGTGGAAGAGATCGCAACGTACTTTTCTCGGAAGCTGATCTAAATATAGCTCGAGTTGAAAATAGGTAGCTAGCCTTGATCCCAGTATAAATTCTCCAAAACTTATAGCTTTCTATGGTCGATGTTCTCCAACGAATTTGAAAAGGAAGTTCTATGGAGTGAGTAATCCAATGATTTTTTGAATAGTTGTCCTCATTCGTTAAGGTGGTTAATTCAAAATTATCGCTTGTTTTAACAATTTTAGTGTTTCCAAAATAATTGTTAAAGGCATACCCCAAGCCAACTCCAATTCCAAAATTTCGATTTATATTCAACGGTATATCTCGAATAAATCCAACATTGATATTGTAAGGAAATTTGTTTTGACTGAATTCGTCTGGTTTATTGTTAAATGAATTATAGGAAACGCCCAAATAAAATTGATCTTCGAGATAATCAATTGGTGAGTCACTTTCTTGAGCCATGCTCGATAAAAAGCAACTTAAAAAAACTAAATGAACTAAAGCATGCCATCTCATTATACAAAGATATAGAAAATCAAAAAAGGCCTCTTATTCAGACGCCTTTTTTGAGTGTTTTGATTGTTATTTGTTAGTTGAAGTTTTGAGTATATGCTCCCAATCGTGTTGTATAATTGATTTTTAACGCATTTACTTTTCTCAATTCTTGTTTGATATCGGTAATTAACCCCATATTGGTTTCCCCATCAACTTTTAATGCGGTAGTCAATACATTTTGGAGTTCTTGTCTTTTGGAAGCTCTTTCGGCCAATACAAAGGCACCTACATCTTGTACAGTTGCAAATTTATCGTTCAATTGAATTCGTGCCTGTGTTCCATACTTTGCTTGGTATCGATCGCTCGGCTTTCCCGCATAAATATACATCACACGGTCTTTTTTATCCAATTTTTGAACCTGATCTGCCGCAGGCAAAGTATTAGAGACCATCAATGTGCTATCACGCATTACGGTGGCTACCATAAAAAAGAATAACAGCATAAAAACAATATCAGGCAAAGAGGCTGTAGAAATCGCAGGCAAATCGCCTCCTTTTTTCTTTTTAAATTTTGACATAATTCTTAGCTTTTAGTTTGTTTTACTAGGTTCTGCTTCTGAAAGCTTTTGTGGGAACAACAACTTCACAGTGTTCAATTTTTCTTTGAGCGCTTCTTTAGTAGAAGGAGATGTTCGAGGATCGGAATATATTTTATCGGCTTGAGTGAATGTAATCCCATCGTTGGGATACAATCGTAAATACTCACGATCTCTCAATTCATTGTAAGCAGCAACCAGTTCGTTTTGAACGGCGATATATACTTGATACTCGGTCTCTCGATCATTTTTTAAAGAAATAATTGCTTTATCAGGATTGTCAGAAGAACTAGGGTCCTTTTCACCTTGACAAAAATTACAGGCTTCTTCTCCTTTTCCCCCACCATTATCTAAAAAAGCAATTGCTGCTGCACGTAAATCTTTTATATTCATTGGTTTTTCCTCAACCAACAAGTCGTTGTTTTTGTTTACCACAACCGTAAAAATATTTCGCTCCTTAATAATAGGAGGATCTACCACATCTTCTATGGGAGGCAACTTTCTGTTGATTCCAGAATCTGTTTCTATGGTAGTTGTTACCAGGAAAAATATCAATAGCAAGAACGCAATGTCTGCCATTGACCCGGCATTGACTTCGGGAGCTGATCTTTTAGGCATACGATTATTTTTTAATCAGTTTTTTTACTCCTGAGAACAACATAGAACCTATAGCTATTACTACTAGAAAATAGAAGGTTCTAAGCCCTGTTTCAACACATCTTGATCCAAATGCAGATAAAACTTCACCATCTTTCATTGGGGTTTCAACCCCCTCAGAAAGGAAAAAAGCTACTAGCAATACAGCGGCAAAAAGTCCAATAGATATACCGGCTCTTTTGAGTTTTTCAGGATGAGATGCAAGGTTCAGTAATGAAAATACTAGCGTGACTAGTACTATTATCACTAAAATAATTAAGGCAAGGGTTATAAATGGAGACACAACTCCATAATCTCCTTGTAAGGCTGCCATTTTGATGTCGTCATCACCTGTATTGATAATCATAAAGAGTAATACAAGACCCAAAACGCCAAATATGGCCGCAACGTAAGTAGTTATTTTTTGAATGTTCATAAAATGCTCTTTAAAGATTATTTTTTATGAGCAACCAAAATGTCAATCAATGATATAGAAGCGTCTTCCATATCATTTACAATATTGTCAATTTTGGCGACTATATAATTATAAAAAACTTGAAGTATGATCGCTACGATCAATCCAAATACAGTGGTAAGAAGGGCCACTTTAATACCTCCCGCTACAAGCGATGGCTGCATATCTCCAGCAGCTTCAATTTTATCGAATGCTTGAATCATACCTATTACTGTACCCATAAATCCTAACATAGGAGCGAGTGCAATAAATAATGAAATCCAAGAAACATTTTTTTCGAGTTGTCCCATTTGAACTCCTCCGTAAGCAACAACTGCTTTTTCGGCGCTTTCTACACCTTCTCCGGCTCGATCCAATCCTTGATAAAAGATTGATGCAACAGGACCTTTGGTGTTTCTACATACTTCCAAGGCAGCGTCAACTCCTCCAGAAGACAATGCGTCTTCAACTTCTTGAGTTAACTTCTTAGAATTAGTAGTAGCCAAATTGAGGAAAATAATACGCTCAATGGCAATGGCAAGACCTAAAATAAGACATAACAAAACAATGCCCATAAACCCAGGACCTCCTTCGATAAATCGTTTTTTAAGTTCTTGTGTAAATGAAGGAGCAGCTACTTCAGCAGCCTCCTCAGCCTGAGGAACTTCCTGAACAACTTCTTCTTGAGCAACTTCTTGCGAGGCCTCAGAAGCTTCTTCTTGTGCAATGGCAAAATTGATGCTGAATAGCATACAAATTGAAAGGGCGAAAATTGAAAATACTTTTTTCATTGTAGATTATTTAAACGTATTGATTGTTTTGTGAATTATTAGGGAATAAATATAAAAAAAAATGTGAACCTAATAAGAAAAAAAATGAACAATTGTTAAAATTGACAGTTTTTAGAACGCTGTGCAATTCTACAATTTTTAGCAGAGAGGAAGGGATTCGAACCCTCGATCCCGCGGAACGGGATACACACTTTCCAGGCGTGCGCCTTCGACCACTCGGCCACCTCTCTTTTGGTATGGGTTGGCAAAAGAACGATATTTTTTGATAATTTAAAACGGATTTGCTGAAATTTTAAGATTGTTCGCCGCTCAAATTATTTTCAAAGGCTTTTTTAAATTCTGATCCCTCCGAAAATAAAGGCAATAAGTGCATGGTTTTTGCCAGCGCTGCCTCTGTTGTCATGTCTTTTCCTGAAACAACCCCCATTTCTAATAAAGCTTCACTCGACTTGTAATGTCCCATAGTGACTTCTCCTCCCATGCATTGTGTTATGTTGATTACAAAAACTCCCGATGCAATTAATTTTTCAAGTGCATTCAAAAAAGAAGAATCCGAAGGAACATTTCCAGCTCCGTAAGTTTCTAATATAATCGCCTTTAGATGGTTAATCTTGCTAAAGGTCAAAATATGCTGTGCGGTAATTCCAGGATAAATTTTTAGAATGGATACATTTTGGTCGAGTGTACGAAACAATTCAAATGGAAAATGGGAACGTGGTAGCAATCGGTCTTTAAAAACTTGAAGCCGAACTCCTGCTTCGGCCAATATCGGGTAGTTTGGAGACCAAAAAGCCTCGAAATTATCTGCATTCATTTTTGTGGTTCGGTTGGCTCTATATAGCTTATACTCAAAATAAATGGCTAATTCGTTGATTATTGGAATCCCTTCCTCCTGTAAAGAAGCCAGTTCGATAGAGGTAATTAAGTTTTCTTTTGCGTCGGTTCTCATATCGCCAATAGGAAGCTGAGAGCCTGTAAAAATAACTGGCTTGGAAAGTCGTTGCAACATAAAACTCATTGCTGAAGCTGTATAACTCATGGTGTCGCTACCATGCAACACTACAAAACCATCATAATGGGCATATTGATCGGATAAAAAAACGGCGAATTGGGTCCAATCCAAAGGCCCAATGTCTGAGGAGTCTTTAAGTGGTGATAGAGACGCGACTTTCAAATCGCATTGCAACGATTGCAATTCAGGAAGACGTTCCTGCAAGACTTCAAAATCCCAAGGGTACAATGCCCCTGATTTTTTATCCTTAACCATGCCGATTGTACCGCCAGTATAAATCAATAATATTTTGGGGACTGTGTTCATGATCAAATACCAAAAATAGATTTTGAGTTTTGTGTGGTTATCTGAGCTATTTCCTCAATTTTCTTGCCATAAATTTCAGCAACACGGGCTGCCACTTGGAGCAAATAAGCACTTTCGTTTCTTTTTCCGCGATACGGTGCAGGTGCCAAATACGGAGCATCGGTTTCCAAGACGATATGCTTTAGGTCAATTTGATCTAAAAATTGATCTATTTTTCCATTTTTAAATGTAACTACTCCACCGATTCCTAGCTTCATTCCAAACTTTATTGCATGTTGTGCTTGCTCAAAATTTCCTGTAAAACAATGAAAAACACCTCTTAAATCCTGTCCTTTTTCTTCTTCTAAAATTTCAAATATCTCATCAAATGCCTCACGACAATGAATAACAATAGGTAAGTTTTTTTCTTTAGCCCATCGAATTTGGACACGAAATGCTTCTTGTTGTTTTACAAGCGTGGTTTTGTCCCAATACAAGTCAATCCCTATCTCACCTACCGCAACAAACGCATCGGTTTCTAATTGTGCTTTTACATGTGCCAATTCTTTTTCTAATTGAGCGCCTACATGGGTAGGATGCAACCCCATCATTAGGTGAACATTGTTGGGATAATCGTTTTTGAGTTGATACATGGCTTCGGTAGTCTCAGAGTCTATGGCTGGCAACAAAAACTGCGAAACCCCAGCCGCCTGTGCACGAGCAATAACCTCAGCTCGGTCGTCTGCAAACTCCTGAACATACAAATGGGTGTGTGAATCTATAAACATATCGTAAAAATACAGCAATCTTGGGAGATCGATGTTAAAGCATGTATCATATTTTGTTTTTTAGTATTTTAGCAGAGGTCGAGCTCAACTGTGGCTGCATACATCATACCCCTTAACGGTAAAATTTTACAAAATTAATGCACTAACTCGTTGCTAGCATTTTTAAAACAATTCTATGGAAATACAAAACAGCAACACGGCTGATCTTTCTAAAATTTTCGAACTCTATCGAATCGCCTCCAAATATATGGCGTCCAAAAATCAAGTTGCTTGGCCTGAATTTTCTAGAGATTTGATTGTCAAAGAAATTGAAGAGCAAAGACAATGGAAACTGATTATCAACAATACTGTTGCCTGTGTTTGGGCAATTGCATTGAGTGACAAATCCATTTGGGGTGCTAAAAATGAAGATCCTTCAGTGTATGTACACAGAATTGCAACCAGCCCTGATTTTCGGGGACAAAAACTCGTCAAATATATTGTTCGCTGGGCAGATGAATACTGTTTAAAAAACAACTTGAACTTTGTAAGAATGGACACCGTTGGTGTAAACAAGGGGCTGATAGGGCATTATCAAAAATTCGGTTTTGAGCATGTAGAAACCAAAAAAATTGCGTTTGTAGATGATTTACCCGACCACTACAAAGAAGGTCCTGTTTGTTTGTTTGAAAAAAGGGTAATAAAACAGTCTTAGGTCAATTCCATGTCATTTAATTAAAGACTTATCTTTGTAAAAAAAGAGAATATGGCTACACTCAATGCTTTTTTGAAACAAAAAGGATACACGCGCATTCGATTAAAGCGTATCGCTACCGATCATTATGAGCTGGTCGCCAAAATCAATGGGCATGAGGGGCTGTTTATTCTTGATACAGGTGCTTCTGCAACTTGTGTGGACAGCAGTTGTGTTTCTACGTTTTTACTCACTCCCAAAGAAAATGAAGTCAAAGCTGCTAGTGCTACTGAAACAGATATTAGTACGCAAGTAGCTGTCAAAAACACCATCGAAATTGGTGCGTGGAAACGAGAGCGAACCCCCATTATTTTGTTCAATCTTTCTCAGGTCAATGTTGCGTTGGAAGCATACGACGAAGGTCCGTTTCAAGGAATCATCGGTGCCGATTTACTGAAAAAGGCCAAAGCCATTATTGATTATGAAAACAATTGGCTTTACATGAAGTAATTACAATTCCAATGCTTTTTTAGGATTGTTTTCCATGAGTAATTCTTCTGGATTTTCGAGAGCTTCTTTGACAGCCACTAAAAATCCAACACTCTCACGACCATCAATAATTCGGTGATCATACGATAACGCCACATACATAATAGGACGAATTTCTACCTTTCCATCAATAGCCACAGGACGTTCTATAATATTGTGCATCCCAAGAATTGCCGACTGAGGCGGGTTAATGATCGGAGTCGAAAGCATCGATCCAAAGACTCCTCCATTGGAAATCGTAAAGGTTCCTCCTGTCATTTCATCAACTGTAATTTTTCCGTCGCGAGCACGAATAGCTAACCGTTTAATTTCGTCTTCAACTCCTCGAAAAGATAATGTTTCGGCATTTCGAACCACAGGAACCATTAGCCCTTTGGGGCCCGATACTGCAACGCTGATGTCACAAAAATCGTAAAGGACTTGCTCGTTGCCATCAATCATAGAGTTTACATCGGGATACAGTTGAGCCGCTCGAACCACCGCTTTGGTGAAAAAACTCATAAAACCCAACCCTACTCCGTGTTTTTCTTTGAACGATTCTTTGTATTTGGAACGAAGTGCAAAAATAGGCGACATATCTACTTCGTTGAAAGTCGTCAGCATGGCTGTTTCGTTTTTAGCAGCAACCAATCTTTCGGCTACTTTGCGACGCAGCATAGACATTTTTTTGCGTTGGCTAGGGCGTTCGCCTCCGTCAGGAAGACTTCCCATAGAAGGAACTGCTTTTACGGCATCTTCTTTTGTAATTCTTCCGTCTTTACCTGTCCCTACTATGCCAGTGGTGTCTATGCCTTTTTCAGCAAGTATTTTTTTGGCAGCTGGCGAAGCGGTTCCAGTAACATAGGTCGTTGCCGAAGCAACAGCTACTTTTGGAGTGTTTTCAACAGGTGCTGTATTTTGAGGTTGGGAAGGCGCAGTGCTTCCTTCTGGTTTTTCAGCCGATGTATCGATCAAACAAACGACTGCTCCTACTGCAACAGCGTCTCCTTCTTCTGCTTGAAGGGTAATTATACCACTTTCTTCTGCAGGCAATTCAAGGGTTGCTTTGTCCGAATCAACCTCTGCGATAGGTTGATCTTTTTCCACATAATCTCCATCTGCAACCAACCATTCGGCAATTTCTACCTCTGTTATAGATTCTCCAGGAGATGGAACTTTCATTTGTAAAATCATCGTCTTTCTATTTGATTTTCATGACTAAATTAGCGCATATTATTTTTTTGTGCATCAAACACATATTCTATTACTTCTTCATGACGGCGCTTGAAACGTGTTGAGCTTCCGGCTGCGGGTGCTCCGTAAAAACGACGAGTAGCAGGCCGGAAAGTATTGGCTTCTGGCAGGTGAAGCAATAAATGAGACCACGCACCCATATTTCTAGGTTCTTCTTGGGCCCACACAACATCTTTTGCGTTAATGTATTGTTTCAAAGTAGATCGAATTTCTTCAACAGGTAACGGGAAAAGCTGCTCCAAACGAACTAATGCAACATCGGTTCGATTTTTTTGATCACGCGCTTCCAACAAGTCATAATAAAATTTTCCACTACAAAATACCAGTGTTTTTACCTCCGATGCTTCTACGTCTGAATCCCCCAATAGAGGTTGAAAATGCCCTTCAGCCAATTCCGATACTGAAGATACCACTTTGGGGTGGCGCAATAAACTTTTGGGAGTAAACACAATCAGCGGCTTCCTAAAAGTTGCTTTTTGTTGTCGGCGTAACAAGTGAAAAAAGTTGGCCGGCGTAGAGCAATTGGTTACATACATATTGTCTTTTGCACACAGTTGCAGGTATCGCTCCATGCGCGCAGAAGAATGTTCAGCTCCTTGTCCCTCATACCCGTGAGGCAATAACAATACAACCCCGTTTTGCAGCTTCCATTTGTCTTCGGCGGCAGAAATATACTGGTCGATCATTATTTGGGCGCCGTTACTAAAATCTCCAAACTGCGCTTCCCAAATAGTAAGTGTCTTTGGGCTTGCCATGGCATACCCATAGTCAAATCCCAAAACCCCGTATTCGGATAACAAAGAATTATAGATATACAGTTGACTCGAACTGTCGTTGAGTTGGTTTAGTAAAATGAGCTCTTCTTCTGAATCTTCAACTTTTAGTACTGCGTGTCGGTGCGAAAAAGTTCCTCTTTCAACATCTTGTCCAGAAATTCTCACGTCATAACCTTCTTTTAAAAGAGATCCGTACGCCAACAACTCACCCATTGCCCAATCAAGTTTGTCCAAATCAAAAAACATTTTTTTACGATCGGCAATGAGTCGGTCTGTTTTTCGTAAAAACTTTTTGTCTTGGGGCAAAGAAGTAATAACGGTTGCTATTTCTTCAAGGTCCTTTTTGGGAAAAGCGGTTTCAATGGTTTGTAACATTTGATCTTCTTTGACTCTAGAAAATCCTTCCCACTCATTTTGCATAAACGGCGTAATAACAGTAGCCGTTTCTTTTCGAGAATCTTGTAATTTTTCTTCCAATGAAACCTTGTACTCCCTTTCCATTTCCCCAATTGCATTTTGAGTGATAATTTCTTGGCTGATTAGTTTTTCAGCATAAATATCTCTTGGATTGGGATGATTGGAAATTGCTTTATAAAGTTTGGGTTGGGTAAAGCGCGGCTCATCGCCTTCGTTGTGTCCGTATCGACGGTATCCTAATAAATCAATAAAAACATCTCTTCCGAATTGCATTCTGTAATCAAATGCAAATAGTATCGCATGAACAACTGCTTCGACATCATCGGAATTAACGTGCAATACTGGAGACAGTGTTACTTTGGCAACATCCGTACAATAAGTACTGGAGCGTGCATCCAAATAATTGGTAGTAAATCCAATTTGATTGTTGACTACGATATGAATGGTTCCCCCGGTTTTATATCCTTCAATTTGCGCCATTTGAACAATTTCATAAGGCAGTCCTTGTCCCGCAATGGCAGCGTCTCCATGAACAAGAATGGGCAATACTTTTTCGGGGTTGTTTGGATAATAACGATCTTGTTTGGCACGAACAATTCCTTCGACTACGGCACCCACTGCTTCCAAATGCGATGGATTGGGTGCAATATTCATAGTGACTTCAATACCCGCATCTGTTTTACGATTGGAAGTCCAGCCTAAGTGGTATTTTACATCCCCATCAAAAACGGCTTCTTCATAATCTTTTCCATCGAATTCACTAAAGATGTCTTTGGCAGATTTTCCAAAAATATTGGTTAATGTGTTCAATCGTCCTCGGTGCGCCATTCCAACTACAAACTCCTTGATTCCTTGAAGGGCTCCGTGTTCTACCAAAGCGTCTAAGGCAGGAATTAGGGACTCACCGCCTTCTAATGAAAATCGTTTTTGGCCTACATATTTGGTGTGTAAAAACCCTTCAAAAGCAACGGCTTGAGTGAGTTTTTTTAGAATGTGTTTTTTTTGTTCTTCAGAAAAAGAAGGGTGATTTTCGTTTTGGTGGAGGCGATTTTGAATCCAACGAACTCGCTCTGGATTTCGAATATACAGATATTCGATTCCTATAGAATCGCAATATATGCGTTGCAAATGAATGATGATATCGGCTAGAGTAGCTGGGCCTCCCAAACCTAAAATTTCTCCAGCATTAAAAACAGTTGATAAATCGTCTTGGGATAAGCCAAAATTTTCAACGTCGAGTGTGGGCAAATACTTTCTTCGTTCTCGTACAGGATTGGTTTTTGTAAACAAATGACCTCTCGAACGATACCCATTAATAAGTTTTACAACTTGGAATTCTTTCAGTACGTTTTCAGGTACTTGCGGATCCGTTTGTGTTTCGGACTGCTCTCTTCCAAAATCAAATCCTTGAAAAAAAGCGCGCCAACTGGGTTCCACACTATCAGGGTCAACAAGATATTGGTCGTACAAGTTTGCGAAGTATGCGGTATGTGCCGCATTCAAAAAAGAATAATTGTCCATTAGTTGTACTATTCTCTCAAAAGAAAGGTAGTACAAAATTAGTATATTTCATTAAAACGAGTGCCATTTCGAAGAAAAAAAATAGTTGTCTTTCAAAACTAAAAAAACTACCTTTATCGAGATGTTTGCATTGGTCGATTGTAATAATTTTTATGCGTCTTGTGAGCGGATTTTTCAGCCACAATTGAAGGGAAAGCCAATTGCTATTTTGTCTAACAATGATGGCTGTGTCATAGCGCGAAGTAATGAAGCAAAAGCATTGGGTTTGCCCATGGGCGCTCCTGCTTTTAAGTACAAACATTTTTTTAAGACGCATCAGGTGCGCGTTTTCTCATCGAATTATCCTTTGTATGGCGACATGAGTGGACGTATCATGAGTGTTCTAAAACAATTTACTCCAAAAGTAGAAGTGTACAGTATCGATGAGGCGTTTTTGCAGTTTGAAGGATTTGATCGATACGATCTTAGCCAATACGGAATGGATATCAAAAAACGTGTGCGAAAATGGACAGGAATGCCGGTTAGTATTGGAGTAGCGCCCAGTAAAGCGTTGGCCAAAGTCGCTAATAAAATTGCGAAAAAATTCAGTGACAAAACCCAAGGCGTGTATGTCATTGATTCGGATGAAAAACGAATAAAAGCCCTGAAATGGACAAAAATCGAAGATGTTTGGGGTATTGGGAATAAACACAGCAAGCGATTGCAGCTTCAAAACGTGCATACAGCTTATGACTTTACACAACTTCCTGATGCTTGGGTGCGTAAAGAAATGAGTGTGGTAGGTTTGCGATTGAAGAAAGATTTGGAAGGTGAGGCTACACTTCTATTAGAGGAAGGTGCTTCTTCCAAAAAAGCCATAGCTACAACTCGGAGTTTTGATAAGAATGTTACACAACTGGCTGATCTCAAAGAACGGGTTTCTACCTTTGCTTCTTTGTGTGCCGAAAAACTTCGCAGGCAACAAAGCAGCTGTCATTTGATTTATGTTTTTGTACGAAGCAATCCTTTTCAAAAAAATCAACCCCAATATCGAAACGGACAGATGATAACGCTGCCTTTTGCGACTCATTCCAGTTTGCGTTTGAGTCAATCGGCTGTAAAGGTTGTAGAAAAGCTTTATCGCCCTGGCATTCAGTACAAAAAAGCAGGGGTGATTGTTATGGGACTGGTTCCGAGTCGTGAACGGCAACTGGATTTGTTTTCTGAAGAAAACCCAAAACACGATGCGCTAATGCAGGCAATTGACTCGGTTCATAAAAAATACGGACGTCATAAAATCAAAATTGCCAATCAAAACCTACGGCGTACCTTTGCGATGAAACAAGCCCACTTATCTCCCCAATATACGACCCATATAGACGATATTATTAGGATAAAATAGGACGATTGAAGAAAAGAGAGCCATCGGGAGGACTGCATTTTTATACTCCCGACCCAGAAGAAGCCACCGAGCAGTGGTTAGCAGAAGAAGGTGTTTCGGCGGGGTTTCCCTCACCAGCAGATGATTTTAAGGAAGTTCGCATTAGTTTGGACAAGACCCTTATTAAAAATAAGGAGGCTACTTTTTATGCGCGTGTTGACGGAGAATCGATGATTGAAGCAGGGTTGGACGACGGTGATTTGCTTGTTATCGATCGCAGTTTGGAGCCTCAGGATGGGAAAATTGCGGTGTGTTTTATTGATGGAAATTTTACGGTAAAGCGATTGAAAGTAACCGCAACAGAAGTCATGCTAATGCCTGAAAACAAAAACTACAAACCCATTTTGGTCACCGAAGACAATGAACTGCTTATTTGGGGAATCGTAACTTTTGTGGTTAAGGCGGTCTAGACTAAAGCTGATCTAACGGGCTTGTAATGTTGTTTTTTGAAATTTTGGTAACGTGGGTGTAAAGCTCTGTGGTTTTAATGGAATTATGTCCTAGCAATTCTTGCACGTACCTGATGTTGATGCCGTTTTCGAGTTGGTGGGTGGCATAAGAATGACGTAGCATGTGTGGCGTTACCGATTTTTGAATATTGGCCTCGCGTGCATATTTTTTTATAAAGCTCTGTATGCTTTTTGCGGAATATTTTCCACCTTTTTGCCCTTCAAAAAGGTAATATTCGGGACGATAGGCTATATAGTATTGCCGGAGGTTTTCGAGCAACGTTAGAGGTAAGGGCAATACACGGTCTTTTTTGCCCTTGGCAGCACGTACCATAAGACGCATGGCTGTAGAATCTACATCTGCTATTTTTAGAGCGATAACCTCTGATACCCGCAACCCACAGCCATAAAGGATTTTTAAAATACATCCATGCTTAAGGTTGGTGCATTGTTGCAGCAGTCGTTTTACTTCTGGAACCGTCAAATACTTGGGAAGGGGTTTGGATTTTCTATGGACGTTTCTTATGCAGTCAACAATGCATACACAGGAGGTTCCATAATAGACCCTGGATATGGACTTGATGATTGTAGCGAAATCGATGGTCTTGATTTCATATTTAGGCTTCACATTTCATCAGGAGGAAACTTAGAAGAAAATGCTCAGTGGATTCCTTTGAATTAATCCCTATATTGAGATTAGCTCGAAGATCAGCACGTTAAATCGAGTATAATCGTTTGGACAAAACAAAAAACCCGCGACAATTGTTGCGGGTTTTGTACCTTGGGTGGGAATCGAACCCACACTTCCGAAGAAACTGGATTTTGAATCCAGCGCGTCTACCAGTTCCGCCACCAAGGCAATTGGAGGGCAAAATTATAAAATAAAAATCACTCTTCATCAAAAAATCCTGCTTTATTCACTTTAATACCTCAAATAATTGTTTAAATTTGCACCCCTTTAGGGGAACAAATTAATTACCAACTCAATAGATGCCAAATTCGGTTACAGAAGCCAAAATTTTCGCTTGTACGCAAAGTCAGGTCTTAGCGGCGCAAATTGCCAAGTCTTTTGGCGCTCCTTTGGGTAATGTAATATTTTCACGCTATAGTGACGGAGAGTTTCAGCCTTCATTCGAAGAGTCGGTTCGTGGATCACGAACGTTTATTATTGGTTCTACACATCCCTCTTCAGAAAACTTGATGGAAATGTTGTTAATGCTCGATGCCGCTAAACGAGCCTCAGCAAGACATATTACTGCAGTAATGCCCTATTTTGGATGGGCGCGTCAAGATAGAAAAGACAAGCCTCGTGTTCCAATTGGAGCCAAAATGATTGCTAAAATTTTAGAAGCCGCTGGAGCTACAAGAATCATCACCATGGACCTTCATGCAGATCAAATTCAGGGGTTTTTCGAAAAACCTGTTGATCATTTGTATGCATCTACTATTTTTATGCCTTATTTGGAAAGTCTAAAATTGGACAATTTAACCATTGCTTCTCCCGACATGGGTGGTTCTAAAAGAGCCTATGCCTATGCCAAAAACCTAGGTTCGGATGTAGTAATTTGTTATAAGCAACGAAAAAAAGCCAACATCATTTCTCATATGGAGCTTATTGGTGAAGTTAAAGGCAAGAATGTAGTGTTGGTTGATGATATGGTTGACACAGCCGGAACATTGTCTCGTGCTGCTGACTTAATGATTGAACGAGGAGCAAAAAGTGTTCGTGCTATTTGTACGCATCCCTTATTGTCTGGAGATGCTTACGAACGTATCGAAAACTCCAAATTGTTGGAGTTGATTGTTACCGATAGTATCCCCCTAAAAAAGAAAAGCGCCAAAATTAGAGTGCTTAGTTGTGCTGAATTGTTTGCCGCTGTGATGTCAAATGTACATCACAACAAATCAATCAGTTCTAAATTTGTAATGTAAATTTTTAATAAATATAATTCTAATGAAGTCAATTACGATTAACGGATCTCAAAGAGAAAGCGTGGGCAAGGTAGCTACCAAAGCCCTACGTAATGCTGGAAAGGTACCTTGCGTTTTATACGGAGGAGACAGCCCTTTACACTTTTCAGCGGAAGAACTTGCGTTCTCCAAATTAGTGTACACTCCAAACGCTCACACAGTTGTGATTGCATTGGAAGATGGTACTTCGTTTAACGCTATTTTGCAAGATATTCAGTTTCATCCTGTTTCAGACAAAATTCTTCATGTCGATTTTTATCAACTTTTTGATGATAAAGAGGTCAGCATGGACATTCCTGTAATTATCAAAGGAACGGCGCCAGGTGTTAGAAATAGTGGTGGTGTGTTGCGAAGAAACAAACGTAAACTTCGCGTTAAGGCACTTCCAGCCAACTTGCCCGATAGCATTGAAGCTGATATTTCTGCATTGAAGCTCGGACAAAAACTGTATGTAACCGAAGTTGGGAGCGATCTCTTCAAAATTTTACATCCAGACAACACTGTCGTGTGTCAAGTTCGAACTGCTAGAACTTCTATTTTAGAAACAGAAGAAGAAGTTGAAGGCGAAGAAGGTGAAGAAAATGCAGCTGAAGGAGCAGAAAATGCAACTCCTGAAGCAGAAGCATAAACACTTCTCTTATAAATTTTTAAAGCATCCTGCGTCAAAACAGGATGCTTTTTTTATTTTTACTAAAAATTCCACATGAGTTGGTTTTCGTTTCTTAAAAAAAAATCTGATGACAAATCACCACCAATGAAGAAAACATTGATTGTAGGTCTTGGCAATGTGGGTTCTGAGTATCAACACACCCGCCACAATATTGGATTTGATATTTTGGACGAACTTTCGAAACAAGAGGAGTTTGCTTTTGAAACGCAAAAACTAGGACAAGTAGCCTGGCACAAACACAAAGGAAGAACTCTGGTTTTTTTAAAACCCAATACGTATATGAACCTCAGCGGTAAGGCTGTTAAATATTGGATGCAACAGGAAAAAATCAGCTGCAACAATGTGCTTGTCGTTACCGATGATCTGAATCTTGACTTTGGCACCATTCGCATGAAATCCAAAGGTTCTGATGGAGGCCACAACGGTCTAAAAGACATTCAATTAAAACTCCAAACCCAGCAATACCCTCGGCTTCGTTTTGGAATTGGAGCCACCTATCAGAAAGGAAAACAAGTTGATTATGTGCTAAGCCCATGGTCTCCCGAAGAGAAAAAAGCACTGCCAGAACGTATAGAAATGTGTGGGAAAATGGTGCTTTCATTTGCTACTGTTGGACTCCAAAATACAATGAATCTTTTCAATGGCAAATAGAATGGAAATTGTTCAAAACCTATCTGAATTTTCAAGCACAAAACCTTCTTTTATTACAATAGGAACTTTTGACGGCGTACACATTGGACACCAACAAATTATCAAACGACTTGTTGACGAAGCTGCCAAAAATCAATGCAATTCGGTGTTATTAACTTTCTTCCCGCATCCCAGACGCGTATTGCAATCCGAAACGCCGTTGCAGTTAATTTCCACTATTGACGAACGCATCGACATTTTAGAAAAAATGGGGCTAAACACCTTAGTCATTCAACCATTTACTGCGGCATTTTCACGACTAAGCCCTACCGAGTTTGTTCGATCTATTTTGGTTGAAAAACTCAATGTTAAAAAAGTATTTATCGGATACGACCATCGCTTTGGACGCAATCGAAGTGCGGATATAGCCGATTTAAAATCCTTTGGGGAAATCTATGATTTTGAAGTAATAGAAATTTCTGCACAAGAGATTGCCGAAGTAGCAGTAAGCTCAACCAAAATCCGAAAAGCACTGGATAAAGGAGCTGTTGAACAAGCCAACGCATACCTAGGAAATCCTTTTGGATTGACCGGAAAAGTCCAAAAAGGAAAATCCCTTGGAAGAACCCTTGGATTTCCTACCGCCAATATCGTTGTTGAAGAAGATTATAAATTGATCCCCGCCAATGGCGCCTATTGGGTATATGCCATTATTGAAAACAAAAAGGTGTATGGCATGATGAATATTGGCTTCAATCCAACCGTAGCAGGAAATGAACGCTCTATCGAAGTTCACTTTTTTGATTGGACAGAAGAACTCTATGGCAAGCTAATAACAATTAGGGTTTTAAGACGCATTCGAAACGAACAAAAATTCGATTCGGTCGCAGCTTTATCAGATCAATTGAAAAAAGATCAATCGTTGTGTGAAAAGTGGATGGCTTCGATTTGAATATAATTGCAAATCCTATTTCATCCATAAATTCAAACTCGTACCTTTGTAACTGATTAAGGAACCTTTCCAAAAAGAATAGTATGTTATTAGTTTCACAAATTCGCGATCAGATTGATGTAATAAGCGACGCACTCCAAAAAAGAAATTTTGACGCTCGTGAATTGTTGGTGCAAGTTGTTGAAGCCGACAAAAATCGTCGTGCTACTCAAACCGTTTTGGATCAAACCTTAGCCGAAGCCAATAGCCTTGCCAAAGAAATTGGCATGTTGTACAAAAAAGGTGAGCCTAAAAAAGCGAATATTCTAAAGGAAAAAACAAGCCAGCTTAAAGTAAAAAGCAAAGCCTTGCAAGAAGATTTGAACTCGCACTCCGAAGCCATTCAAAATCTTTTATATCAAATTCCAAACATTCCCAACGAACAAGTCCCTGCTGGGAATTCAGAAGAAGACAACGAAGAAGTTTTTAAAGAAGGAGCTGTTCCAAAACTTCATCAAGAAGCGCTTCCTCATTGGGAATTGGCAAAAAAATACGACATCATTGATTTTGAGTTGGGCAACAAAATTACAGGTGCTGGATTTCCAGTTTATAAAGGCAAAGGAGCTCGATTGCAACGTGCTTTGATTAATTATTTTTTAGACTTTAATACAGCTGCTGGTTATAAAGAATTTCAAGTTCCTCACCTAGTAAACGAAGCTTCTGGCTTTGGAACAGGACAACTTCCCGACAAAGAAGGACAAATGTATCATGTTACAGAAGACAATTTATATTTGATTCCTACGGCTGAAGTTCCCGTTACCAATATGTTTAGAGGCGAACTATTAAATACGCGTGATTTGCCGATTTGCACAACCAGTTACACCCCTTGCTTCCGAAGAGAAGCAGGTAGCTATGGAGCGCATGTAAGAGGGCTGAATCGACTCCACCAATTTGACAAAGTTGAAATTGTTCGCATAGAACACCCCGATCATTCTTACGCAGCTTTGGAGGGCATGGTAGAGCACGTCAAAAATTTGTTGAGAGAACTCCAACTTCCTTTTCGTATCCTCAAACTTTGCGGAGGCGATTTAGGGTTTACATCAGCACTTACTTTTGACTTCGAAGTCTTTTCAACCGCTCAAAATCGTTGGTTAGAAATTAGTTCTGTATCCAATTTTGAAACTTTTCAAGCCAATCGACTCAAGCTTCGACTGAAAGACGAATCAGGAGCAAAGTTTTTGGCACATACACTCAATGGAAGTTCCCTAGCCCTTCCTCGAGTTATGGCAGGTATTTTAGAAAATTATCAAACTCCTGAAGGCATCCGAATTCCCAAAGTTCTTATTCCTTACACTGGTTTTGACTACATTTCATAAGGATGTTTTATTTCAACATCACTTTCAATATTGACGAAGCAATCCAAGAAGAATGGGTTTCTTTAATGACTTCTCAAATCATACCATCCATACCTTGTGATGAAAAGAAGTTGCTGCAAATTATGGTTGACGAAGCAATGGGTGGGGTTTCCTATTCTTGCTTTTTAGGGTTTTCAAATGTTGCTTTATTAGAGACGTTTAAAACACAAAGCCTAGACCTTGTTTATGAATCCATCAACAAGTCCTTTTCCGGAAAATGGGTTAGCTTTACAACTCAACTCAATCTTTTATCCGATCAATAATGGAATCCGTTCGTGCGAAAAAATTTCTGGGACAGCATTTTTTAAAAGACCTTGCGGTTGCCGAACGGATTGCGGACTCGTTGCAAATCAACCGCTATAAAAAAGTCCTAGAAATTGGTCCAGGAATGGGCGTTTTGACACAGTTTTTACTCAAAAAACCCGTAGAAACTTTTGTTATTGAAATCGACCGAGAATCGGCGCGTTACCTCAACACACATTTTCCAACACTTAAAAACCACATCATTGAGGCCGATTTTTTGAAAATATCGCTTGCCGATTTGTTTTCAGAGCCCTTTGCCATTATTGGCAATTTTCCTTATAATATTTCATCTCAAATCGTTTTTAAAACCCTTGAAAACAGAAATCTTATCCCTGAATTTTCGGGAATGTTTCAAAAAGAAGTGGCCAAACGCATTGCCGCAAAGCATGGAAACAAAACCTACGGAATTTTGTCGGTACTCACTCAAGCTTTTTACGATGTGGAATACTTGTTTGACGTCACTCCTTCGGTTTTTAATCCTCCGCCTAAGGTCAATTCTGGAGTGATTCGTTTGGTGAGAAAGTCAAACTCCAACCTTGAATGCGATGAAAAATTGTTTTTTAAAGTCGTAAAAACTGCTTTTCAACAACGGCGAAAAACACTTCGTAACAGTTTAAAAATATTCAATTTATCCCAAAATTTAAAAGAAGATGCTATCTTTGGGCAGCGCCCAGAACAACTTACGGTTCAAGAATTTATCCTTTTAACCAAAATGATAGCTAATGACGCCATTTCAGCTCAATGATGAATTGCTAGATCGAATCGGTCTACTGATTGACGGCCAAAAAAACAAGAAGCTCAAAAGCTTGTTGGCGGAGCTTCATTATGCAGACATGGCAGAAATTATTGATGAACTGAGTCTTGAAAGAGGCGTTTATCTCATCAAGCTTGTTGACAGCGAAAAAACGTCCGATGTTCTTACTGAGCTGGATGAAGATGTTCGAGAAAAGATTCTAAAAGAACTTTCTGCAAAAGAAATCGCTGGCGAATTGGAAGAGCTCGACACCGATGATGCTGCCGATATTATTGGGGAACTTCCCGAAGAACGTCAAGAGCGCGTTATAGCTCAAATTTCTGACGAAAGCCATGCCGAAGATATTCGAGAGTTGTTGCTTTACGATGAAAATTCCGCTGGTGGACTGATGGCAAAAGAACTCGTAAAGGTCAATGAAAATTGGACCGTTCTAAAATGTGTTCGCGAAATGCGCCTTCAAGCAGAAGAAGTTACACGTGTTCACTCGATTTATGTGGTGGATGAAAAAGACAAATTAGTGGGTAGATTGTCTCTCAAAGATTTACTGAATCATCCAACTAAAGAGCCTATTAAAAACGTTTATATTCCAAAAGTTGACTCTGTAAATGTTGATGAAAACGGAGAAGAAGTTGCCAAAATAATGTCGAAATACGATTTAGAAGCCATTCCTGTTGTGGACAATAACGGCGTTCTAATGGGTCGTATTACGATTGATGATATTGTAGATCTTATTAAAGATGAAGCCGACAAAGACTACCAAATGGCCGCAGGTATTTCACAAGATGTAGAAGCAGATGATTCTATTTACGATCTTACTCGTGCACGGTTACCTTGGCTAACTTTGGGCCTTATAGGTGGACTAGGAAGTGTATTTATTTTGGAAGGATTTGAAAATATTATGACCCATCCCGAATTTCGATCTTTGTTCTTTTTTACGCCACTCATCGCTGCTATGGCAGGAAATGTTGGTGTCCAATCGTCAGCTATCGTTGTACAAGGACTTGCTAATGGAGTTATTAAAGGAAGTTTGTTTAACCTTCTTGTCAAAGAAATTGGGCTAAGCTTGATTAATGGCCTTGCACTTTCCATGCTGATTCTGGTTTTTGGTTACTTTGTAAACCAACCGCTCAACGTGAGTATCACCATAGCACTCTCAATGCAATGCGTTATTGTGGTTGCAGCTTTGGTAGGAACCTTTGTTCCTATTGTTTTAAACAAACGAGGAATCGATCCTGCAATTGCAACAGGCCCATTTATTACGACTAGCAACGATATTTTTGGGATTTTTCTCTTCTTTTATATCGCTAAACTCATCTTAGGATTTTAGAACAATGAAGGTGCTTCACTTAGATACCAACCACCCCGTATTGATTGATCAATTGCAAAAAATAGGCATTGAAAACGATATCGATACTGTAACTGACAAAGCAGGGATTGAAGAAAAAATGGCTCACTACCAAGGAATTGTTATTCGCAGTCGTTTTCCAATTGACAAGCAGTTTATTGACTGTGCAACACAGTTGCGATTTATTGCGCGTGTTGGTGCTGGGTTAGAAAATATTGATGTCGCTTATGCCAAAAAAAAAGGCATTGAGCTCATTGCTGCTCCTGAAGGAAACAGAAACGCCGTTGCCGAACACGCTTTAGGAATGTTGCTTTCTCTTTTTAATAAACTCCAAAAAGGACATCGTGAAATTCAAAAAGGAAACTGGTTGCGCGAAGCGCACCGAGGTATTGAATTGGATGGAAAAACCGTTGGAATTATCGGATATGGGAATACTGGAAAAGCCTTCGCAAAAAAACTTCGCGGTTTTGATGTGACCGTTTATTGTGTAGATATATTAAACAATGTTGGGGACGAAAACGCCACTCAAGTTCCCCTACATATTCTTCAAGAAAAATCGGATGTGATAAGTCTGCATACCCCCCAAACTCCCGAAACCATTTCTTTAATTGACGCATCTTTTGTCAAAGCTTGTGGGCGCCCTTTTTGGCTTTTGAACACCGCTCGAGGAAAAAGTGTTTCTTCAGAAGCGCTTGTCAAAGGGTTGCAATCTGGAGCTATTTTGGGAGCAGGATTGGATGTTCTTGAATATGAAAAAAGCTCCTTTGAATCCTTATTTGAAAACAGTGAAATGCCTGAGGCTTTTGCTTACTTATTGGAAGCCGAAAATGTGTTGCTCAGTCCTCACGTTGCCGGATGGACAATAGAAAGCAAAAAACTATTGGCCGAAACCATCGTTAATAAAATCAAACGCATTTTATAATTCTATGAAAAAAAATATTTTAGTTCTCTGTACTGGAAATTCATGTCGAAGCCAAATGGCTCATGGATATTTACATCATTTTGCATCAGAAAAAGCCACTATTTATAGTGCCGGAATCGAAACTCACGGCGTCAATCCTAGAGCAATTTCTATTATGAAAGAGGATGGAATTGATATCTCAATGCATACCTCCAACAATGTTTCAGAATATACCGATATTGCTTTTGATTACATCCTTACGGTATGTGATCATGCTCATGAAAATTGTCCCTACATTCCTGGTAATGCAACGCGCCTTCATAATGACTTTTTCGATCCATCAAAAATCAAATCAGAAAACGAAGTTGAAATACATTCAGCTTTTGAAAAAGCTAGAAACGAAATCAAAGAATACTGCAGTAATTTTATACAAGACAGCTTGTAAAATACCCCGCTATTTAACAACCAACTGCAGCGTGTTTTGAGTTCGTTGCTCAAGCAGCACTTCTTTGTTTTTTAAAATTTCAGATTCTGAATTGGAGTTGAAATGGCGGATTGTAAATAAGTCAACACCCTCGGTACAAGTAACTTTAAATGTCGCTTTGAGTTCTTGAATTAAAGATTCGAGCTGTTCGTATTTGTCATTTACACAAACCGAAAAACTAATCGCAGAGTTTTGAATAACATCTACTTTCATTTTGTGGTCGTCCAATAATTTAAAAATAGAGCTGATATTTTTTTCAACTATAAAAGAAAAATCCAAGGAGGAAAGTTTGATTAAAACCAAGTCCTTTTTGACAATAAAACAAGGTACATCTGGCTTGATTTTGTTCCCTTTTCCTACTGTAGTTCCTGCCTCTTTGGGGTTGATAAATGATTTTACATACAAAGGAATTTCTTTTCGTTGAAGGGGTTGGAGTGTTTTTGGGTGTATTACCGAAGCTCCATAAAATGCCAATTCGATTGCCTCTCGATACGAAATTTGATGCAGTAATTGAGTGTTTTCAAAATAACGAGGATCTGCATTCAAAACGCCGGGAACATCTTTCCAAATAGTAACTGAATCTGCATTCAAGCAGTATGCAAAAATGGCTGCTGAATAATCCGACCCTTCTCTGCCTAAAGTTGTAGTAAAGTTATTGTCTTCACTTCCAATAAACCCTTGTGTTACATACAATTTATTTTGTGCAACCTGATTTGAAATATTTTTTTGAGTCGCCTCCCAATCCAAATTTGCGTCGCGGTGATACGAATCGGTTTTGATGCAATTTCGAGCGTCTAGCCATTGGTTTATAATCCCAACTTCGTTGAGGTATGCGCTTATTATTTTTGTAGATGCCAATTCGCCACAACTTACTGTTTGGTCATACACAAAAGAATAGTTTGGTGATTTGTTGTGCTCAAAAAACAATTGTAAGTTGTCAAAAATTGATTTCACTTCTTTGAAAATAGTGTGCTGATCGCTTTCGAACAAGTCAAGCAAAACAGTATTATGGTATTTGACTACTTCCTGAATAGAGTATTTCAAATCCGATGGTTCGTCAAAATAGTTTTGAACTATTTTTTCAAGGGCATTGGTTGTTTTTCCCATCGCAGAAACAACCACTAAGGTATCTTTGTGCCCTACTTTTTGTAGAACTTCAACCAAGTTTTTAATCCCATTGGCGTCCTTGACCGAAGCGCCTCCAAATTTAAAAATTTTCACACGTTTAAATTTTAGTAATTAATTGATTTTATGATAATTATAAAATTGAGAACGTGTGCAACCACTCGCTGTACGCGTTCTCTCATTAAAAGTTTTAAACATTCTTTTTTGTTAATGTGTTTTTAAAATTTGTTACTATTCGTTTCATCTGTTAGTATTTAAGAAATGAACCCGTTCTAATTGCAATTGCGCTATATAATTTAAATACAATCATAGGGCTTATTACTGTGTTTTTGAAATAAATTGATGCATCGCTTTTGGGTCCATTTGAGCCACTCGCCAATCATTAAGAATGGAAGCCCCTTGTCGGATATAAAAATCAATGGCGGATGAATTCCAGTCCAAGACTGCCCATTCAATTCGCTTAACACCTTGCTTATATCCGAACCTAATAAAAGTCGAGAACAATGCCTTCCCAATTCCTTTTCCTTTAAAAGAATCTGTAACAATTAAGTCTTCCAAATGCAAGGTAGGGCCTTTCCAAGTAGAATAACGTGGATACCCAAGCGCCATTCCAACAATTTGATTGTCAACTTCTGCAACAAAACAAGTGAACAATGAGACTTTCCCAAAACCGTGTTTGATCAAGTCTTCTTCCGTTAC
Organism: Flavobacteriaceae bacterium; assembly: GCA_029243385.1. Lineage (GTDB taxonomy): Bacteria > Bacteroidota > Bacteroidia > Flavobacteriales > Flavobacteriaceae > JAQWSC01. Next base: position 23,954 of record JAQWSC010000003.1, on the reverse strand, counting down.
AATAACTGCTTCGGGTTCTTTTTCGAAAGTGGCAAGCTCCTGAATTAAATTCAATACAGCGCTCATGTCACTCGCTTTGGCTTTTCGTATGGAAAAAGATGTTTTCATAATGAGTTTGCAAAGGTAACTCATCGTGTATAAACTCAATACGAAAAATGAATTCTTATAACAAATTTAGAGAACAGCTTGTGTTTTTGAAACACCTAAACCGAGTATGTTGCCGTAATGTGATTGGAAAAAGTTTCCAAATCGTCTCCGTTTTTAACACTTTCTAAAGCTTTTGCTATAACTGTTTCAATAGAGTCTGAGGGAAATCCGAGTCCTATGCAAAGTTTGGTTAATAGGCTGTTTTCACTGTTACCAAATAGCGGGTCTGCTAAAACCATTTTTACCAAATCATACAATCTTTCATGCCGATGCTCAACCAATGATGGTGGATTGATTGGAAACTGATTGGGGTTTTTTATGATTTGATTGAACTCAATTACATCAATCTGTAATTTGTCGGCAACGCGGTGTAAAAGTTGCAATTCTTCGGATGTGATTTTGTGATCGGTAAGGGCGATTCTAACCAAAGAGGCAAAGTGCCCTCTGTTTCTTTTTTTAAAACCCTTGTCAAAAAGTTTATCAAAGCTCATAATAATAAAATTTAGGAAGTATAAATGTACTCATTTTAAAAAGAACTACTTTCAACAAAAAAAGGTTTTTTTATCCGCAAATAATTACCTTTGCCGATATGGAAAATAAGGGGCAACTCCTTATCCCCGAAACATTCGTTCAGTCTCAAAATTTTTTGAAACTGCAGCATGCTATACGCCAATCCGAACCTCATATTGCTCTTTCAGGACTCGTTGGGTCCTCGCAGTCTTTTGCTATAGCTCAATCTTTTTTAAAAATCCGGCAACCGTTTGTTTGGATTCTCAATACCAAAGAAGAAGCAGCCTATCGTTTGAATGACCTAGAGCGCTTGTTGGGAGATGCCGATGTTATGTTTTATCCGGGAAGTTATCGCCGACCCTATGAAATTGAAGAAACCGATAATGCCAATGTGCTTTTAAGAGCCGAAGTGCTTAATCGACTCAATTCTCAAAAAAAACCAGCGATTATAGTTACCTATCCCGACGCCTTGTTCGAAAAAGTAGTCACCCGAAAAGAACTCGAAAAAAACACCTTAAAACTAGCCGTAGGTGATTTGGTTTCCATTGATTTTATAAACGAAACACTGTTTGAATATCATTTTCGAAGAGAAGATTTTGTAACCGAACCTGGAGAGTTTTCGGTGCGAGGAGGTATTTTGGATGTGTTTTCATTTTCCAACGATCAGCCCTACAGAATTGAGTTTTTTGGTAATGAAGTAGCAAGTATTCGTTTGTTTGATGTAGAAACACAACTGTCAGAATCTACCCTTAAAAACATTCGTATTTTGCCCAATGTTGAGAATAAATTTTCGGACGAATCACGGCAAAATTTTATTGATTTTTTACCCAAAAAAACTGTTGCTTTTTTCCAAAACAAATCGCTGATAAAAGACCGTATCCAGTGGCTGTTTGAAAAAGCCTCCGAGCGATTTGAAGAACTTTCTGGTGAGATACAACACAACAGTCCAGATGCGTTGTTTTGCAATCAAGCTACCGTTGAAAAATCGTTGAATTCATTGCAAACGGTTTCTTTAAATTCTGAAACAACCGACAAGATAATTTGTTGGAATACATCACCACAGCCCGCGTTCAATCGGCAGTTTGAGCTTCTAATTAAGCATCTTTCTGAACAGCATAAATTGGGTTATTCGACCACTATTTATTGTGCAACCCAACAACAGGCTCAACGGTTTCACGATATTTTTGAAGAGCATCAAGAAGCCATTCAATATAGCACAGTCATAGCTCCTTTGCATGAAGGTTTTATTGACCATAATCAAAAAATAGGTTGCTATACGGATCACCAAATTTTTGGGCGGTATCACAAGTTTGAACTGAAAAATGGGTATGCCAAAAAACAAGCCATTTCACTCAAACAGCTCAACCATTTAGAAATGGGTGATTTTGTAACTCATATTGATCATGGAATTGGTCGTTTTGGAGGGCTTCAAAAAATTCAGGTAGAAGGCAATGCACAAGAAGCTATCAAATTGGTTTATGGCGAACGTGATATCTTGTATGTCAGTATTCATTCGCTGCATAAAATTTCTAAATACAATGGGAAAGATGGTGTTGCTCCCAAAATATACAAGCTGGGGTCTGGGGCTTGGAAAAAACTAAAGCAAAAGACCAAAAAACGGGTCAAAGAAATCGCCTTTAACCTCATAGAGGTGTATGCAAAACAACGATTAAAAAAAGGATTTCAATATGCTCCCGACAGTAGCTTACAACTCGAACTAGAAGCCTCTTTTATTTACGAAGACACGCCCGATCAAGAAAGTGCAACCAAAGATGTCAAAACAGATATGGAAAGTGAACGCCCTATGGATCGTTTGGTTTGTGGCGATGTTGGGTTCGGAAAAACAGAAGTTGCGATTCGAGCTGCCTTTAAAGCAATTGACAACGGAAAACAAGTCGCTGTGTTGGTGCCTACTACAATTTTAGCCTTTCAACATTTTAAAACATTTAGTGCACGACTGAAAGAATTTCCTGTAACGGTAGATTATTTAAACCGCTTTCGTTCTAACAAGGAAAAACGCCAAGTGTTGGATGAAATCAGTACTGGAAAAATTGATCTTTTGATCGGCACGCACCAATTGGTCAATAAAAATGTAGCCTTCAAGGACCTTGGGCTTTTGATTGTTGATGAAGAGCAAAAATTTGGCGTAGCCGTCAAAGAAAAACTTCGTGCTTTGAAAGAAAACGTAGATGTACTTACACTGACAGCAACACCTATTCCCAGAACATTACAGTTTAGCCTTATGGCAGCTCGGGATTTGTCAATCATCAATACGCCGCCTCCCAATCGATATCCTATCGAAAGCCAAGTTGTTGGTTTTAATGAGGAATCTATTCGCGATGCGGTTTCTTATGAAATTCAACGCGGCGGACAAGTGTTTTTTATTCACAACCGAATTGAAAATATTAAAGAAGTGGCGGGCATGATCCAACGACTGGTTCCAGATGCAAAAATTGCAGTAGGACATGGACAAATGGAAGGTAAAAAACTCGAGGCGACTATGTTGGATTTCATGAATGGCCTCTACGATGTATTGGTTTCTACAACCATTGTAGAAAGTGGATTGGATGTGCCCAATGCCAACACCATTTTTATAAATAATGCCCACCATTTTGGTTTGAGCGATTTGCATCAAATGCGAGGTCGAGTGGGAAGAAGCAACAAAAAGGCTTTTTGTTATTTTGTGACAGCACCCCTTTCTACTTTAACCGAAGAAGCTCGTAAACGAATTACTGCGCTCGAACAACATACCGCGCTAGGGTCAGGTTTCCAGATTGCAATGAAAGATTTGGAAATTAGGGGCGCCGGAGATTTGTTGGGAGGAGAACAAAGTGGATTTATCAATGATATTGGGTTTGAAACTTATCAAAAGATTTTGAAAGAAGCCATTGATGAACTCAAAGAAACCGACTATAAAGGACTGTATCAGGACTCCAAGGAAAAAGAACCGTATGTTTCAGAAATTCAACTCGATACAGATATTGAAATTCTCATTCCAGACGATTACGTAAACAATGTAGAAGAACGGTTAGTGCTGTATAAAAGGTTGTCGGAAATCAATGACGAACCAAGCTTGATGTTGTTTGAAAAAGAGCTTAACGATCGCTTTGGAACACCAAATAACCGTGTTATTGGAATGCTGAACAGCGTCCGTTTGAAGTGGGTTGGTAAATCGTTGGGAATGGAAAAAATAATGTTAAAACAACAAAAACTAATTGGATACTTTATCGGAAATCAAGAGAGTACATTTTACCAAACTCCTGTTTTTCAAAAGTTGCTTGTATGGGTTCAAAAAAACTCAAGACACTGCAAGCTAAAAGAAAGGGAAACTCGAAACGGACTTCGATTGATGCTCGTGTTTGATGGAATTGCTTCTGTCGAGAAAGCCCTCGAACAATTCCAATCCATTTATAAGGAAACTCGCTAAAGTTCCTTCAAGTTTTTAATCACGCTAAAGGCCTTATCTACCTGGTCATCATTTACCAAAATAGTAAATTCGTTTGAAGTGGAAATCACCTCATAAATATTAATTCCCTCCCACGAAAGACGTTGAAAAACGAAATAATAAATCCCTGGAATCGCCACATTTTCCTTTGGCAATTTTACAGATATTGAAGACAAGTCTGTTTGTTTGCTAATCAATTCTTCGCTATGAAGATGTGCTTCTACGGTTTCCGACAAGTTACTGCTTACTACAATATTACACTCAATAACCCCACGAGAAGATGTGTAAAAATCGGCTTTGTTTTGATGTATTTTTGAAAGTAAAACAGCTTGATTCTGTAGCAAAGTGTCTGAAACACGATAATTATAATCAACCAGCGAAGACCGCACTGTAATGTCTCCTATTCCCTTCAAAATTTTGACAATTTTATGGGTCGTTCTAAATTCGAGCTCGGAAGAAAGACGTTTCAATGCCATTACAATAGCGCCTGTTCGAATCTGTTTATTGAGCGTTACTTCGATTTCTCCTTTCATTTGTCTCGACAAAGAAGTTAAATTGATTATTCCCTGAGATAAGGCACTAATCAAAAAAGGTTTTGCTTTTATATAGTCTTCAACAGCAGCAGATATCGTTTTCATTTTCATGTATTTAAGGAGCAAATATATAAAAATAAAACTAAATGTTTTATTTTTAACAATTCCTTAAAAAAAGTAAAAAGCATCTTCAATATGTTGAATATTTGATACTTTTTTATCCTTTAAAATGCTAATAATATCAAAACGAACTGTTACCGAAAGATTGTTGGAAGTGACATAGTGATCGGTTGCCATAACTAAAAGTTTGATTTTTTTTGGGGAAACGAAAGATTCAGGGGCTCCAAAGTAAGATGAAGTACGCGACTTGACCTCGACAACGGCTAGAATTTCTTTTTTTAGCGCTATGATATCGATTTCGGCTTTGCGGTAGCGGTAGTTTCGCTCCAAAATCTGATATCCGTTTTTAAGAAGATACTGTACCGCCAAATCTTCTCCATCTCGACCCAGTTGATTTGATAGTGACATAGGTTTGTGGTTTTGAGGTTGTACGAAAATACAAAACAGTTTTGTAATAGTTCGACATTCCTTCTAAAATGCGTTTGAAAAAACACTATTTTTGCCCTTTACAACAAACCAATGGGCAATACAAAACGACATACCCTAACTGCTGCACTTCCTTATACCAATGGTCCGATTCATATCGGTCATTTGGCGGGAGTCTATGTTCCGGCAGATATTTATGCGCGCTATTTAAGAAATAAAAAAGAGGATGTTGTTTTTATCTGTGGGAGCGACGAACACGGAGTTGCTATTTCAATGAAAGCACGAAAAGAAGGCATAAGCCCTCAAGAAGTCATCGATCGCTATCATGCCATGATTGATCAATCCTTTCAAGAGTTTGGTATTTCGTTTGACCATTATTCACGAACTTCTGCGCAAATACATCATCAAACAGCCAGTGAATTTTTTACAACACTGCATAAAAACAATGATTTTATTGAAGAATTTACCGAGCAATTGTACGACTCGGAAGCGCAACAATTTTTAGCAGATCGTTTTGTGACGGGTACCTGTCCAAAATGTCAATATGAAGAAGCTTATGGCGATCAATGCGAACAATGTGGAAGTTCATTAAATGCCACCGAACTAATCAATCCGACCTCAACGTTGAGTGGTGCCGTTCCTACACTTAAGGAAACCAAACATTGGTTTTTGCCGTTGGATCGGTATCAAGACTTTTTAAAAGAATGGATTTTAGAAGGACATGCCAGCGATTGGAAACCCAACGTGTATGGGCAAGTAAAATCGTGGTTGGACGACGGATTGAAACCGCGTGCAGTCACTCGAGATTTGGATTGGGGAATTCCAGTCCCTGTAAAAGGAGCCGAAGGTAAAGTGCTGTATGTTTGGTTTGATGCACCCATCGGATATATTTCTGCCACCAAAGAATGGGCGCGTTTAAAAGGAGTCGATTGGGAACCTTATTGGAAAGATGAAAATACCGAATTGATTCATTTTATAGGTAAAGATAATATTGTTTTTCACTGTATCATTTTTCCCGCCATACTCAAAGCTGAAGGAAATTATATATTGCCAAAAAATGTTCCTGCAAATGAATTTCTGAACCTAGAAGGAAACAAATTGTCAACCTCTAAAAATTGGGCCGTATGGCTTCATGAGTACTTGAATGATTTTCCTGGCCAACAAGATGCGCTTCGGTATGCATTAACTGCCAATGCTCCCGAAAACAAGGACAACGATTTTACCTGGAAAGATTTTCAAGCTCGTAACAACAATGAATTGGTTGCGATTTATGGAAATTTCATCAATCGAGTGCTTGTGCTTACTCAAAAATATTACGACGGTAAAGTTCCCACACCCAATGCATTTACTGACGCAGACTTGTCGGTGTTAGCGGCTTTAAAAAAGGCTCCCAAAACTATCGGTGATTCCCTCGATCGTTTTCGATTCAGAGAAGCCTCTCAATTGATGATGAATTTGGCGCGGACAGGAAACAAATATTTGGCGGAAGAAGAACCTTGGAAGCTCATAAAAACAGCTCCCGAAAGAGTTCAAACGATCATCTATGTAGCTGTTCAAGTAGCTGCGGGGCTATCCGTTCTCAGTGAGCCTTTTCTTCCTTTTAGTTCCAAGAAATTAAAAAATATGGTGGCATTGCCTGAAGCTTGCGACTGGAAACAAGTAGGCCTCAAAAACGAACTGATACCCTCTCAAACTCAATTGGGAAAATCGGCATTGTTGTTTTCAAAAATTGAAGACGATACCATTCAAATCCAACTGGACAAACTCGAAGCCACTAAGCTAAAAAATAATGAAGAAGCACTTCAAGTAACCCCTGTAAAAGAAACCGTTTCTTTTGAAGATTTTACAAAATTGGACCTGAGAGTAGGTACGATTTTGTCTGCTGAAAAGGTCGCCAAAACCAAAAAGTTATTGGCTTTAAAGGTAAACATTGGTTCTGAAACAAGAACCATTGTTTCTGGAATTGCCGAGGATTATACTCCCGAAGAAGTGGTTGGTAAAACCGTAAGTGTATTGGTAAATTTGGCCCCAAGAACCCTTCGCGGAGTGGAAAGTCAAGGAATTATTTTGATGACTGAAAATGCCGAAGGAAAACTTGTTTTTGTGACTCCTTCAGAAGCAAATTCTCAGCCTGGATTCACGATTCGTTGATAGATTTGACCGTCAGTTGCTATTAAAAAAATACCCGCTAGCAAGAATACCAACGGGTGTTTTTTTCTAAAAATGAAAACGCTACAAAAGTTTCATTTCGTAAGCATGTATTTCTGTCACAAAACGCTTTTCATTTTCTTTGTTCTCGTAGGAACGATGCACCAATTTTCCCTCAACCGCTACCTGTTTGCCTTTTGACAAAAATTCTTCAGCGATTTCAGATAATCTTCCACGCATTACCACATTGTGCCATTGCGTATCTGTTACTTTTTCGCCTTGTGCATTTTTATACACTTCGTTGGTAGCAACAGTGAATTTAGCAAGTTGGTTTTCGTCATCAAACTTGACGATTTCTGGATCTTGTCCTAAATGACCAATCAATTGTACTTTGTTAGATAATTTGTTCATTGTAAAAAATTTAAAGGTTATTAATCGAGTCAATTCAACTACTGAACTGCAAGGCAAAGATGAGATGCTCCTAGTATAAGAGTCGGTTTTTTGTTGTTTGTTATCGAATACAGGCGTTTGTAACCGTTTGTAATTAGATATTTTATTGTATATTTGACTGTAAATCAGCTTGCCGTGGAAAAAAACTGTCCTGAATGCGGAGACAAGATTATTGGTCGTACTGATAAGAAATTTTGTGGAGATGCGTGTCGAAATGCATACAACAATCGGAAAAATCAAGATCAAAACAACCTAATTCGAACTATCAACAATCGGCTTCGAAAAAACTATCGTATTCTTTCATCGCTCAACCCTAACGACAAAACCAAAACCCACAAACAAAAACTGCTTGACCTAGGTTTTCAGTTTGAATACCACACAAGTATATACACAACCCAAGCGGGAAATGTCTATTATTTTATTTACGATCAAGGATATTTGACACTCGACAACGACTGGTATGCGTTGGTAAAACGAAAGTAACTACCACCTCTGACTGCATAATTTTAGGGCAGCAATGACCACATCTTTACGGCTAATTTGACCCACGAGTTTATCGTTATTCATTACGGGCAATCGCCTGCGACTGTTTGAATGAAATAAGGAAGCTGCTTCAAAAATACTCGCATCATGGGAAATGGTTTGCACCTTTGAAGTCATAAAATACGAAACCTGTTTGTTTAAAATCGGCATATTAAAATAGCGACTGTCAGAAATTTGTTTCATACAGTCTGCCTCAGAAATAATTCCGACCAATTTGCCCGAAGCATCTACAACAGGTCCCCCAGAAATTCCGTGTTGAATAAACTGCTCCATGATCTCCAAAATGGATTGATTGGGAGAAAAGGTTATCAATTTTTTGGTCATATAATCCGAAACCAAAATGGATTCTTTCGACTCTTTTTTTTGCTCTGCACGGGGCCCTTGGAAACTTTTTACTGCCATCGATTTTTAGTTTAGTTAACCCAATATACTCATTTTAAATGAAATTTACAGTTGAAAAAACTGTATTTTTGGGATTTATGCGTCAAAAAATAGGCATTATGGGTTGTGGTTGGCTAGGATTTCCTTTAGGAAAATCATGGGCGAGTCAGGGAGTTTCTGTTTTGGGAACTACCACTACCGAATCCAAATGCAAGACGCTTCAAGATGCAGGAATTGATTCGTATCATGTGGTTTTAACGGCTCATACTGTTTCTAACACGGTTGTGTCTTTTTTAAACAAAATCGACACCCTCATTCTAAACATTCCTCCTGGATTGCGAGGAAAGTCTTCTGAATCGTTTGTGGAAAAAATACATGTTTTGCTCCCTTATATTGAGCAATCGCCTATACAGCAAGTATTGTTTGTTAGCAGCACATCGGTTTACGGAAATTCACAAGGAGTAGTAAGTGCTTTATCAATCCCTAAACCTTCTACCGAAAGCGGAAAGCAGCTGTTGGAGGTTGAGCAGCTTTTGCAAGCTTCAACTGCTTTTAAAACTACGCTGCTTCGTTTGGGCGGACTTATTGGAAATGACAGACATCCAGCTACTATGCTTTCTGGGAAAAAAGAACTCAAAAACGGCGAGGCGCCTATCAACTTGATTCACCAAAAAGACTGTATTGCCATTGTTCAAAAAATTGTGAGCGGTTCTTTTTGGGGCAAAACCTATTGTGCAGTTGCTCCTTTTCACCCTAGCAAAAAGGAATACTATACAAAAGAAGCGATAAAGCGTTCACTTCCTGTTCCTGAGTTCACATCAGAACCCACCCTTCAAAACAAAACAATTGACGCTGCGCATTTGGTAGCGGATTTGGACTACCGCTTTCAGTATCCAACACTTTGAGTCTTTTTCTTTGTTAGAAATTCCTAAAAATCAATAATTGTATCGGTATTGATGGTTTCTTTTACCACCACATTAAGCTGATTGACAAATGCATTGTAAGCGATAAGTATCTGCGTTATATTTTCTTTGAATTGTGGAGAGGAATAGAGGCTCGCATCGGTAAGGTGTGCTTTTAGAACAAATGTTTTAATTACTTTAAAACGACTGATAATAGCGGGTTGATTGAAAGGTTCAGAAAGTGTATTGGTTTTTATTTCCAACACCTCTTCTGATAAGGTTTTTAGTTGAAATGCAAGAGTGTTTTGCTTTACTTCTGGAAGCGTTTCCAGATTGGATAATACATTTTTCATTGCACTCCAGTTTTCCAATACTTTTTCTGCCTCTGTATTGAGTGAAAGAAGTGAAACCGTTTTTTGATCAAAAAAAGGATCATTCGCTACTGTATCAGGAGTTGTCTCTTTTTTAGAAGTAGTTGGCGTGCTACAGCTTACTATGCTCCATGCCAATATCATCAAAATTAGTGTCCGTACCATAAACGATTCATTTGTTCAAAGGTACATTATTGGATTGAAATCTTATTAGCAAAAAAAAAGACGGATAAACCGTCTTTTTAGAAATCTATTTTTTGATTCAGTTATTGATATACTCGGATGTAATCAATCTCCATAACGTCTTCTGTAAAGGCAGGGTCTATGGCGCCACCCAATGTACCTACCATAGCAACGTTGAGCAAGATAAAGAATGGATCGTTAAATGGTTGTGGAATTGTTAAGTAAAAATCAAGGTAAAAGAGCCCAAAAAACCAACAAAGGGGGTTGTTATTTTACTTGAAAAGGGAAATTGGCCGTTGCTGCTTTTGAAATTCCATCGTCCAAATAAAAGAATAATCGATACTTTCCGGTCAGTTTTGGAGTTTTAAAAAGCAATTCTTCCGGCTGTTGCAAAACGATTTGAAAAGGGACAGAATTGGGGCGTATTTCGGGATCACCGCCCTCTTTTAAATCGGTGCTTTCAAAAAGGATTTCCCAACGGTAATGCAACGCGTGTTTGGGGTGTAAAGAGGTAATCTGAAAAGTAGCTTTACACAACGAATCGGCAGACAAAACAACATTTTCAATTGCTTTTTTACCGTTGATTGTAAGATCATTGATTTGAGGGCATCTTGTTTGAGGCCACTCGTTGCTCCACAAAAAATGCATTACGTCAACAGATTCGGTTTCTTTTCCGTCTTCCAAAAACAATCCGTACCAGGTTGGTGTTCGCTCTTGCTTTTGTCCCCACAAAAACACATACGACCCGATACACTGTTGCGTATCAGTTGCAATGGCATTTTGATATCTTTTCAAATAATGCTGTGCTTTGGTATGACTGTTTTCTTCAATGGGAGCATCCCACGAAGTTTTAGGAACTTCCCAGTGTCCAGTGGCACCCCACTCGGTAACCATATACGCGCCTTCCCATCCATAGGTTCTGATTCGCTCTGGAAGGGTCATCAATTTACCGTATTCTTGAATAGATAATAGGTCTAAATCGGAAGCGCGGTTTTTTATAAGAGTTATTTCTTCTTGTGTAATTCCTGCTAAGGGGGTCGTGGTCAAATGATTGGGATCCAGTTGATGAATCATTATAGAAATCTCGTTGACCGCATCCCATACTTTGGGGTTGGTATAATGTAAATTCAGTTCGTTGCCAATGCTCCAAATCAAAAGGGCTGGATGATCTTTAAGCGCCAGGACTTGTTCTCGGATTTGGTTTTTTTGTTCTTGAACAGCTGCTGTGTCGTTGTAATCAAACCCGTGGCGTTCGCGGGCTACTTCGATTCCCATAGTAACCATAAGACCGTATTTGTGGGCTTCATCAAGTACTTGGAGGGCAGATTGTTGGCCGTTGTCAGTGCGCCATGTTCGAAAAGAGTTTCCGTGATGCGTCGCCAAAGACGCTATATCGCCAAACTCAAGCCCTCCTCCTTTGATATAAAATGGTTTTCCGTTTACTCTCAATTGGTAATTGCCGTTGGATTGTGTCAAAGTTACTTTGGAGGGTTGATTGTGCATATTCAAGGTATTGTAAAAGGGGTTTATTTTTTTGGGTCAATTTTCACAAACTCTTGTTCAATTTGCTCCAATGTTTTTCCTTTGGTTTCGGGAAGTATTTTTAATAAAACAAAAAAGCCTACAAAAGCAATTGCTCCAAAAATAAAGAACGTTAGAGCGCTTCCGAGTTGCGATAATTCCCATGGAAAAAGTTGCTGTACTCCCCAACTGGTAAACGAATTGACAAATCCAATAACGCCAATAGCAAGCCCCCGATATGCGTTGGGATAAAGTTCGGATAACATTACCCACATTACTGGTCCTAAAGAAAACGCAAAACAGGCAATAAACCCAAGTATTCCTAACAGAACAATGGTGGCGTTCATTTCGGTTGCGGCTTCCAGAATAGCACCCTCGTTTTTGGCATACACTTGATTTCCTAAAACTGCTTTTACCTCATTTTTGAAGGCAACGTCACTGGTGTATATTTTGTTTTCAAGCGGTTTCAATCGTTCTGGTTGGAAATTTTGAAATGCCGCTATTTCTTGTGAAGTCAATTTGTATTTGGCTTTATAAAAGCCATAAGCACATACCAAAAGACTGGTTGCAATTCCCGCCATTCCTATGAGCAAAAGAGGTCTTCGACCCATTCTATCAATCAGAAAAATAGCGACAAAGGTGAATACGACGGTTGTAAAACTCAAAAGTACTCCGGATGAGAAAGCGGCGTCTGTTCCGATTCCGGTTTGTTTAAAAATAGACGTTGCATAAAAATACACGGCGTTGATACCTGTGATTTGTTGAAGGACTCCCAATACCAATCCTATAATGAGTATGAATCGCAGCGCGGGTTTCAACAACTCAAAAATAGATGTTTTTGTAGCATTCGTGTTTTGATTGATGGATTGTTGAATGGAAGCTGCCTCGATTTGCGCTTGTTCAAAACCGTGTATTTGTGTTAAAACGGCAGTGGCCTCATGAGTGTGCTGATTGCTAAACAGCCAACGCGGACTTCGTGGAACGAAGAAAAGAGCAAAGAAATATAGTAACGCTGGGACCAATTCAATTCCGAGCATCCACCGCCAAACTGTTTCATCCGTAAAAAAAGGATTGTTGGACGAGTTCATACTATTTAAATAGTAGTTGCTTAAAAAAGCGGCAAAGAATCCAAATACGATATTGAGCTGTTGAATAGAAACGAGTTTTCCTCTATTGGAAGCATTGGCTATTTCTGCAATATAGGTTGGTGCCAAAACCAGTGCCGATCCAAAAGCTAGACCGCCAATCATTCGGGCTATGTAAAGCATTTCGTAAGAAGTTGCTACGGCCGATAGGAGCGCCGAAAGCGCATAAGCAAAGGCAACATATAACAGTATTTTTTTTCGCCCTATATGATCGCTTAATTTTCCAGCAATGAGCATGGCAATCATTGCGGCAAAGGAGGGTGAACTAACGACCCAACCCATTTGAGCATCAGTGAGGTTCCACTCTGGACCTACATAGGAAACAACTCCTGAAATAATCCCTGCATCAAACCCAAATAAAAAGCCTCCTAGAGAGACTACAAAGGCAATGAAAATACTTTTTTTAGTCATCAATATCCTTTTTGTTTTTGATAAAGATAAAGATATTGTGACTACTATCCACAATGAATTGTATCAATTCAGAAGTGTGAGTAAGGGTTTAAAAATTGAATTGAAAAAAACTACTAAGTAGTGAGAAATAAGAATAAGAAAAATTATTGATAGACTCGGATGTAGTCAATTTCCATTACATCGTTAGGAAAATCTGAAGGTATATCGCCTCCTAGTGTTCCGCCCACTGCTACATTCAATACAAAAAAGAATGGATCGTTGAAAGGGTGCGATTGGTCAATATTCATCGTATAATACAGAATATCATCTATATATATTTTTATTGAGGTGTCTGTCCAATTAACAGAATAAATATGCCAATCATCTGTTAATCCATCAACAGATGGAGAATCTTCACTGTACTCCTTTCGGTTTTCCCAATTCTCGCCCCAATGCAAAGTTCCTAACACAACGGATTTGTTATCGCCACGTTGTTCCATGATATCGATCTCTCCACAGGTCGGCCAGGAATAAAAAGAAACACTTTCTCCTAACAACCAAAGGGCAGGCCATGTGCCTGTATTTTTTGGTAATTTGGCTTTGATATCAACTTTACCATAGGTAAGACTGTATTTTCCTTGAGATTTCATTCTTCCAGAAGTAAAAGATTTACCTCCATAAGATTCTTTTTTTATGTTGATTTTTAGAGTTCCTTCAGAAACTTCAATATTTTGTTTTCTATAATACTGTTTTTCAAAGTTCCCCCAACCACATAAATCAGGACACCCATCGCCTTGTTCGATAGTCCAAATACTGCTATCAGGTGACCCTTCATAATCAAACTCTTCAGACCATACCAATTCATCGTTATCTCCTGATCCAGGGTTGTTGTTTTGATCTGGAATAACAACTATACTTTCAGCACTTTTATCCCCTCCACAAGAAAATAAAAAAAAGGAACAAATAAGGATAAAGAAAAAAGGATTGTGATTCAAAGTTGTTGAATTAAAATTAAAATTAAAAAAACATACGGTCTAGAAAGACCGTATGTTTAAATAGGCTAAACTATAGTCAATTAAATACTATTGTTTAGACAACTTGTAATACCAGTAAGCACCATCTTGGAAGCCTGTTAGGTACACCTCAAGTGTTTCACCATCAAGAGCAAACTCATACTGAATAGAGTTTGCATCAGGAGTACCTGTTTGGTTTTGGTTGTTTGCTTTAGAGAGCGCGATAAAAACACCTTCTCCAACAAGAGTAAATGTAGTACCGTCACCAGACCAAGTGTGGTCTCCGCTAGCATGAGGAGCTACTGCAGCACCACATCCTTCCGCGACATCAGTTCCTTGCCAAGTCTCAAGCCAAGTGTCATCACCAAGAGCAACAGAATAAGTTCCGTCAGCATTGAATGTAAATACATCGTCAGTCTGGCAAGTACGTAATGTTACATTACCATCTCCTTCTGCAGGCAATGCCCACCAAGAAAGATCCGTTTTTGAGGGTCCAACCTTAAGAGCTCCAGCTTCTGCAGCAAGGCTCCAAGAAGAGTCTGCTAAAGGATGATCGCTCATGTCTACGGTTGTGTCACCATCGCCACCGCCATCTCCTCCTGTTGGTGGAGTTACTACTGGATCATCGTCGTCAGAACAAGCAACTATTACAGTTGCAGCTAGTAGGAAAAAAATTCCTTTTTTAAGTAAATTCATAAATCTAAAATTTAAAATTAATAATTGAGTTAAAATGTAATTGAGTTAAAATATAATTGTGATATTTAGTATCCTGGGTTTTGTTTCCATCGATCAGTTGCATTGGCTAATTCCAATTCAACTAGAGGGATTGGGAAAATTTCATTTTTGTTGGTTTCAAAATTAATGGGTAAAAAATCCATTTCTTTTCCTCCAACAGTCCATTTTGGATTGGCTGAAACAATCCAAGCATTATATGCATCAAATGCATCTTTTGCTCTACCTGTTCGAACTAAGTCAAAGAAGTAATGTCCTTCTGCAGAAAGCTCCAATCTTCGCTCTTGAAAAATCATGTCTCTTAATGTTCCTTCAGCAGCGGTATAATTCTGGCTATTATTACCAAAAGCACGAAATCTCACATCATTTAAAAATGATTCTGCTTTGGATGTGTTTCCGGATTTTTCATAAGCTTCAGCGGCCATCAACAAAACATCAGCATATCGAATTGAACGATAATTGTTGTCAAAGTTTAATGGGTCTGGACCGGTTCGATCCAAGTCGTTATCTTTATGAACAATGTATTTTTTGGTAAAAAATCCTAGATCCTCTCGGCCCTTAGATCGGCTAGAATCAGTTCTTAAATCAAAAATAGTTAGGTCTCTTCTAGCATCTCCCGTTTTGAAGGCTTCGTATAGAGGTGGTATAGGAAGGTTGAATCCCCAGCCAGCTATATATTTGGTGTTCGAAAATGGATCTCTAGGATTGTTGAATTTAGGCATATAAGTTCCTTCGCTACAAGTGATACAGTCCCATCCTGCACCCTCAACACTAGTGTATTGAATTTCAAAAATAGATTCATCTCCGTTTTCAGAAGAGGCTTCCCATATGTTGTTAAATTCCGATCCATGATTGAGCAATCTATAGTCATTTGAGTCAATAACTGTTTGAAGCTGAGCAGCAGCCTCTGCGTATTTTTCATTAAACAACATTACTTTACCTAACAAAGCATGGGCTGCCATTTTAGAAACTCTCCAATTGTCTGGTTGAGAATCGGGCAACAGTGAAATAGATTCTTTGAGATCTTCTTCAATTAAGTCAAACACCTTTGCAACGCTTCCTACGCGGTTTACAAGAAATTGATCCCCAAACAAAACCTGTTTGTCTTGGATTCGATTCGGTTCAACTTCTGTATCAACAAAAAGAGGAATATCCCCAAAAAACTTTGCCAATTCAAAAGTATAATAGGCTCTTAAGAAATAAGTTTGTCCAAGTATGTTGTCTTTTCCTTCAAAGTCCAAGTTGTTTTTTGCTTCTAATAAAAAGTTTGTGCGATTGATTCCAGCATACATATTCTGCCAAACGTCTCTGATTTGCACATAGGTAGATTCGGTATGAATCATCTTGTCAACGTCTTGCAGTGTTGGTTGGTCGTAGTTGGCAGCATCTCCTCCAGCGTTAATATCTGGAGAGGCAATCGTTGCAAGTTGTACGTTCCAAAAAGTGGATTGTAAAATATCATACGCGCCTATCAGAGCATCCTCAAAGTCTTCTGCTTGACTAAAAAATGTGTCGGCAACAGGCCCTAAGGGTTCAACTTCAATAAAATCCTTACATCCTACAGTGAAGATGAAAAGTGTAATAATTCCTGATATAATTGATTTTTTCATTTAAATTATAGTTTAACATTTAACCCAAACATGAATGTGCGAGATACAGGATAAAATCCTTTATCAATCCCAGCCCCTATAGGACTTCCTCCACTTGCTGAAGGGTCGAATCCATTGTAATTAGTGAACGTGAACAAGTTGTTTGCAGACACGTACATCCGCAGTGAATCAAGTCTTAAAAATTTGTTGATTTTATCATTTGCAGTATAACCTAACTGTACGTTTTGAATTCTTAAGTAAGAGGCGTCTTCAACAAAATAATCTGAAAAATTATTGTTGTTAATAGAACTTCCTCCAGATGCTCTTGGAATGGTGTTTCCTCCTGTTTCTGGAGTCCATCGGTTGAGCATATAAGTTCCTCGGTTAGTATTCATTGCTTGACGCTCATAATCTCGCACCATGTCGTTTCCGATAGAAGCATATGCTGAAGCACTGAAATCAAAATCTTTAAATTGGAATCCCATAGAAAAACCCATAGTAAAATCTGGTATAGGATCACCAATGTAGGTTTTATCATCATCAGAAATGTATCCGTCTCCGTTAACATCAACAAATTTTAGATCCCCAACTTCAGCTCCTTCATGGAAGTAAATGTCTTCACCATCTGCATCAAAAGCATTTGAGTCAAGTGCATCAATTTCAGCCTGATTTTGGTATAAGCCATTCGTTTTGTATCCATAAAAATATCCCAAGGGGTATCCTGCTTCCATTCGTGAAGGAATAATTCCAAGACCTACACCCCAGCCACCACCTTGCTGGAAGCCGTTTTCGCTTTCTACAAATAGAACCTCATTATCAATTGTACTAATGTTGTAGCTGATATTGAAACTAAGATCGTCTGTAAAATTTGTATTGTATGCTATTGAGGCCTCAAGCCCTTGATTTCGAACCGTACCTGCATTAATAAAAGGGGAGCCTGATCCAGGGGCCGAAGCTCCTAAAATTCCTGATACTTGTGCATCAATAAGAAGGTCTTCTGTTTCGCGTTGGTAAGCATCTAACGAAATTCGTAGGCTACTGTCAAACAATGACATATCAACACCAAAATTTCCTGTTTTTTGCTTTTCCCAGCGAATTTCGGGATTCGAAAGCTTTCCTACAGCAACACCTCTTAAAAGATCATCTTCAGTTTCTTCAAGATTGTTAGAATAAACCGCTTCTCCATTCAATCTAGATATAAATCCAAAGTCACCTATACGGTCATTCCCAATGATTCCGTAACTAAGTCGAAGTTTTAGGTTGTTGATTGTTGTACTTGAAAAAAAGTTTTCTTCAGAAATATTCCAACCTAAAGATGCGGAAGGAAATATTCCAAACTTATTTTTTGGAGAAAATTTAGAAGATCCGTCTCTTCGAACAACTCCCGACAATAGGTATCTGTTGTCATAGTTTAATTGAATACGATAGAACACTGAGGCCAATCGAGAGTCAAACACATCAGCGCCTTTGAACTTGTCGTCTGCATTGAAACGAGGAGTAACAGCTTCATCACCATCTTCGAAACTATATCCGTAGAAAATTCCTTTGGTTTTGAAAATTGAGGTTCCTAACAATATTTTCATATTAAGTAAGTCATTGAACGTATTTTCATAAGTCAAGAAGTTGTCCCATGTGTAATCATCGAAAGTTGATCCGTGGTCAACTACTTCAACTTTAGTTCTGTTTGCTGATTTACTGGATCCGTAATAAGCGACAGGTCTGTACACGTCGTTTAATACATTGGCATGATTCATTTGAAAAACAGAACTTATTTTAACATTTGACCATGGAGAATAATCAACTCCCAATGAAGCCGTAAACTTATCAACCAAGCTTGTGTTATTAGCGTTGTAAATTTGTGCAACTGGATTGATTATTTCGACAGCATTAATCGCTTTAATTAATGAATACGATCTTGGGTTGTTTAGCTCATTGTAATCGTTCCCATTGTAAACAGTAATTAAAGGACTCATGTTAACAGCACTATACAGTACAGAGCCTATTCCGCCTTCAGGCAAATTGTTTTTTTCTGAATGCATATAAATAACCGAAGTGTTGATTTTTAAATTATCTAACACATCGTATTGATATTTGATTCGCGAGGTGAGTCTGTTGAAGTTTGATTTATTAAGTCCTACGATTCCATCTTGATAGAGGTATGAGACTCCTGCTGTATAAGTTGATTTTTCAGTTCCTCCTGACACCGACAAATTGGTACTAGTCATTGGAGCCATTTCAAATACTTTATTTTGCCAATCAATGCTGTAAGTTGGCGTGTTTTTGTATATGTTAAACGAAGCCAAATCATTACTGTAATTTGTATATTGTGCAGATTGCATCAAATCAATTTTTTTACTGGTAAGTTGGATACCAAAGTAAGAGTCCAGTTCGATGGAAAGTTTTGTGTTTTTACGTCCTGTTTTAGTGGTAATAAGAATTACACCGTTTGCACCACGAACACCATAAATACCAGCAGTAGCATCTTTAATGACATTGATGCTTTCAATATCCTTAGGGTTGAGTACAGACAAATCTTCTATAACATTCCCGTCAAGTAAAATTAAAGGTCTGTTGTCTCCGTTAGTTGATACTCCACGGATCTGAATGTTTAGTCCGCTACCTGGTGCACCCGAACCAGAAGTGATGTTCACCCCAGAAACTTGTCCCTGTAGTGCTTGTTCAATTCGTGTAGGGTTTAATTTTTCAATATTTTCAGCTCCAAGAACAGTGACAGCTCCCGTTACTTCCTTTTTGGTTTGTGTACCGTAACCAACAACAACAATTTCTTGAAGCTCGTTAGCAGAAGCATTCAATAGAATTTGATAGGTAGCTGAAGCAGTTATTTTGATTTCTGTATCGGTATATCCGAGATAGGATACAACCAAGGTAGTATTTACAGAAATATCGGGTAGGGAAAAATTACCGTCAAAATCGGTTGTAGTACCGATGGTGGTTCCTTTAACTAATACAGTGGCACCTGGAAGAGGGTCTTTCGTTTCAGAATCTAAAACAGTTCCGCTTACTTGATCCGATTGAGCGAAGCTGTAAAAGCTAAAAGCTATTATTAAAATGAAAATTTTATTCATTGTGGTTATTGATTAGATATATAATTGATTGAACCAAATATAGAAATCTACATTAATTGTTAAAATTTAAATAACTCAACAAAATATATACAATGAAATTTTTGTGCTTAAAAAATGGCAATTCGGTAATTCTACAATGATTTTTCTGTGAAATCGGTAATTTTACAGGGGGTTTGTTAAGTCGCAGAGTTGCGCCGTGTAAACTTTGTATAGTTAATGTTAAGTGAAATTGAAGTGTTGTAGCCTTTTTTATAAGGTCATGATGTAGTCAACCAAACTTTGTTTATGCTCTAATTCCATCTTTTTTCTAAGACGATATCTTTTTATTTCTACACTTCGTGATGAAATATTAAGCAATGGAGCAATCTCTTTAGAAGATAAATTTAGCCTTAAATACGCGCATAAACGCAAATCGTTGTGGGTCAAAGAAGGATGGATTTGCTTTACTTTTTTAAGAAAATCCTTATCGGCATTGTTAAAGGCTTCCTCAAAAAATTTCCAATCGTCATCATTATTAAGATTACGATCAATGGTTCGAATTACGGCTCGAACTTTAGGAGAGTTCTCCTCGTCTTTTAAAGAGTCTTTAATACTTCCTAAAAACTTGTTTCGACGAATTGTACTCATCGTAGAAATCGCCAACTCTCGGTTTTTGTTCTCAATATCTTTCTGAAGTTGTTCGTTTTTAAACTTCATAAGCTCCTGATTGTTTTCCAATTCTTTGATCTCAAGGATACGATTGTTTTTTTCAATAAGCTTTTGCTGTTGTTTTCTGTAGTATCTGGTATAGGATTGGTTGATGGATAGCGAAATAAAAATAAAAAACAACACATAAATTATTACCATCAAATTGGAAAGGTACCATGCCTTTTCGATACTAACTTGCATGAAATCTTTTGTTTCTGTAGTAACATCTCCAATTTTGGCACGTACACTTAACGTATAATCTCCAAAGGGTAAGTTGGTAAAAGTGGTGAATGAATTTTCTGACCAAGAACTCCATTGGTCGTAATAACCGATGAGTTTGTACTGAAATTTCACTTGATGCGCTTTTTGATAATAAGGGACATTATAATAAAAACTGATATTGTTTTGATTGGGTTCCAAATCAATTGAAGTATTCAAAGGAAGTAACGTTTCTTTACCATCTAATGATTGTAAAGAAATTTTGTCTAAGTTCACTGGAGGTGACTTGCTCAAGTACGCTTTTAAATCAAACGTGACATATCCATCCATTGTCCCATATAAAAATTTATTGTTAGAAAGCGAGAGAACGTGTTCGTATCCTTCCATCCCTCTACTCAATCTATAAGGAAAAGGCAGTGACTTTACTTTTAGTGTAGAAGATAAAATGTCGGATGTCAAATAATGAAAATAATTTTTTGAAAACATCCAGAGCTTGCCTGCGCGATCATTAATCATTTTCCCGGATGTGTATTCTTCCTTTGGGAAAAAATTATTGATTAAGGCGTCCTTATCAAAGGTCTGTTTGTCTTTGTTATATAAAAATACTCCATCGTTTGATTTGTAAATAATGTACCCTTCAAAAGAAATCAAACAACTATGACTTGACTTTTTAACAGATTGTTCTTCGACAATTTCAATGGCTTTTGTGTAGTCCGAATCCAAGACAACTTTATAAACACCTTTGTATTCGTGACTGATAAGTAAGGTAGTGTCATTAACCAATTCAAAAAATTTGGACGAAATATTAAAGCCTTCTATTTTGTTTCGAACAGACCAATCCCTTCCCTTTTTTTGAATCACATACAACCCACTATAATTTCCTTGCAAAGCAAGGGTCTTGTTTTTATTCAAGGGTTTAAAATCCCAAGCGCCTTGTGTCGTTGAAAAACGAATGGCTTTATTTCCCTCTATTTTAAATGTTCCTAAATCATGACCGCACAACAAATCCCCATTGAGCTTCGTCAGATTCCAAACTTGACCCGCAGTTCCCGGCACTAAACTAAAAGGAGCTTTGGATGAGATACGTTTAGAAAACAACCCTTGATTGGTTCCTAAGTAAAGATTTCCGTTGTGAGTAATCGAAGTATAAACCGATCCAATCGATCCATTGGTCTCATTATAAATAGAAAATGGAGATGTAAGATTCAAGCAGTTTATTCCATTATCAAGGCCTAACCATACATTTTGAGTCTTATCTTCAAAAACAGAAAGCACTGTGTTGTTTGAAATCCCTTTGGATTGATTTAGCTCAAGATCTATTTCTCCTTGGGGGTTTAATTTTAGAAGCCCTTTGGATATCGTTCCTATTAATAAATTTTGATCTAGAAGTTGAATCGCACTGTAAATAGAGGTTTGTTGAAAAAGCGAGTCGGCATCTGTTTTCCATCTTGTGAGTTTGCCCTTTTCTAAAAAATACAACCCCGCATTGTCTGTTACAATTAAAAATTTTTGTCCAACATTAAAAATATTAACAATAATATGATTTCTAAAAATCGGGTGAGAAGAAACCAAAGATGGTTTCCCTGATTTAAGCATATAAAGGCCGCGCTGTTGCTCATGGAAATAAATGTTGCCATTTCGCTTAAACGATTTAGAATATGTTGAGGTTGCTTTTATAAACTTTACCTCTTTGGTCGTTGGATTTACAAAAATAAGTCGATTAAGAGATTGGAAAAGCAACCAATTATCGTACTCCAAAATATTCCAAAACTGCTCGTCTTCTATCAAATCGATGTTTAGAGACTCCGCTAATGATGTATAGATTAATTGCCCCTCTGAATTTTGATTCCAACAACCAAAATCCATAAATGACCCTGTGTATATTTTATCGTCTATAGCCTTAACGGCTCTAACAATTGTATTGTTTGGGCTAGGATAAAGCTGCCATCGTGAACCGTTATACTTTAATAACCCGTTGTTGTTAGCAATATAAATTGACGCATCTGGAGCCTGAGCAATCATCCAATTTTGATTTCCAGCTTCGTATAGTTGAGGTGAAAATTTTTGTATAGGTGGTAGTTCCTGAGAGAAAGCAAATATCCCCCACAATAAGCTAACTAAATAGAATTGCCAATGCTTCATTAAACGTCGATTAAAATGATACCCTAAAACGCAAACAAATATACTAATAGATTTTTGAATGTATAGGTATACGACTTTCCTCATCAAAAAAGATTTGGCAAAAAAAAAGAAACTAAGCAGGAAAATTTTTTAATTAATTAGACTAAGAATGTGGGTGTGTTGTCAGCTCTCTGTGTTTAAAAACAAAATAACACCCATAAAAAAGGGCTGCAATAAAAAATTCCCAATACAAAATATAATATGGCCATTCGCCCATTACCAATACATGATTTACTCCTGGCGGTTGTGCCAAATACATATAATTGGAACCCAATGCAAAATTCAACGGCATAATAATTACTAAAAGAACGTTCAATATTAAAAACGAACGAAGCCACGAAAATTTTTGAAGCCGCATTCCCATCAAAAACCTTAAATACAACGGAAGTGCAATGATGGCTCCATGCCTAAAGAAAAATTGAAAGTAAACGTAACTCTCTCCATTGTAATTGTTAATCAATGGAGTCAATAAAGCCTGAAGACCCCCTATAATTCCACAATAGAACAAAAACTCGAACAATAATTGTTTTCGAGGTACAAAAAGAATCACACAACAAATCAAATTTGAAATTCCACACAAATGAAGGGGCAACTCTTCGGTAACTAACCAATTTCCATTCATTGCCTGAAAATAATGCCCAAAAACAGTAATTGCAATCATAAAAATTGCCAGAGCTTTGGCTAACTTTAAACGATTTGGCATTGAAAGGCGGCTGCCGATATACAAAAAAAAGAGCATCCCAATCCCTGTAATTGAAATCGTTTGTACCCACTCATCTGATAAAAACTCTACTGTATGACCTACCATTTTGATTGATTTTTGTTAATCTAATATAATATTTAATTAAAAAAATATTCACTATTTGATAATTTTTTTTAGAAATGGTAGCGCGCGCAGAAAAAATATCGAACTCAATTACTGAGAGCTTAGCTCAATTTTCAAAACTATTTCGTAATTAAATTTTTTAAATACGACACCCTTAAAAAATAGATAAAAAATGAAATAGAACATGTTTCATTTCAATAAAATCAGACATATATAAATATTTAAACTTCATAATCAATATGTAAAAAATTCTTCAAAAAATAAATTCTTACTGAGTCTGTAGTAAGTATTGACTTGTTTAAAAAAGCTGCCCTATAAAGGAGCAAGAAGTCTCAGTAAGCAAAGCTTACGCGAAGATCTAATTCGTCATATATAAGTCTATTGCCAAGGTTCGCAAAAAAGCTGC